>QCLZ01000001.1 GCA_003214175.1 Prochlorococcus sp. AG-418-I20
TGGTGGCGCAGTAGGAGTTATTCTTGATGGATGCCCCCCGAGATTAAAAATAGATGTAAAGCTAATACAAAATGAATTAAATAGGCGTAGACCTGGACAAAGTGACATTACAACACCTCGAAATGAAGAAGATAAAATTGAAATATTAAGTGGGATAAAGGAAGGCTTAACACTTGGAACTCCAATAGCAATGTTGGTAAGAAACAAGGATCAAAGACCAGGAGATTATAATAATTTGGAGCAAGTATTTAGACCTTCTCATGCAGATGGTACATATCATCTTAAATATGGAATTCAGGCAAGTTCTGGGGGAGGAAGAGCCTCTGCTAGAGAAACAATTGGAAGGGTAGCCGCTGGTGCCATAGCAAAACAATTATTAAAAAACTTCTGCAACATTGAAATACTATCTTGGGTAAAGCGCATACATGATATTGATTCTGATATCAATAAAGAGAAGATTTCTCCCAATAAAATAGATTCTAATATTGTTAGATGTCCTGATGAAAAGGTATCAGCAGAAATGATAGAGAGAATTAAGGAATTAAAGCGTCAAGGAGACTCTTGTGGAGGTGTTATTGAATGTATGGTAAGGAATGTTCCGTCTGGTCTTGGAATGCCTGTTTTTGATAAATTAGAAGCTGATTTGGCAAAAGCTTTGATGTCTTTGCCTGCCACGAAAGGCTTTGAAATAGGTTCAGGTTTCTCTGGAACTTATTTAAAAGGAAGCGAACATAATGATGCCTTCATTAAGTCTGATGATATTAGTAAGTTAAAAACAACATCTAACAATTCAGGCGGAATACAAGGAGGAATAAGTAATGGCGAAAATATTGAGATGAAGATAGCTTTTAAACCCACAGCAACCATAGGAAAAGAACAGAAAACTGTAAATGCTGAAGGAAAAGAAGTATTGTTGAAAGCAAAAGGGAGGCATGATCCATGCGTTCTACCAAGAGCAGTCCCTATGGTTGATGCTATGGTGGCATTAGTACTTGCTGATCATTTACTTCTGAATCAAGCTCAATGTGGCTTAATGAATAATAAGTAGTTTTGTTAGATAAATTATATTTATCTTTGATTTAATTGTTTTTGAGCCATTCAGATATTTTTGGATCAAATTTTTTATTTATGATGCCTTTATCTCCAATCACGATTGCTTTGAATCCTAAAGATTTATAAGTTTTTACGTCATTGATTGATAGGCCTCCAGCAGCAATGAAATCAATATTTTTAAAGTTGAGTATATCTATCGAACTATCTTTACTTTTTATTGGATAAATTTTGATAATTTTGCAATTTAAATTTATAGCTTCCTTAAGATCTTTTAAATTTTTAATCCCAGGAATTAATAAATAATTTTTTGACTTTGCATAAATGAAAAGATCTTTATCCCAGAATTTCATCATTGAAAAAGTTAATCCAATTTTTAAAGAATCCTCTAATGATTGCTTATTAACTATAGAGGCAGAGCCTAAATTAATTTTTGGATATTTAATTTTGATTTCGGATACAAAATCCAACCAATTTTTGTTGTTAGACCAACTTATCTCAATATTCTTTAATCCGAATTTTACTAAGCATTCTAGTTCTTTAAAAAATGAATTTCTTATAGAATTATTTGAGTAGATACTATTCTCAGGTTTTATCAATAAAAAAAAAGATTCTTTTTGCCATAAATTCGAAAAAGAATCTTCGTTAGTATTCATGAAAAATTTAATTTTTATAAACTAAATATAATTTGCTACTTTAACTTCCGAACGATTAAGCAAATCTTGAATATCTTCAGTATCTATAGTTTCTCTTTCAATAAGCATTTGAGCCATTTCATCAAGTACAGGTCTATTGTCAGATAAAACTTTCGTTGCTCTCTTGTAGGCTACATCTACTAGCTCTGAAACCTCTACATCTATAGTTGCAGCTGTATCTTCAGAAAAATCTCTTGTAGAACTCATATCCCTGCCAAGAAACATACCTCCTTGAGATTGTCCTAAGGCGACTGGTCCTATTTTGTCACTCATGCCGAATTTAGTAATCATTTGTCTTGCTACATTAGCAACTTGCTGTAAGTCATTTGAAGCCCCCGTTGTAACTTCTTCTTCTCCGTAAACTAATTCTTCTGCAACTCTTCCACCTAAAGCTACAGCCATTTGATTTTGTAGGTAAGAACGTGAGTAGAGACCTGATTCCATTCTTTCTTCACTTGGAGTAAAAAACGTAAGACCTCCTGCTTGTCCTCTAGGAATTATTGAAACCTTTGCTACAGGGTCATAATCAGGCATTAATGCTCCTACAAGCGCATGACCTGCTTCGTGATAAGCAACTAATTCTTTTTTCTTGTCACTAATAACTCTATCTTTTTTCTCTGGTCCAGCCATTACTCTTTCAATAGCGTCACCAACTTCGTCGTTACTCACTTTATCTAGATCTTTTCTAGCTGCTAATATTGCTGCTTCGTTAAGTAGATTAGCTAAATCAGCTCCTGTAAATCCTGGAGTTCTTCTGGCAACTTTATCTAAATCAACATCTTTTGAGAGTGTTTTATCTTTAGCGTGAACGTTTAATATTTGTAATCTTCCTGCATAATCGGGTCTGTCTACTGTTACCTGTCTATCAAATCTTCCGGGACGCATTAAAGCTGAATCTAAGACATCAGGCCTATTAGTAGCCGCAACTATTATTATTCCCGAATTACCTTCGAAACCATCCATTTCGGTTAGGAGTTGATTTAATGTTTGTTCTCTTTCATCATTTCCACCTCCCATGCCAGCACCCCTTTGTCTTCCAACAGCATCTATTTCGTCAATGAAAACAATACAAGGGGCATTCTTTTTAGCTTGTTCAAAAAGATCTCTTACTCTGCTGGCCCCAACTCCTACAAACATTTCTACAAATTCTGAACCTGATATTGAGAAAAAAGGTACTCCTGCTTCTCCAGCTACCGCTTTAGCTAGCAATGTTTTACCTGTACCAGGAGGTCCAACAAGAAGAACCCCTTTTGGAATTTTTGCTCCAACTGCAGTAAATCTATCAGGACTTTTAAGAAAATCTACAACTTCAGTGAGTTCTAATTTTGCTCCTTCAACACCTGCAACATCTGAAAAAGTTACTTGTGTAGATGGTTCCATTTGGAGTCTGGCTTTGCTTTTACCGAAACTCATAGCAGGATTACCCCCTCCAGCGTTTCCGCTTTGGGATCTTCGGAAAAGAAAAAATAAGCCTCCAATCAAAAGTACTGGAAAAATCAAGCTACTTACAGCTTGTTGCCATGGATTAGCTAATTTTGTAGGAGTTACAGCAATGTCTACATTATTTTCAGTTAGGATTTTTAACAAATCTTTGTCTGGGGCTAAATTGACCTCTGATCTGCTCCCATCATCTTCAACAACTTGAGCTGTTGCATTGTCTGGAGATATTAGGACTCTACTGATCTCTTTATCTTGAACTGCCTCTATAAAATCACTATATCTTAAGGTTTTTGTAGCATTTTCAGTACTTGAATTATCAAATACAGAAGTACCAATGAAAATTACAGTAATAACAGCTAGAACATAAAGTCCTACGTTTCTCCAGCGTTTGTTCACGATAAATAATCTTTATTAAAACTATGATACTAATAATAAAACATTATTAAGAGCGTCTAAGAACATCTACTACACTTTTGAATGCAAACCATTCAGGAATTGGCTCGCCATTCCTCAATTTCTTCCTAAATTCAGTACCACTAAGTTTCATAATTTCATAATTTAATTCTTTAGCTTCTTCAGCTGTAATATATCCTTTTTCCTTGGTATAAACTAAATTTTTTGAAGGAACAGTCCTCATCATCAATTCGTCTGCGCATTTTTTTGCAAAATTCTGGGCGTCATATGGGCCATAAAAATCTTCTCCTGTTGATGATGACTTACAGCCAGCCATATCTCTACCGATAATAAAATGGGTGCAGCCATAATTCCTCCTGATTATCATATGTTGAAGAGCTTCTCTTGGTCCTGCCATATGCATTGAATAAGGTAAAAAAGCCCATTTTATCCTTTCATCAGATATTTCTTCTTCCAATTCTTTATAGGTCAAATATCTAACTTTCCCAGGGATATCATCTTGTTGCGTTGGCCCACAAGTTGGATGTACTAAAACAACTGAATTAGGAGAGACATTCTCTGATAGTAGAGCATTAGTAAATAATTCATAATGTGCCCTATGAATTGGATTTCTGCATTGAAATGCAACTACATCATAATTTGATGGCAGCGTAGCTCTTACTTCTAAAGGGGTTTTGCAGGGGAACTCCCTAATTGGCAACTCGAATCCATAAACTCTTCCTCCTATATAAAATCTTCCTCTCTCATTAAAAATCATCTTAACAGCAGGATGATCTAAGGAATTAGTGCCATAACAAAGTTTAGCTTCTAAGGATTTATCAGGCTCCCACATAGAACTTACTTCTAAAACTGCTATTTTTTGGTTTTTGTAGGTAAGCAAGATTGTTTCACCAGCTTTAACTTTTTCATTATTTGAATCAAACACAATTGGTAAGCCAAAAAGTAAACCGCTTGCGTCTCTAATATTTTTGATAACCGATTTGTAGTTACTCTCATCCATAAAACCTTCCAAGGGAGAAAAAGCCCCAACCATCAAAAGTTCGACATCACATGCATTTCTCTCGCTACATTCAAACTCATAAGTAGCTTTGGAGATGAGATCATTTTTAAGGTTATTATCTATGATAATTAAATTTTTTAGTTCCCCTCCATAAGGCGGTATTAGTCCATTAGAGTCTGTTTTTGTTTTTTGTTGTAATTCCATTTTTTTTATTTTTAAAGAAAAATTTTGAAAAAAAAAGAGGGGTTTAACCCCCTTTTTTTTCTTATTTAGTATTTATGCCTTTCTTCCGTAAAGCTCTCCTATTATTTTTACATCAAGTGGATCTTTTGAACCCATATCTGTATCTGAAGGTTGGATAGCTTCGAAAGTACCAGCAAATTCGTCTGTGTCAGAATCTACATTGTTTATTGAAAGAGTAATAACACCAGTACCATTTACATCAACTTTAATATTTTCTTTAGCAAGTTCTTCATCATCTCCTCCTAATGCAACTAAACCTTGAGCATATTCAACACCAGTATTTTTAGCTCTTGCTTTAGGATCTAGAAAATCACCAGTTCTGTAGTTAGGTGTAAATGTTGAACCACTAACCTCAGTGCCTGGCTCAATAGATGAAGGTAAATCAGCTGTAAGATCTTTTGCTGAGAATGCGAATGGGACCTCTAAGCCACCAGGTGTTAATACAGTAATAAGTTGAAAATCAATACCACCTTTTTCGGTGAAAGTTCCTGAATCTATATCTCCATAAACTTCTGTAACTGTAGTGTTATTTCTGGGACTAATAATTTTTGTAGAAACAAATTCTGCAGCTTTCCTTTTCGTTCCTGGCACTTTCACGTAAACTTCTGTTGGATGCATGCATATTCCCTTAAGGCTATCTCCATTCCCTAGAGATATTGATCCGACAAGAGATGAGTCTAACGTAGGACAATCATTAGCTTTTCCTGTATTAACAACATCTGTAAATTGTGCATTTCCTCTTTCAGAAAAAGCATATGATTTAGCTGGTACGAAAGCAAAAGTTAAACAAATTGAAATAACAAAAGCTAAAAAAGAACGAATTCTCATAATTAAATTTGCAGTAAAGTTCTGTGACGATTGATTAAAGGTCATCTAAATAGTTTCAGTAGGGATATTACAAGGGAAAGGACCATAAAAGTTAGGTATTTTAAATCCTCGAAACAACCCGTAGCTTTTTAGATTTTAAAAAACTGGAATTATTTTAAGCTATCACATTATTTTTAATGATTAAGATTACAAAAAAATACAAATTAAAAAATATTTTTTATTTGTCCACTGAAATAATCTGAGTTATTAATTTATTCGCTAGATCAATTTTTGATGTTTTATTTATATGGTGCTCCATATCTTTTTTATCGAATAGCCAACCTTCATTTTGCGCTAAAAACCCAAATCCCTGGCCTTTAAGATCAATTGGATTTGCGAATAGATAATCACAACCTTTTTGGTAAATCTTTTTTTTAATTATTTCTCTTGCTTCTTCAATAGGCCCTGTAAAAGCACAAAAGCCTACAAAAACTTGATTATCTTTTTTGGATTTACTAATCGTTTTTAAAATATCTGGGACTATTTCCAAATTTTTAATTAAATGATCATTGATTTTATCTTTAGGAATTTTAGCCTGTGCATCATAATTTACTTTAAAATCAGATACTGCTGCATTCATGAAAAAATAATCATAATTCAAAATTTCACTTTTAATTGCACTTAGTAACTCAACACTTGTCTCAATTTCATATCTTTTGATTCCATCAGTTAGATCTTTATTGATTTTCAAAGGCCCATGGATGTATTTTACATTAGCTCCTCTGAACCTAGCCACTTGAGAAAGAAGTAAGCCCATAGCTCCAGAACTTTTATTAGAAATATTTCTTGCGGCATCAATGTTTTCTGAGGTGGAACCTCCAGTTATTAAGATATCTTTGTTAAGTAAATCTTTCCGATAAGGATTTTGATCATGTGAAATTATAAATTCAATAGCTAACTGGATCAGATCATTAGGAGGTAGCTTTCCGATGCCAATCGCATCACATGCTAGGAGGCCTTCACTTGGTTGCAAAGATAAAACATTTTTATAATTCTGTAAATCCTCATAATTTTTCTGGACAGCATTATTTAGCCACATTTGTGTATTCATAGCTGGCGCAACAATAATTGGCTTAATATTTGCCATTAAGATGCTTGGAATCAATCCATCGGCATTGCCGGTGACCCATTTTGATAATGTTGTTGCTGTTAAAGGAGCAATAATTAAAATATCAGCCCAATTACATAGTTCTATATGAAGAGGCGATGATTGAATATTTAACCACTGATCATTTTCTAAAACGCAAGGATTTCTGCTTAAGATAGAGAGGGAAAGGGGTTTTATTAATTTTTCTGCATTTTTAGATAAAACGCATCTTATTTCATAATGTTCTTTTGATAATTGGCTAACCAATAGTGGAATTCTTACAGCTGCAATACTCCCTGTAATTAATAAAAGAATCTTTATTTTCGAGTCTGTTTTTTTAGTTTTCATCAAAAGGTTCCTGATCAAGGAGATGGATATAATCAGATGTTAATTCAGGTCTGTTGATTGCAAGTGCTCTAAGCAAGTGCCAATCTTTTAAACCATCAAATGGTGTTGAATAATTATCTTCTTCTAACCTTTTTGCAAGCTCTAAGGTCATTTCTTCATTGAAAGAATTGACTAGTTCCTCACTTATCTTATTTTCAGAAATAAATTCCATATTGAATTAAGACAATATTCTAATAATAAAGCTTCAAGCAATTTATTTAGAATTGATAGAAGTGTTAAAAACATATTTACAAGAATATGATAATGTTCGAAGGTATTTTTTTGACATGTTATATAAAAGATTTATCTTCATTCTCAGTTAAAAATATGCAAACTTCCCTTATAGAAAATATTATTTCTTAAAATTCTAAGAATTAAAATTAATCATGTCGCAAACCAAAAGAGAGCAAGTTATTAGTCACCTACGCTATTTAAGGCAAGAATTAAGAGAAATGCATTTAGGGATAAAAGAAGATGAACTTTATCCTGAGCCAGGAGAACTGAGAGGAATTATGGCACAGTTGGAGGCTTTACTTGAATTAGTAGAAGGAAACACTAAAATTCAAACAAACTCTGAAGCGGCTTAGTGTAAAACAAAATGGTTTTTAGACCACAAAAGACAAATTTTCAATTAAAGATTGTAGAAAATATTCAAACACTCAGTATGTGGGCAAATAATCCATGGAGAAGATATTCAACATCTTTAATAATACTTTTATTAGGTTATTTTTTAGGAAGTTCACTTGGTATGGTAAGTGCTGTAGTGGAACTTATGGATCCGGTAGCAGCGTTCTTATCGGTTGTTTTTATTGAAATTTTGATAGTTCTTAGAAGAAATTTTCGAATTGAAAGGAAAAAAAAATTTTTAGTTCTATTATTAGATTCATTTAGATTAGGAATATTTTATGGCTTCTTTACTGAAAGTCTTAAATTACTTTAAATTTGTTCATTATATTTTTGTAATAAATAAAGTAACGCCATTCTTATGGGAATACCATTTGCAACTTGATTGTTGATTAAGCAATTAGGATATTTATCTACTACTTCACTACTGATTTCAATACCTCTATTAATAGGTCCGGGATGAAGAATTGGAATTTCTTTACTATTTAAAGTTAATTTATCCAGGGTTAAGCCGTAATCCAAACTATATGAATTAATGTTGCTTAATAAATTCTCCATCATTCTTTCTTTCTGGAGCCTTAACACAATAACTGCATCTGCAATTTTTATTGATTCTTCCAATGATCTAGAAATTGTTATGGAACCTCTCGATTTAACAGGATCTTCTGCTTGATTTGGGACAGGAGTTTTTAAAAAATTAGTAAATTGATCAGGTATTAATGTTTTAGGACCACATAAAGTTATGTCTGCGCCAAATGCACTCAAAGCCCAAATATTTGATCTTGCAACCCTTGAATGATCAACATCACCAATTATTAAAATATTTTTAGAATTTAAAACCTCTGGATTTAGCGATTTTTTCGAGAAGAATTTTATTAATGTATAAATATCAAGTAATCCTTGACTAGGGTGACTATGTGACCCATCTCCTGCATTAAGGATCGAAGTCCTAGAATTTATTGCATCAAGTTTTTTTGCGATCTCAAAGGTTATGTAACTTGATGAATGTCTAATAACTAATGTATCTGCTCCCATTGCTGAATAAGTAATTGCTGTATCAATAATTGTTTCTCCTTTCGTTAAAGAACTTGAGGCTGGAGCAAAGGTTTGTATATCAGCAGAAAGTCTTTTTGCCGCAAGCTCAAAACTATTTTTTGTTCTTGTACTAGCCTCAAAAAACAAAGAAGTCACCAAGGTGCCTTGTAGGGCAGGTATCTTTTTAGTTCCTGCATTCTTTAGTGCGTCAAATCTATTAGCTAATTCAAATACTGATTTGTAATCTTCAATTGAAAAATTAGCGAGTGTGTGGATATGTTTATGAGGCCAAATTTGCATTACGCTTATAAAGATAAGTGATTATTTGAATTGAGGTGTTTTGTCACCTTTTGCTTTCTTACTGACACTTCTACTATTTTTGAGATACCAACGCCATTTTATATTTTTTGCTTTGGATATGCCAATTCTCGTAGTTTGAATAAGATCTTTTTTTTCTAGAGTTGATTCTCTTTGAGAAATCCATAAATAATTGTTTTTAAGAACTTGAAGTGAGTTAAATGAAACGTCTATATCGAATCTCTTAGTAACTAGACCAGGTCCAGAAGCTGATCTTTCATTCTCATTAGGAATAAAAACTGCTCTGATTAAAACACCACTCGCAAAATTTTCTTTATCAGTAACTATGTTTAAACAATGATGAATGCCATAAGATTTGTAAATATAAAATGTCCCGGGTTCACCAAATAATGATTTGTTTGATTGAGTTTTTTTCCTAGACCCATGACATGCTTCTTCTTCTTGAGAATAAGCTTCAGTTTCAACGATAACCCCCTTTATTTGATTCTTTTCATTATTTCTTATGAGGTAACAGCCAATTAAATCCGGGGCAACAAACTTAGAGTGCCGATAAAAGAAATTTTTTGGAAATAAATGTTTTTCTATTTTGTGGTATTTATCTAATATTATTTTTAGCTGAGAAATATAGTTGAGTCTATATATGTCGAAATTGTTTTTCAAAAATATTTGACTATAGCTTTATTATTGTTTGTAATTCTTGGAATCTATGAATAGAATGTTTTAAATAAACTACTATTAAAAAATATAGGAGAATTCAAAATATGACAAAAATAACTAAAGAAGAGGTTAAAAAAGTTGCTCATTTAGCGAGACTGGAACTTAATGAAAATGAGATTAATAATCACGCAACTCAACTAGAAAAAATATTGGAATATATTAAACAACTTGAAAAAATTGATACAGCTGATGTGCCATGTACAACAAGAGCTATAGAAGTTGTAAATGTATTTAGGAAGGACGAACAGAAAAATTCTGAATGTTTAGAAGAGCTTTTAGAGTTAGGTCCATCTAGAGAAGATCAATATTACAAAGTACCTAAAATTATCGATGAATAAGTTAGTTGCTCCCTATAAATGTTTTATTCACTATCTTCAGTAAGAATTTTTTTATCTTATATCCTGGATATAAATTAATTATCTTTCTGATCTTCCCCCCCTTTTTGCTATGACTCCTTATACCTATTAATAAGTCGTAAATAAAATTAAAAATGTCTTCTTTACTTTCAAAGATACCAACACGTTGAGGGGAACCCTTCATATCCAACAGTGGTTTAGTTTTTTCATAAGCTATTTTGTATTCAAACCAAGGAATTGATGGCCAAAGATGATGGATAAGATGGTAGTTTTGACCCATTATTAGTAAATTCATAAATTTGCTTGGGTAAACTCGAGAATTTATCCACTTGTTTCTTGATCGAAAAGGTCTATGGGGAAGATAATCAAAGAATATTCCTAAAGTAACTCCAACCATTAATGCTGGTCCGAACCATAAATTATAGATTAGATTCATAAAATCAAATTTTATACCTGCCAAGATTATTGATATAAAGATTGATCTTTCAATACCCCATTGCAGTAGTTCATATTTTCGCCAAAGTTTTCTTTGAAAGAAAAAGACTTCATGATAAAAAAATCTTGGAGCAATTAACCAAATTGGACCGAAAGTACTGACGATATGATCTGGATCATTCTTGGGATGATTTACATGCATATGATGTTGTAAATGAACTCTTGTAAAAACTGGAAAACTAAATCCTAAAAGAATTGCTGAACCATGCCCCATTGCTTGATTTATCCAAGGAACTGGATGTGCAGCTTTATGACAAGCATCATGAATGACTGTGCCTTCAACATGCAAAGCTAAGAAAGCAGTAGCAACTAGTAAAGGTAGAGGCCAAACACCTCTATACCATTGCCATATGCTAAGAAAAGCAAGAAAATAACCACCAAAAAAAAGCCCCAGTGTTGGATTCCAAAAACTTGGTGGGTCCACATAGGCTTTTATTTCCCTTTGCCAATTGGAAGTTTTTGAAGAATTAGTAATATTTGTTGTATTTTTATGGGATAAGTTTGGAATAGTTTCTTATATTCTCTAAACAATATAACTAATAATTATGGATGATTGTATTCTCGATGCTGAAATTTTTTTTAAAAAAGATATTTAATTAAATTTTATGTGTCAAATTAATCACCTTAGGTTAAAAATAATTTCTAAATTAGCCTCTTTCAATTAATATTTATTTTGAGCGGTCGTGGCGGAATTGGTAGACGCGCGAGTTTTAGGTACTCGTATCTTCGGGTGTGGGAGTTCAAGTCTCCCCGACCGCACTTAAGAGAATTCTTATAGAAAGTTTATTTATTTATATCAACTTCTTATAATTTATTTAAATAATCTAATAATTTAATGAATAGTTTCATGGTTTATTTGGGATCTTTTTATATCGCTATTGGAACTATATTTATATTCGTACCGATAATTTATCTTGAGCTCGGCAAACCAAGAGACTTAATAAAAGCTTTTTTGAATTTATTAATAGGTTTTATATTAATAATAAAAAATAAAATAATAGATGAATCTTTTTTTGGAATCTTTCTTTTATTAACAATTCTAGTTGTTTTCTATTTGATAGAGCTTTTTTTATCTAGGTGGTACCAATTGACAGATAATGAAAAGAAAAAACTAACTTCTTTTTTAGAATTCAAAAATAATCTTTCAAAAATATTAGAGGCTAGTAGTCTTGTAGTCAGTAATTTCACCAAACCTTTAAATTTATTCAATTTTGGTAGCAATAATCAAAATCTGACCCAAAAAAAGTGGGTAAGAAATGATAAAAATGATAAAAATGATAAAATAAAAGTCTGAAACCTAATCAATTGGTTATTTGATACATACCAAAAAAACTACAAGTCATTTAAGAAAGAATATAATAAATTAAATTTATTTAAACAATTCTTTTGATCACTAATATTTCCTATATCGCCGTATGAAATCTCAAAATAGCAAAGAACAAAAATCAGACTTTTCTTATAAAGAAACTCTAAATTTACTTAAAACTGACTTCTCAATGCGGGCTAACTCAGTTGTAAGAGAACCTGAAATTCAGAATTTCTGGGCTAAAAATAATATTGATTTCGAATTAGGTTCAAAGAACCCAGGAAACACATTTACTTTGCATGATGGTCCACCATATGCAAATGGAGCGCTTCATATGGGTCATGCTCTCAATAAAGTCTTAAAAGACATAATAAATAAATATAAAACCTTAAGAGGATTCAGGGTACATTACGTTCCTGGTTGGGACTGCCATGGATTACCTATTGAATTAAAAGTACTTCAAAATTTAAAATCTGATGAAAGAAAGAATCTAGATACTTTGAATCTAAGAAAAAAAGCAACAGATTATGCATATATACAAATAAACAATCAAATGAAGGGCTTTAAAAGGTGGGGCATATGGGGAGATTGGGATAATCCTTACTTAACACTTAGGAAAAGTTATGAATCTGCTCAGATTGGGGTATTTGGGAAAATGTTTTTAAATGGGTATATATATCGAGGTCTTAAACCTGTTCATTGGAGTCCATCTTCGAGGACTGCACTAGCAGAAGCAGAATTAGAATATCCTGATGATCATTCTTCAAATAGTATTTATGTTTCCTTAAAAATCACTAAATTATCTGAAAATATTCTTTTGGAATTATGTAAAGAGAATCCCAATATTGAAAAGGATGTTTTCCGAAGTAATTCTTTCATAACTATTTGGACTACCACACCCTGGACCATCCCAGCAAATGAAGCAGTTGCCGTAAATCCACAATTAACATATGTTTTTGCTCTTGATGAAGAGAAACTAATATACCTTTTTGCAAAAGAATTATCTTCTGAAATTAGTAAAAAATTTAATAAAGATCTGAGGACTCTTTTTGAAGTTAAAGGAGCTTTCTTGGAAAATATTGAATATCAACATCCTACCAAAAATAAAAGTTGCAGAATTGTGATTGGTGGAGATTACATTACTACAGAATCTGGCACTGGAATTGTTCATACTGCGCCCGGTCATGGTATGGACGATTTCAATGTAGGTCAAAAATATGGTTTACCTACAACATGTATTGTTGATGAAAAAGGTAACCTAAATGAATATTCTGGTCAATTCAAAGGATCAAATGTCCTAAAAGACGCAAATAATTTAATTATTGAACATTTAAAGAGAAATAATTTGCTTCTATTACAGGAAAATTATAAGCATAGATACCCTTATGATTGGAGAACTAAAAAACCAACTATTTTTAGAGCAACAGAACAATGGTTTGCATCTGTAAATGGCTTTAGATCTTCTGCATTAAAGGCAATCGAAGATGTTGAGTGGATGCCAGCAACTGGAAAGAAAAGAATTTATTCCATGGTTGTTGGTAGAGGGGATTGGTGTATTTCCAGACAACGGTCCTGGGGGGTTCCAATTCCAGTTTTTTATAAAAAAAATGGTAATGAAATTCTCTTAAACAGCGAGATAATTAATCACATAAAAGAACTTTTTAGAGAACACGGGGCAGATATTTGGTGGGATTGGGATGTTAAGAATCTATTGCCAGAAAATTATGTAAAAGATTCTGATCTATGGGAAAAAGGAACAGACACAATGGATGTTTGGTTTGATTCAGGATCTAGCTGGGCCGCAGTTTGTGAACAAAGAAGTGAATTGAAATATCCAGCAGATCTTTATTTAGAGGGCTCTGATCAACATAGAGGTTGGTTCCAGTCTTCTTTACTCACATCAGTTGCAGTTAATAATAAACCTCCATATAAGAAAGTTTTAACTCATGGCTTTGCACTTGATGAAAATGGAAGAAAAATGAGCAAATCTTTAGGCAACGTTGTTGATCCAAATATAATTATAAATGGAGGTAATAATAAAAAAACTGAACCTGCATATGGCGCTGATGTTTTAAGACTATGGGTAAGCTCTGTGGATTATTCAGTAGATGTACCAATAGGTTCAAATATACTTAAGCAACTATCAGATGTTTATAGAAAAGTTCGTAATACTGCAAGATATCTTCTAGGTAACATTCATGATTATGACCCTAATATTGATAGTTTTGAAATTGATCAATTACCGCTTTTGGATCAATGGATGTTGGGCAGATTAGTTGAGGTTACAGATCAAATATCAAATGCTTATGAAAATTATGAATTTTCAAAATTTTTTCAAATTTTACAAAGTTTTTGCGTTGTAGATTTATCAAATTTTTATTTGGATATTGCGAAGGATAGGTTATATGTAAGTTCTAAATCCCAATTTAGAAGAAGATCATGTCAGTTTGTGATGTCAAAAGTTGTCGAAAATTTAGCTGTTCTTATTTCCCCAGTACTTTGTCATATGGCTGAAGATATTTGGCAGAATATTCCATATTCAACTAAAGAAAAATCAGTATTTGAAAGGGGATGGCCAATCTTTTCACAGTCATGGAAAAATAAAATACTTAATGAACACATTACTAATTTGAGAAATTTGAGAGTCGAAATTAACAAAGCTATAGAGGGATGTAGAAATAAACAAATAATTGGAGCAGCTTTAGAAACAGAAGTTAATTATTTACCTGAAGATAAAGTCGTAAAAGATTCTCTGACTTGGCTAGAAAAATTTGGTAATGAAGATGTAGATTTATTTAGGGATTGGCTTATAGTTTCTAATTTCAAAATGGTATCCGATTTGGATGAGAATTCACTAATTATCGATAATAGTGAATTTGGAAAGATCCAAATTTTAAAGGCTGATGGTCAAAAATGTGATAGATGTTGGCATTATCAAAAAGAAACTTTTAGTGGAATCCAAAATACAAAATTATGCAAGAGATGTTCGGATATTATTAATCTTCATTTTCCTTAAATCCAATTTTGTTGATTCAAAAAGAAAGCTGCATTTTGATTTTCTCTTATCAGGTTATCTTTGTTTCCCTTTAAGGGTGCTTTAAAAAGTTTAAAATTTGTAAGTATATATCTAAATTCAATAACTTTTTTTTCTAAATCTATTTCAATTGGGTGAGTGGTAGAGCTACTAAAACCTTTGAAAATAATTATTTCTAACTGTTCCTTAAGATTTTCTTTTAGGATGTAACCATCTACCTTAAGTACCCTATTGGGTATCAAGGAACTTATCTTTTCTAAGTTATTTAATAAATCAATATCTACCATTTTCGGAGAAAGAAGAGTTTCTTCCATTTTTTGGTAATTTAATAATTGACCATTGGATAAAACCTAAGGTGTAGATTAATAATGAAAACAATCCTAAAAATTTTGCTAAAGGCTCAGTAAAGTTAGCCCCGAAGAAAAAATTAAAGAAATTTTTGATAATAATGTAGAAATTTGATGAAGGCTTTAGCCATATCTCACATGCAACCGAATTAATAGAGGAAAGGCAGCTAAAGTTTTGCAAACTTTGGATTAAGAAATTGAGAGATATAAAAGTAAGAGACCATCGCCATACTTTTGTCGTTGTGGTAAGAGGGTAAGTAAATTCATATTCTTTTAATTCATCATTTATATCGTTCCAAAACCAAACTGAAATTGTCATCAATAATGTTGCAATATTTGTTATTAGAAGAGCATAACTATATTTACCCATTAAAAGAAAAAGGCTTATGAAAAATAAAAGGGATATTTTCCAATAAATTGATAGAAGTTTATTAACAGCTTTATTTCTTTTTTTAATTGACCAAAAGAATAAAGTAGCAGGAATACCAAGAAGGAAAATTGTTGAAAGTTGAAAAGATAGCCAAATAGAAAGTTGATTAAAAACGTTCAAAACTTTTATTTTTATATACATAATAATTAAACATCAAACTGTTACTTTTTAACTTAGTATTGTCATAGTTATGAATATTATGAATCTTTTATTATTCCGAAGAATAGATTAATACTTGTATGAGACAGCATGTTAATCCTCTTAGCAAAAATTTCAAAGAAATTGAGAGTATCCCTTCTTTGAGTGAAATGTTTGGTGATCCTAAATTGAATCTGCATTTGGATATAGGATGTGCTGCTGGTGACTTTCTATTTGATTTGGCTTTAGTTAATACCAGTTGGAATTATTTGGGAATTGAAATACGCGAGAAATTAGTCAAAACAGCCAAATTAAAAATGCGAGAAAGAGATACTAAAAATTTATATTTTGTATTTGGTAACGCTAATAATATTTTGAATGATGTCCAGAGTAAATTTTTTATAGAACATATAAAAAGTATTTCTTTTAACTTTCCAGATCCATGGTTTAAAAAGAGACATTATAAAAGGCGCGTAGTTCAGCCAGAATTTATTAATTTTCTCTCATATTCATTAAAAAAAGGATCCCTAATTTTCATAAAAACAGATGTAAAGGATTTATTTGATTATATGGATTGCACAATATCAAATAATTTAAATTTTAAAAAAATAGATAAAGAGGATTTTAATTATTCCGAAAGTTTTAATCCAAATAAAGTTAAAACTAATAGGGAAAAGTATGTCATCGTTAACCAACTTGATATTTTTGAGAGGATTTATCAAAAAATCTGATTCCTAATTAATTCATTATTTTATTGATTTCTAAACTGAGTTTGTTTGTTATTTCGCTTGATAAAGAATCAACTTTCTCCTGATTTTTCGCCTCAACAAGAATTCTCATTAAAGGTTCCGTACCGCTTGGCCTTATATAAATTCTACAATTTTCCGAGTAAATTTTCTGAAACTTTTCCATAGCTTGATCAATTAAGATTTTGGTTTTTGAATTGATTTTATTAATATTAAAATTTAAATTAATGTTTGTTAGTTTCTGTGGAAAAGGGTCGAAACTAGTTTTAAGCCATTCATTTAAAGTAATATTTTTCTTTTTACAGTATTTAGAAATTTGAAGTGCAGTTAATATTCCATCTCCAGAAAAATTATTGATTTTTGAAAGTATATGACCTGACTGTTCACCTCCTAAAACAGCTCTTTTTTCTTTAATTGCGTCATGAACGTATTTATCTCCTACGTCAGTTCTATATAAAATTCCTCCAATTTTGTTCCAAGCCTTTTCAAAACCTAAATTTGCCATTTGAGTTGAAATTAGCAAATTATTTGTGAGACTCTTTTCTTCCATAAGTTCTCTTCCCCAAAGAAACAAGATATGATCTCCATCCAATACATTGCCTTTAGAATCTAATCCAATTACTCTATCAGCATCACCATCGAAGCTAAATCCCATATCTGCAGAACATTCTCTTAATGCTTCTTTTAATGGATCTAGGTTAGTAGAACCACAATCAATATTAATTTTTAACCCGTTTTGAGAGTTATTTATAACTCTTACATCAGCACCAAGACTCTGAAAAATTGTTTTTGCACATGTTGTCGCTGAGCCATGGCAATTATCTAATATTATTTTAATACCACTTAAATTGTCTCCGCCCATTGTTTCGATTAGGCTTTTTATGTAAAGCTTCATAAGCTCTGTGTTTGTTTGGAAAGAGATCTCTTTTGTCGCAACTGATATATTTTGACTTGACTCTTCTATAAATTTCTCGATTTTATGTTCAAAAATTTTGGAAATTTTTTGACCATTATGATCAAAGATTTTTATGCCATTATATTCGGGGGGATTATGACTCGCAGATATCATTATCCCACTACTTAGCTTCTCTTGTTTGATTAAAAAAGGGATAGCTGGGGTGGGGCAGATTCCAATATCTACAAATTTTTTGCCACTAGCATTTATACCGTTTGTTATTGCTTGAAGCAGAATACTGCCACTAACTCTGGTATCTCTTCCAATTAATATTGGATTATTATTTTCCAAATTCGAGCCCAGAGCATATCCAACTTTATAAGCTAAAGAATAAGTTATCTCTTTATTAAATCTTCCTCTTATTCCATCAGTTCCAAAGATTGATTGCATAATTAGATTTCAGGAATCAGAGATAATTTGTGGGGATTCAATTCTTATTTTATCAGTTGATTAAAAGGAGAAGGATTTGCATTCTCTTTATTTGTTTAACTTATTTAAGATGTTTTTATCTAGTAACTATTTATGATGCAATCTGATAGCAGAGAGCCATTGTTGGGAACAAACTTAAAAGCAATAGTTTTTTTTATTATTACTATTGTCATTGTCTCTTTGATTTTGTTTAAAAATCTTTTTTTTCAATCTACTTATCTTCTTAAGAGTTTTGGAGAATTATCTGTTGATCCTGAAATAGCTTTTAAAAACAATAAGCCAACTTTTCTTGAATTTTATGCTGAGTGGTGCGAAGTTTGCAAAGAAATGGCGCCAAAAATATCTGCTTTAAAAGATGAATATGAAAAAGATATTAATTTTGTTTTTTTAAATGTGGACAATCCAAAATGGGGTAATTATATTCGCAAATTTGACGTCAATGGAATTCCTCAAGTTAATCTTTTTGATAAAACAGGCAACTTAAAATCAACTTTTATAGGTAAACAAGAAGAATCAATAATGAGAGAATCCATTTTTAATTTAGAAAGAGAAGAGGTATCTCAAGAAGAAATTTTTAATACTGAATTTTCAGAAATTAAAGGTAAAAAAAATAGTGAGGTTTATCCTCGTAGTCATGGATAATTACCAACCTAAAGATTTTGAAACAATAGGAAAACTTTCTTTGAAAATAGATTTGCAATCAAGGGCAATAGACATATGTTCTTTTTGGGTGCCGTGAGCTGCTCTTAAATGAATGTAATGTATCCATGACCTGCAAGATCCAGACATATAGATTCTTGTTGGAGTTGCTAATGGCAAAACGAATCTTGCACATTCTTTCGCGATTCCTTCAGCAAGTAAGTCTTCATATAAATCTGAGGCAGCTTTAAAATGAGAAGCAATTTTTGCGTTGAATCTCTTCTTTAATTCATCAGGAAGATCAGGTATAGAATTTTGCCTATTTTTAAAATCCTGCCTTCTAAGCTCTGGTAACGGGATATTCCCTAATTGAGAACTATCTGCATATCTCTGTGAAAATTCCTGGAAAGTAAATGATCTATGTCTTAAAATTTGAGCTGCAATTCCTCTATTAGTCTCTATTTGTAATGTCATAAATGACTGTTCAAAGACACTCCAATGTTCATGTTTAATGCAATAACTTAATAGTTTTGAATAATCTTCATTTTTTTGATTATTGGGATTACTAACTCTTGCAATATATGCCATTGTTTTTTCTGCATCAGGAGTTAGTGAAATTAGTTCAACTTTACTCATTTTAGATTCTTGCTAATGTAACCCTTTCTGGTTGATTTTGATATTTACCTTTTCTATCTTGATATGTTGTTGAGCAAGGATCACCTTCAAAAAAGAGCAGTTGACAGATACCCTCATCTGCATAAATTCTGCAATCTGCACCTGAACTATTACTAAACTCTAAAGTTAAGTGGCCTTCCCATCCTGCTTCCGCGGGGGTGGTGTTTACTATTATCCCTAGTCTTGCGTAAGTACTTTTGCCAATGCATATTACAGTTATATTTTCTGGAACTTTCATCTTTTCTAAAGCGACTCCTAAACCATAGGAGTGAGCAGGAAGAATAAAGAAGTCTCCATCATCGTCATGGTGAAGAATAGTTTTTTCTAAATTATCAGGATTAAATTTTTTTGGATTCATTACAGTACCAGGTATATGTCTAAAAATTAGGAATTCTTTTGATGAAAGTCTTAAATCATATCCATAGGAGGAACATCCGTAACTCAAAACAGGCTTTTGTTTATTATTAGGCTCAAGGTGCCGAACCAAATTTGACTGGAAGGGATTTATCATTCCTTCAGATGCTTTTTGGTTTATCCATAGATCATTTTTAAGCATTGTCTTATGAGCGTAGTTCTGTAATTTGATTAGCCATCAATAATAAATCTTTAGGTATACTTGTACCAGTAAGGATTACATCTCCTGAGATAAATCGGTTTTCAAGTGTTGAAATCAAATCATCCTTATCTATTATTTTCATCTCAATAGCAAGAAAAATTTCATCAAGTATTATTTGATCATTTTCACCAGAAAGTAATTCATGTTTACAAAATTTCCATAATTTATCAGTAGATTCATGAATAGATTTCTTCAAAGTTGTATTGTTTTTAATTTCTTCAGGATTATATTGATCAAAGGAATGTGATGATCTTATCCAAGTTAAATTACCACAAAGTTTTATTGCGTTAGTAATTCCTTGCTTTACCCCTCCTTTCATGAGCTGAACTAAAAGAACTTTCCTACCAAGAGAAGCATTCCTCAAAGAATCGCTAATAATGGAGGAATAACTTCCTCGATATGAAGATTGATAGATTTGAATTTGTCCGTTATTAATAAATCTTTTTAAGTTTGTTTTGCTGTTACTACTTACTTTTATAACATCAAGATTATTTTTGGAATAACTATTAGATGAACTAATTACCATTATTTTGGGTTTCTTTTCTATATGCAGTATAATTTGAATTTTATTACGCTGCATATAGTGTAATTTTACTTAAAAAAGAATTTAGAAGGTTTAAATTAGTATTTAAAAGTTATTTGGGAAATAATAAGAATTGAAAACTGTTACAGTTGATACAAGTTATTTTAAGGTGTCTTCTTAAATTTTTAGTATTCAAAATATTTATGATACCTTCTTCTCGAGGATTAAACCGCTTTAGTTCGCAACAGTCCGGACAAACTAAAATCAATGCAGTTGGAGAACGGTTTCCAATTAATAGAACTTTAATGGAGGTAATTAAAGGTCTTGAGGGTGCAAGTACGGAAATGGTTGAGAGATCTAAAACAATATTTTTTCCTGGAGATCCTGCTGAGAGAGTCTATCTTATAAGACGAGGAGCCGTAAGGTTGTCAAGAGTTTATGAGTCTGGTGAAGAGATAACTGTTGCTCTCTTAAGAGAGAATAGTCTTTTTGGTGTTTTATCTCTTCTTACAGGGCATAGATCTGATCGTTTTTATCATGCTATTGCTTTCACAAGAGTTGAAATGATAACAGCCCCTGCTAATTCTGTTTTAAGAGCAATAGAGGAAGATGCATCAGTAGGATTATTATTATTGCAAGGTCTTTCTAGTAGGATCCTACAAACAGAAACAATGATAGAAACGCTTACTCATAGAGATATGTCTTCTCGTTTAGTAAGTTTTTTAATGGTTCTTTGTAGAGACTTTGGAGTAGCAAGCGAAAAGGGTATTACAATAGATTTGAGGCTTTCGCATCAAGCTATTGCTGAAGCAATTGGTTCAACAAGAGTAACAATTACAAGACTATTGGGAGATTTAAAGGATTCTGGGCTCCTCATCATTGAAAGAAAAAAGATTACAGTATTTGACCCTATAGCGCTTGCAAAAAGATTTAATTGACTCATCATTAACTATGATGAGTTGAATAAATAAATAATGTGGCCTGGATCTTAATTGTTTTTTTAATATTACTCGGTGGATTAATTGCACCATTTGGAGATCTACTTGGTACAAAGATCGGTAAAGCAAGATTTAGCATTTTAAAATTAAGACCAAAGAAAACTGCTACAATTATTACGATAATAACTGGTGGTTTTATTAGTTCAATATCAATAGGGTTATTAATTTTGGTTAGTGAAGAATTCAGAGAAAGACTTTTTGTAGATATTCCTCTTTTGCAAAAAACTTTAGATGAGAGTAAAAAAGCCCTTTTACCTTTACAGGAAGAACAAAAGAAACTTGAAGGTAAAATTATTCAAAAAGAAAAGGAATTAAATCTACTAAAAAATAATATTAATGAATTTAGGAGAGGTAATATTGTTATTAAAAGAGGACAGATTATATTTATAGCTGAGATTAACTCTAGTTCAAATATAAAATCTGACTTAACAAAAATCTACAGTGAAGCAGATAAATTTGTTCGGAAAATTGTTATCCCAAGTAATAAAGAATCAAAAAATATTCTTTTGTGGAGACCCAGTGATATTTCTGAAATTGAAGCAGTTACTTCAAAAGGAGGGAATTGGATCATATTAATTAAATCGGCAACTAATGTGCTGAAAGGAGATAATTATGTTTTTGTAGCGCCAGATTTGTTGGAGAATAAATTTATTGTAAGAAAAGGAGACGTTATTAAAAGTTATGTTTTAGGGAAAAGTGATTTAAATATTAAATCTATAAATCTAAAAATTAAATCGTTACTCAGAGAAACAAGAGACGAAGTGAAGTTAAAAGGATCACAAGCTAGTGAGATTAGCACAAGTGGAAATTTTGTAAAAAAAGTTAGAGATTTTCTCAAAAATAATGAAAATGTTAATTTTAAGTTAGAAGTAGTATCTTTAAGAGATAGTAAGACTGCAGAACCTATAGTTGTTGAAATAAATATCTTAAAGATAGGATCTTAAATGACTAGGATAATATCTATTGATCCAGGAAAAAATAAATGCGGTATAGTTGTAGCTGAAACAAGTGAAAAAAAAGTTTTTAAAGCAACAATAATAAAAAGTGAATTAATTCAAGAATATGTCAGAAACCTAATCAATTTTGAAGAAATATCAAAAATCATTATTGGTAATGGTACAACAAGTAGGAATATAATAAAAAAACTTAATTTTTTTAAAAAAGATATAATAACTTTTGATGAAAAAAATACGACTTATAGAGCCAAAGCAAGATATTTTGAACTTTTTCCTATTAGCGGTTGGAAGTTTTTAATTCCCAGGGAGGTTTTTATTCTTAATAAAAATCTTGATGCAATATCAGCTTTGATAATTTTGGAGGATTATTGCAAATTAAAGTTTACTTTTAATCAACATATAGATTTTAAAACTTGGCTGAAATAGTAAACTTATATTCATTACCTGCTTCTAGCTCATAATCTTTTTTTAATAAAAATCTTAATAATGCATCCTCAATTAATGCTCTACCCAATGGAGGTTTAACTAACAAAGAACCTTTATTAAAAGACCATGTAAAAGTCCACTTAAATTGACTAGCTTCAACTACCCCATTAATTTGTTTTTTCGAAAAGCAATATTCCTTAACACTTAAATTGGCTATTGTTTCAGGTTTTGGTCGCATTTGTTAAATTTGGTCTTTATCAAAAGAGTTTAATTCATTTATTATTAATTGTTCTCTTTTAGTATTTAATTGTTCGAGAGATTCTATTACCTGCCTATAAACTTTATCTAATATCGATTTTTCTTCTTGAGAAATAGTGCCTAATACATGAGAAATAGTATTGAAATTATTTGTTCCATTAATTGGCGGAGGTGACCCAATACCAATTCTGATTCGATTGAAATTATTAGTTTGCAATTTTTCAATAATGCTTTTAAGCCCATTATGCCCTCCAGAGCTGCCTTTTTTTCTAAATCTTATTTTTCCAAGGGGAAGATCTTTATCATCCACTATTATAAAAATCTGATCTAAATTAATTTTGTACCAGTCAACTATTGCTCGGACAGCATCACCACTATTATTCATAAAAGTATTTGGTAAAAATAATCTGTAAGTGTTATCTTTTATTTTGAATTCTGAGTAAAAACTTTTAAGTTTATCTTTTAATAAAAAATTTGAATTATATTTTTTTGAAAAATCTTCAATAAGTAAAAACCCCACATTGTGTCTACTTTTTGAATATTTTTTTCCTGGATTTCCCAATCCAATTAAATATATCTCATTCATAATGTATTTATAATTCTCTTACATTGAGAATTATAAATATACAAACAAAGAATAACCATTGAAATAATTTTTCCTAAGATATCTTTTTAGGAATATTCAGATTGATAAATCACTTTGTGGAGGAGTTCAGAAATTTAATTCCCGTTCCAATCTACTGAAAAACCCTGAAGTAGAAGGGATTGATTATAAATTTGTAGAAGAATAACTAAAAAGACTAAGAGTAGTAATCCTATGATTGTCATAACAGGAACTGCTCCCCAGCCAGGTACCACTTTCCCTTGACCTGAATTGCCAATTGCTTTTAAAAGACTTCCTAAGGCTGTTTTTTGACCCATGTTGAACTCACTAATTCGAATATTATTTCGCTATTGTATAAGAACTTATACATAAATTGTTTACAAACTTAGCAAAATTGATGCAAACTTTATCATCCGCTCCAGATCCTGCAGTTTCTATAGCAGTAACAATTCTGGCAATACTTCTAGCTTTAACTGGTTTTGGCCTTTGGACTGCATTTGGCCCTAAAGCTGCAAAGCTTACGGATCCTTGGGATGATCATGATGATTAATTGTTTTTAAAGTATTTCAAAATTTTCCAAAACTACAAAAAGTAAACCTTTTACCATAATTTAAATATAAATTTAATAGGATATAAATCTGTCAGCAATTGTAATTCCATGCTTGCCCTTAAAATTTCTGTATACACAATCGTATTTTTCTTCGTTGGAATCTTTCTTTTCGGGTTTTTAGCTAGTGACCCCACTAGAACACCTAATAGAAAAGATTTAGAAAGTCCTCAGGACTAATACTTTCGGGCCTTTTCTACAATATTGTAAAATTAAAAATTTTTTAAATAATATTCTATTAACTTTTTAATTTTTTCTTTAATAACCTGTTTAGTCTCCTAACTAAATTTTATGTAAGGCAGTTCTTTAAATTTTCTGTCTACTAAAGAAGAGTTTTCAAGTAATGTTGCTGTAGCATCCCACTCTCCAGATAAAAACATCTTTTTTGTGCTCTCCTTAATATCTAGATTAAAATTTAAATCCTCCGATATAGCTGAAGAATTTTTTAGATCAATTTCTAAGAATAAATTTTTGCTGATATTATACTCTTGAATATTTTGGATTGATTTTTTTGTAAGAGTAAAACATGGAATCCCAATTGCAATACAATTACTATAAAAAATTTCGGCAAAACTCTCACCTATGATTGCCCTTATACCCCAGCGAAGTAGGGCTTGAGGTGCATGTTCTCTACTAGAGCCGCAACCAAAATTACTATTAACGATAAGAATAGAGGAATCTTGATTTTCTTTTAGATCAAAGGGATGACTGCCTTTCAAGGTTTTTCTATCATCTTCAAAAACAGATTTGCCCAATGAATCAAAATCAATACATTTTAAGAAACGAGCAGGAATAATTCGATCAGTATCAATGTCGTTACCAATTAATGAGATGCATTTCCCATTTATTTGTGAAATTTTGCCAATTGGTGGGTTAAATTCAGATTTCATTAGTTTATGAATTCTCGAACGTCACTTACTTTGCCATTTATTGCAGCAGCAGCTACCATTGCTGGACTCATAAGAAGAGTTCTTCCGCTAGGCGATCCTTGTCGACCCTTAAAATTTCTATTACTAGAACTCGCACTAACTTGATTACCTATTAGCTTATCTGAATTCATTGCTAAACACATTGAGCAGCCAGGCTCTCTCCATTGAAATCCAGAATCCTTAAAGATCTTATCAAGACCCTCTTTTTTTGCTGCAATGGCGACTTTTTCTGAACCTGGTACTACAAATGCTTTTATATTTTTAGATACTTTTTTGTCTTTTAATACATTGGCAGCAACTCTTAAGTCACTTATTCTTCCATTGGTGCAACTCCCTATGAAACAAACATCTACAGGAGTATTTTTTATTGATTGCCCTGGCTTGAAACCCATATATTCATAAGCTTCTTCAGCAATAAATTGGTCATTTGGGGACAATTCTTCTAAAAGAGGGATCTGTTGATTGATGCCTACGCTTTGACCGGGAGTAATTCCCCAGGTTACGGTTGGTTCTACTTTTGAAGCATCAAATTTAATTACATCATCATAAATAGAATTTGCATCGCTTTTTAATGAGTTCCACCATAAGAGCGCTTCATCCCAATTCTCATTTTTGGGCGCGCATAATTTATTTTTAATGTAGCTAAAAGTCTTTTCATCAGGGTTCACATAGCCACATCTCGCGCCCCCTTCAATAGACATATTGCATATTGTCATTCTTTCTTCCATTGACAATGCATTGATTGCAGGTCCTGCGAATTCATACGCGAAACCTACTCCAGCTTTTACACCAAGTTCATTAATAATATTAAGCACTAAATCCTTAGCAAAAACACCATGAGATAATTTATTCTCACACCAAATTTGCCTTACCTTCAATTTGTTCATGGCTATGGTTTGGGTAGCAAGCACATCTCTTACTTGGCTTGTGCCTATACCAAAAGCAATTGAGCCAAAGGCTCCATGAGTTGAAGTATGGGAATCTCCACAAGCGATTGTCATACCAGGCTGAGTTAGTCCCAATTCTGGAGCTACTACATGAACGATTCCTTGATTTCCACTACCAATATTAAAAAATCTTATCTTATGTTGTAAGCAGTTCTTTTCAAGCGTTCCAATCATTTGCTCTGCAAGATTATCTTTGAAAGGCCTGCTTTGATTATCTGTTGGCACAATATGATCAACTGTAGCGACAGTTCTACTTGGGAATTTTACTTTTAGGTTTTTGTCTTTTAAACCTCCAAATGCTTGCGGACTTGTTACTTCATGGATAAGGTGAAGACCAATAAAAATTTGATCTGAGCCACCAGGAAGACTGGAGACTTTGTGTAAATCCCAAACTTTATCAAATAAGGTATCTTGACTCAATTTGTAAAAAAAGCTACTTACTATTCGATAATAGGATTAATCTGAGGCTGTTCAAACAGACATTTACACTTAGTGTTTGAATTTCAATTCTATTTCTGGTTGAGTTAAATATTTTTTTGATATTGGAAATATGGTTATTTGGTCCTGCAATCGAAATATATACTAGTCCAACAGGTTTTTCTTGAGTTCCTCCATTGGGACCAGCAATCCCACTGATTGCTATTGCCCAATCTGCACTTAATTTCGCTTTGACATTAATTGCCATAGCCTCACAAACTTCTTCAGAAACCGCTCCATATTTATTAAGCTTGTCTTCCGTAATATTTAATAATGAATTTTTTAGCTCATTACTATATGAAACAATACTGCCTTGAAAAACTTGAGACGAGCCTGATATTGATGTTAATGATGAAGATAGAAGTCCTCCGGTACAGGATTCAGCAAAAACAATAGTTTGGTTTCTCTTGGTTAATTCTTTGATTAAAACGCTCGGGAGAGTATCATTATCTTCTCCAAATATATACTTTGAAAACTCTTTTTTTAGTTTTTCTTTTACAGGTTTAATAATATTATTTGCTTCCACTTCATTCTTTGCTCTGGCTGTGATTCTGAGTTTAAACTCTCCTAAGTTTGCATATGGAGCAATAGTCGGGTTTTTAAGATTTAATAGATCGTTAATTTTTTCTGCAACGCTAGATTCTCCAATGCCTGCAAATTTAAGAGTATTTGAAAAAAAGGAATAACTATCTGAGAATTTGGTTTTAATGAATTCAAACGCTGTCTCTTCCCACATATTTTTCATTTCGCTGGGTACTCCGGGGAAAGTAAGAATGGTAAATCCTTTTATTGGTTCCCATATCATTCCTGGGGCAGTGCCCCTAGGGTTATTAATTATTTGAGCATTTTTTGGGAAGAAACATTGTTTCCTTAAGCTAGAGTAATCGTCTAGAAGCTTTGAGTTTGAAAGCTTTTGTTTAATTTGATCCCATAAGTATGGTCTTTCAAAAAGAGATACATTAAATGATTTAGCTATTGCTTCAGTAGTTAAATCATCTGGAGTAGGTCCCAAGCCGCCCGTTGTAATTAGAAGATTACTTCTTTTCGATATTTCTTGGATTACTTTTACAATTCGATCACAATTATCACCTACAGTAGATTGCCTAAAGTGATTTAGGCCTAATTGAGACAACTGTTCAGAAATCCATTGAGCATTTGTATTTACGATATTTCCTAAAAGTAGCTCTGTTCCAATAGAAAGAATTTCAACTCCCTTGGAATTAGAACTCATTTAATTGACGTTTCAAGTTTGCTTTCATAAAGAGGAAAACGATTACATAACGTTAATACTCTTTCCCTACATTGATTTTCAATCAGTGAATCTTCTGGATTAAGTAATCTGTCAGCAATAATCTCGCCAACTTCAGCAAAAGCAGTCTCATTAAAGCCTCTAGTAGTTAAAGCAGCAGTACCTAATCTTAACCCGCTGGTAACAAAAGGTGATTCAGGGTCAAATGGAACAGTATTTTTATTTGCCGTAATATTCACTTCACTTACGAGTAAGTCAGCAACTTTACCAGTCATATTAATGCTTCTTAGATCGAGTAAAACAATATGATTATCAGTGCCTCCACTAACGATATCAATACCTCTATTCATTAAAGTTGAAGCTAGAACGTTGGCATTTTTTATTACTTGTTGGGAATAATTAACGAAATCTGGTTGTAGGGCTTCTCCAAATGCAACTGCTTTAGCGGCAATAATATGCTCTAGAGGCCCACCTTGAGTTCCAGGGAAAACAGATTTATCAAATTTCTTTCCAAATTCTGCATCTTTACATAAGATAAGTCCCCCTCTAGGCCCTCTTAATGTTTTATGAGTAGTTGTGGTTACTACATCACAATAAGGTAATGGATTTGGGTGAAGTTTACTTGCTACGAGCCCGGCGATGTGGGCAATATCTGCCATTAAGAATGCACCTACTTCGTCTGCAATATTCCTAAATGATTCAAAATCGATTGTTCTTGGATAAGCGGAATATCCACATATGATTAATTTTGGTTTTGTTTCTAGTGCTATCTCTCTTATTTCATCAAAATTTAATTCACTAGTTTCTTTATTTACACCATAATGAACTGCATTGAACCACTTGCCACTCATATTTACTGGAGATCCATGAGTTAGGTGTCCACCATGAGATAAATCCATCCCCATGATTGTGTCGCCAGGTTTGAGTAGACTTAGGAAAACAGCAGCATTTGCCTGTGCTCCACTATGAGGTTGAACATTAGCCCAATTTGCATTAAATAATTTTTTCGCTCTCTGAATAGCTAATTCTTCGATTTCATCAACAAATTCGCATCCCCCGTAATATCTTTTTTGAGGTAATCCCTCGGCGTATTTATTTGTAAGTACTGATCCTTGAGCCTCCATGACGGCAATTGATGCAAAATTTTCACTTGCAATTAACTCAAGATGACTTTCCTGTCTATTTTTTTCAGAGTTGATAAAATTGGATATTACTGGATCACTTTCTTTTAGATTTTGAAGAATATTCATTGAATTTGATTAAGTAATACTCATAATATATACGATATTTTTTAGAAAAATATAAAAAAAATGTTTCATAACCTAAAACGCGCCTGGAGAGATTCGAACTCCCGACACCCTGATCCGTAGTCAGGTGCTCTAATCCACTGAGCTACAGGCGCATAATTTGTAATATCTCTGTTTCAGGGTCTCTTAGTCAACTAGATTTCGGGTAAAATATCTATTATTAACAATATAAATATTAATATGCCTATTAAGTGGTACGGAAATGGAGATTTAGAAGATCCCATTTACAAACATTTTTCTCGAATAGTAAATTTTGTTATTCACTGCATGATATTTACTGCGATTGTAAGCGGCACTTGGCTTTTAAAAGAAATTAAATATGAAATTGCTTTTTTTAATTATTTTGCAATTATCTGGTCAGTTCTTTTGGCCTCCCATTTGATTTTTATAATTATAAAAAGTCCTAAAGATACTCCTAAACAATCAACTTAAATCAATTTTTCTTATGGAATCTCAGATACGAATAAGTGATCTAGAAAATATTATTTCAGAAAAGGTTTTTATAAAAATAGAAAAGTGGAATTTATATCTTGGAGATGCTGGTCTTGCTAGACCTCTCGCTATAGAATGTATAAGCAATAAGGATCTAGGCTCAATGGAGGCTGCAAAAATAAGTTTGAATGCAATAAATGTAAAAGTAGGTGATGGTGTTAACAGTATTCCACTTATTAATTTAATCACTAATTCTCAAATTATAGAATTAGAGGAGATTTTAGAAAGTTTTTTCTATAGCTAAATCTTTTTTTGGTAGATTTTAAAATTATTTACTTTTAAGAATTTAGTAATTAAAAAATAAATAATGAAAAAAGTTAATGACTCAAGTATTAAAACAAAAAGTTTTCCAATTAAAGTATTGAGTTGAGGCACAGTTTGGAAAATTGAAAAACAACTATAGCCTGTAATTACAGCTGATAAAGAAATCAAGAGAATCTTTGCGAATAAAAGGGAAGAAGGTAAACGGAGATTGTGATTTTTTAAATTAATAGACAAAATGCAGCAAATGATAAAGTTTACTGCTGCTGAAGATAAGATTATTCCTTCAATTTCCAAGTTATAAGGTGCTAAAACTCTTATTAAAATCCAATCAAAAAAGATATTCAGCAAAATTCCTAATAGAGACAATTTGAAAGGTAATTTAGTTTTTTCAATTGAATAATAAGTTCTTACTAATAAATCTCTGAAGAGATAAAAAGGGATACCCACTGAATATGCAATTAAAATCTTTCTTACTTCGTTAACTGCTGTGAGATCAAAAGCCCCTCTTTGAAATGCTAATTTTACTATTTGCTCATTGAAAGTTATAAAAAAGGCAGTTAAGAAAATAGTTGTTAAAAAACAATACTCTATTCCTATGGTCAAATTTTTTCCTAACTTTTCATACTTTTTATCTGCTTTTAATTTTGAAAATTTTGTTAATAGCGGCAAGATTAGAGAGTTTGATAAGATTCCGAGTGGTGCTTGTATCAGAAAGTTACCATACGCTAATCCTGATGCTGCTCCTTGAAAGCTTGAAGCGAAAAACATATCTACATATACATTGATTTGACCAAGGCCAGAAGAAATACATGCAGGCAGAATTAGATTAAGAATTCTTTTTTCTTCTTTGATAAAAGAATCAAAATTGGATTTAAATCTTAATAAGCCAATTTTATTTATTGCCCAAATTTGAATGAAAAATTGTATTAGCGTTCCGACTAATGTTGCAGAAGCAAGTAAAGCGGAAGATGGAAGAAAAATTGTATTATTTTTATTTGAAATCCAACTTAGTAAAATAAAAAAAATAATTGTAATGCTCGTGAAAGCCGGACTAATACTTGAGATTAAAAATTTATTTCTAGAATTAAGGGCCCCAAAACTTAAACCTATAAAACCAGATAAAGGGATACAAGGAGTAAGTATTCTTAATTGAAAAGTTGCGATAGATTTTGCTTCTTTACTTAAATTAGGACCTATTAAATCAATTAAAAAACTTGCATTAAAGTATAAAAACAACCCCAATAAAATTAATATTAGAGTTAGTTTTATGCTTACTTGTGTTAGCACAACACCACTGTCTCTATTGTTAATGGGTGTTAAGACTGCAACAACAGCATTGTGAAATGAACCATTAATACCCCCAATAATTACTAAAAAGAAACCTGGAATAATATAGGCATAATTAAATGCGTCATATGTTATTCCTATGCCAAAAGCTGCAGCAATAAATGCTTCTCTCGTAAAACCAACTAATTTACTAAGACCAGTGCCAAAAGAAATTGAAAAAACATTATTTTTAAAATATGAATTCATTTACTGTTTTTTTTCAAACATTATTCAATAAGATTCAATTATATTTGTTTTTTAACTAATTACAATTTTATGAAAGAGAGAATAATTGAATTTGATCCATTAATCGAAGGGGTTTTAATTAAGAGATATAAGAGGTTTCTGGCTGATATAAAATTAGAGAGTGGAAAGGTAGTGACTGCACATTGTGCTAATACAGGTCCAATGAAAGGACTCTTGACCGAGGGAGCAAAAGTAAGAATAAGTGTTTCTCATTCCAATAAAAGAAAATTGCCTTTTACTTGGGAACAGATATGCGTTTCAGATACAAACAATGATGAGGTCTGGGTAGGTATTAATACTCTATTTGCAAATAAGTTGATTAAAAGGGTTATTGAGAAAAACTTGCTTAAAGAAATACTTGGAGAAATAGAAACAATTAAATCTGAAGTTCCTTATGGAAAAGATAAAAAAAGCAGAATCGACTTCTTTTTAACTCCAAAATCTTCAAATCCTGATAATCGTAACATTTACATTGAGGTAAAAAATACGACCTGGATAAAAAAAAATGTAGCTCTATTCCCAGATACAGTAACGAAGAGAGGTCAGAAACATCTCATAGAATTAAAAGAAATAATTCCTGAAAGCAAAAGTGTTTTAATACTTTGTATTACTAGAAATGATGCTAGTCTTTTTGCTCCTGGAGATGATGCAGATCCCTTATATGGCAGCCTCTTTAGGCAGTCTGTAACCGCAGGAATGATACCCGTCCCATGTTCATTTCAATTTCACAAAGACCACGTATCATGGAATGGAATTAAACCTTTGAAATAGATAAAAAACTTGATATTTTGAAATCCCAAAAAAAAATTTTTTAATTTAACAAATAATTTTTTGGGGTGCAACTATAAGAATGGTAGCAACGACTACTAGACACTAATAAGTTTTCTGAGCAAAATTAAAAATGAAAGGAAACAGCACAAACTGTTTTTTTTGACAATTTAAATTATTTATGACCACTGCTTTGAATTCGCGGCCAGGATCTAAGCGTTCGAGACTTCAAGAAGTCAGTCTTCTAGAAGGACCGATGCTTCTCTTGCGCAGCATTCGTGGCTTTAGGACAAATCAAAAACTGATTTGGCTAGCCACTGTCCCAGTAGCTCTTTTTGGCTTAAGTGTATTTACTTTCGCTGCTAAAGCTGGCCCTGGTCTCGATGACTTAACAGGTCTCCAGGCTGCTAAGTTTTTAGCCGACAACCTTTGGTTGTTTGTAGCTACTATTTTGGTGATCTTCATGAATGCAGGTTTTGCTATGGTTGAAGCCGGTATGTGTAGATCTAAAAACGCTGTTAACATTCTCGCAAAAAACCTTTTTGTATTTGCACTTGCTGTCACTGCATATTGGGTTGTTGGTTACAACCTAATGTATGGTGGTGAAACTTCACTAACTGGTTTTTTCTATTGGGGAGGATTCTTCCTTGACCCTGATCCTTCAGCAGCATTTGAATGTGCAGCTGAATTAATTGACGATTGTTCAGTTTTGGTTCCATCAGTTGATTTTCTTTTCCAAGCAGCTTTTGCTGGAACTGCAGCAACAATCGTTTCTGGACTGGTTGCAGAAAGAGTTAAATTCGGAGAATTTGTTCTTTTTGCTATAGTTTTATCCGGTATCATATACCCAATCTCAGGAAGCTGGGAATGGAATGGTGGTTGGTTGAATAGTCTTGGTCCAACAGAAATGGTTGATGGAGAAGAAGTAGCTATTTATCAATTTATTGATTTTGCTGGTTCATCTATCGTTCACTCAGTTGGAGGTTGGGCAGGTCTTGTAGGAGCTATGTTACTAGGTCCCAGGATTGGTAAATATGTGGATGGCAAGCCTGCAGCAATGCCTGGCCATAGTATGGCCCTTGCTACTCTTGGCGCATTAATTTTGTGGATTGGTTGGTATGGTTTCAACCCAGGATCAGAGCTTGCTATGGATGAGTATGTTGCTTACGTTGCTGTAACAACTACTTTGGCTGCAGCAGGTGGAGCAATTACAGCTACTGTTCTTTCAACTCTTACTTCAGGAAAGCCAGATTTAACCATGATCATCAATGGAATACTTGCAGGACTTGTTAGTATCACAGCTGGTTGTGGAAACATGGGCTTTGTTGGAGCATGGGCTGCTGGAGCAGTCGGAGGTATTATTGTAGTATTCTCCGTTGCAGCTCTAGATGCAGCAGAAATTGATGATCCTGTAGGAGCTTTCTCTGTACACGGTGTATGCGGTGTATGGGGTACTGTAGTAATTGGTCTATGGGGTATAGATGGAGCTGATGGTATTGGTATCTTTAATGGTGGAGCTATCAATCAGCTTGGAATTCAAGCTTTAGGTGCTGGAGCTTATGCAATCTGGACTGTTGTTACTTGCTGGATAGCTTGGTCTATCATTGGAGGATTATTCGGTGGAATCCGAGTATCTGAAGAAGAAGAGACTCAAGGTTTAGATATTGGAGAGCATGGTATGGAAGCATATCCAGACTTTGCATCTGCTAAATAATCTGATCTCTATTTAATTTTAGAAACCTGACTTATGTCAGGTTTCTTTTTTTTGTCGTAATTTAATTAAAATGTTGTAATATCTAAAGATGGATACCCAAGCTTTTAGAAGATCCCTTCATCATTCTGATAGATATAATCGAAGGGGATTCGATTCGCCAACAAAAAGAGCTCAAGCGTTAGAACAAGCTTACCAAAGTGATTTGATAAGCTCTATCAGAGATAATGGTTTTACGTACACTAAGGGTAGACTAAACATTAAGTTAGCCCAAGCTTTTGGTTTCTGTTGGGGAGTAGAAAGAGCTGTAGCAATGGCTTATGAGACAAGAAGACACTATCCTAAAGAAAATATCTGGATAACAAATGAAATAATACATAATCCATCGGTTAACGATCACTTAAGAAAAATGAATGTAAAATTCATTTCGGCCAAAAATGGAATCAAGGATTTTTCATCGGTTTCTAATGGGGATGTAGTTATATTGCCTGCTTTTGGAGCTACTGTTCAAGAAATGAAACTCCTTCATGAGAAAGGATGTCATATTATAGATACAACTTGTCCTTGGGTTTCTAAAGTTTGGCACACTGTTGAGAAACATAAAAAACATGTTTTTACATCTATAATTCACGGAAAATTTAAGCATGAAGAAACTCTTGCTACAAGTTCATTCGCAGGAAAATATCTAGTTGTGCTAGATCTAGAAGAAGCAAATTATGTATCTGAATATATTCTTGGTAGAGGATGCAGAAATGAGTTTATGAACAAATTTGCAAAAGCTTGTTCTAATGGATTTGATCCTGATAAAGATCTAGATAGAGTTGGAGTTGCTAACCAAACAACCATGTTAAAAAGTGAAACTGAAGAGATTGGAAAGGTTTTTGAAAGAACTATGTTAAAAAAATTTGGACCAGAAAATCTAAATAATCACTTTTTGGCTTTTAATACAATATGTGATGCAACTGAAGAAAGACAAGATGCAATGTTCTCTTTGGTGGATGAAGACCTTGATATTCTTGTCGTTATAGGAGGTTTTAATTCTTCAAATACAACTCATCTACAGGAAATAGCAATAACTAAAAATATTTCTTCTTTTCATATAGATACACCAGAGAGGATTTCAGTTGAAGATAATTCAATATTACATAAACCACTAGGATCAGATTTAGAATTAAGAAATAACTTTTTACCTGTTGGGAATATTAAGGTTGGAATTACTTCAGGTGCCTCTACTCCTGATAAGGTTGTTGCCGATGTTATTGAAAAGTTAATTGATTTAACGTCTTAAATTGAGATTATCATTTCATATTTTGCTTATTTTTTTTAATTTATTACTTAGAAGTTTCCTAAAGATCCACTTTATTATTTAGAATAATAAAAAATTTATGAAGTATGGAAGACAAAACACAGACTAATCAAGTTCAAACAGCCAGTATGAATAGAACTAAAGCCCCACAAAAAGTTGAGGTTGTAGTTGCTAATTCATCCTCAGGTTCAGAAGTTAATATACTTGGAGAACTATCAATTTTTGTTTTACGAATAGGCTTTTGTGCGTTGATGATTCATCATGGTCTAGAGAAACTTCAGGATCCCGAGGGTTTCGCAGAGTTTGTAGTTGGTAAGTATTTCCCATTTTTGCCTGGTGATCCTGTAATTTGGACTTTTGGAGCAGCTATCACTCAATTAGTTTGTCCTGCAGGATTAGCTTTAGGAATATTTGCAAGACTTTCTTCTCTTGGACTATTTTCCACAATGGCATTTGCTGTTTATTTTCATCTTTTAGATACTGGACTTGAAGGCTTCCCTCTCGCAGTAGTTGAGGGTCACAACTACGCTTTTGAATTGTCTTTTATTTACGGTGCGATTTCTCTTTATTTTCTATGCGCAGGTCCAGGTAGGCTCTCTTTATTTAGAAAGACTAACAAGATTACATACTATCCAAAATCATCTTAATTTAATGCAAGAAATGCCTTTTTTGCGTTAATACCATTGAGATCCCTTTTGAATTACACATATCAATACTTTCTTGGTCTCGTAAACTTCCTCCAGGTTGGATAATAGCTTTTATACCATACTCATTAGCTAGTTCTACAGTATCTGCAAATGGAAAAAACCCATCGCTTGCCAAGACTGCTTCAGAGCAAAGCTCTCCACCTGCATCTAACGCAATTTTTGCGGCTCCAACTCTATTCATTTGACCAGCTCCAATTCCAATAGTTTTTTGGTCTTTTGCAATAACAATTGCATTTGATTTGACATGTTTACAAATTTTCCAAGCAAAATTTAGATCTAAATTCATTTGATTACTAGGACTTTTTTTAGTTACTGAAATCCAATTTTCAGTTTTTTCTTTACTATCATCACTGTCTTGAACGAGTAATCCTCCCATAATAGATTTAGTAGAAGTTTGGTTTTTCTTTGAAAGTTGATCTTTTGATAACTTTAAAATTCTTAAATTCTTTTTGATTTTTAAAATTTCTAAAGCTTCCGGATCAAAAGATGGAGCAACTACACACTCTAAGAAAATATCTTTAAGGTTAATTGCGGTTTTACTATCCACATTTGAGTTAAAAGCGACTATTCCCCCAAATGCACTAACTGAGTCGCATTCCAAAGCATTCAAAAATGCTTGAGAAGCTGAATTGCTTATAGAGGCACCACAAGGATTATTGTGTTTTAAAATTACAGAAGCATGCGCCTCTTTTCTAGGTTCATCTTTTTCTTCATAGCCAAATTCTAAAACTGTTGAAAGTGCCGATTCAAGATCCAATATATTATTATAACTTAATTCCTTGCCTTGTAATTGTTCTGCTGAGTTCCATCCAATATTACTTGAACCATACCAAAAAGCTTTTTGATGAGGATTCTCCCCATATCTTAAGGTTTTGATTAATGGATATGATTGAATATACTTGCAAGACTGTAAACTTCTTTCTTTACTTATCCAATTAGATATTGCAGTGTCATAGTCAGCAGTATGTTGAAAGGCTTCTAGCGCTAATTTAGCTTTATATGATTCTTTTAAAGCCCCTTTTTTTCTTTCTTCAAGAAATTCTTGATATTGATTGGGATCTACTAATACGGAAACTTCTTCATGATTTTTAGCTGCAGAACGAATCATTGATGGCCCTCCGATATCGATATTTTCAATAGCATCTTCCCATTTTGATCCTTGTTCTACAGTTTTCTTAAAAGGATATAAATTGACAACTACTAAGTCAATTAGTTCGAGATCGTTAGCTTCTATATCTTTTTTATGTTTCTCATCAGTCCTCTTGGCTAATATCCCTCCGTGTATTTTTGGATGTAAAGTTTTAACTCTACCTCCAAGAATTTCTGGAGAATTAGTAAAATCTGCTACTTTAATAACTGGAATTTTTGCCTCTATGAGATGTTTAGCAGTTCCTCCACTTGATAGAATTTTATAGTTAAATTTCTCTACCAATTCCTTACAAAATGGGATTATATTTTTTTTATCAGAGACACTTACTAAAGCTAATGGTGACATTATGGGAAAGTTTACTTACTTAAGAATATAAACATGAAATATGATATCGATCATGAGTTTGTCTCGATTAGCTCTCAAACTGCAACTCATAGAATTATTTTGATGCATGGTTGGGGAGCTGATTCAGATGACCTTTTAATATTTGGAAAGGAGATGACTGAAAAAATAAATCTTGATTTTGAGGTGATTTCTTTGAGGGCTCCTGGATTACATCCAAGTGGTCAGGGAAGACAGTGGTATGGATTATACCCACATGATTGGAATGGAGCTGAGGTTGAAGTAAATAAACTTTTAGTTACGTTAAAAAAATTTGATACTAATCAAATTCCAATAGGAAAAACAATTTTGTTGGGCTTCTCTCAAGGGGCGGCAATGGCAATTGATGCAGGATTTAAATTAAATTTTGGATTAATTGTTGCTTGTAGTGGTTATCCACACCCCAACTGGTCCCCAGGAGAAAAATGCCCGTCATTTATTATTAGTCATGGCTTATTTGACGACGTAGTGCCAATAGATGCTTCTAGGAATATTTATGAAAAAGTTAAAAATAAGACTTCTAAATTTTGTGAATTAATAGAATTTGATGGTTTTCATCAAATTGATTCAAATTTAGTTGATTTTATTAATTCAAAAATGAGCGATATTTTTTAAACGAAAGCATATTCGTATTCTTCAATCTCTTCCCAATCATCTGCAGTAAGTTCAAGGCCTTCAAATATTTTTTCTTCACCAATTCCTTCAACCACTACTTTAAGTGATGGAAATAAAAAATGATTTTCTTCAGCATATTGAGCACTAAATAATCCTTTTTCTCCCCAAAAAAACCTGTCAGTAGTATGTTCATTTCTTCGGACGTTAAAAACTGAAGGTGCAGACAAGTTATTTTCAGCTATGAATCTTCTTGCAGCTGTAACTGGTTTATGTTTGCCAGTTTCGATATGATAAATAGGTACATGGGCCATTACTCTTTGACCAGCCAATCTTCTTCTGCTGATTCTTTTTCTTTTTTTTGACATTGATTGGTACTCCTGAAATTATTAATGAGATTAGTCTTATTAATTTTTACTAATCTTATATAGGTGATTTTGAATTCACTTCAAATTACATAGAGGACCCATCAACCTCTGATGTAGCTTAAAATATGATCAAAGGTTCATATTTAAGGCTGACAAAAGACAGCTGCTTATATCTTAATACTTTTTTCATATTTTACAAGTCCTTTTCAAATTTTTTCTATAAATTACTAAAAATTTAATTAATTATGAATCTCTCAAAAAAATTTGAAGAATTAATCATCAAGCAGTTAGAGAGTTTTGGTTGTTCAATGGGAGTGACTCATTTAGTTATGTACCTTGCTTCAGCTAACCAAGGAACTAAAGCAACTTTTGAAATCATAGGCCAATGGCCACAAATTGATAGAGTTCTAATATCAATAGAAGATGATCCTTCACTAAAAGTTTCCTCTCCTAATAGAAGATGGTATCCTCTTCAAGAAAACGATATCCTGCTAGGTGTCCTTAGGGTAGAAACTGATTTAAACGGAGGAAATTGGCCACTATCTCTTGATTCTAGATTAAAAGCGCTTTCATTATCTTTGGCAAAATGTGTTTCTATTGAATTAGAACGTCAAAATAAAATTGAAGAAATCAATTATTTAAAAAATCAGGTTAATGTCATAATCCATCAATTAAGGAATCCATTAGCTGCACTTAGGACATATGCAACATTACTTATGAAAAGACTAGGTTCAGATGAAGACTCTATTGAAATAGTCCAACGAATGATAATTGAGCAAAAACAAATTAATCAATATATGGACTCGTTTGCCCAATTAAATACACCTATTCAACTTCCTCTAGAAATTGGAGAAGAAAGGTTATTATTGCCCCCGAATTTAGATAACAAAAAAGAAATAACTGTTCAGAGTTTATTGAAACCAATTTTAGAAAGGGGTAAAGCTAATGCGAAATTAGATGATAGAAATTGGACTGAACCTTCTTTTTGGCCTGATTGGACTTTGTCGCCATTAAAGGCAAAATATGCTGTAATTGCCGAAATTGTGGCTAATTTATTAGAAAATGCATTTAAGTATGCTCAAAAAGATGCTGAGATAGGAATCATCATTACGAGTAAAGGTCTGTGCATATTTGATGAAGGTAAAAAAATAACCAAAAATGAAAATGAGAAAATTTTTCAAAAAGGTTTTAGAGGATCTGCAGCTAAGAAGAAGGACGGCACTGGTGTGGGACTTTTTTTAGCGAGGAAATTAGCAAACCAAATTGGAGGAGATTTAAGATTGGTGGAAAATAATTCGATTGATAATACTGAGAAATTAAAAAATCTTAAGAAGAAAAATATTTTCTATTTAGAACTACCTATAAAAGAATTGCATGCATAAACATCATTGCAGTTTCAACTAGTACAACACTTGCACCGCATGCATCTCCATTGAAGCCTCCAATTTTATTACCCAATATGTTTGGGATAGAATAGCTTAGAAAAGTACCAATCAAAATAAGAATTAAAACTTTAATTAATATTGCTTGGGATGTAATTGAAACTAATTGGTATGCAATGAAAATAAAAAGAAAAATAATGGAGAACAAAGATTCTTTTTTAAATCCTTTCCAGAACTTTTTATGACTAAAAGATTTTTTTTTGTGACTAATGTATTTGAATTTCTCTATAAAAAATAAATTTGAAAATCTTCCCCAAAATAAGCAAATCGGTAAAACAAAAACAATTTGGTTTTGAATCTTCAGTAAGCAAGCAATCTGAAGTAAAGTAATAAAAATAATTGATTGAACACCAAAGGAACCAACTCTACTGTCTTTCATAGCTTTTAAACGTTTCTTTTTGACGGCAAAAATACCATCAAAAGTATCCATTAAGCCATCGAGATGTAGGCCACCAGTAATTAAATATCCTGATGCCAAACAAATTAATGCAGATGCATAAATAGACCATGAGTTTGCTCTTAAAAAAGTAAAAATGCAACTCTGTATCGTTCCAATAAAAAATCCTATAGGCGGCGCAAATTGTGCAATATTTCTAAATTCGGGATTAATAAAAGGTATCTTTGGAAATGTCGTATAGAACATCCAAGACCCTGCCAAATTTTTTATTAAAAATTTTTCGATGAGATAAAAATAGCTTCAATATTAAATAATAGGGTAGATTAATAAAAAAGAACCAAAATTATCTTGAAAAGATACCGTGTTTGAATTTAAGATTACATCGAATTGCAGTAATACAGAGGCAAGAACTGGTATATTTCATACTCCAAATGGCCATGTAAATACTCCAAGATTTATGCCTGTGGGGACGCTGGCAACGGTTAAAGGAATTTCATCTAAGCAGTTAACCGCTACAGGATCAGAAATGATTCTTTCAAATACTTTCCATCTTCATTTACAACCTGGAGAAAAACTTATTAAAGAATCTGGTGGAATACATAAGTTCATGAATTGGCCTAGGCCTATTCTCACTGATTCAGGTGGATATCAAGTTTTTAGTTTAGCTAAATTAAATAATATTTCTGATAAGGGTGTGGAATTTAAAAATCCAAGGGATGGTAGTCATGTATTTTTATCACCTGAAAAAGTAATGCATATTCAAATGGATCTTGGCTCTGATGTTGCGATGGCTTTTGATCATTGTCCACCGCATACAGCTAACGAAAATGATATCGAGGACTCTCTATATCGAACTCATTCATGGTTACAAAAATGTGTTGAGACTCATAAGAAATCAAATCAAGCATTATTCGGAATAGTTCAAGGTGGTAAGTATCCTAGATTAAGAGAATATAGTGCACAATTTACAAGATCTTTTGATCTTCCTGGAATAGCGGTTGGAGGTGTAAGTGTTGGAGAGGAAATCGAAGAAATACATAGTGTAATTAATTACGTCACAAAATTCTTACCAATAAATAAACCAAGATATTTAATGGGAATTGGCTCTTTAAGAGAAATTTCTTTAGCTGTTGCCAAAGGATTCGATATGTTTGATTGTGTTTTGCCTACAAGATTAGGAAGACATGGGACTGCATTCTTTAATGATGAAAGATTGAATTTGCGAAATGCTCGATTTAGAGATGACTTTTCTCCGATTGACAAAACTTGTAAATGCGAAACCTGTCAGTTCTATTCTCGTGCATATTTGCATCATCTTATTAGAAATGATGAAATATTAGGCCTCACATTAATTAGTTTGCATAATATTGCTCATTTAATAAGATTTACCAATGCAATTTCTAATGCAATTAAAGATAATTGTTTTACAATTGATTTCGCTCCTTGGAAAACATCCTCTATTGCTCACCATACGTGGTAACGTCATATCATAATTAATTAAATTATCAAAAGGTGCTCATTCTATTTAATACATTCGCTGAATTGCCTGAGGCTTACAAGGCTTTTGCTCCAACTGTTGATGTCCTTCCACTAATTCCTTTATTTTTCTTTTTATTGGTATTTGTTTGGCAAGCTGCAGTTGGATTTAAATAAATTCTTTTCGTTTAGATAATTAGTCTTAGAAGGGATTTTCAAGTAAAATCGCATCTCCAGAATTTTCTACAGCACTCTCTATAAAATCTGCTATTTTTAAAGCTCTTGAGGCTTGCTCACCATCTACTTCAGGTGTTTCTTTGCCTTGAACGCATTTAAGAAAGTGTTCCAACTCGGCATAAAGTGGCTCAATGGAAGTTGTGCTAACTTCTTCGACATACCCATCATTTCTATAAACTAATTCGCCGTGCTCAGCTGTGTATGATTCATGAGACTTGCGATGGATTTGGAGAGAGTGGTTTAAGAAATCAGTTTCTACTAGCCCTTTTTGGCAGTGAGCGCTTAAGCTTCTAATTTTTTTATGACTCATTTTGCTGGCAGTTAAGCTGGCAATAACATTATTTTTAAAAACTAAAGTAGCATTCACATAATCTATTAATCCTTCACTATTTCTGCCCCCAACTGCGGCTAATTTTAGTATTTTTGAGTTTACAAGCTCTAATACAAGATCAATGTCATGAATCATTAAATCCATCACTACAGAAACATCATTTGCTCTATCGGCATGAGGGCTATGCCTTCTTGCTTCTAGAACGACAATTTCTTCATTATCTACTATTTTATTTAGTTCTCTAAAAGCTGGATTAAATCTTTCAATATGTCCTACTTGTAATAGACAATTACTTGCATTAGCTGCCTCTATTAAAGATTTTGCCTCTAACTCATTAGCTGCAATTGGCTTTTCAATTAGAACATTGATCCCTTTCTTAAGACAATCTAGACCTACTTTTTGATGAAGTAGTGTTGGGACGGCTATACAAATAGCATCAACTTTCGGAATTAAGTCATTATAATCTTTGAACCATTCACATTGAAATTGCTCAATAGCTAACTTGCCTCTCTCTTCATTTGGATCTGCAACTCCGATGAGATTTGCATCTTTGAGTAAACTGAGAACTCGAGCATGATGCCATCCCATATTCCCAATACCTATGACTCCAACCTTTACGGGAGATGAGGTTGGTTGCATAACTTTAAATTGATATATTATGTATCATTATCCTCTATGGGCGGCCAAATTTAGCTTTTAGGGAGAATTATTTTAACACGATCAATTTTAGGACCTGACATAGAAATGATTTCAAATTTAATGTTATCAAAATCTAAGACATCACCAATTTTTGGGACCATTTGAAATTTTTCTAGTAGAAATCCAGCAAGCGTATGGTAGTCTGCACCTTCAGGAATAAAGCATTTCAACTTTTTATTGATATCAATAATTTCTGATTTTCCAGCTATTGACCATTTTTTAGAGAAATTATCTAACATTTTCATATCTGTATAAATTCTACTACTGAGCATTTCCTCTCCAACTATTTCTCCATTTAGATCAGCTGCAGTAATAAGACCCTCTGTTCCACCGTGTTCATCAACCACTAATAGGAAAGGATTATATTCTCTGACTATTGGTAATATTTCCGCTAATGAACTTGTTTCTATTATTTTTGTCACTGGTAAAAGGAAGGGCTCCAATAATGTATCGGCTGCCATTTCGCCCTTTGATATTGGCTTAGCTAAATAACGCAAATCTAATACACCTAATACATCATCTAGAGACTCATCAATAACAAAGAAGCGTGCATGTCGAGTTTTATCTACTTGTTTCATAAGCTCTGAAAAGGTTATGTTTTTTGGCAAAGTTACCATTTCAGATCTTGGAATCATTACTTCTTTTACCTGTGTATCTTTTAAAGCAAAAACTCCTTCAAGAATATTCTTCTCATCTGGCTTTAAACCTGTAACATTATCTGTTTCTATAAGAGTTTCTAATTCGCTTGCGGATAAACCAGAATTCAGAGAATCCCATTTATTATTTAAATTGAATAAACCTAAACAGGCGCTGGCAAAGAATTCGATTATCGTAACTATTGGTTGCATACCTTTTCTTACCGCATCGAATATCGTGGTTAACCTTAATGCAGCAGATTCTGGATTGTTAATTACTAGGGCCTTAGGAATAAGTCCAGAGATAAGAGTAACAACTAAAACTACAAATAAAAATAACAGAAGATCATAAAATCTATTTGGCAATAGATTGCCTTCCCAATAATCATTTGCAACACTATTGCTGAGCCATCCAATTGCAATCAATGAAATTGTTACTCCAAATTGAGAAGCAATTAAGGAGGATCTAAATCGTTTTTGAATTTTTAGAATTGAAAATGCTCCTTTCTTTTTTTCTTCTATTAAGCTTAAAACTTTGCTTGGCCTTATTAATAAAAAAGAGAGTTCACTAGCCGCGAAAAAAGCTGGGAAAAATAAAAGAAATAACAGTAGAGTTATTTTCATTCAATGATAAATGAATAATGGGGGTGGCGAGGATCGAACTCGCCTAAGCCAAATTATGAGTTTGGTGCATTCACCAGATTGCTACACCCCCAAGAGAATTCGTGTAATTTTAATTACATTGAATTTCAATATACAATATAAAAATAATATTTCAAAAAACGCCTACTTAGGAAGTTTTTGTGAGATTTCTTTTTTTTCTTCTAATCTTTAAACATAAATTTAACTTTTACTAATGGATAATTTTTCTGAAAAGTATGACTTAAACAGAGCAAAATTGTTAAAACAGTTAATTGAAAAATCTTATAAAAAAGGAAATTTCACTTTATCTTCTGGGAAAAGAAGCAGTCATTACTTGAACTGTAAACCAGTATCATTAAATGGCGAAGGCCTAAACTTAATAAGTGATTTATTTTTAGAGTTAAAAGACTCAAGTTCAAAAGCTGTAGCAGGATTGACATTAGGAGCAGATCCTCTTGTAAGTGGATTAATCGTTAAAGCAGCTTCCCAAGGCATAGAACTTAATGGTTTAATTATTCGGAAAGAAATTAAAAAATACGGAACCAAAGCTGGAATTGAGGGGCCTATATTAGAAGAAGGAACTTTGGTAACTGTCTTAGAGGATGTTGTTACAACTGCAGGTTCAGTGATAAAAGCTATAAAAAAATTACGAGAGAATAATTATGTTGTTGAGGAAGTTTTGTCTATAGTTGATAGGCAAGAAGGGGGATTAGAAGCCCTTGAAGATGAAAATGTTAAATTAAAGAGTCTTTTTACAATAAAAGACTTTTTATAATTATTTTAAAATGCAAGATATAAAAAAAAAGTTTTGGCTTGAAAAATTTGATTATTTTTCTATTACTGGAAAAGATGCTAGGAAATTTTTGAATGGAATAACAACTGGTAATATTCTTGATTCAGAAAATAAAGTTATCAAAACTTGTTGGTTAACTCCAAATGGAGTTCTAAGGTCATTAATTGAAATTATTTTTTTAGAACGAAGCTTAGAAGTAATTATCTTGGCGGGCAACACAAATGAAATAATTGATTACTTTAATCAAATTATTTTTCCAGCGGACGATGTAATTCTGAGTGAACCTTCCTTGATAAATAGAATTCAGGAAATTGATGAATCTAGTTCATGGAGAACTTACAAGCCTATTTTCTTCAAAACAGAAGATAAAGAATTTGAAATATATAAAAATAAATTAAATTTACTAAATCCCAATGATTTAAAACTTTGGAAGATTAATCAGGCAATACCCTCATTTGAAAGGGAAATAAACGGAAAAAATAATCCTCTTGAGCTTGGATTACAAGATCTTATAGATTTTAATAAAGGTTGTTATTTAGGACAAGAAACAATGTCAAAAATAAAAAATGTTTCTTCTTTGAAACAGGAAATAAGAATTTGGAAATCAATTGAAACTAATTTCAATTTAGACTTAGAAGATAAAAATTTATATACAAATTCTGCCAAGGATATTTCTGTAGGCAAAATCACTAGTTTTTTTAAATTAGATTCTCAAATAAAAGGTTTAGCAATAATAAAAAGAAAATATTTAGAGGAAGAAAGTTATTTTTTTTCAGAAACTTTTGGAAAAATTATTATAAATAAATCTGTAGGATCAATTTTTCTTTAATCGATTTTTGATTAAATATTCTGCAATTTGTAGAGTAGCAAAACAATCATCTTTGTTATATTGGATAATTTTTTTTAAAAATGCATCGTTTTCTGTAATTTGATATTGAATCCACCAGTAAAGGGCTTTCGAGCCACTTACATTTTTCTGCATCCATTCAAATCCAAGCCAATTAGAAACAGTTTTTAAGCTATAGTTTTTTAGTGGTAATATCCAAGACTTTCTTATTAAGGTATGCAAGTCAATAAATCTGGAGGAAAGTCCATCAATTTCCTCAAAACTAAAATTTAGTTCTTTAGCAATATTAATTATTGATATTTTTTCAGTTTCTCCGTAATGCAAAACTGGCCATTCCTGGTGTGAAAAAAGTATTTCAATAATTTGCCTGTAAGATTCTCCTTTATTGTTTTTAAGATTTAAAATTGGTTTATAAATAAGATCTTCTTTTTTTATAGATAAATTATTTACTTTTAAAAATCCATATAAAAAATCATGCTTTTCATCTGGATTTGACTCAATATCAAATATATAAAATCCCGAACATATTTTTTCTAATAGATCTTCTGTATTATTTTTATTAGAAATGAAATATGGTTCACCAGAGATATATGCTTGTGCTTGCTTTACAAATATGGATGCTTTTTCATACTTCTGATCTCTGAATTTTGATAATTTCTCTCCAAGTTGTTTTTCGCTGTACGAGGCTAATGTTTGGGTATTAGTTATTCCATTTGCTTTGAGTAACGAGGCCGTTTTGGACCCTATTCCATCTATATCTGTTAGATATCCATTCTCTTTTGCTTCTTTGTCACAAAATTTTTGCCAGGAACAAATAGTACATTTTTTTCTATCTTGAGTTATTTCTGGTATAGATCCCTCCAAGCATTCATTCAAATTTAATAAAACATTTAAAACTTTTTTTCTTAATTTTTTATTTAAATAAATTTCTTCAACTTTAACTTTTTTATAAAAATTTGAAATTACTAATCCTTTCTCAATTTTAGATTCTTGAAAAGATTCCAAAAGCATAGAACTAAAAGCTAAGTCGAATAAATGTTCTTTAGTTATTTTGTGGCCTAACTTATAAACAGCAGGTAAATATTTATATTGTCCCCATTTACTTTTACCTTTAGTCTTGAAAAGTAATTGTGGAAGTATCTCTGCGTTTATATTTTGGTAAAGATTTCCTTTGATTTTTATTCCAACTACCCCTTGATAACCATTTTCACAGGCTTTTAATCCTGTATATATTTCACCATTACAAAATTCAGAGAAAATTTGAAACTGATTAATTTTATCTATAGCTTTATGGGGAGACCAAACTTCATAAGATCTTATACCCTGAAAATCGAGCCATGCTTTTCTTTTGCATCTTGTAAAACTTTTTAAATGAAGAGAATTCAAATTATTTTTTAAGGGCGGTTTTAAAATTTACTCATATAAATTAGTATAGATAATTAAAAGAAATCAAGGAAATTTGAAATTTGACTGCTGATAAATTAGAAAAGATAAAATTTGGAACTGATGGTTGGAGAGGCATTATTGGTTTTGACTTTAACCTGTCCAATCTTTCAAGAGTTGTTGTCGCTGCATGTCAGGAGTTGCATTATCAATACTATAAAGAAGTTAATTCAAAGAAAATTATTATTGGATATGATCGTAGATTTATGGCTTGTGAATTCGCCAAGCAAATAGTGCCTTTTGTAAGAGGATGCGGTTTCGAACCGATCTTATCTGATAGCTTTGTTACAACACCCTCTTGTAGTTTCTATGCCAAAGAAGTCGGTTGTCTTGGAGCGTTAGTAATTACAGCAAGTCATAATCCATATAATTGGCTAGGTCTGAAAATAAAGAGCTTTAATGGATGTTCTGTTGACGAATCTTTTACAAGTGAAGTTGAAAAAAGATTAATGCTTCGAAATTCAATTGAAAAAATAGATGGTATTAATCAATTAGTAGATATTAAGAAATTTCATTTAGATAGAATTAAATCCCTTTTTGATATTGACTATATTTCCAAGAGATTAAAAAAAATGAAATTGAGAATTTTTGTAGATTCTATGCATGGTTCAGCTGCAAATTGTATGGCTGAGATTTTTGCTTCTAATGATTTAGAAGTTATTTCAGAAATCAGGAAAGATGCTGATCCTTTTTTTGGAGGAAAACCTCCTGAACCTCTTTTGAATTATGCAGATGATCTAAAACAATCACTAATAAAAAATTCAACAAATGAAGTGAAAACTCTAGGAATTATATTTGATGGTGATGGTGATAGAATTGCGGCAATTGATGAAAAAGGAAGATACTCCAGTACTCAAGATTTACTCCCATACTTTATTAGCTATTTGGGAGAAATAAAAAATAATTCTTATCCAGTTTTAAAGACTGTTAGTGGTTCAGATATTATTAAAAATATATCAGAGAGTCAAAATAGAGATGTTTTTGAACTTCCAGTTGGCTTTAAATATATTGCTGAAAAAATGATTAAAGAAAAAATATTTATTGGAGGAGAGGAATCTGGGGGAGTTGGTTTTGGTGACTTTATGCCTGAAAGAGATGCTCTATATGCAGCGATGGTTTTATTAAATGGAATTGCTGAAAAATCTCAATATTTATATCAAACCTTAGATGAAATTCAAGAAGATTTTGGGCCAAGTTTTTATAAAAGAATTGATATTAAATTTCCAAATCAGTCAGAAAAAAATAACGTAAAAGAATTTATCATAGATAATATTCCTGAGAATATTAATAATCACAAGTTAAAAAGTATCTCAAAGATCGATGGAATAAAGTTGAGAATTGATAAAAATTTTTGGCTTCTTTTTAGGTTTTCAGGAACGGAGCCTCTTTTAAGGTTATATTGTGAAGCACCAAAAGAATCTTATCTAATTGAGGTATTAGACTGGGGTCAAGAATTTATAAATTTGGCAGGTAAATAAGGATGAAAAATTTATTTTTAGCGAGTAAGAATAAAGGTAAAATTGAAGAATATAAGAAATTTCTTGCTGTAGTTAATTGTAAATTGTTACTCCAGCCAGAATCATTAGAAGTTGAAGAGGATGGACTGACATTTAGAGATAATGCAATTAAAAAAGCTAGTGAAGTTTCGAGAAAAACGAATAATTTTTCAATAGCAGATGATTCAGGAATTTGTATTGATGCACTAGGTGGTAAGCCTGGTATTTACTCATCTAGATATGCAGAAAATGATCAGAAGAGAATTGAACGAGTTTTAAGAGAACTTGATGGTGTTCAAAATAGAAGTGCTTTCTTTATTGCTAATATTTGTGTTTGTTCCCCAAATGGTGAAGTGATTATTGAATCTGAGGACAAATGTTATGGCAATATTATTTTAAACCCCAGAGGAAAAAGTGGTTTTGGGTATGACCCAATTTTTGAGGAGAGTTCTACCAGATTAACTTTCGCTGAAATGAACAATGATATTAAAGACTCTTGTAGTCATAGAGGTAAAGCAATAAAAAAAATTATTCCAGATTTAATTGAAATTTTTTCTTAAATTCAATTAAACCAAGATCCATGAAGGCCATGAGGAATTGAAATGGGCAATTCATAAACAGCTAATTCTTTTAAGTCTTTTGCGTCTAATATCACTAAATCGCTTCCTCTTCTTTCTCCGTTCCATAGAAGTATAAATAAAAATCCCTCATCTTCTGTTGAAGAGTTTTCTGATGGAACCATAATTGGTTCACTAACAAATCCACTTGTACCTGCTGACCAAAAAATCTCTTCCTTAGAAGTTAAATTTATTTTTTTTATTGCTTGAAGTGGAGCGTTCCCCAGCTTTTGAGATGTGCTTGCCATCCAACTAAAAGTTGCTTTTAATCCTAAGTTTTTAGGATTAACAACAGCAAATTCACAACATTGTTCACTGAAAGTTTCAAGTTCACAAGTTTTTATCTTTAGATCTATAATTGATCTTTTCAGTTTTCCTTCTGGATATTTATCAAAGTCAATATCCCTAAAATTCTCGTCTGGACCAACTGATGGGAAATCATCATAAAAAATACTATCTAATACGATTTTGGAATCTTTTTCAAATGCGTTTACATGATGAAAAACGAATCCTTTTGGAGCATCTATTGTTAAAGGAGGCTGTCCTCTAAATAATCCACTTTCTCTGGGGATGATAAAAAACTTTGCCTTTTTATTTGGGTTTGACTTTAGACATTGTGCTGCTCCTCTTTGACCCATTACAAATGGAAGAGGATTGAAATCAATTGCATTCTGTAAAAATATTGCCCAATTAGTTGTAATTGCGAAATCATGAAGGAATGCAAAGCCATTAAAGGTATCTTTTCTGTCAAAAATGAGTTCTCCAGAATTTTTACCAGCATTATCAAATTCCATTAATCTAATGGTACTTTTTGGCCCGGTTTGTACTCCAAAAGTGACTAAAAGTTCTGAAGATGCATTTGAGTTTAGGTCTGTTTTGGGATGAGCACTGAATGCTTCGCTAGGTTTGAGTACTCCTTTTAATGTTGTTAAACCAATAGTTTCAAGACTATCAGGATCCATTGCATGTGGACCTGCTGCTTCCCACAATGCAAGAATTTCATCTCCTAATTTAATGACATGTGTATTAGCGATATTCTTGAATTTTAAATCTAATGCATTATTTAAAATTCCTCCATTTTTTTGTGTTCCAAAAACACCTCTATAAATAAATTTATCTATTTTTTCTTCTTCCAAATAGCCTTTAGTTTTAACAAATCTATTTGTTAAGAATGGCTGACCATTTTCGAATTTTATGGATGTTATCATCCCATCACCATCAAATGGATGATGAACCCATTGTCCACCTCTCTCTAATATTCCTGGTCCATTTCTTAATAATGTTCCATTTAAATTTTTAATATTATTACCTTTGCTAATTTTTAGAGGCTCTTTAGTTAGCTCCTTTTCTACATTTTGATAAGCACTTGACCAATCTTCTTTTTTAAGAATATTAAATTTATTAATTTTTTTATCTTGTAAATTAGTCACAACAAAATAATTACTTTATCTATCTTGGCCAAAAATCAACTGAATTGTGGCTGATTCGAAAAAATTCCTATTTTATTGTTTTTCTAACATTCCTTTACTGCTTGGAATTGAATCAGATCTTCTTGGATCTATCTCGGTAGCCATTCTCATTGCTCTTGAAAAAGCTTTAAAGCACGCCTCAACTATGTGATGTGAATTACTTCCTCGAATTTGATTTATATGCAGAGTAATACCGCTGTTATTTACAAAGGCAATAAAAAACTCTCTTACTAATTCAGTATCATAATTTCCTATTCTAGGAGCTTTTAATTGAAGATCATAAGATAAATGCGGTCTGCCAGAACAGTCTAAAGTGACTTGAACTAATGCTTCATCTAATGGGGCAAAGAAATGTCCAAATCTGCTTATTCCTTTTCTTTCTCCCAAGGCTTTTGAAAATGCTTTGCCTAATGCGATTCCTACATCTTCATTTGTATGATGATCATCAATATGGGTATCTCCAATTGCTTTTATTTTTAAATCGAATAAACCATGACTGGATATTTGATGAAGCATATGATCTAAGAATGGTATCCCCGTATCAATCTCAGAAATTCCATTTCCATCTAAGTTTATAAATACAGAAATATCTGTTTCATTCGTTTTTCTTTTTATTTCAGATTGCCTTAGAGATGACATTTTTATGCAAAAAACTTAGTTTACATTCCATTAATGCAGTAACCCGCATCAACATAAATTGTTTGGCCTGAAATACCGCTAGAGAGATCACTTAATAAAAAAGCAGCTGTATTACCTACTTCTGTTTGAGTGACTGTTCTGCGTAAAGGAGCCTTTTCTTCAACATTGTGAATCATATCTAAAATGCCACCTATAGCAGAACTCGCAAGTGTTCTTATAGGCCCAGCACTTATTGCGTTAACTCTGACTTGTTTTTCGGGACCAAGTTCTGCAGAAAGATATCTTACTGAAGCTTCTAAAGCTGCTTTAGCAACTCCCATCACGTTATAGTTAGGAATCGCCCTTTCTGAACCTAAATAAGTTAATGAGACAACTCCAGCACCATCACTAAATAGTGGTTTTGCTGCTTTACATAAAGGTGCTAACGAATACGCACTTATATTAAGAGCTCTATCAAAACCCTCTGAAGTGGTAGCACTATAATCTCCAATCAATTCATCGCGTCCTGCAAATGCTAGGCAGTGAACCAATCCGTCAATTTGCCCCCAATTGTCTTTTATATTTTTAAATATTTCTTCAATTTGAGCTGGATTTTGAACATCAAGAGGCAAAAACAACGATGGGTTTAAAGGTTCAGTTAGTTCTCTAACTTTAGACTCGAATCTTCCCTTATCATCAGGCAAATATGTGATTCCAAGTTCTGCGCCAGCTTTTGAAAGTTGTTGAGCGATACCCCATGCTATTGAACGATTGTTGGCAATTCCCGTAACAAGAATTTTTTTGCCAGTTAGATTTAGAAGCATTTTGTTTATTATTTCTATTATTCTCCTATATAAAAGTACCTATCTTTACGGATTAATGCAAAATATACAATAATTTTCAAATATCAAATAATTTTTAACTTGAACATGGTAAGAACAAATTCTATGGTTTTGGAATTAGGTTTTCAATTACCGAATTTCGAAATGTTAAATGCTAATTCTTCAAAAAATGAATATTTTAATTCTCATAATCTAGATAATCGGCATTTACTTTTAATGTTTATTTGTGCCCATTGCCCATTTGTTAAATATATTGAGAATCAAATTTTCACCTTAAGTAAAGAAATTGAGAATACAGTTCAAACAGTTGCAATTTCTAGTAATGATATTGTCACTCATCCTTCAGATTCTCCTAAAAATCTGAGATTACAAGCAAAAACACAGGGATGGAGTTTTCCTTATCTACATGATGAAAATCAAAATTTTGCTAAGAACTTAAAAGCGGCTTGCACCCCAGATTTTTATCTTTTTTCAAATGAAGGAGATGGTGATTTTTTATTGTATTATCATGGCCAATTAGATGACAGTAGACCAGGTAATAATATCCCTCTATCTGGAAAAGATTTGCGCTCTGCGGTAAAAGATTTGAATCAAAATAATTCTTATCCTTCAAATCAGATGCCTTCTTTAGGTTGTAATATAAAATGGACTCCTGGTAAAGAACCAAGTTGGTTTAAATGAATTAAAATTTTTTTTACCCATAGAAATATGGTTTAGGGTTAATATATTTACTATGCAGATACCTCCATTTACTTTAGATAGGCAGTTCCAAGAAATTGGCTCTGAAATTGAGAGTGAGGTTTCTAAAGTTTTAAAAGGGTGCCAGTATATTGGAGGACAAGAAATTGCCAAATTTGAGGAGAGTTTTTCAAATCTGATTGGTGTTGAAAATACTATTGGATGTAATAGTGGAACTGATGCTTTAGTATTAGCTTTGCGCGCATTAGATATTGGTGTGGGGGATGAAGTTATTACCTCATCTTTTAGCTTTTTTGCAACTGCAGAGGCTATTAGTGCAGTTGGTGCTAATCCTGTTTTGGTAGATATAGATCCAGAAACTTATCTCATTAATACTGAACTAATAGAACAAGAAATAAATTCTAAGACCAAGGCAATTATGCCAGTTCATCTATTTGGTAATGCAGTAAATATGACCTTAATAAAATCTTTGGCCGAGAAATATGACCTAAAAGTAATCGAAGATTGTGCTCAGGCAACATGCACAATGTGGGAAACTTCCAAAGTTGGTAGTATCGGTGATATCGGCTGTTTTAGCTTTTTTCCTACTAAAAATTTAGGAGCTGCTGGAGATGGTGGAGCAGTAACAACTTCAGATAAGAAGATTGCAAAAAAAATTAGAGAACTGGCTGTTCATGGCAGCCCAATAAGATATCATCATACCCAAATTGGATATAACAGCAGACTTGATACCATTCAAGCTGCCATATTAAACATTAAAATTAAATATATTTCTAAGTGGGTTAATAATCGCCAAAAAATTGCTAATAATTACCTTGATTTATTAGAAAAAAATCCATTTATTAGTTTTCCAAAAATTAGCTCTGATTCAATTTCCCATTCTTGGAATCAATTTGTAATCAAATTAAGAAACGATAAATATTTTTTAAATGAAGATTTTTCAAATTTATTTAATACTGATTGCAAAAAATACTATTCCTTAAGGAATTTGGTAAAACAACAACTTTTTGAAAAAGGTATTAATTCGATTATTTATTATCCAATTCCAATACACGCACAAATAGCTTACAAAAATAAAAATTTTTCTAGAATAAAACTCATTAATACAGAGAGAATTTGTACAGAAGTTCTTAGTCTTCCAATGTTTCCTGAAATTTCTTATGAAGAGCAAGTTTATGTAGCAGAAAATTTAAATAAAGTTTTAAAGAATTGTATAGAGGAAATTCAAATTTCAGCATAAAGTGATTTAAATAATCTTTGTTGTATGTTGTGATTGACGATAGGGCTTGAATAATTATTTTTTTCTAAATTAGATATCTCCCCATTTAATAATTCTGAATTTGACACTTTAGATAATTCAGGAATCCAATATTTAATATATTCGCAGATAGGATCAAATTTTTTTGCTTGGGTATATGGATTAAAAATTCTAAGTGGTTTTGGATCCATACCGCTACTGGCGCTCCACTGCCATCCCCCATTATTTGCAGCTAAGTCTCCATCAACCAAAGTCTCCATAAATTTTTTCTCGCCCATTTGCCAATTGCATATAAGATCTTTTACCAGAAATGAAGCGACTATCATCCTACATCTGTTATGCATCCAGCCAGTACTATTTAGTTGACGCATTGCAGCATCAACTATAGGTACTCCGGTCTCTCCGTTGCTCCAATGCTGAAACCATTGATTATTGTTTTGCCATGGAAAGTGACCCCATTTTTTTCTATATGGACCTTTCTCTAGCTCTGGGAAATGGAATAAGCAATGTTGATAAAATTCACGCCAAACAAGTTCTTTTTGCCAAGTTTCAATTGATAGATAATTTCCTTGATTTGCAAAATCTGAATTTAAATTTAATGTGGCGTTCCAAATTTTTCTAATGCTTATGGTGCCGAATCTGAGAGATGCACTTAGAAAAGATGTCCCATTATGGGAAGGAAAATCTCGTGCAGAACTATAAGAATATATATTTTTTTCGTTAATGAAGTTTTCTAATAATGTTTCTGCAGCATTCTCTCCAGGTCTACATGGACAAATATTCGAACCAGGAAATTTGATATTTTTGATAAATTTCTCTAGAACCAAATCAGATGAATTTATTGTCTTATTTTCTTTGAGCTTATTGTCTATATCTTTAAACTGGAAAACAACTTTATCTTGGTCATATGAACCTAATAAATTCATTTTTGATTTAAGGTTTTTATAAAAAGGACCATAAACTGAATAAGGTGTATTATTTCCGGAAAATATTTTTAAAGGTTCCACTAATAAGTGATCCCAAGTTTCAATAACTTGAATATTTTGTTCTTCTAAATTTTTTTTTATTTTTAAATCGCGATTAATCTCATAAGGTTCAATTGATCTATTCCAAAAAATAAATTTAGCATCTATTTTTTTTGCTAATTGAGGAATTATTAATACCGGATCTCCTTCTTCTATGATTAATCTACTACCCATTTTTTTCCAATTATTTCTTAATTCTTGAAGCGAATTTCCTAGAAACCAAGCTCTTGAACTTGCATTGAAATCGTGTGGGTAATTTTTATCAAATATGTAAGTTGAAGTAATAGCATTTGATAATGAAAATGCTTCGATTAAAGCTTGATTGTCAAATATTCTTAAATCCTTTCTATGCCAAAAAAGTATTCTAGGTTTATTCATAATTTATCTAAAAATTGTTTAGCTCTAAACCAAGCTGTCACAGTTTTTGCGTCAAGAATCTCATCCCCACTAGAAATAAGATTATCAAGTTCGTTCGGATCTAAAATTAATACTTCTATATCTTCATCTAAATCTCCTTTAACCTCGGAATTTAGTTTGCTCAAATCACGCGCTAAAAATAAATAAATTTCTTCATCTGCATAACCAGGAGCGGGGACAAGAGTTCCTAGTTCATCCCATTCGTTTGCACTAAATCCAGTTTCTTCTTTGATTTCTCTTTTAATTGAATTAATAGGTGTTTCACCTATTTCTAATGTGCCTGCTGGAAATTCTAATAAATACCTTGAAACAGCAAATCTATATTGCCGAAGAATGATAACTTTATTGTCTTTTGTAATAGGTACGGCTAATGCTGCACCGGGATGCTTAATGTATCCATATTCACCTTCGTGTCCATTTGGAAGCTCAATTCTATTTATTTCGAAACTAAATTTTTTTGACTTTAACTCAGATATTTTTTCTTTAAAAATTGATCTTCTTATAAGGTTTTTATTGCCCATAATTTTTAAATAAAAATAGCCTAACAGTTATTTTTTGGTTTTGTAAATCACTTATATAGACCATTTTGGTACATCAAACTTTGTGATTTTTTGGCTTTTACTTAAGATTTCAGATAGTGGCGTAATAACAAAATTCCGATTCATGAATCTGGGGTGGGGTAATATTAATTCCTCGTCAACCGTATGAAAATCTTCCCACCAAAGAATATCTAAATCGAGACATCTCGATAGCCATTTCTTGCCCTTTGGCGTTTCTTCTCGTCCGAAAAATCTCTCTAACTTTTTTAGCTCTCTTAAAAGTAATTTAGCTTTTTTATTTGATGGTTGTGGAAAAGAATTACTTTTTATAAGTAATAAAGTATTTAAATAATTTGGCTGCTCATTTTCAACACCATGGGGTAATGTCTCATAAATTGAAGACCAAAAAAAGTTTGCATGAAATTTGTTTTTCTCTTCTTTTTTTTTGTTAGAACTATCTCCCCACTCATTTATTATTTCCTCTATTTTTGGTTTGCAAATTAATAGTGACTCTAGAGGGCTTCCGAATTTACTATCAATATTTGCTCCGAGGGATATACATAGTCCATTTTTGATATTAAGATTTGATAATTCCACTACAAAAAACAAAGTTATTGGATAAATTCTATATCAGGCATTTTTAAAGTGATTTTGAACTCCGAGTTAAAAGAAAAAGGAGAAATAAAAGATTTAATGAATTCGAAGGATTCTTTTAGAGCTTTCCCTTTGACGGCAATTACAGGTCATAGCTTATTGAAATTATCTTTGCTTTTGGCAGCTGTTGATCCTAGTTTAGGAGGAGTGATTATCGCTGGCGGAAGAGGTACTGGAAAGTCAGTATTAGCAAGGGGTTTGCATACTTTACTCCCTCCTATAGAGGTATTAGATAATGAATCAATCCTGGAAAAGCTAACAATTACAAATAGTAATACTTCATTAAGACCTATTGGTAGGAACCTAGATCCAGATCAACCAGCGGAATGGGATATTAGTACTAATAAATTGTTAGAGGAGTTAATTGGAAGTAATTATTTGAATCAAACTGAGAAAATTCCAAAAAAAGTAAGAGAGGCTCCATTTATTCAAGTCCCCATTGGCATAACTGAAGACAGACTTGTTGGATCAATTGATGTCGCTGCCTCATTAAGTACGGGGGAACAAGTTTTTCAGCCTGGAATTTTGGCAGAAGCTCATAGAGGTGTTCTTTATGTAGATGATATAAATTTATTGGATGATGGCATCGTAAATTTAATTCTTGAGGCTACAGGAAGAGAGAAAAATAATATTGAAAGAGATGGTTTAAGCCTTTCTCACCCTTGTAAGTCACTTTTAATAGCAACTTATAATCCTGAAGAAGGTGCTTTAAGAGATCATGTTTTAGATCGTTTTGCTATTGTGCTTTCCGCAGATCAATCGATTGATAATGCTCAAAGAGTTGAAATTACAAAATCTGTTTTATCACACGCAGAAAATAATATTAAATTTTCAGAAAAATGGTCGGAAGAATCTGATAATTTATCTACTCAATTAATTTTGGCAAGGCAATGGTTAAAGGATGTCAAGATAACAAAAGAGCAAATAACTTATTTAGTGAATGAAGCTCTTAGAGGAGGAGTAGAAGGGCATAGGTCAGAATTATTTGCAGTGAAAGTAGCAAAGGCTAATGCAGCTCTTCGAGGCGATGAGAATGTAAATTCTGAAGACCTAAAAGTCGCAGTAAGATTAGTCATTCTTCCAAGAGCAATGCAAATACCTCCAGAAGATGATGATATTCAACCACCACCTCCAGAGGATCAGAGTCCACCACCCCCACCTAAATCAAACAATGAAGAGTCTGAACCTGACTCTAATGAAAATGATGATAATCAAGAGCAAGAACAAGAGGAAGATAATTCTGATGGAGAAGAAGAATCTACTCCTGAAATACCTGAAGAATTTATATTAGATCCTGAAGCATGTATGGTAGATCCTGATTTATTACTTTTTTCATCAGCTAAAGCTAAAGCTGGGAATAGTGGAAGTAGATCAGTAATATTTAGTGATAGCAGAGGAAGATATGTTAAACCTATTATTCCAAGAGGTAAAGTAAAAAGAATTGCAGTAGATGCAACTCTTCGAGCTGCCGCTCCATATCAAAAATCAAGGAGATTAAGGAATCCTGATAAAACAATAGTTATTGAAGAAAATGATTTTAGGGCTAAGCTACTTCAAAAAAAGGCGGGTGCTTTAGTTATTTTTCTGGTTGATGCCAGTGGATCAATGGCTCTTAATAGGATGCAAAGTGCTAAAGGCGCAGTAATAAGACTTTTAACCGAGGCATATGAGAATAGGGATGAAGTGGCCCTTATTCCTTTTAGAGGTAATCAGGCCGAAGTGCTTTTACCTCCAACAAGATCTATAACTGCAGCAAAAAGAAGGCTAGAAACAATGCCTTGTGGTGGAGGATCCCCTCTGGCACACGGACTAACACAATCAGCAAAAGTAGCAAAAAATGCTCTTTCAACAGGAGATATAGGTCAAGTTATTGTTGTGGGGATCACTGATGGCCGAGGAAATGTACCATTAGGATTATCTCTAGGAAAAAATGAAGAAAAAAATGATGAAACTGTCGATTTGAAGCAAGAGGTTCTTGATATCGCTGCAAAATATCCCATGCTTGGGATAAAACTTTTAATAATTGATACAGAGAGAAAATTTATTGCCAGTGGTTTTGGTAAAGAATTAGCAGAGGCTGCTCAAGGGAAATACGTCCAATTACCAAAAGCTACAGATAAAGCAATCGCAGCTATGGCTCTAAACGCTATAAATGAATTCTAATATTGGTTATGGATAAACTTCGTTTAGGAATTTAGAAAGTCCAATAGTTAAATCTCTTATGGATTTAATTAATTCTTTATCTTTAGTTAATTTTTCAAAATCATCACTCATATCATCTATTTTGCTGGTTATGGATCTTGCAGCATTGATTGTTAATTTAATATCTTCTAGAGTTTCCTTGTCATCTATAGTAGATAAAATGTTATTTAAGTGATTAGCAGCGATTGTAAGATCTTTTATTAAAGGTTCAATCCTTATTATTTCTTTTTTCGATAAATATATTAATTCATCTAGGTTTTCTTGTGTTTTGTCAAATTGATCAATTGATTTAACAATGTTCTCAATTAAGTTTTCTTGATTCGATTCTTTTAGAAACTGGCTGATTCTATTAGTTATATTTGAAAGACTTGAAAGTTGTTTACCAGTGATGGTATCTCCCTGGCAAACAATTAATTTCGAATCACAATTCTCAGATGTAGGTTTTGCGATATTTTCAGTAATTGTATTTTCATTAGTTTCTAAAGAGACTTGCACATCTCCTCCAAGGAAAGAATTCGTTTCTACCTTCGCGAATGTTGGCTTAGTAAGAATAATATCGGGATTATTTAAAACAATTTTCGCTTTAATTGATTCATTAGTAAAAGAAATATCTTCTATTGAGCCCACTAAAATCCCCCTGTAAGTAACTGGAGATTTTTTTGATAAACCGCTTGCGTTATTAAATTCAGCAAAAAGGTGCCAATTTTTTGAAGATATTCTTACACCTCTTAGCCACAAAGAAAAGAAAGTGAACACTAAAATCCCTCCTAATAAGGAAAATCCCACTATTGAATCTCGTAAGCTTCTACGCATAATTTCTAAATGTCTTTTGGTTGCATTGGGCCATTAAGTTTCCCATTTCTAAATTGAAATACATAGGGATCTTTACTGATTTTGAATTCATCAATAGAACCTGCCCATCTAAATTTACCTCCGTAAAGCATTAAAACTTTATCTGAAGTCCTCTCTATAGTACTAAGAACGTGGCTAACTACAATAGATGATCCATTGGCTTTATGGTTTGTTTTATTTATTAAATCTTCAATTCTTGAAGAGGCAATTGGATCAAGACCCGCTGTCGGCTCATCAAAAAGTAATAAAGGCTTAGTTTTTGCTTTAAGAGTTTTATCTGTAATTAAAGCTCTAGCAAAACTTACCCTTTTTTGCATTCCTCCGCTTAATTCATTTGGAAGCTTATTTTCAACATTAAATAAGCCCACCTCTGCTAAACATTCAGATACAGTTTCACGGATGAACTTTTGAGAGAGGTTTTTATTTCTTTTAAGGAGAAAACCTACATTTTCTTCTATCGTTAAAGACCCTAATAATGCAGGGTTCTGAAAAACTAGTCTTACATCAGGAGGGTTATTTTGATCTAATCTCAAATATGTTTGTTTCTCTCCAAATATTTTTAATTCACCTTTGGTAGGTAAAATAAGGCCTGCTAAAATTTTTAATATAGTTGATTTACCTGAACCTGAAGGCCCAACAATAGCTAATTTTTCTCCATCCTTAAGTTCAAAATTTAGTTGATCTAGCACATTTACTTTCCCCCAGCCTATTGAAAGGTTTTTTGTTTCAACTGCATGATTTAACTTTTTCAAAATCTATAGAGAAAAATTCTTTATCTATAACATAATGCCTATTTTTAGAAATAAAAAAAGGATGTATAAATTTGATTTATAATGACTTTATAGAATTTTTTTTATTTGAGAAAAAATAAATTAAGAGGTTTTGAATGATTAAGAGTAAAAAAAGAGTCAGTAAGTACTATAAAAAATTTAAAAAGTCTAATTTTGTACTTTTAGAAAAAATTTTAAGAATTTTGAGTTGGCTTTTGCCCGGTCTGGTAATAAAAAGATGGATGTTGACATCTGCTATAGGATTTTTGACTACATTACTAGGCCTTGCAATTTGGACAAATTTAAGACCTCTCTATTGGCTTATTGAAACATTTTTTTGGTTAATGACTGGCTTAACTAGTTTCTTGCCCGTCACCTTTTTGGGTCCATTAATTTTTGTTATTGGACTTTTGTTAATTTGGATTGGACAAAATAGAAGTATTAATTCTATCAAAAAAGCACTTGTTCCAGAAAAAAGTACATTTTTAGTTGATGCGTTAAGAGTTAAGAGTAAATTAAAAAGAGGTCCTAATATTGTTGCAATTGGTGGAGGTACAGGATTATCAACTTTATTGAAGGGTTTAAAAAATTACAGCAGTAATATTACAGCAATTGTAACCGTATCAGATGATGGTGGCAGTAGTGGAATTCTTAGAAAACAATTAGGTGTGCAACCTCCAGGAGATATTAGAAACTGTTTGGCGGCCTTGTCCAATGAAGAGCCTATTTTAACTAGATTATTTCAGTATAGATTTTCAGGAGGAAGTGGTCTAGAGGGTCATAGTTTTGGTAATCTATTTTTGTCAGCTTTAACAGCAATTACAGGTAGTTTAGAAAAAGCTGTTCAGGCCTCCAGTAAGGTTTTAGCAGTCCAAGGTCAAGTTTTACCTGCAACAAATATTGATGTTATGTTGTGGGCCGAATTAGAGGATGGTGAGAAAATTTTCGGAGAAAGCAAGATCAGTAAATCACGAAAATTAATTTCAAGGATTGGTTATTTGCCAGAGAATCCCTCTGCTCTCCCAAGTGCACTTGAATCTATAAAAGGAGCTGATTTAATTGTTTTAGGGCCAGGAAGTCTATACACTTCTTTATTGCCTAACTTGCTAGTACCGGAAATAGTAGATGCTTTATTACAAAGTAATGCGCCTAAAATTTATATTAGTAACTTGATGACTCAGCCTGGCGAAACAGATGGACTTGATGTTTATCAACATATCAAATCAATTGAAAAACAACTATCAACTTTTGGAGTAAATAATCGAATTTTTAACGCAATCTTATCACAAGTCCAATTTGAAAAGTCTCCTCTAGTAGATTATTACGAAAGTAAAGGAGCAGAACCTGTGGAATGTAATAAAGAAAAATTATTATCTGAGGGTTATTATGTTTTGCAAGCACCATTGTACTCTAGAAGAATAACTCCAACCCTTAGGCATGATCCCAGAAGACTTGCCAGAGCAGTTATGTTTATATACCGCAAATTAAAGAAGTTAAACTAATAAGCATCTTGCAGTTCATAAAAGTCAGGCTGAATATAGTCTTTACGTAATGGCCATCCCCTCCAATCTTCAGGCATTAATAGTCTTTTGGGATTGGGATGATCCATGAAATTTATTCCATACATGTCGTATGTTTCTCTTTCTTGCCAATCACTTCCTTTGAAAATTTTATATAAACTAGGAACCGATAAATTTGAATCTCTTTTTAAAAAAACTTTCAATCTAACTTCTTTAATTTTTTCGATTTTTTGTAAGTCATCAACAGTTATAAAGTGATAGAAACTTACAAGATTTTTCCCTGGACCCTCGTCATAGCCGCCTTGACATTGAAGATAGTTGAAGCCGTATTTCCTTAAAGCTGATACTGCTTCATATAAATTGCTAGGTTCAACAGAAATATTTTCTACACCAATGTGATCATCAGCTAGTGATTGATTTGGAATTCCATCTTGAGATAGATTTTTACTTATTAATCCTTCTTTTTCTATTGAAGTATCAGTGGATTGTGCTAAACCGTCTTTTCCCATTAACCTTTTTCAGTGTTGATAATTTCAGCTTTTTCGCTGTTCTCAGGTAGTTCAGTTATTTTTTCTTTTTGGGAGGGAGTAATAACATTCATGGAAGCTTTATTTAGATATTCGCCAGTATTTTTAGAAAAAACGAGATTCATTTCGTGATCAGATGTTATGTACCTGTGGCTTTGCTCAGTTTTTGTGCGTTCTAAAATTGATTCATTGCCAACTTTTTTTCTTAATTTAATAACAGCATCAAAAATTGCTTCTGGCCTTGGTGGGCATCCTGGGAGGTATAAATCAACAGGTATTAACTTATCTACTCCTCTTACAGCAGTTGTAGAATCTGCGCTAAACATACCTCCTGTGATTGTGCAAGCACCCATTGCAATAACATACTTTGGTTCAGGCATCTGTTCATAAAGTCTTACCAGTGCAGGAGCCATTTTCATTGTTACCGTGCCGGCGACTATTAATAAATCTGCTTGCCTTGGCGAACTTCTAGGTACTAATCCAAATCTATCAAAATCAAATCTAGAACCGATTAATGCAGCAAATTCTATAAAACAACAAGCTGTTCCGTATAAGAGAGGCCATAGACTGCTTAGCCTGGCCCAATTATGAAGATCATCTAAACTTGTCAAGATAATATTTTCGCTTAAATCTGTCGTAACTTCCGGTGCACCAAGAGGATTGCAGGTTCCTTCTCGGATTTCTCTTATTGCTTTTGGGGATAATTGTGGATTCAATTTTTTAACTCCATTCTAAAGCACCTTTTCTCCATGCGTATGCCAGGGCAATGACAAGTATTGCAATGAAGATTAAAGCCTCAATAAAAGCTAATAGGCCTAATCTATTGAAGGCAACAGCCCAAGGATAAAGGAATACTGTCTCAACATCAAATATAACGAAAACCAAGGCAAACATGTAATAACGAATATTAAATTGAATCCATGCTCCTCCAATAGGCTCCATCCCAGATTCATATGTAAGTTTTCTTTCTCCTGTTCTGCCTTTTGGGGCAACGATGAGGTTAGTAACTAGAGCTAATACTGGAACAGCTGCGGCAATGAGAAGGAAACCTAAAAAATATTCATAGCCAGTTAACAAAAACATCTTAAAAAATTAATTTTGAATAAAAGTCGCTTAATTAAGCAAAATCTTTTAAAGTTCTTAAAGAACAATAATAAACCGTGAGTGAAAACATTCAACCAGCTTCTGAGGAAAACAAAATAGTTGAAGACTTTGAGAAAGAAAAACTTTCTGAAAACTCCTCAGGAGCAAATGTTGAACAACCTACCCTTAATCTAGAACAAAATAGATTCGAATGTAGAAGTTGTGGATATATTTATGATCCGTCTGAAGGAAATAAAAAATTAAACATACCTAAAAATACTCCTTTTTCAAAGCTGGATGGTAATACTTTCGCTTGCCCTGTTTGTCGAGCTGGTAAAAATTTTTATAAGGATATAGGTCCTAAATCGAAACCAAGTGGTTTTGAAGAAAATTTAGTTTATGGGTTTGGTTTTAATAGTTTACCGCCTGGACAAAAAAACATATTGATTTTTGGAGGTCTCGCGTTTGCTGCGGCTATGTTCCTCTCTTTGTACTCTTTGCATTAATATATACAAATGAAAAAAATTATTATTAGCATTCCCAATCTTCTTTTATCAGTTCTTCTTTGTTTTGTACTGAGCAGTTGTTCATCTACAGGAGTAAATATGAGTGATAGCAGCCCTTGGAAAACAATTCAGTTTGAGGACCAGGCTAATGCTTTAGATGTTGATTTTATAGATGATAAAAATGGATTTTTAGTAGGTTCTAATAGACTTATTATGGAATCCAATGATGGAGGTGAAACTTGGGAGAAAAGAAATTTAGATTTACCAAGTGAAGAGAACTTTCGTCTGCTAGATATTGACTTTAAAGGTGATGAGGGATGGTTGATAGGCCAGCCATCATTAGTTATGCATACAATTGATGCAGGAAAAAAATGGACTCGTTTATCTCTAGGTAATAAATTACCAGGTCAACCATTCCTTATAACGACTGTCGATGCTGGGGTTGCAGAATTGGCTACCACTGCAGGTGCAATCTATGAAACATCAGATAATGGGGAATCCTGGAATGCAAAAGTTGTAGACGCATCTGGTTCTGGTGGTGTAAGGGATTTAAGAAGAACTACCAAAGGGGATTATGTCAGCGTAAGTAGTCTGGGTAATTTCTTTTCTACTTTAGAAAAGGATAGCGATTCATGGATAGCTCATCAAAGAGCAAGTAGCAAAAGAGTTCAAAGTATTGGTTTCAATCCAGAAGGAAGTCTATGGATGCTTTCTAGAGGAGCTGAAATTAGATTCAATGAAGATACTAACGATCTTGAAAACTGGTCAAAACCTATTATACCTATTCTTAATGGATACAATTATTTAGATATGGGATGGGATCCAAATGGTGATATTTGGGCTGGCGGTGGTAACGGCACCTTAATTGTAAGTGAAGATCAAGGTAAAACTTGGAATAAAGATCCTATCGCTTCTGAATTGCCAACAAACTACATTAAAATAGTTTTTCTTGATAAAGAGGGTTTAGATAATCAAAAGGGATTTGTACTTGGGGAGCGTGGTTACATCCTTAAATGGAATAGCTAAGTTTGTAAAACTTGAGGAATAGTAAAAAAAAACTTAATTTTTGACGAATTTAGCAACTGTCTGTAACCAAGCTGTTAATTTCTTCGCGAACTTATGATTTTACACTGTAAGATCATAGGGTAAACATTTGTGATTATGGCCGCAGGTTCAACGGGTGAACGCCCATTCTTTGAAATAATCACCAGTATTAGGTACTGGATTATTCATGCAGTAACATTACCAGCTATTTTTATAGCAGGCTTCTTATTCGTATATACAGGCTTAGCCTATGATGCTTTCGGGACACCACGTCCGGATAGTTATTTCCAATCATCTGAATCTAAAGCGCCTGTTGTAACACAAAGATATGAAGCTAAGTCCCAACTAGATTTAAGAACAAAATAACAATGACTAATTCTCAAGCTCCAATGCAGGCTGCTGAAGTCCGCGTTTATCCTATATTTACTGTTCGTTGGCTAGCAGTCCACGCTTTAGCCATCCCATCAGTATTCTTTTTAGGTTCTATTGCTGCAATGCAATTCGTAGCCCGATAAATTTAACTATCATGCAAGTAAACGAAAATCCTAACAAAGTTCCAGTTGAACTTAATCGTACAAGTCTTTATTTAGGCTTATTATCAGTTTTTGTATTGGGAATCTTATTTTCCAGTTACTTTTTCAATTAAATTAAAATTATGAGTAAATTAAAAGGACCTGATGGAAGAATCCCAGATAGACTTCCCGATGGTAGACCAGCAGTTGCATGGGAAAGAAGATGGACAGAAGGAACTCTTCCTCTATGGCTTGTTGCTACAGCAGGCGGAATTGCAGTTATCTTCGTTTTAGGAATATTCTTCTATGGCTCATATCAAGGAGTTGGAGCTGGAGGCTAATAAAATCCTTACCTTAACCTGAAAATCACCTGAATTTAATAAGCCTAATAAGAATCAGTAAATATCCTCAGTTTCTCTTTTGTGGAACTTGGGATATTTTCTTTTTGAGTTATCAATCCATCTTTTAATGAAAAATGAGACTTACTTTTTGGTCTTTCTTTTTCAATTAATTTAGCTACTTCAAAAATTATTTTATTAGCTACTTCAGTATTTGATCTAAGATTATTCAAAACCATCTCTACAGAAACTTCTTGATGAGTTTGATGCCAGCAATCATAATCAGTAACCATAGATAAGGAGGAGTAAGCTATTTCAGCTTCTTTAGCTAATCTTGCTTCTGTGTGGTTCGTCATTCCAATAATTGAACATCCCCAACTTCTATATAAATTAGATTCTGCTCTAGTTGAAAAAGCGGGACCTTCCATTGCTAGATAGGTACCTCCTCTATGCAATTGTCTACCGCCAGGAATATTTTTTTCTCCGATTTCACTTAATAGACGTGATAAATTTGTGCAGAAGGGATCTCCCATAGTGACATGAGCAACAGCTCCCTCGTTAAAAAAGGTTGCAGGTCTATTTTTTGTCCGGTCTATAAATTGATCTGGAACCACTATATCAAGTGGCCTTATCTGTTCTTGTAATGAGCCAACTGCAGATGGAGCAATAATCCATCTTACTCCTATTGATCTTAGAGCCCAAATATTAGCTTTGTAAGGGATTTCAGAAGGATTTAAACTATGTGTTCTGCCATGCCTAGGAATGAATGCTATCTCTAGGTTTCCAAGATTATATACTTTTATTGAATCAGAAGGTTTACCATAGGGAGTATTGATTTCTAGTTCTCTTAAGAAATCTATTTGATCCATTGAATAAAATCCACTTCCACCAATCACTCCTAACTTTGATTTTTCAATTGGTAATAAATGTTCTTTATTCATAGTGATGTAAATGACTTTTAAGCATTTGGTACTAATTGGAGGAGGACACTCAAATGTTCTTTTATTGAAGAAATGGTTAATGTTTCCGAAATTAATGCCAGAAATTCCTGTTTCAATTATATCTAGAGATTCTCATTTGGTTTATTCGGCGAGATTCCCATCGGTGATTTCAAAATCAATCACTTTAGAAGAGAGTTTAATTGATATAAAATCTTTAGCAAAAAATGCAAAAGTATCTTTTATAGAGGAAGAAGTAAAGGATATTGATTTCAATTTAAAGAAAATTGTTTTAAGTAATAGACCTTCAGTTAATTATTCGAAGTTGGTGCTTAATTATGGAAGTCAAACAATAATTCCAAAAGAATTTGAATTACTAGTTAAAAATCGAAATGCTTTTTCAATTAAACCTTTTTTAAGCGCTTATGAATTCATACAAAAAGAGGACATTTTTGATTCAGTTAATGAACATCCATTTGTAATTGTTGGAAGTGGCCTTGCTGCAATTGAAGTATCATATGCCTTGAGAAAAAGATGGCGAGATAGACCTTTAAAACTGTTATGTCATTCAAGAAAAATTAATAATACAATTCTAAAAAGTTTAAGCAATTCCAATATTGATTTAGTTGAAAACCTTAATTTCGATTATGGAAAGATTCTTTTATGTACTGGGAATACATCACCTTTATGGGCACAAAGAAAATTATTAGATTCTGATTCTCACGGCAGATTAATTACAAATCGGAATTTGAAGTTGAAAAGTTTTCCCGGAATTTTTGCTGCGGGTGATTGCGCAGTTGTAGATTCAGCAAAAAGACCAGCATCTGGAGTTTTTGCAGTAAAAGTTGTAGATACATTAGTCCAAAATTTAAAAAAGGATATAGAAGGCGGACCATTAAAAAAGTGGTTTCCTCAAAGGATCGGATTGCAAATAGTTAATACATTTCCAAGCCATCATTCAAAGGCTTTTGCTATTTATCGCAATTTTGTTTTTGGCCCTTCTTTTCTTTTTTGGATTTTAAAGCATAACATTGATCTGAAATTTATAAACAAATTTAGATCAAAAAGGCTAATTATGAAAAGTAGTGAAAAAAATATTTCATTGAATGATTGCAGGGGATGTGCAGCTAAAATTCCTCAGTATGTTTTGAATAAATCATTAATAAAATCTAATTTAAATTCTTTTGCCGCATCACCTGAAGATTCAGTTGAGATATATCAAAATGGTCAAGATATTATCTTGCAAAGTGTAGATGGATTTCCTGCGTTGGTAAGTGATCCTTGGCTTAATGCAAAAATTACTACTTTACACGCTTGCTCAGATTTGTGGGCATGCGGAGCAAAACTTTCATCCGCGCAGTGTTTAATTTCATTACCAAAAGTTGAAAGAGAATTTCAGAGTTACCTCTTTTCTCAATCCCTTCAAGGTATTAAATCAGTTGTTGAGGATCATGGAGGTGAATTACTTGGAGGCCATACTTTCGAGGCAAGAAGTTTAGTCAATAAACCTTATTCATTAGGAATAGACATTTCTTTAACAGTTCAAGGAATTTTAAAAAATGGAGCAAAACCATGGCTTAAATCTGGAATGAATGATGGAGATATTCTCATGATGTCTAGACCTCTAGGCGTTGGGATTTACTTTGCCGGTCAAATGCAAAATATTAATATGCTAAGTAGTTCTTCTGAAATAATTAACAATCTAATAAAGAGTCAGCAATATTTGATTGATGAAATTTATCTTTTTCAAAATCAATTTAAAGAATCATTAGTCAATGCTGCCACTGACATTACTGGATATGGATTTATTGGACATCTTAAAGAGATGGTTGAATCATCTAATTTATATAGGCAAAGCAATAATCTTGAGCCACTAAAAGTTTTATTAGATTTATTTGCATTTAAAGCTTATCCTGGAGTATTAAATTTAATAAAAAAGGATGTTAAAAGTACTTTTTTTGAATCTAATAAAGAAATTTTTGACAAAATTTATAAAGGAAATAAGCAAAAAAGAATAATTAATTTTTTAAACGAAAATTCATTAGATCAAGAGACTTTTAACGAGAGAATATCTTTACTATTAGATCCTCAAACATGTGGACCCTTGTTGATAAGTTGCAATCCTAAATATGAAAATACTCTTAAAGATAAATGGTACAAGGTTGGAGAAGTTGTAAAAATGTAATTAATTTCTATTTAATTTGTCAATTTCCAAATATCTTAATCTTTTGATTTCCTTTCCCATTTCTTTACCTGGATCCCATCCTTCTTTTTTTAATGTTTTCCCATCTTTTTTTGATTTTATGAATTTGTAAATAAATAACCACTTAAACAGTTTCCGCCAGTATGGTCCTCCATCACAAATTAATAATTTGACTGTCTCATCATTAAGGTTTTTTTCCTCAACAAATTCTGTCCAACTTGATGGAGAAAAATGATTGTATTTTTTTTGGTGGGTATTTAATATTTTTTTGATATTTAAATAATCTTCTAATATTTTTATCTCACTATTATTTACTAAAAATCTTTGACATGCATTTTCTAAATCTTCTGAATCTTTTAATAAGTAAAGCATATGATTTCCCTTTAACTTCTTAATCCAATTTAGTCCTCTTAAAAATCTTTTATCGACTTTAATATTTTCATTTAAGATTGAGATAATTTCCCATTTATGCATTATCGAAATCACATTATTCAAATTATCGTGTTTGCATATTTCAGCTAGTTCCATCCTTATTCGTATTCCTATTGCAGGAGGGTGAATAATTTTCTGATGAGTTTCTGAACTTTTCCATGGCCATTGTCTAACTGTCTCTTGAGATTGTTTAAGAGAATTATTTGAAATATTGAAATCTAACCTTGAAGCATATTTTGCACATCTAATTAATCTACTTGGATCATCTGAAATACTATTAGTGTGTAGTAAGTTCAATCTTTTACCTTTTATATCAGAAATTCCTCCATAAAGATCATAGATTTTCCTTGTCGAGATCTCGAAGGCTATTGAATTGATAGTGAAATCTCTTCTCTTAAGATCCTCCTCAATAGTACTATTAGCTACTGTGGGGTTTGACCCTGGGGAAGGGTAAATTTCTTTTCTTGCAGAAGCAATATCAATTTTATAGTCATTAATATTTATTTCTACAGTGTTGTATAAATTAAATTCCTTGATTAAACATAAATCAACATTTACAATATTTTTTTTTATAAATTTTGCAAGAGAAATAGAGGATCCTTCAATAACAAGATCAATATCTACAGGTTTAGAAAACGTTTTTTTGTGGAATTTACTAATTAACAAATCTCTTAAATAACCGCCAACAAAAGCCACTTTAGTATTGTTATTAGATTCTATGTATTTAGTAATAAGGTTATATAAATTAAATGGAGTTTTGATTAATTCCCCTTGGATGTAATCAGAGATATCGTTCATGAGTTTTAACTTACATAACGAATTGGAGCTAATCTGGGATCTAGAATTTTACTTCCTTTATCACCAAATTTTACGGCTAAAGATATTTTTTCACCACTCCCAAAAATATGTATAATTTCACCTTTCCCAAATTTTGAGTGAATTAGCTTATCTCCAACTATCCAGCTTTTCCCTTTACTTGGTCCTGAATATAATTTCCTTACTGCATTTATTGGTTTGTTAACAAATTCATTTGGATTATTTCGATCAACTCTTGTTAAACGATCAAGATGCAAATTTCTTCTAATTGAAGCACCACCAGTTTGTGGTAATTCGCCATCCATTAGATCTTCAGGTATTTCCGAGAGAAATATTGAAGGAATTGTTGCTTCACGCATTCCACCCCATAATCTTCTTTCTCTGGCATGACTTAAGAAAACTCTTTCTTTAGCTCTAGTAATACCTACGTAGCATAATCTTCTTTCCTCTTCAAGAAGTGAGGGAGTATCTATTGATCTATGGCTAGGGAAGAGACCTTGTTCTAGCCCAGTGATAAAAACATTTTGAAATTCTAAACCTTTACTATTATGTAGAGTCATGAGAGTTACAGAGTTAGGATTATTTTTCTTCGTATCATTATCAGTTGTTAAGGCTGCTGTAGAAAGAAATCCCTCTACATCTCCACTTTCTGTTTCTTCTTCATATTGAGTAGCTGCATTAATTAGTTCTTGTAAGTTATTTCTTCTATCTTCAGATTCTTCAGTCCCACTAGAGAGCAAGTCACTTAAATAACCACTTTTTTCTAATATAAGTTGTAGTAGTTGAGCTGGACCTGAATTTTCTAGGTAACACAGTAGATCATTCATAACTTCAGTAAATTTATTAATTCCTTTTGATGATCGGCCTATTGTTTCTTCAAGACTTTGCTTATCATTAAGAACCTCCCATAATGGGATATTTAACCTATTAGACAGTTCATTAAGTTTTTGAATAGTAGTCTTACCAATCCCTCTTCTAGGAACATTGATGATTCGTAAAAGACTAACGTTATCTGAAGAATTAACCAGAACTTTCAAATATGCTATTGCATCTTTAATTTCTCTTCTATCATAAAAACGCAATCCTCCAAAAATTGTATAAGGAATGCGCCACCTTACCAGAGATTCTTCTAATACTCTCGACTGAGCTCTGGTTCGATATAAAATTGCAAAATTTTTCCAAATTGGGTTTTGATTATAGTTATTGAGTGATTTTATCTTATTGGTAATTGCTTCTGCCTCGGAAATTTCATCATCACAGCTGAGTAACGTTAAAAGTTCCCCTTTTTCTTTAGTAGCCTTTAAAACTTTGTCAATTCTTTCAGAGTTGTTTTCAATTAGTGAGTTTGCAGCATCAAGGATATTGGAAGATGACCTATAATTTTCTTCTAATTTAATTAAAGATGATTTTGTATCGTCTTTGATTGAAGTTTTAAAATCTTCTTGAAAACCAATTAAAATTCTGAAGTCAGCTGCTCTAAAACTATAAATACTTTGATCAGCATCCCCAACTACAAAAATTGATCGATCTTCCCAATTGAAGAATTTTTTTGGTTCAGTATTTCCAGCCGTAATTAATTTTATAAGTTCATATTGTGTTCTATTTGTATCTTGATATTCGTCAACTAAAATATGTTTAAATCTTTTGTGCCAGTAATCTCTGACTATATCATTTTGCCTCAATAAGAAAACAGGCAAAAGTAGAAGATCATCAAAGTCTAAAGAATTATTTTTTGAGAGCGAAATTCTATATCTCTTGTAGGCTTCTGCAACTGTTTTATCAAAATTATTATCTGCTTTTTCTAAAAGATCATTAGAAGTTAAGCATTGATTTTTAGCATTACTTATTAATCTTTTAATCTTTTTGGGATCATATCTTTTGGGGTCAAGATTCATATCTTGACTAATAATTTCTTTTACTAATGTTTGAGAATCTGTTTCATCGTAAATTGAAAATTGCCTTGTCCATTTTAGGCCTTCTGGATCAGTATATTTTTCAATATCGTATCTCAGAAGTCTTGAAAATAAAGAATGGAAAGTACCGATCCAAAGGTTCTGAAGCCTCTCTTGGTGAACGTTTGTTCTTAATTGATTTTGATCAATTTCTTTGAGAGTTGTCCAAGGCTGACCAAATTGATTAAAAGCTAATTCTTGGGCTAGAAGAACCTCTAGTCTTGCTTTCATTTCTTTGGCAGCTTTGTTAGTGAAAGTGACTGCAAGAATGTTATAGGGATCTATAGAGTTACCCTCAATAAGGTTTGCAATTCTATGAGTAAGAGCCTTAGTTTTTCCGCTACCTGCACCAGCTACAACTAATAGTGGTCCATAAACATGTTTTACTGCTTGAAGTTGTTGATTGTTTAGGGACTTAAAAAGGAAATTGTTGGTTTGAGGCACTTTTGGAAGGGTTTTTCAAGAATCAGACTTTACTATGAGATTCGGATTCCGTTTCTAGATCTTCTAACTTTTTTTTTAAATTGACAAGTTCATTATTGTTATTAATTATTTCTTCGAATTTATTTTGAGGCATCTTTAATTTCATACTTCTGTCTAGAATTTCTTTTTCCAATCTCTTTTTATATGAGGAAATAAGTTTCTTTGATAATTCTAAATCCTGTTGATCCAAAACTTTATTAAAAATATAATTTTATATTAGCGGAAAAAAATTTTTTATTTGAATTATTTCAACTATCACTTTGGAATGAAGTTATTAATTAAGAAGCGTTGCGTTAAGTTTGAAATTGTATTGTTTTAACTAGCTTTGTATTATTCTTAAGATCGGTCTTTAATTTTTTTCTACAGGAATGTCAGTTTCAAAGAATAATCAACTATTGTCAGCCGATAAGAAATTAAATGATTTAAGCAACATAAAAGAATTTATTAATACTTCAAACTCAAGATTAGATGCAATAACCTCAATAACCAATAATTCACATGCAATCGCAGCAGACGCTGTAACAGCAATGATTTGCGAAGATCAAGGTTCACTTAATTCAAAAATATCTTTAAATACAACTAACAAGATGTCCGTTTGTTTAAGAGATGGAGAAATAATCCTAAGGATTGTTGCTTATCTTTTAATTTCTAATGACGAATCAGTTTTAGAAAAAAGTTGTTTGAAGGATCTTAAAAATACTTATCTTGCTCTTGGGGTACCTTTAAGAAATGCAAGAAGGGCTTTTGAATTAATGCGAGATGCAACTATCTCTGATTTGAATTCAACAGTTAATAATATGCGTGGAAACAAAGACTTTCTTCCTAAATTAATATCTGAAACAGAGTTTCAATTTGAAAGGATAATTAATCTTTTAAACTAGCTAAATTCCTTATCTCTGAAGTATGGGATGTCTGTATAACTGAGTTATTTTCAAGATTTCTAATAGTAGAAAATCTGGATCTTACATGAGTGGACAAAAAGGAAATTCTTTCTTCGGAAACTGTTGATTTATAAATAGTTTTAATGTGTAAATTATTTTGTTTATCAACAAAATAATTGGATGATGAAATAAAGGATTCTGTATAACCTTTATTTCTTAAAACAATTCCTGAATTTTCATCTTTGGGTAAAAAAATCAGAATAGTTTCATCTCCCTCACGGATATCATTATTGTCCCAATCACTAATAGCTTGCCAGTTTATAGAAATGGCTATGCTCTCTAGGTTTAAACTAAATTTATAATTTTTAAAAATTTCAACGACTTTTTTATTTTTTTTGTTGATATGTTTTATATATATTTTACTAGTTGAGTTTTCAAATTCCTGAAAAGCTAAAGTGTGAGTACTTCTAATAGATTTCCACTCTCCTATACTTTTATCAATGAATTGATTAATTATTGTTAGATTCTTCGTCAAGTTTATCTTCTACGGAATGATTTTCTGCTTTTTGTATCATTCTTACCATTGAATCCACCATTAATCTCTTTGCAGAAGTTACTTTTAATCCAGAAGGAGTAGTTGATATTTGTTCTCCAGGGCGATCATATGAAGTTGGTCTAAATGGAGTCATCTAATAACTTTAAAAATTAATCGATTTCTATTCTTGCATGAATCATTATTTATATAGTTATTGTTTGCGAAAATGTCATATCTTTCTTCTTTGATTACAGAATTATCAACTGTTTTGTTATTTAGGCATTTTGTTTTTTGCCAATCCTGATATAGTTGCTAAAGCAAACATTCCCAATAGAGCAGTCCCAAGAAATAATCCAGCTCCCTGACTAACTCCAGCTCCTACTGCGACAAGTATAGAGTCACTGATTAGAAGACTTATTAATAATGCAGGAGTAAATATTTTCCAGCGAGTTCCTCCAATACCAATTGCGTAGCTTAGAAAATCAAAAAGGCCAGTCATTAGAAGACCTGTCATAAGAAAGAAATTTTCTTCTAGCTGGTTTTGATTAAAACTTTCAATCTTTTTCATTGCTTTCGGGCCTACTAAATTACGTACAGGAACCCGACCATAATTTCTTGCAATAAAGAAAGCAGCTTGGCAAAAAACAATATCAGAAAAGATTATTGTAATGTAACCTTTTTGAAATCCTAGTAATGAACCAGCTAGCAGAGAATAAGCTGAACTTGGAAGAGCGGGCAAAATAATACTTACTCCTCTAAGTATGAATATTCCAAAAGGTGCCCAAATTCCCATACTTTCTATTTTGTTTCTAAGAGGTTCAATTCCATAATTTTGGATTAAGTAAATTAATACAACGAATATTGCTATAAAAAAAACTACTGAGAGAAATTTTTGTATTTTATTCATTATCTTTCTAATTAACTAATTGGAAGTAAGTTTTGAATTTAATATTTGATTGTATCTATAATAGAAATACTAATCAATAAAAGTTTTTACAAATTTTTAATCTTATATTTACTCTAGATAAAAGATTTTTGTATTTAACAAGTATTCATGGTTGATTCTAAGAATAAAGTTAGTTCAATATTTATTAGAAATAGCATTGGTTTAGTTCTGTCAATAATCGTTTCCATTTGTATTTTTATAAAACAAGCAAATGCTTTGCCTCATGAATGGGTTGGAGTCCCTAAAAGTGAATATGGAGAACAGTTGTGGGATAGGCAAAGTATTAAAAGGAATGAGGATGGTTCTGTGAGAGTATTGAGTAAATATATTCCCAAAACAAAAAGTGAAATTACTAAGGATATTCTCTATACAATGGATATAAATTGTTTTGAAAAATCATTTAGAGACGTTGATGTCTCTATAGATGAAGTAAATAGTAATTTTAATGATTTAGCTGATTGGCAAGATCCAAATGGAGATGAATTGATTTTGGGTGTTATTGGTCAAGTCTGCAGAGTAGAAAACTAACAAATCTTAAATTTTAGAAACAACATAAAAAGTAAGTTTCTACTTTTTTAGAAAATATAAAACCCCTTCATAGAAGAGGTTTTAAAGGTGCCAGGACCCAGATTTGAACTGGGGACACGGCGATTTTCAGTCGCCTGCTCTACCAACTGAGCTATCCCGGCTCTAACCTATATACTTTAAATTACGATGTGTAGTTTGTGAAACCCTTTTCATTAAAAATTTTATTTCTTCACCAAATATCCAAAAACTATTATTTTGCATTAATCGCTAATAAGGCAGTCCCAAATGAAGTAGTTTTTTTACATGAAACTATTGGTATATTGATAATTTTTTCTCTTATTTTTCTCCATTGTGGGTTTTTTGAACCTCCCCCAAGAGTAATAATTTTTTTTGGAAGAGAACCTGTTAGTTCGCCAAGTTTTTCCCATCCTTTCAATTCGATCTTAGCTAGTCCCTCGAACAATGCATGTAAATAAAGTGAATCGCTTACTGGTCTAGGGCCAAGTATAGGCTCCAAATTAGGATTATTAACAGGAAATCTCTCTCCTTTACTATTGAGAGGTAAAAGATTTAAAGAAGTATTTTTCGAAGGATTAATTTGTCGACTAAGTTCCTTGATTTCTAAATCTGAAAAGAACTTAGACAAGATACCGCATCCTGCGTTTGATGCTCCTCCACATATCCAATCGCCGTTTATTCTATGGGATGTAATTCCTTTTTCTTTTATAGGATTATTAATAATTTTTTTAACCACAATAGTTGTACCTAAAATTGTGAGACCATCTTCTTTCCCTAAACCTGTAGCTATTAAACTTGCATTAGAGTCTGTGGTACCTGAGATTAATATTAATTTCTTATTCAAGTTAAATCTCTCCGCTAAATCAAAATTTACTTGTCCAATTATTTCCCCACTCTTTATTATGCGAGGCAGACATTTTTGCCATGAAGTATTGAGATAGCTTTTTGGCCATGATTCTTTTTTTAGATCCCAACCAAGTTTTAGATTATTACCTTCCTCTCCATGAGTCCAATCTTTTAAAAACCAACCAGTGATCCAATCAGATTGATGTCGTAAAAGTATATTTGTCCCATATTTATCGATTAGTTTTAATGCTTTAGCAAGACTACTGTATGGGGTTCGTAAATGCTCTTCTTCAGAAGTTAATGATTCAAGAAGGATTTTATATTCATTACATGCTTGGTTGTAAGGTATTGCCTCTCCTAAAGGCTCACCTTTTTTATTGCATGCTGTCAAAGTTCCTGAGGTGCCAGATATAGCCAATTTATCAAGGTAACTTTTTACTTCGATAGGTAAACTGTCTAATAGTTTTGAACAAGAATCAATCCAAGAATTTGGATTTTCAAATCTGTATTTATAATGAACTGAATTCGAATATATTAATTCCTTGTGTCTGTTTATTATAGATATTCTTGCACCGCTGGTCCCAAAATCTAACCCTCCAAAAAAAATATCAGGCATCAACTCAATACTTTATAAAAATACTTTAGATGCCTCTGCTAATTGGGCTGCTTTTTCATCTACATTTTCCCAAGGAAGTTCAAGATCTCTTCTCCCAAAATGTCCATAGGAGGCAGTCTTTCTGAAAAAGTTACCTCCCATATTTTTTGGCAGATTTCTTAAGTTAAATTCTTTTATTATCGCTGCAGGTCTTAAATCAAAGTGCTTTTTAATAAGCTCAGTCAAATTAGCTTGTGAAATAACACCAGTATCAAAAGTCTCAACGAGAATGGAAATCGGTTTTGCTACTCCAATTGCATAACTTAATTGTACTTCTGCTTTTTCGGCCAATTTTGCCTTAACTATACTTTTCGCTACATAACGTGCTGCATAAGCGGCTGATCTATCGACTTTTGTAGGATCTTTCCCCGAAAAAGCCCCACCTCCGTGTCTAGCATATCCACCATAAGTATCAACAATAATTTTTCTTCCAGTAAGACCGGCGTCTCCTTGTGGTCCTCCTACGACAAATTTTCCTGTGGGGTTTACTAGAAATCTTGTTTTGTGAACGTTTGGTTTGATTGCTAAATCTTCAGTAGCTGGAATTACAACATTTGTCCATAAATCTTCTTTTATTCTTTGACGAATTTCTTCTTCATTCTTAATACCATCAATTTCAGGATCATGTTGAGTTGAAATTAAAATGGTATTAATTGAAACTGGTAATCCTTTTTCATAATTAATACTAACTTGAGTTTTGCCATCAGGGAGAAGATAATTAAGGACTTTTTCATGCCTTACTTTGGCAAGTTGAATAGCTAATCTATGTGCCAAACTAATCGGTAGAGGCATTAATTCAGGAGTCTCATTGCATGCATAGCCAAACATTATGCCTTGGTCGCCAGCTCCTGTCTTATTTTCCAAGTCATCGTTAACATCATCTGCTTCGTTGACTCCTTGTGAAATATCAGGAGATTGCTCGTCAAGGGCTACTAAAACAGCACAACTATTTGCGTCAAAGCCTCCTGCTTTATCGCCTTCATATCCAATTTCTTTAATTACATTTCTAACTAGTTTTATATAATCAACTTTTGCTTTTGAAGTTATTTCTCCAGTAAGTAGACAAAGACCAGTATTTACTACAGTTTCACATGCAACTCTACTTTCTGGATCCTCTGTCAATAAAGCATCTAAAACAGCGTCACTTATTTGATCACATATTTTGTCAGGATGTCCTTCAGTTACAGATTCAGAAGTAAAAATGAAATCACTCATTTAAATATAGTCTAAAATATTAAACTTTATCCTAAATTACACTGTCACTACTAATCAATGATTGTAAATTAAAATACTTGTTGAATAATATGCATCCTATGGTTATGTACTCACTGTTTAAAATAAAGGTTATTTTAGACTGTTTCAGCTGAAGCCTCAGTAATTTCTTCATTTTCATCGGTTTGCTCGAATAACATTTGCTTGTATTTCGCAGCCATTTCTTCAGCTTTACTAAAGACTTTTTGAGGGTCAGTTAACATATCTCCTGGCTCGGGTTCAAGTGCTTTTGTAGATAATGAAATTCTCCCTCTTTCAGAATCAAGGTCAATAATCATAACTTTCATTTGGTCACTAACATTTAAAACATTATGAGGAGTCTCTATATGTTCATGACTGATTTCAGAAATGTGTAATAAACCACTTACGCCTCCAATATCAATAAAAGCTCCATAGGGTTTAATACCTTTAACAGAACCTACAACGACTTCGCCCACCTCAAGCCTATTCATTTTTTTCTCAACCAAGGCTCTTCTATGACTTAGGACCAATCTATTTCTTTCCTCATCTACTTCAAGAAATTTTAAAGGTAAGTACTCACCTTCTAAGTCATCTTTAATTTTTCTAGCACTAATATGAGAACCTGGGATGAAACCTCTCAATCCTTCAACCCTAACAAGAGCCCCACCTCTGTTTGTTGCAAATACTTCAGAATAAATAGTGGCATCTTCTTTTTGTAGTTGTCTCACTCTTTCCCATGCTCTTTGATATTCAATTCTTCTAATCGAAAGTGCTAATTGACCATCTTCATTTTCCTCACTCATTATGAAGAATTCTCTGCTTTCGGAAGGCTGTAAAACATCATTTAGTCCTTCAACTCTATTTATGGAAACCTCTTGCACAGGCATAAAAGCAGCTGTTTTTGCGCCTATGTCTATCATGGCCCCTTTAGGCTCTAAAGCGAAAACGGTCCCTTTAACTAGATCACCTGGTTTAAAGTTGTAATCGTATTTTCCTAGAAGTGATGCAAATTCTTCTTGAGTGAATCCAGCATTATCAAAATCTGCATTTGCTCTGCTTGAGGAGGAGTCTGCTGAAGGAATATCGTCCTTTTCGAATGATAAATCGCTCTCATTTTGGGATTCTGAATCGTTATTTAATTCAGATGAATTTTTAATTTCTTTATCTTCAGAAAGTTCTTGTATAGTTTGGGAAGAATTTTCGTTCATTTTTTGCATCGCAGACTACCTAAGGTAGTTAGAAAGGAATGCTATTAGCCTGCAAACCAATAGCAAAAAACATTGTGTTATTTATTCTACACTTTAAGATGCTTAATTTTATAATGTTGAAGCTAATTGGTTTTTTGAACTTCCTTTTAGAGATTCCAGAGTAGATATGAAATCTTTTACCCCATTAAATTTTCTGTAAACTGAGGCATATCTTATATAAGCTACTTCGTTTTCTTTCCTAAGATTTTTAAGTATTAACTCTCCAATTAGTGAAGATTTAATGTCCTTGCTAGAGTTTTGTATGATTTGTGATTCAATTCCATCTACAAAATTAATAATTGATTCGCTTGTGAAGGCAGTCTTTTCGCAAGCTCTTGATACACCAGTAAATAATTTTTGTTTATTAAATAATTCTCTGCTCCCATCTTTCTTAATAACTGAAACTGGCATTGTTTCAACTCTTTCATAGGTTGTAAATCTAAAGCTGCAATTTAAGCACTCTCTTCTTCTTCGTACACTTTTACCACTATCAGCAGATCTTGATTCCAAAACTCTGCTATCGGTATTTTGACAGGTTGGACACTGCATATAGTGAAATAAGTTGAACCTTAACTCTAATACTAGAGTAATATTTAACTTATGAAAAGTAAAAAAAACCCCCTCTGTTTAGAGAGGGGGTTTAAAAAATCATTTTCTATCAAATTTAGGGGGATCTCTAAAGGCGACAGCAAAGAATAAGGTAACAACTGCGAGAGTTAAAATTAGAACGTAAGCAAAAGCTTCCATAAGATTAAGTAATAAAGTTTAGTTTAAACCCTTCCTGGGATTCTTCTAGTGGTTTCGTCACCAAGCTTCTTGAATAGACCAAATTCAACTTGGTCTCCAATTTCAGCGTCAATACCAGCAAAGGAATTTCTGTAAAGAGTCCTTGAAGCATGCCACCAGTGGCCAAACAAGAATAGCAATCCGAAACATAGATGTGCATATGTAAACCATGCTCTAGGAGAACTGCGGAATACACCATCAGATTTGTAAGTTTCTCTGTCGAACTTGAATGCTTCTCCAAGTTGCGCTTTTCTCGCTAATCTTTTAACTACTGCAGGATCAGTAAATGTTTGACCATTTAAATCTCCTCCATAGATTGTTGCAGTAATACCAGTTTGTTCGAATGAATACTTAGCTTCAGCTCTTCTAAATGGAATATCGGCTCTTACATTTCCGTCTTTATCTTCTAGTATGACTGGGAAGTTTTCAAAGAAATTAGGAATTCTTCTGACTTCTAACTCATTACCTTCCTTATCTTGGAAAGCAATGTGACCTTGCCAACCTGTTGGTAGACCATCGCCGTTGACAAGAGCCCCAACTCTGAACAATCCTCCTTTAGCAGGACTGTTACCAACATAATCGTAGAAGGCTAATTTTTCTGGAATAGATGCATATGCCTCTTCTTTAGTAGCACCATCATCTATTGCAGCTTGAACTCTTCTGTTTATTTCAGTTTTGAAATACCCTGAGTCCCATTGATATCTAGTAGGGCCAAATAACTCAACTGGTGTTGTTGCTGAGCCATACCACATTGTGCCTGATACAACAAAAGATACAAATAAAACTGCAGCTAGCGCACTAGCTAAAACTCCTTCAAGACTCCCAAGTTTTAATGCTCTGTAAAGTCTTTCCCCAGGTCTGTTTGTGATATGAAAAATACCTCCAATTATTCCCATAAGTCCTGCTGCAATATGGTTTGCAACTATTCCTCCTGGATTGAAGGGATTAAATCCTTCAACTCCCCAGGAGGGGGCTACAGGTTCTACATGACCTGTTAAACCATAAGGGTCAGAAACCCAAATCCCTACATTTGCGCAATGGAATGCTCCAAATCCAAAACATGTAAGTCCTGCTAGAAGAAGATGAATTCCAAAGATTCTTGGTAAATCAAGAGCAGGCTCACCTGTTCTTGAATCTTCCCACAAATCTAAGTCCCAATATGTCCAGTGCCATATAGATGCCAACATCAAAAGTCCACTGAAAACTATGTGTGCTGCAGCAACACCTTCAAAACTCCAGAACCCAGGATCAACTCCTGTGGCACCAGTGATATCCCATCCATTCCAACTACTTGTGATACCAAGTCTCGCCATAAAAGGCATGACGTACATTCCTTGTCTCCACATTGGATTAAGAACAGCATCAGAAGGATCAAAAATGGCTAATTCATAAAGAGCCATTGAACCGGCCCAGCCGGCTAATAATGCAGTATGCATAAGATGCACAGCAAGTAGTCGACCTGGGTCATTAATAACTACTGTGTGAACTCGATACCAAGGCAATCCCATCGGTTAATTTCTAGTAACTATGCTGAATAAACAGCTAAACATCACGATAGTAAGGGTTTTTTAGTCTTTGAGGGATTTTTGTAAATAAATTTATTTTCTTGCAAAAATCCCTCAAATCAATTTGCAGCATTAGCTTTACAAGGAATTTTTGACTAAAAATTGTTAATATTTTGGTCACAATTCTCAAAGTAAAACGCCAAAATAAGAAAAATAACTAAAAAAAATGGCAACTATTAGATTCATTCGCGAGGGTTTAGAGGTTCAATGTAATTCTGGTGAAAATTTAAGAGAACTTGTAATTAAAGAGAACTTACAACTCTATGGATTAAAAGGTATTTTAGGAAATTGTGGTGGAGCAGGACAATGTAGTACTTGTTTTGTTTCAGTTGAAGGGGGAAATAAAAGTTCTTTAAGTCCTCTTACTTCCGTTGAGGAAGAAAAACTCAAGAATAGACCTGATAATTGGCGACTTGCATGCCAAACATTAATTAAGTCCTCTGCAGTAATTTTAACTAAACCACAATCGCCCCCTTCAAATCTAGAAGAACTTAAAAAAAATAGTCAAAATAAAAAATTACCCCGCTAAATTGTTTAAGACTGTTAATCAGTTGATAAAAATTTGTTGAATTTTCCACTTTATTTCAAGATATATGCCTATAGTCTTATTAATTAAATCGAGTATTTATTAAATGGAAACAACTAATTTTGGTTTCGTAGCCAGCCTATTATTTGTAGGGGTCCCAACAATATTCCTCATAGGTTTATTTATTTCTACTCAAGATGGAGAAAAATCCAGCTTCTTTTCAGATTCTAGTAAGGGTAAACTAGGACCTAAATAAAAGATAGAACTCTCATAAATGCATAGCATTTCTGTAAAAGAATTTTTGTTGTGGAAGAAAAATCAATTATCAAAAGGAGGAGACCTTCAATCTTTATATTTTTTGATCGACTGCTTAGGCGGTATTAAGGCTACTAATCTAAACTTTTCGAGTTTAAATCATGATGGTAAATTATATCTAAAAAAAAACTTAGACTTCCTCGAATCTATCTGGGAGGAACATTTAATAGAATTCACTCCCATACAGTATCTTTGTGGGTTTGCTTTTTGGAGAGACTTAAAATTAACAGTTACAGATAAAGTACTTATTCCTAGATCAGAGACAGAAATTATAGTTGATATTGTTTTTAAGCTTTTTGAAAAAAAATCAAAGCAATTTCTTTTTGCTGAATTAGGAACTGGATCGGGAGCAATCAGTATTGCATTAGCATTGGCTTGTCCGTTATGGGTGGGGATAGCCACCGATATTGATCCAGATGCATTAAAAATAGCTTACAAAAATTATAAAAAATTCTCAAATTTATCCAATCTGAGATTTTCTTGCGGACATTGGTGGGAGCCTTTTCAAAGTTACAAAGGAAAAATAGATCTTGCTATTTCAAACCCTCCATATATTCCTAAAAATACTTATGAGAAATTACCTAAGGAAGTTAAAAATTTCGAACCAAAAATTGCCTTATTAGGCGGTGAAGATGGTTTGAAGCATATCAGAGAAATAATTCAAAAAGCGCCACTTTATTTAAGAGAGAAAGGATGGCTCATATTAGAGAATCATTTTGATCAAGGTGGAAAAATTAAACAACTTCTTATTAAGAACGGCTTTACATCAGTTGAAATTGTTAAGGATCTTTCAGGTATTGGTAGGTTTACTATTGGAAGATATAAATAAATTATTATTGATTAATAATCTACATGAAAGTAATAAATTACGAATCGGCTCTAAAGATCCTTAAAAGTGGTTCACCTGTGATTTTTCAAACAGATACTCTTCCTGCAATTGGATGTTTGCCAAAGTTTTCAGAAATCATTTATGAGTTTAAAAAAAGAGATAGAAATAAGCCCTTGATTCTTATGGGATCGGAACAAAAACAATTAATTGATTACGTTCACGAATCAGCTAAGGATGATTTCAAAAAAATAGCTTCAAAATATTGGCCTGGGGCTTTGACAATGGTTATTCCGTGCTCAAAAAAAGAGAAACCAATTTTAACAAGCATGGATTTTACTCTTGGTTTAAGAATCCCAAATTCATTTATGGCACAATCTCTCATGAAAGAAACAGGCCCATTGTTAACTTCGAGTGCAAATATTTCAGGCTCCACGGGATCAGTTACAGTTGAGGGTGTTGCTCTAGATTTCCCCTCTGTAGATATATTGGGACCCTTACCTTGGGAAAAAAATAGTGGGAAAGCAAGTACTATCATATCCTGGAAGAAAAATAGAGATTGGCGGATTATAAGACAAGGAGAAGTCTTAGTTAAGGGTTTAAATTAATGTTTTTATTAATGCTTTTTGTTATATTGATTCAATTTTTTAATTATTGGGTATTTGAACCTCTCTCTTCTTTTTTAGAATATGTTTTTGGAATAAGGTTATTTCCTATAATTGCTCTATTTATTCTTATTCTACTTTTTTCGGCAAGCAATATTGAAGATTATTAAATTGAGCAAAATGCCGGCTAACAGATTTGAACTGATGACCTTCGCTTTACAAAAGCGCTGCTCTACCGCTGAGCTAAGCCGGCAATAAACCTATCTTACAATTCAGAAGGATCATTATCGTTATTTATTTAGCTTTTTAAAAATTATTACTTGTTTTGATCTTTATCATTTTTATCATTTCTTTTAAACTTTATTTCTCCTGACAGTGTTCTCTTGATTGGTAAATTAGCTACTAATGCAGTCATTCTATCCTCTGTTTCTAAACTTACTGCTACCTCTTCAAAATCAATTTCAACATATTTAGCAACAACATCAAGAATTTCCTTCCTCATTTTATCCAACAAATCAGTCGTCAAGGAACTCATATCAACTCTGTCGTGTGCTAGGACAAGTTGTAATCTTTCTCTAGCAGTATTAGCACTAGCTGTTTCTCTGCCTAGCAACTTGTTAATAAGGTCTCTAAGAGTCATCATTTTAAAAAACCTTTGTTTGCATTAATCTTATGAATTTATCTTTAAAACTTTTACTTTCATTTTTAGGATCAATAATTGGGACATCTTTTCCTGTAAGTCTCTCAGAAACATTTAGATAGCATTTCTTTGCAGGTGATTTACTATCTGAAAGTGTTAGTGGCTCACCTCTATTTGTACTTATTATTACTTGCTCATCTTCTAAAACAATACCTAATAATGGCAAAGATAGAATCCCTTGAACATCTTCTATAGATAACATCTCTTGACTAGCCATCATATTAGGACGAACTCTGTTGATTACAAGCTGAATGGGCTCAATATCAGATGTATTAAGTATTCCTATTACTCTATCGGCATCACGAACTGCAGATAATTCAGGGTTAGTAACAACAATAGCCTCTTTGCAAGCAGCAAGAGCATTTTTAAAACCATCCTCTACTCCAGCAGGACAATCTACTAAAACAAAATCAAATTTTTCACTAAGCATATCACTAATTTTTTTCATATCTTCTGGCTTCATCCAATCCAACATCCTTGGATCCCCAGCAGGCAAAAGAGCAAGATTAGGTTCCTTTTTATGTCTTACCAATGCTTGTTCAAGACGACAATTTTTGTCTAGAACATCTTGGGCTGTATAAATAATACGATTTTCTAATCCTAGAAGGAGATCTAAATTTCTTAAGCCAAAGTCAGCATCTAATACAGCAGTAGATGCTCCGCTGTTGGCAAGTGCTATGCCAAGGTTTGCGGTTAAAGTGGTTTTGCCAACCCCACCTTTCCCTGAACAAATTAAAATTGTGCGTGTATTTTTCGACACTAATTTAATGATTTTTTAAATGATAAGACTACTTTTAAGAAGTTAAATATTTTAAATATTAAGTAATTCTTAAATTTATTTATTTTGAATTAATTTGTTTCAAATGATTGATTAATTTTTAGTGTCTATTATGTAAGGTTTGATAATTATTGATTGTTTCTCTATTACTGCAATTTCAGGATAATAATTCTTGGGCTTTTCCTTTGGTCCAATAGCTATCACATCAGCAATTCTTAACTGTAGAGGATTTAAAAAAAGTGATGTAATGTATGAATTATTATCCCCACCTTTTCCTGCGAAGGCAATTCCAAGTAGTTTGCCCCAAACATAAATATTTTTCTTGGCTGAAACTATAGCTCCTGGATTAACATCTCCAATAATGCACAGGTTTCCATTTGAAGATATTCTGTCTCCAGATCTTACTGTTCCTTCGTGAAGGATATCCTCTTGATTTTTTGAATTGAGAAACAGTAAATTATTTTTAATCTCTTGCTCTTTAACAAAAATTGAATCTATTTTTAAGGACTTCCCGGCCAAGATTGTATATCTATTATTGGAGTAAATACAACAAGAATGAATATTAAATTTGTCAAAATTACTTATGAATTTTGACATTTGATGAGAACTTATTAACTCATTGATTGCAAAAATTTTTGCTTCCAATGGCCCCTTCATCGAATCAACTTTGTTAAAAGTTTCATGAAAATTTTCCAAATCTTTTAAAGAAATAACTTCAAAATATTTACTATTAGGGTTATTTAAGACTATTTCCATTAATTAAATATTGGAATTATTTTTTATGACTGAAATTTGATTTTTAATTTCATTTTTGATAATACCAGGGTAAATAATAAATGAGCTCTCCTCTGATTTCATTAAAGCTTTTATTAATTCAGAGCTATCATCTAATGATTTTTGATAAGTCCCATCCCATATTTTTAATGAGTTGTTAGTATCAAATCCTTTGAAAGATCTTTCTTTGATTCCACAAAATATTTCTGAATCATAATTATTTATTTCACATAATTTTTTCGCAAATGCAAGAATTTCTAGCCTATCTAATTTACTTAAAAAACTTATGTCTGAGGCCTTAAGTAGATCTCTATTAATAAACATTTTGCATAGAGTTGAAAGTGGCTCGAAAGCTTCATCTTTCCACCTAATTAAATGGTAATAAAATGTTATATCATCATTTTTCAAGAAATCATCAAAATCTATATTTTCTGGTGCAAATATTAATTTATAAAGTGATTTATCTATCCACACTTTTTTATTAATATTGTCTTTTATAGTGTGTATTATTTTCTCCAGAATCCATGTTGATATTTCGTTTATTCTATGGTTATAAATAGTTCTATACATCAAGTTTCTTAGTACCAAGAAATGCTCTATTGCAATCAATCCTTTTGGTTTAACTGCTATATTGCCATCTGGTGAAAAAGTTAGAGCAGAAATGATTCTTTCTAAATCTATCAATCCATATTTGGTACCTGTGTTGTAACTATCGCGTAATAAATAATCAAGTCTATCGCAATCAATTTCACTACTTATCAATGTTTTTAAAGGTTTTGAAAATAGTTGTTTTGATTCAAATAATTCCCCAATTTGTTCAGGTAAATTATTGTCATACTTTTTGAGTATTGAACTTATTGGAGAATAATTTTCAACTAAGTTTTGAGACCATTTTTCGTGATTATGATCGAAAATTGCTTCACTCGTATGGCTCAAAGGCCCATGGCCTAAATCATGTAATAGAGCTGCTCCGTAAAGAACAAATTTGTTTTCAGAAAATGTTGATTTTCTCTCTATCAACTTATTATGTATTTGTCTTGCGATGCAAAAAACTCCAATTGAGTGTGTAAATCTACTCGATTCCGCACCATGAAAAAGTAATGATGCCGCTCCTAGTTGTTTTATTCTTCTTAATCTTTGAAACGCAATTGTATCAATCAATTCCATAATCATTAATTCTTCAGGCTTGCCTGAATCAAATACTATTTCTTTGTGAATTGGATCATGAAAAATTCTGTTCATCCTGAAATGCTTAGAAGTTTTTTTTATAAATATTTCGTTTTTTAAGGTTATATCTCATCATCGCTTGATACACTAGTTTCGAGTAAAATTTCTGCTTCTTTCTCTAGAAGTGACCCAAGATATAGTTCTGCATTTCTTACCCATTTATCATCAGCACTCCCATATTCATTAGCATCTGGAAGATCCAGAAATTTGTTAGGTGTCATACCTTGACCCTGGATATTATTACCTTTGGGGGTCAAATAGCTTGCAACGGTAATCGCAATGCCACTATCCTCTCCTAAACTTTTAAGGGATTGTATTAAACCTTTCCCATAAGTTTGTTCTCCCATTAGGATCGATCTATCATTATCTTGTAAGGATCCCGCAAGAATTTCACTAGCGCTTGCTGTCCCTTTGTTGACCAAAGTTACCATTGGACCGTCAAATAAAGTCTCTTTTTGAGAAATTATTGCATCTTTAATTCCATTTCTGTTTTTTGTCTCTACGACAGGCTTTTCGCTTAATAATGAGTCTGCAACTGCTATCCCTGAACTTACAAGCCCCCCCGAATTATTTCTAAGATCTAATATTAATCCTTCAACTTCTTTCTCCTTTAACTCTTGTAGAGCTTCTTCAACTTTTTGCGGGACACTTTCACTAAATTGAGTTATTCGTAGATATCCTATTGTGTGAGAATCGTCTCTTAATCTTTTTGTTCTCACTGGCCTGAGATCTACTGATCTCCTCTCTAAGTCGACTTCTCTAAATTCTCCTGACATCGAAGAAATTTCTACTAAAACTTTTGTCCCCGCCTCTCCTCTTAACTTAGAGGCAGTATTCGCAAGTCCTAATTCTTCTGATGAAATTCCATCCACCTTAATTATAAAGTCCCCGCTAACTATTCCAGCCTCCTCTGCTGGCGATCCGCCAAGAGTAGAAATAACTTTAATCTGATTCTCTTCATCTTCACCTAATTGGAGCCCAACACCATTTATCTCACTTCCAAAATTACTTGATTTTAGGAGCTCATAATCTTTAGGCCTCAAAATTCTTGTATATGGATCTTCTAAGGGCCTTAACATATCTTCAATTGCAGAATAAGCTTCTTCAGTTGTTTCAATTTGTTTCTGTAGTGTTTTTTGTCTAATTCTTTTCCATTGGATGTCATCAAACTTCTCTGGATCATAAAATCCCTCATTCACCAAGGACCAAGCGTCAAGGACTAATTGCTTGCTATCACTTAGAGCATCAACTCTTTGAATCGATAAACAATTGATAGAAAAAACAATAACTATTAATGCAGTAATTAATGTTTTGAATGTTAAAAGTTTGTTAAAAGATGAATTCATTGGGTTAAGTGTTAACACCAAGTATAAGAATTTTAAGTAAGCTCTTTATATCAAAGCTAATTTTTTTTTGGATGGCGAATTCTTCATCCGTTTATGATTGGTTTCAAGAAAGACTTGAAATTCAAGACATAACAGACGACGTAACTTCCAAGTACGTACCACCTCACGTAAACATTTTTTATTGTCTAGGAGGCATAACACTAGTATGCTTCTTAATCCAATTTGCAACAGGTTTTGCAATGACTTTTTATTATAAGCCAACAGTTACACAAGCCTATAATTCTGTAAGTTATTTAATGACTGACGTAAGTTTTGGATGGTTAATAAGATCAGTTCATAGATGGAGTGCCTCTATGATGGTCTTGATGCTAATCCTTCATGTCTTTAGAGTTTATCTGACAGGTGGTTTTAAAAGACCTAGAGAGCTAACTTGGGTAACAGGCGTTGTAATGGCAGTCATAACAGTAGCTTTTGGCGTGACAGGATACTCTTTGCCTTGGGATCAAGTAGGGTATTGGGCAGTTAAAATTGTCTCAGGAGTGCCAGCGGCAATACCTGTAATCGGTGATTTTATGGTTGAACTACTTAGAGGCGGTGAAAGTGTTGGACAATCAACTCTTACAAGATTCTATAGTCTCCATACCTTTGTATTACCTTGGTCATTGGCAGTTTTCATGTTGATGCATTTTTTAATGATTCGTAAACAGGGAATTTCAGGTCCTTTATAAACCTTTATACTAAAATTATTCATCAGAGATCCAAATGTCTACGTTAAAAAAACCAGATTTATCTGATCCAAAATTAAGAGCTAAATTGGCCAAAGGTATGGGTCATAATTATTACGGTGAACCTGCTTGGCCTAACGATTTATTGTATATTTTTCCGGTAGTAATTCTTGGTACTATTGCATGCGTTGTTGGACTAGCAGTACTTGACCCTGCAATGCTCGGAGACAAAGCTAATCCATTCGCAACACCATTAGAAATTTTGCCTGAGTGGTATCTTTATCCAGTTTTTCAAATACTTAGAGTAGTTCCTAATAAACTTTTAGGTATCGCACTACAGACATTAATACCACTTGGTCTAATAATATTACCTTTTATCGAAAACGTTAATAAATTTTCCAATCCTTTTAGAAGACCAGTAGCAATGTCGGTATTTTTATTTGGAACTTTTTTAACAATATATTTAGGTATAGGTGCTTGTTTACCAATAGATAAATCTCTAACTCTTGGTTTGTTTTAGATTTAGATTTTGAACATATCCAAATCGTTATTTTCTTCCCTGAGAAAATGATGCATTAATAAAAAACCAACAATTGTCCACGTTTGGTATGTTCTAGATTGCTGTCCAACCCAAGTACCTGTAGGCCCATCAAAATATTCTGCCCATTCTTGTTTTGGCAATTGATTAAGTTGACACCAATATGACTCTTCTATTAATGATTTCATTTCTTCCATGAGAATCACATCATCAGAGGGAAACCTTTTTTGATGTAATAGAACAGCAGTACCAAAGAACCAGAGTAAACTGGGCCAATGACCGCCGTTATGATAACTCCAAGGCCAATTTTTTGGGTCAGAACCAGTTTTATTTTGCCATTCTTCTATATCCATATGTGGATGACAAATTCTCATCGGCATTTGAGCCATCAAATGCTGCCTATTATGTAATACCAATCTAAATAAAGCTCTTTGTTCTGCTGCGGGTAGTACTCCAAACATACAGGCTAAGGAATTTCCTAAACTGTAAAATCTAAAGTCAGGCCTGCCCGTTCTAATATTACCTATTAGATAGCCACCTCTATTTTCTAACCAATCTTGAAGCCATGAAGGAACTACTTGCGGTTGAACATTAAATTCATTGAAATGTTGATCATCTCCATACTGCTCAGTTGGCCTTCTTCTTAAAATTTGCATTGTTTGGCTTGTAACCCAATAATGTTTTAAAAGAAAGCTTCCTAAATCCTTAACCCACTGATTTGTAAGAATAAGTCTTTGATCTAATAGTCTACTTACATGATCTGCTCTGCTTAATTCCATTAAGTTAATACAACTTTTTAAACACCCATGCAGTAAAACTTCAACTTCCAAAGGGGCTCCCCATACATCCATGGGTCTATCAATCATAAAAGAGCAATCTGGGACAAAAAGTACGGGTGTACCCTCAAAAGTTGGATGTAATACTAGGTCTAATAGAAGTTGAATACCTCTTTGGACGCTTTGACTTTTTCCGAAGGCATGATCTCCACTTTTGTTGACGTAATACCAACATAAAATTGGCCACCATAAACTTGCGTCAGCTGAAGTTATCCTCCCTATTGATCTTTGGCCATAGTCTCCAATAAGCGTGCCATTTTCTTCAACGAAACTTGTAGGAAATACTCCACGCGTTTGATAATTGCTGCTTTGTAACTCAAGACATACAGTTAAAAACTTTTTGACAATTTCATACCTTTTTTGCGTAATGAGGTAAATCATTACCGGAACGTTGTCTCTTAAAAATATCTCTCCATAATTTAACTTTTTATTTTTTGTTGGGTGTTCTAATGCAGCAACACTGCCTACTAGTTCGCCTGATATTTCAACTAAAGTCTTTTCGAAGTGTTCTTTTGCATTTGTTACAATTTTCTCCTCATCTGAACTTGGTCTCACTCTTAAATTTTTTTGACTAAATCTTTCTGCCATTTCATTTATAACCCTTTATCTAAGCCTAGTTGTTTGAGGATACTTTGAACAAATAAAAAATTAATAAAAAATTTTTGTATAAAAGGTTGCACAATTACAGTCGGATGGTTTAGTATTTTCTTCTGGGCAAAAATTATATTTTTTGCATTATTCAAGCAATTATCTTAAATCTGATTTTTGGTAAATGAATGAATTTTTTGGAGATTTGATTTTTATCAGTATTTTCAACCAGAAGAAGGGTTTTCCTTCAAATTGAGTTATTCAATTGTTGTTTAACTCTGCACCTAGAAAATTTAAAAACTTAGGAACTGATGCTTTTATTGCGTCAAGACTTTATCAAATTTAGATTTGATAATTTTGAGATGTATTTGCAATAAAGGTGTGAGGTCCCGTCAAGAATATATAAAATTGTTTTCAATTGCTAACTTTAGTTATTTGAAAACCAACGGATCTGAGATCTTGGAAAGTCACTTTAGAAACATTTTTAATGTGCACTCAATGTAATCCTTAAATATTTAAGGAGGCTGAACCTGAATATCAAAAACTAAATTTTTTATTTGGATAAAGCAATTCAATTTGAGTAGATATATCTACAAAAGGATTTGAACACAACGGAGAGTTTGATCCTGGCTCAGGATGAACGCTGGCGGCGTGCTTAACACATGCAAGTCGAACGAACCTTCGGGTTAGTGGCGGACGGGTGAGTAACGCGTGAGAATCTGCCCTCAGGAGGGGGATAACGGTTGGAAACGACCGCTAATACCCCATATGCCTATTGGTGAAATGAATTTCGCCTGAGGATGAGCTCGCGTCTGATTAGCTTGTTGGTGAGGTAATGGCTCACCAAGGCTTCGATCAGTAGCTGGTCTGAGAGGATGATCAGCCACACTGGGACTGAGACACGGCCCAGACTCCTACGGGAGGCAGCAGTGGGGAATTTTCCGCAATGGGCGAAAGCCTGACGGAGCAACGCCGCGTGAGGGACGAAGGCCTTTGGGCTGTAAACCTCTTTTCTCAAGGAAGAAGATATGACGGTACTTGAGGAATAAGCCACGGCTAATTCCGTGCCAGCAGCCGCGGTAATACGGGAGTGGCAAGCGTTATCCGGAATTATTGGGCGTAAAGCGTCCGCAGGCGGCTTTTCAAGTCTGCTGTTAAAACGTGGAGCTTAACTCCATCATGGCAGTGGAAACTGAAAGGCTTGAGTATGGTAGGGGCAGAGGGAATTCCCGGTGTAGCGGTGAAATGCGTAGATATCGGGAAGAACACCAGTGGCGAAGGCGCTCTGCTGGGCCATTACTGACGCTCATGGACGAAAGCCAGGGGAGCGAAAGGGATTAGATACCCCTGTAGTCCTGGCCGTAAACGATGAACACTAGGTGTCGGGGGAATCGACCCCTTCGGTGTCGTAGCTAACGCGTTAAGTGTTCCGCCTGGGGAGTACGCACGCAAGTGTGAAACTCAAAGGAATTGACGGGGGCCCGCACAAGCGGTGGAGTATGTGGTTTAATTCGATGCAACGCGAAGAACCTTACCAGGGTTTGACATCCTGCGAACCTCTTAGAAATTTGAGGGTGCCTTCGGGAATGCAGTGACAGGTGGTGCATGGCTGTCGTCAGCTCGTGTCGTGAGATGTTGGGTTAAGTCCCGCAACGAGCGCAACCCACGTTTTTAGTTGCCAGCATTTAGTTGGGCACTCTAGAAAGACCGCCGGTGATAAACCGGAGGAAGGTGTGGATGACGTCAAGTCATCATGCCCCTTACACCCTGGGCTACACACGTACTACAATGCTACGGACAAAGGGCAGCAAACTCGCGAGAGCTAGCAAATCCCATAAACCGTGGCTCAGTTCAGATCGTAGGCTGCAACTCGCCTACGTGAAGTAGGAATCGCTAGTAATCGCAGGTCAGCATACTGCGGTGAATACGTTCCCGGGCCTTGTACACACCGCCCGTCACACCATGGAAGTTGGCCATGCCCGAAGTCGTTACTCCAACCCTTGTGGAGGAGGACGCCGAAGGTGGGGCTAATGACTGGGGTGAAGTCGTAACAAGGTAGCCGTACCGGAAGGTGCGGCTGGATCACCTCCTAACAGGGAGACAACAAAATGTTAAATATTAATTTTGTCACCTTAGGTCGATCGGTATCTCACATTCTTAATTTATTAAGGATTTTATTTCCTAAGTTTTTTCTAGGTCACACCCATTTTTTCCCTGGGCCATTAGCTCAGGTGGTTAGAGCGCACCCCTGATAAGGGTGAGGTCCCTGGTTCAAGTCCAGGATGGCCCATATCTCTATGTTGGGGGTATAGCTCAGTTGGTAGAGCGCCTGCTTTGCAAGCAGGATGTCAGCGGTTCGAGTCCGCTTACCTCCACTGATTACCACCTCTTCCATAAATTTATAGAAGGGAAATTTTTTGAGCTGTGATCAAATCCTGAACGAATCTAGCTTCCTAATATTTTTATTAAGATGCTGGACTCATTGAATTAATTTCATTGTTTTCAGAGAACCTTGACAACTGCATAGATTATTTTTAAAGACAATAAGCATCTTTAATGATGCAGATTTATTATTTGTGCGAATGCATTAATAACAATTCTATTAAGCTGATGCTTCAATTTTTGAAGTTATTGGTCAAGCTACAAAGGGCTCACGGAGGATACCTAGGCACACAGAGGCGATGAAGGACGTGGTTACCTGCGATAAGTCTCGGGGAGTTGGAAGCACACTTTGATCCGGGAATTTCCGAATGGGGCAACCCCATGTACGGCCAACTGAATATATAGGTTGGTGCGAGCTAACCCAGCGAACTGAAACATCTTAGTAGCTGGAGGAAGAGAAAGTAAATAACGACTCCCTCAGTAGCGGCGAGCGAACGGGGAATAGCCCAAACCGATAGTCTTGACTATCGGGGTTGTGGGACAGCAATATGGATCAACAAGTCTAGAAGAAACGTTTGAATGGCGTGCCACAGAGGGTGAAAGCCCCGTAATCGAAAGATAAGTTGACCTAGCTGTATCCCGAGTAGCACGGAGCACGTGGAATTCCGTGTGAATCTGCGAGGACCACCTCGTAAGGCTAAGTACTACTGTGTGACCGATAGTGAAACAGTACCGCGAGGGAAAGGTGAAAAGAACCCCGGGAGGGGAGTGAAATAGAACATGAAACCGTGAGCTTACAAGCAATGGGAGCCCGACTAATCGGGTGACCGTGTGCCTGTTGAAGAATGAGCCGGCGACTTATAGGCACTGGCGGGTTAAACCGAAAATGGTGGAGCCACAGCGAAAGCGAGTCTTAATAGGGCGTTTGTCAGTGTTTATAGACCCGAACCCTGGTGATCTAACCATGGCCAGGATGAAGCTTGGGTGATACCAAGTGGAGGTCCGAACCGACTGAAGTTGAAAATTCAGCGGATGAGCTGTGGTTAGGGGTGAAATGCCAATCGAACCAGGAGCTAGCTGGTTCTCCCCGAAATACGTTGAGGCGTAGCGTCTAGTGCTCCAGCAGGGGGGTAAAGCAACCATTTCGGTGCGGGCTGCGAAAGCGGTACCAAATCGATATGAACTCTGAATACCCTGTGTGTAACTAGGCAGTCAGACTGTGGGGGATAAGCTCCATAGTCAAGAGGGAAACAGCCCAGACCGCCAGCTAAGGTCCCAAAATTAACGCTAAGTGATAAAGGAGGTGGGATTGCCCAGACAACCAGGAGGTTTGCCTAGAAGCAGCCATCCTCAAAGGAGTGCGTAATAGCTCACTGGTCGAGCGATCCTGCGCCGAAAATGAACGGGGCTAAGCGTTATACCGAAGCTGCGGATAAATTTATTTATGGTAGGGGAGCGTTCTATGTAGGGTGAAGCGTTAGCGTAAGCGGACGTGGACAGCATAGAAGTGAGAATGTCGGCTTGAGTAGCGAAAACATGGGTGAGAATCCCATGCCCCGAAACCCTAAGGGTTCCTCCGGCAGGCTCGTCCGCGGAGGGTTAGTCTGGACCTAAGGCGAGGCCGAAAGGCGTAGTCGATGGATAACAGGTCAATATTCCTGTACCAGATGTGTTTTGAGAAGGGGGACGGAGAAGGCTAACCAGGCCAGATGTTGGTTACTGGTTCAAGCGTTCGAGGCTTTGAGAGATGGAGAAAACATCTTGAGCTAAGGCGTGAGTACGAGCTGCTACGGCAGCGAAGTTGGTGATGTCATGCTTCCAAGAAAAGCCCTATACTCGTTAAAACACATATGCCAGTACCCGAAACCGACACAGGTGGGGTGGTAGAGAATACCGAGGGGCGCGAGATAACTCTCTCTAAGGAACTCGGCAAAATGGCCCCGTAACTTCGGGAGAAGGGGTGCCAGCGAGAGCTGGTCGCAGTGAAGAGGCGCAAGCGACTGTTTACCAAAAACACAGGTCTCCGCTAAGTCGCAAGACGATGTATGGGGGCTGACACCTGCCCAGTGCCGGAAGGTTAAGGAAGCTGGTTAGCTTTTAGTGAAGCTGGCGACTGAAGCCCCGGTGAACGGCGGCCGTAACTATAACGGTCCTAAGGTAGCGAAATTCCTTGTCGGGTAAGTTCCGACCCGCACGAAAGGTGTAACGATTTGCGCGCTGTCTCGGAGAGAGGCTCGGCGAAATAGAATTGTCTGTGAAGATGCGGACTACATACACCCGGACAGAAAGACCCTATGAAGCTTTACTGTAGTTTGATATTGTGCTCGGGCTCTGAATGCGCAGAATAGGTGGGAGACGTTGAAATAGTGCTCGTGGGTACTATTGAGTCATCGGTGAGATACCACTCTTTTAGAGCTAGGGTTCTAACGCTTACCCGTTATCCGGGAAGCGGACAGTATCTGATGGGCAGTTTGACTGGGGCGGTCGCCTCCTAAAAGGTAACGGAGGCGCACAAAGGTTCCCTCAGGCTGGTTGGAAATCAGTCGCTGAGTGCAAAAGCAGAAGGGAGCTTGACTGTGAGACCTACAAGTCGAACAGGGACGAAAGTCGGTTTTAGTGATCCGACGGTTCTGCGTGGAAGGGCCGTCGCTCAACGGATAAAAGTTACTCTAGGGATAACAGGCTGATCTCCCCCAAGAGTTCACATCGACGGGGAGGTTTGGCACCTCGATGTCGGCTCATCGCAACCTGGGGCTGAAGTCGGTCCCAAGGGTTGGGCTGTTCGCCCATTAAAGCGGTACGCGAGCTGGGTTCAGAACGTCGTGAGACAGTTCGGTCCATATCCGGTGTATGCGCAGGAATATTGAGAGGATTTCTCCCTAGTACGAGAGGACCGGGAGGAACGCACCTCTGGTGTGCCAGTTATCGTGCCAACGGTAAACGCTGGGTAGCCATGTGCGGAGTGGATAACCGCTGAAAGCATCTAAGTGGGAAGCCCACCTCAAGATGAGTATTGCCATGGCTTAAGCCAGTAAGGTCACGGGAAGAACACCCGTTGATAGGCTCTACGTGGAAGCTTGGTAACAAGTGCAGCGGAGGAGTACTAATAGACCGAGGGCTTGACCAAATAAACTTAATTTATTGTTTTTAATTAATATAATTTTCTATGCAGTTCTCAAGGTTCACACTATCCTGGTGTTCATGGCGATGTGGAACCACTCCGATCCATCTCGAACTCGGTTGTGAAACGCATAAGCGGCGAAAATATTTAGGGGGTAGCCCCTTGAGAAAATAGCTCAATGCCAGGTAAAAATATTTAAAAGGGTTTACTCTTCTTGAGTAAGCCCTTTTTTATTTTTGGCATTTAGGACACCAATGGGTACTTCTTCCAGTAATTTTTTGTCTTTCAATTAAATTCCCACATTTACGACATTCTTTTCCAGTTCTCCTATAGACATTTGTCTGTAAACCAAAATTCCCATTCTCTCCTTCCAAGTCCCTAAAATCGCTAAATGTCGTCCCCCCTGAACCTATACTTTTTTTTAATACAGTTACAATTGATTCTTTTAGCTTGATTAACTCATTCTTCTTTATTGTTCGAGCTTCCCTAAAAGGTGAGATGCCAGCAGAGTATAAACTTTCATCAGCATAAATATTACCTATACCTGCCACTATTGTTTGATCTAATAAAATAGCTTTTATAGATTTTGTTCTTTTTGAAATAACTTTCTTAAGATAATTAGCATCAAAGTCTCTAGAAAATGGTTCTGGTCCTAATGAACCTAATCCTTTAATTATTTTATTGGGTGACAACCCTTGCTTAATCCACCACATTTGACCAAAACTTCTTACGTCAACGTACCTTAGCTCATTATTATTTTTATCGAAAAATCTTATTCTTGTATGTTTACAAGGTTTAGTTGAGTTTTCATCAAATTTGAAATATCCAGTCATTCTTAGATGAACGACAAGAAATCCGTTATTTTGTGAATTTTCTAGAGGAAATTGAGTATTCTCATTTTTTACTTCTTTTAATTGAGCTATTAAATATTTTCCTCTTCTATCCCATTTATAAATAAGTGAGTTCCAAAGTCCTCTGATGAATTCCTCTTTGTTTGATGGGAATGCAACAGTTGAATCTCTACAGACTTCTACTTTTTTAATAATAAAATTATTTAGTTTTTGCTCTAACCCTCTTCGAACAGTCTCTACTTCAGGTAACTCAGGCAATTATTTAAACTTTCTCTAATTCACTTTCAGCAAAATTATTTGTATTCATTCCACCTTCAGTACCGCTTATGCCATTGTAATTTACTTTATCAAATCTAACTACACAGTTATATTTGATACCTGATTCATCAACAGAAGCAACTTTACCTAATTCATTGTACCAATATGATTCTGGTCTTTTTACTCTTACGAGATCTCCTCTTGAAATTGCCATTACTTTGAATTTAACTTCCTACAACAATAACCTATCATTAATAATGTTAAACAAATTATTCACACATATTAATTAAAAGTTTTAACAAAAATCATTTATTAAATTTTTTTCGAATTCTTCTTTAGCAGGTTGAGCTTCACTCCATTTTCTGCCTGGGATTCTCACGTTTATTTCATTTGAATCGCAATTTATTGAAAGAATAAGTTTTTTATTATCTTTATTTACTACATCTAAAACTTTTCTACCTTCAATTTTTTTAACAGATAAATTTTGAATAATGATTGGACCATAAATTTTTTTCTCTAACTGAAGTGATTCATTTTTTTTCTTATTTTTAATTATTTGATAATTTTCTGAGTTAAGTACTTTGTTTTTGCTTAATAAGAGCTTTTGCCCAACTTTTATAGAATTTGGATTCTTTAGATTATTAATATCTATCAAATATTTTACATTTAAATTATATTTACTTGATATATCAGTGAGATTTTCACCAATTTGCACAATATGATAATTATTTATGAAATCTGATTGTTTTGAAGGATTGTCAGTAGATTCGGAAATAATAAGATTTTGCCCAACAAAAATATAATTTTCATTTTTTAGATTATTCAACTTAATAATTAAATCTTTATTTATTGAATAGAATTTTGAAATACTTGAAATTGTATCTCCAGTTTTTACAATATGAATTTTCCTTATTTCCGTTTTATCTCCATTAATTGATTCGTTTTTAGCAATGTTCTCAATTTTAATATTTGCCGAATCAATCTTTTCTTCGGACTTTATATACGAGTGATTAAAAAAATTAATCAATAGTGTAAGTATTAAAAATACTAACCTCATTATATTTACTGTTTATTTAAACATAATCTTTTAATTAAAAATCGCTAGGTTTTTAATTAAAATTTAAGTAATTTAAATTTTAAAAATAAACTTTAAAACTTTCTTCATTCTCTGGTAAGGAGGATAACGCAGATTTAAATCAAATAAAAAACCTTTGAAAGTAATAGATTTTTGATTTGAAAAATTTCGAAAACCTTCCTCTCCATGAAATTTGCCAATTCCACTCTGTCCAACGCCTCCAAAAGGTAAATTTGGAATAAGTACTGGTAACATAACATCATTGATACAAATGGTTCCTGAGCTTGTTGTTCTTGATATTTGATTATGAATTTTTTTATTTCCTCCAAATAAATAGATTGCTAATGGTTTTGATGTTTTATTAATCTGTTTTAAAGCAGATTCTTTATCATTGATCCCAACCACTGGAAGTATTGAGCTGAATAGTTCTTTTTGTAAAATATCTGTTTCATCTAATTTAGTTCTCAAAATTGTAGGAGATATTTTTAATTTTTTCTTACTAAAAGTTCCCCCATATAAAATCTTTTTTTCTTTTTTATGTCGTTTGAGAATTGCTACAGTTGATGAGAAATGCTTTTTTTCTAATTTAGATAAGTTTTCTGAAATAATTGGATCTTCTCCATAAAAACTTACTATGTATTGCTTTAATTTTTCGATAAAATTTTTCTCAATTTCTTTATTTACAAAGATATGATTTGGAGCCATGCAGGATTGACCAGAATTGAAAAATTTGCCCCAAACAATTCTTTTCGCTGCAATATCTAAATTTGCATTCTTGAAAATGATTACAGGATTTGTTCCGCTTAATTCGAGAGTTAATGGAGTTAAATTTTTTGAAGCCAATTTCATAATAGACTTTCCAGTTTCAGAACTTCCGGTAAAAAATATGTGGTCAAAATTTTGTTCAATTAATTTTATGGATTTTTTATAATTACCTTCTACTGTTAATAAGACATCTTTATGGAAATATTTGGAAGTAAGCTTTTTAATAAGTTTCGATGTCGCAGGACATTTCTCTGATGGTTTTATAACTGCAGTATTTCCCGCTGAGAAAATATTTACCAATGGCTTTAAAACATACAGTAATGGATAATTATAAGGACCAAGAATTAAAACACACCCAAGAGGTTCATAAATAACTTTGGAGGATGATGGAAATAGATAAAAAGGTGTATCAATCTTTTTTGGTCGCATCCAAGAACTGAGTTTCTTTTTTATGAGTGAAATTTCTTCTTTTACTAAAAGGATTTCTGAAAGCCCTTCAATTTCAGATTTACCTAGATCAACAAAAAGTGATTTTATTATCTCTTTTTTATTTTCATCCAAAAGTTTAGAAACTAGATTGATATGTTGGATTCTCCATTTGATATCTTCAGTTTTACCAGTGAGAACTGTATTTTTTAATTTATAAATGTCTTCTAAATGAAATTTATCAGAAATTTTCATTTTATACCTTTGAATAGTATTAAATATATCAGAGGATAAATTTTCAATAACTAAGGTTTTTAGCCAATTCAATCAAAGTGAATGATTTATGAGAAATAATCAAATTTATTAATATTGCCTTTAAAAATTCAAAAATTTCTTGGTTAGTATAATTCTATGAGGGAAAATTTTTCAATTAGATTGATATCTATAAATGAAATAACAGAAGTCACAAACTGGGCAAGGTTAGAAGGATTTTCTCCTGGAATGGATGACGTATCAATTTATAGAAATACAGACAAACAAGGGGTATGGGTAGCTTGTCTCGACAATAATCCTATAGGTTCTATTGCGTGTATAAAATATAATTCCTCGTATGGTTTTATAGGTTTATTTATAGTTAAAAAAGAATTCCGAAATAATGGATATGGAGTGAGATTATGGAAACATGCCCTCGAATATTTGAAAAATGTTGATTGTATTGGTCTTGAGGCTGCCCCAGATAGATTGAATGATTACGCAAAGTGGGGGTTTAGAAAATCTTCTATTACAAATCGATGGAAATTAAATGGTTCTCAAGATTTGCCATTGAAAAATTTCTATAAAGATCAATTTCATTCTTTTAAAGTTGTCCCGGGTTATAAAATTTCTTCTGAAGCGGTCTTAATTTATGATGATCAAAGAGAACCTAGTCCTAGACCACATTTTCTAAATGACTGGTTGAAAAATTCTCATGGTAATGTCAGTGCAATTGTCGATAATAATGGGATGTGTCATGGATTTGGCAGAATAAGACCTTGTGTATTGGAGGATAATAAGCAAGGCTGGAGAATCGGACCTCTTTTAGCAGATACTCCTCCACTTGCTGAATTGTTAATAAGGGAGTTAGTTGGTGATTTAGATGCCCAAATCTTATTGGATTGCTCTAATCTGAATCCATATGCAAATTATCTTTTATCAAGTTTGGGATTTAATGAAATATCAAAAACTTACAGAATGTATAAAGGTATTCAACCTACCTGCCCAATGAATCAAGTATACGGACTCGCCTGCTTGGAACTGGGGTAATTCCTTTTAAAGCGATCATTTTGCCTTTTGTTTTTGTAACACTGAAGGAAGTTTGTTTTATTATCCATAAGCTTAACTTTCAGATGGTTTCAAAATTCTTTCTACAATATCTGCGTTGATTATAGTTATCTCTCCATTATCAATATTGGCAACTTGAAACAAGGTCCATGAATTTGGATTTCTAGCTCCTCCAATACAGTCGATAACTTGACCGACCCAATAATTTTTATTCTTTTCATTAGTATTTTCGCAATGTTCTTTTTTAATTGCTACATAATCACCAGGCCTAACGAAAAGAAACTCAGGAGTTGCTGAACTCACAATAGATAGCTTGTAGTATATAGGTACTATAGTAAGTTATTAGTTTAGTCGCCGAACTTTGAGTTATTTAGCAAAATAGGGGCAATTAAAGCATAAAATGGAATCAAATGAAATTGCTATATTTTCAACATTATTGGGGTTAATTTTAGCTTTAACTGACGCTTATATAGAAAGAAATATTCCTGGATAATACTTCCAATTCATTTCTTAAATCAAATAAGATTTAAGCTGGTCTAAAATATCGGCCCTGTTGGAAACTAATTTTGTAAAAACTAAATATATTAACCCTCCCATTGCGAGTCTTCCGTTAATTTTCTCTAACTGCTTAAGTTTTCTAAACAAATTTCTTTTTTGCGGTTAAACAAAATTTAAAGGGTATAGAAAATAAAAAAGTATTGATTAATTCAAAATTAAAAAAAAATTTTAAAATTTATAGAAATATTATTTCAAATACGAATTAAACTTAAAGCCAAGCTTTTTTCATCTCAAGGTAAAGTCTCTCGCTCTCAGCAGAATTAATTTTGCTGTCTGAATAGGATTGCTGCTGCTGCTGCTGCTGCTGCTGAGTTGAGTTAGTATTAGGATTTTGGACTTCGCTCATTAGAGGGTCTGAATATTTGTGTTTATTCTCTCATATTAATAGCTTTTTTTGTCAACTTAAATTCTTAAATTTTATTTAAATTTTCTATGTTTTTAGTTTTCCTGTTTTGAGTGAAGTTATTTCGCTACAGTAGTTTTGGTATATAGGAATTTAACTTCCCAATATATAATTCCTAGGAAGATAGCACTTGCAATAATAATTTCAGAAATGGCTAACATTTTATTTTCCAATACTATTTTAATTTTGGTATCAATTTACACAGAATGCAATAGGTACTAATTACATTTAAGATTTTAAAAAATTTTATTTAATAAAATAACGCGTCGAAATAATATAAAATTTTAAGTTAGATACATATTATTTTCGTGGGAAATTTCATAACTTCAACAACTCTCATACCTTTAATACCTTTAGTAACCTCTTTATTTGTTTTTATTTTATTGGTAAGTTTTAACAAAACACTTAACAGACTGACAAAACCAGTTACTGCACTGGTTGCATTGTCTTTATTAAGTTCTGCTTTTATAAGCTTATTTGACTATTTTAAGAAAATAGAAGAAGAATTAGTTTTATCTGAATTCCTCAAATTTTTTGAAGAAAAAAATTTAGTTATACATCTCAATTTAGTAAATGAAAAAATTATAATTTTTTTCACATTAATAATGCTATTAATTATTGGAATATCTTTTTATAAATTGCCTAGAAAAAAAGGTTATGTCTCATTGATGATTAGCCTAGGATTAATATCTTCTTCGGTGATACTCTCAATATTGCTATTAGATTTTTCAGCACTAATCTAAACTGTAGTAAGCATTGACAAAGCTTCGTTAAGTTCTTGAACATGATTTAATTCATCTTGAGCAATTTCCTTTATTTTTTGATCATTTGGATTATCTATTAAATATTTGGAATAAGTTTCAAATGCATGTTCCTCAATTTTTATGTTGACATCATAAGCATTAGCTGGAGATAAGAAATAATAAAATACCATGATCCAGTAATAAACTAGAACAAGGTGTCTCGCAAAAAATCTATCAATCCACAACCTATCTCCTCCTCTTTTCTCCATTTCTTTAAGATGTTCAGTTTCGTTAATAGCTTGATAAAAATGTTCTTTCATTAAAATCATTGTTTTTTCATTTTTAATTCCTAGGGATTCTTTAAAATGAAGAACTGAAAGAAACGCGAAATAAGGTGATCTAGCTATTACTTCTAAAACCCAAAATCGTTGCAAAGATCTACCAGAGTATATGAAGTCTAAGAATTTAACAGTACTATTCAAAATCAAAGAATTTAATTTTTTCATAAATTTCGCTTTTCTTTAAGTATAATTACTCAATCGCTTGAGGACTATAATGTAATTTATTAATTAACCAAAAATTAATATTTATAGTCTAAAAATTTTTACTTCCATTGAAAAATTTTTTTTTCATGCATTAATTGGATAGATAAAAATTTTATATGACAACTACAGAAAAAATTGCAAATGCCAAAAAGAGGATTGATGAATTAGAAAGACTCATAAAATATTGGAATGATTCAGGCCATGATGATTCAAAAATAAAGAATTTTACAATGAACATTGAAAATAAAGTTGCTTAGATTGTAATTAATTAAAGCTGATCAATTTTATCTACATTAAAGTGGTTTTATATCTTTGAGGTTTCTAATATTGTTTAATTCTTAAATAGAGCAATTAAACCTATTCTCAAAAACGGTAAGGAAGAAATAATCTAAAAGAAAAATCTATATGAAAACCTTTTCAAAAAAATATTTAGTTCCGATTAAATTTATACCATGGGTTTTTTGGGTATTTGTATCTTTTATGAGTATATATTTGTGTAAGATAGCCTGGACAGGTTAAACAATAAATAAATCTAGCTTCTCCTTAACCAACCAGGAGCACCGCCAAACCAATCCGATATATCATCTTCATTTGGGTTGAAATGATTTTCTTTCTCTAGTCCATCTATCCCAAATGATTGTAAGAGGTTATCAATCCCTCCATCATTTTTTGTACCATTCCTTCTAAAGCTGTTAGCTTTTTTCAGCCAAAGAGAAATTGTCGAATTATGGTGTGCAAATTTTTCGACATATATCCTTTCTTCTAATGTAATTGATTTATCTTGAGCAATTCTTTTAATTATTCCTTGGATCTTTAGTCTTTTTGCATTACTAAGAAGCATTTCTGATCAATTTATTAATCTTTTTATAGGAAGGATTACTAAAAATATCTTGTCAATGTTAATTTCAACAAATTCACTATTTTAAATGGGTTTTAAGCAAGAAAAGTCTTAAGACACTGAAAAAGGGGATGAATAAGTTACAAATGATACTTTTATTCATTTATCAAACTTATAATTCCTGCATATTAGATAATAAAAATTAATAGATTTATAAGGGTATTTTGAAATTAAGATAAATGGACGCAGTTGTTGCAATATAGTAAAAATGTACTAATATTAGTACAGATGTATTATTTAGATATGAAAGTTATTTCATCTTCTCCTTATGCCCCTTTTAATTCAAAAGAGTGGAATTCTCTAATAAGCAAAAATGCAAAGTTTGAAAATACTCCAATAAAAATTCAAAAAAAATTTTATAGAACTTTTACTCTAAAAAATATTGAAAAAGATGAACATTTGCAAGAGAAGAATGAATTGCATCAACAAATGCAACTTGTATTTGGATAAAAAAATATTAACTAACAATCTTTTTATTGAATATTATTTTACGAGATCCAATTTTTTGTTAGATTAGTAGAAATACAATAAGGATTTAATTTGTCTGTAGATCGAGAACTTTTAAAAGAAGTTACCCAAGAACTTTGGAATACCGTAAAAAAACTAAGACCTGAAATAGATCGGCAAACTCGACTTCAGTTAGTTTTAAAGGCCTTATTAACTATTGGAGATTTGCCGGATCAAATGCAAGCTGCCATGGTAGTAGGTGTTTGTGCAGAAATGGATAAGAGTGATCTTGATAATGTTGAAACTAATTCACAAACTAAAGATTCAAGCGAAGTTGATACTTCTACAGGCAGAAAAGTAGTTAGAAGAAGTTCAGCTAAATAAACCTTAAACGATCATCCTTTAATTTTCTTTGATTCGTTTTTATTAAGTCTGTTGAATAGGTAATATGAAATTACAAGTAAGAGAGGAACAAATATTGAATGTAAAGTCATCATTAATTCTGTTTGGCCCATTCCTATAAGACTTGATTCGCTTGGAAGTTGTTCTGACCAAGTGCCAACTAAATGCCAGGCTTGAGGAATTGATAAGAAAAACATATAAGAGCTATAAGTTAAGTTTATGTTCAGATAAAGATTATCATTATTGAACGTTTTTGCTTTCTTTATTCTTATTTCTTAACTAAGTATTTATAGAGTTATAAAAAGAACTTAATTCATAAATTTATTTTCTTCAGAAGAGTTTTAAATTCTTTTTTACCAATAATTTTTTCAGCTGCGTAAGCACCACTTGCTGAAACAGCTGGAATTCCAATACCTGGAAATGTACTTGCGCCGCAAGTAAATAAATTTTTCACTGGAGTTTTGCAGCCTGGGAAAAGACCTTTTGCTGCAGATAATGCAGGGCCGTAACTACCGCAATAGGTATTGGTGAATTTTTTATGAGTGATTGGGGTTCCTAGCATCTTTAAATCAATCCTTTCATCTATGTCAGGGATGAATTTTCGCACTGCATTAAGGAATATTGAACATCTTTCTTCTTTCAAATTACTATATTCTAATTCCTTTGGATTTAGGTTCTCCCAAATTTCCCAAGGTTCATTTGCGGGAGTATATCCATGAAGAACATGCTTCCCTTTAGGGGCCATATTTTTATCTAAAACAGATGGGATTGAGAATACAGCTATATTTCTTTCTGCGGTTATACCTTTTTCCCACTCGTCAACATGTATCGCATGTATTGGCAGTTCTTCAAGACCATCAGCATCAAAACCTAGATGTATATGAAGGAAAGAATCACATTTATTAGGGTTCAAAACTTTTGGTTTCCATTTTTTTGAAATTTCATTTGGAATTAACTTTTTTAAATTCCAAACGTCAGTATTCGTAACAACAGATTCACAACTATAACTTGAACCATTATTAAGAGTTATACCTGTTGCTAAATTTTTATTGAAGTTAATTGTCTTTACTCTCGAAGAGAGAATTAATTCTCCTCCATTTTTTTTAAATCCATTAATTAAGGCTTTTACGATAGATTCACTACCTCCTTTAGGGTATTCAAGGTATGAATTTGGTTCAAACCATTCGTTAAATAAAGTAGCCATCGCAGCTGTATTTGTATCATGCATTGACATACCACTTATCAAAAAGCTCAATAAATCAACCCAATTTCTGAGAAAAGGATCCTCTAGATGATTATTTACTAAATTCCCAAAGCCCTTATTAATTTTTGGTATTTGCTTAATATTAGGTAAAAATTTTGAGGTTAAATTTATTAGATCTAAGAAATTTATTGATTCGGGAGAAAATGAGAGTAAAGGTATTGCTTTTATTATTTGGCTAAGAGGTTTTATTCCGGAAATAAATGATTCCCATTCTTTAACAGATTTCTCACCCCTTAAAGTTTTAATTGTTTGTTTAAAAGGTTCTTCCCCCACATCAAGATTAAAATTGCCTTCTGGGACAATTACTTGCCAACCTTTGTATTGAAATAATTCAACTTCTTCATTAAGTAATTTGAGAATTTGCCCTAATGGATTAGTTGTTGGCCATTTACCTATTCCACTCCACAATGAAGGACCTGATTCGAAAGTGTAACCTTTTCTTTTGAAGCTGTGAGCAACCCCTCCGGGCTGGGTATGAGCTTCACATATAAGTACTTTTCTTCCAGATAATGTGAGAATCGAACCGCAACATAATCCACCTATTCCACTACCGATTATTACGACATCGTACTTTTTCATTAAATATTTACTTTACTCTTCTCGTAGAACTAATTAGTTTTAGACAAAAGTATTAGTTGAAGTTGTAATACTTAGTACGACAGCTAGGAAAAATATGTAAGGGACAGCTTTTAGAGGTATGTATCCTTGGTTTTTAGAAGTAAAATCCATTAAATTAATTACATTATGTAAATATAATAACGAGATCTTGTTCCTTATGTGTGTCAATAAATTATTTTTTTGGAAATATATTGAAACAAAGAAATCTTTTTGGAGAGATTTTTTAAGTAAGAACATTTTTTATGAAGTTATCTTAGTATTTGATTCTTAGATTTAAATCCATTATGAAACACTTTCCTGATATTAATGAGATAAAACTATTAGAAAAAAATTCTAGAAAAAATGGTAGCGGAATTGTATATGAGGAATTGTTAGGAATATGGAAGTTTAAGTATGTATGGGGAAAGGAGTCAGATGAAATCAAAAATATACCCAGTTCGATTCTCCAAGTATTTTCGGCAAGACTCGAATTAAAAAGTAAAAATAAAGAGGATCAAATAAATTATGAAATAAAAAATTCAATTAATTTCGGATTATTAAATATTACTTTTATAGGCAGCGCAGAATTAAAAGGGCTTAGACCTTTATTGGCTTTTTATTTTGAAGAATTGAAAATTAGTATTAGTAGTTTTCCAATATTTAATAAGGAATTAAAAAAACCAGACGATAAAAAAATGCCTTTTTTTTCACTTGTAGGAATTAGCGCTAAAGATAATTGGTTGTGTGCTCGAGGCAGGGGCGGAGGGCTTGCAATATGGGTTAAATCTTAATTTAGTGGTATTCTCCTGGATGATCTACCTTTCTTACGGTAACTTTATCAACTTTTTGTCCATTAAATCTTAAGAGATCATCTCCTGAAAAGTCATATCCTAAGCGTTGACCTATTAGTGCTACATCATCAGCTGTAGAGGATGTAGTAACCTGTTTTTTTAAGTCTTCATCAGATTGCATATTAATTAAAAATTTTCTTATTTCAGAAAAACTCATAACTAGAATTTGATTGATTGATGTTGAAAAACTTTATAAAATCTTTTTCTTAGTAAGAACAAGATAAATAGATAATCATTATACTATTTTTATGACTTACTTATTCCTCTATGTAGTTGGCATAATTTTAATATGGTGGACATATCGTGTTGGTTGGCTTGAGGCGCTCAAAACAGTAGTTAAAGTTATAGTTCCCTCAGCGCTTATTATTTTATTTAACATTAAAGCTGGAAGATTACTTTTTAAAAGTCCTGTAGTTGGTTTATTAAGCGCTTTGCCTACCTCTATTTTTATTTTTAGAGGTTCATTGCCTTTAGTTAGTTATATAAATAACTTCATTGAAAATAAAATAAATAAGTATGATTATTCGGAAGTCATAGATACTGACTCTGTGCCTTTAGATGATTAATTTTTTTAATTCAATCAAAGCCAAGAAATAATTCTTTATGTACAACAAGAACATCAAATAAAGTTGTTCCATTAATAGGACTTAATGGGATTTTGTCTATATTCAATGCTTCTGCGCAAATTAAATGAGCATCCCATTTTGTATCGTGATCACTTATTTCAATTGACCACTCAATTACTTTTTTAAAATGATCTGGCATCTCTGAACCAATTTTCCTGCAAATTTGACATAGAACTGACAAAAGTGGAGGCTTTGATGGCCTTTTTAAATCTTTAATAAGACTAGGCTGTGTAAAAACACTTGTATAGCGGATGTAGTCTATCAATTCATATTCTTCTTTAGTAAGAGCTGCTTTATTTAATGCTCTTTCAAATTCGTCTATGGGGGTTATGGGCCTATCCAAGATATTAGTTGTTGCTGTTTTCTTTATTTGAAAAATTCTTTTTTTCTGAATCTATTTTTTCTTGATTAATTTCATTTGTTTGATTGCTTTCTATAGATTTAGGAGATTCTTCTTTATCTTCTTCGTTCATAACTTGATCGATTTCATTTTGAAATTCATTCGAAGCTTTTTTAAGACTTTTCAAAGTTTTGCCAAGCTGTTTTCCTAATTCTGGAAGCTTTTTTGGACCAAAAATTAAAAGAGCTAAGATAAGTATTACAGTAACTTCAGGCAAACCTACACCAAAAATATTCATAGTTGATAAATATTTAACTAATTAGAAAATCTATTATTAAATATAGTCAAATCATGTGAAAATTTCATTCTTATAATAGCTTTATTAATATTAAAAAATTTTGAAAAATATTATTGTTATTAAGACTCCTTTAAAGAAAACTAACCAAAGTAATTGATAATCACTCAACTTGAATTTTTTTTGGTACCAATTTATAAGAGTTTTATGTTTATCTATTAATTTTCTCATTTTCACCGAGATTATTTATAACTATCACTTATTTTATCTTAATTTCTTTTATTATTATTTTAGAGAATCCTAGATTTAACTCTAATCAGATTAATCTTTTAAAATTTAATCTTTTTCTAAATTATTGAAACTATTCGCTTAATATCTAATGTCTTTAATGAAAATGAAGTACTTATTTGTTGTTTTTTATCTATTTTTTCTAATTTATCCAGCTGAAGCCGTTACCACAAAAATGTTTAAAGTATTGGATACTTGTGCAAGATATCGACTAGGTGAGATTAATGCTATTGAGGCTATAGAAAAACTAAATTTAAAATTAACGAATTCTTCTACCAATAAGCCAAATGATCTAGTAAAAAAATATTGCTCAGTATTCACTCCAAATGAAAAAATTGAATTTTAATCTTAGTAATATATATTTAATTATTATTTTTGAATAATCTTTAGATATGTTTAGTATTTGTTTAACTTTTTAAAATTAGTTGTTTTTTCAGTAAAAAAACTCCCAAAAAATAATAATAAATAAAAAATATAAATCCCATAATATTGAATTAATAATTCACCCTGGTTAATTTCAATAATGTTTTACTATCTTTTAAAACAAAAAAAATGACTTTAATACCAGTAATTTACTTCATGGCCACAAAAAAAACATATTAACCTCTAATATGGAATTTTAATAAGAATAATTGTGCAGATTGGAGAAAAAATTCCAGAATTTTCTTTACTGGATCAAAACGGAGTTAAAAGATCAAATAAGGGCTTAAAAAATCCACTTGTTTTGTTTTTTTATCCAAAAGATGATACGCCGGGTTGCACTATAGAAGTTTGCGGATTTAGAGATAAATATGACTTATTTAAAGTTTTAGGTGCACAAGTTTGGGGAGTAAGTAATGGAAGTGCCTCAAGTCATTTAGCATTTGCCAATAAAAATAAATTACAATATCCACTTCTTTGCGATAGGAATGACTCTCTTAGGAAAATTTTTAAAGTTCCTAAAGTACTAGGTTTCATGGATGGTAGGGTAACTTACGTTATCGATCGCAAAGGGACAGTTAGGCATATTTTTAGAGATTTATTGAATGGTCCTGAACACATTAAAGAGGCTATTAGAGTACTTAAGGAAATTCAAAATCAATAAATTATTATTCAAAGAATTTTAGATTAATAAGTTTTGCTTTATTATGGTTTCAGCTTTTTAAAATTTATGAAGAAAATGGGAATGCAGGCTGTTGATCTTGCTATTCAAAATGGAGTAGATCTTGACGGTACTCCAATCCCTCAAAAAATGCTAGATCTATATAACAGAATTATGGATGAGGAGAATAAAAGAGAAAGGAGTGGTGTTAAAAAATCAATGAGAAATAGATGCGTCAAAACTGGTTCTAAGCATTTTGATAAAGAAACGTTGAATCAATTATTAATAGACTCTGGATGGGAAGGTCTCAAAGACAAGGAAATTTTATTTTTTTACAAATAAAAAAAATTTTATAGTTATCTTAAAAATTATTTATGGTAATTTTTACTTAAACTAAAAAATGAGAAGTAATTAAATATTTTCTTAGATCTAATTTTTGAATCATTTAAACCATCCTTTTTTGCTAGAGGAAATTATTTTTTCTTTTTCAGTTTTTGCTTTATTACTTGCTTTTTTGAAAGCGAAGTTGGCTTCTATAACTGTAACTATTGATATGAAAAAAAGACCAGAAATTCCTATTAGTTGCTCTCTTTGAGAAGGTTCTGAATCTCCTAGTAAAAAAAAACCTAAAGCAAACCATGCAGTACTAGCAGCGATGGTTAAAAAATATGATTTCCATCTTCTTTGATATAAGTAACCGGATCCTAACCCAGGAAGAAAATTTAAAAAAGATGCTATCCAGCCTCTTGAAGATGCAAGTACTTCTTCTCTTGAGGGATCAGACATTGTATTAGGTATTTATTAAATTTGCATTTATATAAGCAAATGATATAGCTGCACAAATTACCCAACTAAAGGGTAAGAACATTCTTATTTTTTCTTTATGATTCTTCATTTTTTTATTATGGAAAATATTTTTAAAATCTGTGGATTAATGGATATCTTAAAAGTAGGATAATTAAAAAAGACGGTTATAAACCGTCTTTAAAAACAAAAGTAAATTCTAAAAAAATAAATTATTTGGTTTTTGAGGCAGAGAGTATTTTAAGTTCTTTCTTTACTTCTTTTTCTCTCTCTTGAAGATGTTTTAGTTGAGATTTAAACGCATCTTCAAGTTTTACTTTTTGTGTTGTGATTTCATCAAGTTCTTCTTGATGTTGGTTTTTCTTTAGTTCCTTCATTTCACTATCAGAAATAACATATACTGGACGATATGAAGGTGTTTCAAAAAGAAGATCAAACATTGAATACATAAGTGACCTTTGAATTAGTACAAATCCAATATCTTATAATTTTTTTAAATATGAAAGGATAAATACCGAAGATATAGATACGGCAAATACACCGAATTTCGGTTTACCTAACATAACCCCACTGTATTTACCGATCAAATTCTAAGATATTAGAGAGATGATTCTAAAAATCTAAATAAAGAATAACTAAAAATGGATTTAAATATTACTGAAACATTAGTAATACCATCTAACGAAATTAAGTGGCGATTTTCCAGATCTTCAGGTCCTGGAGGGCAGAATGTAAATAAAATCGAAAGTAGAGTAGAGATTATTTTTAATTTAGAAGATTCAAAAGTACTAAATGATAATCAGAAAGCAATTCTCAAGATTAATTTGAAAAACAAATTAGTGAAAAATATTTTATGTTTAGCGGTTCAAAAACATAGAAATCAATTACTAAATAGGCAGCTAGCTTTAATGAAATTTAGTGCAATCCTAAAAGATGGCTTAAATAAACCATTTAAATTTAGAAAATCTACAAAACCTACTAAAGCATCGCAAATGAAAAGAGTTGAGTTTAAGAAAAAACGTGGCGAATTGAAAAAAAGTAGGCAAAAAGAAAAAATATATCAATTATGAGAAAAATAAATATTTCCCTCGCAAATTGTAATACAAGCATATGATTAATTTAATTTCATTTTGGTTTATTGAATTCAAATAATGATTTCTGGTTGATTGACTCCAATTGCGTAGGTGTGATGCGTTTTTATAAAGATAATGAGCATTCTGATAAATCTATTGCTTATATGTTTATTGAAGAAGGGATCATTATGGGAATTCATGGTGAAAATCCTCCATTAATGAAAACTAGAAAAAAAATTGTTATTGAAGAAGCAAGATTATTATGGCAAAAATTGTTAAATGAAGGTTGGCAAAAAACTAATAAAAAATGGTAAGGAAATTCAAAAATAAATTTTTTAATTTCAGAAAATAAATGAACCTTTAGGATAAAGCCTGGAAATTTTTTTATTTTGTAAAAATTTCTTTTTTTTGATGTCGTTTTCATATCTTCTCAACATCATTAGATAGTTTGTAACTCCAAAAATTACTAAAAAGACAATAAATCTTATTCCTGCCTCAAAGTTCATATGAGTATTAAGCTTTTTTTTAATCTGACAATTACTAATCAAAAATCAATCGGTATTTATATCTAATTAAAACTTCTATGAAAAATCTCTTTAAATTTTATTGCATAAAAAATACATAATAAAAGTAATATTAAAATTGCAATCAAGCTTCCGATTGGGTTTGGTATATTTTGTGTAAAAGGCCCTGATAAAAAAGAAGGTGTATTTTCTTTGAATTCTATTAATCCGTTATTTATAAAAAACCAAATCCCAACTAGCCCTCCATGAATTCCTATGCAATTCCATAAAGAACCTTTATCTCTAATTCTTACTAATGATAGAAATATTCCAAGTAAAATAAATCCTAAACGTAATCCTAGGATGTTCCAAAAGATCTCATTTGATAAATTATGAACGAAGCTAAAAACTATAGCCTGTAATGCGATTGATATTTTTGTACCATATTCAAATTTTAATTCTTCTAGTAACCAGCCTCTAAAAATTATTTCCTCTGCGAATCCCACGCCTAATCCCAGTACAATAGAATTTAATAATATTGATGGAGAGAATTCACCTATCCAAGAAATATAATTTTTTTGAAATAGTGGTACCAGAATTAGAATTATTAAAACTAAAGCAAATAAAATACCTTGAAAAAAATTGAGAAAGTTTTTTAAGAATTTGTCTTTATTTATCCCAAGAAGAACCCAGGCACTTGATTTGTTCTGTTTGATATAAAACCAATATGGAAGTAAGAAGATAAAAAGTAAGAAAGTAATAATAGTGCCAATTAAGGATAAATTTTCTTTTTCAAAATTAAACAATAAAAGTGGCTGAGATAAAGCCCAGCCAAAGCCATAAAGAATTGGAATAAAAAATATAGTGGATAAAAATCTTGGTTTTAAAAGAAAAAAACTTTTAATTATTATTATTACATTTTTCATGATGGTTTGAATATTAATTTACCCCAGTATTTGCCTTTTATTATTCTAACTACTTGTTCAAAAAGATTTAATTTTTTCTTTTTACTGTAATTTATTTTTTTTGAAATTAGATAAATCTTTAAAAAATTGCCGAGTTTTTTTGTCTTCTTTATCACTAGGCCAAAGTAATTCTGAGCCCTCTTCATATTCTTCTTTACATCTTTCTTTATTCAAATTTTTTTTATATCTTAATAATTTAAATTTTACTTATTGCAAATTCTTAAAAGTGATGTTTATTAAAATTGTAAATTTATTTAAAATTTATGCTTATTAATCTTTCTACTTTAATTTTGACGTTAATATCTCCATTGCTTATTTTTGCAGTAATAATTTCTGTGTATCTATTTCATTAGGAAGGATTTATTAAATAATTTAAGGGTGTATTATGCCTGCTTTTTCTAATGCGAATGATAAAATTGCAATTATCCCCATAAGAGTTAAAATCTTGTTCTTTTTGATGAAATCCATAATTCATATTAATAATCTATTTATTAAATTCTCAAATAAAGTAATAAATAATTAAAATTATTATAACAATCACGATGAAATTAATATATGTAGGGGATTTATTTCCTTTAATAGCTAATAATAAAAAAGTCATTGAAAAATATCAAAAAGGTATAAAAAAGGAGAATTTTATAAAGAACCTCTTGGCAGTGATTTTAATGACCCTGATGGTAAATATTCTTACTATAAAAATAACTTTTGCCTTAGCAGATTAAATTAGGGAATTGCTAAAGAACAGGGATAAGAATCCTAATATTGATGATTTTGTGAAATTTTTTAAGAGGAAATTGGAAGATTATAAACTTTTTGATAGTTATAAAATATTAATAGAAGCTATGTTTGCTCTATTAATAAGAATAAGGAAGAATTATAGACTTTAATTTTTATATTTATCTATAAAAAACAAAAGATCATTAAAATCCTCTTACATTTTAAGAAAAAAGTAAATCAGCATATTTACGGATTTACTGAAAATATAAAAAGGAGTAATTTATAAATGTTGAGTTCGGAGGCAATCTAAATGATTGATAGTCCGCCTGAAATTTAGCAAATTCCAAAATATAGGAAGCGTATTCCTGAGAATGGGATTATTCGAAAATTAAAGTTCAATCAATTAGTCTGATAAGACTTCGCATTATAATTACTAGCGACAATAGGAACTGAGATTATCGAGATGAATCCCCGAATTCACGTATTCTAGGTTTATGAGTAAATAGACTTAAAAATATGTAATTTTATATCCTGTAAGAAGGAAATTAAATATCAAAAAGGACTGTAGAAGCAGTCCTTTTTTTTTATTTAAAAGAAATTTAAACTAGATTTATTTTTGGATAAAATAGATTCATAAAGTCATTAAAAATATTTCAAAATGAAAGATCAAGTCTTGTTTCCGAAAATTGAAGTACGAGAAAAGGGTTTTTTACAAGTAAGTGATATTCATACTATTTATTGGGAAAGATCTGGCAATCCAAATGGCAAAAAAATACTTGTTATTCATGGAGGTCCAGGAGGAGGAAGCCAACCGAGATATAGAAGATACTTTGACCCAGATAAATTCGATATTATTCAATTTGACCAAAGAGGTTGCGGTTCTTCAACTCCTTTCTCGGAATTAAAAGAAAATACGACTAATCATTTAGTTGATGATATTGAGAAATTAAGGATTCTATTAAAAATAGATACTTGGCATTTGTTTGGTGGATCTTGGGGCTCAACACTTTCACTTATATATGCAATTAAAAATCCCTCACGAGTTATCAGCTTAACTTTGCGAGGAATATTTTTATGTAGAAAGTTTGAATTATTATGGTTCTATCAATATGGTGCAAGTGAGATATTCCCTGATGAATTTGAAAAATATATTTCTGTAATACCAAAAGAAGAAAGAAATGATTTGATAAGTTCTTTTTATAAATTTCTAACATCTTCAGATTCGAATCTTAGATCAAAAGCAGCAGCAGCTTGGACAAAATGGGAACTCTCAACTAGTCATTTAATAAATAAAAAATTAGATTTTGATAAGTCCCAAGTTAATTCTTTTTCAGATGCCTTTGCAAGGATCGAATGTCATTATTTTATTAATAATATTTTCTTAGAAGATGATTTTATTTTGAAAAATATAAAAATAATAGAATCGATTCCAACAAAAATAATTCAAGGTAGGTATGACGTTGTATGTCCTGTAAGGAGTGCTTGGGATCTAAATAAGAAATTAAAGAATTCTGAATTAATCATTGTTAATGATGCTGGTCATTCAATGAGTGAAAAGGGCATTACTAAAGAATTAATAAAAGCTGTAAAAGGAATTCAAAATCTCTAAAAGAGAGAATATTCCTTTAAAAATTAAAGGCCATTATCTTCAATATTTTGTGCAATACTCCTAAGAAGTTCGACGATATCAGTATCTTCGCATTGAGTATCTTCTTTGAGCAAAATGCACTCGTCTCTAATACTTACATTAGTACTCCACCATATACCTGAACTATTGGTATCGTCCCATTCAAATCTTTCAGACATAATTAATAAAATCTAATAAATACATTAAAGCTTGCATTGGTTCATCGTGGATTTATATATTTTATTTCAAAATTTAAAAAACTTTTCTAGGCGCTAAAAGGAATATGGAAATTTCTGACAATAAATTTTAGAATAACTAAAAATAAAAAAATGAAAATAACAAAAAAACTTTGGGAGGATAATTATGAGATTGCTTTACTAAGTTTAAATACAAAATTTGTTCAAGGTTTAAAGAATGGCAGTCTCCCTAAAAATATATTTCAAGAATATTTAGCTCAAGATTATTTCTTTTTAGAGACTTTTGCGAAGGCTTATGGTCTTGCTGTTTCCAAATCAAAAGATAAGTACTCAATAAGGAAGTTAAGTGAACTGTTAATGGGCGTTTCTGAGGAGTTAATACTTCATGAAACGTATGCAAAAGGATGGGATATTGATTTGTCTAATAACTATATAAAAAAAGCCACTAAAAATTATACAGATTTTCTTGATGATACTTCCAAAAGACTTAGCTCTGTTGAAATAATGTTTGCAATGACTCCATGTATGCGACTTTATTCTTGGATAGGAAAAAGTTTGTATGAGGAGGATTTTGACATTAAATATAAAGAATGGATAATTACTTATTCTGATGAGAGCTTTGAAAAGCTAGCAGATTCCCTTGAAAATCTTATTGAGACTAATAAAGAAACATATGATATTAATCAGGTCAAATATTTATACAGGAGAGCTATGGAATTGGAGTTAGATTTTTTTAATGCATATTCAGATTTCTGATTTAAATTAAAATTTACTTATAGTACTTTCAAAAAAGAGTTAATAAATTATGTATTCTAAAATTGCACTTTCAATAGGCGGTAGTGACTCCGGCGGTGGAGCAGGCATACAGGCTGACTTGAGAACTTTCATGGCCCTTAAAGTACATGGATGTTCTGTTATTTCATGTATTACCGCACAAAATAGTATAGAGGTTACATGCGTTCAACCAGTAGAGAAGAATACTTTATTAAATCAGTTAGATACTTTATTTGCTGATTTTGGTATTGATGCCTTAAAAACTGGAATGTTATTAAATGAAAGGATAATTAATGATACTGCTTCAAAATTAAATACATACAAAATAACCAAAATTATTGACCCAGTAATGGTTACAAGAACTGGTTCTAAATTACTGGAAGATTCTGCTATTAATGCTTATAAAAAACTCTTATTACCAATTGCTGATTTGGTAACTCCAAATATTTTTGAAGCAAATCTACTTTCAGGTTTAGAAATAAAAAGTAAAGAAGATATCGAAAATTCAGCAAGAAAAATTATTGGTCTTGGAGCTAAAGCGGTACTTATAAAAGGTGGCGGTTTAAAAGATATGAAAGGGAAGGATTTTTTCCTTGATTTAAATGGTAGAAAAGATTGGCTATTTAATAATTTTATAAATACAAAAAATACCCACGGTAGTGGTTGTACTTTGAGTGCTGCTATTTGTGGTTACAAGGCTTTAGGTTTTGATCTATTTGATTCCATACAAAAAGCGAAATTATTTGTTGAGAAGTCTTTAGACAATTCTTATAAAATAGGCTCTGGCCCTGGTCCCTTAGGCCATCATTAATTATTTATAGAATGGAGTTAGAACCACCATTTTCTGTAGGGCTTTTTTAAAAATAAGATTTCTTCAGTCTCCCATCCTCCCTCCAACCACTCAAGATGCTCAAGTAATAAAGACTCACTTTCCCTTTTGCTTAATTGCCCAATTCTATTAGCAATACCATCGAACCTTACTTTCATCAATTCCTCAATCTTGATGTTATTCATAGGTTAAATAATAAATTTTTTCTACTCTTACTTGTATACATTTTCTTGTCAATGATTTAATTTTATTTATTTACTAGCAGTTCTTAAATATGTATTAAATACAACTTTTTAAAATAGATAGTAATTAAGACTTATTCACATAGATTTAATTAAAGACTAATTTATATAAAAATACTTTAACTATGAATAAAGAAGAAACATCAAAGCAAAAAACTATTTTAAATATAGGCTATTGTGAAACGACTTCTGAATGGCTCAATAGAATCATTACAGAACTGGCAGATGAAAATAAAAATTTTGTAGATTTGTCAGTTATTTGTTCTTAATTTTTTAGAAAAGATAGTTTATTTTGATTTTTTTTCAGTTAGCTTTGAATTATAAGAGAAATTTTAAAGATATTTTGTGATGTGAATCCTAATAAAAAAAACATAGAAATAATTAAACAATTTAATTTATCTCCTCATCCTGAGGGTGGATGGTTTAGAGAGATAGTAAGGAGTGAGAATTCTCTAATAAGGAAAGATGGCCAAAGTAGAAACTTTATTACGGGAATTTATTATCTTTTGGAGAGAGATGCAAAAAGTGCTTGGCACAGAGTAAAAAATGCTGATGAAATTTGGATTTATTTAAGGGGCGACCCTCTGAATTTATGGTGCCTAGATAATGATAATAAGTTAATAAGAAAATTAATTTTAGATTCCAATAATCCAGTTGAAATGATCCCATCTGGATATTGGCAAGCTGCACAAAGTACAGGCGAATTTACTTTAGTGAGTTGTTGTGTTGGCCCTGGCTTTGATTTTAAGGATTTTGAATTACTCAGAAATACAAATCATACTTCTAGATTGGATAAAGCAATTAATGATCTTATTTGAGACATTTTTTTATTTATATTTTTGAAATTATCCTCTAGATTTATAAGGCTACTTAATCAATGTATTTGAGATGAATCAAAATTCTGTCAAAACAATTGGTATTAATGATGAACCAAGAAAAGATTCATACTTAGTATATGTAAATCAGGCTGATGGATTAAAAGGCATCCTTAATAGGGATTTTGATGAATGGTCTAATTTTGATAGTTGGGAAAGTATTTCAGTTCAGCAATGGATTTTTTCTAGAGCTTTAGAGGTTTTCAGAGGTAAGAAAATTGATATTAAATGCGAATGTTGTGAACATAATGATTTAATCCCAAATGATTTTGAGAGTATTAAAAAAGAAAAATGTTTTGGTAAAAAAAGTGCTTATATGATTGAAAAAGTTGTAGATGAAATTGTATTAGCTAAGGCAAGAAGAGAAAGTGATGGAACATATTCTGCGTAAGATTCATAAATATCTATGGAGAGAAAAATCTTTTATTTACCAGTGAAAATTATCAGAAGAACCAATTGTTAAATTTTTAGTGGACATCTTATGGAACTTAAAGTGTACCGAATCACTGAACTCCTTTTCATCTGAGTAATTCACAAGATCCACTGGGTCAATGTTTTCATCGAACCATGCATCATATTCAATATGGTTGGATTCAGCAAAATAACTCATATCCAATTAATAGCTTTCAAAAAACATATAAACGGTACATGCGATACCAAATTAACTTTCTTAATTTTTAGATAATCAATATTTTTAACTTGTTTATCAAGATTAGTTGCTAAAAAGATAGGAGAATTATCTATAAATTAATGTCTCTTGAAACTACTGTTTTCACATTTAAACTTTCAAATACATTTGAGGAGTGGGTAAAAATGTTTGATAGTCCAGAGATAGATGCATTTCATAAAACGGTAGGCCTTACTCCCTTATATCGTGGCAAAAGTTTAATTGATCCAAAAGAAGTGATTGTTATTCATCAAGCTGAAGAAGGTGTGGCTAAGCATGTTTTTTCAGATCCAGAAACCATCAAGAATATAGAATCTGGAGGGCATATTTATAGCACAACGAAAATTACAAGTTGGGTTTCTGAGTAGTCGAAACACTAACTATTTAAACCTAAGCAAATAATGCGAAACAGGAGTTCCGCATAAAATTTTTAAAATAAAATTAGGTTATACCAGAGTTTAAAGATAAGAGTATTAACTAATTAGTTCGACTAAATTATTAATAAGAATCTAAGTGCTAGAGGTAACCATAGACATAGAAGAAGCATTAGTAAAATAGTAATAGCATGGATATTTGGAATGTAATGCTCTTTTAAAATTTGTGTTTTCATAATTTATCTCGCCTTCTTAAGTTTGATTTCTCTTCTGATAAGCAATGCTATAACTACAACACACATGTTCATTAGAAATATGTCTAATGGCATTTAATAAAAAAGTCTCTAATTAATTAATAGCAATATTTTTGATCTACGAATCAAGAAATGATTACTAATATTTATTGGCTTAATAAAACGAATTTAAAAATTAAATTTATGCTTAAATATCTCAGAACTTTTAACTATTAAATGGCTTATTCAGAAACAAGAATAGTAATAGGCGGTTTAGCTCATGTACCTGTTCTTATTTTTATAGCAAATTATATTAAAGGTAAGTTTGGAATTAAAACTGAAGCGACAAAAGATACTGTAGTTAAAGCAGAGCCAGTTAAAATTATTGAGGTAAAAGATACTTTAGTTAAAAAAGAAAAAGCAGAAGCTATAAAAGAAATCTCAAATAAGCTGGACAGTATTGAACAGAAGGCTGATGATGTTTATGAAAAGGTAAAGAAGAAAAAGAAAGGTAAGAAGAAGAAAAAAAATAACTAGATTGAGATCCTATCATGCATCAATACATCTTGAGCTTGGACTGTATCTCTCTTATCTTCGTCTTCTGGATCTTTATAAGATTCAATTTCAGCTTGAATTTTTCTCTTGTAAACACCTTTGATATAGTCCATTTCTCTTTTTTCTTTGTCCAGAATTGAGAATGGTGTTCTTTTTAAGTTCATAACTTTCTCCAAAATAAATAAAATTTAATCAGCTCCAGTTTTTATCAGATTCAACAAAGCTATCCAATGTTTGCTGATTCCTGATTTCTTCCTCAAGAAGTTCTTCTTCTGATCTTTCTTCAATATCAGATTTATAATCTTCTTTTAGTGTGGATTTGGTAGACATTTGCTCATGACGCCTACATCTATGTTCTAACTAGTTAGAGAGGCCATTCGAGTAATAAATATGTACGGTTTGAAGTACTCCAATATACGGATAAAGGATCAACAATTGAATTTAAATATGGGTAAAATGTAAAGAACTTTTGATCAATTTTTGCCTTTAAGAATCATCAAAAAAGGTAGACCAATAAGCATTAAACTCCCATCAATTAATAAAAAAGTATTTAGGTTCATTTATCTATTCCTTCGGGAGTATCCCAATTGAGGGAAATCCCTTTTTTAATTGGTTGTTTTTTCATATCATCCATCTCTTTTCTGATTTTGTTGTAGTAGGCCAACTCCTCTGGATCATCAGAACCAAGACCATAATTCATGGTTGCTGCAATATATATTTTGTGCATCCGGTATGACGATAGTGCCATTACTAAAGACAAACTATATTAAATATATTCGAATTCTATTTAAAATGCTGATCTATGAGATCTCAGTTATATTAATCAAATGCTCAAGTGCCCTCGTCGGGACTTGAACCCGAGACCTCTCCCTTACCAAGGGAGTGCTCTACCGCTGAGCTACAAGGGCAATTTTAAAGTGGGCCGGGTTGGATTTGAACCAACGTAGGCAGAGCCAGCGGATTTACAGTCCGCCCCCTTTAACCACTCGGGCACCGACCCCCACTATTTGAACTTATCAGTTAATGGTCACTTTGTGTGAAAATGTTTTGGTTTTTTTGTTTCTTTCTAGATAGCATTTAATAGGAAAGACTTTATTGCAAATGAATATTTTATTGATAAATGGCCCAAATTTAAATTTATTGGGAACTAGAGAACCTGAAATATATGGTAATAAAACATTGAGTGATATAGAACAAGATCTAACAAAAGTTGCCCAAGAAAAGAGTATTAATCTTGAATGTTTTCAAAGTAATCACGAAGGAGAAATAGTAGATAAGATTCAGAATTCTGTAAAAAGTATAGAGGGCATTCTTATAAATGCTGGCGCTTTTACTCATACCTCGATTTCTATTCGTGATGCTTTAATTGGATCAAAAATTCCGTTTGTAGAGTTACATATTTCAAATATTTTCAGTAGAGAAGATTTTCGTAAAGAATCTTTTCTTACAGATAAAGCTATAGGAATTATTAGTGGATTCGGCATATCAAGTTATTCCTTAGCTCTTGAAGGAATTATTGGATATTTAAGTAGTAAAAATTAAATGCTAGTCGATTTTAAAAGGCCCACTTCTCATATTAAATATTTATCGTCCTTCACCTCAGATGAGTGGATCAAACTCGCATTATCTAATCCAATAGATATTCTTATTGACCATGCTCATTGTGAAAGAAAAGCAGCAGGAGTAGCTATTCAATTGATGTTTAGATATCCATCAGAACCAAATCTGGCAGAAGTTCTAAGTCCAATAGCGAGAGAGGAATTAGAGCATTTTGAAAAAATACTTTATTTTTTAAAGGACCTTGGACATTCTCTTGAGTCCTTAAAACCGCCTCCATATGGAGCTGAATTGTCCAAGAATATAAGAAAGGAAGAGCCTAATAGAATGCTTGATAGTTTCTTAATAGCAGGACTTATTGAAGCAAGAAGTCATGAAAGATTAAGCTTACTTGCGCTGAATTCTGAAGATAAATCGTTTAAATCCCTTTATGAGTCTCTGCTTGAGAGTGAGGCAAGACATTTTGGAGTTTACTTGAAACTAGCGCAAACTAAATTCTCTAAAAATCAAACTTTCAAAAGGTTAGAGGAATTGTCTGAAATTGAGTCAGCAATACTGGACGAAACTTTTATGATGCCAAGAGTACATAGCTAAAGTTAATAAAATAAAAATGATACTAAACAAGTTTTTAAGTTTACTTAATCGATTTAAAACTGATTTGCCAAGATTCACCATCGTTGGTGTAGGCCCTGGAGATCCATCGCTTTTAACAATTGCTGCTGTGGAGGCAATAAAAAATGCGAAAGTTATAGCTTTTCCAATATCAGATGATAATAAAAAGAGTTTCGCTGCAGAAATAGTCAAAAAATATACCAAATTTAAAAAAAATATACCTATCATCTTTCCAATGGCTAGGAAGGATTTTGATCCTGATGAAATATGGTCTAATGCAGTAGAAAAAATTGTGAAATTTATAAAAAATGGTGAATCAGTTGTTTTAATTTGTCTAGGAGATACCTCAATATTTGCAAGTTCTTCTAATATTTTGAGGATAATAAAGCAAAACTATCCAGAAATCATTACCAAAACCATACCTGGTATTTCTTCTCTGTCAGCAACAGCAGCTTTGAATGATTTTGATTTAGTTAAAAAAGGTGAGACCTTGATAATTAAAGAATGCCCTTCTTCAAATTCAGAATTAACATCCCTTATCAGGGAGAGTAGAGGAAATAAAACTGTTTTAGTAATTATGAAAGTTGGCAAAAAATGGAACTTAGTAAGAGAAATCTTAAAAAAAGAGGACATTATCAATAAATCACTTATAGCTTTAAGTGTTGGGATGCCTACTCAAATTATTCAATATGCATCTGAATATAAAAAGAACTTCATGCCTTATTTCTCTTTAATCTTAATAAGGTTTGAATAATGAATAAAAAGGAAAATTTCTTAGGAAAACAATTTTCATGGCCAATATCTAAGAAACTATTATTCCTTGTTCTCGAAGATAAAGTTAGTGATGTTTTTGTTTGTGAATTGATCTGGGAAAGACTTTTTTACATTAGAGAAAAAAATACGGATAATTGGATTTCTAGTCAAATAACTCCTGCTTATTGGTCAGAAAAATTCGTAAAAGCTCCTCAAATTATTTCAGAGCGAAAAGCATCAGTACATTTGACCCGATCAATTCCTAAGGAACACAAACAGGGATTGAAAAATTTTCTTAAATTTAAAGGCTATAAAATTAACGAACTTTATCCAAGAAGGACTAGAAGAGCAACCGCTGTAAATTGGTTAATTTATTGGTCTATTGAGTCAAATTCTTTTTCCCTTAAAGAAGATAAGCTTCCTGCAGTCTCTTCTCCTTCTGTTAATCCAGCAATAGGACATTTAGGTGATCCAGAAATCAAATAAATTTTTGAGTAATGTAAATGATTCTATTAAAGGTATAGTTGTAGTAGATACTACTTTCTTTGGAGAAAAGAATTGATACTTCCTACAGTAGCAATTATTGGGAGACCAAACGTAGGGAAATCAACCTTAGTGAATCGTCTTTGCCAAAGTAATGATGCAATAGTGTTTGATAAACCAGGCGTTACAAGAGATAGAACTTATCAAAATGCTACATGGGGAGGAAAAGAATTTCAAATTATTGATACTGGAGGTTTGGTTTTTGATGATGATAGTGAATTTCTTCCTGAGATACGAACGCAAGTTTTCTTGGCTTTGGAAGAAGCTTCACTTGCTTTACTTGTGGTAGATGGTAATCAGGGAGTTACTGATGGTGATTTATCAATAGCAAAATGGTTAAGAAACTCAAGTTGTAAAACAATTGTTGCTGTTAATAAATGTGAATCAACTACCCTTGGAATCTCTTTAGCTTCTGAGTTTTGGAAATTAGGGTTAGGAGAACCTTACCCTGTATCCGCTATTCATGGTTCGGGTACTGGGGATCTTTTGGATCTTGTTATTGGCGAACTTCCTGAAAATAATATGCAGGATGAAGAAGAAAAGATAATGATGTCTATTATTGGTAGGCCAAATGTTGGTAAATCTAGCTTGTTAAATTCAATTTCTGGAGAAAAAAGAGCAATAGTTAGTGATATTAGTGGAACAACTACTGATTCAATAGATACTCTCATAAAGAAAGGCGATCATCAATGGAAAATTGTTGATACTGCAGGGATTAGAAGAAAGAAGAATGTTAAATATGGAACTGAATTCTTTGGTATTAATAGGGCTTTCAAATCTATTGATAGAAGTGATGTTTGTGTATTGGTTATAGATGCTACAGATGGAGTAACTGATCAAGACCAGAAGTTAGCAGGGAGGGTAGAAGAACAAGGCAGAGCTTGTATAATTGTAGTTAATAAATGGGATCTTATAGAAAAAAATAGCTCAACAATATATCAAGTAGAGAAGGAACTTAGATCTAAACTTTATTTTTTACACTGGTCAAAAATGATTTTTATATCTGCCCTAACTGGACAAAGAGTTGACAATATTTTTGAGCATGCTCTTAATGCTGTAAATCAGCATAGAAGAAGAGTTACAACATCTGTGGTTAATGAAGTGCTTAAAGAGTCTATTAGTTGGAAAAGTCCTCCAACCAAAAGAAGCGGGAAGCAAGGTAAGCTTTATTACGGTACTCAAGTCAAAAATAAACCTCCAACTTTCACTCTTTTTGTGAACGACCCTAAATTATTTGGGATAACTTACAGAAGATATATTGAAAAGCAGATCAGATTAAATTTAGGCTTTGAGGGTACACCCCTTATCTTGCTTTGGAGAGGAAAACAGCAAAGAGCATTAAATAAAGAAGTCGAAAGGGAAAATATTGAGTTAATTCAAAAAGATTGATGAATATACTTACCAAATTTTCTGTTGGTCAATATGTTTATGGCAATAGAAGTTGGCTAAGAATAATAGATAGTAGATTAAAAATAATTATAGTGATGATATTTCTAATAACTCCAATTTGGGCTGGCCCTATATGGAGATTGAGTTTAGTAATTTGTTTACTATTAATCACTTTTTTAAGTTTATTGCCACTTAGAGTGTGGTGGAGATCATTGTGTTTTCTATCTTGCTTATCTTTATTAATTGGATTTATATCATTAATTGCGTCTTCTGATATTCAATCAATAGATGGCTACTTAAGAGATCCTAATGAATTGCAAGTAGTAGTGGAAAACTATAAACAATGGAATATTTTGCAAATTCCTTCTCAGAAGATATGGTTTATAAATTTTGGTCCTTATAACTTATCAAGAAAAGCATTTGAATTAGGAATTAAAACCTCCACTTTGATATTTACTGTGGTTCATAGTGTTAATTTGATGCTTTTAACTACATTGCAAGAAGATATTGTATGGGGATTAAGTTGGTTTCTGTATCCATTCACGAAAATTGGATTACCAGTAAGTAAGTGGCTTTTTCAGTTATTAATTGCATTACGTTTTATTCCTTTAGTACAGGAAGAATTGCAAAATCTAATTAAATCTGTGTCAGTTAGATCAATAAATATTCGTACTTTAGGATTTAAGAAAACATTTAATGTCTTTTTAATTTTAGTGGAAAGGCTATTTCAAAATATTTTCCTGAGAATTGATCAAGGAGCAGAATCATTGCTTTCAAAGAAAAAAATTATTATAAAAACGAATAGATTTAGGACTTCTCATCCTTCGAAATCCCTCAATGTAATTTTTAATACAATATCGATATGTTTTATTTGCATAGCAATTTTCCTTAGAAAACTGTATGGTGCATTATAAATAACATTATATTTAAGTTTGAGTTCTGAGCGTTATTTAAATCATCCAACATTTGGTATGTTGTATCAAGTCTCTCCTGGAAGTGATGGAAGAGATATTTATGCGACTTTATATGCACAAAAAATGTTTTTTTCGGTAGAGATTAGACAGAGAGAAGTTCTTTTTGAAGTAATACCTTATTTAGATGCACGTAATCAAGCAGAATTAAATCTTCAAAAAGCTAAAAGAAAAGGATCTGAAGAGCTGCCTAAATGGGAGAATTTATTTACACAAACTTTTTTATAAAAGGTGTACTTATCAAATTATTTAAAAATAAAAAGTAAACTCCCTTCAAATGTAAAGATTCTTGCAGTTAGTAAAGGTTTTAAAAGTCAAGAAATAAAGACTATTCAAAATATAGGTCAGAATGATTTTGGCGAAAGCAAGTTTCAGGAAGCTTTTGAGAAACAATTGATTTTAAAAGACCTTCAACAAATAAAGTGGCATTTCATCGGACGAATACAAAGTAATAAAATTAGAAAGATAGTGCAGAATTTTAAATACATTCATTCAGTCGATTCATTAGAAAAGCTGCAAAAGATTTCTCATGTTTCATATGAAGAGAAGAAAAATCCATTAATAATGTTGCAGGTTAAGCTAAGTGATGACCCTAATAAAGGAGGTTTTAATCCTGAACTTTTAAAATTAAAATGGGGAGAAATTCAAGAATTGAAAAATATCACATTAACTGGTTTAATGACCATTAACCCTAAGGGACTTAGCCCCAAAGAAAATTCAAAATTGTTTAAAAAATGTAGATCTCTCGCTGATTCACTGCAACTTCCAGATTGCTCAATGGGTATGTCAGGCGATTGGCAGGAAGCAATTGACGCAGGATCGACTTGGTTAAGATTAGGATCATTAATTTTTGGAGCTAAATCCTAATTAGTTATTATTTATGAATTTTTTATCTATTAACTTGCAGTAAAGTACAAGTAACGTTATCTAAGTATAAGTAGTTTATTCATTTAAAGAATGAATTTATTACTTAAGGTCCCTAGGCCTTAGTAATCAATTTCAAGAGGATTTAAAAGGTGTCACTTATTTCTAGATTAAAGGCAGTTGTCGCAGGTGATGAGTATCTCGATGATGATTTTGATGAGTTGGATTATCCATTAGAAGATGAATTAAATGATATTAATGATTACAAGCACAACCAAAAAAATACAAATGCTCTTGCGAATTCAAATCCATTCGATTTTATGAATAAAAACAGATCATCAAAAGTTGTTGGAATGCCTGGAATATCAAATTCATCTTCAGAAGTAAGTTTAATGGAACCAAGAAGTTTTGATGAGATGCCTCAAGCTATACAAGCATTAAGAGAGAGAAAAACTGTAATTCTTAATTTAACTATGATGGATCCCGATCAAGCACAAAGAGCGGTTGATTTTATTGCTGGAGGTACATATGCAATTGATGGACATCAAGAGAGAGTGGGTGAAAGTATTTTTCTTTTTGCTCCAAGTTGTGTAAACGTAACTAGTTCTTCCCCGGATGAAGTTTCCCCCTCTTCTGGACCTAAAGATAATATTCCACAATATAGTTTGGGAAAAAATACTGCTCCTGAACCAGCATGGGGAAATTCAAAATTAAGTGCTTTTTCATGATTAATCTGTGACTGATAAAATTGCCATTATTGGTTTTGGAAATATTGCAAATGCTATAATTACTCCACTATTAGAAAAAAACTTAATTCAGCCAGAGAATGTTTATTGTGTTGTAAAGTCAAAAAAAAGTTTAGAAAATATAAGAAAAAATTATAAACATAACATAAACGTCTATGAATCTAGTTCTAAAGATTCAAACAAAATTTGGGATTGCCAAGTTAAACTTCTCTCGGTAAAACCTCAGCATTTTAAAGATATAATTGAGCCAGATATTTTAAAAACTAAGGATAATTTATTAGTTTCGATTCTTGCTGGAATCTCAATAGAAAGTCTTACTCAGAAATTTCCTAACCATAAAATTGCGAGAGTCGTTACTAATATTCCAATAACTGTTGGGAAGGGTTTAACAGGAATTGCTTGCGGAGAAAATCTTACAAAAGATGAAAAGCAAGTGACAAAAAATTTATTTGAAAATTCTAGTAAAGTATATGAATTTAGTGAAGATTATCTTGATATATTTTTAGCATTAACTTCATCAGGCCCTGCTATTATTGCTTTAATTATAGAAGCATTAAGTGATGGTGGGTTGAGCGGTGGATTACCAAAAAATCTTTCAGAAGAACTTGCAATGGAGATGATATTAGGAACTATATGTTTAATAAAAGAAAAAAAAATAACAACTTCTGAACTTAAAAATTTAGTTACCTCCCCAGGAGGAACGACTATTTCTGCTTTAAGGGTTTTAGAAAAAAAAAGTATAAGGTCAGCATTAATTGAATCAATAGTTTCAGCTTGCAACCGAAGTAAAGAGTTTAGTTAGCTTTTGAATTTATCTTTTAATTCGATATAAACTTTCTCAAGAGAATCTATATTTTTAGTAATTGTATATTTCTCAAGTACTCGATTTCTAGCTTTACCCCCAAGATATTTTGTAAATGAAGGGTGTTCTACCAGTATGGGTATTATCGTTTTCAATTGTGTAGAAACATTATCAGTTGAAATCACTATTCCTGCTCCATTATCTAAAACCTCGCCGTCAGCGCCAGCATCTGTTGCTACACATGCAGTACCAGTTGACATTGCTTCTAATAGTGACAAAGATAAGCCCTCTACTAAACTTGGCAAGAGAAATACTTCTGCTATTTGCATTATCGCTACCCTAGTTTCTAAATCTAATTCGGGCCCCCACCAAATCAATTTATCTTCATTGAGGTTAGAAAAACTATTTTCAAGTGTTGGTTTCATTGGTCCATCTCCAACAATTACTAACTTACAATTATTCTTTTTTGTTTGCCGCCAAGAACGTAAAAGTTCTTCGACGTTTTTCTCATTTGCAATCCTTCCCATATATAAAAAGATTCTTTCATCTCCTAATTTGTTTTTTACCTGATCATATTTTTTATTTCTTTCGCAAAAAGGTTTCCAAATATTTTCATTAACTCCGTTTGGAATAATTATTTGTTTTTCTTTAGTTACTCCAAGTTTCTCAAGAAAAATTTTTTGAAGTTCTGAAAAAACTATTATCTTATCGAACTTAGCTAGAGAGGGAGCATATAGTTGATATGTTAATTGTTGAGTGCTCGCAGTTAAACTTCTGTTTTTAGCATCAAATGCTGGATGAAATGTTCCTATAAGTGGGACATTAATTTCATTACAGAGCTCTGGAAGTTTAAAGTCTAAAGGAGATAAGGTTAGACTGGCATGTACTATATCTGGTTTTAATCTTACTAATGATAGTCTTAACTCTTTTTCTGCTCTTGGAGAGGGTATTGTATAGACTTGGGACTTAATTAAATATGGGAGACTGACTTCAGGATCATTTGCTAGGAATAATGGACTTGATGAATTTGAATTAGAGGGATTATCGAAATGAATGAAACTTATTCTATGCCCTCTAGCCTTCAATTCCTCAGTGGTTGAGTTCCCATAGGTAACATTTCCACAAAAAGGAGATTTTTTACCTAACCAGGCAATATGAACCACATTAATGTAATGAACTATTTATTAAGTTACCAGTCAAAGTACCCCAGTTCATAATGCTAGAATTTTTAAGGGGTTCATAAAATGCTAATTATATAATTCTCTTAACATTTTTAGTGAAGATAGATCTTTCTCTAATTGAGTTGAGATCCAAGTTTCAATAATAAATAATATTTTAAGCCAAACTTTTTTAGGTCCTAACAATTCTCCATTCGATTTTATTGGTAATTCAGGGAAAAGAAGTCTCTGTAATAAAGCAACTTCAGATGCATTTATTTTTAGGTTACTTTGAATATCTTCGATTAATGAAAACCCTTCACTAGGTAAAAAATAACAATTCCATTCCCAATTTCCTAATGGCGGAATAATAGCCTCTCCAGTTTTACAGCAATGATGTATTGGTAAATTAATACCTCCAATTGCTAATAAATGGATTAAAGATTGAATACTCATTGAGAGCATTTTAATATCTTCTTCTTTAGATTCTTTATATAAATAAATCCTATCTAAATGTGCAAGAACACAAGATAAATAGTTTTGTTGTTGGTCATTATTTCCTACCAATAAAAATGTTAATTCAGTAATTGCTTGTGCAGCTGCAAGACATTCAATATTTTTCCCTAGACCAGAATAGCTTTTTAATATTTTAATTTGACGTACAGATTTAAGATTTCTTTTGCCAAAAATTTGCAAACTTAAATATGTTAAGGGAGTAGCTGCTGCCAGACTACTTTTTGGACGCCTAGCACCAGGTGCCGCTAATCGAATGATCCCTTGCACATCGGTGAGGATAGTTATTAATCTATCGTTTTCGCCTAATGGAGAAGCTTTAATACAGAGACCTTCCAGCCTGCACTCACCAGAACCAGACATTTAAAAAACTTTTACTTCCTGAAAAATCTCACAAAAATTTGAAGTCCCTACCAATTTAATTCCAGCATCGAACAAATCAATAACTTGTGTCAGTTTTGTTATACCACCAACAATTTTAATTTGATTTTGGCTGCCAATTATATTTAATATTTCGGCCACTTCATTTGAGCTAATAGCAGGCCCAAAACCATCTCCGAATTGGAAATTTTTTATTCCTAATTCTAAAGATATTTCTATCGCACTATAAAAAATTTCTTCTTCAAGTTTTGATTTATTTATGATAATCGTAACTGGTAATCCCGATAAATTCACTTGCTCAATCTCAGCAGCAAAAGTCTCTAAATTTTTCTTGGATAAATTAATAAAGTTTGGGATATACTCAATTCCTGTTGCCCCTTTATCTTTTGCATAACAAATTAATTCTGTAATAATTGAAACTGGTAAATCTGCTAAAGGATAAGAAATGAGCGAGTTTATATTTGCGCTGTAATTACCTAAACATTTTCTAAAATCAGCCAAATAATTAAGAGAAGTAGAAATATTCTTTATGTTATATTTTTTTACTAAATCGCAATTTGCACAGAAATTATCCCAGCTTAAGTAGGGGTTAATAATAATTGCATGAATTTTCTCGTTTAATTCATATTCAATATTTGCCATTTATAAAGTTACTTAGATTGAATAAGTCCATATCCTCCATGATTCCTCTTATATATGACTTGAAGTTGATTATTTTTCTTATTCCGAAAAAGATAGAAATCATGATCAATTAGATCTAATTGTTTTCTTGCTTCTTCTGATGAAATTGGATTCATTTCAAAGTATTTATTTTTAATTGCCGGTTCGGGCAGACTTACCTCTCTTCCTTCATTTAATAAAGCTTTATTTAGAAAGCTTGATTCCTCGCTTTGAATTGGGAAAGAGTCTTTATTTTTGAGGTTTTTATTTTGAGATGTTCTATTATTTCTTTCTTTATATTTACGTAATTTTCTACAAAGTTTATTTGAAACCAAATCAATGCTTGAGTAGAGATTTTCAGTTTTTTCTTCGGCTCTAATTATAGTGCCATTTGCAAAAATAGTTACTTCTGCAGATTGGAACGAGACTCGTGGGTTCTTTTCTATAGAAAGGTGAATATCAGCTTCTTTAACGATATCCTTATAGTGATGAGTTGCTTTTTCTATCTTTGCCTCTGTATATTCTTTTAAGGCTCCAGTAAGCTCAAGATTTTTTCCATGGATTAAAATTTTCATAACAAATCTAAAAATATTTACTTACTTTCTAAATCTACTTAAATATGGTTAAGAGAACAGCAATAATTAAACAACCTGATAAAATTTCTTTTTTTAATGATGTTTATAAATTACAAAAAGACTATCAGAAAGCATTAATTCTAGATAATTCTAAACCTGATTTTATTTGGATAGGGGAGCACCAACTTTGTTATACATTAGGTAGAGGGTCTGATACCGATAATTTACTATTTTCTTTGAATGATGATAAAAATGATGTTTTTAAGATAGATAGAGGTGGAGAGGTTACTTGTCATATGCCAGGACAATTAGTAGCTTATTTGGTTTTAGATTTGAAAAATTTTAATAAAGATTTAAATTGGTATTTAAGAAAACTTGAAGAAATCATTATAAAAATTCTTGGAACTTTTAATATTGATTGTCAATCTAGAAAAGGTTTTACTGGTGTTTGGATAGGAAATAAGAAAATTGCTTCAATTGGAATTGGGTGTAAAAGATGGATTACGATAAATGGATTCTCAATCAATTTTGACTGCGAACTAGAAAATTTTAATAAAATCGTTCCTTGTGGGATAGAGAATTGTCTTATGGCAAATATGATTGATTACAATAAAAATTTAAATATTCGAGAAGTCAAGAGAATTGTTAAAAAAAATATTCAGGAAGAATTTAATTTTAATTTTGTATCAAAATAGAAATTAAAATTCTAAAATCATTTTAATATGAGCGATTTAGCGTATTGGCCTTCATCTAAACCTCTTTCTAAAAAAGATAAATTTGCTAAAAATAGGGATTACATTGAGAACCTTAATCATATTGATCAAATTTGGGAAAGTTTAAAATTTAAATGTGGTGACACTTTAGCTGTTTGCGATTTAAGAGGGAAATACAAAGAAAAAATTACTTATTCTGAGCTGGCTGATTTAATAGCAAAAGTCTCTTTTGCTTTTCGAAATTATGGACTATTAAAAGGAGATGTAGTTACTGTAATATCTGAAAATTCTCCAAGATGGTTAGTAGCAGATCAAGGCTTAATGCGTTTAGGAGCTATAAATGCAGTAAGAGGAATTAATTCTCCTTCAGTAGAATTAGACTATATTATTAAGCACTCTAATTCAGTAGGACTAATAGTTCAATCTAAGGAGGTTTGGCTGAATTTAAACAACAAAGAGGAATTAAAAAAAAGATTGAAATTTATCATCAATTTAGAAGATGAACAATTTGAAAGTTTAATAAGTTGGAGTCAATTTATAAATGCAGGAGAAAAAGAAAATTCTCAAAATACTGTTATCGAAAACTCTAATCCAAAAATTGATGATGTTGCCACTATTCTTTATACCTCAGGTACAACAGGAAAACCTAAAGGGGTCCCCTTGACTCATGCTAATTTTTTACATCAAATAATTAATTTAGCCTATATTGCTGATCCAGAACCTGGAACTTCAGTATTAAGCGTGTTACCTATCTGGCATTCTTATGAGAGAAGTGCTGAATACTTCTTTTTTTCATGTGGTTGTTCTCAGTACTATACAATTCCAAAATTCCTGAAAGATGATATTACACAAATAAAACCTGTTGTAATGGCCACTGTACCAAGACTATGGGAGGCAATACATGATGGTTTTTTTCAGGCTTTGAAAAAAATGCCTTCCAAGAAGCAAAAACTTATTAAGTTTTTGATAAAAAATAGTTCAGTTTTTAAAAGAAGTCTAAGAAAGATAAGAAATTTTGATATCAATCAAATAACTTTTAAATCAAAAATCCCCTTACTGGCTTCTGTTATTAGCCGATATCCTTTACATAAATTGTCGACTATTGTTGTATGGCCGAATATTCTTAGACAGCTATGCGGAGAAAAACTGAAATTTCCTATTAATGGCGGAGGTGCATTACCAGAACATGTGGATCTTTTTTTTGAATCTTTAGGTGTAGATGTTTTGGTGGGATATGGACTTACAGAAACTAGTCCAGTATTAACTTGTAGGAGAAGAGAATTAAATGTTAGAGGATCATCCGGCCAGCCTCTAGCATTTACTGAAATCAAAATAGTGAATGATGATAAAAAAAAGATTTTGAAGTTCAGAGAAGTCGGAAAAATTCTTGTTAAGGGACCACAAGTAATGAAAGGTTATCTTAATAATGAATTAGCTACAAAAGAGGTTTTATCCAAGGATGGTTGGTTTGATACTGGTGATTTAGGTTTTCTCATACCAAATGGTTCTCTTTTTATAACAGGAAGATCCAAGGATACAATAGTGCTATCAAGTGGTGAAAATATAGAACCGAATCCGCTAGAGACCGAAATCCTTAGTTCTGAATTTATTAATCAGATTCAACTAGTAGGACAGGATAAAAAATGTTTAACAGCCCTTGTAGTGCCTAATGTCGAATTAGTTAAAAACAAGTTTGTGGAAGAAGACCTTTCAGAATTAAACCTGAATAAGAATATTGGTACATTTTTTAAATCACAAATTAATAATTTGCTTAAAAGTCGATTAGGAGCAAGATCAGAAGAACAAATATTAGATTGTTATTTTGCTGATGCTTTTACTTTAGAAAATGGTTTATTAACACAAACTCTTAAACAAAAAAGAAAAGAAATAGAAAAAAAGTATTCATTGCAGATAGAAAATATGTATGAAAACAAATTTAGTAAGGAAATTTGATTTGTTTTATCTATATTGAAAAGGTAAGTTAATTTTTTATGGAAACAAAAAACTCAATATCTATAAAGCGCTCAATAGTTATTAAAGCTGTAGTTACGCCAACTTGGAAGGAAGATGCTGAAAAAGAATTAAGTAAAGCAATTTCAAATATTGACCAGCAATTATCTCAACTTGAGCAAGAGGGGCAGCAAATAGTAAATAATATTAGATCTCAATCGGTTAATCCTCTAGATCCAAGGGTTCAAGAACAGGTTAGTCAGGTGCAACAACAAGTTGCAGCAAAACGAAATGAAATTGAAGAACAAAAAAGAAATCTATTGCAACAACAGAGTCAAGTTCGCGAGTTAAAAATGGATGAAATTGTTGATCAAGGGCAAGTGGATAGTTTCTGTGATGTCACTGTGGGCGACAATCTTATAGAAAAAATGCAAGTCTCGATTACTGTTAAAGATGGAGTTATTCAATCTATAGATAATAATTAAAAAAAGATTTAGTATTTTTGATAAAAATAAGTAAATCTTAATTGCGAAAAGTTTTAAATTCCAATCTATCTAAATTATTACTTTCTTGAGTTTTAAGAGTTCCCACTGTGAACATGATTTCGTATAATTAGGTGAAGAGTTAAAAGGGTTCTAAATCATAAAAACTTTTGAAAGTTTGGTAAAAATCCCTTGAAACTTATGCAATAACAATTTTCTTATGTCTCACGAAATATTCATGCCTGCTTTGAGTTCTACTATGACGGAGGGCAAGATTGTGGAATGGTTGAAAAATCCGGGAGATAAGGTTGAAAGAGGGGAATCTGTCTTGGTTGTTGAATCTGATAAGGCAGATATGGATGTTGAATCTTTCCAAGATGGATATCTTGCAGCAGTTTTAATGCCTGCCGGCAGCACTGCTCCTGTTGGAGAAACTATTGGCCTCATTGTAGAAAATGAGGATGAAATAGCTTCTGTTCAAGAACAAAACAAAGGAAATCAAACCGAAGTCTCTACTTCAGACCAACTTGAATTGGTAAGCAATAAAGCTGAAGAAAAACCAGTAGTCCAGACAGAAAATATTAAAAAAGAAGTACAAGAAGTTGTCTTAAAGAGTGAAAAGCCAGCCCCATCTTTTAATAGCAATCAAATTAATGCCGCTACAAGTAATGTTTCTTCGAGGATAATTGCATCTCCAAGAGCTAAAAAATTAGCTTCTCAAATCGGTGTTGATTTGGCAAAGGTTCATGGATCTGGACCTCATGGAAGGATTCAAGCTGATGATATTTTAAAAGCTAATGGCCAACCTGTCTCTATACCATGGATAGGTGAAGGTGGTTCTCCTGCAAGCATTCCTGGCTCAAATTTGGGAGTTGAAAGTAAACCAGAAACTTCAGGAAATAGTTTTGGTAATCCTGGAGAAACAGTTCAATTTAATACTCTTCAAAAAGCGGTAAATAAAAATATGGAATCTAGTTTGGATGTTCCATGTTTTAGGGTTGGATACTCTATTAACACTGATAAATTAGATAATTTCTACAAAAAGGTAAAACAGAACGGAGTGACTATGACTGCTTTACTTGTAAAGGCAGTTGCAAAGACACTTAAGAAACATCCTCAAGTTAACTCAAGTTTTTCTGAAAATGGAATTTCTTATCCAGAAAATATAAATATTGCTGTTGCTGTCGCGATGGAAGATGGTGGACTAATAACCCCAGTATTAAAAGAACCATGCAAGACTGATTTATTTGAATTATCTAGGGAATGGAAAGATCTCGTAAAAAGATCAAGATCAAAACAATTAGAGCCTGATGAATACTCAACGGGTACATTTACCTTATCTAATCTTGGTATGTTTGGTGTTGATAGATTTGATGCAATACTACCTCCAGGGACCGGTGCGATCTTAGCGATAGCAGCATCGAAACCAACGGTTGTAGGAAATAGTGATGGTTCAATATCTGTTAAAAAAATAATGCAAGTAAATCTTACAGCTGATCACAGAGTGATCTATGGAGCTGATGGTGCTTCATTCTTGAAAGACTTGGCTAACCTGATTGAAAATGAGCCAGAAATACTTGTATCTTAGATTTAATTGATTTCTAAAATTAATAATGAAGGAAGAGATTATAAGCTTGAAGCTTATGATTACTTTCTTGATCCCTCATTAATTGCTAATAAACCTTCTGCAATAAGGCATGAATCAAGATTGATGATAGTTAGAAATAGTGCTTTAGAAGAGAATTGCCTAACTAATAAATTTACCAAGAATCTTTTAGATGAATTTAGAAAAGGCGATCTTGTGGTTGTAAACAATACTAAAGTAATGAAGGCAAGGTTAAAGGTTCAATTAGAAAATAGGACTTTAGTCGAATTATTAGTCTTAGAAAGATCTCATGAATGTGTTTGGTTATGTTTGGCAAAGCCAGCGAAAAAGTTAAAAATAAATAGAGAAATAATATTAAAATCTCCTTCTGCACAAGATATTAATTTGATGGTTGATGGGGTAGATGAAGAAACTGGAGGAAGATTTATTAAATTTCCTGAAAATATAACTGATCTCAATTCAATGAATGATCTTCTTGATAAATACGGGGAAATCCCTCTACCACCTTATATAAAAAATTCCGAAGAAGAATCATCTTTTCATGAGAATAGTTATCAAACTGAGTATGCTACTAATCCAGGTGCAGTTGCCGCGCCAACTGCTGGTTTACACTTAAGCAAAAGTCTTATTTCCAATCTTAAAAAAAAAGGAGTAATGATTTTACCGATAACTTTGCACGTGGGCTATGGAACATTCAAACCAATTGATCAAGAAGATCTAAGCAACTTAAAACTTCATAAAGAATGGGTAAGTGTTAATGAGGAAGTAGTGGAGGAAATAAAAAAAATAAAGAAAACAGATAGAAGAATAATTGCTATTGGGACAACTAGCGTGAGAGCTCTTGAAAGTTGTTATTCTCACGAAATTAATGACTTTATTCCCATAGCGAAATACGTGGATTTAGTAATTAAGCCAGGTTATAAATTTAAGGTAGTTGATGGATTATTGACTAATTTTCATCTTCCTAAAAGTTCATTATTACTCTTAGTAAGTGCAATGATTGGTAGAGAAAGATTATTAGATTTGTATAAAAAAGCCATAAGAGAAAAATTTAGATTTTTCTCTTATGGCGATGCTATGTATATTTCACCAGATTCATTACTGGAGAAAAAATAGATTTAGGCTTTGACTGGTTCTTGAATGATTCCGCTTGGAACTTCAGTAAACATAATTGATGATAAATATCTCTCAGCTAAATCAGGTAGAACAACTACAATAGTTTTTCCAGCATATTCATCTTGTTCAGCTAATCTAACAGCAGCAGCAGCAGCAGCTCCACAAGATATTCCAACTAATAGGCCTTCTTCTTTTGCTAATCTAAGAGCCATCTCTATAGATTCTTCATTTGTTACCTGTTCAACCTTGTCAACAATTGATAAGTCAAGGTTCTTAGGAATAAATCCTGCTCCAATTCCTTGGATTTTATGTGGTCCGGATTTAACCTCTTCTCCATTCATTGTCTGCGTAATAACAGGACTATGTGATGGTTCTACAGCTACAGAAGTAATATTCTTGCCCTTCTCTTGCTTAATGTATCTTGAAACTCCTGTAATTGTGCCGCCAGTTCCAACCCCTGCAACTAGGACATCAATTTCACCATCGCAATCATCCCAGATTTCTGGTCCAGTAGTTTTGAAATGAATTTCAGGGTTTGCTGGATTATCAAATTGTCCTGGCATGAAATATTGAGAAGGATTACTTTCTGCAATTTCTTTTGCCTTAGCTATTGCTCCAGGCATACCTTTAGATGCCTCTGTTAAAACAATTTCAGCACCCAAGACTGCCATAACCCTTCTTCTTTCAATTGACATGGATTCTGGCATTGTAAGGATCAATTTATAACCTCTTGCTGAAGCAGTAAAAGCTAGAGCAATTCCTGTATTCCCAGAAGTTGGCTCAACAATAGTTTTGTCTTTTGTAAGTTTCCCACTTTTCTCGGCATCCCAGATCATGTTTGCGCCGATCCTACATTTGACACTATAAGCGGGGTTTCTACCTTCAATTTTTGCAAGTACTGTAGCTTTCGCGTTTTTAGTAACTGATTTTAATTTTACTAATGGAGTGTTTCCAATAGCAAAACTGTTGTCCTCATAAATTTTTGCCATTTATATATTGAGAAAATATATATTAATACTAACTATTATTCAGAAAAAGAGTATATAAGTTTCTATACGGTAAATACTAGGAATTTAGAAATTATTTAGTGCTTCAGAAAAGGTTTTCCATAATTGATCTTGGTCTTCTAATCCAACTGATACTCTAATAAGGTGCGAGGGTATACCAAAACTTTCAGCCCAATCCAACTCGTCATAATGAGCTAGTAAAACATAAGGACAAACTAGAGTAAATTTTGTACCTAAACTAGGTCCTTTAGATACTTTTAGAGAATCATAAAATTTTTTAGCTTTGTTCAATCCTCCATTTAATTCAAACGATAATAAGCAGCCGTATCCTCCATCAGAATTAAGTAAAGAATTAAAATTTGGACAATTTTCAGGATGGAAAATATTTTTAATCCCGCTATGAGTCTCTAATCTTTTTTTTAATTCTAAACATGCTTTATTTTGTTCAAAAACTCTTTGATTTACATCTCTACTAACTTTCTCCAGATAAACTATATCTCCATCGGAAAGTATTGGAATAGTAATCTCGTTTAATGCATTTCTAAATTGATCAATCCATTTGCTTTTTGGATTTAGTATTAATGATCCGGCAAGAATATCACCACTACCTGAAAAAATTTTTGTAAGTGAAGTAAAAACTATATCTGCATGTTCTATGGAATTTATATTTAAATTCGAACCAATTGTATCGTCAACAATTAATGGAATATTTAGCTTTTTTGCAATTTTTGAAATTTTTTTAATGTTTACACATTTGAGCATTGGATTACTTGGAAGTTCAATAATTAATGCTGATGGATTTATTCTTTTGATTTCTAATTCAATATCCGCGCAATTTTCTTCTGTAATTAACTTTGCTCCGTGAAAGATTTTCATGGGTAATTTAAGTACATCTACATATGGAAAACCAACTTGAAGTGTTGGTTTAGCTGGAAATAATTTATATATGATTTCTAATGATGTATGCAATGCAGACATTCCAGATGAAGTTAAGTGAATATAATTAGAGTTAATTTTTGTAGATTTAGAAATTCTATTTTTTATTCTTTGAGAACATTCATTTACGTAAGATTTTGGAGGGCAATCTTCAAGGCCTAGTTCTATAGCGGCGGCTCTTGAAGATAGACCAAGACCAGTATGCTGCCAAAAATATTTTGCATAAATACTTCCTTCTTTTTCAGTTATTAAGAAAGCTAAATTATCTCTTTTTTCTATTAACGAGAATTGTTCAGAAGTATTTCTATCAATGTATTTTTTAGCTTTAAAAGCTATGCTTTCATTCGGATATGGCCAGACACTTTTATTGTTGTAGTAATTTTGCTTTTTTACTTTTTCGCATAATCTTTTCACTATGGGGTTTAGCCCGAATCGTGGGTAAATGGACTTCAATAAATTCATGCATTCTTGATCTTTTTCCTCGTAATTTATTACATCATTCCAAGTTGGTAATGCTACAGAAACGGCATGAATACTATCAGGAATTGCATATCCCAACTCTAAATTTTTCCATATAGGTTTTTTAAGTAAATCTCTCAATTTTCAGAATTTATTTAAAGCAAATAAAATGTCCGAGATTAAATCGTTTGTATCTTCACATCCAATTGATAATCTAACAAGAGCATCATCTATCCCTAGTAGATGTTTTGTTTTGTCATCAACAGAAGCATGAGTCATCGTTGCAGGGTGACAAATTAAACTTTCAACTCCTCCAAGGCTTTCTGCTAGCGAGAAATATTTGAGAGATTTGCAAAATTTAAAAGTATCCTCTTTATTTAAATTTAATTTAAGGGTGATCATTGAACCTCCAGATTTCATTTGCGATTTTGCTAAATTAAATTGAGGATGTTCTTGGTTAAAAGGGTAAATTACTTTACTAATTATTTTATGATTACCTAATTCTTTGGAAATAAATTCTGCACTTTTAGTTTGTTGTTCGATTCTTAAAGGAAGAGTTTTTACTCCTCTCGTAATGAGCCAACTATCAAAAGGAGATGGTTGAAGCCCGAGAGCTTTTTGAGAGAAAAGCATTTTACTATTCCATTCCTCATTATTTGTCAGTACTGCTCCGCCAAGTGCGTCACTATGTCCATTTATGAATTTTGTTGTGCTTACAACCGATAGTGTTGCACCAAGGTCCAATGGTTTTTGAATAAGCGCTGTAGAAAATGTGTTGTCTACAACTACTGGTATTTCGAGTTTATTAGCTTCATCACAAATCGCCTTAATATCAAGTACCTTTAAAAGTGGATTAGTTGGACTTTCTAGCCATATCAAGGTTGGCTCGACGTTTGAAATCTTTTTGATATTATTTTCGTTTGTAAAATCTGTGTATAAAACTTCTAGTCCAAATTTCTTGAAAACTTTTTCGAACATCCTCACTGTACAACCATAGAGATTTGACTCGCAGAGTATCTTGTCACCTGATTTTAGTGTTGATGAAATTGCAGTTACCGCGCTAATTCCAGATCCAAAAACTGTACAGTGTTTAGAGTCTTCTATTGATTTAAGAATGTTTTCTAGAATTCTAAAGTTTGGATTGCCTGATCTGGTGTAGTCGAAATTATCTTTATTTCCATGTTTGAAAGTAGATGTAGAAAAAATAGGAGGCATAACGCATCCAGTTCCTTCTGCAAATGTTTCCCCATGGTGAATAGATAAGGTCTTAAAACCTGGCTTTTTTATATTATTTTCCTTATTTCCCATTATTTTTAAAAATAAGAATTAAATTAAATCTCTCATTTTTTTTAATGAGAGATTTAATAATCCAAAGAAAAGTAGTATTAAACTTTTCTTGAATAATATTCGACAACTAGTAGTTCGTTTATTTCAAGAGCCACCCACTCTCTATCGCATTTCCCATTTATTTTTCCCGATAATTTAGGCTTGTCTAAATCAAGATGAGGTGGGACATTTGCTAAGCCAGGGAATTCTATATTACCTTCTACAAGTTTTTTGCTTGCTTTGTTTTCTTTAATTCCGATTACATCGCCTGATTTGCATTGATAACCAGCAATATCAAGAACCTTTCCATTAACGGTTACATGGCCATGATTTACTAATTGTCTTGAGCCTGGAATGGTACCTCCAAAACCTAATCTAAAACAAACATTATCAAGTCTGTTTTCTAAAAGTCTTAGTAGGTTAGTACCTGTAGATCCTTCTTGAGCTCTAGCTTTTTTCACATAACGTACTAGTTGTTTTTCAGAAACTCCATAATTAAACCTAAGTTTCTGCTTTTCTTCTAGACGAATTGCATATTCTGATCGCTTGCGACGGGCTTGGCCGTGCTGACCTGGAGGATTAGACTTCTTTGAAGCTTTCCTGGTGAGACCTGGTAGTTCTCCCAAGCGACGCGTAACCCTTAATCTGGGGCCGCGGTATCTTGACATAATTTTAAATTAAATAGAAATTTGCAATAAATTGGATAATTGATTAAATTCAATTAAACTAAATTATTACTAGAAATATTATTTTACATCATTAAAGTGTTCAAAACTATTAATAAAGCAATTACTTCTATACTTCTTTTAACGATTTCATTTTATCAAAAGTGGTTTTCTCCTTTTTTCGGACCAAGATGTAGATTTATTCCAAGTTGCAGCACTTATGGATATGAGGCAATTACTAGACATGGTCCTTGGAAGGGAGGGTGGTTAACTTTAAGAAGATTAAGCAGATGTCATCCTTTAACTCCCTGTGGATGTGACCCTGTGCCTGACTAAATGAATGAAAATATTTATTTTTGTTAGGCAGGGATGTTGCCTTTGTGATTCATTAAAAAACAAACTGGCAAAAATAAATCTTAATGAGTTATTTCCAAATCTAGAGGCGCTTAAAGAAATTGATATTGATAGGGTCGATTTATATAAAGATGAATACAAAAAATATGACCATGAAGTACCCGTTATTGCTGTTGAAGGAATTAGGTCCAAGGAGATTATAGAATTGCCTCGTATTTCTCCAAGATTAAAAGATGATCAATTAAAGAATTGGTTTCAAAAAAATATTAGTACCATTCTGGAGAAATAATTTTTTTATATGAGATCTATAAAATTACATAAACTCTTAGATTTGGTAGGAATTATTCCTTCATTAGATTTAATCGATCATGAAATCAATAATATTTCTTTTAACTCTAAAGAAGTACAAAAAGGAACTTTATTTTTAGGTATGCCTGGTTTAAATGTTGATGGAGGAAAATATTGTATTGAGGCAATTAAAAATGGCGCGGAGGCTGCCATTATTGGCCCTGCTGCAAAAGAGAAAATTAGATCTATTGATCGAGAAAGGATTTTGGTTATTGAGGATAATTTAGATTATATTTTTGGTCAAATAGTCGCTGAGTTTTGGAATAGGCCCTCAAGAAAACTAAAACTTATTGGTGTTACGGGTACAAATGGAAAAACGACAATTACTTTTTTATTGGAATATCTTTTAAAAAAATTAGGGAAAAAGACTGCATTATTTGGTACCTTGTTCAATAGATGGCCTGGCTTCTCTGAGGTAGCTTCTCATACAACTGATTTCGCCGATAAGCTTCAAAAGAAATTAAATGCTGCTGTTGAGGCAGAATCTGAATTCGCGATATTAGAAGTAAGTTCTCATTCTATTGCTCAAAATAGGATATCAGGCTGCGAATTCGAGGCGGCTATTTTTACTAATTTAACTCAAGATCATCTTGATTATCACTTAGATATGGAATCATATTTTCAAACAAAAAGAAAATTATTTTTCCCACCTTACTTAAATGAAAAAGATGGAATTTGTGTATTAAATCATGATGACCATTGGATATCTAAATTATCATCTGATCCTGAAAAAAGATCTTCATTAGTCTCTACAAAGATAACTGAAAGCGAATTTGAAAATGATGATTTTTTTTTCGTAACAGATAAAAAATTTACTGAAAGTGGTTCCACCTGTATTTTTCATACACCTAGTGAAAAAATTCAACTTTTTGTTCCACTTGTCGGTGAATTTAATTTAATGAATGCGATTCAAGCAATAACAATTTTGTATAAACTTAATTTTTCTTTAAAAGATCTATCAAAGTTAATACAATCTTTCCCTGGTGCTCCTGGGAGAATGGAGAAAATACAAATTGATAATAATGAAGTTTCAAGATCTCTTCCAACAGTAATTGTTGATTATGCCCACACTCCTGATGGATTAAAAAAAGTTTTGCAATCAATTAAAAAACTTTGTGAAGGGAAACTAATTACTGTTTTTGGCTGTGGCGGAGATCGTGATCGTAGTAAAAGGCCTTTAATGGGATCAATAGCTGAAGAGTTTTCTGATCAACTTTTTATAACATCAGATAATCCAAGATCAGAAGAACCGCAAAAGATAGTAAATGATATTTTGATGGGTATTAAAAAAAGAGAAAAAATAACAATTGAGATTGATAGATTTAAAGCAATAAATGAATCTATTAAATTTGCCAATAAAGAAGATATTGTTTTAATTGCAGGCAAAGGACATGAAGACTACCAAATTCTCAATGATAAAGTTATTAATTTTGATGATAGAAAAATAGCTTATAAATTATTAAAAGAAAAAATTAAATCTCAATAAATTTTCCTAATCAAATAAGAAAGATCTTTACGCAAATCACAAGAAAAGTTTCTTAGAATCAATAGAGTTATTATTAATAAAATGAAAGGCTTAGCCTTAGTTGTAGGCGCAGGTGGAATTGGAACGCAAATAGCTAAAGATCTGAGTGAAAATGAAAAAGATTTAGATGTTGTTTTGTGTGGAAGAAAAAGTGAATTTAATTCTTTTTGGGAATTAGATATAGAGGATTCTCAATCCCTTTTGCAGCTGAAAAATAAAATATCAAATTATTCTTCGAAATTAAGATTGGTTATTAACGCTACAGGGAGACTTCATAGTGATTCTCTTCAACCAGAAAAAAGATTACAACATCTTGATAAAAAAAATATGATTCAAAGTTTTTCAATAAATGCCTTTTCTCCTATTTTATTAGCTAAAACTATTGAAGAATTTATTCCAAAAGATCTTGATTTTAATTTTGCAAGTATTAGTGCAAGAGTTGGAAGCATTGGAGATAATCAAACTGGGGGTTGGTATTCATATAGAGCTGCAAAATCAGCACAAAATCAGTTTTTTAAATCTTTAAGTATTGAGTGGGCTAGACGTTTCCCAAAGGCTACTATTACATTGCTTCATCCAGGGACAGTAGATACTGATTTATCAAGACCTTTTCATAAATTTGTTCCAGAGCATAAATTATTTAGTAAAGAAAAATCCTCCCAATTTTTAATCAATATTATTAAAAATCAATCACCAGAATCTACAGGAAAATTTATTGCATGGGACAACTCGGAGATACCTTGGTAAATCAAATTATCTTGTAAAATCGCAACCTTCCTTGAGGTTTCACTTGAATGATTTCGGACCATACAATTTTTTAAAAGATAATTTATTATTTATGAAGAATTTAGTATTTTTCTATCCAAGCCCTCACTAATGTGGAGGCACCTTTTTGAAAGTTGCAAACAAAATCACAATAAAGAAGCTAAAGTTTTTTTATTTCTTCAACAAGTAAATCAATCTCATCTTCCGTAGTCATTTGATGTACGCATGCTCTAAACCATTTTGGATCTTCTAAAACTCTTATCCAAATTTTTTTTTCTCCTAGTTCCTTCACAAATTTATCCTTATCTTCAATATTTTCAATATTAAAACTTACTATCCCATTTAAGTACTTTTTTTCTAAAACTAATTCAATTTCTTTTAATTGATTTAATTCATCCCAAAGTTTCTGACTTAATCTTTTGATATGTTTGCTTTTTTCTTTTTCAGAGCAGTCTTTATCCAAAAGATCTAAAGAATTACGAAGCCCAGCAAGTAAAGGAATGCAAGATGTAGCTACTTCAAATTTCCTTGCATCATCATGAAAAAGATTATCTGAAGGTTCATAAATGCCTTGTTCTTTTTTTAATGATTTCCAACCAATTATTGTTGGATCTGTTTCATGAATAAATCTATCTGAGACATAAATGGCTCCAAGTCCTTCTGGTCCACATGCCCATTTATGAGAAGTTATTGAATATAAATCAGAATAAAAAACTTCTTTTTCAATATTTATTTGCCCAAAGGTTTGAGCACCATCAACTAGTAAATAAGAATCTTCTCGATTATTTTTTAATTCGATAGAAATTTGTTTTAAAGGAATTTTATATCCAAAGTTCCATAAAATATGAGAAATTATTAGGATTTTAGTCTTACTATTTAGATTTTTCAAAATCTCTAAAATTATATTTTCGTCGTTTAGATTTTTAATTTTTTGGATTGGCAAAATTTTGAATATTAATTTATTTCTTCTGCAAAATTCTCGACTTGCAGCCACTACTCCAGGATGTTCACAGTCACTTATTAACAACTCTTCTCCCTCTTCTACTTTTATTCCCCAAAAGGGCAAAATCATACCGGAAGAGATATTTTCTGTAAAAGCTACATTCTTTGAATTGACACCTAATTTTTGCGCAATGATTCTTTTTGTGGTCAATATTTCTTTGTAAATAAAAGGCCACATATCATTGGTAAATGGTCCTAAATCTTGGATAATTTCCCAAGTTTTGACTATTGCTTCTAGAGAAGATTTTGGTAACGGTCCTTGACCACCATAGTTGAAATAATACTTATTTTTTAATGCTGGTATTTGATCTCTTAGATTATTTCTCATGGAAAGTTATTTTGTATTTTCAAATCTTGAATTTTTTAAATATTGCCTACTAAAGTTACTGTTCTAAATTCAATGTCCTCAATTACTTTCCAAGGTTCAGAACTCCTTTCTGCAAATTTTAAATTTTTAAATCCTAGTTCTTTAAAATCACCTATAAACTCTGGCTCATACCATGCTCCACTAATACATCCTGACCATAAATCATGATCATTTTGCAATCTTAAAGGAACTTTTTTGTTAGAAACGATATCGCTAATTGCAATTCTTCCATTATCGTTTAAAACTCTTTTTATGTTATTTAGAAGGTTATTATCTAGATTCTGGACTTACCAAGTTTAAAACGCAATTACTTAAAATAATATCAACTGATTTATCTGCGATTAATGGATTTAAATCTTTATCTAATTCATCAAGTTTTTCAATTGAACCTTCTAGAAATTCTGTATTGTTGAAACCTATATTTTTTGTAACTTCTTTTGAGGCTGATCTAGATAAAGAAAGCATGTCAGGATTCTGATCAACTCCAATAACTTTTCCTTCTTTCCCAACAATTTGGGCACAAATAAAAGCATTTTTGCCACTACCACTTCCAAGATCTAAGACAATATCATTTTTTTGAACATATTTTGTTGGATCACCACATCCATAGTCCCTTTCTATAACCTCTTTAGGAATTGCCTCAAGTAAAACGGGATTGAAACCAACTGGTGTACAAAGACAACTTTCTTGTTTTAGTGCGGCTGAACCATATCTTTCTTGAATCGCATCTTTATGATCGAAATTACTAGTTTCTTTATTTGAGGGATTTGCATTACAGCAACTTTCAGACATATTTTTTAAAGGACTCTCGGTAAATATAGCCAAAAAAAAAGCCCCTTAAGTAGGGGCATCTGTTTTGTTAAATTAAATTAATTAGTGTAATTTACACCTCTGTAATTTAATTCTGCCTTTTCATTAATTGAAGAAGCGTCAGCCATTCTATTGGTGTATACGTTTCTTCTGTAGGTAAGTTCAACTAGTTGCTTTTTAGCAGCCTTTTTGTTTTGAACGTAGTTTTTACCTCTGTAAGTTAATGTAGTCATGTTTCGATGTGACAAAACGGCCATCCCCCGTTCCATGGTATGACTCGAACTGCGCCCTACTTAGAGGGTGAACGAAAAAGTAGCTATTGCTACAAAATTATTATAAGCTTATTTTTCATGTTATGTCTAGCTTTTACAGTTAGAAACTATGATTTAATGTTTTTTTAATTATTATTTTAGGTAAATTTTTTTTTAAATAGTCTATGGAAGGGATTATGTTTATATTTGGTTGAATCTACGAGTAGCAATTTTTATGACAGGTTTCTTATATTTTTTGGGAAATACTTTGAGGTGGCCAGTTTTAAAGCCAAAAGAATTTTTTTCCCTACACGCCTATTTTTCAATTATTTATTTAATAACTTTTACTTTGAGTAAATATGATGTAAGTCAATCAAATTTAGTTTTTACTTTAGGAATTCTAGCTCCTCTTTTAATAGCTATTGGACAAGGACTTCCCATTGATTGCCTTGATATGGAATCATCGCTGCTGAAAGAATTAAAAAATAAGTAAGATTAGTGTTGATTAGAAATTTTATAAAACTTGAACAACTTCACTAATTTCTGGAATCATTTCTTTTAACTTTCTTTCAATACCCATTTTTAGAGTCATAGTACTACTTGGGCAACTGCCACATGCCCCTTGGAGTCTGACTTTGACAATTGGACCATCTATTTCTGCAACTTCTACATTACCTCCATCAGATATTAAAAAAGGTCTGAGCTCGTCAAGGACTTTTTCTACATTTTCATTTGTCAGTGAGAGTGTTTCAGTACTCATAATTTTGGTTTAAGTTTATAATAAGCCTAGAAAGAAATTTGATTAATTGCAAAAAAGATAATTTTCTGTTGTGACTTCATTTAAAGATCCCACTAATGATAATAGCTACTTTGATGCAGTCTTAGTTGGAGCAGGGATAATGAGCAGTACTTTAGCCCTTCTAATTTCAGAAGTTTTACCCAATATAAAGATTCTTATTATAGAAAAATTAAATACACCAGGAAGTGAAAGTACTGGCGCTTTTAATAATGCAGGGACAGGACATGCAGCTAATTGTGAATTAAACTATACCCCTTTAGATGAAAAAGGAAATATTCAAATAGATAAAGCACTTTCAATAAATCGTTCTTTTGAAAAATCGATGTCTCTATGGGCCTCATTGTATGAAGCAGGTAAAATTGACATTAAGAAATTTTTGAAATTTATTCCACATATTAGCTTTGTTTCTGGTCAGGAAAATATTTCTTTTTTAAAAAAAAGATTTCATAAAATGACTGAAAGGCCTGAATTTATAGATATGGAATTTTCTACATCGTTTGATGAAATTTCATCATGGGCCCCTCTAATAACAATAGATAGGGATCCATTGACTAAAATTGCTGCCACCAAAATAGGTAGAGGAACAGATATTAATTTTGAGGCTCTGACAAAAGAGTATTTGTCATTTGTTTCTTTAAACAAAAATGTTGAAATTAGATACGAAACAGAATTAGTAGATTTAAAGAAAATTGACAAAAAAAAATGGGAACTAGAAATTAGTTTAGAAGGAAGAAAAACTTCAATTAAAACCGGCTATGTCTTTCTTGGTGCTGGTGGAAAAACAATTAATTATTTGCAAAAGTCGAAAATTCCAGAAGCAAAAAGTTATGGTGGATTTCCAGTAAGTGGGAAATGGCTTATTTGCGAGGAAAAAGATCTAGTAGAAAAACATAATTCAAAAGTTTATGGTAAAGCTGATATTGGATCGCCACCAATGTCTGTGCCTCATTTAGATACAAGATGGATTGATAATAAAAAACTTCTTTTGTATGGACCTTTTGCTGGATTTACAACAAAATTTCTAAAGAAAGGTTCATATTTTGACTTATTTAGTTCAATTAAAAAGAATAATATTTTTTCTATGTTGGACGTTGGTTTCAATAACAATGATTTAATTAATTACTTAATATCACAATCATTAAAGAACCATAACTCAAGAGTTGAGAATTTAAAGAATATGATGCCATCAGCTAATCCCTCAAATTGGTATTTAAAAAATGCAGGTCAAAGGGTTCAAATAATTAAAAAAACTGAAAAGGGTGGTACTTTGAAGTTTGGAACGGAGATTGTGAATGCAGCTGATGGATCCTTATCTGCTTTGTTAGGAGCATCTCCTGGAGCAAGTACTGCGGTTTCAATAATGGTTGAGGTTCTAGAAAAATCTGTTTTATTTTTAAATGACAAACATAATCTTCAGAAAAAAATAAATGACTTAATTGATCCAGAACTATCTGACTCTGAAAATAATAGTACCTTCATAAAAGACATCAAAAAAAGAAATAATTCCATTTTTGGTTTCCATCCATAATTCTAATTAGCTAGTATTAATCAGGATGTACTAAGAGGAGAATTTTTCTTTCTATATGACTAATATATCGGTTTCAAAAATTAGAAATTTCTGCATAATTGCTCATATTGACCATGGTAAATCTACCCTTGCAGATAGGTTGCTCCAAGATACGGGTACTGTGCAGCAAAGGGATATGCAAGAACAATTTTTGGACAGTATGGATCTAGAAAGAGAGAGAGGAATTACTATCAAGTTACAGGCCGCTAGGATGAAATATAAAGCTGACGATTCTCAAGAATATGTATTGAATTTAATTGATACACCAGGGCATGTTGATTTCTCTTATGAGGTTAGTAGATCTCTTCAAGCTTGTGAAGGAGCTTTACTAGTTGTTGATGCAAGTCAAGGAGTAGAAGCTCAAACCTTAGCTAATGTTTATCTTGCATTAGAAAATAATCTTGAAATAGTTCCTGTTTTAAATAAAGTTGATTTACCAGGTGCTGATGCTGAAAAAATAAAACAAGAAATAGAGGAAATTATTGGACTTGATACATCTAATGCAATAAATTGCTCAGCAAAAACTGGAGTTGGTATTAAAGATATTTTGGAAGCAATCGTAAGAAGAGTACCTCCTCCACAAGATGAAATTAAACTACCTACAAAGGCACTCATTTTTGATTCTTATTATGATCCGTACAGAGGAGTTATTGTTTATTTCAGGGTGATATCTGGGTCTCTTAATAAGAGAGAAAAGATATTATTAATGGCGAGTAAAAAAAATTATGAACTTGATGAGATAGGAATAATGGCACCTGATCAACAGCAAGTTGATGAATTACATGCAGGAGAAGTTGGTTATTTAGCTGCTTCTATAAAATCAGTTGCTGATGCGAGAGTAGGAGATACGATTACTCTTTTAAATTCACCTGCAAATGATCCTTTGCCTGGTTACAAGACAGCAAATCCTATGGTTTTTTGTGGCTTATTCCCGACTGATGCTGATCAATTCCCAGATTTAAGATTATCTCTTGAAAAATTACAATTATCTGATGCAGCTTTAAAATATGAACCCGAAACTAGTAGTGCAATGGGCTTCGGATTTAGGTGCGGATTCCTAGGACTTCTTCATATGGAGATTGTTCAAGAAAGATTAGAAAGAGAATATGATTTGGATCTAATCGTCACTGCACCATCAGTTATCTATAAGGTTAATTTAAATCAGCAGGAACATATCTTTATTGATAATCCTTCTACAATTCCTGACCCACAACTTAGAGATTCAATAGAAGAGCCTTATGTAAAAATGGAAATTTATGCTCCCAATGAATTTAATGGTACATTAATGGGTTTATGTCAGGAAAGAAGGGGAGTCTTTATAGATATGAAATACATAACAACAGATCGAGTTACTTTGATTTATGAAATTCCATTAGCAGAAGTAGTTACAGATTTCTTTGATCAAATGAAAAGTAGGACCCAAGGTTATGCATCAATGGAATATCATTTGATTGGCTATAGAAAGAATGACCTTGTTAGATTAGATGTTCTAATAAATTCAGAAAGAGCAGATCCATTAACTTCTATTGTTCATAAAGATAAGGCTTATGGAATTGGTAGAAGTTTAGTTGAGAAATTAAAAGAACTTATTCCAAAACAACAATTTAAAATACCTATTCAAGCTTCAATCGGTAGTAGGATTATTGCAAGTGAAAGTATAAGTGCCTTACGAAAAGATGTTTTATCTAAATGTTATGGAGGAGATATTTCTAGGAAAAAGAAACTTTTAAAGAAACAAGCTAAAGGTAAAAAGAGGATGAAGGCAATGGGTAAAGTTGAAGTACCTCAAGAAGCTTTCATGGCAGTTCTAAAATTAAACCAGTAATTTTTTAAAATTTAAAATTAATAGCTATTTTTTTTTTAAGAATTGGGTATATTTCAGTCATATCTATAAAAAAGATTTTGGATATTAACTCATTCAATCGTGTCGGCGCAAATATCAGAAAAGCTGGATTTCTAATTGTACTTTTTTATCTTCTTGTTGTTTTAATAATGAAGTTTTTAGAGGCCAATAATTTTTTTGGCTATTCATTTTCAATGTTAAGCAATGATATCTTTGCACCTCCCTCGCTTAATCATTTCTGTGGTACAGATAGATTAGGAAGAGATGTTTGCTTAAGAACTTTGCAAGGATCATCTTTAGCGATAGAAGTTGTTTTCTTAGCTATTCTTTTTTCATTAAGTTTGGGTTTGCCACTAGGATTATTAAGTGGATATTTTGGTGGTTTTTTTGATAAATGCTTATCACTAATAATGGATACTATTTTTTCAATACCTGTAATTTTGCTTTCAGTTGTTGTGGCTTTTGTCTTGGGAAAGGGTATCCTTAACGCAGCTTTGGCATTGTGTATTGTTTACTCGCCTCAATATTTTAGATTAATCAGAAATCAGACCATATTGGTTAAATCAGAAACTTATGTGGAGGCAGCTCAAGTTGCAGGAGCTGATGTTAAAACAATTATTTTTAAATATATTCTCCCAAATGTAATAACACCTTTGCCTATTCTGCTTACCCTAAATGCTGCGGATGCTGTTTTGGTATTAGGAAGTTTAGGATTTTTAGGTCTTGGTGTTCCTGCAGACGTCCCAGAGTGGGGAAGTGATTTAAATCTTGCTCTTGCCGCTTTGCCTACTGGTATATGGTGGACGGCTTTGTTTCCAGGTTTGGCAATGTTTTTTTTAGTTTTAGGTCTTTCTTTTATAGGAGAGGATCTTGAAGAAATTTTTAATAGAAACAAGTCTGAATAAATTTAGTTTTCTTTATATAGGATCAAATTCTCCTTGATCATTCAACTTTGGATATTCTTTAGCTGATTTTTTATATATCTCAGCTAATTCTGGGTAACACCATTCAAAAAGTGTTTTTTGATATTCATCTATATCTAAACCTTCTCCATTAGAGGGCAATATACCTTTATTTTTTCTCTGACGAATAGCTTCAAATAATAATATGGAAGCAGCAACTGAAACATTCAGCGATTGAACCATACCGCTCATAGGTATGAAAATTGATTGATCAACCATAGATATAAGTTCATTACTTAATCCCCATTTTTCTGCACCTAAAACAAAACATGTATTGTGAGAATAATCAAAAATTCTATAATCTACTGATTCACTATTAAGAGTCGTTCCATATAATTTAAAACCCTTATTCTTTAAATGAGATATTGCCGTAATAGTGTTTTCATGATTATTTAGTTTTACCCATTTTTGACTTCCTTGAGCAGTACTATTAAAGGTCTTAACTGCATTCCTTTTGCTTATAAAATTTGCTTCGTAAACTCCTGCTGCATCACAAGTCCTTAATATTGCGGATAGATTATGTGGTTTATTGACATCCTCAACTAAAACAGTCAAGTTATTCATTCTGCAACCTAGAACATTTTTGATTCGCTCAAATCTTCTTAGCAAAATTGACATTTATATTTTTCACATTTTTTAAATTATATTCAAAAAATATTCATTACCTATTAAATCTCTTGGTTTATAATATTTGAGTAGTATTAATTATCTCAATGGCATACATAGAATGGGACTATACAGTTATAACTAGCATGGTAGAAAAACAAGGATGGAATTTGCCTGAGCGAGAATCTGAAGAATGGAATAAATTTAAAGATGAATTAGGAGAAAAAATGAGAGGCGTTGGAATTGTTTTTGAGAAGTATTGTAAATTTACTCCTGATGTAGGAGAAGGAGTTCATCTTTTAGATGAATGATAAGAAATAGTTTTAAACCATTGATGTATCCCTTAATCAATGGCTTATTAATTAATAAGATAATACAATTTTACTTAATTAGAACTAGTAATTATTAAGGGTTTATAAAGCTTGTGCTGTAAAGACATTAATCGTATTAGATAATTTTATTTTTTATCTCCCACAAAAAAGTTATTTAAATTCTATATTTGTATAAAAATATGAAAAATAAATTAACCTTTTTATTTGATGGTGGCTGTCCACTTTGCCTGAGAGAAACAAATTTTCTAAAAAAAAGAGATATCTTAACTCAAATTTCATTCGTTGATATTAACAGTAAAGATTATGATCAAAGCCTTTTTAAGAATATTTCATATTCAGAGGCAATGTCAAACCTGCATGGGATTAAGGAAAATGGTGAAATTATAAAGGGACTTGATGTACTTGCATATTCTTATGAATTAATTGGTTTAGGTTGGGTTTATTATCCTTTGAAGATTAAATTTTTATCTCCTGTAATAAGGCTCGTTTACAGATATTGGGCAAAATATAGACTTCAAATTACAGGTCGATCTAATATTGAAAAACTTTGCACCTCTCAATGTGAACAATAAATATGGAAAATATCGACATAGATAGAATAATAGAAATGTGTTGGGAAGATAGAACACCATTTGAAGCCATTGAGTATCAATTTGGTTTAAATGAGGAAGATGCCATAAAAATTATGCGTAATAATCTTAAACCTAAATCCTTCAAAGTCTGGAGAGAGAGAGTTTCAGGAAGGAACACAAAACATATGGCGCTTAAAGATTCAACTAGATTCAAATCTACTCACAAAAGAAAATTATAAATTTTGAAAAACCTTTGTATTAAAACTTGTCCTATTTGCAATAGGCCGTTCAAGTGGCGTAAAAAATGGAAAAACTGTTGGGATGATGTTATCTATTGTTCAAAAAGATGTAGTAACAGGAAGTCGCAAAGGTGAAACAAGTATCAATTATTTTTCCGAATCAACTTTTTAGAGAAAGCCCAATCTTAAAAATAAATTGTGAAATTTTAATTTTGGAAGATTCATTATTTTTTGGGAATGATAAATTTCATAAATTAATTAACCATAAAAATAAGTTAGTTTTTCATAGAGCATCTATGCTTGCTTATAAACAATTTTTAGAATTATCTGGCTTTAAAGTTTTATATATCGAAAACAAGAATAATATTACTACTGTTGACTACTTATCAGAATTTATTAAAGATAAATATCAGAAAATAAATCTTATAGACCCTCACGATTTTTTAATAATGAAGAGGATCAATAGTTTTGTTAAAAGTAATAATTTAACTTTAGATGTACTACCCTCTCCTATGTTTATGAGTAGTGAAGAGTTAAAAGAGTTATTTGAATCAAATACAAAAAAACCTCTTATGGGTAGATTTTATGAAAATCAAAGAAAGAGCCAAAAGATATTAGTTAATTCGGATGACAGACCTGAAGGAGGCAAGTGGAGTTTCGATGAAATGAATAGAAAAAAATTACCAAAAAAAATAAGAATACCTGATACACCCAAATTACCAAAAAATAACTTTGTGGTTCATGCCGAAAAGTCATTGGCTAATTTTGATATTGAGTTTATTGGAGAAAGTAATAACTTTTTATATCCAACTAATTTTGATGAGGCAGATGAATGGTTAGATGATTTTTTAAAACATAGATTTTTCTCGTTTGGAGAATATGAAGATGCTATCTCTAGAGAAAATTCTTTTTTATGGCACAGTTTACTTTCTCCTCTTTTAAATAGCGGCTTATTAACACCAGATAAGGTAGTCAATAAAGCATTACTTTATGCCAAAAATAATGATGTTCCCATTAACTCTTTAGAGGGTTTTATTCGTCAAATTATTGGATGGAGAGAATTTATTTGCCTTGTCTACAAAAAGTATGGAACAAAGATGCGAAACAGTAATTTCTGGAATTTTGAAGATAAGCCAATTCCAGAGTCTTTTTATAAAGGAAATACAGGAATTGAACCAGTAGATATTGTTATAAAAAATATTATTAAATATGGTTATTGTCACCATATTGAGAGGTTAATGATTATTGGTAATTTCATGCTTCTATGTAGAATTCACCCCAATCAAGTTTATAAATGGTTTATGGAAATGTTTATTGATTCTTACGATTGGGTGATGGTGCCAAATGTTTATGGAATGAGTCAGTTTAGTGACGGAGGGATTTTCTCAACAAAACCATATATATCAAGCTCTAATTATGTAAAAAAAATGTCTAATTTTAAAAGTGGCATCTGGTGTGAAATATGGGATGGCTTATTTTGGAAATTTATTAAAGACCATGAAAGTTTTTTTAGAAAGCAATATCGACTGGCTATGTTAACGAGAAATCTTGACAAAATGTCAGTGGAAAAATTAAATGATCATTTAATAAGGGCCGATAAATTTTTAAGAGATATGCAATAAATTAAGACTCATAATCTATATTTACTTTTGAAAAATTAAAAGAATATTATATTATTAAGAAATATTACAGGCCAATGTTAGGTTAAATAAAACAAATTTGTCTAATGGAAATTGGTACACTTTTTTTGAAAAGTAATTCGACGGGTATTATCACTTTATCTGAATTAGATTGGATAACTTACCATCAATCTAATTTCACGCGTTTGGAGGAATCTTTAGCCATTAAATTAGGGAGAATGGTTGATGAAGGATCTATCAACATAGGTTGTCGTTTGGATTCATAATTTAATTTTATTAATGAAGTATCAAGAAGAAAAAAAATTATTTTTTCGTGAAAGAATTCATTCTTTAAATATCTTTCTTTTTTTAGGATTTAATTTAACCCTCATTTCTATTTTAGGTTTTATTTGGTTCAATTCTTCAATTGAAAAAGTAGTTTAAATTTTTCAATTTTTTGTATATTAAGGTTATCTCTAGAAAAAAAATTATATTTTGAGCATAGGATATTTACAAAGAAAAGCAGCTTGGGAAATTCTATTAAAAGTTAGTTATGGAGATTTTTCTGATCATGCTCTTGAAAAGGTATTAAGGAATTATCAATTTAATCCTCTGGATATAGCTTTTATTACAGAATTATCTTTTGGATGTATTAGGTATAGAAAATTTCTTGATCTTTGGGCTGATCATACATCAAAAATGAATCACAAGAGGCAGCCTCCAAAATTAAGATGGCTTTTACATATAGGTTTATATCAACTGATAAAAATGGATAAAATTCCATGTCCTGCAGCTATTTCTACCACCGTAGAAGTAGCTAAAAAAACAGATTTAAAAGGTTTAGCAGGAACTGTAAATGCGATATTGAGAAATGCATCTAGAAAATTAGAACAAGAAATTTTTCCAAAAATATCTTCTGATAAGAAAGAAAGAATTTCATATCTTGAGTCATTGCCATTATGGCTTGTGCATGATCTTTATCAATGGGTAGGAAATAGCAAAGGTGAAAATATCGTTAAGGCATTTAATAAAAAACCTTCAATTGATTTAAGAATTAACCAATTAAAAACTGATTTAGATAAATTTTTGAGAGTACTTCATGAAAATGAAATTAATGCTGAAATTATTAAAGATTTAAATAACGGAATTACTTTAAAGTCTAATCCAAGATCTATTAAAAACTTACCAGGATATAGTGAAGGACTTTGGACGATTCAAGATAGATCTTCTCAGTGGGTAGCCCCCCTTTTAAATCCAAAAGAAGGTGAAAAGATTTTAGATGCTTGTGCAGCGCCTGGAAGTAAGTCTACGCACTTAGCAGAGTTAGCAAATGATAATGCTGAAATAATAGCTGTAGATCGATCAGAAAAAAGATTGAAAATACTTCAATCAAATTTAGAAAGGTTAAATTTAAAATCAGTCAAAATCCTAAAGGCTGATGCAACTAGCTTAATTGATTTGAATCCCAAGTTTATATCGTATTTTGATAAGATTTTGCTAGATGCCCCCTGTTCTGGGATTGGAACGCTGTCCAGGAATCCAGATTCTAGATGGTCCTTGAGTAGAGAAAAAATAAAATCCTTAACCTTATTGCAGGAAAAACTATTAGAAAGTATTTTACCTTTTTTAAAAAAAGATGGAACTTTAGTTTATTCAACTTGCACTATTTGTCCGGATGAAAATAATCTATTAGTTGAAAGATTTATTGAAAGAAACAAAGATTTAAAATTAGTTAGCCAAAAGCAAATTTTACCTAGCTTAGATTATCCTGGCGATGGATTTTATTCTGCAATAATTTCTTATAAATCTTAAAAACTAGAATTTATTTTTTAATTGGAATTTGAAAAATTTCAACAATAAATTCCCTCCATAAATAAGCTGCATTTCCACTAGATAATTCAGATTCTTTGTTATTGTCGTATCCTATCCAGATACCTGTTGTAAGATTATCAATTGAACCAATAAACCAAAGATCTTTATTACCATCTGAAGTTCCTGTTTTTCCATAAATTTTCTTACCTTTTATAAAGGCTGCATTCGAGGTACCTTCTTTTACTGATTTTTCAAGAAGTTTATTTATTTTTCTGTTTACTTTTAAATCTAATATTTTCTTGGAAACAAATTTGTTTTCCCAAATAGATTGATTATCATATGATTCTATCTTTTCTAAGATACTGGGAATTTGAATTTCCCCACTATTATTTATTGCAGAATAGGCATTTGTGATGTTTAAAAGATTATCTCCATAGGAGCCAATAGCTAAAGATGGGAATTCTTCAAACTCTTGTTTGTAACCAAGACCAAATTCATTCGCTAGATTGATAATATTTTTTAAGCCAATTTTTTTTGTGATTGATATTGGTATTATATTGGATGAACTTTTAAATGATTCAATCAAAGATACTTTACCTCTATACTCCTCTGAAAAATTTTTTGGGCAATAACTTTCCCAGCATCTAGGTAAGTCTTCAAATTTATCACTTAGTTTTATTCCTTCTTTTAAGGCCGCAGCATAAGTAATTATTTTAAAAGTAGAACCTAAGGGTCTTATAGATGAAGTAACCCTATTATATTCATTAAATGATGGATTTTTGCTGGTTACCATTGTCCTAATTAGTCCTGTATTTGATTCGATTGATAATAAAGCAAACTCAATTTCACTAGGCCCAACGTATCTTGCAATTTTTTGGGCTGTTTCTTGCCAATCTTTATTAATAGAAGATTGAATTCTTAAAAACTTATAATTATTTTTATTTTCAATATGTTTATCTGTTTCCTTAAGAATAAAATTTATTAGTAATTTATCATCTAAAAAACTATCAGCTTTTTGATAATTTAAGTTTATTTTTTCCTTGATAGCCTTATTCTTATTTGCAAGAGAAATATATCCATCAAGATACATGGATTCAAGAACCTTATTTCTATTTTGAATAGCTAGTTCCATATTTTGATAAGGTGAATAAATTGATGGAGCTGGAGCTAATCCTGCAATTAATGCGATCTCAGATAAGGTTAATTCTTCAATAAGTTTTCCAAAATATACTTGAGAAGCCTCGTTTACACCATATGCTCCTGAACCTAAGTAAATATTATTCAGATATAATTTTAAAATTTGATTTTTTTCATATTTAAATTCAAGTATGAGCGAAATAAATATTTCTTTGATTTTGCGTTGAAAACTTAAATCATTATTTAGAAAAAGTAATCTAGAAACTTGTTGAGTAATAGTACTTCCTCCTTCTTTAACAGAACCACTTCTAATATTTTGCAAAAAGGCACGAGAAATACTTTTAAAATCTATTCCCTTATGTTTATAAAATCTTTTATCTTCAGAAGATATAAAAGAGTGTTTCAAAAAATATGGAATTTTATCTTGATTATTATCTATTTCAAATTTGCGACTTAATTTGCTTAATACTTTATTGTCAGAAGACAATATTACATAAGAATATTTGGGTTGGCTTGAAGTTCTATTTTTAGATGGATCAAATTTTGATACAGTAGATATAAGATTAAAAATATAAAAGGATATCCCTGAAAAAATTAATATTGGAATAATTAAAACAAAAGACTTGGATTTAATCTTTCGCACTTTAAGCAACTAGAAAACTATGTCCTATAGCTAATGCTGTAACTAACATTCCAGTGATAAGGAATGGTTGTGCACTTGCTTGATATTTGACATCAAACTTTAGAGGATCTCTTAATAACCACATATCTTGAAATGTAATTTGTGGAATTACTAATAAAACTAAAATTACAGATGCTAAATTTTGACCAATGAGAATTAATACTACCACCATTGCTAATTGAAAAATATCAATTAGACCTGCACTTATACGACTTGCATTTTTAATTCCAAATATCACTGGTAATGAGTTCAATCCTAGCTTTGAGTCTCCTTCAACGCTTTTAAAATCATTAATAACTGCAATACCAAGTCCTGAAAGACTATAAGCAAGTGTTAGTAAAGCGGTAACTATAGTTAATTTCCCAAACAAAGCTTGCCCTGCCCACCAAGGCAAAGCTATGTAAGATGCTCCTAATGCATAATTTCCAAGCCAACCATTTTGTTTTAATTTTAGAGGTGGGGCAGAATATATATAACTTACAAAAGATCCTCCTAATGCTAAAAGGAAGACGGAAGGAAAGTTGTGCTTAGCGTATAAATCTAATAGAAAAGCAACAACTAAGCCTGCAATGAGTAACACCCAGATTTGCATTTTTACATCTTTAATTGATATTTTCCCTGAAGGAATTGGTCTATTTGGCTCGTTGATCGCATCAATTTCCTTATCAAAAAAATCATTTATGGTTTGTGTATAACCAGCAAGAAGTGGTCCACTCATCAACATGCATGCTAGTGAAGCTGAAACATTACTAAATGTCCATTCAAAATTTCCACTAGCAGCTGCTCCACAAATAACTCCCCATATCAAAGGGATCCATGTTATGGGTTTCATTAACTGTATACGGAGTTTCCATATACTTGAGGTCTCAGAGGCACCCTTAATTCCTAATAGTTGTTTTGGATCATTCACTTTATTCTTTAACCCTTCTCAATTTCTTCTGGGAAAAACCAGTTTTGCTGACCATTCTGAAATTTTGCCGTGATTCCTATACTTCTACCGTCAGTCATTTTATAACCTGTTATTACAGCTTTAGGATTAGAAGATATTTGATCAATTAATTTTGCTGGTAGTCTATCTTTTACTTTGTTAATGTTAATTTTGATTTTACTACCGATTTTGGGTAATAATTTTGTTTCAGCCATAAGAGGTAAAATGGAAGCTATTATGCAAGATTAACAGCATTTGGACAATTTTTACTAAAATGGTAGCCCTTCGTTTAATTCCTTGTTTAGATGTCGCCCATGGCAGAGTGGTTAAAGGTGTGAATTTTGTTAACTTGAGAGACTCAGGCGATCCTGTTGAATTGGCTTGTAGGTATTCTGATGAGGGCGCAGATGAATTAGTATTCTTAGATATTAGAGCTAGTGTAGAAAATAGAAATACATTAGTTGACCTTGTCTCTAGGACCGCAAAATCAGTAAAAATACCATTTACAGTAGGTGGAGGAATAGATTCTGTTCCTTCAATTAATAATCTTTTAAGGGCTGGAGCAGACAAAGTGAGTTTGAATTCTTCTGCTGTAAGAAATCCTGATTTAATTTCTAAAAGTTCTAGAGAATTTGGTAATCAATGTATCGTGATAGCAATTGATGCTAAAAGAAAAGTTAATAAGACTGATGAATGGGAGGTATATGTAAAAGGAGGGAGAGAAAATACTGGAATAGATGTATTAAGTTGGGCAAAGAAGGTTGAGGAGTTAGGCGCAGGAGAAATTTTGCTTACTTCAATGGATGGTGATGGCATGCAGAATGGATATGATTTACATCTGACTGAATCTGTTACCAATATTGTTAACATCCCAGTGATTGCTTCTGGAGGAGCGGGTTGTTTAGAAGATATCTATGATGTTTTTCAAGAAGGAAGGGCATCAGCAGCACTTCTAGCATCATTACTTCATGATAAGAAACTTTCTTTAAGAGAAATAAAGACCTTCCTCCTCGAAAAAAAACTTTCAATTAGACCATATGAATAAAAAATTTAATTTAATCCCAAAAAGAAATAAGTTTAAAATTTAAAAATGAAATTCACAAAAACTATCGAAGTCAAAAATATATTTAATAAAATTTCTTATAAATATGACTTTTTAAATAATCTATTAAGTTTTGGGCTGCACAGATTATGGAAAAGGAAATTAGTTAATTTATTGGAACCTTTGAATGGTGAAGATTGGGCTGATTTATGCTGTGGAACTGGAGATTTAGCATTCTTAATTTCTGAGAGAGTTAGTCCAAGGGGTTCAATTACTGGGATTGACAGTGCAGAGGATATCTTAAATATTGCAAAAAAAAAATCAGAGCTTAAAAAAAATAAATTTATAAAGTGGGAAATTAAAGATGTATTAGAAATTAATGATTATTCAAAAAATTTTGATGGGATTTGCATGTCATATGGACTTAGAAACTTGAATAATGTTGAAGAAGGAATAAAAAAAGTTTTTGATCTTTTGAAGGATAAGGGCAGGGCAGGATTTTTGGATTTTAATCACTCAACAAGAAATTCTTTATCCAATATTTTTCAGAAAATTTATTTGCGATTAATTGTAGTAACCATTTCACGGCTTTTTAATTTAGGTCCAGAGTACGCATATATTGAAAGAAGTATTAGTAATTTTCCAAAGAAAAATGAGCTTATAAATATTGCTAAGGAAGTTGGATTTAAAAAAGCTGAATATAGGACTATTTTGGGGGGGCAAATGGGAATACTAATTTTAACTAAATAAAGAATTTAGTTTTTTATTTTTCTCCAACAAAAAGAACACTTTCCCCATCTTTTGATTTCGCCCTCAGGAGCAGGGGAATTACAAAGAGTACAAATGCACATATTATTTTGATTGATTCTGCTTGGATGCTTTGCCCAAACTATCTTTGCATTAGTAGCTTTTATATTTTTATTTTTAATTTCATAATTTTGTATTATTTTTATTTCATCCAAAGTTATTCCAATTTTCTCGATTCTCTCTTTTAATTTATGCTTGTTATAGATTAAAGCTTGGCGCCACTGTGGATGATTTACTGCAATAGTAAGTATTTTTTTTTCAATATTTAACGGTTTGCATTCTTGAAATAGTTCTAAGCCGATTAAGTTCTTCCAGTTTTCGTTGAGTTTAGAGAGTTTATCTAAGTCTCCGCAGGATTTTTTGAAATTATCAAGACAATTTTTTAATGGATGTGGATTCCTTCTATTCACTATTGGCAAATACTTTTTGTCCAATTTGTAAAATTTACTTATTAAGACTAAAGTTAATCTAATCTTTAAAAAGATGCTCGTTGTTTTAATAAAGAATTTGTGAAAGTTATTGGACCTGCAGCTAAGACAGTTTTTTATTTAAAAAATATTCAGGGTCAATATCCAACCTGGACACTTCATTACAAAATAAAATGTAAAAGTACCGAAAATGAGCTAACAAACTTGCTTGGATACTCTGAAATAAAGAAAAACCAGCCAGTAGCGATAATCACAAGAGAACAGTTCTCAGGGGTCGGCCAAAATTCAAAAACTTGGGTTTCTCCAAAAGGAGGGATTTGGTTAAGTGCAGCTTATCCAGTATTTTCAAAAGAATTTGAATGTCAAATATTTAATTTGTCTTTAGGTATTAAGTTATGTGAAATGCTTAGACAAGAAAATATAAATGTTTGTTTGAAATGGCCAAATGATATTTTCTTTGATTCAAAAAAATTGATTGGCTTTTTACCAAGGGTGATAACAAGAGGCAAGGAAATTATGTATGTAAGAATAGGTCTTGGAATGAATGTTTTAAATTACACTCCACCAGAAGGTATTTCATTATCAAAAGTACTGCAAACTAAGAATATTAATCAACATTATTGGACAGCCAAAGTTCTTAAAGCTTTTCAGGATTCAATTGAATGTAATAATAAAAAAGAATATGTAATCAAATCGGCAAATAAGTTCCTTACTAAACGATTTTTGCCAAGTGGTTTTTGTCCAAATAATTGGAAAGTTAAAGATATTGATTCGAATGGGGATTTAAGAATTAAAAATGAAACTCAACTTAGAATAATTAGAAGGTTCTGAATTTAATTAATTTTTAATTCAACTATCCTTCCATCCCTAAATTTTGCTATTTTTTTTGCGCGATTTGCAACTTCATCTTCATGCGTGACTAAAACTATAGTTATTCCAGATTCATGTAGTTTGTCAAAAAGATCTAATACATCTTCAGTCGTTTTTGAATCTAATGCTCCAGTAGGTTCGTCTGCCAACAATATTGCAGGGTTATTGATAATCGCCCTTGCAATAGCTACTCGTTGTTGTTGACCTCCGGATAATTGGTTTGGGCGATTATTCATTCTTTGTGAAAGACCAACTTTTTTTAGGGCATTCTTACCTCGGACTAATCTTTGTTCGGGTTCAATACCAGCATAAATCATTGGTAAAATTACGTTTTCAAGTGCAGTTGCGTCTGAAAGAAGATGAAATTGTTGAAAAACGAAGCCTAATTTTTGATTACGTATCTCCGCTAGCTCATCATCAGATAAATTTTCAACAGGGATACCATTTAACTTATATACACCTTCAGAGGGTCTATCTAGACATCCAATGATATTCATAGCTGTACTTTTGCCTGAGCCACTAGCTCCCATTACAGCTAAATAATCACCTTTATAAATTTCTAAATTTATGCTGTCTAAGGCTTTAACTGTTAGATCATCTTTCCCATATGTTTTAGATATGCTTTCTAAACTTGCGACTTTCTTAGACATATATTGAAAAATTCTTCTAGGAAATATTGTTTGCTGTAGCAATAATATCTTGTAAGAAAGGAGTTTCTGATACTGCTGTGTTAGCTAATTTAAAGAGAGGATTAGATAAGATTCCTCCAAGAGCAGTTACCGCCACGCAAGTATAGAGTGCAATTCTCAAGGGAGGCAATCCTACAATTCTCCAGTTAATTTCAGGATATGATTTGACTATTTCAGAAGCTTCTCGTGGTTCTTTAACTACCATCATTTTTATCACTGATATATAGTAATAAATAGATATAACTGAAGTTACTAATCCTACGATTACTAAAAGATATTGATGATTTGCCCAACCTGCAAAGAACAAATATATCTTTCCAAAAAATCCTAACATTGGCGGTAAACCTCCAAGTGATAGAAGACAAAGGCTTAAGCCTAATGTGATGAGAGGATCTTTTTGGTAAAGTCCTGAGTAATCAAGAATCCTGTCAGAACCAGTTCTTAGTGAAAAAAGTATTACACATGAAAATGCACCCAAATTCATAAATAGATAAGCAGCCAAATATAAAACAGCAGCTGATAAACCATCTTGTGTACCAGATACTATTCCAATCATTACAAACCCAGCTTGACCAATGGAACTATAAGCTAGCATCCTTTTCATTGATGTTTGAGCTAGAGCTACAACATTTCCTAAAACCATGCTCAGGATGGCCAAAATAGTAAATAAAAGTTTCCATTCCTCATCGAAAGAAGAGAAAGTAGTGCTTAATATTCTTATTGCAAATGCAAACCCTGCTGTTTTTGAACCTACCGATAAAAAAGCTACTACAGGTGTAGGTGATCCCTCATATACATCAGGAGTCCATTGATGAAAAGGAACAGCAGCTATTTTAAATGCAACAGTTGATAAAACGAATACAAGAGCTAAAGAAGTAATGAATGATGGCTTGTTGATAATCTCTAAACCAATTGTGGCTAAGTTTGTTGAACCACTTAATCCATAAAGAAAAGAGGATCCATACAAATAGACTGCAGCAGCAGCAGATCCAACAAGTAAGTATTTTAAAGCTGCTTCTGAACTTCTTGGATCTCTCTTGAGGTAACCAGAAAGTAAATAACTTGCTACCGATAGAGTCTCAAGTGATATAAATACACTAATAAGGTCAGTAGATCCACATAGAAGCATTGCCCCAAGTGTGGCTGAAAGAACTATTGCTGCGAATTCCCCAATAGGGCTTCCACTTTGTTCTGTATAACGCCAGCTTATGAGTAAAGAAACTAAAGTTGATAAAGCAATTATTGCTCTAAATGCGATTGCTAAATTATCTGAATTAAAGGAACCAAGGAATGCACTATTAACTGGATTACTCCATTGAAAGGCTAAACTTAAAAGAGAACTGCCAATTGATAAATAACATATTATTGGTGCCCACTTTGATGCAGTTTTTTCTCCTGCTAAATCTACAAGAAGAGTTCCAACGATACCTAATAAGATAAAAGCCTCTGGAATAATGGCTTGCGCATTTAAATTAATTGTAAAGATTTCGTTGGGCACTTTATTAAATAGGATTAAATTAGATGATTGATTGTAATGGTGAAAGAGTTAATCTTAACTTGATTATAATTTGTGGGTATGATTTTTGAAATTTTCAAGAGAAATTACTTGAAAAAGTTTCAAATAATCATAATATGCCCTAACTGAACAAAAACACCAATTTTTGAAATAAACCTTGGATCACACACTAGTTATTGTTGAAAGTCCCACCAAAGCAAAAACTATAAGAAAGTTTTTGCCTTCTAATTATGAAGTTCTTGCTTCAATGGGACATGTACGAGATCTTCCAAAAGGGGCGGCTGAAATCCCTGCTGCAGTTAAAAAGGAAAAATGGTCAAGGATTGGAGTTAATACAACGGAAGATTTTGAACCACTTTACATAGTTCCTAAAGATAAGAAAAAGGTTGTTAAAGAGCTGAAAGATGCTTTGAAAGGTGCTACCCAACTATTACTGGCAACTGATGAAGATAGAGAGGGAGAGAGTATTAGCTGGCATCTTCTGCAAATACTGAAGCCTAAAATACCAACTAAGAGAATGGTTTTTCATGAAATTACAAAAAAGGCAATTAATAAAGCTTTAGATCAAACAAGAGAAATTGATATGGAACTTGTTCAGGCTCAAGAAACTAGAAGAATCTTGGACAGGCTTTTTGGATATGAATTATCTCCTTTACTTTGGAAGAAGGTAGCCCCCAGATTATCTGCTGGTCGGGTTCAATCAGTTTCTGTAAGGCTTCTTGTTAGAAGAGAGAGAGAAAGAAGATCCTTTAAAAAAGCTAGTTACTGGGGAATTAAAGCTTCCCTAGTAAAAGATAATATAACTTTCGAAACTAAACTATTTAGTCTAAATGGTCAAAGAATTTCCAATGGTTCCGATTTCGATGAAGAGACCGGAAAATTAAAACAAGGAAATAAATCTTTAATAATTGGAGAAGATAAAGTAAATGATTTATTGAAGACTTTTTCCTCCGAGGATTGGTTAGTCTCAAAAATTGAAAAAAAACCATCCACACGTAAGCCAGTTCCTCCATTTACAACAAGTACATTGCAACAAGAGGCAAATAGAAAGCTTCGTTTGTCTGCAAGAGAAACTATGAGATGTGCACAAGGGCTTTATGAGAGAGGTTTCATAACATATATGAGGACTGATTCAGTTCATCTTTCCGAACAAGCCACAAGAGCTGCTAGAGAATGTGTCAGTTCTATGTATGGAAAAGAATATTTATCTAATTCACCAAGACAATTTAATTCAACTGCAAGAAATGCTCAAGAAGCACACGAAGCTATTCGACCTGCAGGTGAGGTATTTAAAACGCCAAAGGAAACTAATCTGACGGGTAGAGACTTATCTCTTTACGATTTAATTTGGAAAAGAACTGTAGCTAGTCAAATGGCGGAAGCTAGGCTAACTATGATTAATGCTGAAATTAGTGTGGGGGATGGTTTATTTAAATCGAGCGGCAAAAGTATTGATTTCGCAGGATTCTTCAGAGCTTATGTCGAGGGAAGTGATGACCCAAGTTCATCCCTTGAACAACAAGAAATTATTCTTCCAAACCTAACAACTGGAACAAGGCTTGAAGTTACTGATAAGGAATCTACTTTTCATGAAACCAAACCGCCTGCAAGATATACAGAGGCTGCATTAGTTAAAGTTCTTGAAAAAGAAGGGATTGGAAGACCTTCTACCTATGCAAGCATTATTGGGACAATTGTGGATAGAGGTTATGCAAATATATCTTCAAATACTTTAGCTCCAACGTTTACTGCTTTTGCTGTTACCGCTCTATTAGAAGAACATTTTCCTGATTTGGTTGATACCACTTTTACAGCAAAAATGGAGTCTTCATTGGATGAAATATCTTCAGGCAATCTTGAGTGGCTACCATACCTCGAGACTTTCTATAAAGGTAAAAATGGTTTGGAGGTAAAAGTTCAGAAAACAGAGGGTGACATTGATGGTAAAGCTTATAGACAAGTCGATTTCGAGGACCTTCCTTGCGTAGTCAGAATAGGCTCTAACGGACCTTGGCTAGAGGGTACAAAAATTGATGAATTTGGTAATGAAATTCAGGCCAAAGGTAATCTTCCAATGGATATTACTCCTGGAGATTTAGACATAAAGCAAGTTGATCAGATTTTAAGTGGCCCATCAGATCTTGGAACTGATCCAAAAACTGGGGAAAAAGTCTTTCTAAGATTTGGCCCTTATGGACCTTACGTACAATTGGGAAATAATGATCAAGATAAAGCTAAACCGAGAAGAGCTTCATTACCCAAAGAGTTGAAAACTGATGATTTAACTCTTGCTGAAGCTCTTGTACTTTTAAGTTTACCTAGATTGTTAGGAGGTCATCCTGAAGGAGGTGTTGTTGAGGCGGATAGAGGAAGATTTGGCCCTTATATTAAATGGATTAAAAATGAAAATGAGTCTGAAAATAGATCATTAAAAAAAGAGGATGATGTTTTTACTGTTGATCTCAAAAGAGCTTTAGAAATTCTTGCGATGCCAAAAATGGGTAGAGGAGGTCAAGAGGTACTTAAAGATTTTGGAAAACCGAAAGAATTTAAAGAAAAAATCCAAATATTAAATGGAAGATATGGGGTCTATTTAAAATGTGGCAAAACTAATGTTTCTCTTGCAAAAGATACCGATTTAGAAAAATTTTCAATTGATGATGCAGTAGTTCTTCTGGAAGAAAAACTAAAAGATAAAAAAGGATCTATTACAAAGAGAACAAAAACTAGTAATAAAAAAACTTCGAGGAGAAAGAAAAGTTAGAAAAGATATGACTTTAAAAAAAGAAATTTTTTTATCAATTTTTTTAATTTTATTACAATCATGTACTGGAGGAAAAATTGGAAATTTTCTTGAAAGTAGTTTCGACGATTTAGAACAAATTAGTCAAAATGATGATTTTCAAAAAAATTTAAATAGTGAAAAAGATACCTTAAAAGAAAATGTAGAGATTAATGAAAAAAATTATGAAAAAACAGAAAAAATAAATAAGCCAAAAGTTATTTTAGAAAATAAAAATTCTACAAATGTAGACAAAATAGAAAAACAAAAAAATACCAAAAATAAGAATTCTTTAAAAAAAGAAAAAGTTGAGCTTCAATCTTACAAAATAATATTTATCTTAAAAGATGTAGATCCAAAATATCCTACTGAAGATTTAAGTACCATATTGAGGAATTCTGATGTAAATTTTGAAATAGAAAAGATTGAACGAATTCTCGATTCAAAAAAATAAATCATGAATAAAAATTAATTAAATATATTCAATAAAAGATGAAAATAACAACAAAAAATCAGGCATTAAATTTAGTCGAGACCTCATATTTAGCATCTCTTTCGTCATTATTATGGGTAGCTTTATATTATTTGCCAATTGGAGGAGCTTTTTTAAGATTGATTTTACCCCTCCCAATTATCTTATTGCACTTACGAAGAGGTACTAAAGCTGCATTAGAGGGACTCCTAATACAATTTCTGCTTCTTTTTGTAATTATGGGACCCTTAAGAGGAACTTTATTTTTATTCCCATATGGAGGCTTGTCTTTTTGGTTGGGCTGGTCTTGGCTTAAAGAAAAGAGTTGGAGACTTAGTTTGACTTTAGGGGTTATTATTGGAACCATCGGTTTCTTCCTGCGAGTAATAGCATTATCTGCATTGGTTGGAGATAATCTTTGGGTGCTAATTACTAGAGCAAGTTATGGTCTAATAGAAAAGTTTATTGGATTTTTTAATTTGCCTTTTTCTCCCTCAATTTTAAGTATCCAATTAGTTGCAATTTTATTAATAATTTTTCAAGAAATAGTTTATGTTTTAACGGTACATGTAGTTGCTTATTCAATTTTTCCAAGATTTAAATTAATTATTCCAGATCCTCCAAGATTATTACATAGTCTAGTTGATTTGAATCATTAACAAAGAATAAAAAATGTATAGTAAAGAATTTGGGATAAATTATTTTGGTTGCAAATCTAATAAAAAAATACAACCTAACAGACTAAGAATAGTGAAAAATAATATAAAAAATTTCAAAATATTTCTTGTAATTGCAGGTACTAATACATCTCAAATTCCCGGAATTTCCGCTGCAGGTATTAATGCAAAATCTAGGAGAATTACTGCACTCGCAGATGCTGAATTTTTGCTTAAGGGTGCAACAAAAGATCATAAATATAAATTGCCTCTCCTTAATGCAGGAGTAACACCAGCCTTAATAAGTTATGTTTGTTCAAAGCTTATTAATGCTTATCCAGTTGTTGTTCCTTTAGGCATAGGAGTAAAGCCTTACTTTAATCATTTAGCTGTAGAAGATAAGGACTTGGGACCATCAAATTGTCTTACTACTGGTAGATCTATGACTAAAAAAAGAGTTTTAAATCTTTATGAAAGAGGACTTGCCATTGGAAAATCCCTAAAACAACCTATTTTAATTTCTGAATCTGTACCAGGAGGAACCACAACTGCTCAGGCAGTAATGGAAGCTTTTGGTTTGAGGGTTTCTAATTTAGTAGGGAGTAGCTTATTTAAAGCTCCAAGAGAACTTAGAAGACATATAGTACAAAAAGGACTTCACAATGCAAATCTAGAAACTAATTGTGACTCTTTTGATGTTATTGCATCAGTGGGAGATCCTTTTCAAGCTTTCTCAATGGGTTTATTAATTGGTGCAAGGTTAGCAGATCAACCGGTAATATTGTCTGGTGGAAGTCAAATGATCGCGGTCATTTTGCTTGCATTAGAATTCGTAGATGTTAAAAATAAAGATGACTTTGTTCAGGATGTTTTTATTGCGACAACTGGATGGCTCGTAAAAGATAATTCTTTAAATGATTTATTAAACTTAATTAATGAGAGATATGATGTTCACTTATTAGGTTTAGCAAGCCCTTTAAATTTTAAATCGTCAATATTTAAAGAATTAACGGATTATGAATTAGGTCATGTGAAAGAAGGTGTTGGTGCAGGTGGAATATCAATACTTGCTTTCTTAAATGGTTTTAAAAATAAAGAAATAGTTTCATTGTGTCAACAAAATCTGGAAATAATGAAGGCTATAGGTCAAATTTCTTTAGGGAAGGATTGCTAAATGCCATCTAAATTTGCAACCAGAAGAACATTTTTAAATTGTGGTAAGCTTTCGCTTTTATTTCTCTTAAACTCTTGCAGTAATCTTCCTAATAAAGTGAAGATAGCACTACAAAATTCCCTTTATCCTCAGTCTTTTAAAGATACTATCCCGAAAGATTGGAAACAGGAAAAAATTAATTTTAAAAGTATCCAGCTAAATAAAAATAGAAACACAATTTTCAACTCTGACTTTACGTTAATAAATGATGGATGGATTACTAGTATAAATTTTGCGGAATTTGAAAAAATAAATGAATATCCATTTATCAAAAACTTGGATAAGAGATCGATAGAATTTTTAGGAAGTTTTAATGAAATTCAAAGGAGTAAATTATTTCCTATTGGCGTAGTCCCATACACAATTATTATTAAAAATAATAAAGAACTAATAAGTTCGGCAAGAAATACTTGGGATTTCCTCCTATCAAAAAAATTAAAGGGGAAAATTATTTTTCCAAAAAGTCCTAGAATTTTAATGTCAATTGCTGAAAAAATTAATACATCTAACTCTTTAAAAAAGCTCAAAAGCCAAGCTATGTTATTTGATGATGAAAATATGCTCAATTGGTTGATTAATTCTGATGCTTGCGTCGCTATAGTTCCTTTCAGTCTCTGCTCAAAATATTTAAAAATAGATCCAAGGCTTTCTCTAGCTTTCCCAAGCCAAGGGGTGCCTTTGATGTGGCATTTTCTCCTTAGTCGATCAAATCTAAATAATGCAAAATTAACTGATTGGATTAAATCTTTTGAACAGAAATCTGTAGTTGATAAATTAGTAAGTCAAGGTTGGTATCTACCATTTAATAGTGATTATTTACAAAGTAAATATAAATCTGAGTTGTTACCTATCTCAGGACCTTCTCAAAAATGCTGGGATAATAGCTGGTCTTTCCCTATCTTGACAAATGAAGAAAAAATTAAGCTTGAAAATTCTTGGAATGAATCTTTAACTCCATAATCTTTTTGTAGGATTGTCGAGAAGTAAGTTATGGGTTTGTTTTAACAACTTTGGGATATCTAATTTACTAGGACATTTAGGAATACATTTATTACACTCTTTGCAAAATGAGGAATTTTTTTCCTCCCACCAGTGGCCAGCTTTTCCTATTAAATTATATCTTTCTTTTGAAAATTCTAATTGTCCATAACCGATATAAATATTCCTTAAACGAAGGATTTCTGGAATAGGTACTTCATTTGGGCATGGTAGACAACATCTGCATTGTTCACATTTGGAAAAGTTTAATCTTTCATTAGCAACTTCCTCAATTTTATTCAAGGCGCTTTTTTCAAGTTTTGTAAGTTTCTTTAAGGAGTTTCTAAGTTTATGAGCTAATTCAAAATCCTTTTTGTTTGTCGCCCCCAAGGACAAAGTTGTAATGCCTTTTGCTAAAAGAAATCGATAAGCTAATTCTAGGGGATGAAAAGGTTTAGATGCCTCTAACAAAATATCACTTGGAGAATATAATCTACCTCCTTTATCTGCAGGCGATATTGCTAATACGCCCATACCTTTTTTTAAAGCTTCCTCTGCCAAAGCAATTTTAGATTGATCTAAATAATGTAAATGTAGACTACAAAAACTAAAAACTTCACAGTTAATTGCTTCTTTTATTAGTGAATAACTTCCGTGTGAACTAAAACCAACTTGATCAACTAGCTCCTTCTCAAGTATCCATGATATGAATTTCTTACCCTCGCCAGCTATGACCCAATCTAGATGTTGTTTTAAGTTGATTCCATGAATTGCGAGATTATTAATTTTCTCGCGATTTAAATTTTTAAGAGACTTTTTAAAATTATTTTTTAAAAAGTAAAAATCACCTTTTGGTAAAACTTTGGAAGTAATCACCCAATTTTTACCTTTTATATTCTCTTCTATTTCTAGTTTTTTTATCGAACTTCCAATAAGCGATTCAGCATCACCATAAGAAGGTGCTGTTTCTATGTGGTTAATTCCTACATAATAGGCATTTTTAATTATGCTATACATTTTTTCGAGACTTTCAGTTGATCGCATTGTCCCTAAAGTGAATAAGCTCACTTTTTCTCCTTTACCAAATGATCTTTTTTGTGAATTAATAATCATCTATATGAACAATTTCTTTTTATTTACTCTTTAATTTATTTATAATTGAAATTGTTTTAAAGTAAATTAAAGTAAACACAAAATTTTGCAAAAATATTTTTTTTAAATCTATGTTCACAGGAATAATTCAATCAATTGGAAAACTAAAACAAGAAAAAAATATTTTAGAAATTGAAATTCTTGATAACTTATTTGAAATTTCAATCGGAGACAGCATAGCTGTTGATGGCACTTGTTTGACAGTTAAAGAGATTTTTCAAAACAAATTTACTGTTGATGTTAGCGAGGAAACATTAAAAAAAACAACTTTAGGACTAAAGTCTAACCTTAATCAGATTGTTAATTTGGAGCCCGCTGTTAAGTTATCTGACCGTCTAGGAGGACATATAGTCAGCGGACATGTTGATGGCCTTGGTATAGTTGAGAATATAGAAAAATTAGAGAAATCTTGGCTTTTATCCATAAAGTGGAAAAATAATAATTATTCGAAATATGTAGTTAATAAAGGTAGTATTTGTGTAAATGGTATAAGTCTTACAATTGCAAAATATGAGAATGAAGGAGAAATATTTACTATCGCGATAATTCCTCATACTTGGCATAACACAAATCTAAATAAATTAAATATTGGTGATAGCGTAAACCTTGAGGCAGATGCACTAATTAAATATGTAGAGAAATTACTTTTTTTTAATAAAAATAGTAAACAAGATTTCTCTTCTAACAATATTTCTTCGGAGTGGCTTAAAGAAAACGGTTGGTAAAATATATTTTTTTAATTTAATGGAATCAGATAAATTGTTTTTGACTCTTTTTTAAGATCGATTTTAAATTCCTGACCAGGTTCTAGACCTAATCTTTTGGTGTAGGCTTTACCAATTAATAGATTCCCATTGCCATGAACTTTAGTTTTGAATTCTGTCTGTCGGCCTCTTGAAGCTCTGTTACCATTTTTCCCCTGACGACCATTTCCTATTTTGTAACCCTTAGCTTCGATAAGCGCCCTGTAAAAACTTTTTCTTAAGATTCTTCCGCTAGGACCAACGTAACCACAACCTTTCGCTATCTCATCTTCAGATTTTTTACTTAGTAATTTTGCTTTTTCAAGAAGTTCTTTTCCTTCTAGCATTATCTGACAAATTTCTAACTATTTATTCTTACTAAAAAGGAGAACTGTGGCAATATAAATTAATAAAAAATATATTTAATTTTTAAAATTATCTTTTTATAAAAGATACAAAATAATAAATAAAATAACCCATATTCCATCTACAAAATGCCAGTACAATTCAACAGCTTCCAATGGGAACATATTTTGACTAGTTAATCTTCCACCATTGATTCTCGATTGCCATGCAATAATTAAAATCATTAATGTGCCTAAAGTGACATGTAATCCATGAAAACCAGTAAGAGCATAAAAAGTACTTGCAAACAAATTATCGGTTAATCCAAAAGGTAAATGAAAATATTCAAATAATTGACATATTAAAAATATAATTCCAAGAAAAGCAGTAAAAAACAACCATTTTTGGGAATCAGAGTTTTTATCTTTTAAAAGTGCTTTACCTGCTTTATGGAAAGTTGCACTACTAACAAGTAATAAAATTGTATTTAGTGTAGGTATTGGAAGTTCTAATTCATAAATAGCACCATCAGGTAATGGATTTACTGCTTTATAAGTTAGATAAGCAGCAAAAAATCCAGCAAAAGTCATTCCGTCTGCAATTAGGAAAGTTATAAGACCAAACATTCTGAAGTCTTCATGTGTTTCTTTGACTTCAGAATTATTTTTTTGAATTTCTTTTGAGCTATCTAGAGTTGTCATATGTTTTTATTTGTGTTCAAAAATTCCTTACCATAACCATAAGGTTCTTCAACTAATGGAGCTTCTCCTTCCCAATTTTCAACTGGAGGTGGAGAAGATGTTAACCATTCAGGTGTAAGAGCATTCCAAGGGTTATCTCCAGCCTCTTTTCCATTTCTTACACTAAGGAAAACATTAATTAAAAAAGGAATTGTGCTTATAGCCATCAAAAGAGCCCCAATGCTACTAATTTGATTCACGAACTGGAATTGAGGATCATATTCAGCGACTCTTCTCGGCATTCCATTTAAACCGAGCCAATGTTGAGGAGCAAAGCACAAGTTAAATCCAATAAAGGTAATGATAAAATGTAAAATTCCTAACTTTTCACTTAGCATTTTTCCAGTTACTTTGGGGAACCAATGATATATCGATGAGAAAATAATAAAAACAGTTCCGCCATAAACTATGTAATGAAAATGGGCTACAACGAAATAGGTATCATGTACGTGAATATCAAAAGGGACCTGTGCCAAAGCAACTCCTGTAATACCTCCAAAAACAAAATTTATAATAAATCCGCAAGAGAATAACATTGCACTATTGATTGAAATTTTACCTCCCCATAATGTTGCAACCCAATTGAAAAATTTTATCCCAGTAGGAACAGCAATAAATGCTGTCGCGATAGTAAAGAACAATCTCATCCAAGGTGGCGTTCCACTTGTAAACATGTGATGAGCCCAAACAACTAAACCTAAAACAACTATCCCCATTATTGAAAAAACCATTGTTGTATATCCAAAAAGTGGTTTTCTAGCATGTACAGGAAGTATTTCACTTACTAAACCAAAAGCAGGAAGTACCATAATGTAGACAGCTGGATGAGAATAAAACCAAAATAAATGCTGATAAACTACAACATTGCCACCTAAAACAGGGTTAAAAAAACCTGTATTAGCGATGATATCGAAGCTAAGTAGAATTAAAGTGCCTGCTAAAACAGGAGTTGACAAAACAACTAAAAGACTTGTCCCAAGCATTGCCCAACAATACATTGGCAATTGCATAAGTTTTAATCCTGGCCTTCTTAATTTGATAATGGTCGCAATAAAGTTTATTCCACCAAATATAGAACTGCCTCCAAGTAATAGAACACTAAGAATCCAAATAATTTGTCCCGATTGAGGAGTAGTTATGCTCAAAGGAGGATAAGCCGTCCATCCAGCCTGAGCAGCCCCCTCAACAAAATAGCTCGCCACCAGCATCAAACCTGAGGGAGGAATTAACCAAAAAGCTACGGCATTTAATCTTGGGAATGCCATGTCTCTAGCACCTACATAAAAAGGAATTAAGTAATTTCCAAAAGCACCGTTTACTACAGGCACTATCCAAAGGAATATCATTATTGTTCCATGCAGGGTTAAAACTTGGTTATAAACATCTCTTGGCATAAAATCAGACATTGGACTAGCTAGTTCAATTCTTATAGCGCTCGCTAAAGTTCCTCCTATTAAATAGAAAAGAAAACCGCATACTAAGTATTGTATCCCAATTACTTTATGATCAAGGCTAAAACTAAAGTATCTAAGCCAGCCTTTAGGTTGAAGGCTTTCATTATTAGTTTTTTGTGGATCAATTGATATTGTCATAAATTCACCTCTGGTTTTTTATTTTTGTTAAACCATTCGTTGTAATCAGATTCTTCTTCAACAATTATGGAGGCTCTCATCCCTCCATGATATGGGCCACATAATTCTGCGCAAATTATCGGATATTTTCCTACTTTTGTAGGAGTGAAATTTAGAATAGTTGGTTGTCCAGGAATAATATCCTGTTTAATTCTGAACTCTGGTACCCAAAAAGCATGAATTACGTCTTTGGATTCCATTTTCATTGATACTTTTTGATCAACAGGAACGTGTAGTTCTCCTGAAATGAAATTGCCCTTGGGATAATTAAATAGAAATGCAAATTGCATAGCTGAAACTTCAATTGATAAATTATTTATTGCTATTTCATTATCAGAAGTTTGACTTATTCCAGCCCATATTTTTTCAGAGTTAGAACTCATCATTTCGTGGTTATGATTAAGTTCTTTCATCCCTCCCATTCGATCGTAGATGTTGTAGCTATATAGACCTATTAATAAAACAATTATAGAAGGGATAATTGTCCATACAATTTCTAAGCTTAAATTTCCCTCTAAAGCTATTCCATCGCCTATTTGATCATTTCTTTTCCTAAACTTAAATAAGCTATAAATAACTGCTATTGTCATTCCTATAAAAATAATTAATCCAATGATGAAAAGAATTTTAAAAAGTTCATCGTAGATTGGTGCATTAATACTTGCTTGAGCAGGGAGCAGATTTACATTAAAACCAATCCAAAAAGATATAGCAAAAACGAGGGAAATAATTAGTATTAAATAAATTTTTTTATTTAACAATTGATTCCTTAAAAATTTTGTATTTATATCCTCAAGATATTCAATTTTTTTAATCCTGCATCCCTCTATTAAAAGAAAAACATTTAAATTCACAACTTCTTAAGATTTATGAAATAAAAGGCGTATTATTAATAACTTTTTAGAGTTAATTGTCAGGGAAAAAAGATTAAATTAGTAAATTATTTTTTAAATTAAACATATTAATTTTTAATTAATGTTTGGTTTTTAAATCTAATTTATTATGCAAATTAATAGGTTTTATCAATTTGATTAATAACCAATTATATAAATCAAAATATCTGACAATTTTTAAAAGGTTGGGAAGTCATAGTGTAATCGCACTCATTGCTCTAATCGTAATTGGAGGTGCTACGAGAGTCATGGAGGCGGGACTTGCCTGTCCAGATTGGCCATTATGTTATGGATCTTTTTTGCCTTTTAATCATATGAACCTAAGAGTATTTCTAGAGTGGTTTCATCGGCTAGACGCTTTTCTGGTTGGAATATTAATTCTTTTTAAATTTGTCCTTTCAATTATTTGGAAAAATGAAATTCCAAATTGGTTACCTAAAACTTATTCATTATTACTTTTTCTCATTATTGTCCAAGGATCTTTTGGAGCTTTAACAGTAATAAACCTGCTTGATTCATATACTGTTACTGGTCATCTTTTAATAGCTTTTCTTCTTCTCATTACAACAATTTCAATAAATCAAAATTTAGAAAATGACGACATAGAAGAGCCTTTAATTTGGTGGAGATTATTATTGTTTGTTCCTATTTTACTTACTTTGATTCAATCTTTTATTGGAGTAAGGCTTTCATCAACCTGGTCAGCACATATTTGCTTATCTTTTAATAAACAATGTCTAATTCTCAATACTCATAAATTATTTGCTTTCCCAATTGCTTTTTCAATTCTATTGATTATTGCTACTGCTATTTATAAGAGAAGTTTGCTTAATGAAAATTGGAAATATCTCTCAGCTCTTATCTTTCTCTTGTTTTCCCAAATTGCTTTGGGTGTTTTAAGTCTTAAAACAAATTTGAATGAACCTATTTTTATTATTGGTCATCAACTTAACGCCTCTTTATTTATTGCGATATTAACAACATTAATTTTTAGAAATCCTTTTACCAAAAAAGGCCTAATCCACTCCCCAAATTCTCAAATGGTTGGTATCAATTCATGAACAGTAGTAACTTAGAAAACTTGAACTATAAACCTCCGATTAGGGATGAAGTTGTACCTTCAAGAAAAAGATTAACTTTACCACCTTGGCTTGAAGTCGCAAAACCTAGATTAATTCCACTTTTATTGGCAACAACTTTGGGAGGAATGGCTTTAACAGAAGAATGGCCTTTGTCTTCGCCGAAACTTATTTGTACTTTAGGTGGAGGCGCTTTGGCAGCAGCAGCAGCAGGAGCTCTTAATTGCTTGTGGGAAATGGAATTAGATAAGAGGATGACAAGAACTAGCAAAAGAGCCTTGCCAGCAGGAAAATTGTCATCTGAGACTGTATTTTTAGCTGCTGTATCATGTACTTTGGCAGCTTCGATGCTTTTAATAAGTGGTGTAAATTATTTAGCTGCGGGTTTAACTCTTCTTGGTTTATTTAGCTACGTAATTTTGTATACAGTTATTTTGAAACCTCGTACTACAAAAAACATTGTTTTCGGAGGAGTTGCTGGTGCGATACCACCCTTAGTTGGAGCATCTGCTGCCACAGGGCATGTAGGTCTTAGTGGTTGGTGGTTGTTTGGTTTAGTAATGTTATGGACCCCAGCTCATTTTTGGGCACTTGCAATTTTGTTGAAGGATGATTACGCATCTGTTGGTATTCCTATGCTTCCTTCTGTTAAAGGATCTGTTTTTACTGCTAAAGCGATTTCTCGTTACGGATGGGCAACAGTTTTAATGAGTATTATGGGAGTCTTTGCTTTACCTGAAGGGGGTCTCTTATATGGAATTATGTTGTTGCCGTTTAATGGAAGACTTTTGCAATTAATAAATGAATTAGAGAAATCTCCTAATGATCTTTCAAGAGCAAAGTCTCTTTTTAGGTGGTCTATTCTCTATATGTTTGGCATTTGTCTTTTGTTATTAATTTCCAGAACCCAATTATCTGTAGAATTTGAGCAGCAATCTATGCAAATATTTTTATCTATAGTATCTCTGCTTAGTAATTAAATTAGATGTAAAATGTTTTTTAGTAAATAGTAAGTTTGATGAATTATATAAACGTTAAAGGGCTATCAAAATCTTATTCAGATATCAATGCATTAAAAAATTTATCGATGGAAATTGAAGCTGGCACTTTATTTGGAATACTAGGTCCAAATGGTGCAGGTAAATCAACACTAATAAAAATACTCGCTACTTTAATAGAGCCTGATAGTGGAGAAGTTTTTTTAAATAATATTAATCTGATAAAAAATTCAAGGAAAATTAGAGAATTAATTGGTTATGTTGCCCAAGATATTGCACTTGATAAAATATTAACTGGACGAGAGCTTTTGGATTTTCAATCAGATTTATATCACATTAACAAAAACAAAAAATATGAAAGGATAAAGAAATTAATAGATCAATTAGAAATGAATGATTGGATTGATCGTAAGTGCGGAACTTATTCAGGGGGAATGAAAAGAAGAATAGATCTGGCAGCTGGACTTTTACATTTGCCCCAAGTATTAATTCTGGATGAACCTACAGTTGGTTTAGATATTGAAAGTAGAAATATTATATGGCAACTTTTGAAAGATTTGAGAAATAATGGAATGACTATTATTTTAAGCAGTCACTATCTTGATGAAATAGATAAATTAGCAGACAGATTAGTGATAATTGATGATGGAAGAGTTATCGCACAAGGGACTCCTGCAGAGCTTAAAAATAAATTAGGAGGAGATAGAGTAACTTTGAAAGTAAGAGAATTTAGTAATCAGGAAGAAGCAAACAATATATGTCAAATTTTATCTTCAATAGATGGAATTAGTCAGATTATCATAAATGAAGCTCAAGGTTTCTCGATAAATTTTGTAGCAGATAAGAAAAAAGATTTACTTACGAAGCTAAAAGTGGAATTGGCCTTCTCAAAGTTTGAAATTTTTTCTCTTACCCAAAGTCAGCCAAGCTTGGATGATGTATATCTTCAATCAACTGGGAAAACATTATTGGATGCAGAAATTTCTATGGCAGGGAAAAGAGACCTAAAAAAAGAATCAAAGCAATCCATGCGATAAAAAACTTTTGGTTAACTAACTATAATGAATTCTAATTACTGCTAATTATGGAATTACAACAGTATAATTTATTTTTTTTATATCAAGAAACATTTGCCTTAACAAAGAGATTATTTATTCAATTAAAAAGAAGACCATCAACTCTTTTAGCAGGAATATTACAACCTATAATTTGGCTTTTTTTATTTGGGGCATTATTCTCTAAAGCTCCTGAAGGTTTTTTACCAGGAGTTGATTCTTATGGGAATTTTTTAGGAGCAGGACTTATTGTTTTTACTGCTTTTAGCGGAGCCCTAAACTCTGGTCTTCCTTTAATGTTTGATAGAGAGTTTGGATTTCTTAATAGATTACTTGTGGCGCCTTTAACCAGTAGATTATCCATAGTTTTATCTTCTTTTTTATACATAACAATCTTGAGCTTTGTTCAGAGTATTGTAATAATGTTTGTTTCATACCTTTTGGGTTATGGATGGCCCAACTTATATGGTTTAGGAATTGTTTTTACAACACTAATTTTATTAGTTCTTTTTGTGACTTCAATAAGTTTATGTTTAGCGTTTGTTTTACCTGGACATATTGAATTAATCGCTCTTATATTCGTAATAAATTTACCTCTTCTCTTCGCGAGTACTGCTTTAGCTCCAATCTCTTTTATGCCAAATTGGCTGGGATGGTTAGCTTCATTAAATCCATTAACTTTTGCTATTGAACCAATTAGGACTGCCTATACACAAACTATGGATTTAGAATTAGTGGCTTTACATGCCCCATATGGTGATTTAACTTGTAAGAGTTGTATCTCAATTTTATTTTCTTTAACAGTTTTATCCTTGATTATCATAAGGCCTCTGTTAAATAGAAAGTTAAATTAGAAATTTTATGCTTTTAAAAAATCATTTAATAGAAGTTTTTAAACAAGCCTCTTTAGAAAATAATTCTTTGCTTAAAGATAATGTAGTTCTTAAGTGGGTCCATAGATTTGGGATTGATTCATTAAATGATCTATTAATCCATAGCTCAGCACTAAGGGAATTTCATCATGAAGAAGAAAATCAAGAACAAATAACTTTAATTGATGAAAATAATGAAGAAGAAAATCAAGAACAAATTAGGCTTGAGTCTTTAAAAACTTTAGAAAATTTAGAAGAAACAAATTGTGAATCAAATAATCTAAAAATTTCTAACAATAATCAAGTCTTTAATACTAAGCAAGATTTTACTCAAGTAAATCAATATATTAAAACCCCAAAATTACCACTACCTAATATTAAAAATTTAAGAAAATGGATTAATAAAGATAAAAAAGCTAGTTAGCTTCTTACATCATACCTGGCATACCCATGCCACCCATACCTGGCATACCCATGCCACCCATACCTGGCATACCCATGCCACCCATACCTGGCATACCCATGCCACCCATACCTGGCATACCCATGCCACCCATACCTGGCATACCCATGCCACCCATACCTGGCATACCCATGCCACCCATACCTGGCATACCCATGCCACCCATACCTGGCATACCCATGCCACCCATACCTGGCATACCCATGCCACCCATACCTGGCATACCCATGCCACCCATACCTGGCATACCCATGCCACCCATACCTGGCATACCCATGCCACCCATACCTGGCATACCCATGCCACCCATACCTGGCATACCCATGCCACCCATACCTCCCATTGGATCACCACCTGGTCCTCCAGGGGCTGAGGTTTCAGGCTCTGGAATGTCAGCCATCGCAACTTCTGTTGTGAGGAGCATAGCTGCAATAGATACTGAATCTTGAAGAGCTAATCTTATTACTTTGGTTGGATCTAATATTCCTGAATCTTTTAAATCCTCATATTTTCCTGAATTAGCATTGAAGCCTTTGTTAAGTCTTTTAATTTCGGCGACAACCACATCACCATTAAAACCAGCATTTTTTGCTATTTGTTTAGTAGGTTCTAAAAGGGCTTCTTTTAGTATATTTATCCCTGTTCTTAAATCATCGGAAGATGTTTGACTTACCTTTAAAAGGTCATCTGATATTTCAATTAAAGTTTGTCCACCTCCAGAAACTACACCCTCCTCAATAGCAGCTTTCGTAGCATTAAGGGAATCTTCGATTCTTAACTTTTTGTACTTCATCTCTGTTTCTGTTGCAGCTCCAACTTTAATAAGTGCTACTCCTCCAGCTAGTTTTGCTATCCTTTCATTGATTTTGTCCTGATCATACTCTGAGTCTGTTATATCAACTTCTCTTTTTAATTTTTCTACTCGCGCTTTAACCAAATCTTTAGTGTCTTCGAAGGCAACAATTGTAGTTTTGTCCTTCGTGATAGTTATTTTTTTTGCTTTGCCTAAGTCATTAATCGACACTTTATCAAGTGTCATCGATTTATCTTCACTAATTAACTTAGCTCCAGTAAGAATAGCAATATCTTCAAGGGCAGCTTTTCTTCTCTCGCCAAATAACGGAGCTCTTACGGAAGCTACGTTTAAGACTCCACTATTCTTATTCAAAACTAAGGTGGTTAAAGCCTCTCCTTCGATATCTTCAGCAAGAATTAGAAAAGGTGAGCCGGATTTCTGAATTTCTTCAAGTATTGGAACCAGATCAACTAAAGTTGAAATTTTTTGATCAGTTATTAATATTTTAGGGTTTTCAAGTTCACAAACTTGTCTTTCTTGGTCTGTTACGAAATATGGAGAACTATAGCCTCTATCAAAAGACATTCCCTCAGTTATATCTAATTCTGTATCTAGTGATTGAGATTCCTCAACAGTTATTACACCATCCGAAGTAACAATATCCATTGCCTTCGAAATTATAGATCCAATTTCTTCATCACCTCCGGCACTAACTGTTGCAACTTTTTGGATATCAGCACCACTTAATGAAATACTTTTGGAACTCAATTTTTCTAGAACAAAAGCCAGGCCTATCTCCATACCTTTTTTTAACTCAATAGGACTGGCACCAGAAGCAATATTTTTTAATCCCTCTTGAACCATCTTCTGAGTCAAAATAGTGGCTGTTGTTGTTCCATCTCCTGCACTTTCTTTTGTCTTGGATGCAACTTGTTCTATTAATTTCGCACCCAAATTAGAAATAGGGTTCTCAATCTCAATCTCTTTGGCAACTGTGGACCCATCTCTAACTATATCTGGTGAACCAAATTTTCTCTCTATTACTACGTTTTTTGCTTTTGGCCCAATAGTAACCTTTACCGCATTAGCTACGAAATTTACACCTTTTTCTAGCGCTTCTCTTGATTCATTAGAAAAACTTAACTGTTTAGCCATGTTTACTCGATCTTTAGTCTTATTCTAATCTCCCATAGAATCATTTTTAAGGGATATTTAATTAAGTGGGGAAAGCCGAATTTCTTTTAATTAGAGATACAAATTAACTTAAATAAGAGTATCTTTAAGATATGGAAGAAACAAATAATCTTATTTTTACTCTTACCGCAATCCTCGCGATTGCTATGACTCTGATATACTTTCCTTTAAGATTTTTTTTGACTTTAACTGCTAGAAGTCGAAGACTAAAACTTTTACAAAAAATTAGAAGGTTGAGAGATGAATTAGGTCAGCCTTATGAAAGTACATAACTATATACTCATACCCCCGTCAATACTGATTGTTTGCCCTGTAATGTAACTTCCTGCATCACTTGAAACTAAGAATGAAACTAAGTTTGCAATTTGCATACAACTTCCTAATTTACCTAAAGGAATAACTTTTAGAATCTCTTCAGTATTAAGTTTTTCAGTCATCTCTGTTTCTATAAAACCTGGAGCTATTGCATTAACGTTTATACCTCTTGAGGCAAATTCTTTAGCGCAAGTTTTGGTAAATCCAATAACCCCAGCTTTGGCTGCAGAATAATTTGCTTGACCAGGATTACCAATTATTCCAACAACAGATGAAATATTTACGATACTACCACTTCTTTTTTTCATCATAAATTTTGAAGCATATTTTGTACAAAGAAAAACTCCCTTTAAGTTTGTATTTAGTACATCATCCCATTGTTCCGATTTCATTCTCATCAATAGTCCATCTCTAGTAATTCCAGCATTGTTAATGAGGATATCAATGGCGCCATTAATTTTAATTATTTCTTCAAAAGCTGAACTGACAGAATCCTCTTTTGAAACATCAAATTTTAATTTATGAGCTTTACCTCCCGAACTTTTTATTGAATTTACAACTTCTTCAGCTTTTTTATCAGAAGAAGAGTAATTAATAAACACTTCTGCTCCTAATCGGCTTAGTTCTAAAGCAATTTCTTTACCAATTCCTCTGCTAGCTCCAGTGATTAAAGCAACTTTGCCTGACAATGAATCTTTATTGGACATTATGAAATTTTATAATTTTTAATCGTAGTACTATTTGTGTAAAGATATTGCTTTTATTTATAATTGTCTAGAAAATATTAAGACCTTCTATTGTGCACTTTTTAATACCAGCTGCAGGGAGCGGTAGCAGAATGAAAGCTGGAAAAAATAAATTACTTATTGATTTAGAGGGAGAGTCTTTGATTTATTGGACACTTAAATCTGTATTTTCTGCCAGCTCAACAAATTGGGTTGGAATAATTGGGCAACCGAAAGATAAAAATTTATTATTAAATTCAGCAAAGGATTTTGCCCATAAAGTTCATTGGATTAATGGTGGTGACACCAGACAACAGTCAGTTTTTAATGGTTTAAAAGCATTACCAAAAGATGCTGAAAAAGTTTTAATACATGATGGGGCTAGATGTCTAATTAAGCCTGAATTGATAGACCTTTGTGCAAAGGAATTAGATGAAAATGAAGCTGTAATTTTGGCTACTAAGGTAACTGACACTATAAAGATTGTTGATAATGAAGGTTTTATTAAAGAAACACCAGATAGAAATTATTTATGGGCAGCGCAAACTCCTCAGGGCTTTTTAGTAGATAGATTAAAAAAAGCTCATAAGATGGCAATTGATAAAAACTGGAAAGTCACTGATGATGCCTCTCTATTCGAAATGCTTAATTGGAAAGTGAAGATTATTGAAGGAACTTATTCAAATATAAAAATTACATCCCCTATAGATTTGAAAATAGCAAAAATTTTGTTAAGAACCCCTAGTTAAAAAGGTGTATCGATACTAAGAATGCCATTATCACCATTTAAGGTGGCTTCGTATCCTAAAGGAATGCAAGCATTGCCCGATATGTGGCCTATTGGGAGGTCAAAAAGAACAGGAAAATCAAACTCTTGGAGTCTTTCAATAATGCAGTTTTTTAGTAAATCTTTCCATTCAAGGTCGCAGGAATCATTAGAAAAACTTCCGAATCCAATACCAGCAATTTCAGAAAGTGTTTTAGTCATTCTGAGGTAAGTCAACATGCGATCAATTTTATAAATATCTTCATTAATATCTTCAAAAATTATTATTTTTCCTTTGCAATCTGGGAAGTGATTAGTACCAATTAAAAATGTAGCAATAGTTAAGTTAGAAACGATAATTTCTCCTTTAGCTTTTCCAGCTCTTAAAGGAATTCCTCTTATGTCCTCAACATATCCCTCAAAAAGTAAATTTCTTAATCTCTCAAGACTCCACTCTGGCTCTTTGAAAAGGCCAGTGACCATTGGGCCATGAATAGAACCTATAAATCCTTGAGAATATTTAGATAGTAATAAAGAACATGTATCTGAGAATCCAAGCATTAAACCATGCTGCCAAGAAGGTTCTTTTTCTAAAAGTCTTGCTGAACCCCAGCCTCCTTTTGCAAAAATTATTAGCTTACTATTTTGTGCTTTTTCCAGTTCTTCAAATCTTGTTAGATCATCTCCTGCAAAATAACCAAATTTTTTTGATAGAGAATTATTTTCATTAATTTCTAAGCCCCAGTTTTTTAAGATTTCTATACCTTTCTGGAAATTTTCGTCTTCATCAATAAAGGAGCCTGGAGTTAAAATATCTATTAGATCCCCTTTTTTTAATCTAAAAATCATATTTAGAATTTATGAGGCAATAATAATTCCTAATAAAAGGAATCCGCCATAAATTGATTGATTTTTGAAGTGATTCCCAATATTTTTTATTGATTGCTTTTCCTCAGGAAATACTTTTAGTATATCTCTCTGCATTAAGATTGACGTTGTAAGCCAAATTGGCCAAAAAATAAAATCCATTTGATTAATAAATCCGCATAATGCGAGAAAACAAGAAGTTAAAAAATAACAAATTTGAATAGTTATTCTTGTATTGTTCTGGAGGTTAATAGCGGAACTATTTATTCCAATTTTGATGTCATATTTTTTATCTGCCAAAGCATAAATCGTGTCAAAGCCAAAAGTCCAAAAAATGGTAGCTAGCCAGCAAAATAATAAAACAATACTTTTTAAATTGCCTTCATTTGCGGCCCAGGGAATTAAGACAGCAAAACCCCAGCATATGGATAAGATTAATTGAGGATATTTAAACCATCTTTTGGCAGAAGGATAAATTAAAATAATAGGCAAAGCTAAAAAAGCAAGTGAAATGGAAAGGATTCTTCCAGGCTGAGGTAGTGACAAAGTTAAAAAGAAGCTACATAAAATTAAAAAGAAAAGAATTGAATAAGCTGTTTGAAGACCGATTTTATTTGCAGCTAGAGGTCTATTTTTTGTCCTAACAACTCTTTGATCAATTTTTCTGTCCCAAATATCATTAACCACGCAGCCTAATCCACTTACTAGTAGTCCTCCCAGTATTATTCTTAACAACATTAAAAATGTTGGATTAGCATCTGGGGTTAAATATAAACTCCATCCAGCAGGAATAAGTAAGATCATTCTTCCAGTCGGCTTATTCCACCTTAATAATTCAAAAAAAGTACTTAATTTATTTTGTCGATTTTTATTTTGCATATGACCTATTGTATATTTCATAACTTTAAATAATCTTACTAGGATTAAATGATTTCTATTATTTAATAATCAATCTTGGGTATATTTATTAATGGATTAAAGAAATCTGCATCTTATAAAACAAATGATACAGAAACAAGATTTAAGATATTTTCAAGAAAAGCAAATTTTAGTAGCTTCTATAGATATTGGAACTAACTCTACACATCTCTTGGTAGCAGAAATTAATCTAGAATTAAAATCATTTTCAATAAAATTCACTGATAAATCAACTACTCGTCTTGGAGAAAGAGATGAGGAGGGTAATCTTTCTGAAGAATCAATCCAAAGAGCATTAGTTACTCTTAAGCGATTTAAGGAATATTGTAAAAGTAATGGAGTAAAACAAATAGTAACAGCAGCAACAAGTGCAGTTAGGGAAGCTCCAAACGGTCAAGATTTTATTAGAAGAGTTCTTGATGAAACCGATATTCAAATAGAAATGATAAGTGGTTCTGAGGAAGCAAGATTAATTTACCTTGGTGTTCTTTCGGGTATGGCTTTTGAAGATCAGTCTTTTGTAATTATAGATATTGGAGGAGGATCTACAGAATTAATACTTGCTGATAAAAAAGATGCTATAGCTCTTACCAGTTCGAGAATTGGTGCGGTAAGACTTAAAAATGATTTTTTAAATCAAGAGTCTATAAATTCAGAAAGATCGAGTTTTCTAACAACTTTTATTAAAGGATCTTTAGAACCATCTGTTCGAAAAATAAAGAGTAGATCTAAGGGAGATAAGACTTTATCTATGATTGCAACTAGTGGCACTGCAACCTCATTAGGAAATTTAATTTCAGATGATTTGGGAGAATCTAAACAAAAGTTGCATGGTTATAAATTTAAAAGGGAAAATTTACAAAATGTATTGGGAAAACTAATGAAATTGCCAGTTTCGGAAATCAAGAAAATACCTTCTTTAAGTGAGAGAAGAGCAGAAATAATTGTTCCAGGAGCATTGATATTAAACACCGCAATGGAGATGTTGAACTTTAATGAATTAACTATAAGTGAGAGGTCGCTTAGAGAGGGTTTAGTTGTTGATTGGATGCTTCGTAAAGGGATAATAAAAAACGAGTTAAATATTCAAAGCAATATTAGAAAAACAACCATAGTTCATCAGGCCAGAAAGTTTGGCGTAGATAGTACAAGAACTGAGAAAGTTATCGATATTGCCTTTCAAATCTACGATCAGACTAAAAATATCTTCTATAGCGATAATGAACCTAAAGCCAAAGAACTTCTTTGGGCAGCTTCTAATCTTTATAATTGTGGGAAATACGTGAATGTTGGTTCGTATCACAAACACTCTTGGTACTTAATAAAAAATTGTGAATTGTTGGGATATTCTGAAGCAGAAACAAATATTATTGCTTCAATTGCTAGATACCATAGAAAGACTCTACCCAAGAAAAGACATGAGTCTTGGCAAAATTTAATATCCAAAGAAGATAAAACACTAGTTCTTGAAATGTCATTGATTTTGAGACTAGCAGCATCTCTTGATCAAAGACCTGACAAGGTGATCTCCTCAGTTCAAATAAAATTGCAGGGAAATATTCTTACATTTGAACTTACACCCTTGAATAAAAATCATGATCTCCTGCTTGAAAAATGGAATCTAGGATTATGCCGTCATCCAATTAAAGAACTAAAGAATTTGGATCTAAAAGTTATTTAGTTTCTTTAATAATAACTTCTTGTTTTGGGGTTTGATCCTGAAGAAACCCTGGTAAGAAGTCAAAAATTAAGGTAGAGGCTATTAGTCCAAGGAATCCTGAAATAAAAATAATAATTCCGAAACCAAATGGATTAAAACCACCTGATTGCTCTGAGTTATTATTTTTTTTAGCTACGTCTTCAACTATTTCTTCTATTTTTACATCTTTGTGCTCCGTCTTGAATTGATTCATCATAAATTCTGTATCAAGTTTCAGCTTTTGTGAAATCCTGCGAACCATTGCTTTAACGAATACTTTTTCAGGTAATTCTTCTTCATTACCCTCCTCTATGGCTTTAAGTTGGTGAGCTCCGATTTTTAAATCAGCAGCCAATTCTTCAATAGATTGATCTCTACTTAACCTTGCCTCTTTAATAAAATTTCCAATTCTTTTTAAAGAGGAATTGTCTATTTGATTATTATCTTCTTTAAGCAATTTTATTTCTTCCAAAGCAAACAAATTTTTACTAATTATAGTGATTAATACTTTTATATCAACTTTAAGATAATTTATTTCTAAAGAGATGTCTATAGGATGGATTATAAAGATTAGATCTTTTTTGAGAATTACTAATTGCTGGGCTAATTATGTAAATAGTTGTTCTAATTAATTTTTTTTCAATAGAAAAATTTTCCATATCTTTTAACTCTATTAATGACGTCCAACCATCATCCCAAGATACTCTGAATCCAACAATAACTTTAGTCTCTGGGGGGTAAAACTCTAGTAAAGTTTCTTGAGACCTTTTTACATGCCTAGCGCTCAGATAAAGGCATAAAGAGGAATTGTGTTTGGCAAGATCTCTCAGAGATTCTTTCTCTGGCATACCAGTTCTTCCTCCTGCTCTTGTTAAGATTATTGTTTGCGTTACGTCTGGGATAGTTAACTCAGCTTCATGATATGCTGCTGCGACTTGAAAAGCACTTACCCCAGGAATAACTTCGATTTCAACTTTTTCTTTTTTTAAAATTTCTATTTGTTCTCTAATCGCGCCAAAGAGACAAGGGTCTCCATCATGCAACCTGATAACAGTTTTCCCTTCCTGAAATTTTCTTATCATAATTGAGGTGATTTGCTCTAAGTTGAGCGAACTCGTTTTTATATTTTCAGAACCTTCTTTAGAAAAATCTAAAATCTTTTCAGGAATCAGAGAATCAGTCCAAATAATGACATCTGCACTTTTTATCTTTTTTAAAGCTTTTATTGTTAATAACTCTGGATCGCCAGGACCAACGCCAATAAACGATATTTTTTTATCCATTCTTTCTACTTTTTCCACTATATGTTCTTAATCTTAAAAAAAATATTCCAATTAATCCAGAAGAAAATAGAAAAATACTTATAAATTGAGCCATTCTTATACCGCCACTACAGAAAGGCGGAAGCCCTCCAATACAAAGTGGGTCAGTTCTTAAACCCTCAATCCAGAATCTTCCAAAGCTATAACTTATTAAATAAAGACAGCTAATAAAGCCAGGCCTAAAAAAGTCTGTTTTACTCTGTTTATTAAAGATCAAAATAAGGAGAATGAATATTAAAAAATTCCAAAATGACTCGTAGAGAAAAGTAGGATGAAAAAATTCGTAATTAATAAATTCTAAAGGCCTATTTTGGATGGGTATAAATAATTTCCAAGGTAAATTTGTAGGAACCCCAAATGCTTCATTATTGAAAAAATTTCCCCACCTTCCTATAGATTGTCCAAGAATAATAGAGGGTATTAATATATCTATAAAAGTTTTTAAATGAATCTTTCTCGATTTACAGAAATAGATAATAGATAATAATCCTCCAATTAGACCTCCATGGATTGCTATGCCTCCTTCCCAAACTGCCAGAAAAGAAGGGATTTGAATGGCTTTATTGAATAGTTCTAAAGAAGTAAAAAAGTTATCTCCGCTATATTGCCTCCACTCAAAAATTACGTAATAAGCTCTAGCTCCAATTATTGAAAAGAAGATTAATGATGGAAGTATTTCACTAATGTACTCTGGGTTAATATTCCTTGACTTTGCAAGTCTTTTAGAGACAAATAGGCCTATTAAAACTGAAATTGAAATAAGTAATCCATACCATCTAATAGTTATAAACCCTAAATTTAAGAAAGTTTCTCCTGGAGATTGTATAAAAGCTTGAACTATGGGCATTTAAAGAAAGTTAGATACCCTCTGCTGCCTGCACTTTTTCCACTTGTTTTTTCTTTAATACTAAAAGTATTTGTGTTAAACCAACACCAATAAAGAATGCAATCAATCCAATTACTCTATAAGGACTCTGAAGTACAACCTCAGCATCTAATTGCCCAAAGCCGCCAACGTTAGGATCATTAGTAAGCGGTTCACCTGCATTAATTTTGTCTTGTGCTTTTACTATGAGTTGAGGACCAACAGGTACTGCTTCAGTAATTATCTCACCATTCTCGTTTTCTATATTGATTTTATAACTACCATCCTCAATTGTTTCTATTGAATTAATAGTCCCCGAGGTGGAAGAGGTGAAAATTACATTATTGCTTTTGTCTCCAGTTGGATATACCTGACCTCTACCTCTATTGCCTCCTATATGTAACGAGTATTTCCCATAATGATATTCTTTATTAGTGGATGGATCTGGGGAAAGAACGGGAAAGACGATTTCTTTATTGGTATCGCCAGGCAAAGGGCCAACAATTATAATATTGTCTTTTTCTTCACTGTAATTAGTAAAATATACTCCTTCTGTTTCTTCTTTGATTTCATCTGTCCATCTTTCCTGAGGAGCAAGTTTGAAGCCATCAGGCAGCATTACAACAGCACCAACTTGTAATGGAACTTCAGAACCATCAGCTCCGATCTCTTTTAAGTCATTTTTATAGGGTATTTTGACAACAGCTTTGAAAACACTATCAGCACCAACAGATTGTGGAACCTCTGCGATAGTTGGCATCTGAGCTAGATGACAATTTGCACAGACTATCTTTCCTGTGGCCTCTCTGGGAGATTCATAATTTTGTTGAGCCCAAAATGGATAAGCAAAAGTCATCTTAGGAGAAAATAAAATGCTCAAAATAAAAAGCAGAGTACAGATAAATAAACTTGTTTTTTTCATGATTTGATTTTTAAGACCTTTCATTTTTTTTATGCCCACCATGGATTTTCATTGGTTCTAAAGTCAGTTTCTGACCATTGTTTGACGAGTACAGCATCATCTTCAATATCTACATGAGCTAGCGCTAAAGATAAAGGAGCAGGGCCTCTAACGACCTTCCCATTTGTATCGTACTGACTACCATGACAAGGACATATAAATTTATTAGCACCACTATCCCATGGGACAACGCAACCTAAATGGGTACAAATTGCATTTAAACCAAATTCTCCTATTTCACCACCCTCATTAACTATTAAATAAGTTGGATCTCCCTTTAGACCCTGCACTAGACTTCTATCTCCTGCTTGATGGGTAGCTAACCAACCTGTCTTAGTTATTGGATTTCCTAATTCATCTTTAGCAGAAGTTCCACCACCACCACCACCTGCTCTTAAAGGCATGAAATAATTTGCAACGGGATAAAGTGCTCCTAAAGCTACACCAGTTGCAGTACCAAATGTAAGAAGATTCATAAATTGCCTTCGACCCATTGAAGGGACATCATTGGAACTTAATTGAGTCATTCGCTACTTGGTTCTGTTATTTATTAGTTATTATGGATCAAATTGTCTAACTTCTGTTGCAAATAGATAGGACTTTTAATAATTTAAAGTAAAAGTTTAGGAAGTCTTAATTAATTGATTTAAATGAACCCATTACTAGTAGATGAAGTGATCCATTATTTGATTCATCGCTGGGGGAAAAAATATGATTTTAAGCTCTTTAGAAGAGGAAATTTTGTCTATTTTCAAATGATGTGGGGATTTCTTGGCCAGGAATCATTTCCTTTAAGTGAAGATGAATACAAAAAATCCATAGCTGAAAAAATTGAGATTTTAAATAGATGTGGATATTCAGAGGAAGTAAGGGAATGGCTAAAGAAAGTCAATGCAAAGCCAAGGTTAGGTAGAGCTGTTAGCTTGCAATTAAATGTTAATGAGAAGATGAAAGAGTTTTTGACTTAAGATTTTCTGATAAGTAAGTTAATCCAGTACCCACAAAGAATAAAAACACAATAGAAATAGATAGCAACGACATTGTCAATGGGTCTGTTGAAGGGGTAATCACTGCAGATAAGATTGTTGAGGAGATTACAACTATCTTCCAATTCGAAATCATTTTTTCTGTTGTAATTATTCCAAGAGAACCAAGAATAAATTGTAGTACTGGCAATTGAAAAGCTATTGCAGTACTAGACATTAATAAGAGAACAAAATCAAAATATCTTTCTATAGACCAAGTGGGTTCAACAATATCAGCACCGAAAGAAATAAAGAAATTTATTGCTGCAGGAACTAAAATCCACCATGAAAAAATTAATCCCAAGAAAAATAGAAAACCTGAACCAAAAACTGCAGGCAAGATAAGGCTTTTTTCTTGTTTTGTTAATCCAGGAGAAATGAATAGTATTATTTGATAAAAAATATAAGGCATAGAAACTATAAATCCGCTATAACCTGCAACTTTAATAGCGACAAATAAAAATTCTCCTGGGGCAAGTTGTAGTAAATGGATATCACCTGCTGGGATTTCTAAAAAAGATATTAATGGCTTTATGATTAGAAAACTAAAGAATATTGAAATAAGTATTGAGTAAATTGAGTTTAATATTCTTTGACGAAGCTCCTCTAAATGATCACTAAAAGTCATCGAATCAGATAATTTATTTTCACTTTGACCTGTAACTCTCATTATTGTTAGATAAAGATTTTGTAAGAAAAAGGTTTAAAATTTCTATTGTCAAAGTCCAATTTATTTTTCTATAAATTTAATTATTTGCTTTATTTAGGATTAGTTGGATCTGGCAATAAGAAAGGAGGGGCATCATTTAGAGATGATTCACCATAAGTTTCATATTCTCTATATCCACCCATTTTTCCATTTGTTTTCATTAAAGCGCTTACGAAGGCAAGTAATAAGAAAACAGTGGGAGCACCAATTATTAATGCAGCACCAAATAGATATCCAACAATAAATTCTGGAAAACTATGATTTCCTAAAAATTCATGAGTGCCCAAAAGAAAATCAAACATTTAGATTTAAAAATTTTTTATATTATAAACTAAATTACTGTTTTAAGATTTTTTTTAATGTAATCTTCTCCTCTTGTAGGATTTCCCCAAATAATTTCTCCATTTTTAAAGGAAACGCAACCCGGCCCTCCTTTTTTGATTTTTTGCAAATCTTTAATCTTTACTAAATTAATTGGAACTTTAATGTTTCTTTTTGCCTTACTAAATAAAGCAGCTAAATCTGCAGCTATTTGAAGATCTTGTTCAGATGCTGCTTTAGATGAAGACTTTAAAACTACATGACTACCTGGTGATTCCTGTGCATGAAACCATAGATCGCCTTTTTTTGAAAACTTAAAGCTTATTAAATCATTTTGCCTCATATTTCTCCCTACCTGAAGCTTCAATCCTGTGGGAGTATTAACTTGAATTGGTGAAGATTGTATCTCAGATATACTTTTCTTATCTTCTCTTTGCCTCTTGATATTGATATTAAACTCGTTACATATTTCTTCCATAATTTCTTCTAGTAGTTTGATTCTCATAAAAAGTTTTTCATGATTTAAAGAATTTAGATTTTCTAAGAGTGTAGTGAATTCATCTAATCTTTCTATATTTGTTTTGTAAATATTTAATCTTTCTTTTATCACTTCTCTAGATCTCTTAAGTTTTTTTGCCTTTTTGTAAAGTTTTTGTCCTTTAATAATATCTCTTTTCTTAATTTCATTTGAACTGAATATATTGTTAGCTTTTTCTCTATATATCTCGTAGTTTTCTGATTTTGTCAGAAGATCATATTGAATATTTAAATTCTTTTTCTCAGTATTGGTTTGTTTCAAAATTATCCCTTCAATTTTCTTTGCCAATAATTCAATTTTTTTTTGCTTCAGATGATAATCATAATAATTCTCTAAACCTGTGCATAAATCTATTTTATTTTCGCAATTAATTTCTTGATCAAAAAACCAAACGCAATAAAAATCTTCATTAAATATGGAAAAGTTAAAAATATTGTTTTGAAAACTATTTATCCAAACCTTCCAATTTTTAAATATCTCCTTTAAGTCTGAATCGCTAATAAAATCGATATTTTTTTCCATGATTTCCGAATTGCCAGTTTTGCTAAAAATCTCTAATTGTTTTGTGAGGATTGGGCTAACTCCTTGATAGGTATTTATTAAACAGAATTTCAAAGATGCAGGTACTATTGAAATTGAGTCTTTCCATGATTGAAAAGACTCATCTTGTTTAGGTCGTTTTTTGAGATTGACTGGAGGGCTAGAATAAATGGACCCTGTTGAAATTGTTCTAAAACTAGATTGACTTGAGTTAATTTGTTTACCCACTGCGATTATTTTGTATTTATCATCCAAATAAAAAATATTACTATGTTTTCCCATTAACTCAAAAATTAAATACTTGCTAATTTCATCTCCAGGTTTTTTTGCAAAACCAAATTTTATAACTCTTTCGAAATCATCTTGATCGATTGAAACTAAAGCCATATACTTTAATCCATATCTTATTTGTTTAGAAAGAGTACTTTCTCTCCCAATCTTATTTGGCTTATTTATTTTTAGTATTCTTGGAGAGTCACCATTCCATGAAACTTCCAGCCAAGTTTGATAATTGACTCCTCTGAAACACAATTGAATTGTATTTGGCTCTGGTTGTTGGGCAGTTTCAAACTTTGCAGGTAAAATATTTTTTGATAAATAATGCAAGATAGATCTTATAGATGTAATATCCATAATCTGAGGCACACCTTTTTGCATTAATTCTTTTTAATTTTCAAGACATTCATTTTACTGTAAAAATTTTAATATGAAAAATTCAAACAAACTCATTATCCTTACAGGACCAAGCGGGGTGGGCAAAGGAACTGTAGTTAAAGAAATTCTAGACAAAGAAAAAAATATTTGGCTTTCAATATCTGCAACTACCAGAAGACCTAGAGAGGGAGAGAAAGACGGAGAAAATTATTACTTTTTGGATAAAAAAAAGTTTAAGGAAATGATTGAACAAAACCTTTTTCTTGAATGGGCTCAATTTGCTGGAAACTACTATGGAACTCCTTTATCATCTGTTAATGAGAAAATAAAAAAGGGATTTACCGTATTACTTGAAATTGAAGTTGAAGGTGCAAAGCAAATAAAAGAAAAGTTTCCCAATTCCCTGTCAATATTTTTACTTCCTCCTGACAAAGCGGAATTAGAGAGAAGAATAAGAAACAGAGGGACAGAAAATGAAGAGTCTATTAAAAAAAGACTCTCAAGAGCTAATTATGAGATTTCAGCATCAAATCAATTCGATTTTGCCCTAACAAACCAAAATGTTAATGAAACAGCTATGAGAATAATCAAGTTAATGCAAACTTGATTATTCTTTCACTTATCAGCTCATTGGATGGAACAGTAAGTCTGGGAAAAACCTATTGAATTCAATAATTATTCCAGCTGTGAGGCTTAGCCAAATAGCAGCAACTACTGGGGCAGATCTGACAAATTTTGTGTTTAGAATTTTGAACATTTGTTTTTATGAAAGTTTTTTAAAGATGTTTAACGAGGGCCATTAAGTGTAATGTTGTTATCTTTCTCTCTTAAATCTCCATTCCTACCTTGCTTATTTGCAAGAAGAGGCCATTGTGCCCCTTTAACAAGACATTTTTTAGCTAAATCTAGATCAATAATGATCTCAAGATCTGCTGGATTTTTAGTCTTTTTTGATTCAATTAAATACTCTCTTCCAGACCAGCCTATAATTCCAGCGATGTAGATGAATAATACCCCTGGAATAAGTAAATCGCCCTCATGTCCTCTATTTAAAAGTGCTCCCCATGGCTCAAGTGGAGGTCCAATAATTAAATGAGGAAGACCATCATCTCCACATGATGCTTTCCCATATCTTTCAAATCTAGCTATGTCTTTTTGAGTAGTTGCGGTACTTGCTCTCTCTAAGAATTTAGGGTTTTCAGAGCATTTCGTTAGTGCTGATGCAGTAAATTCTGTACTTGCTCTGTCTGCGTTTAAAGCAGGGCCATTAGCAGCTAGAGCAATTGGGGTAATCCCTAAGAAGAGAAAAACCGAGGTTATGATTGAAAAAAAGAATTTCATAAGTTGCAATCTTTAATTCCCTGTAGTGTGTTAAGTAAGAAATTAATATTAAAATAGAACAAGTTGAATCAAATATGGGTAAAGTTTTAGCTATTGAAACAAGTTGTGATGAGACATCTGTCTCAGTAGTTTCTAATTCTGGCGATACTTTTAAAATTCATTCAAATATTATTGCATCTCAAATTGAAGATCATTCGAAATGGGGAGGCGTAGTTCCGGAACTTGCAGCTAGAAAACACTTAGAATTATTACCTTTTGTTTTAGAAAAGGCTTTAAGAGAATCAAAAATCAAAATTGATGAAATTGACTATATTGCATCAACAGTAGCTCCTGGATTGGTTGGATGTTTACGAGTTGGATCCATAACAGCAAGATCACTTAGCATGTTACATTCAAAACCATTTTTAGGGATTCATCATTTGGAAGGACATTTATCTTCAATCCTTTTTTCAGAAAACTATCCAAAAAAATCTTTTCTTACATTACTTGTTAGTGGCGGACATACAGAATTGATAAAGGTTGATGATAGAAGGGGAATGCAAAGACTTGGGAAAAGTTTTGATGATGCCGCTGGAGAAGCCTTTGATAAAGTGGGAAGATTATTGGGTCTTAGTTATCCAGGAGGACCAGCAATTGAAAAGATTGCCAAAAATGGGGACCCTATGAAATTTAATTTACCGAAATGTAGGATTTCTGATAAAAAGGGTGGATTTCTTAAATATGATTTCTCTTTTAGTGGTTTAAAAACAGCTGTATTAAGATTAGTTGAGAAAATAAATTCAGATGGGAAGTCTGTCCCAATCCCTGATATTGCTGCAAGTTTTGAGAGAGTAGTGGCAGAGGTCTTGGTAGAGAGAACTATTAGTTGTGCGGAAGATCATAGCTTGGATAATATTGTTGTAGTTGGTGGAGTAGCTGCTAATAATACATTAAGAAAAATGATGATTAGTGAAGCTGGTAAAAAATCAATTAAAGTTCATTTAGCACCCTTTAATCTTTGTACGGATAATGCGGCGATGATTGGAGCAGCAGCGTTGTTCAGGATTAAATTCAAGGATCATTTAAGTTCCCTTAAATTAGGTGTCTCTGGAAGACTATCAATTGAACAAGCAAATACCCTTTACGAAGAAAATCCGCCTTTCTAAATCCAATGAACAAACAATCTAAAATTGAGATTAAAGAGACAAAAAACTTAGTTGATAAACAAGAACTGAATTTGTGGAAAAGAGGTTTTACCCCTCAAGCTGAAATATGGAACGGAAGGATGGCAACTGTTGGGATAGGAATAATTTTAATTATTATTGCTTTGATAAGCCAATTTTCCCAATAGAGAGCAAATTCATTTGTCTTAAAAATCATTTAAAGCAATCTACTAAAATTGAGATTTGTTCAGTTAATTAAAAATAAAAAGTATTGTATTTATGGACTTGCGATGAGATTATTGATTTAATCAAAATAATGATTAGTTTTTATTATTTATAAAATTATATGACGCCTGAAAGGCTTGGATTGCTTTGGGGAATAACTGTATTCGCAGGTGCTTGTGCTCGATTATTTTCTTCTTTTACAGGATTCCCAAGTGTTGTTATTTTATTGCTTTCTGGATTATTAATTGGAAGATCAGGTTTAGGATTAGTGGAGCCTTTAGACCTAGGACAAGGGCTTGAAACTATTGTAGGACTTCTAGTCTGTCTGGTTCTATTCGAAGGGGGACTTAATTTGAAGCTGCCTGAGGGGAATATAAGAAATACGGTTTTGAAAATTTCATTGATAAGACTATTTATTTCTTTATCAGCTGGAATATTTATTGCTCATTGGTTTGCCGGTCTATCATGGCAAGTTGCAGGAATATATAGTGCCATAGTCTTAGCTACTGGTCCAACTGTTGTCTCTCCATTAGTTGAACAAATAAAATTAGCTTCTCCTCTTTCGGAGGTTTTAAAAGCAGAGGGCTTGTTGCTTGAACCGATTGGAGCAGTACTAGCTTTATTGCTTTTAGAATTAACTTTGGGAGATTTACGTGGAATTAGTGAGGTATTTATCGCATTAATGCAAAGATTAGGGGGAGGAGTGCTTATCGGATTAAGTTCAGGATGGTTACTTTCTGAAATTTTGAAAAAAATAAAAAATGAAGCCTCATTTGGTATTGAGCTTCAAGTTACTCTCGGGTTTATTTTTCTTGTGTATGGAATTTGTGAATATTTTTTACCAGAATCTGGATTACCAGCATCTGTCGCATCAGGGTTTGTTGTGGGTAAAAGAGAAATAATAGATAAGGATAGATTGGATAATCTTATAGGTGAACTAGCGCAATTAGCAATAACAGTTCTTTTTCCTCTTTTGGCAGCCGATGTTTCTTGGGGGGAATTAAGTCCCCTAGGTTGGGGAGGTGTTGTTTGTGTTTTTTTACTGATGATTATTGTTCGTCCTCTCTCCATCTGGATAGCAACAATGGGAAGAGAATTGGACCTAAAGGAAAAAGTATTTTTAGCTTGGTTAGCCCCAAGAGGTATCGTTACTGCAGCAGTTGCTTCTCTTTTTTCTATCAGATTAGAGCAGGCTGGTATCCTTGGGGCTGGACGTCTTCAAGGTTTGGTATTTCTTACTATATTAATGACAGTAGGAATACAAGGTCTTACAGCTAAACCTTTAGCTACTCGGCTTGAATTAGCTCAAAAAGAATCTAGTTAGTAACAAGACATCTTTCTATTCGCGATATATCACTTTTGCTCTCTGATAATAGTTCCCAACTTTGAATTAAATCTGGACCACTGAGACAACCAAAGAAAGCCACTCTTAATGACTTCATTAAAATCCCTTTTTTAAAATTATGTCTTTTTGAGATTTCGTTTATTATTTCTTTGGCTTTATGTTTATCTATTTCACCAGCGTTTTGTTTAGTTAGATAATTTAAGAAAATTTCTAGAGACTTTTTGCTATCAGTATTTTCAAGGAAATCTTGCCCTTCTTTTTGAATAGGAGGTAATAAGAAGAATGGTTTTGATTGATCAATAGCATCTTTCAAAAGGATCATCGAATCTCTAATCAAAATTACTAACTTCGTAGACCATTCTTGAGATGGTGATTCCCAACACATATCATGCCAGTATCTTTTTATTATTTTACTTAACTTTGTTATTTCCATATTCTTTATATGTTGAGAATTAATCCAGTTGAGTTTCTCCCAATTAAATTTTGCGCCAGCTTTATTAATATCTGATAAGTCAAAAATTTTGGATATCTCGTCGAGAGAAAGTATTTCACTCTCACTAGATTTTGGCGACCAACCTAAAAAGGCCATATAGTTTGCTAAGGCCTCAGGTAAATATCCCATATCTCTGAATTCGTCGATTGAAGTTACGCTATCTCTTTTGGATAACTTTTTCCCTTCACTATTAAGAATTAAGGGTGTATGTGAAAAAGTTGGCAACTTAAAATTTAATGCTTTATAAATTAATATTTGTTTTGCAGTGTTGGAGATATGGTCTTCACCCCTTACAACATGAGTAATATTCATGAAATTATCATCTACTACAACTGCAAGATTATACAAAGGATCTCCAATCTCATAATCCTTTGCTCTTCTTGACAAAACTAAATCACCACCTAGGTCATTCCCTTGCCATTTGATTTCGCCTCTTATCTGATCTACCCATGTAATTTGAATTTTTTCATCAATCTTAAACCTTATTACTGAAGTTCTCCCTTGGGATATGAATGTATCTATTTCTTCTTTTGAAAGATTTCTGTGTCTATTATCATGCTTTGGAGGTAATCCTCTCCTTTGTTGTTCTTCTCTTAATTTAGAGATTTCATCTTCTGTGGTAAAGCACCTATACGCGGCTCCACATTCCATAAGCTTTTTGATGTAACTTTTGTGAATTGATCTTCTGTCACTTTGCTTGATAGGTTCTTCATCCCATTTGAGTCCAAGCCATTTCAAACCTTCTAAAATATTTTCTGTGTATTTAGATTTAGACCGAAGAAAATCAGTATCTTCTATTCTGATCAAGAATTTCCCGCCTATTTTTTGTACATATAACCAGTTGAATAAGGCTGTTCGAGCTGTGCCAATATGAAATAAACCTGTTGGACTTGGAGCTAGTCTTAAACGATTTTCCAAATTTCTTTCAGAAAAAACGGGACCGACGGGATTCGAACCCGCAACTTCCGCCGTGACAGGGCGGTGCTCTAACCAGTTGAACTACGGTCCCAAAGTTTTGTTCTAAATTTATTTAGAACTTCATTCTTAAAATTATCAGATCATAATACTTAATTAATGGTGTTGTAATAAAAAAAATTTATTAATTTGAGGATTTACAGAAATAGTTAGTTCTATACCTTCCTTAAATATAAACAACTATTTATTTTTGAGGTCTAAAACCAGCAGGCTCTATCAACCTTACTTGGTTGCCTCTAGCGGTAAATTCTCTGCCTTGGTCACTTTGTACGACAACTCTTCCACCAGACTTAACTCTGATGACTCTTGCACGAACCCATCCTAAAGCTGCTGATTCGAGGACTTTAACTACGTCCCCAGGTTGAAGATCTAACTCCATCTTATGAAAAAATGATTTACAGAATGTTGATCAAACGCGTCGTGGAGGACTTGAACCCCCGACATCAGGTTTTGGAGACCTGCGTTCTACCAACTGAACTAACGACGCATTTAAATGATTATAAGCGCCTTTGTGACCAATAAGTTGATTAATTTACAACTTTATCGATCAAAGCGTTGCTTAACGCGAGTAGCTTTTCCTACTCTATCTCTTAGATAGAATAACTTAGCTCTTCTTACTTTACCTCTACGTTCAACTTTTAGAGAGGCAACCTGTGGACTATGTAGCATAAATACTCTTTCAACACCTATACCCTGGAAAATTCTTCTAACTGTAATAGTCTGGTTAATTCCTCCATGCCTTTTTGCTATGACAACACCTTCATAAGGTTGGACTCTTTCTTTATTACCTTCTGTAATTTTTACTCCAACTTTAACAGTGTCGCCAACATAAATTTCAGGTAATTCTTTTTTTAATTGTTCATTCTCAAATTCCCTGATTAGGTTTGATGCGCTTAAGGTTTGGGTAGTTTCAGAAACCATGTTTTTTTCTTTTTGTTCAACTGCTATATCAACTGATGCGTCAGTATCAATAACGGTTTCTAATTCCCTCTCTTGTTTCTCTTTGGCCATTTTGGTCTTTTTTATCCTACAAGTTCTATATCTTAACCTTTTGACTCGCCTTTAGTAACCTTTTTGGTAAATGAAATTGTTTTTGAAAACATTTGGAATCCCGTTATGAGCATCCATAAAACTCCAAGGGAATTCAATATTACATATATTAATTCTCCATTATCTCCAAGCCATTCGCCCTCATGGAGCGACATTAACCAATGAACTTCTTCTCTAGAGTAGCCTAATAAATCTTTTGAAACCCTATAAAGAAGACCGGTAATTGAAGATATAAATAATGGAAGAAAAACCCAAGGCGCCAAAGCCTTATGAAATTGCCTAGAATTAAAAAAAGTTTTCATTTTTGTATCTTCCCATTGTTGTTGATAGATTTAAGATAGCCAAGACCATAATGGCTATCTTGAAGATATTTACCTAATACTATTATTTATTCCAATGAGACATTTTGCAGATCTTTTGTTAAATAAAAATAATTCCAGGGTTAATGATCAAGTTCCTTTTATTCAAAGAAACAGAGGAATAGAGATAAAGTCTTCACGTGAGATAAATTTGATGAAAAAATCTAGCAGGATTGTCGCAACTGTTTTGAGGGAAATTAATGAATTAATTAAACCTGGAATGAGTACAAAAGACTTAGATGATTTCGCAGAAAAGAGGATAAGAAGTTTTGGAGCTGTACCAAGTTTTAAGGGTTACCATGGTTTCCCTTCTAGTATTTGTTCTAGTATTAATAATGAGGTTGTTCATGGAATACCAAATAAAAACAAAATAATTAAAAATGGTGACTTAGTTAAAATTGATACAGGAGCATATTTAGATGGCTTCCATGGAGATAGTTGTATATCAATTTGTGTGGGAGAAGTTGATTCAAAGGTTCAAAATCTTAGTGATGTAGCATTAAAAGCTTTGTATGCAGGACTTTCTAAAATTAAAGCAGGGAATACTCTTCTTGATATTGCAGGGGAGATTGAAGATATTGTTATTAAAAATGGGTTTAGTGTCGTTGAAGACTATACAGGACATGGAGTTGGAAGAAATCTTCACGAAGAACCTTCAGTTTTTAATTTTCGGACTAAGGAATTGCCTAATGTAGTTCTTCGTGAAGGGATGACTTTGGCTGTGGAACCTATTGTTAACGAAGGAAGTAAATATTGTAAAACATTAAATGATAGATGGACAGTAATAACAAAAGATGGGAAATTATCAGCTCAATGGGAACATACAATAGTTGTTTTAAAAGATGGTATAGAAATATTAACAGATAGAGATTTTTAGATTTTAAGATTTGTAGTTGTAGATGATTCTGCAATACAAAAAATTAACAAATTCTTTTATAGGGAAAAGTAAGTAGCTTAGTGGGTTTGGACTAATAATTATAAGATAACTTTTTGATTTAGTTAAATCAAAAATCTTCTTTGAGACAAATTTGGGACTCATGATGCCAATAGGATTTAGTTCTGATTTAAAAGGACCTAGGATGATTTTCTTTATTATTAGTTTTTTCTTCGTATCTTCTTTTAGGAGATTTTTTTTGAAAGAAACTAATTGACCTATAAGAGATTTACTTATCTCATAGGAGGGATTAAGCGCTGGTAAAATTTCTGCTTCAGATGTGTTTATCCAAATCTCTTTTTTTACTAATGAATCATTTGATAAAGCAATATCTTCAAATAAATTCATGAATTTTAATTTGCTTAATGCATTAATCTCAATTGAGTTTTCATAGTTGGAATTTTCTCTACTCAAATTATAGATTCCGTGGTTTAAGATTAAAATATCTATCTTTCTGAGTTGTTCTCTTAACGTCGATTCCTTACCACATTCCCATTTAATCCATTCATTAGGAGATTCAAGATTTATTTCAGAATCAGTTGTACTATGAGTAAATCCAATCACCTTATATCCTTTCTGACGAAATAACTTTGTTAGTTCTTTCCCTAAACTGCCAGAAGCGCCAGTAATCCCAACAGTTTTTTCGTTTTTTATTGAATCTATCATTTTTATGATTTTGATGAAATCCCAAATAATTTAAACAAATTTACCTAAAAAAAGACATGATTTCACTTATTTGATTAAAACTCATAAATAAATATTTGTTTAGTTATGAAAAAAATATTATCTTAAACCTATGTCATAGATAACTTTACTAATTATGAGCGATATATTGTTAATTGGTTCATGTGAGCCATTTAGTGGTAAGTCTGCGTTGGTTCTTGGTTTAGCAAAAAGACTCTTAGAAGAGAAAGAAAAAGTACGTATTGGTAAACCACTAGCAACATGTATAGAACTTACGAGTCTACCTTCAATGACCTATGAAGGATTAATAGATGATGATGTTAAGTTTATTGGATCTACTTTGAATATTGAAGAGGAAAATTTAATTTCTTCAGTAGGATTGTTAGATAATATATCAGCTGAAAAAAGAATTTCTAACAAAGACTTGCTTCCAGGAAAAGGTTTTGATCAAATAGAGGAATTGGTTAATGATGATTTTGAAGGGTTAAATATTCTTGAAGCTGCAGGAAGTCTCTATGAAGGAATGATTTATGGATTAAGTCTCCCACAACTCGCTAAGAGCTTAAATGCAAAAGTCTTAATTGTTAATTTATGGGAAGATTGCAAAAGCGTAGATGCATTACTTGATGCAAAAAAACAACTGGGAGAACATTTGGCTGGAGTAGTTTTAAATGCGGTTTTACCTCAAGAAGTCGAAAAAGTTAAGAATAAAATAATACCTTCTCTGAAAGATATGAATATTGAGGTATTTGGGGTTATGCCTAAATCACCGCTGCTTAGAAGTGTCACTGTTGGTGAGCTTGTAAGAAGATTAGATGCCGAAGTAATTTGTTGCCCTGAAAAAGATCAATTACTTGTTGAGACATTAAGTATTGGTGCTATGGGGGTGAATTCTGCAATGGAATTTTTTAGAAGAAGACGGAATATGGCTGTAGTTACTGGAGCTGACAGGACTGATATCCAACTTGCGGCCTTAGAAGCTTCGACTCAATGTCTAATTTTAACTGGTCTGGGGGAACCACTATCACAACTAATTCATAGAGCAGAGGAATTAGAGGTACCAATCTTAAAAGTAGAATTAGATACTCTTGCTTCTGTAGAAATTATTGAACAAGCTTTTGGTCATGTCAGAATACATGAATCTATCAAGGCATCCTATGCTGTTCAGCTAGTTAGAGAGCATGTAAATCTAAAAAGAATTCTAGAAAAGATTGATTTTCCCTGCAATTTTTCAGATAAATGCTAATTTCAAATATAGGAACCATTTTATTTTGAGTCGCTCTCTAGATCTACCTGCAACCGAAGGCGTTGATGCCTTAGCTCAAGAACTCGCAAAACTCCAGGATAAAGGGAAAAGGAGGATTGCTTTTTTAGGTACTAGACATGTACCTGTCGTGGATATTCACTTAATCGAGTTGATAGCAAGGTCCTTAGCAGAGGAGGGACATGATATTCTTACATCTGGCTCACAAGGGGTTAATGCTGCCGTTATCCGAGCTGTTTTAGATATCGATCCATCATTATTGACTGTTTTATTGCCACAAAGCCTTGATAGACAATTACCGGAAATAAAGGATCAACTTGAAAGAGTTTTACATTTGGTTGAAAAAAGTGAAAATGATGAATTACCTTTGCCACTTGCAAGCAGTCTTTGTAATCAAGAAATTATTACTAGGTGTGATCAATTAATATGTTTTGCCTTTCACGATAGTGAAACCTTATTAAATAGTTGCAGATGTGCGGAAGAAATGGGAAAAGTAGTTAGTTTGTTATTTTTTGATTAAATTAGTATGGTTTTATTTATTTAAATCTAATTTATGCTAAGTATGGTCTTAAGTTTAAAAAATTAAGATGGCAGAAAATTTTTCATTTGATGTGGTTTCTGATTTTGAGAGACAGGAATTAGTTAATGCTTTGGACCAAGTAAAAAGGGAAATTTCTCAGCGCTATGATTTGAAAGGAACAGATACGGCAGTTGATTTAGATAAAGAAAATATTTTTATAACCACAAATAGTGAACTTACCTTAAATGCAGTTAATGACATAATTAGACAAAAGGCAATAAAAAGAAACTTGTCTTTAAAAATTTTCGACTTTGGTGAGACTGAAATAGTTTCTGGTAATAAAGTTAAACAGACAATTCAATTAAAACAAGGAATTAAACAAGAAATTGCAAAAAAAATAAGTAAAAATATTAGAGATCAAATAAAGAAAATTAATGTCAGCATTAATGGAGAAACTCTAAGAGTCTCTAGTAAAAGCAAAAATGATCTTCAACTAGCAATTAGACTTGTTAGTGACTTAGAAGAATCTTTGAATATCCCTCTAAAGGCTAATAACTTTAGATAGAATCTTGAATAAGATTTTTTTAAAATATGGCAGATTATTCAGAGTCTCTCATTAAAGAATTATTTATAAAGGTAAAAGAATATCCTCGTTTCTCTAATGGAGAAATTGAAAAATTTTGTTGGATGGCGGTGCATGAACATAAGCATGGTGTTTTGCCTTCTGAATATGATATTAGGGAGATAGATGAGGAACTTTACTTGCAACTTTTGAGAGAATTTAAGCAAAACAGCTAATACAAATAATATTTAATCATCTCAATTATTAAAAAAATATTTTATTTAAATACCTTAAAGATGCGCTAATTAATTTGATTAAATAAAATTGAATTAAAAGTGAAATTTAATGTCAACATCTTTTAAAAATGTCACACCAACTGGACCTGGTGGAACAGCAACTCTACTTATTGTATTGTCTTTTACGGGCTTTCTTCTTCTCACCCAGTCTCTCTTTGTAGTTCCATCTGGACAAGTTGCAGTAGTAACAACATTAGGGAAAGTAACTGGCCCTTCACGGAGAGCTGGTTTAAACTTCAAACTTCCACTGGTTCAGTCTGTATATCCCTTTGATATTAAAACTCAAGTTGTAGGAGAAAAATTTGAAACTTTAACTAAAGACCTTCAGGTTATCAACGCTACAGCTACTGTCAAGTATTCAGTAAAGCCTAGCGAGGCAGGAAGGATTTTTGCCACAATTGCAAATAGAAATAGCGATATATATACAAAGATTGTTCAGCCATCATTACTCAAAGCTCTCAAATCAGTATTCTCTCAATATGAGCTAGAGACAATAGCTACAGAGTTTGCAGTAATTTCTGAAAAAATAGGTGAAACCGTTGCCGAAGAACTAAATTCCTTTGATTATGTAGATGTTAAAAGTCTAGATCTGACTGGGTTGGTGATTGCTGAAGAATATAGAGCAGCTATTGAACAAAAGCAGATAGCGGGTCAACAACTTTTAAGAGCAAAAACAGAAGTTGAAATTGCAGAACAGGAAGCACTTAGATATGAAACATTAAATAAAAGCCTAGATGATCAAGTTCTTTTCAAGTTATTCCTCGACAAATGGGATGGAAGTACACAAGTTGTTCCTGGACTTCCCGGTTCAAATGGAGTAACCCCCCCTGTCATCGTTGGAGGTAAAAGATAGTTAATCAAAAATGTCTTTTTACCAAATCTAATTATTTAAAAATTTTCTTTGATGAATATCAGCTCTTGATAGCATTGAAGGATTGATCAAACGCCTCAATTGTTTTATCGATTTCTTCTTCACTGTGTGCAAGAGATGTAAAACCTGCCTCAAATGGACTTGGAGCTAGATAAATTCCTCTTTTTAACATCTCTCTGTGTAACTTGCCAAAAAGTTTAGCATCATTTGTTTTTGCTTCTTCAAAATTCCTAACTGGCCCATCGCACAAGAAAAATCCAAACATAGCGCTTACATTGCCACAGTTAATTGCGATACCATTATTTTCTGCAGACTGAATTATTCCTTCAATGAGCCTAGAAGTTATTGCATCAAGTTTATCGTAGCTCCCTTCTTGTTTAAGTAGCTCAAGTGTTTTTATCCCAGCAGTCATTGCGAGTGGGTTTCCACTCAATGTACCGGCTTGGTAAACAGGCCCAGCAGGCGCAACCATTGACATTATTTCTTTCTTTCCTCCATAAGCCCCTACGGGTAGGCCTCCACCGATTACTTTCCCGAGTGTTGTTAAATCAGGAGTAACTCCAAATTTTTCTTGAGCACCTCCATAACTTATCCTGAATCCAGTCATTACTTCATCAAATACTAGTAAGGAGCCATTTTCAGTTGTTAACTCTCTTAATCCCTCTAGAAATCCGGGTTCAGGAGTAATGAAGCCTGCATTCCCAACTATAGGCTCAAGAATCACCCCTGAGATTGCGTCAGGATTTTCAGAAAATAATTTTTTTACTGCTTCAAGATCATTGTAAGGTGCAGTTAGTGTGTTAGCAGTTGTTGTTCTTGGAACCCCGGGAGAATCTGGTAAACCCAAAGTAGCTACACCTGATCCTGCTTTCACCAAAAACATATCTGCATGTCCGTGATAGCAGCCATCAAATTTAATAACTTTATCCCTTCCAGTATATGCTCTCATAAGTCTTAAAACGGCCATACATGCTTCAGTTCCGCTATTAACAAATCTAACCATCTCTACGGATGGCACAGCATCTATAACCATCTTGGCTAATTTATTCTCCAAGACACAGGGAGCACCAAAGCTGGTACCTTTCTCAATTGCTTCTTGTAATGCGGTTATCACTTCAGGATGGGCGTGCCCACATATAGCTGGTCCCCAACTGCCTATGTAGTCAATGTATCTATTCCCATCGATATCCCAAGCAAAAGGCCCTTTAACTCTATCAAAAACAATTGGTTGGCCACCCACAGATTTAAAAGCTCTTACAGGGGAACTAACTCCTCCAGGCATTAATTCTTGGGCAGCGGAGAAAATTTCCTCTGATTGGGTGTAATTTAATATGTCAGTCACAATTTAAATAAATGAAGCTTTGAGAAAAATTTTGTCATGTTCTAACTTAGAAATAAGTAAAAATTTTGTCAATCAGATTGAAATTCTACATTATGATATTTTTAATGCGATAGTTCGGATTGTAACTTATTAATTTTTAGAAAATCTAAATACAAATCTAAGTCACTCTCAACATCTCTTTGCTTATAAGCGTTTTCAGGAATAACAAAAAATCTATCTAATTATTTTATATTTCGAAAAAATCATCCTCATCCTCAAATAAATCTAAATTTATGTCATCTAAGTTTAAATTAATCATTACTGGGGCATGATCACTTGGACGTATATTACCCCTTGGTAGGCTGTCTATCACACAGCTTTTAATGTTTGCAGATAGTTCTGTACTAATGTAGATATGATCTATTCTCCAACCTTTATTTAATTCATATGCGTTATTACGGTAATCCCACCAACTCCAATGATCAGTATTTTTTTCAAAAATTCTGAAAGAATCTATTAATCTTCCTTTTAAAACATTTTTTAGTGCATTTCTCTCTAACTTAGATGCCATTATTTCTCCTTCATATTTCTTTGGGTCATGGATATCTAAGTTAGATGGAGCAATATTAAAATCACCCATAAGACAAATGAAACCTCCTTGTTTTACTTGCTCATCCAAAAAAGATGCTAAACAATTCAACCACTTAAGTTTGTAATCGAACTTATCAGAATCTAATGAAGAACCATTAGGAACATAGACATTTATGACTTTTATACCATGAAAATCAGCAGAAATTAATCTTTTTTGATCTTGAAAAAACTCAATATGCTCATCTGAATTACCTTCGCAGAATCCTTTTTTGACATTTTCAGCTTTTATTTTAGAAATAATGGCGACACCATTGTATGACTTTTGTCCATAAACCTCTACTGAATATCCTAATTTCTCGAAAGGTTCAATTGGAAAACTATCATCTATAACTTTTGTTTCTTGTAAACATAGGATGTCTGGATTAACTTGATTAATCCAGTCTATTATTTGCGAAAGTCTGGTTCTTATGGAGTTAACATTCCAAGTCGCTATTAACAAATTTCAACTAAATTATGTAAAATAAAAATAGCAAAAATTTCGTTCATTAAAGAATTTTGAAATTAAATAAAATGAAAATCATTTTTTGTAAGAACTTTTCAAAATCAATATTATTATTAATCCCTTTAACTTCACTAGTTTCTTTAAATTGTGATTTTTTAAATGCCGAATATCTAAGAGAAGAATTGCAAATTGACACATCAACTAAAACAGATGACGATAGTTCATCTATTCCAACTAATCCATTCGAAATTGTTGAAATGATTAGGAGAAATAATAGTTTGAATGATGCTACTAAGCCCTCTGATGCTATTGATGATGCATTAAAATCTTTTAATAGTTTGGAGGAAAAATAAGAAATTTAATAAGATCAATTCTCATTTTAAATTTTTGATATGCTAAAAAATCCTATCCCAAAAGTAACCAACAAAATGCAGTACAGAGCTATTGGCATTGTTAATGGTAAATTTATTCCCAAAGAAAATGGTCAAATCAATAGAGGATTTTTGACTGATAATAAAGGTGAAAAAATTGAAACAGTAGTATTAGGTAAAGCATTATCACTTTTAAAAAAACATTTAGATTTAAAGAAAAATTATTACTGGATTGTTTATCCAAAGAATAAAAATACTCAAAGCTTGCATTTACAGGTTGCGGGTATATGGGATCCTTACCAACTTAATGATCTGAATGAAACTTCGAAAATTAATTTCTCTAAATTATTAGAAGAATTAAATTTAAAAGATAATTATTTTTCAGTGAGAGGAGAATTAGTTTTTGTAAACACTCAGAAAAAAGAATTTGTTATTAAAATTTGTTGTGATTCAAAATTAAGAAATTTAAAAAACAAAAATTTTAAATTAGTTATAAAAGGTGAGCTTTCTCTTGAACTTCTCAATAATTTTGTAAGTTTAGATGTCAACAGAGATGGAAATTCTTTGGAATTAATCAATTACGAAGTTATTGATAAAAATCTATCTGAAAATAATTAAAATGAAATATTGATCTTTATCGTAATTTTTATCAATTTAAAATATAAGATTTATGGAAGATGTTTTAATTGAATGTTCTCCGGGCATCTCTGGAGATATGTTGTTAGGAGCTTTTTACGACTTAGGTGTACCTAAAAAAGTCATTGAAAAACCACTCATTGATCTTGGATTAAAGGATCTTTATCATCTAGAGTTTAAAGAATCGAAAAGTTGTTCAATCCGAGGTGTAAGGACGAAAGTTGCAAATATTGATTGCAGCTCTGTCAAAAGAACTTGGAGAAGCATTAAAGAACTTATTTCGAATGGTAACTTAGAAGATAAATTAAAGAAAATAATTTATGAAGTTTTTGAATCTTTAGCAATTGCAGAAGGAAAAGTTCATGGCATCAGATCTGAGGATATTCATTTTCATGAAATTGGGGCTATCGATTCATTAGTAGATATAATAGGAGTATGTGCAGCAATAAATTATTTAAATCCTAAAAAGGTTTATTGTAATGAACCAATGTTGGGAAGAGGTTTTGTTCAAACAGAACATGGAAAATTATCTGTCCCACCTCCCGCTGTAATAGAGTTAATAAGAAAAAAAAATATTAAGGTTTTATCACCCTTTGATTCAATAGAGGGAGAAATATCTACTCCAACAGGTATTGCTTTAATGTCTAATTTAGTTGATTATCTTCAGCCTCCTTCGAAATATTCTATTAATTCTTATGGAGTGGGTATTGGTAACCTAGAATTCCCCTTCCCAAATTTGGTTAGAGTTTATAAAATTACTGCATTTGAGGATTCCTCTACTAATCAACAAATAAATCCAAAGTGTGAAGAGGTATCAGTTCAAGAAGCCTGGATTGATGACCAAACACCCGAAGATATTGCTAATTTTGTAGAGAAACTGAGAATTGAGGGAGCTTATGATGTTTCTTACCAAGCTATCAATATGAAAAAAAATAGAATTGGATTTTCTATTCAAGTAATCTTGCCAACATATAAGAAAAAGTATTTTAGGCGATTATGGTTTGATTATTCCAATACAATTGGGGTTCGAGAAAGAACTCAATCTAGATGGGTATTACTGAGGAGAAGAGGAGAATGTTCAACTGCTTTTGGAAATATAAAAGTTAAACAGACTATGAGACCAGATGGATCAATTATGATGAAACCAGAAAATGATGAGGTTTTGAGATTAAAACTAGATCATAAAAAATCAACTGCCGAAATAAGAAAAATAATAAAAGATTCAAGTAATAGATTTAAAGCATTTGAAAACTGGAAATGAGTTTAAAAATAAGTGGGCAAGGATATTTGAACATTTTTAGAAAAATTAATTTTGGATTTTTAAAGAGTATTTTCTTCGTTTCAAGCTTGCTATATTTTTTTGTATATTTTTTTTATAATATCGATCAAATTTCTTTTGATATCAATCTAGAAAAAAATGGTAAGGATCTTTTTTTATCATTTTTATTTTGTGTCTTTAGTATTTTTCTTAATGCTTATGCATGGAAATATATAGTTAAATGGTTCGGTAAAGAATTTAAAAGAAATAATCTAGTTTCTTTTTATGTCTTAACTAATATTCTTAAATATGTTCCAGGAGGGTTTTGGCATTTTGTTGAAAGATTTAATTTTATAAAAAAAATAAGTAATCCTCATATTGCACTTTATTCGACACTTATAGAACCTTACTTTATGTTGAGCGGATCTTTTTTGTTGGCATCTATTGGAGTAGTTTTTTCACCACTGTACTTTCTTTTAATTTTGCCTTTAATATTTTTAAACCGGAAATTAATTTATCTTGTATTAAAAAGATTAGGAAATCTTAAGGGTAAAGTAGTTGATGTTTTGAGACTTGCAAATTCCAAAGATCACTTTGAAAAGAGAATAAATATAATTTCTTTTTTCCCTACCACAGCTTTTTTACTTGAAATTGGATTTGTTTTTTCTAAATTTATTGGGTTTTATATTTGCTTAAATAGTTTTTATACAGACAATACCCTAAATTTTATTTTTTTATTAGTAATCTTTTCTCTGTCATGGTCTTTAGGTTTAATAGTACCAGCAGCCCCAGGTGGAGTTGGCGTTTTTGAAGCCTGCTTCCTTTTCTTTGTGGGCAAAAATATACCGCAAAACACAATTATTATAAGTTTAATTTATTTTAGAGTTGTATCTACTTCGGCAGATTTGTTTTTAGGATTCCCTTTCCTAATAAGAAAACTTTTGAAAAAAAGTTAGTTTTTTTTCTCTAAACTAGGTATTAAAGTGATTGATGCAATAAGACCTAAAGCCATAATAAAAATTGCTGGTAATATTGCCTCTACCATTCTTTCATCACCAGCATATTGATATATTCTCACTGATAATGTATCAAAATCGAACGGTCTAAGAAGAAAAGTTATGGGTAATTCTTTTATAGTATCTACAAAAACTAAAAGTGAGCCGACAAATATTGGTCCTTGAAGTAAAGGTAGATGTATTCTTTTTATGGTTCCTATCCAGTTTTCTCCAAGCCCAAGTGCCGCTTCATCAAGACTAGGAGAAATTCTTTCAAGACTTGAATCAATAGAACCTTTTGAAATAGTTAGAAATCGGACAAGATAGCCCCAAATTAATAAGCAAATAGCAATAAAATTGAATTTCGAAGAAGAAATGCTTATTAAAGATAATGCTAATACTGTTCCTGGGATTGCGTAACCTATTCCAGCAAGATTTGAAGTCAGTTTTAGTAATAAGCTTTTATTGGGCCGGTTAGCTAACGAAAGTACTAGAGAAAATATCATTGTTATCAATGCAGTAATAAAGCCAAGACTAATCGTTCTTAATGATAAGGTGATTAATTCTTCAGATAAGCCTATTTGAATTTGATCAATATTAAGTAGTACCCAAAAAAATGGAATTCCAAAAGAGAAAATTGGAGGAAATAATGAGAAGATAATTGCCAAAAAAGCTCTAAATTTATTTAATTTCCATCCTTGCGAATCTTGTGAAGCAGGATTTTCACTCCATCGCTTTGATTTTCTTCTCGAGAATTTTTCAAAAATAATTAACGTGAAAATTATTAATAAGGCAATCAAAGATAATCCAATCGCACTCTTAGGGTTACCCTCAATTATCCAATTTTCAGCTATGCCTGTAGAAATACTTGGAATATTTAATAATTCAAATGTACCCAACTCATTCATGACCTCCATACACATCAAACTTATTCCAGTTATTAGTGCTGGCATCGCCATTGGGAGAGCGACTTTAAAGAAGCTCCTCCAAGGCCCAAAGCCTAATCCTCTACTGGCATTGATTTGATTAACCCCAAATTTATTAAAACTTTCGTTAGCAAGAATGTAAACATAAGGATAAGTAGAAATTGAAAGTATTAAAACCCCCCACCATAAACCAGTTATTTGATACCCAAAAATACTCCCTAAATCCTGTAAAACAGCCGTTATCAGATATGCTGGCGCAGCAAGTGGGATTAGCTGACAAATACGGAGAGCTCTCCTGAACTTGAAATCACAATTTGAAAGTAACCATCCATTCAAGGTCCCTAATCCCCCTCCAAAAAAACTTGTCATTGCCAAAAGTTTTAAAGTGCCTAGTACCTCTTCTCCTCCCGCAATTCCCAATGAAAATTTTCCATCTAAAATATAATCAACTCCTTCAAGAAGAAAATTGGCAATGGGAATGATTACTAAAATTGCAACAATAAAAGAAGCGAGATAAAAAAGGGTTACTTCGTTTACTGCTTTTTTTAATCCTTTAATAAGTATTTTAAAAAATAAATCAAGCCTTATTATGTACTCTAATTTGAATTAAATCTACATGATGAAAGTTGATTCTTAATAGTTTGATGATCTAAGTTTTTCCCAATTATTACTATCTTGTTTGATTTCTCCTTTGTCCAGTCTTCATCATCTAGAGAAAACCTTTTTCCAGATAGGTGAAAAATGTGTTTCCTATCACTTTCCATAAACCACAAGATTCCTTTTGCTCTGAATACATTTTGTGATATTTGATTATCTAAGAAATATTGAAACTTCCTTAAGGAAAATGGTTCGTATGTTTGATAAGAAACTGATGTAAATCCTTCAATATTATCAAAATCGTGTGAATGAGAAGAGTGATCGTGTGAATGAGAAGAGTGATCGTGTGAATGAGAAGAGTGATCGTGTGAATTTTCTGCTACGTTTTTTATATCCTTCTTAAATTGAAAAGTATCTGTCTCAAATAGACCTACGCTCATTATTGTTTGTAATCCAACCTCGCTATTAGTTGATCTCAAGATTCTTGGTTCTTTTTTTATCTTATTTATAAACTGTTCTATTTTGTTTAATTGTTTTTCATTTACTAAATCACATTTGTTGAGAAGGAGAATATCTCCGTATAAAATTTGAGAATAGGCGACATTTGTATTATTGATTTCGAAATTAAAATTTTCTCCATCAATAACAGTGATGATCGAATCTAACCTTACTTTTTCTCTTAGATCACCAGCCGCAAAGGTCATAGCTACTGGTAATGGATCTGCTAGCCCAGTTGTCTCAACAATTAAATAATCTATTTTTTCAGATCTTTCTAAAACTTTTGATACTGTTTCTAATAACTCGCCATTAATAGAGCAACATATACAGCCATTATTTAATTCGATCATATCTTCGGATGCTTCTATTATTAAGTCATTATCTATTCCGATCTCCCCAAATTCATTCACTAAAACAGCAGTTTTAATACCAACTTGATTTTTTAAAATATGATTTAGAAGTGTAGTTTTGCCAGAACCTAGAAATCCACTAATGATGGTTACTGGTAATAAATTTTGACCCATTTTTACGAATTTTTTTAATGAATAAATTTTAATTTGTAATTTTATTGATCAAAAATTTTATTAATTTCTGAAGCTAATGTTTGATCCAAGTTTGTAATACCTCCCAAATCATGAGTATTTAAAGTGATTATGACTTTTGAATAAACATTTTTCCAATTTGGATGATGGTTGTATTTCTCGCAAATTAAAGCAACTTTTGTCATAAAAGAGAAGGCTTCAATAAAATTAGCGAAGCTAAATTCCCTTTGGATCTGTTTCGACCCAATTTCCCAGCCAGGTATTTTGACAACCAACTCTTTTAATTCTCCATCTTTTAAAAGGTAAGGTTCCATAAAATAATTAATTTGACTCTATAACATTATAAATATTTTGCTTTTTCTCACCAACAATATGCAAATTTAAAATTCGTTTTTTTTGATCAAATCGATGTTCCCATAAATAAACTGCTTGCCACGTCCCAAGTATAATTTTACTGTCTTGAAAACTCAAAGACAAACAAGTGTTGGTTAAGGATGTTTTAATGTGTGCGGGCATATCATCAGCTCCTTCTTGATAATGCTTATAGGAAATTTCCTCTCTATTTTTTGATAAAGTTAAGTAGGAATCATATGGAACTATGGATTCTAAATATTTTTTTAAGTCCCTAAGTACGTTGGGATCTGCGTTCTCATTAATAGTTAAGCTGCAACTGGTATGAAGTGATGTTAAGTTTAGAATCCCTGAATGAAAATTATTTTTTTCAATAAATAAATTCAAATCACTTGTGATGTTTATTAAACCTTGTCCATAAGTCAAAAATTCTAATTTTGAAAATATTTGTTCCATAGGTTCCAAAACTTAATTAATCAATATTCTATTATGGATAAACATTGTGCGTTTTTCTGCAGTCATTAAAATTTTTATCTTAAGATATACCTAGTAAATGTCTAACTCTTTGTCTGAAATTCAATGGAATAAGCTCGGTGCTTATCTTAAAGAAACTCAAATATTAGGTTCAATTCAAAATACTCTTTATTGGGATCAGAATACTGGGATGCCAAAAAAAGGGGCTTCTTGGAGGTCTGAACAACTTACTTATATTGCAAAAGTATTACATAAAAGAAATTCTTCTGAAGAGTTTTCTAATTTAATACAATCTGCTGAATGTGAATTATTGGATGCAGAACTAAATTTTGATAATCAATTTTTAATCAAGGATAAAGAAAGAAATATTAAACTTTTATTAAAGGAATTCAATAGAGAAAAGAATTTAGATCCTAAATTAGTTGAGTCATTAGCGAAGGCAAAATCTAAAGGGTATGAAAGCTGGCAAGAAGCTAAGAAAAAGTCAGATTTTAAAATTTTTCTGCCATTTTTTGAAGAATTAGTCAAATTGCGAATTGAAGAGGCAAAACAAATATCTAATCAATATTCACCATGGGAGACTCTAGCCCAACCCTTTGAGCCTGAATTGACTTTGAAATGGTTGAATAAAATGTTTCAACCATTAAAAGAAACTATCCCCGACATGATCAGAGGAATTAACAATTTTAAAAAAAATCATTGGGATTTAAGTCCAGAATCTCAACAATATTTATGTTCTGAATTACTTGATGATTTTGGGAGAGATAAAGATCTCGTTATTGTTGGCAAATCTCCTCATCCTTTTTCAATTACATTGGGCCCTGATGATTATAGGATTACTACAAGAATTATTGAAGGTGAACCATTATCAAGTTTCTTAGCAACTGCACATGAGTGGGGGCATTCAATTTATGAGCAGGGTCTGCCATCTCAAAGTCATCAATGGTTTGCTTGGCCTTTAGGTCAAGCAACATCTATGGGTATTCATGAAAGTCAATCTTTGTTTTGGGAAAATAGAATTGTCAAATCAAAATCTTTTTCAAAAAGATTTTTTAAAAAATTTGTTTCAGCTGGATGTTCATTAAATAATTATTTAGAACTTTGGAAATCTTTTAATCATTTGGAAGCAGGATTAAATAGGGTTGAGGCAGATGAATTGACCTATGGTTTACACATTTTAATTAGAGCTGAACTTGAAATAGATTTAATTGAAGGAGGTTTACCAGCTAAGGATATCCCAGATGAATGGAATAAAAGATATGATCAATTCCTTGGAATAAAACCTTCTAATGATTCGGAAGGGTGCCTTCAAGATGTTCACTGGAGTGAAGGGGCTTTTGGGTACTTCCCTTCATATTTGTTAGGACATCTTATAAGTGCACAAATTTCTACTCAAATGGAAAAAGATATTGGACTCATTGAAAATTTAATTGAAAATGGAGAATATCAGAAGATCATCTTTTGGTTGAAAAATAATGTACATAATTATGGTAGATCAGTTAATTCTATGGAGTTGGTGAAAAATGTTACTGGTCAAGAACTATCACCTCAATATTTTATAAATCACTTAAGGTCTAAAATAAATAATTTTTGCTGAAAAATTACTTTTAAATAATTTCGTTGAGTATGAGGATGTAAGATAAACAAAAATAATTTTTTGATGGCAAATCTTAATCAACCTCCAAGTAGAGTTACACCAAATTTACTGCATATACTCAATGCTTTTACTGATAGCTCTAATGAAATAGTTAATACTATCGTTGAATTGAATTCTAATACGATAAATAAATATGAATTAATTACAGAAACGGGTCACCTTAAACTTGATAGGGTGGGTTATTCTTCGCTCGCTTACCCCTTTGCTTATGGATGTATACCAAGGACATGGGATGAAGATGGCGATCCCCTTGACATAGAAATTGTCGGGGTTACTGAGCCTTTGATACCTGGATCTATCGTAGAGGCAAGAATTATTGGGGTGATGAAATTTGATGATGGTGGAGAGGTGGACGATAAGGTCATAGCAGTTCTCGCGGATGACAAAAGAATGGATCACATCTCAAGTTTTGAAGACCTGGGAGATCATTGGCTAAAAGAAACAACGTATTATTGGGAACACTACAAAGATCTGAAAAAACCAGGAACATGTTCTGTAAATGGTTTTTTTGGTAAAGAAGAAGCTGTGAAAGTAATTAGAGATTGTGAAGAAAGATATAGTAAAGAAATTGATCCTAAATTAGTAAATTAATTTGTTTTAATTTTCCCTAAATTGTACAAATATTTCACTGAGTATCTTGTCTGCTCCTTGTAGCTTTAGTTTTTTAGCTAGTACTTTTCCTACTTGTTCAGGATCATTTATATTTCCAACATTATGATCTTTAATCAGTCTTTCACCATCGAGGGAAGCCACCATGCCAGTGAGGTGAAGTTGTTCATTCTTAATACTACTATTAACACCTATTGGAACTTGACATCCACCTTCGAGTTCTCTTAAAAAAGCCCTCTCTGCCAGACATCTTTGACTAGTGGGTTTATCTTCTAGGACATTTATAATTTCTAAGACTTTTTTATCATCTGATTTACATTCAATTCCTAATGCTCCTTGCCCAACGGCATGAAGTGAAATTTCATTTGGAATTATCTGATGAATTCTTGATTCAAAACCTAATCTTCTTAAACCAGCTACAGCAAGAATTATGCAATCAAATTCTCCAGCATCTAATTTTTCTATTCTTGTTATGACATTACCTCTTATATCTTTGAAATTAAGGTATGGGTACTTATTTCTTAATTGTGCAAGTCTTCTTAGAGAACTTGTTCCCACAACAGAACCTTCAGGTAAAGTTTCTAATTTATAACTATTATTTTTTTTGTTTACTACTAAAGCATCTGCAGGGTCTTCTCTTTTTGTGATACATCCCAATTTAAGGCCTTCAGGTAAATTGGTTGGTAAATCTTTTAGAGAGTGTACTGCGATATCTGCTTGACCTACGAGCATTTGTGCTTCGAGTTCTTTTGTGAATAAGCCTTTGTCTCCAATTTTGGCTAAGGCTACATCAAGAATTTTGTCACCTTGAGTTGCCATAGCCTCTATGGATACCTCTAAATTTGGAATATTTTTTTCTAGTTGATCTTTAACCCATAAAGTTTGAACCATTGCAAGCTTGCTTCTTCTACTGGCTATTTTCAGTTTAGATTTAGTCATTAAATATTATTTTTGAGTTTGGATTAAAATTATGTCGAATTTATCTTAATCTATTATTTTGCAATTTTTCTAAGCTGAAAATTATATTTAACTATTTTTATTTTATATATTCTTTTAAAACCCCATTTCGATTTGGATGTCTTAATTTTCTAAGCGCTTTTGCTTCTATTTGTCTAATTCTTTCTCTTGTTACGTCAAAAATTTGTCCAATTTCTTCAAGAGTTTTCATTCTTCCGTCGTCAATTCCATATCTCAACCTAAGCACATCTCTTTCTCTAGGACTTAGAGTCGCCAGTACTCCTTCTAAATCTTCTCTTAATAGAGTTTTAGAAACGTCTTGCTCTGGATTTTCAATGTCAGCCTCTATAAAGTCTCCAAGTCTTGAGTCTTCTTCTTTACCAATTGGGGTTTCTAAAGAAATAGGTAGTTGAGCACTTTTAGCTATAAATCTTAATTTTTCAATTGTCATTTCCATACTCTCAGCTATTTCTTCTTCACTTGGTTTTCTTCCAAATTCTTGGCTAAGAACTTTTGTGGTTTTTTTTATTCTGGATATTGTTTCGTATAAGTGTACTGGTAGTCTAATAGTCCTACTTTGGTCAGCGATCGCTCTTGTAATGGCTTGGCGAATCCACCATGTAGCATAAGTAGAAAATTTATAACCTTTTTCATGATCAAATTTTTCTGCTGCCCTAATTAGACCCAAACTACCTTCTTGAATTAAATCTTGAAATGATAAACCTCTATTCATATATTTTTTGGCAATAGAAACAACTAATCTTAAATTTGATTGAACCATTTTTTCTTTAGCCCTTCTTCCTAAAAGCAGTCTTCTTCTGAATTTGGAAAGAGGCATATCTATTAATTCGGCCCATTCTTTAACAGATGGGAAATGCCCTTTTTCTGACTCATATTGAGTTGCTATTTCTTCTAGTTGGAGTAAGTCAGCAATTTTTCTTGCAAGTTCTATTTCTTCGTCTGGTCTTAAAAGTCTAATTCTACCTATTTCTTGAAGATAAACTCTTATTGAATCTTCAGTGTATATACCTTTTGGTCCAAGCTTTACGTTGCCAAGGCCTTTATCTTCATCTTCAGAATCACCAAATTCATTATTATTTTCTAGGCTGCTTTCGTTTGAAGCAGAAGCCCCTTTTAAATTTTGACTATTGATATTGCGATCTTCTTCAACTACTGTTTCTAAATTTGTATTAAATTGTTTAGTAATCTTTTTTTTCGAACTTGGCTTAGAGTTCTTTGATTCTGCTGCGACTGGACACATAATTAACTCCTTTCTAAGGTGAATTTAACTAGATAAAATTTTATTTAGGGCTAATTTGTACATTTAGTAGTAAAAATCCCATTAAAGTTTAAAATAACCTTTTTCATGACATGCGAATAAAAAAAGGTTTTCTAAATTGTTGAAAAATTTAAATAGTGCTATAGATTACCTAAGTAAAAAGTCTTGGGATTCCTTAGACAGGCAGATCAGTTTTTGAATTTTCACTCAATGATCCAAGCTTCATGTCTCCCTTAAGAGCAGGATACTTACAATGTGCAAAAAACACTTTGTGGAATGTTCAACAATCCAATACTAAGAAAAAGTTTTGAAGCCGGCAAGTAATCAGTTATCTAATATCTCTTTTAAATTTGAGGTTTTGCTTGATATAGGCAGTAGTAGTGATAGCTTTTACTATTTAGATGGAAATAATCTTGGCGTAGATGTTGGTGATATTGTAACTGTAAAACTTAGGGGAAGGTTATTGAATGGGTTGGTGATCTCAAAAGAGAAGTTTTCGAAAATAAATAAAGATGAGACAAATATTGCTGGAATAAGAAGTATAAAATATTTGTTTGTTGAAGGTATTTTGCAGAAAAAAATAATTGATGACTCTTGGAGAGAATTGATAGAGTTTCTGGCCTCTTTTTATATGGTTAGTAGTTTAAAAATGTTTAAAACTGCATTTCCACCAGGCTGGATTGGCAAACATAAGAATATTTCACAAGGTTTAAAAGATCAAATATGGATTGAAATTAAAAAAGAATTTGATATTGAGAAAAATGGATTAACCAAAAAAGAATTTTTATTAATAACTACCTTACCCAAAGAAGGTAATTGGCAAAGTGAATTAATAAAATCTGGTTTTAATTACACTCTGATTAACGCAATGGTCAGTAAAAATTACCTTGTAAAATCTAAAAGAAAAAAAATTGCAAATACTAAATTAAATTCCTTTTCAAATGATCAAATAGCAACGAAAAAGCTAAATCTTACAAATGAGCAAAAAATTGCATTTCAAGAATTTCAAATAATGAAACCAGGAGATTCTTTACTCCTATGGGGCGAAACAGGTTCAGGTAAAACAGAAGTTTATATGAGAATTGCTGAAGATCAATTTCTTAAGAAAAAAAGTTGTTTGATACTTGCCCCAGAAATTGGCCTAATTCCTCAACTTATTGATAGGTTTAGTCAGAGATTTAATAATGTTGTTTACGAATATCATAGTCATTGTACTTCCAGTCATAGAACTTTAGTTTGGAAGAAAATTATTAATGCTAATGAACCATTAATAGTAATAGGAACAAGGTCCGCAGTTTTTCTTCCAATTAGAAATCTAGGATTAATAATAATTGATGAAGAACATGATGTCTCATATAAACAAGATAGTCCTATGCCTTGTTATGACGCAAGAGAGATCGCTATTGAAATAGTAAAAAGGAATTCTGCAAAGTTAATTTTTGGTAGTGCAACCCCATCTATGAAGACTTGGAAAAAGTGTATTTTTGAAAAGAATTTTAAATTGGTAAGAATGACCCAAAGGATATCCAGTAATGAGATTCCTGAAATAAGAATTATTGATATGCGGGATGAGTACAAGAAGGGAAATATGAAAATTTTTTCAAATGAATTATTAGAATTGCTTCCTCAATTACGCTTAAAAAATGAGCAAGCAATAATTTTGATCCCTAGGAGGGGGCATAGTGGGTTTTTAAGTTGTAGAAATTGCGGATATTTAATAAATTGCCCCAACTGTGACGTTCCTTTATCAGTGCATCTCGGTTCACAAGGGAAGAAATGGTTAAGCTGCCATTGGTGTGATCATAAATCGAGATTGATCAATCGTTGCCCAGATTGTAATTCAACTGCCTTTAAACCTTTTGGAATAGGGACACAAAGGGTAATCGAGTTTTTAAATGAAGAATTTCCTAACTTAAGAGTTCTCCGTTTTGATCGAGATACAACCTCGGGAAAGGATGGTCATAGAGATATTCTTTCAAAGTTTTCTAAAGGAGATGCTGATATTCTTGTGGGGACTCAAATGTTGGCAAAAGGGATTGACATCCCCAACATTACTCTCTCAGTAGTTATTGCAGCAGATGGGTTGCTTCATCGCCCAGACATTTCGGCAGAAGAAAAATCTTTACAATTGTTTCTCCAATTAGCTGGAAGGGCAGGCAGGGCCCAAAAAAAAGGAAAAGTAATTTTTCAAACATATAAACCTAACCACCCGGTAATTTCGTATCTTCAGAAAAGAGATTATGAAAGATTCTTAATTGAAAACTCGAGATTGAGAAAAGATTCAAATTTATTCCCATTCTGTAAGGTTTGCTTATTAAAGATATCCGGTGAAAATTATGAATTAACAGAATCTATTGCAATTAAGGTAGCAAAATATCTGCTAAATTTTTGTGAACAAAAAGGTTGGAAATTAATTGGCCCTGCTCCTAGTTTAATAGCTAAAGTTGGTAAAAAGTTTAGATGGCAGATATTAATACATGGTCCTGAAGGTTCAAAAATACCTTTACCAGACAGATCATTACTATGGGATTTAATACCAAAAAATGTTTTTTTGACAATTGATGTAAATCCAGCTGAGTTGTAATTAATTTGACGGAAGTTGAGGTAATTCTGTTCCTAACTTGAATCTATAGAACCTTAATAAATAAGCGAAAAACATTATTATTAAAATAATAAATATTCCAATAAGCAATTTATTCCAACTCCAAAAAGAAAATTCAAGACTATTTATCTGCCCTTGATTTAAATTCCAAATTATTAGATTTTTTGTAACTTCTAAATTTGTATTATTTTGATCAGTAAGGGTAGCTTTATTAGGGTTAATGATTTTGAAAATGAGCTCTAAATTATCAACACCATGAATAGCATTAAGATCCAAATCTACCCTATAAAAGTATTTTTTAAAGAAAATGAAGTTTTTTTGAGTAGTATTAATTTCTATATTTGTTGATCCACCTGCCAACTCACCAGCGGTATTTTGGGTGATTTTAAGAACTTGCTTTGTATCTTCTAGATTAAGATTTTTATGTTTCATAGAAAAGGTTGATTCGTCTTGTTCAATTTCTGCGTTAGGAAAAATATCTTTGATTTTCTCTTCAAATTTTAATTGCCAAGGAAATTTGTTTATGTATTTACTCTCTATCACTAAATTATTTGTTATTGAATCAAGTTCACTAAGATCGAGGGTATCTTCAACTTTAACGCAGCCACTTAAAAGTGGAATTAATAATAACAGTATAAAAAAAATGATCAATGAAAAACCTTTCTGAAAGGGTTTTGTTTCACCAGTTGGAGTCTCAGTAACATTAATAAATTTCTTTTTCTCCAATACTTCTCTTTTTTTGCTCAGTGCACTAAGAGATTTTTTATTTAGTGATGGGTTGCTTTCAAACTGTAGATTCCAATTTTCTGGTTTTTTAATTTCAGGAGAATCTATAACTTCCATCAAATATTTTGCATTTTCTCTCGTCTTATTATCGTAAGATTTTAGAAGTTCTTTACAAAAATTTTTAGCCTCTGCCTTTTTATTGATACCACAAAGAGCAGTAATTAAAATTGTTCTTAAATTTGCTCCCTCTTTGCTTGATAAAGGAAACAAGTCGATTATGGGTAAAAGAAATTCAATGCAATAATGATACTCACCTTTAGCTAAAGCAAATTCAACTTTTTCTAAAATTTGCTCATAAGTTTTCATAGATTAGGCAACTATCATTGTACCTATTCCGGAATTTGTAAAAATCTCAAGAAGTAATGAATGTTCTATTCTCCCATCGATTATGTGAGCCGCTTTGACTCCTTGTGCTAAAGCTCTTATGCAGCATTCCGTCTTTGGAATCATACCCTCAGTCACAATTTTTTTATCAATAAAATCTCTTGCCTCTTTGAGATTCGTTTTTTCAATAAGACTATTTTTGTTATCTTTTTCTTTCAAAATCCCTTGGGTATCAGTAAGAAGAATAAGTTTTTCTGCATTTATTGCAGCAGCAATTTCTCCAGCAACAAAATCCGCATTAATATTATGGGAAATGCCCTCCATGGTTGATCCAATACTTGAAATAATAGGTACATATCCTTTAGAAATAAGAGGATCTAATATTTCAGGATTGATTTTTGTGACCTCTCCCACTAACCCATGGCTTCCATCTCCTAATTCTCTAGATTGAATCAAGTTTCCATCAAGACCTGATATTCCCACAGCTAAGGATCCAGTTTTATTAATGCCTTTTACAATTTCTTTGTTAACCCTACCCATTAGAACCATCTCGACAATTTCCATAGTCTTTTGATCAGTAACTCTTAATCCATTTTCGAATTTAGGAGATATCTCTAATTTTTTTAACCAATTATTAATCTCGGGTCCACCTCCATGAATTACTATCGGACACACCCCTACTGTTGATAAAAGTGCTATGTCTCTAAAAAAAGCATCTTTTAAATGATCCTCCTCCATAACAGAACCACCATACTTGATAACAATTTTTCTACCTGAGAAACTTTGTATATATGGAAGTGCTTCGCTTAATATTGATACTCTTTGAGAATCATTCATTATTAAAATCTTTATAACTTGATTGAATTAAGAAATTAGGTTTTTACAAATATATCCATATATTCAATAAAAGAGAATAAAATCAAATTCTTTTTTATTATCGTCCATAATAAATTCTGATTCAAGACCTTTGACGAAAAACCTGTTTAATCTTTCTTGTTTTTCAATCCATTTTTCAAAAGGGACAGCGTTTAATTCGAAACGCATTCTGAGACCATTTTTTTCTTCCTTTGTAATTTCTTCTATTTCTTTAAGTTGAGGGGGATTATCTTCGTCCCATAAATTTAAAGATTCTAATGACGATTCAAGATGAGCTTTTATCCCATACCTCCATCTTGTAACATCTTTAACTAATGCTGTTAATTCTTTTGGTCTATTAAATTTATTTGTCGCAAAATTTGTCTTGTTAAACAAATCTACAGGAGGTATTTCGGAAGTCTTTAAACCTAATCCAATTAAAAAAATAGGTACTCCATAAAAAAAAGTAGGTACACTTAAATTTACTGAGTCTGTAAAATAAGCTGTCATTCCAACAAAAGCTAATATACCCCCAGCGGCTACGATTAAGTTTCCAGGCGATAAGTATTTCTTCATTTTGATTTAGTAGAATGAGTTTTAAATAGGCTAACAAGTATTATGCAAGATCCTAATACTGCAAATCAAGGAGATTTGATTTTTAAACTTGATCAAGATAGAGCGTGGCTATTAGAAAATCTTGATAAGGGTAAATGGCCAGAAATTAGGGGCGAACTTGCCGCACTTGAAAGAAAAATAAGCAAATTAATTATAAGTGTTCAAGAAAATAATGTTGATAGTTGATTTAAAAAGGTATTTCGTCAACTTCGGGAACCAAAGGAGAACTATCCCAATTAGAGTTTTTGTCGCCTTCTTTTTTCTCAAATGACTCATCATTTTCTTTTTGATCAGACTTAATAACGTCAACTGGCGATATTTGATGAATCTTTGAAGCTGTTAGTTCTGGTTGCTTTTCTTTAGTTCCGTCTTTTCTAGTGACAGAATTCATCTTTAGACGTCCCTCAATAACAATATTTTGTCCCTCCTTTAGTTCATTTACCATTTCTTGGGCAGTATTTCCCCAACCTATAATCTTGAGATCTCTGGTTGGATCTTCACTACGTAATCCTTTAAAATAAACTATCATTTCTGCAATTGGAGTTTGGTTCTCTTTCGTATACCTCATTTGGGGAGCGCTATTAATGACCCCCTGAATTAAACAATGATTCATTACTTACTATTTAATTAAAGACATACTGATGCAGAATCAAGGAAATTGCTATAAAAATGTTTGGATCCTATCAGGAACTTCGGATGGGCCTGTAATAGCTAATAGGCTTCTTGAACTTAATTATTCAGTCTTTGCAAGTGTTTTAACTTATAAAGCAGGGCAAGCTTATATTGAAAATCCAAAGTTACATATCATTACGGGTAAATTAAATAATAAAGATGAAGTAATTAATTTTATTAATGAAAATAAAATCACATGCGTTGTCGATGCTACTCATCCGTTTGCCGTAATAATTTCTAAAAATCTTAATAATGCATGTAAAGAGATTAATATACCTCTTTTACTATTTGAGAGGAAATCTCTAATAGATAACACTAATAATTTTTTTTATATTGATGATTTAAAGGATATAAATAACGTTGATATTGAAAATAAGAATATTCTTCTGGCAATAGGATCAAGATTTCTTAACGATACAGCTAATTATTATATGAACTGTAAAGCAAATGTATTTACAAGGGTACTTCCTACTTACGACAGTATAACTAGAGCTTTTGGATCATGTATTAAAAATTCAAACATAGCGATACTTGAACCGAGTAAAAATAATAAAAGCATTTTAGAAAAAAAACTTTGTGATTTTTGGGAGATAGATTATGTTCTATGCAGAGAATCTGGAAGTTATTCTCAGAAAAACTGGGAAAGTATAGTTTCTGGAAGTAAAATGAAGTTATTTTTGGTTAGAAGGCCGAAATTTAAAAATGATTATTCTTACTCTTTTGATCAATATCACAATTTGATAAATTACATAATTAAAAAATATTGATGTTTAATTCATTATGGAAGTATTAGTTATGATCACGACTGAATCAAGTAACGCAAATGCTTTGCGAATGGCTAAATTACTTATTCAAAATAAACTTGCAGCTTGTGTTTCGATAAAGCAAATTTTTTCAATTTATAAGTGGGATGATGATATTGAAGAAACTAAAGAGTTTGAAATCACAATAAAAAGTAAAATAGACTTTAAAGATTGTTTAATTGAATTTTTAAATAAAAATTCCACATATGATGTCCCTCAAATTATTTACAAAAAATACCATGCTGAGATGAAATATTATGATTGGTTGAATAAGACAGTTTGATTAAATTTATTTTATTAACTCTTTAAGATCAATATCTGATCTAGATCCTAATTGCGTAATTATTTGTCCAGCACAAATTGAAGCTATCTCTCCGCATTTTTTGAGGGAACAATTGTTTATTAATCCATGGATAAATCCTCCCGCATAGATATCTCCCGCTCCTGTAGTATCAATAATCTTGCCTTTCGTTATTGACTCAATTATTTCAACATTATTTTTGTTAACTATGAGAGAACCATTCCTTCCAAGAGTTACTATGACTAATTCACATAAAGAAGATAGGTCCTCTTGGCAGTTTGCTAATTTATCATTTCTAAATAGACTTAACACCTCGGATTCATTACAAAAAACAATATCTACATATTCATCAATTAATTCCAAGAAACTCTCACGATGTCTATCTACACAAAATGAATCAGACAATGAAAGGATTATTTTGGTATTAGATTGTTTTGCAATTTGGGCGGCTTTAATAAAAGCTTTTTTAGCTAATTCGCTGTCCCATAAATATCCTTCTAAATATAAGTATTTACTTTCCTTAATTACAGTAAAGTCAATGTCTTCTGGTTCAAACTCTATAGATGCTCCTAGGTAAGTGCACATAGTTCTTTGTGCATCAGGTGTAATTAAAATAATTGAATGAGCGGTTGAAGCACCTTCTATAGTTGGTGGAGTATTAAATATAGTTTTACTTTGTTTAATATCTTCAGAAAAGAAATTTCCAAATTGATCATTTTTCACCCTTCCAATAAACTGAACATGATTACCTAATTCTGCTAAACAAACAACGGTATTTGCTGAGGACCCACCTGAAATTTGTTTGATGACTTTGCAATTTTCTAACAATCTCTGAGATTCATCAGAATTAATTAGATTCATTGATCCTTTATCCAGATTATTTATCTCAAGAAACGCATCTTCAATATTTACAATAATATCTACTATTGCGTTGCCCAGACCAATGAGATCAACCGTTTTATTATGTTCAAAATGTCTAAAGGATTCCTTCATTAATTTGGAACTAAATTACCTTAGCAGTGCTCTTTTAGGACCATGAATTGGGTCTTCAATTACTATAGTTTGATCTCTATTCGCCCCCAACGAGACAATGGCAATTGGAACCTCCATTAATTCAGCTAAAAATCTTAGATAATTCATAGCATTCTGTGGGAGATCAGATAGTTTTCTGCAATTTGCAGTTGAACATTGCCAACCTTTTAATTTTTTGAAGATTGGCTTACATTTTTTTAAGTCATCTGAATTTGTAGGAAAGTAGTCTATTTCCTCTCCATCGAGATCATATGCAATGCAAACTTGAATCTCATCTAATTCATCTAACACATCAAGTTTCGTAACGGCTAAACAATCAAGACCATTTACAGCTACAGCATATTTACCAATAACTCCATCAAACCACCCACATCTTCTCCTTCTCCCAGTAGTGGTCCCAAATTCACTTCCTCTATCACAGAGTTGATCATTAATACTCCCTTGCAATTCTGTTGGGAATGGCCCTTCCCCTACTCTTGTGGTATAGGCTTTTGCGACACCTATGACTCTATCAATTAAAGTGGGACCGACTCCAGCTCCAATACATGCCCCTCCTGATATAGGGTTTGATGAGGTAACAAAAGGATAAGTCCCATGATCTAAGTCAAGTAGAGTCCCTTGAGCACCTTCGAAAAGAATATTTTTCTTGTTTTTTGAAGCTTCATGGATAGTCCTTGTACAGTCAACAACATGCTTTGATAATCTTTCCCCATAGTCAAGATATTCTTCAACAATATCTTCTAATTTAAGTGGTTTAATGCCATAGATTTTTTCTAGTAGACCGTTTTTTTCTCTTAATGGAATTTCGATCACATCACTTAGCCTTTCCTTATTGAGCAAGTCTCTTATCCTAATGCCATTTCTTTGTGATTTATCCGCATAAGTTGGGCCAATTCCACGACCTGTTGTCCCTATTTTGTTTGAACCTCTATCAGCCTCCATCACTTCATCTAATATTCGGTGGTAGGGCATTGTTACATGTGATGTTGATGAAATTTTTAATCCTGAGATATCAATTCCATTATCAATTAACATGTCAATTTCTTTAAGCAAGATTTTTGGATCTACAACAGTTCCCGAACCAATTAGACAAGAAGTATTTTTATAAAGTATCCCTGAGGGAATTAAGTGTAATTTTAAGACTTTATCATCTACTACTATAGTATGACCTGCATTTACTCCTCCTTGGTAGCGAACGACAACATCTGCCGAACGACTAAGTAAATCCGTGATTTTACCTTTTCCTTCGTCACCCCATTGGGCTCCGATTACAACAACATTGGCCAATTTTAGAAGAGCATTATTTTTGTAAGAATATCTAATATATTCAAAAATCTTGGTTTAGTTTTAAAAAGTAAATGAATTGTATCAACTTTCTCTAAGAACCATTTTTTCAGCAAGAGAAAATTCTTTTGTTAATCTTTCTTTTAGTTTATCTGGTAAAGGTCTACTTGCAAAGTTTTTGTAATGTCCTGCCATAGCATTTAATGCTGTTTGCATGGTGGTAAATGATTGTGTTTTGTTAACCATACCTCTATTTCTATATCTAGAAATGTAATCAGTTATAAGGGTAAGTGCTTCACTTCTGACTTCATCTTTATTTGGAGAATCTTTTGGAGTGTCAACAGCTGTTTGTAATGTTTTAACAACTGAAATTGTATCTTTAGCGTAGTCACCTGTCATAGAGGTTTTTGCAGCTATTGAAGGAGAGCTAAATAATGTAAAAACAACAATCAAAGAAAGTGCAAAAGATATAGCTTTTGTAAGATTTTTAAAAATTAATTCTGATGTCCATTTCAATAACATAACTTACCTCCAAAAAATTTAACCTTAAGAATTTTCATTGTACATTATTTTTGATTCGGAAATAAATGTTTCCAACAATTTATCGGTACTAATTTTAAATTTAGTATTATTTGTTCTGCATATAAGTTCTACTTCTTTATTAATAGAATCTCTACCAATAATTATCTGGAAGGGAATGCCAATTAATTCGGCATCTTTGAATTTTACACCTGCTCTATCATCCCTATCATCAAGTAGAACATCAATTTTATTAATTAAAAAATCATTATATATTTGCTCAGTAAGTTCTCTTTGAACTAGATCTTTTAGGTTTGTTGGAATAATAATAACTTTAAAAGGAGCAATCTGAATTGGCCAACAAATACCCTTTTGATCATGATTTTGTTCAATAGCTGCTTGGGCTATTCTTGTAACTCCAATTCCATAACAACCCATCCATAAACTTTTTAATTGGCCATCTTTATCAGAGAATTTAGCATTTAATTTTTCACTATATTTTTGACCTAATTTGAAAATATGCCCAATTTCTATACCTTTTTTTTCTTTAAGTATCTCATTGTCATCAATTTTTATTTTATCTCCTTTTTTTGCATTCCTGATATCTTCAATTAAATAATCTTTTGAAGAAAAAGAAAATTCCTGAAAAACTTTGTGGAAATTAATTTTATTGCCACCACTTACAAACTTTGATAGACAACTAGCAGAATAATCAATTATTCTGGTCCATTTTTTATCCCAATTAGAATCTGCTTTAATGGTCTCATTATCTAAGTCTGGGCCTATAAAACCCAAGGGAAAATTAACAAGGTTTTTCTCAATAATAATTTTATCTTCAATTTTTTTAACCTTTAGAAGGTTTGAGCTATGAAGTTTATCAATTAAGTTGAAAAGCTTTACCTCATTAATATGTTGATCGCCCCTTATGCATGCAAGAATTGGGATATCAGATTTATTTTCGAATGTCGCAAGGAATACGACGACCTTAATAATCTGACTAGGATCTAAATTATTTTTTTTACAAATTTCGAGAATTGTTTTTTGTTGAGGTGTTTCCAACCATCCTGAAATATTATCTGTTATGGGAATAGGTTGAGATGGAATAGAAACTGCTTTTTCAATATTTGCAGCATAGGAACCGCTTTGAGTGAATAAGATGGAATCTTCTCCAATATCTGCAGTAACCATAAATTCTTTTGAGGATGCTCCTCCAATAGCTCCACTATCTGCTTCAACCCCTACCGTTTTTAGTCCACAAGATTTAAAAATATTTTCATAAGCATTGCCGATTTTTTTGTAAAATGAGGTTAAATCTTCTTCAGAAGAGTGAAATGAATAACCATCTTTCATTATAAATTCTCTACTTCTCATTAATCCAAACCTTGGCCTTATTTCATCTCTAAATTTTGTTTGAATTTGATAATAACATTGGGGTAATTGCTTATAGGAGTTGATGATCTCTGATGCGATACTTGTAATTACTTCTTCGTGAGTTGGGGCTAGACCAAATTCTTTACCTTGTCTATCCTTGAGATTAAACATTATTGCTTCCCCAGTAGTATATCCTTCCCATCTTTCACTTTTTTTCCACAGATCTGCCGGATGAAGTTGAGGTAAGAGTAATTTAGTGCATCCAATATTATTAAGTTCCTTTTCAATTATTGCGGAGATTCTTTCAATAACTCTAAGCATTAAAGGCATGTATGCATAAATACCACTATTAACTCTACGAATGTATCCCCCTTTTAAAAGTAATTGATGTGAAATAATCTCAGCTTCAGAAGGTGTGTCACGAATTGTCCCCAGAGGAAATGAGGTGGTTACGCGCATACAAAAAAACTTAATTAATAATCAATATTATCAATTAATATGTAAATATTTTAAAAGTGTCTTGAGTCCCTCAACGCTACTAGTCTAGAAATATTCTTTCTGCTAGTTTTTTCAGTAATGAAGTTTTAACTTTTAACAAAATTCATTATTACTTAAACATTTTCTAAAAGTCATGGAAAATATAGAATCCAATATTTCTAGTGAAGAGGAATTAGTTGGTATTGATGAAGTCCAAAAATTCTTAAATCGATCAAGAGCTTCTGTATATAGATATACAAATACTGATTTGAGGAACCTAAACCCCAGCTTTAATCCAAGAAAATTAAATCCAGAATTTAGAACCGATCAAAAGGATCCTTTAAAATTTCATCCTAATGAAGTAGCAAGATTTGCTAAAGATATCTTAAGAATTAAGGAGGTTACTGTAGAGGTATTTAATAGCCCCTCCTCGGCTGCTCAAAATATTCTAGTACAAATATTAGACGAATTAAAATCTATCAGATCGATACTTGAAAAAGAATAATTAAATATTTCTAAAAGAATGTTTTGATTTATTGACATTTTGAATGTAGGATATTGGTGTTCAATTATCTCCTAAACATTCACCAATTAAGACTTCTTGAGTTATACAAAATCAAAGTACGTCACGAAAAGCAAATTAAGTGAAGAACCTTCCATAGGTTCTGCTCAAAGTGATTTTGAAAGAGATGATGATGATCCTTTAAGTATAAGGGGTTTATCAATTACATTCTTAGGCATCATTTTTGCATTTCTTACATTTTTTTTACCCTCAATCAGTATTCTAATTGGAAGACCTTTTTCTCAAGGCAACGAGGTAATTTTTAATCACGATTTTCAAAAAGATGGATCTTAGTTCGATACCTCCATCTCCAATGAAGGGTATAGTAAATATAGTTGTAGAAATACCTGCAGGTAGTAGGAATAAATATGAATATTGTTCTGAAGCAGGAATAATGGCATTAGATAGAGTATTGCATTCTTCAGTGAGATACCCATTTGATTATGGATTTATCCCAAATACACTTGCTGAAGATGGTGCACCTCTCGATGCCATGGTGATAATGGATGAGCCTACTTTTGCTGGTTGTTTAATAAAAGCTAGACCTATTGGTGTTTTAGATATGCATGATTGTGGTGAATATGACGGGAAACTTTTATGTGTGCCTATAGCTAATTCTAGACAGGCAGATATAGTAAGCATTAATCAAATAGCGCCGAATCAGCTTGAAGATGTTGCAGAATTTTTCAGAACTAGTAAAGGACTAGATGGAAGAACAGTTCAAATTGATGGTTGGAGGGATTTTGATGTAGTTGAAAATTTATTAAAAAATTGTACTCTTTTAAAAAAGAAAAACTTTAAAGTACTAAAGAAATCAACCATTAGATAATTTAATTGAAGAAAATAATTATTTATTCATATCTAAGATGTTCTACTTGCCAAAAGGCATCAAAATGGCTTGACAAACAAAAATTCGAATATCAATTAATTGATATTGTTAAAGAGCCCCCATTATCCAAATACTTAACTTTAGCTTTAGAACAATACTCCATGGACAAAAAAAGGATATTTAATACAAGAGGAAAAGCCTTTAAATCACTTAATATCAATATTGATTCTTTATCAAAAGAAGAAATCATTGAACTTCTTTTAAGCGATGGCAAATTAATTAAAAGACCTTTTTTGATTTATGAAGAAAAAAAAGTAATATTAGGATTTAACGAAATTGAATACAACAAAAATTTTTTGTAAGTTAAATAAATTAACCCTTAATGGAATTTATGACTAGCAACCTAAAAAGTTTTTTGAAAGAATGGGGTTTACTCATCTTTCTAACAATTTTTGTTTCTTCATGTAGATCATATTTCGCAGAACCTCGTTATATACCGTCAGGCTCTATGCTCCCAGAATTACAAATAAACGATAGGTTAATTATAGAAAAATTCACTTTGAGAAATTCTTTACCAAAAAGAGGTGACATTGTAGTTTTTAAATCTCCTTACTCATTTGATAAGAAACTCATTGCATCTAGATCTACCCCTCTTCCAAAAAAAAGATATTGTTTTTTTATGAGCTTCCCTCCTATGTCTTTTATTCCTGGTTTGAGAGATCAAGCTTGCGATGCATACATTAAGAGAGTAGTGGCGCTCCCTGGAGAAACTGTGAGTGTAAATAATAAAGGAGAAGTAATAATAAATAATAAATTAATTCCTGAACCTTACGTATCTTATAAGTGCTCATTATCTTCTTTTAATAGATGTGGAGAATTTAAAAATGTAAAAGTTCCAGAAGATCATGTTTTAGTTTTAGGCGACAATAGATCGAATAGTTGGGACGGTAGATATTGGCCAGGAAGTAAATTTCTTCATCAAAAGGACATTATTGGGAAAGCTTATTTTAGATTTTGGCCTCTTAGTTCCTTTGGCTTTTTCTATAAATAAAAACTTACTTCTAACTTTTAATCCAAGAAAACATTCGTTTTAAAAAACTTTTTAATTAAAGAGCTCCAGAAGCAGTTGAATCAATTATCCCTCCAAGATGTGTTGTAATATTTAAAGCACTAATGACTGGTCTTTTACTGGGATCATTAAAAAGGTCAATCACTGTTATACCACCATTGCCTTGTTTTATCATCCAGATATTTGAATGATTAATGCCGAGGATATTGCAAATAAGAGTTTTATTTACTGCATCGTGAGCCACTACAAGAGTAAGATCATTATCTTTCTGAGAAGAACAAATATTTTTAAAAGCTTCTATAGACCTTTCTGATACATCTTTTATAGATTCTCCTTCGGGCATTATTACTTCTTCTGGTTTATCATGCCAGTTTTTTAGTAAAATAGGCCACTCTTCTCTTATCTCAGATTCTAGTTTTCCCTCCCACAATCCATGGCTTATTTCTACAAGTGAATCAATTTTTTCTATTTTTAAATCTTTTTTATGTTGAAGAATTATTTGTGCGGTCTCATAAGGTCTATGCATTGAACTTGAGAATGCTTTATTTAAAGAAATATTTTTCAAATATTCGAAAGTTTTTCTAGCTTGAATTTTACCATTTTCGTTTAAAGGAATATCAATTTGTCCTTGGAATCTACCTTCTTTATTCCAGTTTGTTTCCCCATGTCTTACTAGAAATATTCTTGAATCTCCAATTTGACTTGGAATATTTTTATTCAGATGAGAAGTTTGATTTAAACATTCAATTTGTGTCTTAAAAGAGTCATCTTTCTTTGAAATATTGAGAATTGAGAAAGATGCATTCTCTAATCTTATTTTTCTAAAACCTTGCTTAGGCTTTCCTAATAAGGAAAGTATTAAACATCTAAGAATCGCATTGTGACCAACTACTAGAATATTTATATCATCTTTTTTTAAATAAATTTGCAAAATATCTTCTATAAAATTAGTTGCTTGATCAAACAATTCTTGAATTGGTTTATAAGTTTTATTGTTACTTCCTTTTAAAATTAGATTTTCTGGATCATTTTTCCAAGTTGGGTAAGTTTCCGGAAATTTCTTTTTTATATCATCAATTTTTAGGCCAGACCATTGACCAAGGTCGACCTCTAGCAAATTCTCATCAAATACAATATTGTGCCCTTTATTGAGGTTTTTTTTTATTGTTTTTGCAGTTTCTGCGGCCCTCCTGAGAGGGGAAGAGTATATTTTATCAAAGTTTATTTTTGATAATGCTTTTCCTGCTTTAAGGGCTTGTTCGTATCCTTCATCAGTTAATATGGAATCATCTGTACGTCCTTGAATTAATCCTTTTGAATTGAAACTGCTGAGCCCATGCCTAACCAAAACTAGTTTTATAGTCATTATGCAACTTTGAAAATGAGAGTAATTTAATCATCGCATGGCGCGATAAAAATAGATATAAAAATATTAGAAATTTCAATTATAACTAAGTATATTTTTCGACTATATAATAAGATATGATCTTTAAAAATATTTCTAAGACAAAACTTTCTCTAGCTTTAATTTCTCTAGTCATTACTTTTTTTGTATGGCAACAAGGATTAAGAGATAGTTTGAATAGACCCTCAGTTTCATTTGATATAAGTCAAAAAGAACAAGAAATTGTTGCATTAGCTGTCCAATCAATACCAACAGATCTCAAAAAATTTTTTATCACAAATGATCCTGTTGATGAAATAAATAATGCATTATCTAATGTAGAATTTAATGGACTAACAGAAAGAAATAAATTAATCAGGATAATATTATCTTCAGAGTCAAATCTATCAAGAATTGATAAAAATTTATCCTTGGAATTCGAGAATGAAAACTATAAATTACTCTCTAATGAGATAGAAAAAAAATCGAATGACGATTCTTATAAAATAGGTTTCGATAAGTTTACCTTATTTAAAGATGATAGATTTTTATATCACATCTTAAGCAGGAAATTTCATTTTGATGATTCTTCATTAATAACAAAATCATTTTCAAGCAAAATGTTTTTAAAAATATTAGTAATCAGATTAATACCACTTTTAACAATTTTGATGGGCTCAATTTTGGCTTTAAAAATACTATGGAAATCTATTTCTTTGAAAAATTTTGGTTGGAAAGAGATCAAACCTTTAGAGTTAGAATTAATAGATATGGTTTTATTAATTGCAGGTGGATTTGTTGTCTTGGGAGAGGTAATTTCACCTCTATTTTCAATAACCTTAGTTGAGCTCTTTTCTAAAAATATATCGAGTGAATTGTCTCAATCTCTAAAAATATTTTTTGGATATATTTTTATGGCTATTCCTCCACTATCAATAGTTTTTTATCAAATTAAATCTTTGAGTAGGGAGTTCTCTTTTAAAAAAGATTATCTTCAATTCAATTTCCTACCAATAAAAAATTCAATTATTTATGGCATTAAAGGTTGGTTAACTATAGTCCCCTTTGTTTTATTGATTTCACTAATTATGAATAGTCTAATCGCTAATCAAAATGGCAGTAATCCTTTGCTTGAAATTGTTCTTAATAATAATAATTACTTATCTTTTATTCTTTTATTTGTAACGACAACTTTCTTAGCCCCTCTATTTGAAGAGATTATATTTCGAGGCGTTTTACTACCAACTCTTTCAAAAGATTTTGGAATCATCATGGGCATAATAGTGTCTGCATTTATCTTTGCTTTAGCTCATTTAAGTTTAGGAGAAATGCCTCCACTATTCGTTCTTGGAATAGGACTTGGAATTACAAGAATTGCCTCAGGGAGCCTGTTCTCTTCTGTAGTTATGCATTCCTTATGGAATGGGTTGACCTTTGTAAATCTATTCTTATTAAGAACATAATTAATTTATTATTATTACTTGCATTTCAAACTAAAAGGTGTTTTCTTAGTTAATAACACTCCTGATATTTTCAACCAACCATAAATGAAACCTTATGGGAATCAACTTCCTTTAAAAAAAAAAGATTCATATAAAAATCAAAAAATCTCACAAAAAATATCTACCCAAAATATAAAATTATTGCATCAAATAACCGACACGATAAACATCTCTTTTTTGGTATTAATTTTTATCTTGTTTTTCTTATCTTTTGATAGCCAAAGGAAATGGTCAAATACATATAAAACTCTTTCTAAAACAAGAGCAATGAATAATAATTTAATTGAATATATTTCTAAAACCGAAGAGTTTTATATTAGTGAACTTGATTCTCTCAAAACTTACAGAAAAACTAAGCCTGAAGATTTAACCTATTTAAATAAAATTTTAGAAAAAAATGAAAGTTTCTTTAAGAAAAATTTTAGAAGCTTAATTGAGGGATTTAATGACAGCAAATATCAAATAGGGTATTGATGAAAAAATATAAAAAAATTGTTCATCTTTTACCCCTAGATCATAGGAGATTTAAAGCACTCTATATTTTTAGCTTGATAATAATACTTGGTTTGTTTGGTAGATTAGTTAACCTTCAAGTCTTTAATGCCTCTGATTTGCAAAAGAAAGCCAGATTAATACAAACTTCAAAAACTACTTCTTTAAAGAAAAGGAGAGCAATTGTTGACAGAAATAATAGATTGATTGCTTATAATAAACCGCTTTATAAATTATGGGCCCATCCAAAATATTTTAATTTTCCTGGCGATTCAAATAAGAGAGTTCGAAGTATTGAAGAAGTTGTCAAAAAATTATCGCCTGTTCTTGATGTAAAAGAAGAAATCCTCTTGAAAAAATTCAACAACAAAAAGAATGGCATCCAGCTCTTGGATCAGATTTCTGAAGAAAAAGCAGAAAAGATTAAAAATCTTAAAATTAGCGGTTTAGATTTGTTTAAATATTCGCAAAGATATTATCCACAGGGAGAGCTTTATTCTAATCTTGTTGGATTTGTTAATGATGAGAATAAGGGGGTAGCAGGTTTGGAGCTTCATTTAGATAATCGTATTGAAGTCCTAAATAAAAGTAACTTAATAATTAGAGGAAAAGATGGAACCCCTTTGCCTGACAACTCATCTCCAGGAGATTTCATTTCAGATCACAAGAGTTTAGGTCTAACTATAGATTCAAAGTTACAAAAAGCTGCATTTCATGCCTTATCAAGGCAAGTAAATAAATGGGAAGCAAAGAAAGGATTTGCAATAGTCATGGATGTTAATAATGGTGAGATTCTTTCATTGGTAACAGTCCCCTCTTATGATCCAAACAAATTTTGGCAGTATGATTCTGAACTCTTCAAGGGTTGGTATTTACAAGATTTATTTGAGCCTGGTTCAACTTTTAAACCCATTAATCTTGCTGTGGCTTTAGAAGAAAAAGTAATACAAAAAGATGGTTTAGTTGAAGATTCTGGAAAGATTAATGTTGGCGGATGGACACTCTCTAATTGGGATAAAAAAGGTAATGGATATATTGATTATCCGCAAGTTTTGCAGGTGTCAAGTAATGTTGGGATGGTAAAAATTATGCAAAATTTAGAACCAACAATTTATTGGGATTGGCTTAAAAATTTAGGCATCAACAAAAACTTAGAGACTGACTTATATGAATCTACTGCAGGCCATCTAAAGAAGAAAGATGTATTTGTTAATCAATTAATTGAGCCCGCAGTGGCTTCCTATGGTAAAGGCTTCTCAATCTCGCCACTTAAGTTGGTCCAGCTTCATGCGGCCCTTGCAAATGGAGGGTTTGAAGTAACTCCGCACGTAACCTCAACTTTTAAGGAAAAAGCAAATATAAATTCTAAAAGACAATTTTTTTCATATGAGGTGACTAAAACTGTTCTGGAGTGGATGGAGAGCGTAGTTGATAAAGGTAGTGCATCTGATGTGAAAATTGAAGGTTATAGAATAGCAGGGAAAACAGGTACGTCTCAAAAAGCTTTAAATGGTTCTTATACAAGTAAAAAGGTTTGTAGTTTTGTCGCGATATTACCTGTTAATAATCCAAAGTATGTTGTACTAGTTGTAATCGATGAGCCATCTAAATCAAATGCATATGGTGCAACAGTCGCAGTCCCAGTTGCGAAAGAAATTATTGAAAGTTTAATAGTAATTGAAAAAATTCCTCCTAATAATCTAGAGCAAAGAGTGATTGTTAAAAAACCCTAAAATTTTCAAACTTTTTAAATATTTAGTTCATTATTTGATGATTTCATTAGGAATTAGAGCTAGTTTATAAACATATATATGATTATTTAGATATGAAATCAATTTTGGAACAATTGTCTTCAATGACTATTGTTGTTGCCGATACAGGAGATTTAGATTCGATAAAAAAATTTCAGCCAAGGGATGCGACTACAAATCCATCACTTATATTAGCTGCAGCTAAGAATCCTGATTATGTGAAATTAATAGATCAAGCTTTAGAAAGTTCCGAAAAGGCATTGCCCGAGGGGTCCTCTGAAATTGATCTCATTAAAGAAACTGTTGATCAAGTTTCAGTATTTTTTGGAAAAGAAATCTTGCAAGTTATTTCAGGACGTGTATCTACAGAAGTTGATGCAAGACTGAGCTTTGACACTAAAGCTACAGTAAAAAAAGCAAGAAAGTTAATTAATCTCTATAAAAAATTTGGAATTAAAAAGGAAAGAATCTTAATTAAGATTGCCGCTACGTGGGAAGGAATTAAAGCTGCTGAAATCTTGGAAAAAGATGGTATCAAATGCAACTTGACTTTACTTTTTAATTTCTGCCAAGCCGTAACTTGTGCGAATGCAAAGATAACCCTAATCTCTCCATTCGTCGGACGTATACTTGATTGGCATAAAGCAAAAACTGGTAAAACTAGTTTTGTGAGTTCCGAAGATCCTGGTGTTATTTCGGTCACACAAATTTATGAGTATTTTAAAGAAAAAGGATTCAAGACAGAAGTAATGGGAGCTAGCTTTAGAAATCTTGATGAAATAAAGGAATTAGCAGGTTGCGATCTTCTAACAATCGCACCAAAATTTCTAGAGGAACTAAAAAAAGAAGAAGGAGTTTTAACTAGAAAATTAGATGCATGTACAAATAAAAATAATTCTATTGACTATGAATTTGAAGAAAAAGATTTTAGATTGAATATGTTAGAGGATCAAATGGCAAGTGAGAAGCTTAGTGAAGGGATAACAGGATTCAGCAAGGCTATAGAAGAATTGGAAGAGCTGCTACTGAAAAGATATTCAGAAATTAAAAGTCATAAATTAATTTCTGCTAACTAAATTTAAGTTTCAATTGAAAAAGAATTAAGTCCCACTTTTTGTTAAAAGTCTTCTTATAACTCTTTTTGCAATATCTTCATAACTCATCTCCCCTGATAATATTTGAGCAATACGTTTAGGGGCTGTTTTTCTTTTGACTCCTAACTGGTACCCAGTTCTGGGGAATCTATAAAATATCTGGGCTATTCTCCTACCCCAAGCCATTGATTTACCCCAAATGTTGTTAATTTTTTTCGTGTAAATATTTAAATCATCTACTTTCCCTGATAGGCACTGATCTATGTATTCTGCAGCATAAAAACTGCTAATTAAAGATGGTCTAATTCCTTCAGCTAAAAATGGATCACATAGTGATGCTGCATCTCCAACCGCTAAAACTTTATTACCGTTAATTGAGTGAAAGCCATTCCATATTCTCAGTTTCTTACTAATTGCTTTATGAGGAAAATCATTAAAACCGAAGCTGCTGATCACTTGCTTATTAATATCCTGATTTTCTAGGAGACCATTATTAATAAAAGTACCTAACCCAATATTTAAGCTTTCTCTCAAAGGGAATGCCCATGCAAACCCATATTTTATAAATCCAAACTCAAATCTAACTGCATCTCTAGGTATTTCACCTAACCCTTTCAATCTTAATGAGATTGTGTTCGCAAATTTTGGTTTTCTTGGCCCTAAATTGAAATATCCTGCCCATTTGGATTGGGATCCATCTGCAATAACAAGAAATTCTGATATGTATTTTTTTTTGTTATTGCAGGTAATTTCCCATTTGTCATTTTTTTTTATGATTTTTTCTATCAATAATGGTTTCATTATCTGAACTCCACTACTCAAGGACTCATTAAGTAGTAATTGATCAAGTTTCTCTCTTTTAATAATCCAAAATGGGGATTCACCAGTCAGATCAGCGGTAACATTATCTGCAGCTTTCCATCTGAATTCAACATTTTTAATTTTTGACTCTATGGAATCTTCTATGTCTAAAGGAAGAAATCTTTGCATTGCAGATGCCATTCCACCTGCACACGGTTTATAGTCTTGGGATTTTTCTTTTTCAATAATTAAAACTGAATATCCTTTCTTTGATAGGTTAAGAGCGGTTGAAGATCCTGATAAACCTCCCCCAATTATTACAACATCAAACTCTATCAAACTTTTAGAATTTCCTTCTCTTTTTCAGACAATTTAGTTTCTATTAAAGCAATATATTTATCAGTAATTTTCTGAATTTCAGATTGATTATCTCTCGATTCGTCAATAGAAAGAAGACCATCTTTTTCGTCTTTTTTTTCTTTATCAACAGCATCTCTTCTAATATTTCTCAAGGCTACTTTCCCTTCCTCTGCATATTTAGAGGCTAATTTACAAAATTCCTTTCTTCTTTCTTCTGTTAAAGGAGGAACATTTATTCTTATAACCTTTCCATCATTATTTGGAGTAATACCTAAATCACTCATAGAAATAGATTTCTCTATCGCTTGTAAACATGAAATATCAAACGGTTGTATTGAAATTGTTTGTGAATCAACAGTGCTTATGGTGGCGAGTGATTTAATTGGTGTTTCTGCTCCGTAGTATTCAACACTTACTCTGTCTAACAATGAAGCATTAGCTCTGCCTGTCCTAATTGTATTAAAGTTTCTTTGTGTGGCTTCAATACTTTTATTCATATTTTCTTGAATTTCTTGTTCTTTCATAATAAAAAATTTAAATAAGCTTTAACTAATTAATGAACCTACAGGATCACCAGCAACTGCTTTAGAGATGTTCCCTTTTTTGAATATATCAAATACCATAATGGGAATTTTGTTATCTTTGCAGAGTGCAATTGCAGTGCTATCCATTACTGCGATTTCATCACTAAGAACTTGTTGATAACTAAGAGTAGAATATTTTTTTGCCTCTTTAAATTTATTAGGATCACAATTATATACTCCATCGACTTTGGTAGCCTTCATAACAACTTCAGCATTTATCTCTGCTGCCCTCAGAGCCGCTGTAGTGTCAGTTGTGAAAAATGGATTTCCGCAACCACCTCCGAAGACTACAACTCTACCTTTTTCTAAATGTCTCATAGCTCTTCTTCTGATATAGGGTTCTGCGATTTCTTGCATTTCTATCGCAGTTTGAACTCTGGTTGCAACTCCAACTCTCTCTAAACCATCTTGAAGCGAAATGGCATTCATTACTGTTGCTAGCATTCCAACGTAATCAGCCGTCGCTCTATCCATGCCATCTGCAGACCCTTTAAGTCCCCTAAAAATATTCCCACCTCCAACAACTATTGCAAGTTGTACGTTATTTTCAACTACTTTTGAAACATCCTCTGAAATTGACTGAACTATAGCAGGATCAATACCATAAGGTTTTTCACCCATTAGTGCTTCGCCACTAAGTTTTAAGAGAACTCTTTTGTAAGTCATTCAACAATTGTACTTTTAAGACATTAGCAAGTAAATGCACCATATTTAATTTTTGTTCGGATATTGCTTTCGTCTTTAAACATTTCTAAACCTGCCAAAAGAAAATTCAAAAAATAATTTGCTTCTACTAAAATTCAACACACTTTTGTGCTTTTATTCCTTGTTCTTTAAAAGGATGTCTTATAAGTTTCATTTCTGTAACTAGATCAGCGTAATTGATAATTGAATCAGATGCTCCTCTTCCAGTTAAAACAATATGATTTTTTCTGTTATTTAAGCTTTTTAAAAAAGTGATTATCTCTTCTGGTGTGAGATAACCAAGTTTTGTTGCAATATTAATTTCATCAAGAATGATAAGTTTATAAGAGTCGTTCTTTATATATTTTTTGGCTAGTTGCCATGCTTCTTGAACTAATTGTTCATCTCTTATTCTGTCTTGTGTTTCCCAAGTAAATCCTTCTCCTAACGAATGCCAAGATATGTTTGCAGATAGATTTTTAAGTGCTTTTTCCTCTCCAGTGCTCCAGCCTCCTTTAATAAATTGAATTATTGCCACTTTATAACCATGCCCTATTGTCCTTAAAGCCATACCTAAAGATGCAGTTGTCTTGCCCTTACCATTCCCTGTAAAAACAATTAATAATCCTTTTTTTGTTCTTCTAACTTGTAGTCTTTCGGCTTGAATTTCTTTTCTTTGCTGCATTCTTTTTTTATATGAGCTCTCATCGTTTTCCGGGGATAATTTTCCTCCCATCCCAAGTTCTTTAGCTTGACTATCAAGATTAAATATTATCTCGGAAGAAAAAGGTTCTTCTTTCATAAAACTATATTTTTTTAGTAATTATAAATCTTTAAATACTTTTAGCTCTCTTAACTTTTAAAAGGGCATTATTAACTGCTTTTTGTTGATCTCTTTTAGTAATCCAGTGGTGATAAGTTTGAGTATGAAGACTAACCGAATGTCCCATCATTCTTGCCGCCACAGTATCAGGTAAATCATAAAAGATTGTTCTAACTGCCCAAGCATGCCTGAGGTCATAAGGTTTTACCTGTAAAGAGTAACGCTTAAACTGATCTGTAATTTTTTTTCCAATATTCTGTAAAGTTGTTATTTTAAGATCTTTTTTTATACTTGGAAGTAATTCTGGATTCTCACCAAGTTTTGATAATTCGAATTTTTCTACCCACTCGGGATGGAATGGCCAAACTTGATGCTCTCCTGTTTTAGTAGTAGGTAAAACTCTTACAATTTTGTCTCCAAAACTTTTTAAGGAACTTAAATCACAAAAAAATACTTCATGATTTCTTAATCCATATGTGGCCATCAAACCAAAAACAAATTTCCAAGATTTGTTTGGTATCTTCGCCCAAAGTTTCTCTATGACCTCGTCTGTTGGAAGATTCCTAAATCCTGCTTTATTGAGTCCATATCCTTTAGACTTTGATTTCCAATCTTCTGGAAGTTTAATCTCCATAAATTTAGCTAAAACACTTAGAGAAGTGGCACATTGTTTCCTACTTCTGCTCCCTTCCTTATAGCTTTCAAGTGTTTTTTGAAATATTTTTTCTAACTCTTCACTGTCATATTCATTATAAATATTGAGTACTCTTTTCAAATAGGGTTTGTAAGAACTTCTCCAAGTGGTTTTTCTAGTGCTGCTTAAATATTCACTTTTGCTTTCCTTAAAAAAATATTCCTCAAATTGATTTAATCTATTTTGAAATTCAAAGTCATTTTTTATTTCTTTTTTATTAGAGTTAGCTAACCAATGAATCCAGTTAAATTGATTTAGTTCCAGTTGCAAATTGATTAATTGTAATTTTTTCTTAGCTTCCTCTAATCCAGAAATGTCAGCCTTTAAACCAAGAGATATTCTTTGAATTTTAAAATTGTTTTTATCTTCTTTTGAAGGAAGTGAACCTCTTATATTTAATTTCTCCCCCCTCTTTTCAATTCTTAGTTTACTGCCTTGAGTAGCAAATGCATCATTGATATTATTGATTTCCTGAATTACGTTCATTAACTTATATAATTATCCATATGATGACGTTTTTAATGTTGATTTTCAATCTTCATAAATTTTAAATGGATAAAGTAGGCGTCTTACTAATGAATTTAGGAGGGCCTGAACGCATTAATGACGTAGGGCCATTCTTATATAATCTTTTTTCTGATCCAGAGATAATCAGGACACCTTTCCCTGTTTTTCAAAAACCTTTAGCTTGGTTAATTAGTACGCTTAGAAGTACTACTTCGCAGCAGGCTTATCTCTCCATAGGAGGGGGATCACCAATAAGAAGGATAACTGAACAACAGGCTAGAGAACTGCAAACTAAATTAAGGGATAAAGGGTTAAATGCTACTACCTATATCGCTATGAGATACTGGCATCCTTTTACAGAATCAGCAATAGCTGATATGAAAGCAGATGGTATAGATCAAATTGTTGTACTACCTCTTTATCCACATTTTTCAATAAGTACAAGTGGTTCAAGCTTCAGGGAATTAAAAAAATTAAGAGATTCTGATATTGATTTCAAGAAAATTCCGATGAGATGTATAAGAAGTTGGTTCAGCCAATCAGGTTATTTGAAGTCAATGGTTGAATTAATTTCAGAACAAATTTCACTTTGTGAATCACCTTCTGACGCGCATATATTTTTTACTGCTCATGGAGTTCCCAAAAGTTATGTAGAGGAAGCTGGAGACCCGTATAAACAACAAATTGAAGATTGCTCTTTACTGATAATAAATGAGCTGGAAAAATATTTAGGGCACAGTAACTCTCATACACTTTCTTATCAAAGTAGAGTTGGCCCAGTTGAATGGTTGAAGCCTTACACAGAAGAAGTATTAGAAGATCTTGGGAAGTCTAATGTTAATGATTTGATTGTCGTTCCAATAAGTTTTGTCGGTGAGCATATTGAAACATTGCAGGAAATTGATATTGAATATAAAGAAATTGCTGAAAAGGCTGGTATTAAAAATTTTCGAAGGGTTAGGGCGCTAAATACTCATCCTACTTTTATTGAGGGACTTAGTGATCTAGTAGTTTCTTGTTTGGAAGGCCCTCTGATTAATATTGAAGAGGCTTCTCAGTTGCCTGAAAAAGTTAAATTATATCCCCAAGAGAAATGGCAATGGGGTTGGAATAATAGTTCTGAAGTCTGGAATGGAAGGGTTGCCATGATTGTTTTTTTGGTTCTTTTTATTGAACTTATTTCAGGATCTGGACCCTTGCATAGGCTGGGAGTTTTATAAAGATTAATTCATAAACTACTATAGAAATTTGAATCATCTTAAAAATTTTTTGAATACTTTTCTGACATTACATTTCTAAATGAGGCAAAAGTTTTTAATTAAGCTTAATATTTATATTAAATATTGAATTTCTTTAGTGACTCTTACTTCGAGATCTTTTTCAAAGGATAGTTCAAAAAATAAAAAACCAGTTTGGATTAATGGTGCTGATGCACTAATGGATTCTCTAAAAATTCATGGGGTAAAGGTTATATTTGGATATCCTGGAGGAGCAATACTTCCAATATATGACGCAGTTCATAAGGCAGAACAAGATGGTTGGGTTAAGCACTATATGGTGAGACATGAGCAAGGAGGTTCTCATGCGGCCGATGGATATGCAAGATCTACAGGTGAAGTAGGAGTATGTTTTGGGACCTCAGGCCCAGGGGCAACAAATTTGGTTACTGGAATTGCAACTGCTCAAATGGATTCAGTCCCTCTCGTAGTCGTTACAGGGCAAGTTCCAAGACCTGCTATTGGGACTGATGCCTTCCAAGAAACTGATATTTTTGGGATAACCCTCCCAATAGTTAAACACTCATGGGTAATAAGAGATCCTTCAGACATCGCGAAGGTAGTTTCAGAAGCTTTTTTTATTGCATCTTCTGGTAGACCTGGCCCTGTTTTAATTGATATACCCAAGGATGTAGGTCAAGAATACTTTAATTACCAAAGAGTTTTGCCCGGTGAGATTATTCCTAAAGGATTTAAAAGAAATGGAGACATAAATGATTGTGATATCAAAAGAGCCATTAAATTAATAGAGGAGTCTGAAAGACCTCTTCTTTATGTTGGCGGTGGTGCAATATCTTCAGGAGCTCATGATGAAATAAGAACTTTTGCGAATAATTATCAAATACCGGTAACTACTACTTTAATGGGGAAGGGCGCTTTTGATGAAAAAGACAAATTATCAGTTGGGATGTTAGGTATGCACGGAACTGCATACGCAAACTTTGCAGTTACAGAATGTGATCTTTTAGTCGCTATTGGAGCTAGATTTGATGATAGAGTGACAGGAAAATTAGATACTTTTGCTCCCAAGGCAAAGGTCATTCATATAGATATTGATCCAGCAGAAGTTAATAAAAATAGACGTGTAGATGTTGCAATTGTCTCTGACGTTTCAAATGCTGTTCGCAAAATTAATGAAAAATCGCTCAATAATAGGTTTGCTTTTAAGACGAAGAACTGGTTAGAAAAAATAGATGCTTGGAAAAATAAACACCCCTTGTATGAACCTCCTGAAGAAGGAGAAATTTATCCTCAGGAAGTTCTTTTGAAAGTTAGGAAACTTTTACCTGATGCTTATGTAACTACAGATGTTGGACAGCATCAGATGTGGGCTGCTCAATATCTTAGGAATTCTCCAAGAAAATGGATTAGTAGTGCAGGCTTAGGAACTATGGGTTTTGGATTGCCAGCGGCAATTGGAGTCAAGGCGGCTCTACCTAATTCAGATGTAATTTGTATAGCAGGAGATGCAAGCGTTTTAATGAATATTCAAGAATTAGGTACTTTGTCTCAATATGGTTTAAATGTAAAGTTGATCATCATTAATAATCGCTGGCAAGGGATGGTAAGGCAATGGCAAGAAAGTTTCTATAATGAACGTTATTCCTCCTCGGACATGAGTTGTGGTGAACCTGATTTTGTAAAACTTGCTGAGTCTTTCGGAGTTAAAGGATACCTTATTTCTGATAGAAAACAGTTACATAATGAATTGCAACATGCGTTTGATCATAATGGCCCTGCCTTGATTAATATTCTCGTTAGAAGAGGTGAAAATTGTTATCCAATGGTACCTCCCGGGAAAAGTAATGCCCAAATGGTTGGCTATGTTAATAGTGAAGACTAATTTTTTTAAATCGTTATTTTAAAAAATTAACTTTAAGATGATTTAAAACTTAGTATTTTCTGAATTGAAAAATTTATACAAATTTTTAATTATAGTATGCTTGATTGTTCTTAATCCATTAATAGTTAACTCGGCTGAAATTCTTCAAATAAATAGTTCTAATACTATTTTGGTGGGAGATCAAAATAGGAATTTAACTATTAGATTATTTTGTGTAGATGTAAATGAAAATGATGAGATCGAAGCAACTAATTTACTTAAGAGCGAATTTCCAAGGGGAAGCAAAGTAAAAATAAAACCTTTTGGTTTTAAAGAGAATTTATTGTTAGCCAAAGTTTTTAATATTAAAGGTACTAAGGGTATGACCGAATTATTAGTGGCTAAAGATTTAACTAGTGACATTTGTTCAAGTTAATGATCTCTGAGAGCAAATAAAATTCCATTGTCTAGAGATTGTTTTGCTCCTTCTCCAGGAATTAAATTCATTTTCTAATTTGTATGTGCATAGATTTGAGATGTCTATATTTGAATTAGGGATGTTCTCATTTAAAAGTTGTCTAAAGGCAGATCTTTTGAGATCAAGTTGATTTAAGTTTTGCTCTTTCAAGTGATTTGAATCATTAAAACAAAGATCTTTTTCAGTTTTATTCAAATTGACCGTTATTTTCTTGTTTTCGGCTGTTCTATAAAATTCTTTGAGTGTCATTTTATCAACTAGATAATGTTCTACCGATATCGATGGCCCTATTGCAACAAGTAAGTCATCTCTAGATGTCCCTAAATTATCGAAAATTTTAACAAGATTTTTTATTATTTTATTTTCTAAACCTTTTCTTCCACAATGTAAGGCTGCGACATTTCTTGTCCTTTTATCTGCAAAAAATATTGGCATGCAATCAGCTGTGTAAACCCATAAATTTTGATTGCATTTATTGCCAACTAGACCATCTGCATCAGTCTTACTCGACTCTTGCGAGTGTGATCCAAAAACTACCACATTACTGTGAATTTGATTAGAAACACAATTTATGTAATTTTGATTAAAGTGATTTCCTAATAATTTAAGAAATTTCTTAGAGCTTGACTTCGTAAAGTATGCATGTTTGAAATTATATTGACTAAGGATAGGTGATGAATAATACTCAAATTTTTTGTTTTGAATAAAAATTTCAGCTTTCGAAAAATATATTTCTTTGTAGTAAATAGTTCCTGCTCCTGAGCTGAATTTATGAAATTAATTCAATATCTCTCAATATCCAGAATCCTGCAAACTTTTCGATGTATGGCGTTGACTGTATTGAAATAAATTGATAACCAAAAGAATTTTTTTTATTATCTAAAAACTTTGTACTTAAGATATTTGCATCTTTCTCTGGTAAATCTGTTACCAGCCACTTATCGTCTTCTGAAGCTTCGAGGATGAGTTGGTTCTTACGTATAGTTAATTTAATTGGTTCTAAACAACTGAACCATGCAGAAAGTGCTAGGGATCTATCTTTGCTAAAAAGTCTTAATCCTGGGACTAAGTTATTATCATTTAAATTTTGGTGAATTGGGAAAATATCTCCAAATTCCATAGGCCAATTTTCTGCTGATTTTAATTCGCCAATTGATATTTCAGATATAGTTAAAGCGTCACCTCTAACTGCTTCTGGTAAAGGTTGAGGGGAGTTTTCCATTTTGGAAGTAAAAGTAGGAGCTAGAACTCCTCTTACATAACCTTTTTCCTTTGGATAAATCTCTTTTTCAAGAAATTCAATTCTATCGAATAAAGCATAAGTTCTTCTACTAATAAGAGCTTCAATACTTGTCGCCTCAAGTGATTTCTTAATGATCGATTTCATTGACGATCTCCAAAATCTAACTATTGAGGGCTTTGCCCAGCCATCTTTTTTAGCATCATTAATTGCTTCATTTAGTGCTTTTGTAAGCCAAGCTGAATTAACTTCATTGGCAGGACATTTTTTATTCCAAAGAAAAACATCTTCTGTCTTATAACTTCTTGTGGAGCATATAATTAACTCCCACCTTTTTTTTCCATTTGATTCAATAATGGGTCTTGAGTAAAAGTCTAATTCCCAATTTGAAATTTTTAATTCAAGACTTGGTTCTGTTTTATTATTAATGTTCATTTATCTTGTTCTTTTTTATCGAAGAGTGCTTTAGTTTTTAGTGCTCTCTCTGGGGCTTCTTGCATGACTTTTTGCTTATCAATGATTAATTCTCCAGCAGAGTTCTCTAATAGTGCTGTATTTAGACCAATGCGCCCTTTTTCAAGATCAATTTCAGATATTAAAGCTTTTATAATTTCCCCTTCTCTAAAAATCTCTCGTAAAGAACGAATGGATCCATTTGTTAGTGATGATTGATGAAGGAGTCCACTAGCTCCTCCTAAATCAATAAAGAAACCATATGGTTTTACTGCTAAAACTTCTCCTTCAATTAATTGACCCAATTTTAAACTGGTCAGTTTGGAGACTAATGATGCTTTCTTTTCAGAGAGGACTAATTTTCTGGATTCTGGATTCACCTCAAGAAAAGCTACTTTTAAAGTTTTGCCAACTAAAGATTGATGATCTTGACCATCTTCAAGTTGGGATCTTGGGATGAATCCTCTCAATCCATCTACATCGCACGTGAGACCACCTCTATTAAATCCATTAATTAAAACGTTAATTAATTCTCCATTTTTTGCCGAACTTGATACTTTCTCCCAACTTTGCCTAAGAATTAATGCCCTTGCACTAACTGTTACCATCCCATCAGCATTTTGTTCTTTGATAACCAAAACTTCCATTTCAAGTCCTATAGAAAATTTTTCTTTAAAATTAGTTATAACTCCTAAACAACATTCTTTCTTTGGCATAAAACCAGGTGCTTTTCCACCAATGTCAATATATAGACCATCACTTTCGACTGCTATAACTTTACCTGAAATTGTTTCTCCAGTAGCCCCAATTGGCTCATTTGCATTTAAAGCCTCCAAAAAAGCACTTTCATCAAAATCGAATTCGTCTACTGTTCTTTCTAATTGAAAATCTGTGTTTTGCTCAGAAAAATTAAAGGGTCTATTTAAGTCTTTCTGAGAACTATCAAAAGTTTTATTATTTTCATTATTTTCCTCAATGTCTTTTGTTGGTTCGTCTTTGATTATATGAGGTTTGATTGCGATATTTTCGTTTTTAATTTCTTCTTTCGGTTTAGTTTTCTCATTCTGTATTTCTTGAGATTCTTTTTGAGTATCTTTCTTGCTTATATGAAGAACCTGAAGAGGTTTCTTCAAATCACCTTTATTGCCCTTTTGTTGGATGTTATTTTGGGCATTTTTATCACTGACTCCCATCGTAGGTAAAATAAGAATAATTAATTATTAACATACTCTAAATCTTAGTACTCAAAATTTAAATTAATGAACTTTAAACCAATACCTAATAAATTTGAATATTTAAATTGGCAAGAAATTGAGAATATTGCAAAAGATAAAAGATCAACAATAATTTGGCCTTTCGGTGCTGTTGAGCAACATGGACCGCATTTGCCTCTTGCTACAGATAGTATTTTTGTTGATGAAATAATTAGCGAAGTTTTTAAATTAATCTCTTCCGATATTCCAATAAAAAAACTTCCTACGCAATATATTGGGTTTTCTCCAGAACATAAGGGTTTTGCTGGGACAATTTCCCTTTCTTCAAATTTAATAACCTCAATGATAAAGGAAGTTGGAGGTCAATTGTCTGATATGGGTTTTAAAAGACTGATATTGATTAATGGACATGGAGGTCAAATCGCACTACTCAACACAGCGGCAAGAGAGCTAAGGAGTTCCGCTCCTGGTATGGCAGTTTTTCCTTGCTTCTTGTGGAGTGGAGTTAAAGGATTAAATGAATTGTTAACGAAAACTGAGATCGAGGATGGGCTTCATGCTTCTTTAGCTGAAACAAGTTTAATGCTCGCTTTAAAACCTGAATTAGTGGGAGATGAACGTCCATATGAGGGAGTTAAAGGACAGATCCCAGAAGGTTGGAGTCTAGAGGGAAATGCACCTACTGCTTGGCTTACTGAAGACTTAAGTAAATCAGGTGTTATAGGGGATAGCAGAGGAGCAAATGAGTCTTTAGGAGAAAAATTAAAGGAATTATTGATTAATCATTGGTTCAAATTGATAATGAATCTGATGCAATCGGATTGGCCAAATAAACCTTAAATAAAGTTAGGTAAAAAATGTGACTTAACAATTGATACTATTTTCATGATATTTAAATAAATTCACTATAATAATGTAATATTCATGCATAATGAACTAAAGATTACTGACATGCAAACACTAGAATCAAATAAAAAAACTACTGAGGAATCCATTAATACGAATCCCTTGAATTTGCCAGACTTTACTACAGATTCTTATAAAGATGCATACAGCAGAATAAACGCCATTGTTATTGAGGGTGAACAAGAAGCTCATGACAATTACATTTCAATCGCAACGTTAATACCAGATGAGTTAGAAGAGTTAACTAAATTGGCAAGAATGGAAATGAAGCATAAAAAAGGTTTTACTGCCTGTGGAAGAAATTTGGGTGTAGTAGCTGATATGGAATTTGCTAAGAAATTCTTTTCTGAGTTACACGGTAATTTTCAAATTGCTTTGGAAAAAGGAAATTTAACAACATGTCTCTTAATACAAGCTATTTTAATCGAAGCATTTGCGATCTCTGCTTATAACGTTTATATAAGAGTTGCCGATCCTTTTGCAAAAAAAATAACTGAGGGAGTAGTCAAAGATGAATATCTTCATTTAAATTACGGTCAAGAATGGCTTAAAGAGAATTTATCTACTTGTAAAGAGGAATTAATGGAAGCAAATAAGGTTAATCTTCCTTTAATTAAAAAGATGTTGGATCAAGTAGCAGATGACGCATCAGTTTTAGCTATGGACAGGGAAGAATTAATGGAAGAATTTATGATTGCTTATCAAGATACATTGATGGAAATAGGTCTCGACAATAGAGAGATAGCCAGAATGGCGATGGCTGCAATTGTTTGATTTTATTTCTACTTAATTAGGAATTTTAATAATTAATTATTCCTATTGAAATAGGTACCTCTGTGCTATTGTTCATAAGATCATATAGAAACCATTTATAAATTTTAAATGTTTGGGTTAATTGGCCACTCAACCAGTTTTGAAGATGCGAAAAGAAAAGCTTCGATGCTAGGCTTTGATCATATTGCAGATGGTGACTTGGATGTTTGGTGCACAGCACCTCCACAGTTGGTTGAAAATGTTGAAGTAAAGAGTGCTACTGGAATATCTATTGAAGGTTCTTATATAGATTCTTGCTTCGTTCCTGAAATGCTTTCTAGATTTAAAACGGCAAGAAGAAAAGTACTAAATGCTATGGAACTAGCTCAGAAAAAAGGGATTAACATTACTGCTCTAGGGGGATTTACTTCTATTATTTTCGAGAATTTTAATCTTCTACAGCATAAACAGATAAGAAATACTTCATTAGAGTGGGAAAGGTTTACTACTGGCAATACTCATACCGCCTGGGTTATTTGTAAGCAACTAGAAGTAAATGCTCCTCGAATTGGAATAGACCTTAACAAAGCTACTGTTGCTGTAATTGGTGCCACTGGTGATATTGGTAGTGCTGTTTGTAGATGGCTTATCAATAAAACTGGGATTTCAGAACTTCTTATGGTAGCAAGACAACAAGAACCACTAGCTCTACTACAAAAAGAATTAGATGGTGGAACCATAACAACTTTAGATGAAGCATTACCTCAAGCCGATATTGTTGTATGGGTTGCAAGTATGCCTAAAACTATTGATATTGATGCTGATAATTTAAAAAAACCATGTTTAATGATTGATGGTGGATACCCCAAGAATCTTGATGAGAAATTTCAAGGTGAAAATGTTCATGTTTTAAAAGGAGGTATAGTAGAGTTTTTTAATGATATTGGTTGGAATATGATGGAACTTGCAGAAATGCAAAATCCTCAGAGAGAAATGTTTGCTTGCTTCGCAGAAGCTATGATTTTAGAATTTGAAAAGTGTCATACCAACTTTAGTTGGGGAAGAAATAATATTTCCCTTGAAAAGATGGAATTTATTGGAGCAGCTTCTCTAAAACATGGGTTTTCTGCAATTGGACTTGATAAGCAGCCTAAAATATTAACTGTCTAAATTATGGCTAAACGTTACCTCCTTGATTTTGAAAAGCCTCTTGTTGAACTTGAGAAACAGATAGAGCAAATTAAAGAATTAGCTCGTGATTCAGAAGTTGATGTTAGTCAACAGCTTCTGCAGCTTGAAACCCTAGCTGCCAGGAGAAGAGAAGAAATATTTAAATCTCTCACTCCTGCTCAAAAGATTCAGGTAGCTAGGCATCCTCAAAGACCAAGCACTTTGGACTTTGTTCAAATGTTTTGTGATGATTGGATCGAATTACATGGAGACAGAAATGGTGGCGATGATATGGCACTAATTGGGGGGATAGGTTCGATAAATAATAGACCAGTGTTAATGTTAGGGCATCAGAAAGGCAGAGATACAAAAGAAAATGTAGTAAGAAACTTTGGGATGGCAAAGCCAGGAGGTTACAGAAAAGCTCTTAGATTAATGCAGCATGCAAATAGATTCTCTTTGCCAATTCTTACATTTATTGATACTCCTGGAGCTTATGCTGGTTTAAAAGCTGAAGAACAGGGCCAAGGGGAAGCGATTGCAAGAAACCTTCGAGAGATGTTTGGATTAAAAGTTCCAATAGTGGCTACTGTTATTGGAGAAGGAGGTTCAGGAGGTGCACTTGGAATAGGTGTTGCCGATAGGTTGCTAATGTTTGAACACAGTGTTTACACAGTTGCTAGCCCGGAAGCATGTGCCTCAATTTTGTGGAGAGATGCTGCGAAAGCACCAGAAGCCGCTTCAGCACTTAAAATTACGGGTAAAGATTTACTTAAATTGGGGATAATAGATGAGGTATTGCCAGAACCTTCTGGTGGGAATAATTGGGCTCCTTTAGATGCTGGTAATACACTAAAAGAGGCTATTGAGAAACACCTTAATTCTTTACTGCAAATGCCTGAAGATGAATTAATTGAGGAAAGATACAAAAAATTTAGGGTTTTAGGTAAATTTATCGAAGCAAATAATATTGAAGAGATTTATAGTGAAATCCCCTCAAAGACTGAATAAATTGAAACTAGCTTTTATAACAGGTGCTACGAAAGGTATTGGTAGATCTACCGCAATTACTTTTGCTCATGCTGGCTGGGATTTAATTTTGCTCTCCAGGAATTTGGATTTGATGGAGAAACTAAAGAGCAAACTTTTGACTACTAAATCAAAAATTAGCCTTATTAAATGTGACTTATCAAATCCTCTAGAAATTGAGCATTGTGTTAAGGAAGCAATTGAGAAGTATGGGTGCCCTTCAGTATTAATCAATAATGCCGGTTGTGCATTTAATGGGCCTTTAGTTGAAATGGATTTAGGCCAATGGGAACAAACTATTCAAATAAACCTCACAAGTGTTTTTCAAATTTGCAGTTCAATAATTCCTCAAATGAGAAAAAATGGTGGTTTAGTTATTAATGTTAGTAGTCATGCTTCCTATAATGCATTCCCTCAATGGGGAGCTTATTGTGTTTCAAAATCTGCACTAGCTATGTTTACTAAATGCTTGAGGGAGGAGGAGAGATCTAATTCAATAAGAGCGTGCACAATAACCTTAGGTTCAGTAAATACTCCTCTTTGGGACTCAGAATCTATCAATGCTGATTTTGATAGAACTTCTATGCTCTCTTCAAGCGAAGTATCAGATACTATTCTTTATATAGCTCAACAACCTGAATCACAACTGATTGAAGACTTAATTTTAATGCCCTCTGGAGGATCTTTTTAAACATTCTTTTTCTCATCTTAATCCTTAAAAAGTGATTTTTTTCAGGGCTAAGCGAACCCGATTAAACAAGAGAATGTGATATAGTATATTAGCAATTAAGCTTTAGAAAAATACAGTTAATTAAGTTGCGTACAATTTTCTGTCAAGAATTTTATGACCTCCACATTACCCAACGATAATATTAGAAACTTTGACGACCAGATTACTAATAAATTAATCTCCGAAATTATAAGAGACAGAATCAAGAATTCTGGAACGAGATTTAGCGCCAACGATAATATTGCAGATTTTATAAATCCTGGAGAATTAGAGATTTTAGAAAGAGAAGTTGCCTCAAGAGTCAAGGACTTACTAAAGTCTCTAATTATAGATGTTGAAAATGATCATAATACTCAAGAAACTGCTGAAAGAGTTTCAAAAATGTATTTAAATGAAGTTTTTAAAGGTAGATATCATCAACAACCTAAAGTTACAAGTTTCCCAAATGACAAAAATCTTGATGAGATTTATACAGTCGGCCCAATTTCTGTCAGATCTGCATGCTCACATCACTTAGTTCCAATTCTAGGAGAGTGTTGGATAGGTATTAAACCTGGGAATAAAGTTATAGGACTTTCAAAATTTGCGAGAGTTGCTGATTGGGTTTTCTCAAGACCTCATATACAGGAAGAAGCTGTAATGATTCTTGCAGATGAAATCGAAAAACTGTGTGAACCTAAAGGTTTAGGAATTATTGTAAAGGCCCAACATTATTGTATGAAGTGGAGGGGAGTCAAAGAACCAAATACAAGTATGATTAATTCTGTGGTTAGAGGCGATTTTAGGCACGATTTAAGTTTAAAACAAGAATTTTTTGAACTTGTAAAACAGCAGTCAGCTACTAATAATTACTAATCCTTTTTTAAAAACTTAAAAAGTTCTTGTGTCTTTTTTATATTTTTTAAACCCGGAGAAATCTCAATACTACTAGAAATATCTAGCCCATTAGGTTTGATATCTGTAAGGATTTCATCAAGCCATTCAATTGATATTCCACCTGCCAACCACCAAGGTTTACTAAATTGCAGATTCTTTAAATACATAGACTTTATTTTTTTACCTGAGCCCCCATATGTTTCTTTATTCCAAGAATCGAGTAGAACAGCATCAACAAAATCTTCAAAAGGTTTTATTTTATCCAAATCCTTTGCCGTTTTAATTCTGAAAGCTTTCCATATGCCAATATTTGGAATTCTTTTCCTTATTTTTTTACAATAATCAATATCTTCATCTCCATGTAATTGAATTATAGTCTCACCAGGTTTTCCTAAGAAATTTTCAATAATTAAATCTATAGGACAATTTTTTACAACAGATACCCGCTCTACATTTGGATAAAAACTTTCTAAAGAATTAAAGATTTTTTTCTTAATTTCAGCTGAGATATATCTTGGAGATTCTTCAACAGAAATAATGCCAATAGCATTTGCTCCTAATTTAGCTACTTGAAGAGCTTGTTCTTCTGAGGTTAGGCCACAAATTTTAATCAAAGTATTAGTCTTGGGCATATGATTCTCTATTATGTAAGATTAATATTATTGCTAAATATAGCGGAGATTATTTTTGAGAAGTTGGCAAATTTTTAAAATATGGGGAATTCCCTTCAAAATTCACCCTTATTGGTTTGCGATTCTTTTTTTATTCTCATGGACTATAAGTAATCAAGTTAATTTAACCTCAGGTGATGTATATGATACTAAGGAAGCTTGGATTATAGGATTTTTAACTTCTTTTTTCCTATTATCTTCAATTATTTCTCATGAGATCTTACATACCTTAGTTTCTCTAAATCAGGGTGTAAAAATAAAAAAAATTACTTTTTATTTCCTTGGAGCAATATTACAAATAGATAAGTATTGTCAAACTGCTTTAGGGAATATAAAAATTGCCATTGTTAGACCTATATTATGTTTTGCTACAGCATCTATTCTACTCTTTATCAGTAGTTACAGTGCATCTCAAGAACCAGTGGTTATCAATATAGTTTCAAGAGTAGGTTTATTGAATTTATTTTTAGGCTTTTTAAATCTAATTCCAGTTGGTTCTTTAGATGGAGGAAATTTATTAAAAAGTGTTATTTGGTATTTCTCAGGGAGTAAAAACAAAGGAAGAAACTTTCTCAATAAAGTAAATTTAACTTTATCTTTTTTAGTTCTGATATTTGGGATGATTTGTTTGTTTAGATTTAATTTTTACTACGGTTTTATTCTCTCCTTTTTTGGTTTATTTGGCGTTAATTCTTCAAAGTCAGAAAGTCAATTTTTTAAAATCGAAAACTTGCTCAAATTTACTAAAGTTTCTGAGCTTAAATTAAAGCCATTGAGAAGAATTGAATTTGATACTAATTTCTCAGAATTTAATATATTAATAAAAAATAAAAAGGATGCATCATATAAGTATTTTTTTGTCACGAATAATGGCAGATGGACTGGTGTTGTTGATGAGAATATTTTAAAAACTGTCTCAATAAAGAAATGGGAACGGAACTTTGTTGGGGATTTTAAGAAACCAATCGATAGTTTTGCGAGTGTATCTTGTAATGATAAATTATGGGAAACTATAGAAATACTTGAAGAAAAAAGTGAAGGTTTTTTATTGGTTTTCAATGCTGCAGATATACCTTTGGGGATAATTGATAGGTCAAAAATTGGAAACTTTGTATTGAATAAATTAGGGTTTAAGTTGCCTTCAGAGATAATTAACAAATTTAATTATAAAAATCAGTATCCCTTAGGAATTGAATTGCCAAAAATAATAACTTTAATGAAGCAGAAAGGAGATCTTTAACAATTCGTGTCATGAAAATTTTCTAATATCTTTATTATCTATTGCAATAGTTTTGAAATTCATATCTGATTTATCCTTTAGAAATGAATTTCTTAAATGTTTAACTATTTCATCATTTGTTAGGCCTAGATTTACTTTTGGTGGCGCTTCCTCTCTAAATAATTTGAACCACAAATTTTTTGAGGGATTTGTTTGAATCTCTCCATGTTGTAGGAATGCACCTTTTTTACGATATTGGGCACTTCCTATTCTTTTAAAACCATCTTGATCAATTAAATCAGAAATTAACGAAGTCCCAAAACAATTTGTATTAATGAGTGATTTCCTAAAAGTACCATTTTGTAAATTTAGACCTAATTCTCTAAAACTTTTAATTAACCAATTATTAACCATTTTATAACTTAAGACTTGATAGTAAGTTTTTTTAAATGTTAATGCATATGTTATGCCTCCTGAATGCAAAACTGCTCCCCCTCCAGAGGGACGTCTAACAATGTTAATTTCCCCATTTGATAATAATTTTTCCCAATGAAGAGGAATTTCCTTTTGGTGATAACCAATTGAAAGCCAATCCCCAGTCCAATAATAGAATCTCAATGTGAGCATTATTTCAGGATTCGAAATTGTCTGATCTAAAGAATTTAAATCTAAAGCCATTTGATCAAATCCGGATAAATTATTTGTCGAAAAAATTAAAGCTTGATTTCCTATTTCCAAAACTAACTTTGTAGGTTAATTTATAATAATTTTCAATAAATTTTTTCTTTCAATTTATTAATTTCGTAACATCATTTTGTAATAGTGTGTCAAATCCCCCTTTTTGGGTAGAGAATATAGGAAACATTTTTTTTAACATGGAGCCAACCCAAACAATAAATTTAATTGCACTTAGCCTAATAGTAGTTATGCATGCTGGAGTTTTAGCTCTTAGGTTAGGCATCAGTTTAGGAAGAAACTAAAAATTTATTAGAAAATATATATTTTTACTGTAATAATATACTAAGACTGAATTGACTTATTCAGTAAAAACTCTATTAACTAAATTTGTCAAAATCTTCTTATAAAAATATTTATTTTTACAAAAAATATCTTGGTCCTACATTTGAAAAAAATCAACTGAAACAGGAAAATTTTGTATATTCAGTATTTTTAGTTGTAAAAATTTGCTTTTCTCTTTTGGCCATAATAAGTTTGATTAAACTTGGTTATAGTTCCAAGGTCAGATTGACCAGATTAAGAGAGATTCAAGATTCATTTTCATATGAGAAAGCCCGATTTAATGTTTTGACAAGTAGGTTTGATGATTTATTTTCTTCTGAAGGTGAGCAAAGATTTATGAAGGATCAGGATCAAATAATTTCTAGGGACATTATCAGAGTAATATGGCGTTGATAAGGATGATTTAAGATCATTTTACTTATCATTTTTCTATTAACTTTGTGCTAGTGAGTAAGAACATTAAAGGTTTAGTCCTAATAACAGGAACAACGTCAGGAGTTGGATTAAATACTCTAAGACCCCTTCTACGATTTGGGTGGGAAGTTATAGCTGTTAATCGATCAAATAAAAGAGCCATAACAATGGCTGAGGAAGTCTTGACAAAAGAGGAGATTAAAAATGTTCACTTTATAGAAATAGACCTCTCTAACTTGGATGATGTGAGAAAAGGTTGCGATGAAATATTGGAAAGATTTAAAAAACCAATTAATTCCCTTATTTGTAATGCAGCGGTTTATAAGCCAAGACTAAAGAGACCTGAAAGATCTCCTCAGGGTTTTGAAAACTCTATGGCAGTAAATCATTTTGGACATTTTCTTATGATAAACCTTCTTATAGAAAATATTTTATCTTCAGAAAGAGAAATTGTTTTAAATGGTAAATCTACTGTATTCAAACCAAGAATCACAGTATTAGGAACTGTCACAGCTAACTATTCAGAACTTGGAGGGAGGATTCCGATCCCTGCCCCAGCTGATCTGGGAGATTTATCTGGATTTAAAAATGGTTTTTTATCTCCAATAAGTATGGCAAATGGAAAGAAATTCAAACCTGGGAAGGCTTATAAGGATAGTAAACTTTGTAATATGGTAACTGTTCAGGAATTATCAAAAAGATATTCTAAAGAGAAAATTATTGTTAATTCTCTATATCCTGGATGTGTTGCTGATACAAAACTTTTTAGAGATACACCTTGGTTATTTAGAGTTCTTTTCCCAATCTTTCAAAAATTCATAACAAAAGGATATGTATCACAGAGATTGGCAGGGGAGCGGGTCGCTCAGGTAGCAACCTATAAAGAATTTGCTAAACCATCAGTCCATTGGAGCTGGGGAAATCGTCAGAAAACTGGCAGAAAAGCTTTTTCTCAAAAGTTGTCAAAACGAATAATTGATACTAAGACCTCTAAACAAACTTATGATCTAACAAAACAATTGGTCGGATTAGATTGATTAAGATTAATCAAATCCTAATAAATCAAAAATTTCTCTATCTTTAAGGGGATTCCCTTCTAGGGGTTCTACGTTTTCAAGCATATTTTTAGCAAGAGATAAATATTCATTTTGAACTTCAATCACATCTTCAGATGGTTCCATTTCAAAGATGGTACATTTTTTTAGTCTTGATCTTCTTATGGCATCTACATCTTTAAAATGAGCCATAGTTTTTAAACCTGTTCTTTCATTGAATTTATCAATTTGGTCCGTATCTTTTGATCTGTTTGCTACTACCCCACCTAATCTGACCTTGTAATTTTTTGCTTTTGCTTTTATTGCAGAAACTATTCGATTCATGGCGAATATTGAATCGAAGTCGTTTGCAGTAACAATTAGGCAGTAGTTCGCATGTTGTAATGGAGCAGCAAAGCCCCCGCAAACGACGTCTCCAAGGACATCAAAAATAACAACGTCAGTATCTTCTAATAAGTGATGCTCTTTTAAAAGCTTAACTGTCTGACCAGTTACATATCCACCACATCCTGTACCGGCAGGAGGGCCTCCACTCTCTACACACATTACGCCATTAAATCCTTCAAACATGAAATCGCTTGGCCTCAACTCTTCGCTATGAAAATCGACCTCTTCAAGAATATCGATAACTGTAGGAACCATTTTGTGCGTCAAAGTGAAAGTACTATCATGTTTTGGATCACATCCAATTTGTAGAACCTTTTTCCCTAATTTTGAGAATGCTGCAGAAAGGTTTGATGATGTAGTTGATTTTCCGATACCACCCTTGCCGTAAACGGCAATAACTAAAGCCCCTTCTTCTATATTTATTTTTGGATCTTGCTTTACTTGAACACTCCCTTCCCCATCAAGAGGTTTATTTATAGTACTTGTCATTTAAAGCTGGAATTTACACGTTAATAATTATATTCTTGCAGGTATATGCCTCCTAGAATGTATTTCTCAACAAATAGTTATTTATTAAGATTAAAGATACAAGATATATGTTTATAACTAAATATTCTAGACTTTTTATTTGCTTCATGAGTGAAAATACTCATGCTTAAATAATATTTTATTTGTAAGAATCAACTAAAAAAAGCTTTTGCGTCGTAGAGGGTCTCATCATTAATTTCAGGAAGACCTTTTGATAGAGCATATTTTTCTGTATTTGATTTAACTTTACCTCTCACAAAAAATGGTACTTTTGTAAGTTCTGCTTTTCCAGATTCTGTCCAAAGAATAGTTTTTTCTTCTTTAATACTTATATTACTTTGCTCGTGCTTAGTTTCTTTATTATCAGGAGCATTTGTCGCAGTATGTCCTAGATGACTTTGATGACCGTCAACAAACTCAAAATCATGTTTGAACATATCAATAAGATGCTCTTCTAATCCCATCATTAGAGGATGAACCCAGTCGTCAAAGATCACATTTGCTCCTTCCCATCCCATTTGAGGACTATATCTGGCTGGAACATCCTGGACATGCATTGGGGTACTTATCACTGCACATGGAATACCAAGTCTTTTTGCGCTATGCCTTTCCATTTGAGTCCCTAAAACCAATTCAGGGGATGCTTTTTTCATGGCATCTTCAACTTCTAGGTAGCTATTAGTTATTAGTGCTTCTATATTTAAATCCTTAGCTGCAGCTCTTACTTGTCTTGCCATTTCTCTACTGTAGGTTCCTAGGCCTACGACTTCAAAGCCTAATTCATCTTTGGCAATTTTGGCAGCTGCGATCGCATGAGTACCGTCACCAAATATAAAAACCCTTTTCCCCGTCAAATAATTAGAATCAACTGACTTTGAATACCATGGGAGCTTTGACTTGTGCTCTAGTTCTCCTTTATTCGTTAAAGGGAGGTCAAGCTTTTCATGTACTTCATGAATAAAATTAATTGTATTTTTTATACCAATTGGAATAGTAGTGGTATATTCCATTCCGCAATTACGCTTAAGCCATTCACAAGAAATCTCAGCAATCTCATGATATAGGCAAACATTAATATCAGCATCAGTTAATCTCTCAATATCTTCTGGGCTTGAACCGATTGGTGCAACAACATTAGTATCAATACCTTGCTCTGAAAGTATACGTTGAATCTCGATTACATCATCTCTGCATCTAAATCCTAATAATGTAGGGCCTAATATATTAACTTTAGGTCTTCGACCTAAAGACTTCCATCTTTGAGGGTTGATTTTATCAATTTCATTTACCTTATCTTTTAATAGAGTTCTAATTATTTGATAAAAGGTTTCTGAAGCCCCCCAGTTTTCTTTTTTGCTGTAAGCAGGAAGTTCAAGGTTAACAATTGGAATATCAAAACCCATACCCTTAGCAAGAGCACCTGGCTGATCTTGTATTAGTTCAGCAGTACAACTTTCTCCTACTAAAAGGGTTTTTGGTTTAAATCTTTCAACTGCCTCAGTAATATTCCTTTTAACTAATTCGGCTGTATCTCCTCCTAGATCTCTAGCTTGAAACGTTGTATAAGTTACAGGAGGTCTCTGACCTCTTCGCTCAATCATTGTAAAAAGGAGATCTGCATAAGTATCTCCTTGAGGAGCATGAAGTACGTAATGAATGTCTTTCATGGATGAAGCCACTCTCATTGCACCTACATGAGGAGGGCCTTCATATGTCCAAAGAGTTAATTCCATAATTTAATGAGTCGCTAATGTTTTGGATGTAAGTATTTGATTCCTTTTTAAAGGTCTTGAGAAAAGGCCAGCCAAGTCAGCTGCTTGATCAATTCCGTGTATTGGGCTAAATACCATTTCTATGGACCATTTTGTACTAATACCCTCTGCTTCCAGTGGGTTAGCTAAACCCATTCCACAAACTACTAAGTCAGGACTAGAAGCTCTAACACGATCAAGTTGTTTCTCTACATGCTGACCTTCAACTATTTTTGTATCATCCGGTAATAAATTAAGCTCCTCATCCATCAAATCTTTATTTAAATAGGGAGTTCCAACTTCAATTAGCTCCATTCCACATTCGTTATGTAAAAATCTTGCTAATGAAATCTCAAGTTGTGATTCAGGTAAAAGGAATAATTTTTTTCCTCTTAATATTTCAGTATGTTTTTCTAGTGCCTGTCTAGCTCTATTAGCTAAAGGAGCAATTACCTCATGAACTTTTAGTTCATTAATTTTAAAAGCCTCTGCCGCAGATAAAAACCATTTTGTGCTGCCCTCCACACCTAATGGAAACGGAGCATAAATTATCTCACAACCACGATGCTTAAGGTCCCTGACCGTATCACTTAAGTATGGTTGAGTTAATAGAACCTTTGTGTTCTTTCCAATTTTTGGTAATTCAGTTGATTGTCTGGGAGGAAAACTTTCAACATTAGTTATCCCAATTTGATTGAAGATCTTCTTGAATCTATCTTCGACATTATTAGCTAATGTGCCGACTAATAATAATTTTTCATCATCTGTAGATTCCATTAAGGGGACAAGAGCTTTTAATGCGCCATCTTCTCCTTGTGTAAATGTAGTTTCGATTCCACTACCTGAGTAGTTCACAAACCTTACTTGACCTAAAAATCGTTTGTTTAATTTCTCAGCAACAGTTGCAAGATCAAGCTTAATAACTTCGCTAGGGCAAGAACCAACTAGGAAAAGAGTCTTTATTTCAGGTCTTCTAGAAATAAGATCATTTACTACTCTATCGAGTTCTTCGTGAGCATCGGCAAGACCCGCAAGATCTTTTTCTTCAAGAATAGCTGTACCAAATCTTGGTTCAGCAAAAATCATTACCCCAGCAGCACTCTGGATTAAATGTGCGCATGTTCTTGATCCAACAACCAGAAAAAATGCATCTGGCATTCTTCGGTGTAACCAAACTATTGAAGTTAGTCCACAAAAGACTTCCCTTGGCCCTGTTTCTTTATTAAGTTCTACTTTACTCATTAAAAATATTTAGAGCTTATCCTTTAAGCTTGCATAAACTTTTTAATTTAAGAAAGTAATTAATAAGTTCTCTTACAAAATGCACACATTTAAAAAACTTATATGAATGTTTAAATACTTAAATGAAAATTATTAAATAGATTTTTTACAAGTGTTGTTAATTTCTGTGGAAGGAATTCCCTTGACTTGTTTTTGAAATCTTCCATACATTTCTAGCTATTTTCGTAGCTAATAATCCAGCTCTTTCTAACTTAGATTTCCCGGGCTTTGCCCCAATTAAAGCTGTAACTTCTGAAGTCGTTAAAGGTGCTCCAGTATTAATAGCTAATTGCGTTAACTCCAATCTATCTCTAAGCTTCTTAAGATTTACTTTCTCATTGTTATCTTCTTCTAACCAACTAAAAGTTGGGTCTTTCTGAGATAATTTTTGCATCAAGCTTAGGCTAACTAATCCAAGAGTTTGATCAGGAGTTAATTCTTTTTCAGTACCAGAAACATTTGGTTCTTTATTTTGAGAAGTTCCCATAGAAATGCATATCTTTTACTTGAAGTTATCGTTTTGTGGGAAGCATGCAAGTAAATTTAATAGAAAATATGAACCATTATCCGTTATAGTCGCGTGAATGGAACCAACTTCTAGTTTAAACAGAGGGGAACGAAAAAAAGGTAGTTCTCTTATCACAGGATCTGAGGTGCAATCTCAGGCCAGTGGCGCGAGCTGTTTTATTACTACTGATTCAGAAAAGTCTTTGGTATCCAGACAAGCAAGTCAGGTTGAGCAAATTGAGTTAAGAACATATGTTTTTTTAGATTCTCTGCAACCTCAATTAGCTGCATACATGGGAACTGTTAGTAGAGGTTTTTTACCTATTCCAGGTGATTCATGTCTTTGGATGGAAGTTTCTCCTGGGATGGCCGTTCATAGAGTCACTGATATTGCATTAAAAGCAAGTAATGTAAGACTTGGTCAGATGATTGTTGAAAGAGCATTTGGATCTCTTGCTCTTTACCATAAAGATCAAAGCACAGTTTTACATTCTGGAGATGTTGTTCTAGATGCTATTGGGAGTGAAGTTCGAAAAAGAACAAAACCTTCAACGAGTTGGACTGAAGTTATTCGAGCTATTACTCCAGATCATGCCGTTTTAATAAATAGACAAAACAGAAGTGGATCAATGATTCAATCTGGAATGAGCATGTTCATATTAGAAACCGAACCAGCTGGCTATGTTTTAAAAGCAGCAAATGAAGCTGAAAAAGCATCTAATATAACCGTTGTTGATGTTAAAGCAGTTGGAGCTTTTGGTAGGTTAACTCTTGCTGGGAAAGAAGGGGATGTAGAAGAAGCCGCAGCTGCTGCTATAAGAGCAATTGAAGAAATTTCAAATTATTGAAAATTTTTTAATTTAAACCAATTTCTTTTTTTAAAAAAGGCGACATCATTTTTGCAGCTTTACCCCGACTACCTAATTTACTTAGTTGTGATTGTGAAAGATCTCCATAAACACAGTTAGCTTCTTTAACCCAAAAAATAGATTCGAATTCCCCATTTGGGTATTTTGGATTTTTAAGAATTTCTCCCCAGCATATTCCAGTTGTATCCTTAACTAAGTTTCCTGAGGGATCGCACAAAACCATACAACTTATAAATCTTGCGCTTCTATAAGGACTATCAGAAAGTTCCTTAATCAATTTTTTAATTTTTTCAGCGTTGTTTTTGGCATACCTAGCAGAATATATCCCTGGTCGACCATCTAAAATATCTACTTCAAGACCAGAGTCATCAGCTAATGCCCATGTTTTTGTCTCTAAGGAAGCTGCCTTGGCTTTTAGTAGTGCATTCTCAAAATATGTGTTTCCAGTCTCTTCGACATTTAAATATTCTGGTTGCTTATTTACTTTTAAAGACAGGACGTCTAGCATTTCCGAAATTTCAGAAACCTTTTTTTGGTTGCCACTTGCAATGGTGAGAACTGGAAGGTTCAAAACAGAATAAATTTATTGTGAATATTATCTTACTTCAAAGGTTGATACGGAGACAGGAAAGGTTGAACATTCCACACCTGTGTAGACAGGGCCCGTCTCGTACGGAAATAACATAATGTAAATTTTTTATTAACACAACAGTATGTTTTGATGTACTAACTAATTTCTATAAGTATTGATATATCAATAGTACCAAGGGTCATAAGTTTATCTTATGAATGATAGAAAAAACATTAATGGAGATTTTATCGAAAATGCTTGACTTATAAGTACTTAATGGAGCATTGTTCGGATTGAACATTCCACATTTAGTAATTAGTAGGCAATGGCTACAGAAACAATGGGTATCGCTCTCGGCATGATCGAGACACGCGGACTTGTACCTGCAATCGAAGCAGCAGACGCAATGACCAAGGCAGCAGAAGTTCGCCTTATTGGTCGTGAATTCGTTGGTGGCGGTTATGTCACTGTATTAGTTAGAGGCGAAACAGGCGCAGTTAACGCAGCTGTTAGAGCTGGTGCTGATGCTTGTGAAAGAGTTGGTGACGGTTTAGTCGCAGCTCACATTATTGCTCGTCCTCATAGAGAAGTTGAACCTGCTCTTGGTAATGGTGAATTCCTTGGTCAAAAGGACTAATTAAGTAAAGCAAGATTTATGAATTTTGCACAATAATTATTTTCCCTACACAGACCTAAATTTATCCTTATGAGTAAGAAGTATGATGCAGGGGTAAAGGAGTACAGAGATACCTACTGGACTCCTGAGTATGTACCCCTAGACACCGATTTACTAGCCTGTTTCAAATGTACAGGCCAAGAAGGTGTTCCAAGAGAAGAAGTTGCAGCGGCTGTTGCGGCTGAATCTTCAACAGGTACTTGGTCAACAGTTTGGTCCGAGTTACTTACAGACTTAGAATTTTATAAAGGACGTTGTTATCGAATAGAAGACGTTCCTGGAGATCCTGAAGCTTTTTATGCTTTTATTGCATATCCTTTAGATCTTTTTGAAGAAGGTTCTATCACAAACGTATTAACATCTCTAGTTGGAAACGTTTTTGGATTTAAAGCTTTAAGACATTTACGTCTAGAAGATATTAGATTCCCAATCGCTTTCATTAAGACTTGCGGTGGTCCACCAAATGGAATCGTAGTTGAGAGAGATCGTTTAAACAAATACGGAAGACCTCTTCTTGGTTGTACCATTAAACCTAAATTAGGATTATCTGGTAAAAACTATGGTCGAGTTGTATATGAGTGTCTTAGAGGCGGTCTTGATTTAACGAAGGATGATGAGAATATTAATTCTCAACCATTCCAGCGTTGGAGAGAAAGATTTGAGTTTGTTGCAGAGGCGGTTAAGCTTGCTCAGCAAGAAACTGGAGAAGTTAAAGGTCACTATTTAAACTGTACTGCTAACACTCCTGAAGAACTCTATGAAAGAGCCGAATTTGCAAAAGAACTAGATATGCCAATCATCATGCATGATTACATAACTGGTGGTTTTACTGCAAATACTGGATTAGCAAACTGGTGTCGTAAAAATGGCATGCTTCTGCATATTCACAGAGCTATGCATGCTGTTATAGATAGACATCCAAAGCATGGTATCCACTTCAGAGTTCTAGCAAAATGTTTGAGACTCTCCGGAGGAGATCAATTACATACTGGAACTGTTGTTGGAAAACTAGAAGGTGATCGTCAAACAACTCTTGGTTACATCGATAACTTAAGAGAGTCATTTGTTCCTGAAGATAGATCAAGAGGTAACTTCTTTGATCAAGATTGGGGTTCAATGCCTGGAGTGTTTGCCGTCGCATCAGGTGGTATTCACGTTTGGCATATGCCTGCACTTTTAGCGATTTTTGGAGATGATTCTTGTCTTCAGTTTGGTGGAGGAACACATGGTCATCCATGGGGTTCAGCTGCTGGAGCTGCAGCTAACAGAGTCGCTTTAGAAGCTTGTGTTAAAGCACGTAATGCAGGTCGCGAAATTGAAAAAGAGAGTAGAGACATTCTTATGGAAGCTGCTAAGCATAGTCCTGAATTAGCTATTGCTCTTGAAACTTGGAAGGAAATCAAGTTTGAGTTTGATACCGTCGACAAGCTTGACGTTCAAGGTTAAACCAAATTTCAAAATTGAGGAGATTCTTTTTCTCCTCAAACTTCTATAAATCTCGTACTATTTCGAGTAATTTTCATTCACATTTAGATTAATTATGCCTTTCCAGAGCACAGTAGGCGACTATCAAACAGTTGCAACCCTGGAAACATTCGGTTTCTTACCACCGATGACCCAGGAAGAAATATATGATCAAATTGCATACATAATTGCTCAAGGTTGGAGTCCTGTCATTGAGCATGTTCACCCTAGTGGAAGTATGCAAACTTATTGGTCTTATTGGAAACTCCCATTCTTTGGGGAAAAAGATCTTAACTTGGTTGTAAGTGAATTGGAGGCATGTCATAGAGCATACCCTGATCATCACGTGAGAATCATCGGCTACGATGCTTATACTCAAAGCCAAGGAACAGCTTTTGTCGTTTTCCAAGGACGCTAAATCTACTTAATGTAGTAAATATCTTTCTCCAAAAAATTTTTTGGAGAAAGTTTTTTTAAAAGAGTTTTTTTAAAGAGTTTTAAATTTGAAGATTATGTCAAAAAAAACCAGTAGAGAGATTGCACTAGAAAGAAGAAAGGCGATGAGTGATAGCGGTAAAAAAGCTGCTGCTTATTCTTCGACTACTCAAGATAGAGTTAGATCTTCTCAAGATATACAGATTTCTGGTACTCAGTCTTCTTCTAATGATCAAAATATTATTAAACCCGCTACAAAACATATTCCAAAAACTAAGGTAAATAGAAAGTCTTCTTCAACAACTTTATCTGCTAAAGAGTTAGTTATAGAGAGAAGAAAAGCAATGTCTACTCATGGGAAATCAGCCATAGCTTCATCAGATAGAACTCGTACTGATTTTAAAAAAGAAATTTCTGTAAACGAAGTCAAACCAACTGTTGTTGAAAATCAAGAAATTAAAAACTCAAATAATACAGAAACTAAAACACTAAAAACAAACGTTAAAAGAAGAATTAATCAAAAGAGAAAGCCTATTGCTAATACAAGTAGAGATATTGTTTTAGCCAGAAGAGAAGCTCAATCTAAACATGGTAAATCAGCATCTAAACAAAATACTAGTGCAGCTTCTCTAGCTAGAAGGGGAGATCCAGATTTAAGTAGTAGAGAAATTTCTCAGAGAGTAAGAGAACTAAGAAGTAAAACTGGTGCTACAGGTAGTAATAAAGGTAATGGTAAATGTAGACCATGTGGTCCAAATAAAAATGGAGCCAAACAAAATATTGCTGATGCAAGTTGGAAAGTTGGCAAAAGTGAAACTGATTCAGGTCAAATAGTTACTGGAACACAAGCCAATAGATCTATAAAAACTACAGGTAATGAAGCAAGTACATGTAGAACAGTTACTGGTACTCAATATATGGGAGCAGATGTGATTGATCAATTTTGTCAAGATAGACCAAGTTATAAACAACCACTAAGATCTACTGTTACCTCAACAACATCAGGTAATAAAGTAACTGGGAATGAAGTTGGTAGATCTGAGAGGGTCACGGGGGATGAGCCAGGAACTTGTAAAAACCTAACAGGTACAGAATATGTATCTGCTAATCAATCGAAGAAGTATTGTGGTGAAGTTCCAAAAAATCCTTCAAAGGTTAAACATAGTACTACAACTGATGGATTAAAAGTTTCTGGATCGCTTCCTGGTAGATCAACCCTAGTAACTGGAGATGAATCAGGTTCTGGACATCAATTAACTGGAGATCAATATCTTGGCTCTGAGCCAAATCCAAAAGGTAAAGCATTTGAAAAAGTAGGCATTTACAACACTCTAAATGGCAATAATGTAACTGGTACAGGGGTAGGAAGATCAGACCATATGACAGGTAATGAACATGGGAGTTGCAAGAATGTAACTGGTGATGAGTACATAGGATCTCAGCAATATGAGAAGTTTTGCGGTTCAAAACCAAAACCAGAAGCTAGGAAAGTAGGTTTAAGCCTTTCTTCAAAGTCTAATTTGATAAGTGGGACTATGACAGGAAGATCAAAAACAGTAACTGGAGATGAACCAGGTTCTTGCAAAGTGTTAACAGGAACACCATACGCAGGCTTAGATCAGATTAATGAGAATTGTAGTACTGAAACTTCTGAAGATGTGAAATCACGAGCAACAGTTAATTCTGGAAATAATTCAAATGCCAGACTTACTGGACAGCAACCAGGAATTGGCGGAGTAATGACAGGTGCTAAGAAAGGCGCTTGTAAGAATCTAACAGGAACTCCCTATATTGGTGGAGATCAGTTCTCAAAAGCTTGTGATAAGCCTCCACATGATACTGAGTATGCGAATCCGGAAAAGTCAGCAGGTAATTCTTGGAACGAATTTTCTGTTAACTCTCCATCAAGAGAAAAATATTCCGAAAAAAATACTCAAGGCGTTACCGGTAATGAATATGAAAATGGTTCAAAGATAACAGGACCTTTTGATATGGCTATAGATAAAGTTACTGGAACTGAAAAATTTAGATTCGAACCGAATAAAAATATTACTTATAAACAAAAAATGCAAATTGAAGAAGCAGATCGTGCTGCAAAGAAACCAGAAAAAAGAGTTGCATCAAGGATTACTGGTGAAGGACAATCAGTGGGAAACGTAACTGGGGATGATTGGGATCGCGGTGATAAGGTAACAGGAACAGAGGGAGCTTCTTCTAGAAAGAGAAATCCATCAAGAGCAGGAAATATGAGTGCAATGCCCCCTTTAGAAGTTAAAAGAAATGAGGAAACAGAAAAACCAGATTTCTTGATAACTGGATCTAGTGGTAATACTCGTGATGGACAACTTGTTACCTTTTCAGGTGGTGCAAGAGGTTAAGTAAATAATGCCTTTAAGAGGACTGGCCAAAGCCAAGAACTTCACATTGGGCCCAACTGCTCCAATGAAAACTTTTACGGAAAATATTCATGTACAAACTAAAGAATCAAATAATTTTACAAATTCCGGAAGGTCTCATAAATTAACTAATAATATTCAAAATGAAAATCTATTTAAGTATGAAAGCAAAATAAAAAGTGATTTTGATGAAATTGTTCCAACTCTCAAGGAAATCGCCCGAATACAACATCATGAAGATTTTATAAAAAAGGCTCAGACAATATCTAGAAAAAATTTGGGAATAGATTTACCCCTTCATGTATTAGATAAATCTTGGGTTAAACCTCTTGATATGAGAGCTTTATATGCATGGTGCGCTTTTAAACAGCATGAGAAACTTAGTGACAATTTTTTTAACAATGATCCACTTGAAGGTGCTGCCGGAAGTAGGGATGCGGAAGACTTTGAAAAATTTCTTTTAGATTGTGGAATACATTTACTTGATATAACTCCTTGTTCAGATGGGAGGTTAGCTCATTCAGTTGCTTATGTTATGAGAATACCTTTTAGTTCAGTAAGAAGAAGATCCCATGCAGGAGCACTGTTTGATATTGAAAATACAGTAAATCGATGGGTAAAAACTGAACATAAAAGATATAGAGAGAATGTTCCTAATGAAGCTCATAAAGATACCAGATACTTAAAAGTTGTAACTTATCATTTTAGTTCAGTAGATCCTTTGCATCAGGGTTGCGCAGCTCATGGTAGTAATGATGAATTAGCTGCAGGAGAAGGTAGAAATAAATTATATGCTTTCAAAGAGGCTGTAGAGAATAGCTTTTGCTGCGGTGCATCTGTGGATTTAATGTTGATTGGACTTGATACAGACACTGATTCATTGAAAATTCATTTATCTACTAGCGATGGCAATATAGATTTAGAAAAAACTATTTCTACCTTAGATATTTATAATTCAACAATAAATTTTTCTAAAGAGGATGCAGAGAGAGAAATTTGTCAAATAATTTCTAAGCATTCTTCAAAAGATAAACTCCAGGGTCTGGAAAAATTTATGTATAAATTAATTGTCAATAATATTTCTCAAATTGACTATGTTAGGAGTTTTTATAATGGTTCTTATGAAGATATTGGTCATGCAGAGAGGTTTATTGGAGTTGGTATTGGTTTTAAAGAAGTTCATCTTAGAAATTTAACTTATTTTGCTCATTTAGATACAGTTGAAGAAGGGGCGCCAGATTTAGATGTAGGAGTGAAGATTTTTACTGGATTAAATGTTTCTCAAGATCTACCTATTCCAGTAGTTATAAGATTTGATTACTCTGGCAAAGTACCTGGTGCAAAAGAGAGAGCAATAAAAGATTGTAAAAGAGTTAATAATGCGATATCAATTAGATATCAAGATTTAGTTAATCAGGGTTTGTTACATACTTGCTCTACTATTAGAGATAGGGACAACATTCATTCCGCCCAAATTATTGGAATGTCTTTAGATAAAAAATCAGAGGAGGCTCACTAGTTATGTTAATTTGCAAGGTTTTAAAACCACTTGTTTCTACTAATAGGATTCCCGGTTTTGAACATAAACACCTACAAGTTGTTTTGGATGGTTCTTCAAGCAAGGTTGCAGTAGATGCCGTTGGCTGTAAGCCAGGAGATTGGGTTATTTGTGTTGGAAGTTCTGCTGCCAGGGAAGCTGCAGGAAGCAAATCTTATCCAAGCGATTTAACGATTGTTGGAATAATTGATCACTGGGATCCTGACAAAGCATAAAAAATAGGAGGATAGAAATAGTGGAAATTATGAAGGTATTAGGAAGAATGGTATGCACTCAAAGAGTCGCTGGCTTAGGCCACATGAATTTAAGAATTTTAGAAAATAATAAAGGAAAGAAATTAGTTGCTGTTGATCCTGTTGGCGCTAGAGAAGGTAACTGGGTTTTTACTGCTAGTGGCTCTGCTGCGAGATTTGCTTGCCCTAATCCAGAAGTTCAAACAGATTTAACTATTGGCGGTATTATTGATTATTGGGAGAATGAATAAATACTTCAAATAAAAATCTTATTTAGAAACTTTGTTGACTGTATAGTGTAATTAATCCTGAATGGAGAATTTAATGTGGAATAAAAGAGAATCACCCTTAAGGATTGAAAAAAGATTTGAATTTGATGAATATTCAAAAATAAGCAAATTCATGGAGAAAATCGAGAAATTATGTAAAGGAAAGAATATATATCCCAATATCAGTTTTGGGAAGAGTTTTGTGAGTCTTTCAATATTTTTAAATAACCAAGAAATATCTAGTGAGGAAAAAGACTTTTCAGAGGATATTGATAAATTTTATTTAGAGGATTAACCCCTTTTAATAATTATCAGGCTTGGCAATATCTCTTTTAATTAATGCCATTAAATATGTGGGAGCTTTATATCTTCCTGGGAGACATCTATTTAAAGTTTCTAGATGTCCCCAACAAACTGTCTTTTCTATATCTTTAACTGAGTTACCTTTTAAAATTAATAATCTAAGAGCTTTACAAAATAAGGGATAGCCTGCTTCTAATTCATCTATATTAAGCTTTGCTGCTGACATAGATTAAGGAGGAATTATCATCTATTAATCTATACAAATATGGTGCAGATTTGGATCATATTTCAAATTTCTAAATAATTAGAAATTAATCTAAAAATGCTACGCAATCGATCTCAACTAAAACTCCTTTAGGTAGAGATGAAACTTCCACACAGGCCCTTGCTGGAGGATTATCTACATTGAAAAAATCACTATATATTTTATTGACAATTTGAAAATTACTTAGGTCGGTTAAGTAAATAGTTGTTTTTATTACATCATCTATTTTTGCCCCACCGGCTTTAAGAACTGCTTTAAGATTTTTTAAAACTTGAATAGTTTCCTTCTCTATATCACCCAAACTTGTTATTTCATTTAAAGCTGGGTCTATAGCAATTTGACCAGAACAATAGATAAAATCCCCAGCTTTTATAGCTTGATTATAAGGTCCGACTGGATCTGGAGCATTTGATGTTTTAATTACTTGTTTGGGGGACATTTGTTTGAGAAGATACCTATCTATTTAAACCCATAAATCTTTATTTGCTCTTAAAAAAGTAAATTCTTCTAAATTTTTTGCTCTTAAGAAAAGGTTTATTTTCATCTCTTCATCGAGTAAAAATGGAATTGTCAATTCATTAAGAGAAAGTTTTTTTTCAACTTCCGAAAGTTTATTTTTTATTTCTGGATCTTTAGGCTTGAGATTCAATGCCCACAAAATATTTGCCTTAGTATATTCATGTGCACAATATATCAGAGTATTTTTTGGTAGAGATTTGATTCTTTCTAATGAAGAATACATTTGTTGATAAGTTCCTTCAAAAATTCTTCCACAGCCTCCAGAGAATAATGTATCACCTATAAAAAGAACAGGATTTATCCCATCCAAAAAGAAGGCAATATGTGAGTTTGTGTGCCCTAATACCTCAATTATTTTTACTTCTTCACCAATAATATTCAAAGTTTCTCCATCCCTTACTGATACATTTTGAAAAGGTATTCGCTTCTTTTCTTTTGAGGAAGCAATTACCTTTACATTTGGCCATCTTTCAATAAGAGACTTCGTCCCTCCAATATGGTCTGAATGATGATGAGTTTGCAAAATAGCTTTTAAGTGCAAATTGTTTTCATCTATATATCTAATTACTGGTTCATGAACAGATGGATCTATAACTACAACAGATTTGTCTTTTACCCACAACCAAATGATATTATCAATTAAAACTCTGAGTCCTATTATATTTGGAGCTTTATTAAATTCCATTGTTAAATTAGAATGAAGAATCCTTGGAAGAAATTGATCTATGTTTACTATAGCTTTACCAAAAGGAGCTCTGTTAAAAGATTCAATTTCAACTTTTAAAAAAGCTGGATTAGATTTCTCTGATGCGTTGGACGAAAATAATAGATCATTAACCTTTGAATCAAATTGCAAACGTGCTAAAGCTTTATTAGTAAGAAATGGAGATGTTCCTGTTTATGTAAGTTATGGTCAGGCTGATTTGGGTATCGTTGGGTATGACGTTTTACGAGAATCTGAATTAAAAGTCGCAAAGTTATTGGATTTAGGCTTTGGGGGTTGTCATATGTCATTGGCGGTCAAGAAAAATAGTAATTATTCAAAACCAACTGATCTTCCAGCGAATTGTAAAGTAGCAAGTAAATTTATAAAAACAGCAAGATCTTATTTTGAAGAATTAAATATTCCTGCAGAAATAGTTCATTTGACCGGATCAGTTGAGCTTGGTCCTATTACAGGTATGGCAGAGGCAATAGTTGATTTGGTGGCAACTGGAAAAACTCTTAAAGAGAATGGTTTAATTAAAATAGATGATCTTTTCTACTCAACGGCAAGATTAATTGGAAATCCTTTATCTATGAGGTTAGATGATAATCATCTCAAAGATACGATTTTATCAATAGAATCATCAAATGCTCTAGAGAAGATTAGCTAAATGTTCTTAAATGATTTTAGAAGGATTAAAAAGTTAGGTAGATTTTTAACTAAAGATAAAAAAACAATCTATTTGATACTGATAGTTTTGTTACCTGTCTCTTTCTCTGGAGCTATTCAACCACTATTAGTGGGTCAGGCAATTACTATTCTTAAAAACGAAAGTACAGATGTTTGGCTTAGTAAAACTTTCTTTGGGCAATCAATTAACACCATAATTATTACTTTATTCATTACTGTTGTATTTAGACTAGTTTTGCAAGGTTATCAAACTTATAATATTCAAGCGGTGGGGCAAAGATTAACAGCAAGGATAAGAAAAGAGCTTTTTGATCATTCGATATCTTTGTCTCTTAAATATCACGATAAAATGCCCGTTGGCAAATTATTAACGAGATTAACAAATGATGTTGACGCTTTAGCTGAGGTTTTTGGGAGCGGGGCAGTTGGAGTTATTGCTGACTTTGTAAGTCTAATAGTTATTTCTTTGACAATGCTCTCAATTGATAGAGGACTTGCAATCTTATTACTTTTAACTCAAATCCCAGTTTCATATTTCATTATTTGGCTTCAGAAACGTTATAGAAGGGCTAATTATCAAGTAAGGGAGGAATTATCTCAACTCAACTCTGATTTTCAAGAGAACCTTCAAGGTCTTGAAGTTGTTCAGATGTTTAGAAGAGAGGCTTTTAATAGTAAGAAGTTTTCTAATACTGGTTTAGCTTACAAGAAAGCAGTAAATGGAACGATATTTTATGACAGTAGTATTTCGGCATTTATTGAGTGGATTTCTCTTGCCGCAGTTTCCTTGGTTTTAGCAGTTGGAGGGTATCTTGTTACCTCTGGAAATATTGGTTTAGGAACATTAACAACTTTTATTTTATATTCACAAAGACTTTTTGAACCCTTAAGACAGCTTGCAGAACGATTTACTCAGATTCAAGGAGGTCTAACGGCTGTTGAGAGAATCAATGAATTATTAGATGAAGAAATTCAGATTAAAGACACAATTCCCGCAAAGCATTTTTTAGAAGATGATAAAAATGTAAATAAGCAATTTATAGGCAAAATTGAATTTAAAAATGTATGTTTTTACTATAAAGAGGGAGAATACATCTTAGAGAATTTATCTTTTTTGATTAATCCAGGGGAACATGTAGCTTTCGTAGGCCCAACTGGTTCAGGTAAAACAACCATAATTAGATTGTTATGTAGATTGTATGAACCTCAATCGGGCCAAATTTTAATCGACGATATTGATATAAAAGATATCCCTATCGCAACTCTCAGAAATATGTTGGGGGTAGTTTTACAAGATACCTTTATTTTTAGTGGTAATGTTGCAGATAATTTGAAACTAAGTTCAAAAATAGAGAATATTGACTTAGAAAAAATTTGCGAAGAATTAGGATTAAATAATTTGCTAAAAAAATTACCTGAAGGTTTGAATACTTTTCTTAGAGAAAGAGGTGGAAACCTTTCTTCTGGTGAAAGACAACTTCTTTCAGTAGCACGAGTAGCCATTAGAAATCCTGTAGTCTTGATAATGGATGAAGCTACGGCTTTTATGGATCCTTCCACAGAGGCTACACTACAGAGGGATCTTGAAAGAATACTAAAAAAAAGAACAGCATTAGTAATAGCTCACAGACTAGCAACTATTGAAAATTCTGATAAGATCTTAGTCTTAAAAGGAGGGGAATTAATTGAAGAGGGAACACATAGTGAATTGAGATTGAAAAAGGGTTTATATTTTCAGCTTTCTGAGCTTCAACAAAAAGGATTTGCTAATTTTTAATGATTTTTAGAAACCAAGGGTCATCAATAAAACAATCCAGCACGCTTTCGAGAGATGAACTTGTAGATATCTATGGCTCAAATTCTTATGAATTTACTCAAAAACAAAGTGAAGAAATTTTTGTATGTAGTAAAAGTAAAGAGTTAGATCTAATAGAGCTAGATCAACTTTTGCAAACTGTTGGTTGGAGCAGACGACCAATAAGAAGAGTTAAAAGAGCTTTGGATTTTAGTATTTTGGTGGTTGGTTTATGGCGTCATGATGATAAATTTCCAAGGCTAGTAGGATTTGCAAGATGTACTGGTGATGGGATTTTAGAAGCAACAGTGTGGGATGTTGCTGTTAACCCTGTCTATCAAGGATTAGGACTAGGAAAAGAAATAATGAAATATATCCTAAAAGAATTAAAAAGTAGTGGCATTTTTAAAGTCACTCTTTTTGCTGATGCAGAAGTGATTTCATTTTACAAGAGACAAGGTTGGATACTAGAACCAAGAGGCTCTAAATGTGCTTTTTGGTATGCAAATTAATCATTTTTTGTAGTAGTCAGAATATATAGATTTTAAGGATTCGCCTTTTAACCATTTTCTCCTCAAGCGCCAGTTCTTTATTGCTTGGAGAAAAATATTAGTTTTTTCCCATTTCCTAGAACTTATAAAAATAGGTAAATTTAATTGTTTTAAATCTCTTTTATTTTTTAATCTCCTTAAAAAATCTACATCTTCCATTAATGGTATTTTTCTAAAACCATTATTCTTAAAATAAATATTTCTATGAATTATTAAACCTTGATCACCATACGGTTGTTTTAAATATTTACTTCTAATATTTACAAGAATTTCGAGGACTCTATAAATTATTTTTTTGTTATTAATTTTAAATTTAAAATAGTAAATACTATTCTTGCTTCCCTTTAAAAATGTATTTATTTTTTTAAACCAATCATGAGTTAATCTTGTGTCGGCATGTAAAAATATGAGCCAGTCTCCTTTTGAATTCTTGGCTCCAATATCTAATTGTAAACCTCGATTCTTTTCTTTGGATATACATACTTTAGCTCCATAAATATTTGCTATATCAATAGTTTTATCTTCACTTCCACAATCAATAATTATAATTTCTCCCTTTTTCTGAATACTTGATAAGTCTGAAAGCAATAATGGCAAATTATTAGCTTCATTAATAGTTGGAATTATAATTGAGATTTTAGACAAGTCGATTACTTTCTACTTTCAATATCAATTATTGTATCTATATCTATTTTTTTATCTAAAAACTTATATCTAAATTTTGTAGAAGCAAAATTATTAATTGTATTTCTGAGAACATTTTCTGTCCCCCACTTAATGTTGATGAAAGGTAGATAAATATGCGATGAGATTATTTTTTCTGATAAACCAATGAGCCAATATCCTCCATCATTAGATGGTCCTAAAATAAGATCATTTTGTTGAAGCTCTTTAAGACTATTCAATAAATCTTGATGACATAAATCTGGAAGGTCCGTACCAATAAAAATTATATTTTTGATCTTATGTTTAGCACAAAATTTTTTGTTGAGAATTATTTGCCTTTTCATTTTTTCTCCCAAGCAACCTTTCCCCTGTAAATGAAATTTTTTGATACCTAATTCTCTAGACCATCTTCTACAATTCCCTATCCCCAATCCAGATATAGCAATAGAAATATCAATTAGTTTATTTTCTTGGAGAAATTTTGCGACTGAAATAGTGTGTTTGGTCATCACACTTTGTACTTTTGCAGAATTACTTTTACCTATATCTTTTGATAATCTTGTTTTGCATCTTCCAAAACCATGCCATTTTGCCATGATAACTAGTAATGCTTTGTCCAATACTTTTAGTGAGATTTAAAATAATTATATGCTTATAAAAAAAATATAAAATTCATCTTTATAAATTTATTTGATGCTTTGTTAAATAATTTTAAATTTGTCGTGATCTTGTGATCTGATCATGGCCAATTATTAAATTCCAACTAGATTAATAATCTAGATAATAAAACTTTGCAAGCAACTAATCCTATTTGGGCGGAAGTTCAACAATTACTCCAAAAAAAATTAAGTAAGCCTTCATTTGAGACATGGATAAGGCCTGCTAAATTTAATTGTTTTGAGAATGGCCTATTGACCTTAATCGCTCCAAATACATTTTCCAGTGATTGGTTAAGAAAGAATTATTGTGAAACTATTGAAAAAGCTGCAAAAGAAATCTGTGGCCATGATGTAAAAGTTGTTTTTAAATCTGAAACAAATACAAGAAGCGATTTAACAAATGAGGAGAGACCTAACGAACCAGACGTTAATCATAAAACAAAATCTTTTTCTAGTAACAACCAAAATAATTCTTCAAAAAATCAATTCAAAAATCCTAATGGTTTAAATTTACGCTACGTATTTAAAAGATTTGTTGTAGGTCCAAATAGCAGATTGGCTCATGCCGCAGCTTTAGCCGTTGCCGAATCTCCTGGGAGAGAATTTAATCCATTATTTATTTGTGGAGGAGTAGGTCTTGGTAAGACTCATTTAATGCAAGCAATAGGTCATTATCGAGTAGAAATAGATCCAGAAGCAAAAGTCAAATATGTATCCACAGAGACTTTTACTAACGATGTTATTAGCGGTATTCGGAGAGATGGAATGACAGCTATTCGAGATAAATATAGAAATGTAGATTTGATTTTAATAGACGATATACAGTTCTTAGAAGGCAAAGAGTATACACAGGAAGAATTTTTTCATACTTTTAACGCCCTTCACGAATCAGGAAGTCAAATAGTTATTGCAAGTGATAGACCCCCAAATCAACTTTCGGGAATTCAAGAGAGATTAATTTCTAGATTCTCAATGGGTATGACTGCAGATATTCAGACGCCTGACCTTGAGACGCGGACAGCAATCCTTCAAAAAAAAGCAGAGCAAGAGAGGATGAGTCTTCCAAGAGATTTAATTCAATTTATAGCAGGAAGATTCACTTCGAATATTCGAGAATTGGAAGGAGCATTTACTAGAGCTGTTGCATTTGCATCAATAACAGGCTTGCCAATGACAGTCCAATCAATTGCTCCAATGCTTGATCCTAATAGTGTTGGAGTAGTTGTTACGCCAAAACAGGTTATTAATAAAGTGGCAGATTTCTTTAAAGTTTCTACTGATGAATTGATTAGTTCAAGTAGGAGAAAACCAGTAAGTCAAGCTAGACAAATAGGCATGTACCTTATGCGGCATGGAACGGATCTAAGCCTACCTAGAATCGGAGATGAGTTTGGGGGGAAAGACCATACAACAGTTATGTATGCTATCGAACAAGTTGAAAAAAAATTATCTATTGATCCTAATATTGCAAGTCAAGTACAAAAAATAAGGGATTTACTTCAAATAGATTCAAGAAAAAATCTATAATTTTACTGTTAAATAGAAATAAAATTTCTAGGATCTTGATCATATCTATGTGTGAAAGGTATCTTATCTATTTCATCGATATCACTGAGCGATTCAATTTTATTTAATGATTGTCTTAATAACCTTGCTGAAATAATTGGCATATCTCTTGGAACTGAGATTCTATTTTTTAAGTATCTTAGAGAAATTCCTGAAAGTTTTTTAGGGATTACTACTTCACCTGTGATCATATGGGTCAACGCTGATCTCAATGATTCCTCAAAGGATTCTTTGTTGTATGGGTTTACTTTTAGTAAATTGTCTTTATGCTTTATTACTCTTTTAAGAGCAACTTTAGCGAAATATTTTGAATCATAATTTTTATTTAATTCATAATTACCTAGACCCTTTCCATTATCTATTAGCTCAGAAAAAGTAATCTGTTGATCATTGCGTTCTTTATAACATCCACCCATTTGTGGTGGTAAATCATGAGAGTGAGTATGAAAATCTCCTTGAGTACCTCTATAAGCACTTGTCCCTTCAAAAAGGGTAAGCCACTTATCTACATAACGGTAATTAGATCTTAAATTAAACCCTTTGTAGTAACTCAGGGAAGCATTAATTCTTTCCATATAGGGAATAAAAATTATATCTCCAACACCAGGCTCTATTTCACCCGTATTAGATAAAGATGGATCAAGAAACCCTGATTTTGATCTACTTAAGATTTCATTGAGTTTAAAAATGGATTCTTTAAATCTTTTTTTTCTAAAAGAGTTATCTACAAAATTAAAGCTTTCTCGGCAGAGCCAATTGCACCAGGATCTGAAAATTTCCCTTTCTAATTCTCGAATTTTAATAAGGTTACTGGATGTTATGAACGATCCAAGTGCTCCAAATGCATTTTCTAAAAAAGCTATGATATCGTCGCTTTCAGTTATAACTTTCCCTTTAAATTCAATTGCAGGTAATTTACCCGATCTGACTTTATCGAGGAACCAACTCTCTTTTTGACCGTAGCAAAACATGTTTATTTTTTTGACTCTGTATGGAATTCTTTTATATTCAAGCCATAACCATATTTTTTGACAGTAAGGACACCAAGAATGCCTATCCCTGTATAGGGTAACTATTACATCATTTTCAGTATGCCCAAATAATCTTAAATTTGAGTAGGAATTATTTATTCCATTGACTCTATCAAGATCTTCAACTTCAAACTTATTTAAATTATCCCATGTCAAAATACCATTCATTATTTGAGTTAAAACTATAAACATACGCTATAATAATTGATTAAAAAAAGTCTTGGAATTTGAATTTGATTTAACTGTTGTTGGCGCTGGATCTGGAGGACTCGCGGCGGCTAAACGTGCGGCTAGTTATGGAGCAAAAGTTGCAATCATAGAAGTAAATCAAATAGGAGGAACTTGTGTAATAAGGGGATGTGTTCCTAAAAAATTGATGGTATATGCAGCTAAAAGTAAAAAAAATATGGATTCTTCTGAAGGATATGGATTAAAAAATGAAGGTATTAATTTTGAATCAAATATTTTATTGAATAATGTTAGAGAGGAGGTTTCCAGATTAAGTAATTTACATAAAAATTCTTTAAAAAAATTGAATGTAACCGTTTTTGAGGGCTTAGGAAGATTTAAGTCTCAAAATGAATTAGAAATTATTTGTCCAAAAACAAAGAAAATTAAAAATAAAATAAGTTCAAATAAAATTCTTATTTCAGTTGGAGGTAAACCAAAGAAATTGAATATTCCTGGGATAGATTTGGCATGGACTAGTAATGATATCTTTGAATTAAAGAACTTTCCCAAATCATTATTAATAGTTGGAGGAGGATATATTGCTTGTGAATTTGCTTCTATTTTCAGGAATTTAGGTATTGAAGTAACTCAATTAATTAGAGGCAAACATTTACTTAATGGTTTTGATGAGGACCTTTCTTTTTGCCTAGAGGAATCCCCCACGTTTACTGGCATAAGCATAATCTCCAATACTCAATTAAAGTCTATCAAGAGAGTAAATGGTAATCTGGAATCTACCTTAGACTCGGGTGATAAACTCTTAACTAAAAATATCCTTATTGCTACAGGTAGAGAACCAAATCTTTTGCCTTTGAATTTAGATTTTTTAAATCTAAAGATGGATAGCCAATATTTAGATGTTGATGAACTTAATCAAACAAGCAACCCAAATATTTTTGCAGTTGGTGATATTATCAATAAACCAAACTTAACTCCAGTAGCAATAGAACAAGGGAGAGTTTTTGCAGATAATTTTTTTAATGACCAAAAAAGAAAAGTCAATTATGAAAATATCCCTAAGGCCGTTTTCACTATTCCAGAAATTTCAACTGTTGGCTTAAGTGAAAAGGATGCCATAAAGATTTACTCTGAAAAAAATATTAAAATTTTCAAATGTAAATTCACTCCTATGTCAAATACTTTTAAAGAGAATAAATCAAAATGTATGTTGAAGATTGTAGTTCATAAGCTAACTGATAAAGTCCTGGGATGCCATATGTTTGGAGAAACAGCATCTGAGATTATTCAAATGGTATCGATTTCATTAAATGCAGGGATAACTAAAAAAGACTTTGATATTACTATGGCTTTGCACCCGACTATCTCAGAAGAGTTTGTGACTATGTATGGCTAAAATTATGAATTAGAAAATTTTAATTTTTCTTGCGCAAATAGAATTACTATAAGTATCGAAAAGTAAATAAATAAACCTATCCTTAATTCAGAGAGATAATTAAATCCATTCAAAAAGAGTATCTTATCGAGAATGTAAAAAATATAAAAATTAATCAAAATAAATCCTTCAATTCGAGTAATTTTCCCTTTACTCCAAAAAATTGGTAAGCATGCAAAGGTAGTTAAAACCATAAAAGGTAAGTCAACTTTTATTAGACTTTGTTCAATTATTAAACCTTTAAATCCTGAAAAAATACTACAACTTCCAAGGATTAGAAGCTGATTGAGCAAATTACTTCCTATTACATTCCCAATCGCAAGATCTGTTTTGCCTTTAAATGCAGCAATTATTGAAGTTACTAATTCCGGTAAAGATGTCCCTGTCGCGACGATAGTTAAACCAATAACAATTTCATTTACACCCAAAAGGGTAGCAAGCCTTTGAGAACCACTTACTAAAATATTTGAACCAAAGCTTAAAAGAAAAATTCCTAATATTAACTTTAGTAAAATATTAAGCTTCCCTTTATAGTTATCTTTAAATTCTTCTATCTCTGGTTCAGCATCTTTTGTCTCCTCTCCTTTCTCATTAATGGTATTAATTTCCCATATTGTATTTAAGATTAAACAAAATATTAGAAAGATCCCTGCCTGCAATGTTAATAAGCCGGTTGATGACATAGCCCAAACCGCACAGGAGATAGCCATTAATAGAGGTACATCCCTTCTGACTATTCTGCTTTTTACCTTAAGAGGTGTTATCAATGAGCTTATACCCAAAACAACGAGAACATTGAAAATATTGCTACCAATTACATTGCTTGCCGCAAGGGAATCACTGCCTTTTAAAATTGAACTTAAACTTACCAATAACTCCGGAGAACTTGTTCCAAGAGAAACAACTGTTAATCCAATTACTATTTGAGGTATTCCTAAAATTAAAGATAAAAAGATAGCTCCTTGAATAAAGAACTCTCCTCCAGCAAAAAGTAGAACTACTCCTAAAACTATTTCTATTATTGGAAATAAAAAATCACTCATATTTAGGACTTTATTTAAATAATAAAAATTTCATAATTGGTTAATAACTATCCTCGAATATCTATAATTTATTGTCAATTTTAATTTGTTGTTAAAATTGATTAAATAGTAAAAATTTTGAAGACTTTAACCATAATAAAACCTGATGACTGGCATTTACATTTAAGAGAAGGTCTTGTATTAAAAAATATCATTCATTTTACTTCCGAATTTTTTGGAAGAGCTATCGTTATGCCAAATACTAAAACTCCCATTACATCTGTTGAAAGCGCTATCTCTTACAAAAAATCTATTGTTGAAGCGTTACCAGAAAGTTCTAAGTTCGAACCACTCATGACAATGTATCTTACAGATGAGACTGATAAAGGAGAACTAATAAATGGGTTTAAAAATAATGTTTTTTTCGCAGCAAAATTATATCCTGCAAATGCTACAACAAATTCCATTCATGGAGTTAGGAAAATAGAAAATCTATATAAGATCTTTGAATTAATGCAAGATTCTGGCATACCTCTTTTAATTCATGGGGAAGTGACTGATTCTGAAGTAGATGTATTCGATAGGGAAGAAGTTTTTATAGATAGAGAACTTTCCCAAATAACAAAAAGATTTCCAAAATTAAAAATCGTTTTAGAACATATAACCACCTCTTATGCAGTAGATTTTGTTCAAGAAAATAATATTGGAGCTACTATAACTCCACATCATTTGCATATTAATAGAAATGCAATGTTTTTTGGAGGCTTAAATAGTGATTTTTACTGCTTACCAGTTGCAAAGAGGGAAAAAAATAGAATAGCTTTAAGGAAAGCTGCAACAAGTGGTAAAGAATGTTTTTTCTTAGGAACTGATTCTGCTCCACACCTCAGAGAGTGGAAGGCTTTTTGTGGTTGTGCAGGTATTTTTAATTCGCCAGTTGCAATAGAAAGCTACTTAACAGTATTTGAAGAGGAAAATGCTCTAGATAATTTTGAGAAGTTTGCAAGTTTGAATGGCTCTAATTTTTATAATGTACCCCTAAATAGAGAAAAATTAAAATTAGTTTCTAAACCTAATAAAATTAGAGAATTTATTGATGTTACTGACAAAAAAAATATTATCGGACAAATAAAACCATTTCATGCAGGTGAAACTTTAAAATGGAAAGTAGAAGGGATAGTAAATTGATAAATTAAATTCAATCCAAGCATTTATTAAAAGGATAAATTTCAGGATTTTTCTTGGTTAAATATGTTTTTTTAGCTTTGATTTTCGTGAAATTTCAGGAATTAAGTAACTCTAACTTACCTCATCACACATATTTTGCAGAAGGGCATTCTGCATAAATATATTTTGAGGTATTTCATTAATCTCAAACGCATTTACCTCAAAGCTATCGCTATTTGTATCAACTTTAAATTGTAATAGCATATCTACAGGTTGTTCATAATATGTAATTTTACCTTCTATATTTACATAATCTTCACCATCTGTTGCTACAAAGGCTTCCCACTTAGGGCTTTGCACATAATTATTTACCATTTTTTTTACAGTTGCTTGTGGACAAAAGTTCATAACGCCATTTTGTACTAAAGAAAGTCTAGAGTCTGTTGAACTACATCCTACAAACAAAAAAGATGAAATAGTTAACAAGGCGGGCAGCTTTAATCTCACAATTTTACTTAAAAACCAATAAATAACTTACCATTTAATACGGCACCTATTCATTAAAAGTTTAAATATTCCAATTTTTTCTAAGTTAAGTGTTGCTTTAAGCTACCATTAAATTTCACAAATTCCTTTGGGAGCGTTTCGGAATTATAGACGTGCCGGACTTAAAAATTACCAAATAATAAATTTACCTGAGTAGAGTATATAAAAGCGATTAGTTAAAAGCTATTCGCTTTCTTAATTAATAACCTATCCAAATACGCAGGATTATCCAATATATATCTAGCGCACTTTTAAAACTCTAAAACGTGGTCTCTCTAGAGAAATTCCATACTATGAAATAAGAAAAAGTATTATCCCAGCAACAAAACCTGAATTGTGACCAACTATGCTAACCCCTCCTGAAAAATTCCATATTTGTCCAATAATGGTTAAAACTATCATTGACTGCTGAACTTGATAATTCTTGTAAATATTTATGGGGATTCCAAAGAACCTGTTTTTGCCATAAATACCACACAATAGAAGAAAGGCGTCAATCCCATAGATAACTCCACTGAAGCCTAAAGCTGCACTATTGGGATTGGAAACAACTCTCTCCCAAATCCACATTAATAAAGTACTTGATGGTATCAAAAATATTGTCAATAGGAGAAAAAGATAATTATTTCTCATCCCTAACCTTTTGAATATTGCTCTTGCGACTACAATTCCACCAAGATTGAGAAGTAGGTGTTCTGCATCAGCATGTATGATTGTGCTCGTAAAAAATCGGTGAGGTTCATATTGCATTATTTTTGACCAAAATACCCAGTTATTTTTTTCAATAAGGCCAAAAATATCAGTCATCAACCAAATAGCTATTAAAGCACTTGAGATAAGTAAGTATTGATAATCAATGAGGTCAATATTGTCTAAGTTTTTCTTCACCATGCGAAAAAATGAATATTTATATTAAAACTATTTTGTTAATTCTAAGCAATATTCTGTTTTCTCCGTTTTGACTTAAAAGACTATGTTTATTTATTGACATGATTAAAATAAAGGTCATTACTAATTATCTAAGGCTTCTGTAGCTTCACGAAAAGTGTACATATTTCAATTTTTCTTGGTTAAATGGGTTGCTTTCAGCTACCATTAGATAGCGCAAATTCCTTTTGGGAGTGTGGCGGAATTGGTAGACGCGCCGGACTTAAAATCCGTCGAGCGATTTAGCTCGTGGGGGTTCAAGTCCCCCCACTCCCATTATTTAATAATTTTTTAGTTATTACGATAACTTCCAATAATTGTTATGTTTTAACTAAGCAACAAGAAATCTAAATGGAAAGTTTTTTTAATAATTCATTCGCTACTTTAATTGCTTATATTGGGATTATTTCTGTTTATTTATTGGTTATTCCATTAATACTTTTTTACTGGATGAATAATAGATGGAATGTTATGGGCAAATTTGAAAGATTAGTAATTTATGGACTTGTATTTCTTTTCTTCCCAGGTTTAATTTTATTTTCTCCATTTTTAAATCTTAGATTAAAAGGAAGTGGTAAAGGGTAAAAAATTGACTAAAGGTAAAGTTATACAAGTAGGTATATTTGTTTCATTAATAGGACTAATAAGTTATAAATTTGCACCACAAATTGGCATCGATAATTTTACTGCCTCTACTATTTCAAGCTGTATCTTAATTCTGATTGTTGTTACTTGGGTAACATCTTATGTTTATAGAGTTGTAAATGGGAAAATGACTTTTATGGAACAAAGGAAGCGTTATAGAAAAGAGTATGAAAAAGTTGTTAATGATAAACTAGAAACTAAGTTCAATTCATTGTCAAAGGAAGAGCAGGTAAAACTAATGGAAGATTTAGAAAAAAATTCATAAATTTTTATATAAAAAAATCTAAAACCTATGAAATATAAAAAAAAGCAAATTACTAAAAAAGAATTTTTATCAAAGGTAGATAATAAGTTTCATGATTTAAAAAAAAATAAAAAATTAGCTCTTATGCCCTTCATAATGGCTGGGGATCCCAATATTGAAACAACCTCTAAGATCTTATTAAAGTTACAAGAAAATGGGGCTGACCTTATTGAATTAGGTATCCCATACAGTGATCCCCTTGCAGACGGACCTGTTATTCAAGTTGCGGCCTCTCGCGCCTTAAAGTCTGGGACTACCCCAAGACAAGTAATTAAACTTTTAGAGTCTTTAAAAGGTGAATTAAATATTCCCATCATACTTTTTTCTTACTTAAATCCTTTACTATGTTTTGGCTTTGAAAAGTTTTGTGAGATAGCATCTCATGCGGGCGTTTCAGGACTGATAATTCCTGATCTCCCTTTAGAGGAAGCTTATAAATTTTCTAAAATAGTCAGTAACCATTCTATGGACATGATTTTATTGGTAGCCCCAACTACTCCTTTTGAAAGAATGAAACAAATATCAAATCATACAAAAGGCTTTACTTATTTAGTAAGTGTTACAGGTGTCACTGGCGAGAGAAATGAAATGGAAAATAGAGTAGAAAATCTTATTGCTAAATTAAAAGAAGTAAATCCTAATCCAATTGCTGTTGGGTTTGGGATATCAACCCCTGAGCATGTTAATAAAGTTCGTGAGTGGGGAGCAGATGGAGTAATTATTGGTAGTGCATTTGTAAAACGAATTTCCAGTTCAAGTGAAAAAGATGTCGTTGATCATGTTGGTGAGTTTTGTAAAGAAATGCGTTTAGCGGCTGATCAAAAAAAATAAAGACAAAGGTAATATATTGATTAAATAAATTACTAATGCTTTAAAGTTATGAATAAAGTATTCAATTTGTTTTTGTTATTTTAAGACTTTTTAGTAGGTAATAATCTGATTTGTTTTTTTCCAAGCTTAATTTCGAATTCATCACCTGCTTTTAAATCGAGAAGTGCTGTATATGCTTTCCCAATTAAAAGATTTCCATTGCCCTGAACTGTAGCTATATGACTAAGTTTTCTTCCCCCTTTCCCAATACCTGCAACTCCAGAATCACCAAGGTTAACACCTTTTGCTTCTAAAAGTGCTTCATAAAATGCTGTAAAATTTAAGCGTTCACCTCCGTTTTTCTTAGTTGAAACATACCCACAGGCGCGAACTAGGTCAGATTTGCTAACATCACCAAGTTCTTTAACTTTTACAAGGAGATCGCTACCAGTTAGCATAATTTATCAAAAGAAAGTTGTATTAAATAAGATAGCAATTTGTGTGTGATATATGCAATTATTAATTGTATATTTGTTCTATTAGTTATCTTTTAAAATGGAAAAGTTTGTAGTATTTGGCGAATACTGTAAAGATGCAATCAATAAAAGGGAACCTTTTCGTGAGCAACATCTTAATAGACTTAAAAGCTTAAAAGATCGCAATGTACTTGTTACTTTAGGCCCAACTAAATGCACTAAATATTTGTTTGGGATTTTTAATGCTAATGATGAAAATGAATTAAAAGATATTATTGAGGAGGATATATATTGGGAAAATGGTATATGGATTAATTATGAAATTTATCCTTGGATCCAGGCATTTTAAATATCATTTAAGAAAATATTTTAGTAATTATTAATTATTAATTAAAAAATTATTTAATTGAAAAAAGATAATATTTTTGTATTAATAATTAAACAATTTTTATATTTAGGAATTAAACAATATTTTTTTGAGGATTCATTTTTAAACAATTATTTTATATGTGAAATATCTTTGTTAAGAGAGAAGATTATTATTAACTGAAATATAACATTCTAAATTAAATCTATTCACTAGTGTCTTGATTTATCTGATTTACTAGAGAGTCTATATCTAATTGATTATATGGTAATCTTTTATCTGTTTCTGGAAAATTATTTTTAATATTGTTCAACAAATTTTGTTCGATCTTTATGAGATTTTTTGCAATGTTAAACATACCGCCCTTTTTATATAATTCTTTGATTTTTAGAATAATTTCAGAGGTTCTACTAGATTTGATTTTTAATTCATACGCTAAATCTTTTTGATTAAATCCATGCGATTTTAACCAATCCTTAATGTAGGAGACAAGCTCTTCTTCTTCCTGTTGAGATAATTTACTCATTCTAATAAAAAGGGAATAACTTATTAAGCTTGCTTTCTGCTCTTGCTCTTATTGAAGGAGACATGTATTTGCTCCATATACTGAGTACTGCCGTGAGAGCTACAAAATCATCACTAAAACCAACTAAAGGCATAAAGTCAGGGAAAAGATCAAATGGCATAAGTAAATAGGCTAGCGCAGCCATTAATGAAACTCTTACTTTTGCGGGAGTATAAGGATCTAGAGCCATCTCCAAAACTTCTAATGCAGGCTTGGCAATTGTTCTTCCTGCTCTTATAAGAATCTTGATAATGATATTTTCATCAAATGTTGAACTCTCTAAAACTTCAGTATCATAGATTTTTTCTTGAGTTTTGTAATTCTCTTTCATCCTTATAAATAAAACTTAAATATTTTTAATGGAATTTTTAGCTAATACTATCAACTAATCCATTCTGTATTCCGGCTTTTCTAAGTTTTCTTAAAGCACGTTGAACAACCTGACGGCAATATTCCCTGCTACAGCTCATATGTCTTGCAACTTCAGCTAAGGTTCTCCATTCATTTGAGCCGTCCAAACCAAATCTTAGGCTTACTATCTTTCTTTCTTTTTCAGTTAAGTTTGCTTTATCTAATAACTTCCAAGCCGAGGCTGTCCTTTCGGCTAATTCCGCTAATTCCATTGGAGCAACCTGATCGCTCGGAAGGATGTCAACCAACTCAGAAGGATCTGATTTTGATTTGACAGTGCCTTGGAGACTAACAGTGATGCTTCTCAATTCACAGGAAAGGAGTTCGTCAATTTCCTCTTTGGTTATTTTCATTTCTTTAGCTAGCTCATCACTACTGGGTGGAATACCCTTAAGTTGCATGAGCTTTGATTTTGCTGATCTTAGTTTTGTCAGTTTTTCATTAATGTTAACAGGAATCCTAATCGTTCTACTTTGAGTTGACAATGCTCTATTTAAACCTTGCCTAATCCACCAATAAGCATAGGTAGAAAATCTATGTCCTCTAGACGGATCATATTTTTCTACTGCCCTTGTAAGACCTAACGTCCCCTCTTGAATTAAGTCCAGTAATTCTAATCCTTTACCTTGGTATCTTTTGGCAAGATTGACAACTAGTCTTAGGTTGGCTGTTATCATCTCGTTTTTAGCTTTTTCACCAATTTTGATCTTTTTTCTTTCGGCTTCGGAATATTCACAAGCAGGACCTTTACCACCTGCGTCTTGACATCTGTTAACAAGCAAAACCATTTCCTGGACTTTTCTGCCCATAGTGAGTTCTCTTTCGGGAGTCAAAAGTTGATGACGACCTATTTCACCAAGAAAATCGCTTAATGAACTCACGATTTACCTCTTTGTTAATATATTTAACTTAGAGTCAATTCAGTAATAAGCCATACATGTAATAATTAATTAATAATTAATTAATAATTAATTAATAATTATTAGTAAATTAATGATCATTGCTTTTTCAGGTTTTTAGGTAAAAATTATAAATTCTAAATTCTAAATTTAAATTATTTAATTTTTTCTTCTTGATTCTAGAACAGCAAGTACATCTCTCCACTCAACACCTTTATGCATTAGTGCTACTTGCATATGATAAATTAAATCAGCAGCCTCATTTGAGATTGAATATTTGTCATTATCTTTGCAAGCCATTATAAATTCTGCGGATTCCTCTCCAATTTTTTTTAAAATAGTATTACTGCCTTTTGTTAATAAATGATTCGTGTAACTTTTTTTTGATGGATTTATCGCCCTTTCGTTAATTGTATTGAATAATTCAGAGCAAATATTTGAGAAGGGAGTTGTTTTTTTCTCTTTTTTATCATTTTGATTAATTTGAATTTCGTTGAAAAAACAACTTTTTTCCCCAGTGTGACATGCTCCTGAACCATTTTGTTCAATCAGAAGGATGAGTGCATCATTATCGCAGTCGAATCTTATCTCCTTAAGTATTTGAGTACTTCCACTTGTAGCTCCTTTTCTCCAAATTTCTGATCTTGATCTACTCCAGTAATGAACGTTTTTGGTTTCAAGTGTTATTGTTAATGATTCTTTGTTCATCCAAGCAAGCATAAGAATTGATCCGTCAAGCCAATCTTGTGCTATCGCAGGGATTAATCCATAATTATCAAAGCGTAGATCTTCTATCGAAAAATTAGTTGAATTAGTCATTATGTTCTTTATGTTAAATCCTTCTAAAATGTATTTTATAAAAAAATATCCTAACAGTTAATTGATGTATATTCATTCGTTGAAATTTTCATGCAGTAAAAGTTACGAGGATTTCCCCTGTTCACATAGGCAATGGCGTCATAAAGGCCATTGTAGATTTGTGCATGGATATTCAAGATCATTCACATTTTGGTTTACTGCAAAAAAATTAGACCTAAATGGTTTTGTTGTGGATTTTTCAAGTCTAAAGCCCCTAGAAAATAGACTAAAAGAGCAATTTGACCATACTTTTTTAGTAAATAAAGATGACCCTTTGTTGGATTACTGGGAAAAATTATATGACTTAGATGCTTTAGATCTGAGAATTATGGATAATGTGGGAATGGAGTTTACTTCTGAATTAATTTGGAGATGGGCTAATGAATACTTGAAGGACAAGGATAAGGGCAGAACATGTTGTTGGAAAACAGAATCAAAAGAAAATAAATCTAATAAAGCAAGTTATGAGGAAATTCCTGATTGGTTCAAATCTTAGATTAAGGTTGTTAAATTTCAAGTCATATAGCATTCTTTAATTTAGATCTTTAATCAACAATTATCTCACCATTTGTAAGACAAATATTAATCTCTTCTTGATTAAGGTAATGATTGTTCAATATATTATTTGAAATTTTTGTCTCAATTTGTTTTTGAATAATTCTTTTTAAAGGCCTTGCTCCATAGGCATTATCGAAACTATTTTCGACAAGTTGGTTAATTACCTCATCCGTAATTTTGAATTTTAAGTTTTTTTTGTTAAGTCTTTTTTCTAAATTTTGAAGCTGGATTTTTGCAATTTCTTTTAAATCATTTAATTCTAAATTATTAAAAATAACTATTTCATCAAGTCGATTTAAAAACTCAGGCTTAAAAAATTTTTTAAGTTCATTATCTACAACTTTTTTAATTTCATCTCTATCTTCTTTCCTAACTGATAAATCATTTATTGATTGACTTCCTAAATTACTTGTGAGAACAATGATTGAATTTTTGAAATTTATGGTACGACCTTGACCATCGGTAATGATTCCATCATCAAGAACCTGTAAAAGAATATCTAAGATATCTTTATGAGCTTTCTCTATTTCATCAAGAAGTATCAATGAATAAGGATTTTTTCGTACAGCTTCAGTTAGTTGACCGCCTGATTCGAAACCTAAATATCCAGGAGGCGCACCTATGATTTTACTAACTGAATGTTTTTCCATATATTCAGACATATCCAGTCTTGTAATTGAAGAATTTGAATCGAATATAACTTTTGCTACAACTTTACTTAGCTCTGTTTTTCCAACGCCAGTTGGACCTAAAAAGAGAAAACTGGCTAATGGCTTGCTGGGATCATTTAAACCAGTCCTAGATCTCTTGATGGAATCTGCAACAGCTCTAATAGCACTATCTTGCCCAATAATTTTTTCTTTAAGGATCGACTCGAGGCTTAAAAGCTTATCTTTTTCTGACTGGTTTAAGTTCTGTACTGGAATTGACGTCCATTTTGAAACAACTTCTGCAATATCATCGAATGTTACCTCTTGCCTTAAAAGACTAGTCTCTCCATTTTTGTAAGAATTAACTAGACATTCATTTTTTTCTTTCAATTTTTTTTGTAAAGAATTTAAAGTTCCAAATTCTAATTCTGCTGCTTTGTTGAGGTCAAAACTTCTTTTGGCTTGATCTATTTTTAATTGTATTGATTCAATTTCCTCTTTTATGGTGCTAATCTCATTAATTTCATCTTTTTCTTTTTTCCATTTAGCGCCTAATTCTTCCTGTCTTTCTTTAAGTGATAAAAGTTCATTATTGATTTTTTTTAATCTTTCTATAGAAAAATCATCTGTTTCTCTCTTTAAAGATAATTTTTCCATCTCAAACTGTAGAACTTTTCGATCGATTTCATCAATTTCTTCAGGTTTGGAAGTTATGATCATATTTAATCTTGAGGCTGCCTCATCGATTAGATCTATTGCTTTGTCAGGAAGAAATCTATCGTTAATATATCTTTCACTTAGGGTGGCAGCTGCAACCAAAGCATTGTCAGAAATTCTTACACTATGATGAACCTCGTATCTTTCTCTCAATCCTCTTAAAATTGATACAGTATCATCTATTGAAGGTGCATGAATTTTTATTTTCTGAAATCTTCGTTCTAGAGCAGGATCTTTTTCTATATTTCGTTTATGTTCACTAATAGTCGTAGCACCAATACATCTAAGTTCTCCTCTCGCAAGCATTGGTTTTAATAGGTTACTTGCATCTAAAGAACCTCCACTGGCACCTGCCCCAACAACTGTATGAATTTCATCAATAAAAAGAATGACCTTACCGTCTGATTCCTTTACTTTCTTTAGGACATTTTTTATTCTTTCTTCAAAATCTCCACGATATTTTGCCCCAGCCAAGAGTGAACCCATATCTAATGAAATTAGTTGCCTATTTTGTAGTGCAGAAGGTACATCGCCATTAATAATTCTTTGAGCCAACCCTTCCACTATGGCTGTTTTACCAACCCCAGGTTCTCCAATAAGAACAGGATTATTTTTTGTTCTTCTACTCAATATTTGAATTGTTCTTCTGATTTCTTCATCTCTACCAATAACTGGATCTAAGATTCCATCCCTTGCTGATTGAGTTAGGTCAATACCATATTTATCTAAAGACTCATTAAAAGTATCAAAGTCATTTTTTGTTTCTGGATCTGACTTCATTTTCTTTATAGTTTCAAGGAATTCTGGAATACTTTTGTGATTTAAAATTTGAAATCTGTAGCTAACATCATAAGTGAAACAGTAAAGTAAGTGTTCTGTTGATATCACTACATCATCTAAATTATTTTTAAAATCATTTGCTTTTGAAAATATCTCATAAAGAGTATTACCAATATATAAATTATTTTGTTTATTTTTCATTTTTGCCTTCGAATTTAATGAAGACATAATTTCTTTTTCAATTTCTTTGATATTTACATTATTTTCTTTTAAGATCTTCTTTGTAAGGCTGTCTTTTTTTATAAGAGCTAATAATAAATTGTCAGAATCCACGTCTTGTTGATAATTTGTATAAGCAATTTCTTTAGCAAAAATAAAACAGTCCCAAGCAGAATTTGAAAATTCGCTTGGAACTATTTTCATTAATCAAAATGTAGGTATGACTTTAATAAGTATTAAATAAAAAGTTTTTAACTGTAAGAAGAATTATTCAACAATGACTTTACCTACCATTCCAGCACCTCTATGTGGCTCGCAATAGTAGTCATAGGTCCCTGCAGTATTAAATGTTTCTTCCCAAGACTCTCCTGGAGCAAAAGCTAGATCTGCATGACTTAATTCCTCATGCCCATCGAAAACAGCATTATGAGGAGCAAGTTTATTATTGATGAATTTAACTGTATCACCAGCACTAATGGTTACTGTACTTGGTTCAAATGCAAGCATTCCAGCATCAGTTCCAAGTTTTACTTCAACAGTCTTAGCTGAAACAGATGAAATACCTAGACCAAGAGTTAAAACTATTGCGAATAACCCTGCAAAGATTGAACGTAACATAATTGAAATTTACTTATTTATATATATTACAAGGCTTTGGGAACCTAACCGTGAGAATTTTAATTGTTATTACAGCTTGGTAACTTAGATAACCTTAAAACATCACTCATTGACTTGGCATAACTTGTAAGTTTGAAAGTCTCAGGATTAGTGATGGGGACATGATTGAAGTCATATTTTTTGATACTGAAGCTATCCCAAGGTGTTGTTTGGATAGGAAGAATTCTTAATAATAATTTTAGAATTTTTTTTGTAAGAGGTATCGCAAAATATCTCCTCATATTATTTCTTTTTAAAAGTGTAATTATGGCTTGATCAACTGAAATAAATTTTTGACCTAGCACAAATTTTCTAAAGCCTTTGTATTTTTCTTCTCTATGATTTTTAATTAGAAACCCGCAAATTTGAGCAATATCATTTGCGTGAATAAAGTGAAATTTAGAATCGAGTTTTAAGAATCTTGCTAACCAAAGCCATTTACCAATCTCTTGTAATCCACTAGTTAAATAACTCACAGGATATTTACTTTTTTTGCCAAGAGTTCCTCCGAAAACCAAGGTAGGGAAAACAGCGAATGTTTTTTCTGCATATGAGCTTTCTCTCAGTTTCTCGAAACATTCATATTTTGTTTGTATGTACTCTGTTCCATAAATCAATGATTCCCTCATTAATTCTGTTTGTGTGTCAAGAATGCTAGCTGTTGAAAAATAAATAATCTTTTCTAACTTTTTAATATCAAGCATTTTAAGTAATTCTTCAAAAGCTTTGATATTTACTTCATATGCTCTTCTTGGATCTCCCCAAGCTGTAGCAGTATGTATTAGGTAACTAACTTGACTAATTTCCTTTTTATATTTATTTGATTGCCTGATATCGCACACCATTAACTTTACTTTTTTATTTTCTTGAATAGAAATTGGTAACTTACTTTTATCTCGCACCATGAGATAAAGCCTGAATTTTGTGTTTTTTAAAAACCAATCTACTAAATATTGGCCAACACACCCATTAGCACCTGTTATTAATAAGTTTTTATATGCCAAGTTTTTAACTAGTAAGTGAGTTTTTTTCCATGTTCAAAAAATGTTTGAGCATTTTCTTCTGGAGTCCCAGGTAAAATCCCATGACCTAAATTAAGAATATATTTCCGGTCTTTAATTTTATTAAAAGTATTATCTATCCTTTCTTTAATTGATTCTTTGTTCCCGAATAAAATACCGGGGTCAATATTACCTTGAATGCCTATCCCACTAGGGATTCTTTTACAAGCCTCTTCAATGTCTACTGTCCAGTCTAATGAAATTATATCTACGCCTGTTTTTGCCATTCTTTCTATTACGCCAGCACTTCCTGAAATGTAAAGAATTACTGGTGTTTCAGGGTATTCCGCTTTTACAATATCAACAACTTTTTTTTGATATGGCCCAGCAAAGATATCGTAATCTTGTGGGCTTAGTTGGCCTGCCCATGAATCAAAAATTTGTACTACTTGCGCTCCAGATTTTATTTGATATTTAAGATATTCACCAATAGATTTTGCAAAATGATCAAGCAGTTTATGAAGTAAATCTGGTTCTTTAAAAGCCATTGATTTTATTAAAGAATAATTTTTACTGCTTTTACCTTCAACTACATAAGCAGCGAGAGTCCAAGGTGCGCCAACGAAACCTAAAACCGTTGCCTCATTATTCACATCTTTTTTTAGTGAAGAAAGAACTTGCCCAACAAAACTTAAACTCTCACTTGGATTTAATTCTTTTAAATTCTCTATCTGGCTAAGAGTTCTTATTGGGTCTTCAATTATTGGACCTTTACTTTCTATTATTTCAAAATTTATGCCCATTCCTGGAAGAGGTGTGAGAATATCTGAAAAAAGGATCACACCATCTGGTTTGAAAGCATGAAAAGGCTGCATTGAAATCTCATATGATAGTTCTGGATTCTCAGACCTTTCTCTAAAACTTGGGTAACGCTCCCTTAAATCTCTATAGATTTTCATATATCTTCCTGCTTGCCTCATCATCCATACTGGAGGTCTATTTACTTTTTTACCTAATGCGGCAGAAAGTAGTAGCGGTAAATTTTCACCCATTTTTCAATTCGATATGTTTTTTAAAAAAAATTTTTAAATTCCAACTTAGAAATCTTACAATGCAAAGCATATCAAAAGCGTTATATGAACATTTATATGAAGTACTAAGTTAAATAGGCCTTATTATTTTTCTGATTGATGTTTGAAGATACTTACGCTTAATGGGGGTAAAGCAAGTTCTAGAGCATTTTGATAATCATGAATATTGTAATTTATAGTTTCTATACCTCCCATATTTCCTTTATTACTACCCCCATATCTTGATCCATCTGAATTAAATATCTCCTTGTAGAATCCTTTTACAGGAACGCCTACTTTATATGAACCATGGGTATTAGGTGTAAAGTTGGCAACAACAACAAGCCATTCATTGGTATCATTTTCTCTTCTCATAAAACTTATTACCGAATTAGATTTGTCATTACAATCAATCCATTGGAATCCATAAGGATCAAAGTCGTTTTTCCATAACGCAGGTTCATTTTTATATAGTTTATTCAAGTCATCAATCAAGTTTCTGATACCTTTATGAGGCTCAAATTCTAGTAATTCCCATTGCAGATCATCCCAAACATTCCATTCTTGTCTTTGTCCAAATTCCATTCCCATAAATATCGTTTTTTTACCAGGGTGGGTCCACATATAAGTAAGTAAAGCTCGAGTATTTGCATATTTCTTCCAGTCATCGCCAGGCATTTTATGCAAAAGATGACTTTTTCCGTGAACAACCTCATCATGACTAAGAGCAAGCATAAAGTTCTCTGTATAGTTATATGTTATTGAGAAAGTTACACTATTTTGATGGAATTGCCTAAACCAAGGATCTATCTCAAAATAATCGAGCATATCGTGCATCCATCCCATATTCCATTTCAAATTAAACCCCAAACCTCCCATGTCAGTTGGTTTGGTTACCATTGGCCAAGTTGTTGATTCTTCAGCGATAGAAAGTGCGCCTGGGAAATGTTGGAAGAGTACATGATTAGCCTGTTGAAGAAATTTAACGGCTTCTATATTTTCATTACCACCATTTTCATTGGGTATCCATTCTCCATCTGGGCGTAAATAATCTCTATATAACATTGAAGCTACAGCATCTACTCTTATGCCATCAATATGAAACTCTTCAAACCAATAAACTAGATTGGCGACTAAGAAATTTCTTACTTCGTTTCTGCTGTAATTAAAGATTAAAGTTCCCCATTCTTTGTGTTCACCTATGCGTGAATCTCCATGTTCGTAAAGATGACATCCATCAAAAAAGGCTAAACCATGCTTATCTTTTGGGAAATGACCAGGTACCCAATCAAGAATTACACCTATGCCCTCTTCATGACATTTATTAACAAACTCTCTAAATTCATTTGGGGTGCCAAATCTACTTGTTGGTGCATACCATCCTGTAACCTGGTATCCCCATGAACCATCGAAAGGATGTTCAGATATTGGCATTAGTTCAATATGAGTGAATCCTCTCTCTTTTACATAAGGGATAAGTTTTTTGGTTAATTCTGGATAAGTTAATAATCTTGTTCCAGGTTTTAAATCGGCTGCAGGCACAGGCTCTCTTGGTTCACCATTGTCTTCAAGATATTTCTTATCTGTTGATTCATGTAGCCAGCTTCCTAAATGCATTTCATAAACTGAAATTGGCTTGTTAATTTGACTAGAAGAATCTCTATTTGAAATCCAAGAACTATCATTCCAATTAAAGTTTTTCAATTTTGAAACTATTGAACCATTTTGAGGTCTCACTTCATGTGAGAATCCATATGGGTCGGCCTTTTCATAAATATGACCTTGTTGTGTTCTTATTTCATATTTATATGTGTCTCCTTCTTTCATCATTGGCATGAATAGTTCCCAAAGCCCCCCTAATCTTTTTTGCATTGGATGATGTCTTCCATCCCAAGAATTTATATCTCCAATTATCGAGATTGATTTTGCATTTGGAGCCCAAATACAGAACATGACTCCTTTTTTATTTTTGTCCTCTATTAGATGTGCTCCCATCTTTTCCCAAATATGATGGTGATTACCTTCTGCAAACAGATGCCTATCAACTTCTCCCATCCACTCTTCTCTATATGACCAGGGGTCATGTTGTGTATGTGTGACCCCTCCTCGTGAAATATTTATTTCGTAATTAGAGTTTGGATTCTCAGGCAGGATTGCTTCAAAAAGCCATTTATGATTTATGCTTTCTGCTTTGTAGATTTTATTTTTAAAATTTATTTTAACTTCGTCCGCTTCAGGCATCCACACCCTTATTACCCATTTCTCTTCATAAAAATGAGGACCTAATATTTTTAATGGATTATCATTGCAACAATTTTCTAGGTTGATCGCTTCTGATTTAATCCAGTCTGCTTGAATTGTCTCGATCATGACTGGTAGATGTTAAGGATTAATAATATCAAAAGATTAACCAAAAAAATAACTATTTATAAAAAAAAAGGGGTCATTTTCATAAATGTTTTATTAAGGCTAAAACTTAGAGTAATAATTCTATGATTTGCGGAAGGCGCCCCTATATTTTCCTCGCCAAATCCAGGATTAACTCCAATAGCGGGATAAGCTGTTGCAGATATAGATAAGCGAAGCTTACTACCTTTAATTAAACAAGTATTTGTTGGCTGCATTGTTATTTGATAGATGCATTCTTCATTTATTTTGGAATTTTTAACTCTTAAGAATCCAGTTGAAAATTGATTCACCTTATCATCACCTTCTTCAACTAGAGATAAAGCTAGGCAGATATCGAAATTGGTCTGATCACTTTTTACTGTGATTTCTAATGTAGGAAATCCTTTTAAGTGTTGATCTTCTTCAAAAGAATTGGTTTGAAAAACACCTACATCAAGACGTTTATCAATAATATTTCTATTAAACTTTCCCGGATTTGGACCTAAATGACCACCGTCAGATGGTGTAGGTCTCCATGGGTCATTAACAATTGTGAACCATCCTGATCCTTTTGAATTTATGGTCAGACTTCCATCTTCAACATTTACATTTGCTGTACCATCACTTTTGAGCCCAAAAATAAATTCAGGGTGGAATTTATTATCTAATTCTTCCCATTTATTTAATGAAATATTCCATATTTTTTTTTCGCCTTTTGAATTCTTAGAATTAAAATTTTCATCTGATTTTAAGTGTTTATTAAAGAATTTTAATAAAGATTCTTGTGATCCCTCCCACCAATTTAGATGTGTCGCATTCCCAATAATTATCTCTGGATTGCCACCAGCTTCTTTAGATATTTTATAAAGATCAAAAGCACCTTTTAAATGTGGATCCCATAGTCCTCCAATAATTAACATGGGTTGTTTAATCCATGTTGAAATTGGCTTAAATTCTTTAAAAGGGCGACCATTATTTAAATTTTTAAGCCATTCCAAAACAAAGCTATTAGGATCATATTTTTTTAAAATATCAATTCCTTCCCTTAAATAACTTTTATTTTCTAAGGCTAATCTAATTTTTCCCCACTCAAACAATTTATTTTCTCTTTTCATTTTTAGTGCTGCGATTTGAAGTCCCCATGCAATATTGTTATGCCACCAATATGCTCCTCCATCCGAGCACCAATGATCCTTAATATTCATACCAGTCATTGCTGGAGATAAACAATCGGGTGGCTTTGAATTTAATTCACTAGTTAGTTGAGTAAATCCTTGATATGAAAAACCATATAAGCCAAGTTTTCCATTACATTTTTTTAGAGACCTTACCCATTCATGTGTTTCTGAAGTATCGCTAGCTTCTTGAGAAAAACCATCAAAAACCCCTTCAGAAGAACCCATACCTCTGACATCTTGAATTATTACCATATATCCTTGGGAAGCCCACCATTCAGGGTGAGAATAGGTTATTGTTGAAGCTATTTCTCTGCCATAAGGTTGTCTCATTAATAATGCAGGCCATGGCCCATCATTACTATTAGGTACCCAAATTCTTGATATGAGTCTCACTCCATCTCTAAGTACTAGAGATTCATCAAACCATCTTGAACCATACATTTAGGCTTTAGATAATGTCTGGACAGTGCAGCCCAATGACGTAAATAGAAAAGATCTCTGCGTTAACGGGGGTTAACTTTTTTTTGTTTGATACATACTCTATAGCTTTATCTGAATTAGCTGAAATACCTTTTGAATTAAACTCTCTAAACTTATTACAAAACTTCCTAGCTTCGTTTGGATTCTTTTTTACACTTTCCAATAGGTTAGATTGGCTAAAAACAGGGTATAAAGAGTTGGAAAACAAAAATAACAAAAATAACAAAGGTTTCATTATCACTGACTTTTTCTAAATTCTACATTAAAAAAATTTTTTATCCAAGATTTCAAATATATTTGTCTATTTGACTAGCTTTTTTAATCCATTCTTTTAAGAGAGTGAAAGTTGTATCCGTTTTGGTTTTTATCCTAAGATTTCTTTCTAATCTTCCAATTTTGCGTTCTAATTCGTAAGGAGTGGATAGTGATAATGATTTGAGAGAAGAAATACCGCAATGTAAAAGTAGATATGCTTGCGGTGGAGAAATTCCAATTTCTTTCTTAAAAATAGCTATAGCTCTAATTTTCTTTAGATTATTCAATGTACACAGTGAAGATTTTCTTTGAATCTCATTTATATCTAAGTCCGTAAGATTACTTAACTTTTCAAAGTCAGTTAGATTATTTTCAACAAAAAAAGATTTTTCATGTCTAAAGTTAGTTGGCAAAAAATCTAAAAATGTTTTAGTTTCCATTTTTTAACAGACTAATTCATTTGGACATTTTTCTGAATTTCTCCTATAACAACTGGTTTACTTATACCAGCGGATATTTTTTCAAGTTTTCTTATCTTTATTTTTACGTTCGCACCCGACCTGCTACCTTTCCTAAGATTTTCCGATAATTGTTCTAAAGTTGGCTTAATAGATTCTTCTGGGAAGTTATCCTCTGCTTTAGCAATAATCAAATCAAAACCGTTGTCATAAACTATTGGGAGATATTTTGCGTCTTCTATTACTACTCGTTCATTATAACTTTGTATAAATGCCCAGCTACTTAAAGATAGTAATAATGAGAAAATGGTTGCTCCTATTATTCGAAATTTAAAGCCAAAATTAAATATAAAAGCCGCTACAGTGCAAATAAAAAGGAATATTCCAAAGAATCCAAAAATTTTTGGTGTATTCTCTAATAGTTCAAAAAAAGACATTTACTGGCTTTGACCTAATTAATTTCTTATATTTTGTAAGCCTACTCTATTTTTGGGCTCTAACTTGAAAAAAATTAGAACTCTAAATCTAAATACAAAAATCCTTTTAGTAGGTATGTTTTTGTCCTTAGGATTTCTGGGTTCTTATACATTAAATAATTTTCTAAGAGAAAGCTATAATTCTAGGAAATTAGAATTTGAAGATAGTGTTGAGAAATTTTTAAATAAAAAGGTTACTTTAGGCGATTATTCTGGGATTAGATTTCTAGGATTTTCCCTAGGGAATTCAAAAATTATTGATAAAGAAAATATAGATTCTGAGATTACAGCTGAAAATGTTTATATAGGAATCATGCCTTTTAGATCCTTTTTAAAACAAAAATGGATATTAAAAATAACACCAAAGCAAACTGAATTTAAAATAGATAAAGATTTTTTTAAAAGGTATGAATCTTTTAAAAAAGTACAAAGTATAAATAAATCAAAACCAAAGTATGAATTCAATTTTAACTTAAATAAATATTCACTTTTAGATCTAAAAGATTCAGGATTAAAAACAAAAGTAAAAGGTTATATTGTATATAAAACCAATAATAGACAAATAATTGCCGATTTAAAATCTAAATTTGATGGAAAAGGTTTTTTAAAATTAAAATTAAATACAAAGTTAAATCAAGATTTTTTAAGGATTGAATTATTTTCTAGGGGATTAAATCTTCAAGACTCTGAATATTTTCTTGGGAATAGAAAAATTAGCTTTGAAGAAGGAAATTTTAAATCTGATTTTAAATTTACTAAATCATCAACTAAAGTATTATGTAAAGGAAGATTTTCTTTAAGTAATTTAAAAATCAAATCCGAAGCTTTTTCGCAGAATATAAATTCCGATAACAATAGTTTTTTTTGTGAAGATACTAATTTAGTAGGAATTTCAGAAAATTTAAATTACGGAACTTTAACTTCAAATTTTATTCTTAATGTTCCACTAAGCAATAATATAAATAATGTTGATTTAAAAGGAAGTATTGGATACATTAATAGTCTAAATCCAGATATTAAATTAACAGGAAATATTCCTTATTGGTTTGATAAAAAAGGTATTAATTTTGGGGATTTAGATTCTAGTTTCGAGATAAATAGAACTCAATTATCTAATTTAAATATTTTCAGAAAGAATGATATAAGGGGTTTTATTACTGCTAAAGGAGTATTTAAAGGAAAAATTAGCGATCCTGATATTTCGATTAATTTTAATATCGATTATCCGCATTATAAAGGCATTCGTATAAGAGAAATATGGGAGGGAGAAATTATAAACGATAATAAAGAATTTCTTTTAAATATGAAAAATAGATATTCAGCAATCCCTTCATTTCTCTCAATCAAGTTTGATCCTAAGCTTAAAGTTGATAATTTAACTTTTAGTAGAGTTTATAACTCTACTAAAGGGACTCTAGAAATAGTTAAAGAGAATGATAATTATATTTGGAGCGCTGATAATTTCCCCATTGATGAACTTGAATTATCTTTAAGCAAAAATCAATTCGATAAGATTAATGGAATTATTAATGGTGGAGGATCAATTTCCTATGATCAGGCTAATATTGAAGGGCGACTGGCTTGGAGTTTAGGTAAATATAGAAATATAAAGTTAGCTAATTCATTATTTGATTTTAGATTAAAAGATAATTCTTTATACGTAAACTCATCAATTTATCCAATTGATGGTGGAATAATTGAAGTTGAATATAATCCAAATAAAAATAATTTAATTAATTTAAACTTCAATAATATAAGCACCAGTTGGACAATCCTGACCGCTATTGATATTTTTAATTTTGATGATGAGAAAGTGATACCAACAAGTAAAACTAATATCTTGGATGATCTGGAAATAAATAAAGATAAGTTTTCTTATAAAGAGAGGATTGACTTTATAAATAACTTTCTTGAAAATAGTAATTCCTTAGATGACAAATTTAACCTGAAAAAATATTTAAATAAATTTAGCAGTAGATATAATGCACAAATAACTATTGAGGGAGATAGACCAAGAAACTACAATTTAAATGCAAAATTGAATGGCTATCTTGATGTATCTAGAGATGAAAATAAAAATAAAAAGGAGGAATTTTCTATTGATTTGGAAGGGGGATTATTAAAAGGAAACGGTTTTTTAAAAATTAAAAAATTACCGTTAAGTGTTGCGAATATCTTTTTAGACAGACCAAGAGATTTTCTTGGAGGGATAGATATAAATTTATTGTACGATTTAGATACAAAATCTTTCTCAAGTGAAATTTCTTCCAATAATTCATCAATAAAAAATAATAAAATATTACTTGAAAAAGGATTTATTGAATTTAATAACTCTAATTTTGATATTGATTTTTCATTGCTGATAAATGATTCAGTAATCCCCATCTCTATTAAAGGATTAATACCTATAAAAACCTCTGATGAATTAGATTTAAGGTTGATTGGTAACGGAAAATTTATTGAGTTAATAGATGTTTTCTCAGATGATTACTTTACTTTTAAAGAAGGTGAAATGAATCTTAGAATGATAATAAAGGGTACTATTGATAAACCTGTATTGAATGGATTTATAGTAATTAAGGATTCTGAAATTGATTTGTATAACAATATAGTAAAAGATATTAATAGTTTGATGATTTTTGATTTTGATTCTTTGGAGATCAAAAGTTTAAAAGCAAAAGGCGAGGATTCTGGAAATATTTTCATTAGAGGTTTTTTGCCTTTTTATAAAAAGAATGAATCAGGGGAGTCATTTATTAATTTGATTGCAAATGAATTTACTATTAAGACAGAGAATTTCAATTTTTTATTAGATTCAAATATAAATTTAACTGGATCATTTGAGAATCCAGTGTTGGGAGGTAATTTGTCCCTTAACAATGGATTCATAAATTTCAAAAGAACCAGTGAAAATAATAAGATAGATAAAAAAATTAATCGAGAAGAATCTAAAAAGGATTGGCCAGAATTATATTGGAATAAGAATAAGAATATTGAAATAATTTCAAATGAAACAATTTTGAATTCTGTTCTTTTGGGAGAAACTTTGCCAGATTATTTCAATAATTTGAGTTTTAATAATCTCAAATTAAAACTTGGACCAGATTTTAAACTTCAATATTCAGAAATAGTTCAAGCATATTTAGATACTAAATTAGACCTCGAAATCAACGGACGCATAGGAAAAGATTTGAATGCTAGGGGTCTTATTTACCTTAAAAAAGGTAGGGCTAATTTATATACTACCCCTTTTAAGCTTGATAAGAATAAAGACAACTATATCTTATTTGCATCAAGAAGTGGTGTGGTTCCATTTATAAATTTTTCTCTTGTTAGTAAAGTTCCAGATTCTATAATTCCTATAAGTGAAAATAATCAAGATTCAAATATCTCGGGTGATGTTGATGCAGATGTCACTTCAAGTGGTTTTGGAGCATTTGGAATTGGTAATTCAAGGCTTATCAAAATTGAAGCTTCTTATGAAGGTTTTTTAGATCAATTATCCTTTGAAGATGAAAATCAAAGAATCCAATTAAGAAGTACTCCAAGTTATAGCAGATCACAAATAATTGGTTTGATTGGAGGTAACTCTGCAAATTTAATAAATAGAGCATTTATTTCTCAACTTAATAATGCGGATGCTTTTAGTGAAAGGTTTCAGTTGTCTTTATATCCAGCCTTAATAGAAAATAATGATTCATTAAATAACATTTTTTCCAATGAGAAATTAGATATAGAAAATGATGGAGAATCATCTTCTAATTATGAATTTTCTTCGCAAGCTTGGGTAGCTGAACTAGGACTTGATATTACCGATGCTATAAATTTTGCCTTTCAAACCGTTCCGGGTAGAGATGATATTTCTCCTTTAGGAATTTTCACTTTTCAGGCCACTCCAAACTTAGAATTATTGGGTTCTTATGATTCTAAAGGGGACTGGAAAAGTCAAGTTCAATTGTTTTTTAGATACTAAATCTGAAAATGATTTAGTTTAAAGAATCGTTAATTTGAATTATTATTAAACTAACTAAAAAAAATTATGGTTAATATCTTTGAAGTTCCTCAACCAGGAAATGATCTTTTAGAAAAAGCTAAACAAGTACGTTTGGCATCAATAAAAATAAGTCAGACTGACAATCAAAATAGGATAAATGCCTTAAATTTTATGGCAGATTATCTCGAAAAAAATACTAAAGAGATATTAAAGGCTAATAGTGAGGATTATCAAAAAGCAGAAAAAAAAGGCATTTCGAAAGCTTTACTCTCTAGATTAAAGTTATCAAAAGAAAAATTAAATGCAGGAATTGATGGGGTAAGAAAAGTTGGAGAATTGGCTGATCCAGTAAATCAAGTTCAAATAAACAGAGAGCTTTCTAAAGGACTAATCCTTGAAAGAAAAACTGTTCCTATTGGAGTTATAGGAGTTATTTTTGAATCTAGACCTGATGCTGTTATGCAGATTAGTTCTCTAGCAATAAGATCCGGTAATGGAGTAATGCTAAAGGGCGGAAGTGAAGCTAATTTAACAAACACTGCAATAGTCAATGCCTTACAAATGGGGTTATATGAATCAGGCCTTGATAAAAATTCAATATGCTTACTTACAAGCAGAAAAGATAGTATGTCAATGTTAAATCTCGAAAACTATATTAATTTAATAATTCCTAGAGGCAGTAATGAATTAGTTAAATTTATTCAGGAGAATACAAGAATTCCTGTGCTAGGTCATGCTGATGGAATTTGTCATTTGTTTATAGATAATGAGGCAAATCTGGAGATGGCTTTATCAGTTGCTCTAGACAGTAAAATTCAATATCCAGCAGCATGTAATGCTATTGAAACTTTGTTAGTCCATAAAGATATCGCACCAGCTTTTTTAGAAAAGGCCATCCCTTTATTTGATGTCAATGATGTTAAATTAATTGGAGATAAGAGATCAGTTGAATTAGGGCTAAAGTATGAGGCTAATCTAGAAGATTGGAAAACTGAATATTTGGATTTAATTTTATCGATAAAAATTGTTGATGATCTTGAGGAGGCAATCACACATATTCAAGAATATAGTTCAAAACACACAGATGGAATAATTACTGAAAATTCAAAGACTGCCAACAAATTTATGAATGTAGTTGATAGCGCAGGTGTTTTTCACAATTGCTCTACTAGGTTTGCCGATGGGTTTAGATATGGATTCGGAGCTGAAGTTGGGATATCTACTCAAACTCTTCCACCAAGGGGACCTGTAGGTCTAGAAGGTTTGGTAACTTATAAATATTTCCTAAAAGGTGATGGGAATATAGTTGATGATTTTTCATCAGGAAAGGCTATCTATACACATAAAGATCTATAAAACTTTAAGGATGGAAACTTTTTTAAAAATTGAGAATATTAAACTTTGGGCCAGGGTTGGGGTCCTTGATGAAGAAAGGGAATTAGGACAATTATTTAGTTTGGATATATTTTTGTGGTCTGATTTTGAAAAATGTACATTAACTGATGATATAAAAAAAACGATTGACTATTCAAAATTAGTTCGAATTTTAAAAGATCAATCAAAGAAAGTATATTGTTTCACAATCGAAAAATATTCAAACGCAATTTTAGGAATCATTGATCAGGAATTTAAGATTTCTAAAATTAAAATTATTTTGACAAAATGCAATCCTCCAATCACAGGTTTCGATGGGAAGGTGTCAATAGTAAGAATTCTTGAAAATAATTAAAGAATTGGAAAAAAGAAATCCTATTATATTGATTCATGGTCTTTGGAATACTTCAAGTATTTTTTCTTCTATTATCAAAAAACTTGATGATATAGGCATTGAATCTTTTGCCCCAACTCTTAATCATTCATATGGAATGACTTCTATTCTGGATTTGACTAATAAATTAAACGAATTAATTTTAGAGAAATATGGTTTAGAAAAAGAAATAGATATTTTGGGATTTTCTATGGGAGGAATAATTGGTAGGTACTGGCTTCAAAAATTTAATGGATATAAAAGAACAAGAAGATTAATTTCTATTGGTTCCCCTCATAAAGGAACTTTGATGGCTCAATTAATACCTAAATACCCTTTTAGAGGAATATCAGAAATGAAAATTAATAGTAAATTTTTGAAAGAACTTGCAGATAATGATTTTTTTCTTGATGATATCGAGTGTATAAATTTCTTTACTTATTGGGATCTAATGGTTTTCCCTGGCTGGTGGTCAAATTTAAATTTTGGGAAAAGAATATCAGTAAAAGTATATAAACATAGAAATCTTGTAAGAAATAAATCTGCCGTTAATAAAATAATCGATGAAATTATTATGTAGTTCCAGATAGACCCAAGTGTCTTATTAATGAATCTGTTTGTGGAGCTCTTCCCCTGAATAGTTTAAATATATCTAATGGAGGTAAGCTTCCACCCAAACTAAGTATTGTATCTTTGAATTTCTTTCCTATTAACTTTAAATCTTCAGAGTTTTCTAGATCAGCTTCTTCGAACATTGAGAATGCATCAGCACTTAGAACCTCAGCCCATTTATATGAGTAATATCCTGCAGAATATCCACCTGCAAATATATGACTAAAACAACAAAGAAATTGATCTTCTTTAATTGGTTCAATAACAGTAGTTTGTTTTGCAATTTCTCTTCTTATTTCATCGGCTGTTTTACCTTCGTTTTTATCAATACTACTGTGTAATCTGAGGTCTGTTATCGCGAAATGTAGTTGTCTAAGAGTACCCATACCGCAATTAAAAGTTCTATTCTTTAGGAGCTTTTCAAAATTTTCGTCGGATAATTTTTCTCCTGTTTTATAGTGCTTAGCGATACTTAAAAGTGTGTTTTTGTGAAAACACCAGTTTTCCATGAATTGACTTGGAAGTTCGACTGCATCCCATTCAACATTATTGATACCAGCTGCTTGAGGAAGATTTACGGTAGTAAGCATGTGTTGAAGACCATGACCAAATTCATGGAAAAGTGTCTGAACCTCTTCAAAACTCATCAAACTTGGTTTGTCTTTTGATGGTGGAGTCTGATTACAAATAAGATAAGCAACAGGAAGAGTTTTTTTGCCGAAATTATTTTTATTCAAACATTCATCCATCCAAGCCCCTCCTCTCTTTGATTCAGGTCGAGAATATGGATCGAGGTAAAAAGATGCTATTTTGGTATCTTCCTTATTGAGGATATTAAAAAACAAAACGTCATCATTCCACACAGGAGCTTCATCAGTTGCCTCAACCACTTTAATTTCAAAAAGCTTTTCGCTTAATTTAAATAAACCTTTCAAAACATCATTTAGTGGGAACCAAGGTCTCAAAGACTCTTGATCCAAATTAAACTTTTCCTTTCTAAGAAGTTCAGACCAATAACTAATATCCCATGGTTCAATATTCTGTGATTTTGGAAATCCATTAGCTTTAGAAAACTTATCCAGAGTTTCTAATTCAATTTTTGCGGTTTTGAATGCTGGTTCTCTCAATTCTTCTAAAAGATTTTCAACATTTTTAATTTCTTTTGCCATTTTTGTTGACAAACTTAGTTCTGCCCAACTTTTATAACCGAGAAGATGAGCCTGTTTAGTTCTTAGAGATAATATCTCTTCTATGATTTGAGAATTATTTTTTTCTCCTTTAGAGGCCCTACCAACGAATGCCTTATACATTTTTTCTCTAAGGTAACGGTCGTTGGCATATGTCATAAAGGATGTATAGGTTGGAATATCTAAACTTAATTTCCAGGGCCCATTTTGAATATCAACTTCGCCATCTTTTTTTAAGTGATTGTGTGCAGAAATTGCCATCAATTCAAGCACTCGTTCAGGAAGACCATCGACTTCAGATTTTTTATTTAATATTAAAAACCATTTGTTAGTGGCATCAAGAACATTGTTGCTGAAGTCGGTTGAAAGCTTTCCAATTTTTTCTGAAGTAATGTTGAATTCTTCTTGATCATTTTTTTGTAGTGAAATACCTCTATGTTGCATTTCAAGAATTTCTTTATCTAATATTCTGTTTTTGATTTGATCAAAGTTATTTGTCTCTTTAAGCTTGACTAAGGAATTGAAAATTATTTTACTTTGTCCGAATTTGTTACTCAAGCTAATAATCTTTGGAAGAAATTTTGAATAAATTTCTCTAAGACTTTCAGAGTTATTTACTGCATTTAGGTGGCTTATTACTCCCCAACTCCATCTAAGGATTTCATTAACTTCATTTAAAGGATTAATTACCTTATCCCAATTTAAATCATTTTGAATTAAATAATTAGATAAATTTTTCTCTATGTTTTTAAAGTCTTCGTCAATTTTTAATAGTACTATGGGAAATTGTTTACTAATGTTTTCGGGAGTAAATTTTTTAAATTCTGGTAGTTCTCCATATTTAAAAATTGAGGTATCCATTTATAAAAATAGTTTAATTAACTAAAGTTGAGATTAATCCTACCAACTTAGCTAAAGTAAGTTGCTCACTGAGAGCATTGGTTGAAGATTCATATAAATTTATAGCGATTTTCGGCCAAAAACCTATCACCAAAGTAGGAAACAATAAACTAAACCCAATCGTTAATTCTCTACCATTCATTTCTTTGACTGTAGCTAGTGCAGGGATTCTAGGGCCAAAGAAAACTCTCCTGCACATTGATAGTAAATATATTGGTGTTAAAACTAAACCTATTGCTGCAATAAGAATCGTGATCGATCTGAAGATAGAGCTGAAGCCTTCTTGACTAGTGATCCCTAAAAATACAGTTATTTCACTTATAAAACCGCTCATTCCAGGTAGTGCTAAAGATGCTAAAGAGCTTGCCAAGAAAAAAGCAAAAGTTATTGGCAAGACCTTTGCTAAACCTCCCATATTTGGTATCGAAAGAGTATTTGTTCTTTCATAGAAAGAGCCAGTCACAAAAAACATAGCTGCAGCAATAAGTCCGTGGCTAATCATTTGGAGCATTGCTCCGCTTATCCCTAATGCATCCACTGCTCCAATTCCTAATAGAACGAAACCCATATGACTTACTGAGCTACATGCAATTCTCCTTTTAACATTATCTTGTGCAAATGCATTTAATGCCCCATATATTATATTAATGATTCCAAGGATGATTAATGCAGGTGCAATTTGTAGATGTACTTCAGGTAGTATTTGAACATTGAATCTTAAGAGAGCATAGCCTCCCATTTTTAAAAGTATTCCAGCGAGTAACATTGAAACTGGTGCATTAGCCTCACCATGTGCATCAGGTAACCAAGTATGCAAGGGAAAGATAGGAAGTTTTACTCCAAAACCAATTAAAAATCCTAAATAAGATAATAGTGCTAGGCTACCTGTTACATGTTTATTTGTTAAATCGGTAATATTTAGAGTAAAGTTACCACCACTCAAAGCAATTGCTAAACCACTTATCAGTATTAATAAAGAAGCTAGAGCTGTATAAAGAATAAATTTAGTGGCTGCATATAATTTCTTTTTCCCTCCCCAAATTGCAATAAGAAGATATACGGGAACCAATTCGAGTTCCCAGGCCAAGAAGAATAATAGAAAATCTTGAGAAAGAAAAACCAATGCTTGTGCTGATGCTTGGACTAATAAAAGCGCAAAATATAAGTTAGATTTTTTCTTAATTTTCCAACTTGCGGCAGCTGATAAAAATGTAATTAACCCACTTAAAGCCACCAAAGGAGCAGATAGTCCATCTACACCAAGAGACCACTCTAATCCTATTGATGGTAGCCAGGAAGTTCTTTCTACCAATTGCAAAGAGCTTTCTGTAGGATTAAATTTCTGCAGAAGGACTCCTATTATTAGTAAAAAATCTATAAATAAAAAACTTAATGAGATATTTCTAGGGAGTGTATTGTCTTCTCCTTCTTTCGAACTCAAAAAAGGCATTATTAATGCCCCAATTAAAGGTAGTAAAACGATAGAAGATAGCCAAGGAAAAGTTTCTAAATTCATTTAGGGTAATGAATAATTTTTATTCTAGTTGAAGTAGTACTAGCTTGAGACTATAACATTAAAAATGGCTAAGTAAAACTACTTAGCTGAGAAAGCTCTAAATTGACTGCCTTTTTTCTGAACATTTAAAAATGGTGCTCTACTTGGTACTCCTGATTTCTCCCATGCCTTAACCATAGCTTGACTGACAATTCTACCGTCTTCCTTTTTACACAAAGCTAAGATACTTGGTCCTGCTCCACTTATTGCACAACCTAAGGCACCTGCTTCTAGTGCTGCCTCTTTAACTTCTAATCCTCCTTTAATTAGCTTCCATCGGTATGGTTCATGTAGTGTATCAAACATTCCTTCTTTTATTAATTCACTATCTCCTGCTTTTAAACCATTCAATAATAAAGTAAGTGCCCCCATATTTGTAACGGCATCAGATACAGGTACATTTTTGGGCATGACTTTCCTTGCTTCACTTGTACTTAAACGAATAGCAGGTATTGCTACAACAGCTTTAATGGAATCATGCCAATCACATCTGATAATTCTCCACCTTTTAGAAGATGAACGGGCGGTCAGGCATAGCCCCCCTAAAAGTGAGGGAACTACATTATCAGGATGACCTTCAATATCAATGGCAAGTTCTAGGAGTTTTTCTTTGGGAAGGGGAGAGTTCAGTATTGCATTTGCTCCGATTAATCCAGCAACTATTGCTGTAGCACTACTTCCAAGTCCACGAGCAGGAGGTACGGCTAACTTAACTCTTGCTTCAAGTGCAAAAGGGGTCATATTTGCACTCTCCCATACTTTCTGAGCCGCTCTAAAAACTAAGTTTTCTGGACCTCCCCTTAAATGATTACCATCTGTACTTTCCATTATTAAATCGAATCTATCTCCGCCACCTTCAATTCTTGTAAATATAAATTCATTATATAAATCCAATGCAGCCCCTAAACAGTCGAATCCGGGACCCAAGTTTGCAGTTGTTGAAGGTACTGTTACTATTATCTTTTTACCTACTTCAGGAATAGACATCTTTTTAAGTTGTTTTTAAAAGCATTTTTGCTCTGCAGGCGGCACTATAAAGTCCAAATTCTTCATCTAAAATTACTCTGAGAGGTATTGTTTTAAGAATATCTGTTAATCTTCCTTTATCAAAAAATTGTTTCATAAATGAATCTGATTTAAAGTTTTTGAAATGTTTTGGTGCAGTCCCTCCAGATATCCATAGGCCTCCAAAGCATAATTCTTGAAGAGCAACATCTCCTAATAAAGATGCATAAGCATTTAACCATATCCTCTCTACTTCCATCATTTGCTTATCCCCCCCTTTCGAAAGAGTGCAAATCTTTTCTGGTAATTTTTTTCTCAAAGCATCAGAAATATTAATTTCCTTGAAATATTTTTGTAGAGGATGGTTTTGGGCATCAGGTTTGCTCAGTCTCCATTTGGCAATTCTTGATAAACCTGGACCGCTAACAATTCTTTCATAAGATATCCTTTCAACATTAAGAGATTTTTTGAGCCAAATTTTTAATTCCCATTCTAATTCTGAATTTGGCGAGTATTCAACATGACCACCTTCACTAGCTAAAACTTTTACTTTATTGCCTGATACTAGGCCTCTTGCAATGCCCAAACCAGTCCCGGCTCCAACAATGGCATGCAAATCATTGTTAGTACCTTCAGATTGTGATCCATTCTGGATAGTTGAATATTGATTTTTTTTTAAGAAAGGAATTCCATAAATTTGCACTGCAAAATCATTTATTAGCTCACATTGTTCAAATTTAAATTTATTTTTTAATTTATTTCCTGAAATATTCCATGACAAGTTCATAATTTTTGCGTTGTTGTTAGATAAAGGACCAGCTACAGCGAAACATGCAGAAGAAGGATGAGGAATATTTTTGCATTCATTTTTGAGGAAATCTTCTAGGATCTGTTCAAAAGAATCCCAATCAGAAGATATATATTTCTTTTTGAATAACAATTTAGGTGAATTATCATTTATTACTCTTTCGAATATTCCCAATAGAACCTTGGTACCTCCTAAATCACAAGCTAGAAAATTCATCTATTCGAAATTATTCTGTTCTCCCTTTTTTTTCTATTAATTCATCCATTAATTTGTATAGATTAGGTAGGTCGAAAATTCCTAAATTTGTTCCATCCAAAGCTCTCAAAGCGACTGAATCAATTTCCTCTTCTTTATCTCCAATAACTGCAATTAAAGGAACTCTACCTAGAGTTGCCTCTCTTATTTTATATCCTATTTTTTCATTCCTAACATCAACTTTTGATCGGTAACCATTATTATTTATTAATTCATTAAACTTTAAACACTTTTCAATATTTCTATCAGTAATGCTCAATAAAATTATTTGATAAGGCGCAAGCCAAATTGGGAATTTTGCCTCATATTGTTCAATTAAGATTCCGATAAATCTCTCAAAGGATCCTAAAATTGCTCTATGAAGCATAACTGGATTTCTTTTCTCATTATCAATATCTACATAAGTTGAATCCAATCTAATAGGCATTGAGAAATCAACCTGAATAGTGCCGCATTGCCAAACTCTATTTAGACAATCTTTTAAGGAGAATTCTATTTTGGGACCATAAAAAGCCCCCTCTCCTGGTTGAAGTTCCCATTTTAGGTTCTTATTATCTAGAGCTTTGGTAAGAGCCTCCTCTGATTTATCCCAAATCTCTTCACTACCCACCCTTTTTTCAGGACGGGTTGATAATTTGATGATGATTTCATCAAAACCAAAAGTTTTATAAACCTCGAAAACAAGATCTATAAAAGTTGACACCTCTTCTTGAATTTGCTCTTCTGTGCAGAATATGTGTGCATCATCTTGAGTAAAGTTTCTTACTCTCATTAAGCCGTGTAGTGCTCCAGAAGGCTCATTTCTGTGACAAGAACCAAATTCAGCAAGACGAATAGGTAAATCCTTATAACTTTTTAAACCTTGATTAAATACTTGAATATGGCATGGACAATTCATTGGTTTAATTGCATAAGTTCGATTTTCTGATGCAGTAGTGAACATATCGTCTCTAAATTTTTCCCAATGACCGGATTTTTCCCAAAGAGATTTATCAACAGCCTGTGGGGTTTTAATTTCTAAATAATCATTTTTTTTGAGTATTTCTCTTATATAATTTTCCAGTACTTGGTAGATTATCCATCCATTTGGATGCCAAAAAATCATTCCTGGAGATTCTTCTTGTATATGAAATAGTGAATGTTTTTTACCAAGTTTTCTATGATCCCTTTTTTCCGCTTCTTCAATTCTTATTAAATAGTCATTGAGTTCTTTTTCTTTCGCCCATGCAGTTCCATATATTCTCTGTAATGATTCATTCTCACTATTCCCTCTCCAGTATGAACCTGATAATTTAAGTAATTTAAAGTGTCTCAAATGTCTAGTATTGGGTACGTGAGGCCCTCTACACATATCGATATATTCTTCGTGTTTGTATAAATTTATGAGACCTTCTTCAGGAATTTCTTCAATTATTCGTAATTTAAAAGTCTCATCTCTTTCTTTAAAAGTTTTAATTGCTTCTTCTTTAGAAACTTGTAAAATTTCAACGTCATAGTTTGTTTTTATTAATTTATTAATTCTATTTTCGATTTTTATTAAATCTTCAGGAGTAAATCTGTAATCAGAAAAAATATCGTAATAAAAACCATCTTCAATTACAGGCCCAATCGCCATTTTGATATCAGAGTAAATTTGTTTAACTGCATGACCAATAAGGTGAGCAAATGAGTGTCTTATTATTTCAACTCCTTCTTTATCTTTTGATGTGATGATTACAACTTTGGAATCTTCATTTATAGGAATAGTTGCATCAAGAAGAACATCATTTACTTTCCCAGCAATTGTTGCTTTAGCTAATCCAGCGCCTATACTCTTAGCAATTTCTAGAATAGTTACAGATTTTTCGAAAACCTTTTTTGAACCATCAGGTAAGGTAATTATTGGCATAATTTATTTCTCCATTTCAAAGAATCCCAATTTTGATTTAACTCTTTTTAAAGTCTTATTTGCTAAATCTTCAGCTTTTTCCTTTCCTTCATCAAGGATTTTATTTAATTGATAGGGATCATTAATTAATAATTTATATTTTTTCTGAATAGGTTCTAGTGATTCAATAAGTTGTTCTGTAATTAATTTTTTAAATGTCCCCCATCCAGTCTCTAAGAAATCATTTTCACATTGAGAAATTTCTTTTCCCGATAATATTGAATAAATCATTAAAAGATTTTTAGATTCTGGTCTCTGAGGGTTGTTAAATTCAATTCCAATATTACTGTCACTTTTTGCTTTTTTTATTTTTTTCGTAATTATATCTGGAGGATCTAACAAGTTAATACGACTGCCCTCATTAGGATCACTTTTGCTCATCTTTTTTGAACCATCAATTAAACTCATTATTTTTGATCCATTCTTCATGATTATTGGTTGAGGGATTTTTAAAATATTTTTATCCTTACTAAATCTGGCATTAATTCTCTGTTGTGCAATATCTCTAGCAAGTTCAAGATGTTGTTTTTGATCCTCACCTACTGGTACAAAGTCAGCGTCATATAGAAGAATGTCTGCAGCCATTAGGATCGGATAGTCAAATAATCCAATGGATACATTATTTCCCTGTTGTATGGATTTTTCTTTGAATTGAATCATTCTTTCCATCCAATTTATTGGGGTCATGCAATTTAATATCCAACAAAGTTCTGAATGTGCAGAAATCTGACTTTGGACAAAAATTGAGCATATATTGGGATCTATCCCACAAGCTACGTACAAAGCTGCAGTTGAGATAGTGTTCTGGGATAATTCTTTGGGATTATATGAAGCTGTGATTGCATGCAAATCAACTACACACAGAAATGTTTCATATTGCTCTTGAAGCGTAACCCAATTATTTATTGCCCCAAGCCAATTCCCAATATGTAAATCACCAGTTGGTTGAACTCCCGAAAGAATTCTTTTTTTATTTGCCATCCTCTTCTTCTTCGCTAGATTGGATCTCTTCAGTTGATGTACTTTTTAGAGGCCTTGCAAAAGGGTCGGGTGCTGTTTTTGTATTTTCTTCATAAGGATTTTGTGATTGTCTATTCGGAGAAGAGTTTTTATTATTTTTTGCATATTCTGTGATTGCTTCAATAAATTTTTCGTCTTTGATCATTTCACTAAGTGTTCTAACAGAGAAACCGAGAACTGCAACGGTAGATCTCAATTGAAAGGTATCTTGTATTGATTTAACAGCTTTCATTTCGTTATCACTCAATCTTATGCGGAATCCTCCCCCATCTCTTCTGCCGCCTGACCTTTCTCTGAAATTAGATCTTTCATTGTTAGAACGTCCTCTGTAATTTTCTTGTCCAGGATTATTGCTGAAATTTGAATTAGACATCTTGAAGTTTCTTAAATTACTTAAATAGTCTATTAACTTAGCATCTTGTTATGCAATAAGTCTTTTTAAAAGCCTTAATTTTTTATCTTTTGATTAACGACTTATGAAATTTTGCTTTTCTCATTCACAACTTGCACTAAAATAAAATTAGAAAAATAAAGTATTGTGTTTGATATTAGTAAAGAAAACCTTTTAAAGGATTTCATAAAGTTTCCAAAAAAAAATCTTATTATTATTCTATTATTATTAGGTTTTGGGGAATGGTTTGTTAGTGACTTAATTCATTTTGCAGGAGGCTCAATAGGATTTTTTGCGTTGTGTTTGGGGGGATATTTTTACTTGAAGAATGATAAGCCTAAATTTAATGAGCCAAAAAATTTAGATGGTTGGAAAAATCTATGTAATGAAGATTTAAATTTTTTTGAAGAACTTGAAGCAACAAATGAATTAAAAAAACAGAATTCAAAAAGACAGAAAATGCTTGAATCGATTCTTAATAGATGTGAAAAAGAAAAAATAAGTTGCATTGGACAAAAAGATTATCAAAGTTGTAAGTCTGTTTTGAAAAGTCATTTTAAAGTTGATAAGTTTGACTTTGATTTATACGAAAAACTGCCTAAATACAATTCTTCTCAAGTTATTCCAGAAGAAGCTTTGAAGAGTGATGCAATCTTGTATTTTGTAAACTTACCTTTGTTGGCAAATGATTTTTTGTGGTTGGAAAAGTTTCCTAAGAAAATGCCAATCTGGTTGGTAGCCTTAACTTCTAACGAAATAGAAGCCAAAAATCAGATAGAAGAACTAAAGTTGCAAATTTCAAGTGACTTCATAAATAAAATTATTACTTTTGATGTGAATAAGAATGAAATAACAAATATCCCTTTTTCGTTAAGGAAGTTTTTCATAAGTTCATCTAAAAATATTGAAAATACTAAAAAAAGGCTTTTGAAAGAACTTCATGTTACCTGGCAATCTGAAATCGAAGGGATAAGAAGAATGCAGTTAAAAAGTATACAAAGAAAAAATCAAATTCTTGTCGCGACAACTGTTTTCTTATCTCCTATCCCATCAATTGATGTTATGGCAATGACAGTACTAAATTCATTAATGATTAAAGAGATAAAGTCTATATGGGGATGTAATTGGTCTCCTGAAATTTTAGATAAAGTATCTAAAGAGATTTTAAAGACTGCAATTGCTCAGGGAGTTATTGAATGGAGTGGACAGACTCTAATTGGGATATCAAAATTACATGGACCAAATTGGATTGTTTCTGGAACATTTCAGGCTGTCAGTGCTGCTTATTTAACAAGAGTAGTATCAAGTTCTTTGGCTGATTTTATGGCAATCACAAAAGGAGTAGAAGAACCTGATTTGAATTTTATAAAGAAAAATTCTGAAAAAATTGTTGAAAAAGCTTTTGAAAAAGAAAAAATAAATTGGAAAGGATTTGTTTCTGATCTTAGAAAACCACTTATGAAATTCTCTTTTAGTTCATAATTTGAGGATTAATCCGCTAAATGAAAAAAAGAATTCTTTTTCTCAGTTTAATATTTTTAATTTCTTTAGCTTCAGCATCTTGTAAGAAAATATCTAAGGAAAGTGAAAATAAAGAGGTAATACTAACAAGTTTTACTGTTTTGGCAGACATAATTGATAACTTGGCTAAAGATGAATTTATTGTTAGATCATTAACAAAACCTGGAGTAGAAGTTCATGGTTACAAACCAACTCCAAGCGATCTGGTAAAAGCCTCTAATGCTTTTGTTTTTGTAGATAATGGATTTGGATTTGAATTATGGGCAGAAAAATTTGTTTCTAATTTAAAAGTAAAAAGAATTACTGTTGCAGAAGATTTAGATCCAATTTTTGTTACTGAAGATTTTTATAAAGGGAAACCTAATCCACATGCCTGGATTTCTCCAAAAAGAGGGATACTTTACGTAGATATTCTCGTGGAATCTTTATCAGAATTGAGGCCATCTAAAAGAGAAATATTTGAAGAAAATGGAAGAATATATAAAGATAAACTTTCTAAAATAGATGAAGAATTCTCACTTTTTATTAATAACTTAGATGAAGACAGGCGTTATCTAGTAAGTTGTGAAGGTGCATTTTCATACCTAACTAGCGATTACGGTATGAAGGAAGTTTATTTATGGCCAGTTAATGCTGAGAGTCAAATTACACCAAGAAGAATGGCAAGAACAATTTCTATAGTAAAAAATAAAAATATCCCAACTGTATTTTGTGAAAGTACAGTAAGTGACGAATCTCAAATGGTTGTTGTAAGAGAAACAGGAGCAAAATTTGGAGGTGACCTTTTTGTTGATTCATTATCTGTTGATGGAGGTCCTGCTAGTACTTATATAAAAATGCTTGAACATAATTTGCATCTTATTAAAAAAGGGCTTTATTAAAATATGGAAAAACAAAATTATAATAACTATAGAATTATTGCTGAAAATATATGTGTTGATTACAACGGCAAAGTTGCCTTGTATGATGCCAATTTAAGATTAGAACCTGGCCAGATTTGTGGATTAGTAGGAATGAATGGAGCCGGCAAAACAACCTTTTTTAATGCTTTGACAGGTTTTGTTAACATCTCAAAGGGGAAAATAAGAATTAATGGAGAGTCTTTAAGATCTGCACAGAGAGATCAGACTATTGCTTATGTGCCTCAAAGTGAAGGAATCGATTGTAATTACCCTGTAAATGTTTGGGAAGTGGTAATGATGGGAAGATATGGTTCAATGAATATTTTTAGATGTCCAAGAGAGTCTGATGTTCAGGCTGTTAAAGATGCTATAAAGAGAGTTGATCTTCTTGATTATTTATCTACACCTATTGGAAACTTATCAGGTGGTCAGAGAAAGAGAACTTTTTTGGCCAGAGCAATTGCACAAAGAGCTTCTATACTACTTCTTGACGAGCCCTTTTCTGGAGTAGATATAAGAACAGAGAAACTTATATCAGAATTATTTATTCAATTTAAAAATGAAGGAAAAACAATATTGTTATCTACTCATGATATGATTCACGTTAAAGAATTTTGTGATTTAGTACTTTTAATAAATAAGACTGTCGTTGCATATGGAGAGACTTCTGAAGTATTCACTCCTGAAAATATAACAACAACTTTTGGTGGGATATCCCCTGATTTTTTGTTTGGACCTGAGTCATGATAATAAATTTTTAATGGATCAATTTTTCCTTTCAGCGATAGATATACTTTCATCTAATCCTTTAAATCATGAATTTGGGAGGACTGCTTTGTTGATGGGTTCTCTAATAGCTGCTGTTTGTGGTTTTTTATCTAGCTATTTAACACTTAAAGGTTGGGCATTAATGGGAGATGCGGTTTCTCATTCAGTAATGCCTGGAGTCGTTGTTGCTTATGCTTTAAATCTTCCAATATCATTGGGTGCGTTTATCTTTGGAGTAGGTTCTGTAGCCCTTATAGGATTTGTTAAGCAGAAATCCAGAGTTAAAGAAGATACAGTTATTGGCTTAGTCTTTACTGGCTTTTTCGCTCTTGGAATAGTTTTAGTTTCCAAGGTCAGAAGCAGTATTGATCTCCACTCTATTCTTTTTGGAAGTGCAATTGGTATATCTCCAACTGATGTAAGTCAGACTGTATTTATTGCTTTGTTGGTTATTTTACTTTTGGCAGCTTTTAGAAAAGATTTAATGCTCTATTGTTTCGATCCTAGACATGCAAAAACAATTGGAATTAACGTAATTTTTCTTCATTATTTATTACTTACATGCACATCTTTAGCTGCTGTTGTTGGTTTACAATCAGTCGGAATAATATTGGTAGTTGCAATGTTGATAACACCAGGAGCGACCGCATATTTACTCACTGATAAATTTGATAATATGATTTTAATTTCAGTTTGCAGTGCAATTGTCTCAAGCATAATAGGAATATATGTTAGTTTTTGGTTTGATTTAGTACCGGGAGGATCAATTGTCTTAGCACAAACTTTTATATTTTTATTTGCTTTTCTATTCGCTCCAAGATATGGAATTTTCAAGTTTCAAAAATTATTTGCTGGGTATAAACAATAATGGATGGGGAAATTATAAATAAACAGTGGAATTGGTGGCCATTATTTCCCTTATATCCTTATGGAAGAAAGAAAACAATTTTAAGAGAAATAATTCCTGATCAAATCTGGTCCTTGGAACAAATACAAGGACTTTATTATGTTGCGGTTCCAATAAGAATGACAGTAATAAAGGTTGATAATGGTTTGATGCTAATAAATCCACTGCCTCCCACAAAAGAATTAATAAATGAGTTAGAAAAATTAATTGCGATTCACGGCAAAGTAAAAACGATAATTTTACCTAGTGCCTCTGGACTAGAACATAAAATAGGACTGCCATCTCTTTCAAGAACTTTTAAAGATGCAGAAATTTGGCTTTGTCCTGGACAGTGGAGTTTTCCCATAAATCTACCTTTAGATTTTTTAGGAATTCCATCAAAAAGATCAAGAATACTTTTTGAAGAAGGTACTCCACATACAAACTCCTTTAAATGGTCTTCATTAGGCCCTCTGAATTTAGGACTTGGAAGATATCAGGAGATAAGCTGTTTCCATTATCCTACGAAAACTCTTCATGTAACAGACGCAATAGTTGGAATAGACTCCACACCACCTGAGATATTTAATTTTGATCCAACTCCACTTCTTTTTCATTCCAGAGAGAGAGGTGATGAACCTTTGATTGACTCCATCGAACAAAGAAAAAAAGGATGGAAAAGGTTAGTCTTGTTTTCATCTTTTTTGAAACCAGGTAAATTAAATATTCCACCTTTAAAAGAAATATTTAGTTATTCATTCAAAAAAGATCTTAGAAATTGGAGATCTCATTTCGGTATTTATCCCTTTTTATGGGAAGAAGATTGGGAATCCTCTCTTGTTGAAATAATGGGTAAAGATACTCCTAAGATTCAAATTGCACCAGTTTTACAAAAATTAATTTTTCCGCGCTCAAAAGAAGTTTTACTTAACTGGTTAGAAAATATCAAGTCTTTTGAAGATATGGAATATTTAATTCCAGCTCATTTTACGGCACCAATAAAATTTACAATAGAAGATTGTCAAAAATTAATTGATGAAATTAATTCCCAGAAGTGGGAAAAACTTCCCGAGGATAATAAATTTTTGATGAATTTATATAAAAAATTGTTTGAACTAGGAATAATTCCCAAAGAAGTAAATCTTTAAAAAATATTATTCTTCAATAGACATGTTTTCATCATTTTTAAGATTTTGTTCCAGCTCTTTTCTTTGCTCCATTTGTCTTAAGAAATATCCTGTCATCATTGCAGAAGATAATAAATTAGCAATGTTGTCTTTTGAAGATGTTATTTTTACATCGAATTGATCTGAAGGAAGCATTCCAAGAAGACCTTGAACATTATGTCTAATAATTTCTTGAATATCTTCACTAGCTGATTTTGCTATTCTTTGCAAAACTTCAGGAGATTGTTTTTGTAAATATTGGATTAAGTCATTCTCATCGTTTGGATCATTATTTTCAGTAGCAAGAAATTCTGGATTAAACATTTCTACAACTTCAAGATATAAAAACCCTACAACATCACGTACCCATTAATCTAAATTATTAAGGGCAGGGAACCGAATAGGTCCAATTTTATTAAACGGCCAATATCTAAAAATAGCTTTACCAATAACCTTTTCATAGGGTAAGAATCCCCAAATATGAGAGTCCATACTGTTATTTCTGTTATCTCCCATCACCCATAATGAATCTTCTGGGACAATAAAAGGCCCTGTAGAATAATTAATATTTTTGTCAAAAACATAATTTTTTTGAACGATATCATTTAAGTAAAGGTTACCGTCTCTAACTTCTACCTTTTCTCCAGGTATTCCAATTACTCTTTTTATTAGTGCGGTATCTGCTTCATAACCAGCATTAATTAATTGTTCCGGAACGTTAAAAACAACTATTTTATTTTTTAATTTTGAAAGATTTGATTTGGATGTGATTTTGGGGGTTACTTTCTCAACAAGAATTTTATCTTTTATTTGAAGTGTTGGAAGCATTGAACCGGAGGGGATCCATCTTGGCTCTATAACCTGCCATCGTATAATTAAAGCTATAAATATCCAGATTAAAAGATTTTTTAAATCCTTTAGTATTGAATTTCTTTTTTCTTGAGTTGTAGACATGTTTTATTTAATTCAGTTTTAAGGAAAATCCCAAAGCATTTATATAAATTATGACATCATCTATTGAATGCAAAAATTTTCTTAGAAGTTTACAACTTTTGAACCTTCTTATAAAAATAGGAGTTCAAAATTTAATACTATGTCCTGGTAGTAGATCAGCACCTTTAGCAATAGCTGCTGGAGAATTAAATAAATTAGGACTGGTAAATATTTTTAATTCAATAGATGAGAGATCAGCGGGATTCCACTCTCTTGGGATTTCAGCCGCATCAGGTAATCTTTCTATAGTTATTACAACTTCTGGGACTGCCGTAAGTAACTTATTGCCAGCAGCAGTTGAGGCAGATCGATCTTGTAAAGGTATTATATTTCTTACTGCCGATAGACCCTTAAAATTGAAAGATTGTGGCGCTAATCAAACAGTAAATCAAGAAGACTTTTTGAGTTCAGTCTGCAGAAGGGTTTTAAGTACAAATCTAAATGGACTTCATGAAACACAAGAAAATGAAATCTTAGATTTAGTTCGAATTATTGAGAAACAAATATCAACCTTCCCTGGCCCTATTCATTTAAATATTCCTATTGATAAGCCTTTAGATATTTCATTTTTGAATAAAAAAAATGTTTTAGAGGTTTTTGAGAGAATTTATTTGAAGAAAAAATATGTCTTTCAAAAAGTTGAAATAAAGTCTGATAAAAACAAATTCTTAGAAATTTCAAAAAGTTTAAATTTAGATGAATCTGGCATTATTTTAGTAGGTCCCTATCAAGGTTCCGTAAATGAATTATCTTCTTTCAATAAATCTTTAGAACAATTACAAGAAATTACTGGTTGGCCAGTATTTGCTGATCCTGTTTCAGGAGTTTATTCTGACTTAAGAGGATTAGTCGTGAATTGGGAATTAGTCTTAAGAAAACATAAGAATCTTATTAAATGTAAACAACTTTTAAGGCTTGGTCCTATGTCATCCTCAATTAATTTAGAGAAGTTTCTAACAAAGTTTAAAGGTATACAAATTCTTATAAAAGAAAAAAACTATAGAAAATTGGACCCTATAAAAAAATCATTTGAATATGATTTTGGGCTATCAAATTTTACTTCTACATTGTTAGAAGAATTATCAATCAATGAAAAAAAGAAAAAGTCTCTTACGCCGTTAGCCCTGGATCTAATAGAGGAAGGTAATCAAATTAAAGAAATTTTAAAAGAGAAAATTACTAATGATAATCAAATTACTGAATATAAGCTTGCAAATCTCGTTCCGAAAATTTGGCCAGCTGAAAATCCAATAATGCTTTCTGCTAGTAGCCCGATTAGAGATTGGCTCACTTTTTCTGAGAATGGTACTTTAACAAGAAATTGTTTCAGCTTTAGAGGAGCTTCTGGAATAGATGGTACTTTATCCCTTGCATTAGGCATTTCAAGAATTAAAAACCCTCTACTTCTCGTGACTGGGGATTTAGCTTTTGTTCATGATATAAACGGTTGGCTAATTGAGAATTCAGTCGACATGAATTTAACAATTCTTCTAATAGATAATAATGGCGGAAATATATTTAATCGTATTTATAAAAAAAATTTAAAAGAAGATGAATTAAAAAAACTATTTCTCATGCCAAAAGAAATAAACTGGCCAAAACTCTCAGAGGGATATCAAGTAAACTTTAAAAGTGTGGCAAATTTTAAAAAATTACGAGAGGCATTCGATTGGAGCATTTCTATACAGAAATCTGTAATAATTAAAGTTGATATTGATCCAGAAAATGAAATTTGTGAAAAAAACGCCCTTCTAGAAAAAATAATTGGCAATTAAATTCATTATTTTCTTTCTTTAAATAATTAGGACTCATGAAAGTATTACCTGGAAAAACAACCTTAAATTGGACAGAATACAAATCTTATGAGGATATATTGTTTCATAAATCAGATGAGGGAATTGCGAGAATTGCAATTAATCGTCCTGAAAAAAGAAATGCATTTAGGCCACAAACTGTAGATGAACTCATTAACGCATTTAATATCGTAAGAAATGATGAAACTATTGGAGTAGTTCTCTTTACAGGTGCGGGACCTGACAAGAAAGGTATATATTCTTTTTGCTCTGGAGGTGATCAGAGCGTAAGAGGTGAAAATGGATATAAAAATGATGAAGGGAAGCAGAGATTAAATGTACTTGAACTTCAAAGATTAATAAGAAGTTTGCCTAAAGTGATTATTGCCTTAGTTCCTGGTTTTGCAATTGGAGGAGGTCAAGTACTTCATTTAATTTGTGATCTTAGCATTGCCTCAGAAAATGCAATATTTGGTCAAACAGGTCCAAGAGTTGGTAGTTTTGATGCTGGATTTGGATCTAGTTATTTGGCAAGACTTGTTGGTCAAAGAAAAGCAAAAGAAATTTGGTTTTTATGTAGAAAATATAATTCGAAAGAAGCATTAGAGATGGGCTTGATAAATGCAATTACAAAGATTGAAGAATTAGAAGCTGAGGGTGTAATCTGGGCAAGAGAGATTTTACGTAATAGTCCAACTGCTATTCGTATTCTTAAAGCTTCATTCAATGCGGAGAATGATGGGATTGCTGGTATTCAAGAATTATCTGGATACACAACTCAATTATTCTATTCGACTGAAGAAGCTCAAGAAGGTAGAGATGCCTTTCTCGAAAAGCGTCCACCAGACTTTTCTGACTATAAGTGGACACCTTAGTTTATTTTTCAAAAGACCTTTTTAAATAATTATCAATGAGAATTCTTCTTGCCGCCGCTGAATGTGCTCCAATGATCAAAGTTGGAGGTATGGGAGATGTGGTTGGATCATTGCCTCCATCTTTGATAAAACTTGGTCACGATGTAAGGGTAATAATTCCAGGATATGGGAAATTGTGGAGTCTTTTAGAGGTATCGAATGAACCAGTCTTTAGATCAAATACAATGGGCACTGATTTCTCTGTATATGAAGCAAAACATCCCATTCATAATTATGTGATTTACTTAGTGGGTCATCCAACATTTGACTCTGACCAAATATATGGAGGCGAAAATGAGGACTGGCGTTTTACATTTTTTGCTAGTGCCACTGCAGAATTTTCCTGGAATTGTTGGAAACCTCAAGTTCTTCATTGCCATGATTGGCACACTGGGATGATTCCTGTGTGGATGCATCAGGACCCCGAAATTAGTACTGTCTTTACAATTCATAATTTAAAATATCAAGGACCTTGGAGATGGAAACTAGAAAAAATGACTTGGTGTCCTTGGTATATGCATGGAGACCATACAATGGCTGCGGCAATGTTGTATGCAGATAGAGTAAATGCTGTTTCTCCGACTTATGCAGATGAAATTAAAACCCATGAATACGGAGAAAGTCTTGAAGGATTACTTAATTACATTTCAGGTAAATTAAGGGGAATTCTTAATGGAATAGATCTTGATGAATGGAATCCAGCCAAAGATTCAGTTTTACCCGCAAAATTTAGTATTAAGAATTTAGAAAATAGGTTAGAAAATAAGAAAATTCTGCAGAGAGAAATGGGTCTTGAAGTTAATCCTAAAAAATATCTTTTAGGTATGGTTAGTAGGTTAGTTGATCAGAAAGGGGTTGACTTACTTCTACAAGTTTCAAGAAGACTTTTAGCCTATACAGATTCTCAAATAGCTGTTTTAGGGACTGGAGATAGATATTTAGAGTCTGGATTATGGCAATTGGCATTAGATTACCCAGGAAGATTTTCAGTATTTCTTACATATGATGATTCTTTATCAAGGCTTATATATGGAGGATCTGATGCATTCTTAATGCCCAGTAGATTTGAACCTTGTGGTATTAGTCAACTCCTGGCGATGAGATATGGCTCTATACCAATAGTAAGGCGAGTTGGAGGTTTAGTTGATACAGTTTTACCTCATGATCCAGCAAATAATAGTGGTACAGGTTTCTGCTTTGATCGCTTTGAACCTATAGATTTCTATACTTCTTTAGTAAGGTCTTGGGAAGCCTTTAGACATAAAGATAGTTGGGAATTACTGCAAAAAAGAGCAATGAGTCAAGAGTTTAGTTGGCAAAGATCAGCTCTTGAATACGAAATTATGTATAAGGATGTTTGCGGAATAAAGGAACCATCACCAGATGTTGCTGAAGTTGAGAAATTTTCTTATGGACAATCAGCTGATCCATCTTTAAAACAAAGTATGACTTAAATTCTTAATGGATCTTTCTTTTTTAGAGTTAAAAGATGTTTTGGGTGATATTAAAAATCTGGGCGAGGGGGGAATAGATTCTTTAAATTTTAAGAATATAAGCATTGATAGTAGAACTTGTTTAAAAAATGATCTTTTTATAGCTATCAAGGGTAAAAATTTTGACGGACATAGTTTTCTTCAAGAGGTTTTAAATAAAGGAGTTAAATCAGTAGTTATAAAAGATGGTATGCAGAAATTAATTCCTGATGATTTTCCTTGTTGGGTTGTAAATGATACTTTAGAGGCATTTCAAAAATTAACCTTGCTCAAAAGAAAAAAATTAAGTATCCCGGTGGTTGCGATAACTGGTTCAGTTGGTAAAACAACTACAAAAGAAATGGTTGGTGAAGTTTTAAGTAAACTTGGTAAAATTAAATTATCCCATGCAAATTTCAATAATGAGATTGGGGTTGGTCTTACTATTCTTGCAACAGATAAAGAAGATAAAGTTTTGGTCCTTGAGATGGGAATGAGAGGTCTTGGACAGATCGAAAATTTATCTAAATATAGTAAACCCGATATTGCAGTAATTACTAACATTGGGACAGCCCATATTGGATTGTTAGGCTCTAAAAAAAATATTACTTATGCAAAGTGTGAAATAAGTAAATTTTTAAATCCAAAAGGAGTTGTAATAATACCAGCAAATGATTTACTTCTTGAAGAAACTTTAAGAGAATACTGGAAAGGTAGAGTAATAAAAGTAGAACTTTTAAATATAGAAAATCAAAAGAAGAGTTTTAAGAAAGACGATAATTTGCGAGGATTTTATGATTCCTCGAATAAAACAATCTTAATTGAAGAAAATTTTTTTGAAATTTCATTTGAGGGATTTCATCATGCTTCAAATTTCTTATTTGCTTATGCAGTTGCTAAACAGCTAGGTATTGATTTTGAAAGTTTTAATAAATTTGATTTTGTAAGTTTAGGTGGAAGAAATAAAATTCTTAAATCAGTAAAAACAACAATATATGATGAATCATATAATGCTTCACCAGAGTCAGTAAAAGCATGTATTAAAAACCTGCTTGAAAAACCAAGAAATAAATTTTTCATATTTGGAAGTATGCAAGAATTGGGAGAAGAATCTGAAAAACTTCATAAAGAAATATTCAACTTAATAAATAATTCAGCCATAGAAAAATGTTTGTTTATTTGCGATAAAAAAAATGAAATAATTTACACCAATCATCTAAAAGATAAGAAAAAATTTTTAGTTTTAAATAATATAAACGATGTACCTAAAGAGATAAATAAATCTACCAAAAAAGGTGATTCTATTCTCATAAAAGGGAGCAGATATTGGCAACTTGAAAAAATTATTGAATTAATTAATTAGATCAAGTTTTCTTCCTTTCCCAATTTTCTATATTTACTTGCTTAGTTCTTGATATCGCTAATGAATTATCTTTGGAATCTTTTGTGATCACTGAACCAGCTCCAGTTGTAACTGATTCCCCGAGATTTATTGGCGCTACAAAAACTGTATTTGCACCAATACTAGAATTTTTACCAATTTTTGTTTGATGTTTTTTCTCCCCATCAAAATTTGCAGTAATAGTTCCTGCTCCAATATTTGTAGCTCTTCCAATAATAGAATCGCCAATATAACTTAAATGGTTTACTTTAGATCCTTCCTCTAATTGACTATTTTTTATTTCAACAAAATTACCAATCTTACTTTGGGAAGATATTTTGGATTGTGGCCTTATATGACTGTAGGGACCAATTTTTATATAATCCATTATCAGTGAATCATAAACAGTGGAATTTGAGATTTCACAATTTAATCCAATATTAGAATCCTCAATAAAAGTATTTGGTCCGATAATGCAATGACTATCTATTTTGGTATTTCCTCTTATATGTGTATTAGCTTCTATAATCACATCTTTACCAATTTCCGCCTCTTCACTAATTGAACAACTTGCTTTATTTATAAAAGTTACACCATTAAGCATATGCTTTTCTTTAATTGAATTCTGAATACTTTCCTCGCATTCTGATAGTTGAATTCTGTTATTAATTCCTTGAAGCTCTCCATCATCTTCTACCTCGAGGCTTAGAGAATTTTTTAGCAAAGATATTGTATCTGTTAAGTAAATCTCTTTTTGATTATTATTGCTTTGCAAGGTATTAATTATTTCTGACAAGTTGCCCCAATTAAAACAGTAAACACCTGCATTTATTAATGAATTTTCTCTTTCTAGATCATTACAATCTTTCTCTTCAACAATTTTCTCTATAAAATCCCCTTTCAAAAAAACTCTGCCATATCCATGAGGATTTTTTTTCTTTGTGGTAATTAAAGAAACATCAGCATTTTTTGAATCGTGTAAATACAAAAGTCTTCTTAGAGTACTAGGCCTGATAAGTGGCACATCGCCGTTAAGTACCAAAAGTTTTCCTTCATGTTTTTTAACTTCTTTACAAAGTATCTGGATAGCATGACCGGTCCCTGATTGAGGTTCTTGAACAACAATATGGATTTTTTTATCGTTTGGGATTGACTTTTGTACTTCTTTTGATTTGTGTCCAGTAATTACGAAAATTTTATCAGGTTTTAATTCGTCACATGAATCAATTACTCTTTGTAGAAGACTTTTGCCAGAAATTTTATGTAAAACTTTTGGCAATGAGCTTTCCATCCTGGTGCCCTTGCCTGCCGCTAATATCGCAACATTTAACATGTTTATTTGAAATCCTAATTTAAATCTAACTCTTAAAGGATAACTTCGTCATTCCCCACTTCTCTCTCCATTTATTTGTAGATAATAGATTTGAGAATAATTGCTCATCTAATCTTTTCCTGATTATATCGTCTTTACTTGACTTCAAATCTTTATCTCTATATGGAATACTAGCTTTAGTTAAGAGGTGTTCTTCTTCCATTAAAGATAACTTTTCAAAATTGAAATTAGGTTTCAATTTATTCTTATCAAATTTTGATATTGCAACAGTTCCCTGACTCCAAAAAGGTCTGTTTTTAAAACTTGGCTTAATATTAAAAATTTCTAATCCAAGATTTCTTAGGGTTTTTCTTACTGCCGCTGATGAAGAATAAGTTATTAAATAACCCTGAGGATTAAGATTTTCTATGACTTTAGATAAAAATTCAATTGTCCATATTTGTGGGCATTTTTGAGGAGAAAAACCATCTAAATAAATCAGATCGAATTTAATAGAGGAAGGAATAATGTTGATTTTTTCTCTAGCATCACCCCATAAAATACTGCATTTAAAAAATTGATCCTCAAAGTAGTCTTTTCGATAAAGTGATTCAAATATTTTTTTGACTTTTGGATTCCATAATTTAAGGAAAGATTCATTTCTAAGCGAATATTCAAGAGGCTTTTTATCAATTTCCAATGCATACAAATTTAAATATGATTTTTGTTTAATTAATTCATCTAATAAAGAAGCAGAATTGTATCCTAAACCAAAACATATATCCAAAACATTAAGAGATTTGCCCTTAAATCTTTGCAAATTAGAAGTAGCTGTAAACTTTGACTTCGTTTCCTCCAATGCGCCCAATAAACTATGGAAGTTCTCTTGAAAAAACACACTTCTTAAAGAGTAACTACCATCTTTAGTTAAAACTTCTATTAATTCAGACAAAAACTTTTTAGGCTAGTTAGTTAGTTTTGCTAGCTCTTCCCAAAAAGTGGGATACGAGACGCTAGCAGCATCAGATCTCATGATTTTTGAGGTGCCTTTAGCAAGAAGTGAAGCAATAGCAAGACTCATTGCTACTCTATGATCTGTCTCACTATCTACCTCCGCAGAATGAAATTTCGATTGTCCATTAATAATTAACCCATCCTCTTGTTCTGTTATTTCAGCGCCGAATTTTTGTAACTGTCGTGCCATGACTTTTAATCGATCTGTCTCCTTAACTCTTAATTCTTGTGCATCCTTAATTTCAGAAACTCCATTACAAAAACAGGCAGCTACAGTAAGGATAGGAATTTCATCTATAAGTTTTGGGAGAATATCTCCTTCAATAGTGAATGATCTTAAATTATTTGAAGTCTTTACTTTAATAGATCCAATAGGTTCACCAGCAATAGTCGATTTATCTAAAATCTCATAATTGCACCCCATTGAATCCATTACATTTAAAATCCCTGTTCTAGTGGGATTTAATCCGACATTCTGAATTAAAACCTCTGAATTTGGAACAATAGATGCAGCAATCATCCAAAAAGAAGCAGAGCTTATGTCTCCAGGAATCAATATTCTCTGACCAATTAAGTTACTCCCTGACTTGATAACCACATTCCTTCCTAATTCTCCTCTGATACTGATGTCTGCTCCAAATGCTTTTAGCATTCTTTCAGTATGATCTCTTGAAGATGCTGGTTCAATAACAGAAGTGGTTCCAGAAGCATTGAGGCCTGCCAATAATATTGCCGATTTCACTTGAGCACTTGCTACTGGAGTTCCAATAACACATCCCTTAAGGTTTTTACCATCAATTGAGATTGGAGCTTTGTTTCCTTTTTCTCTACCAAAAATCTTGCCACCCATCAACGATAACGGTTTGCCCACTCTTTCCATTGGCCTTTCGTTAAGAGAAGCATCCCCGGTTAAAATAAAATTCTTACCTTCTTGTGCAGCCAATAAACCCATTAATAACCTCATAGTGGTTCCTGAATTTCCACAATTGAGAATTTCTTTTGGCTCTTTTAATCCATCAAGACCCAAGCCTGAAATGGTAAAAGGCTCATTTTTTTTTATTTCTGGTATATTTACACCTAACTTTCTTAGACAATCAGCAGTTGAAAGTGGATCTTCAGAATGTAAGAACCCCTCAATAGTCGTTTCACCCTTAGCAATACTTCCTATTATTAGAGCCCTATGAGAAATAGATTTATCTCCAGGTACTTTTACTTTTCCTTTTAAATTAACTCCACCTTTTATTGTGCGGATATTATTCATTTTCAAATTAATTACTTGATAAGATTTCTGTAAAAACAAATTAGTTTTATATTATCAATAAGTTTGTTTTTAAAAAAAAAATAATCAAATTAAGTAACTGTTTTCTATAATAAACTCAGAGAAGGTTTTGATTATTAATCTTACTTATTATCACGTTGCAAAGGATGTTCCTGAAAATAGTCCTGACATAGCAGTGGTCATTGATGTTTTAAGAGCTACAACCACAATTTCTTGGGCTTTAAAAAATGGAGCTGATTCAATACAAGTTTTTGCAGATTTAGATTTATTAAAAGAATCTGCAATTAAGTGGCAAGCTGAAAAGAGACTAATGCTTGGAGAGAGAGGCGGAAAGAAGATTGAGGGCTTTGATTTAGGAAATTCTCCTTTATCCGTTACAAAAAAAGTTGTTAATGGTAAAAGACTATTTATGAGTACGACTAATGGGACTAAATCATTGCAAAAAGTTCAAAATGCTAAGCATTTATTTGCTATGGGTCTCCCAAATAGGAAAGCAGTTGCCGAAAAAATCATTTCATTAAAAAGTGAAAATGTTTTAATACTTGGTAGTGGTTGGGAAGGTTCTTATTCACTTGAGGATACTTTAGCTGCTGGTGCTTTGGCCTCATACCTAAAACAGAACTGTGAGTTAGAAATTAATATTCTTAATGACGAATTACAAGCTGCTTTGGCACTTTGGGATGTCTGGAAAAATGATATTTTAAAATGTTTAAAAACAGCAACCCATGGCAAAAGATTGACAAGTCTTGGAGATTATGAGGATGATTTTAAATGTTGCGCTGAACTTGATTGCTTAGATATTGTTCCGGCTCAAGTTGAAAGAGGTATAATTCGTGCCTCATGATTTACGAATTGGTTCATTAGGAGTAAAGCTTTGACTGATTTTTTGGTAGCTGCATTGCAAATCACGAGCACTTCAAATGTTGAAGTGAATTTGGCTGAGGCTGAAGAGCAGATCGAATTAGCGGCTAGAAGAGGTGCTGAGTTAATTGGATTGCCTGAAAATTTTGCTTTTCTAGGAGAAGATGATGAAAAACTTGAGTTATCTTCAGAATTGTCAATAAAGTGTGTGAATTTTCTCAAAACCATGTCACAAAGGTATCAAGTATTTCTTTTAGGAGGAGGTTATCCTGTCCCTGCTGGCGATGACAGCCATACTTTTAATAGAGCCGCACTATTTGGTAAAGATGGACAGATTTTGGCAAAATACGACAAAATTCATCTGTTTGATGTTGATTTGCCAGATGGAAATTTATATAAGGAATCATCTACTATTTTATCTGGTGAGGAATATCCACCTGTTGTAGATGTCCCAGGTTTGTGCAAAGTGGGGTTATCAATTTGCTACGATGTTAGATTTCCTGAACTTTATAGATATCTTTCTTTAAATGGTGCAGAACTAATTATGATTCCTGCAGCTTTTACAGAATTCACTGGAAAAGACCACTGGCAAATATTATTACAAGCAAGAGCGATTGAGAATACAGCATATGTAGTTGCTCCAGCTCAAACTGGTAATCATTATGGCAGAAGGCAAAGTCATGGCCATGCGATGGTAATTGACCCTTGGGGCACCGTTCTTTCTGATGCTGGAAAAACTCAGGGTGCTGCAATAGCTTCGGCTGACAAAGAAAGAGTAAAGAAAATTAGAGAGCAGATGCCAAGCCTTAAACATAGAAAAAACAAATTGTTTTCAAACTAATGTCAAGGTTTTTAAATAGTAAACTTTTTCGTTATTTATCTGTTTTTTTATTTTTAAATTTTACAACTCCTCAAATAAAGTCTTCAAGTGATCTTGCGGCATGGGTGCTAAAAGAGAATGGGGTCTTAGAATTAAGAACTAAATCAAATACAAATTTAAAAGCATACTTTCAGAAGGCTAATCAAAAATATGGCGATAGATTCTGGATAGATTTCCCAGGAGAATTAATAAGTCCTAGGACAATAAAAGGTAATGGTCCCGTAAAAGAAATTAGATTAGGTAAACCAAATAGCGGTAGAACGAGACTAGTAATTGAATTTAAAGATGGAACTTTTTTGAATGCTTTGACTTGGAAAATGATTGGCTTAGATCAAAATAGGTGGAGAATAAAACTATTTACGCCAAAAGATTCATTTAAAAAGATTGGTGAAGGTTCAGTTGATAAGAAAATAATAAATAATAATTCAAATCAAAATTCAAGTTATGTGGACAATAGTTTTTATGATTACATGCAATTGCCAAATGTAACACGAAACAAATTTTCCGTCGTCATTGATCCTGGACATGGAGGGCTTGATCCAGGAGCCATTGGAATTGGTGGTATAAGGGAAACAGATGTTGTCCTCGAAGTCTCCAAAAAAGTTAAAGAGCTATTATCTGAAAAAGGTGTAAAAGTAAGTCTAACTAGAGAAAATGAAGTTAATTTGGATTTACGCCCAAGAGTTTCGTTCGCTAATAATCTTAATGCAGATATCTTTGTAAGTATTCATGCGAATGCCTCAAGAGGTAAAAGAAAGGATATAAATGGGTTAGAAACATTTTATTTTAAAGGTTGGAGAGGTAGATTACTCGCTAAAAGAATCCAAAAACATATTCTTATAGTTTCCCCTGGCAGCCCTGATAGAGGAGTAAAACAAGGCAAATTTTATGTAATTAAAAATACTGATATGCCTGCAGTTCTTGTAGAAATTGGATTTTTAACAGGAAGATTAGATTCGAGAAGATTAGAAAAAAATACACATCGTGAAAGAATAGCTTATGCAATAGCAAAAGGCATCCTTGAATATCTTTCTAAAATAGAGTGAAACTTAAAATAGGTATATTTGACAGTGGGATAGGTGGTTTTACTGTCCTAAATTCTTTACTAAAAACACGTAAAGATGTTGAAGTTTTTTATTTAGCTGATACGAAAAGAATCCCTTATGGAAATAAAAACCTTAAAGAGATAAGATTAATTGCACAAGAAATCTGCAACTTTTTTGAAGATAAGAATTTGGATGCACTTTTAATAGCTTGCAATACTACAAATGCATGTGCCCTTGATATTCTAGAAACTAAACTAAAAATCCCTTGTTTTGATCTTATAAACTCAGTATCAGAAATAGTAAATAAAAATAGAATTGGTGTCTGGGCAACTGCAACAACTGTTAGATCTGCATATTACAAAAAAGCCATAGGCTCCAAAAAAAAGAATTTGAAAATATTTCAACAAGAATGCCCTGAATTTGTAACAGAAATTGAAAAACAAGATTTAAATTTTATTAAGTTAGATGTTCTTTCGAATTTGTATTTGAAACCACTATTAGATAAAAACATTGAAGAATTAATACTTGGTTGTAGTCATTATCCTTTGATTTATAACTTTTTAAGAAAAAAAATAGATCCAAATATAAACATTGTCGATCCATCGAAGGCGTTAATAAAAAAATTTAATAAATCTTTTGTTTTCCCAAAAACTGACCGCTATGAGAGTCTTTCTTGCGAAAATGTAGAATTCTTTGTAACTGCAGAAAAAGATGAATTTTCCAAAAAAGTTAAATTTTGGCTTGAAATTAATAAAGAAATTAGGTTGGTTAACCTCCGAAGCAATGTTTGATTCTTTAATATAGAAGAGAGGTCAATCATGAACACAGTAACAGAACTACTACAACCAGTTGAAAATGATCTTGATGATCTTATTCTTGAACTGAAGAATCTTATAGGAGCTGGTCATCCAATTCTTCAAGCAGCAGCCGAGCACCTTTTTAGTGCTGGTGGTAAAAGACTGAGGCCAGGGATTGTTTTATTGATTTCTAAAGCAATATCCTCTGAATTTAGCTTAACCACTAAACACAAAAGGCTTGCTGAAATCACTGAAATGATTCATACAGCATCATTAGTTCACGACGATGTCGTTGATGAAGCCTCTACAAGGAGGGGAGTTGATACGGTACATAGTAGATTTAATACCAGAGTTGCCGTATTGGCAGGCGATTTTTTATTCGCACAAGCAAGTTGGCACCTTGCAAATCTGGATAATGTAAATGTTGTTAAGTTATTAAGTAGAGTAATAATGGATTTAGCCGAAGGTGAGATTAAACAAAATTTAAATAGATTTGACTCTGCTCAATCTTTTTCTAAATACATCAATAAAAGCTATTGCAAAACTGCCTCATTGATTGCTAATAGCTGTAAAGCAGCTGGAGTTTTAAGTGACCTTAATGATGACAAATTAACTTTGTTGTACAATTTTGGCAAAAATATTGGTTTGGCTTTCCAAGTAGTGGATGACATCCTTGACTTTACTGGGAACGATAAACAACTTGGAAAACCTGCTGTGAGTGATCTTGCTAGTGGTTATCTTACCGCCCCAGTTTTATATGCCTTAGAAGAAAATAAACAATTGTCAGTTCTCATAAACAGAGAACTTGCTGAAAAAGATGATTTAGATGATGCACTTAATATCATCATGAAATCCAAAGCTATTGAAAGTTCAAGGAAACTAGCTAAGGATTTTGCAATGCTTTCTAAAGAAGCTATAGTCTGGCTTCCTGATTCAGAATATAAAAGAGCTTTAATGGCTCTTCCAGAATTTGTCCTAAGCCGCATTTTTTAAATCTACTAGAAATAAATCTTTGAGCTAAATTAATATTAAAATTTTTGAAAACCCTAATTTTTTCGACTAAATTTATTAAGCATAGATTTATTTAATGTCATTAGATAAAAAAAATTCAATCAATAACATACTTGAAGAAAAGAGAATTTTCCCTCCATCAAAAAAATTTGCAGAAAACTCAAATATTAGTTCTCAAGAAGAATTACTAAGTCTAAAAAAACAATCATCAGATAATCCTATTCAATTTTGGGAATCTTTTGCAAAATCTGAATTAGATTGGTTTGAGCCATTTCAAACTGTATTAGATAACGAAAATGCCCCCTTTTTCGAATGGTTCAAAGAAGGGAAACTCAATATTACATATAACTGCTTAGATAGACACATTAAGAGAGGACTTGGAGGAAAGACTGCACTTATATGGGAAGGCGAACCCGGAGATAGCAAAAAATATACTTACGAAGAACTTCTAAAAGAGGTATGTAAAGCAGCTAATGCATTAAAAGCAATTGGTGTAAAAAAAGGAGATTTGGTATGTATTTATATGCCGATGATTCCAGAAGCGATGTTTGCGATGTTAGCTTGTGCAAGAATTGGCGCGCCTCATTCAGTTGTCTTTGGAGGATTTTCTTCAGAAGCTTTAAAAGATAGGTTAATTGATGGAAACGCCAGATTTGTTGTTACTGCTGATGGTGGCTTTAGAAAAGATAAGGTAATTGAACTTAAGAAAGCAGTTGATGCTGCCATTGAAAGTGGGGCAGATAAAGTTGTTGAAAAAGTAGTTGTTGTTCAAAGAACCAAAAAAAATATTTCGATGGTTGATGATAGAGATTTATGGTGGCACGAATTATTAAAAGATCAAAAAGATCAGTGTGAACCAGAAGTAATGAATAGCGAGGATAGACTTTTTATTCTCTATACTTCAGGCTCTACTGGAAAGCCCAAAGGTGTAGTGCACACAACAGGTGGTTACAATCTTTGGTCCCATTTAACATTTAAATGGATTTTTGATTTGAAAGATGAAGACATTTACTGGTGTACTGCTGATGTTGGTTGGATTACAGGCCATAGTTATATAGTTTATGGGCCTTTATCTAATGGTGCTACAACCTTGATGTATGAGGGAGTGCCAAGACCCTCAAATTTAGGGGCTTTTTGGGAAATTGTTCAAAAATATAAGGTTTCTATTTTTTATACCGCACCAACTGCAATAAGAGCATTTATGAAGTCTGGACGTGAAATCCCTGATAAATATAATCTTGAGAGTCTTAGACTCTTGGGCACAGTTGGAGAACCAATTAATCCTGAAGCATGGATGTGGTACAAAGATGTTATTGGTAAAAATAAATGTCCTATTGTTGATACTTGGTGGCAAACTGAGACTGGTGGTGTGATGATAAGTCCCTTGCCGGGAGTAGTTGCTACAAAACCAGGTTCAGCTACTTTCCCTCTGCCAGGAATTGAAGTTGAAATCGTCGATAAGAATGGAAATAAGGTTAAAGAGAATGAGGGTGGCTATTTAATTATTAAGAAACCATGGCCAGGAATGATGAGAACAATTCACGGAAACGCAGAGAGATATTTGGAGAGTTATTGGGAATATATTTCCTTTAAAGGAGAAAAAAATGTTTATTTTGCTGGAGATGGAGCACGTATTGATGAAGATGGATATATATGGATTATGGGAAGAGTTGATGATGTCATAAGTGTTTCAGGACATCGGTTAGGAACAATGGAAATAGAATCTGCTTTGGTAAGTCATAAATCAGTCGCAGAGTCTGCAGTCGTTGGCAAAAAAGATGATTTAAAAGGTGAAGTTATAGTTGCTTTTGTATCTCTCGAGAAAGACGTGAAAGGTTCTTCAGAATTAGTAGAGAATCTAAAGAAACATGTTGTTAATGAAATTGGAATTATCGCAAAACCTGAAAAAATTATAATTTCTGACTCTCTTCCGAAAACACGTAGTGGAAAAATTATGAGGAGAATTTTGAGATCTTTGGCTGCTGGAGAAAAAATTAGTGGGGATATAAGCACTCTCGAAGATAGTTCTGTTTTGGAAAAATTGAAAGAATTATCCTAATTAAGATTCATCAATTAAATTAGAAATTTTTTTTATAGTATTTCTTTTGAATTCATCATCGGCCCAGTCTCCCAAAAAATTTTCTCTTAGTCCTGCGCTTGCAATTATGGTATGTGTCCCTTTTAGCATTATCCCCTTAGAATTATCTTCTTTTCTTGTTTTTAGACAAGAAAATAATTTATCTGTTTGATCTAATTCGTCTGAGTTGAATTTTATTAGGAAGTTATTTTTTTGACTATATGTTTTTTCAATTAATCGCAAAGTTCTTTCGGGACTTGGGCTAAATTCACTGTTGAATTCTAATTTTTGAGAAATTTGTTTCAATAATGGAATTGATTTGTTAGCACTAAAATTATTAAAACTAATAGATATGAATTTTTCGCAATTTCTTCCGCCATCAGGAGAAATTAAATGAAGTTTACAGCCTAGGCTATGGCCAATTCTTATTGAAGGAATTGATGCACCTATTCTCGTGGATAAAGATATTCGGCAATTCTTAAAATCTTTCCATGCTTTGATAGCAAGTTGTTGGTGATCAAATTGTGGTGTGTATTTATATGCATGTACTGCATAATTTTTATTAATTAAACTCTCTATGAATCTTCTATAAGTTAAATCTGGCTTAGAAGCTAAATAACTTCCACCAATAAATTCAACAATTTTTTTTGGATTTGAAGGCCAATAACAGAAATTGTTAAATTGAAATTTTGTAAAAGTCATCTTTCATAAACTAAAAATATTTCAAAAAATATTTTCTAGCTTGTTTTTTAATTTATATTAATTTAAAAGAAATATTTATTAAATGCGTCAAGATAAATGAAAGTATTTTGACTTAATTGGAACTATTTAACAAAAAAGAATTAAATCAATTGGATTTTCTTCATGATCAAATTAACACCAATCCCTCTGAAGAGAGAGTAACGAATAAAAATAAAAAAATTGAAAAAATTTTAATTCTTGATACTGAAACAACAGGTTTAGACGAAAATAAAGATGAAGTGATAGAAATAGGTTGCATCTTATTTGATGTATCTTTTAAATGTGTACTTTCACAAGTTTCTTTTTTATTTCCAGTTAATAATAATGAAGCCGAACATGTAAATGGTATATCTGCAGAGGTAACTAATATCTCTCAACCATGGGAAGATGGATTGAATTTCTTTCTAAAACTTGTTGATTCTTCAGATTTCATCGTTGCTCATAATGTGGAGTTTGATAAGAAATGGTTTGGAAAAGGAAGATTGCCTAAGCTTAATAAGAAATGGATATGTAGTTTAGAGGATATTAATTGGTCTTTTCAAAAATCACTAAAAACAAGACCTTCAGTAACTGATCTAGCCTTATCTTTTTCAATACCAGTTTGGAATTTACATAGAGCTTTATCTGATTGCATTTACATATCTGAGATCTTCAAAAAATGCGACAACTTAGAGGAACTTTTACTTAAAGCTACTGAACCGAGGTTTTTATACAAGGCTTTGGTTAGTTATGAAGATAGGTCTTTAGCTAAAAATGCTGGGTTCAGATGGAATAGTCCTGTGCAAGGAGCTTGGTCAAGAAAATTAACTACTGATGAGGCAAAAAATCTTGATTTTAGAGTTGAAATTTTGAATTAATATTTATTTAATTTTTGACTAAGAAAATATTTAGTGCATCTTACAAGGCATCCATTTATTACCCATTTTATGTGCTCCAATACATCCGAATTTTGAAGCAGCCTTTTCAGCCTCTTGTTTAGTGTTAAATAGATCTGACATCATATTTTCCTTATTTGAATTTGAAATTTGTTTGGAATGATTATGATGATTTTTATGAGAATTAGGTGAATACTCCCATATCCCCATAGTAGTAACACCGGCAGAGATAATTCCCATCCCGACTACTGATAAATTGACTATTCCCATTGCGACTGCACCAAAAGAAAATACACCCATTGGGACTACCCCTATACTTATTACTCCCATTGGAACTATTCCTATTGAAACTATACCAAGAGGTGCAATTCCAAAAGCAATTTTTTTTGGTTTTGTACCGCAATGTTGATTCTCTTTACTTTTATTAATTCCCAATAGTTTTTCTAAATGTTAAATTAAAATTGTCTCACAAAATAAACAATCAAAGATTAATTTCTAGATGAATTAAAAATTTTGAATTATTTTTTAGAACTTTGAATAACTTAAAAAACCTAAGAGGAACAGTAGACCTATTTCCTGATCAATTAATAAAGTGGCAAAACGTTGAAAAAATTTTATTAGAACAGCTTTCTAGAGCATCGATCAAAGAAATAAGAACACCAATATTGGAAATGACCGAATTATTTATAAGAGGAATTGGTGAAGGAACAGAAGTTGTCAGTAAGGAAATGTATACATTTCTTGATAGGGGGGAGAGATCTTGCACTCTAAGACCTGAAGGAACAGCCTCAGTCGCACGAGCGTTAATACAAAATGGAATATCGTCTAATCCTCTTCAAAAACTTTGGTACATGGGTCCTATGTTTCGATACGAAAGACCTCAAGCAGGCAGGCAAAGACAGTTTCATCAATTAGGTGTTGAGTTTATAGGACATGATTCAGTTAGAAGTGATGTTGAAATTATTGCTTTAGCTTGGGATATCTTAGGTAAATTAGGAATAAAAGAACTCAATCTTGAAATAAATACGTTAGGTGATACTAATGACAGATCCAATTTTCAAAAATCTTTTTTAAAATGGTTAGAAACAAATAAAAATTCTCTAGATTTAGATTCTCAGAACAGGATTACTAAAAATCCCTTAAGGATTTTTGACTCAAAGAATATTCAAACTAAAAAAGTTCTTAAAAATGCACCAAGATTATTTGATTTTTTATCTGAAAAAAGTCATAACAGATATTTAGACTTAAAAAGACAATTAGAGGTTTTAAAAATACCTTTTGTAGAAAATTTTAATCTTGTAAGAGGTTTAGATTACTACACTCATACAGCTTTTGAAATTACTAGTGGAGCTCTAGGCTCCCAAGCTACAGTTTGCGGAGGAGGGAGATACGACGATTTAATAAAACAAATGGGAGGGCCAAACACTCCTGCAATTGGTTTCGCTATTGGTTTAGAAAGATTAATTTTACTCGCAGGAAAAGAGCTTGAAATTCCAAGAAATACTGATATCTATATCATTAATCAAGGCTTAATTGCTGAATCATTAGCAATGGATTTATCTAGAAAATTAAGAAATTACGATTTGTTAGTTGAGTTAGATTTAAGCGGAGCCTCATTCTCTAAGCAATTTAAAAAGGCAAATAAACTTAAATCTAAAAGTATTATTGTTATTGGTGATGATGAGGCAGTTAAAAAGCAATTTATTATAAGACTTTTTGATCAATCAGGTCATGGGAATGAAGAGGAGGTTATATCTTTTGAGAATGATATTAAATTAGAAAATTGGATAAACAATAACTTACTTGTAAAGTGATGTTCTTAAAGATAGTGATAATTTTTATTTTTATATTTATTTTTTTTAATTTAAGGAATTTTCTTAAATTAAATAGAAAACAAAAAGTTTTTAATTCTAAAAAAACAACAACTTTCAATAAAAAGAATCTTAATAATTGGATGAATTTAACTAAAAAAGAAAGATATAACTTAACAAAACAAGATTCTCTTAACTACATGGATAAAAGAAAACTTTTATTAGACGAAATTAGAAATGAATATAAGAAAATATCTAGAAAAAATTCTGAGGGGAACATTAAGAAAAAATAATTATGGAAAATTACTGGACTTCTAATAAAACCATAAAAGGATTAAGACATTTTGTTTTATTAAATGAGACTAAAGAAAAAGGAAATATTAGTTTTTTAATGGTTTCTGTCCTTGATTCTGAAATTAATTTAAAAACTACTTATGAAGAATTAATAAATAGTGGAAATTGGCACAAGGGTTGGATCAATCTTCCAAAGCATCAATCGATTACAGAACAATACGTTAACTATAAATCCATCAAGAAAGGAAAGGGTATCGATGAGATATTCATTAATGGAGATTCTTTATTTAATATTTCTTAATTTGATATAAATCTCTCAAATCTCTTTTCTTTGTAAATACTAGGTTTTTGTGACTTAATAATTATTTAAAAGTTTTACCCCTTTCAAAAAAATAAAATTAACGTTATCAAGGATTAATAATATTTAATTAATTCAATGTTAGGGGATATGTGGAGCTCATCTCAGTTGACTTCGGAAAAACTGGGAATAACTGAAATTAAACTTTCTTTTTTACGTGAAAATGGAATACTTAAGCCTGGGATTCATTGGAAAAGCTCTCCACACGGTCAGAAAAAACCTTGGAAACCCAAAGCGCTATACAATATAAAAATGTGCAGAGAAATAATTAATAAATTTTATTCTGAAGAAAAGTATAATATTGCAGCCTAAAAAATGATATATAATCCTGATTAATCCGGGAAAATATATAAAATATTTATTCGATTAGATTCTCATCCTTACACTCAATTAGAGTGTGTTGCAAAGTTGGATATAAGTTAATCATATTTATATATTGTTTTGATTTTCTGTATGATTTCGCAGCCTTTTTGTAATGAACTTCCGATTTCATTTCTAGTGAAAATTTTATAGAAGACTCTTGAGAAGTAGTCATAATATTAGATGTCTTATCTCATATTTAATAAATGATTGAGAATGAGGCAATAAACAGGATGGTTTAATGAAACAAAACATCGTTTAATGTCAGCAAAATCAAATTTATTAGAATTTTCTTAATTGAAGAATACTGGTTTATTTTACAAAACTTATATCTCTGAGAATAATTTTTCTTCATTAAATCTACCTTCTTTACTCTTGTATTGCCCTATTAATAATTCTTGTTTCGTAATAGCTAGGATTAATAACCTTTACAATTTTGTTATGAATTCAACTGTTTGGTGAAATATAAAGTATTCTCAAAACGTTTAAGCTAATCAATTCCTAAATGCAAACCTATGGAAATCCAGATACTACCTATGGATGGTGGGCTGGTAATTCAGGTGTAGCAAATCGCTCAGGAAAATTCATTGCTGCTCATGTAGCTCATGCAGGATTAATTGTTTTCTGGGCGGGTGCATTCACCCTTTTTGAACTTTCACGATTTGACCCAAGTGTCCCAATGGGTCATCAACCTCTAATCGTTCTTCCTCACTTAGCAACTCTTGGAATAGGGTTTGATGCTAATGGTGTTGCGATGGGAGATACTAAACCTGTTCTAGCGATAGCAATAGTTCACTTAGTTTCTTCTATGGTTTTAGCAGCCGGAGGACTTTTACACTCTTTACTTCTTCCTGGAAATCTAGAAGATTCTGATATAGCAAGAGCTAGAAAATTCAATATTGAATGGGATAATCCAGACAAATTGACATTTATTCTTGGTCACCATTTAATCTTTCTTGGTTTAGCAGTTATCGCTTTTGTTGAATGGGCAAGGGTTCATGGAATTTATGATCCAGCTATTGGTTCTGTAAGACAGGTTGAGTATGAATTAAATTTGGCCAAAATTTGGAATCACCAAGCAGACTTTTTGACTATTGATAGCCTTGAAGAAGTAATGGGAGGCCATGCTTTTCTTGCTTTCGTTGAGATCACTGGTGGTGCTTGGCATATTGCTACTAAGCAAGTTGGTGAATATACCAAATTTAAAGGTAAAGGACTTCTCTCTGCAGAAGCTGTTCTGTCATGGTCACTAGCTGGAATAGGCTGGATGGCTATTATTGCAGCCTTCTGGAGTGCAGCTAACACAACAGTTTATCCAACTGAATTCTTTGGTGAACCACTTCAATTGAAGTTTAGTATTTCTCCTTATTGGGTAGATACTGTTGATCTTCCTGATGGTGATTACACTTCAAGGGCATGGTTAGCAAATGTTCATTACTATTTTGGATTCTTCTTTATTCAAGGTCATCTATGGCATGCTTTAAGAGCACTAGGCTTTGATTTCAAGAGAGTTACTAATGCTATCAGTAATATTGATAGTGCAACAGTTACTCTTAAAGATTAATTCACAAATTTCATTACTAATATCAAAAGGCTCCTCTTTAAGGAGCCTTTTTTATTTGAAAAATTTTGTTTATTAATTTAGATTTAGAATTATATGTTTTTGAAATCATTGAATATTTTTTCTCTAGAGAATAAGGATATTTTTTCAAATTCTCTTTTAATAAGTTTTTTTGGATTATTAATTATATTTTTTTTGTTGATTTTTGGAAGGAAATTTAAACTAGCTGTTCAACTCGAGAGATTTGGATTGCCGATAGCAGTTATATCAGGAATTTTAGGTATATCTATAGGCCCATTTGGTGCGATACACTTTTTACCAAAAGAAACAATCAATGTTTGGAGTAATTTTCCTACTCCTCTTTTATCATTAGTCTTCGCAACTTTAATGATGGGAAGACCTATCCCTAATATAAACGGTTTAGTTAAACCAATTTTTAATCAATTTCTATTAGCTCTTTCACTAGGTTTTGGACAATTTTTTGTTGGTGGACTTGTTGTTAAATATTTTCTGCCCCCATCTATGGATGCAAATCCTCTAATGGGATGTTTAATAGAGGTCGGTTTTGAAGGTGGTCATGGAGCTGCATCAATAATCGGTGAAAGTTTTAATAAACTAGGTTTCCCAAATGGTTTAGATCTTGGTTTAGCTATGGCAACAATGGGTCTTTTATCCTCTTCAATATTGGGAAGCATATTTATTTTTCTTGGCAGAACTTTAGGTCTTTCAGATACTGAGGAAATTCTTGAACAAAAAGATACTCAAAAGGGAAAAAATAAGATAGGAATTTTTGCAGATTTAAGAATTTTTATAATAAATCTTGGATTCTCTGGTTTGGCAATTTCTTTTGGTGTTTTGCTACTTAAATTTTTAAGGTATATTTCAAGTTCTTTTGGTGATTTTTCAAAGGAAATTATTTTTTCACTACCAGTATTCCCTTTTATCCTTATAGGTTCGCTCCTTATTAGATATATTTTAGAAAAAACCAAAAATACCGAATTTATTTCAAATATTCTGCAAAGGGAGATTGGTATTTTATCCACAGACTTATTAATTTTTACAGCTATGGCGAGTTTAGATATTGCAGTTGTTTTTGATAATTGGATACTTATTTTAGTATTTACTATTTTCGGTTTGTTTTGGAATTTAATCTGCATTGCTTTTTTTGCATACTTTATTTTTGATGATTATTGGTTTGAAAAAAGTTTGATAGAGTTTGGTAATTCTACAGGTGTAGTAGCCTCTGGGTTACTGCTTTTAAGGCTTGCAGATCCTAAAAATATTTCTAAGACTCTACCAATTTTTACGTCAAAACAGCTATTCGCTCAGTTAATCCTTTCTGGGGGACTATTCACGGTTCTTGCCCCATTAATGATTTCTAAAATTGGGTTAGATTATTGGACAGAAATTTGTGCCCTAATTACATTCGCAATTCTTTTAATTGCACTGATTTTTAATAAAGTAGAGATGAAAAAGTTTTAATAATAACCCTAGAATGGTAAAAGCTTAAGTTTTATTTTAATGTCATTTTCTTCCTACGATATTCCACCTCAAGAAAATAAAGGGAAGTGGTTTAGGAGTCATTTACTCGGAAGGGAAATTGAACTTGGTGAATTGTATAGTCTTGGATCAAATGATTTAGATTTGCTTATGGCGGAGACTGCAGAAATCAGAAGTGATCTTGATTTTAAGGAAAAAAATATAGGCAAATTTAGGACTGCAGGATATTTTTTGGAGTTAGCGAGAATAATTGAGAAAAGGAAGTTGTTAGAAAGTTAATTAGATGGGAAATAATTCTTTCTAGAATATGGTTCCCATAATTCGTATTTATACATTAAGGATTCAAATTCTCTATTTTTCTCAAAAGAATCTAACCAGTTTTTTATTGATGGTTCAAAATAATTTGTTCTTTTTTGACTTTCACAAGCGATTCTAAATTGTCTTACAAAAGGCCAAATAGACCAATCAGCGATTGTGGGGCTATCTCCAAAAAAGTATTTGTTTTCTGTAAGAAGTTCGTTCCATTTCTTTATAAATTTAATCGCATTTGTGAAATGATATTCTTCATCACTATTCTGATATCTTGTGGCATATTTAAATCGATCTAAATGATATTTGAATTCGTTATCGTTTTCATCAATTATCCCAAAAATATCTTCCTTTTTGTTCTCAGGAAAATAAATTAATTTGATATTTTCCTTTTTTGACTCTGAGAGAGCCCAAAGGATGATTTCAAGACTTTCTTCAATAACTTCACTATTTTTTTTTATAAGTATTGGAACAGTTTTCGTCTTTGAATTATTTAAAAAATCTAGAGGTTTATTTTTTAAATCAATTTCTCTTATCTCTACTTTTATTTCACAAATTAATAGGGCCCATCTTGCACGAATTGCATATGGGCATCTTCTAAATGAATATAAAATATCATTTTTCATATTGTAAAAACTTTTAATTTCCTTAATTCTTTTAGTATTATTTAAGTAGGAACAGTATTAATTTTACAACGCAAATGTCGGGATATGTTTACCTAATTAGAGTAGGAGACCTTTATAGGATTGGTAAAACGGACAACCTTGAAAAGAAAATTAAGAAATTAAAGCCAGATGAATTATTAACATCAATTATGACAAAGGAGCCAGAAACTCTTGAAGCAAGATTACTAAGAAAATATAAGTCGCAAAGAATTCCTGAAACTGGTTATTTAAAGCTCTCTAAAAGACAAATTAAAGAATGTAAAAAGCAATTTGAATTAAAGGGAAGCTTACCTCACACTTTAGATGCTGAAGTTTCGATTACTCTATTTGCATCTTTTTTATTATTTTCATTAAGTTCCTTTATTTTTAATTATTTAAATTTTGGATTTGTCAAATCTATATCTTATTCTTTCGGAATGGCATCTCTACCAATGGTTATATTATTTATTACAGGTAGTTTTGGCGGATACTTTTCTGAAGATTTATCTCTTTTTTCATTGTTAACTAATCGAATAAAAGGTTTATTTATTGCAATTGCATTGTTAACGATGGGGTATTTAACTTTTAATTTAGGTTAAATTTCATAATTACAATTTAAGGCAATTTCAAAAGGAATCGATTGTGTCGGTAGTTTCAAAATGGTTGAGCATATCTCAGCAATATCAGCAGGTTGTGTCATGCTTGATTTATCTAGGGAAGAGATGTTTTGTGCCATATCGGTATTAACCCAACTTGGGCAAATTGCTGAAACCCTAATATTTTTATCCCAACCTTTATTTTTCATTGTTTGGCATAATCCCATCAAAGCAAACTTTGAAGAAGAATATGCGGCTAAATCACCTTTGGATCTTTTCCCACTCATTGAAACTAAAACAATAATTCTTCCTCTGCCTGAGGCACATAAATGCCCCCATGAAATCCTACATAAATTCCAAATTGCCAAAAAGTTAATATTGAGTGTATTTAAAATATCTTCCTCATCACCATCTTTGTATAAGAAAGGAACTCTAGATAATACTCCAGAACAATTTATTACTGAATCAAATCCTCCAAATTCATCTACGGTATTTTTTATCCAATTTTCGGCTGTAATTTTTTTTAAAGCATCATAGTGGTTGATTATAATTTTCCCTTCTGGCCACTTTTTTGGATCAATAGCGGTTCCTTTTAATGATTCTAAATCTCTTATGCCAACACTAATTCTATTGCCTTCTTTTAATTCTTTATGTGCAATATTTAGTCCAATACCTCTACTGGCTCCACTTATTAATATGGTTCTCATTTTTTAACTATATGTTTGGAAATATTATCCTAAGTAACATTTTAAATTCTCTTCCATGCATAATCATAAGGCCTTTCTTTACACTCCATGGAGCCTTTATAAACATTACGCACATCGCATATACAATCTCTTTTAAAGAAAGAGTATCAGTTAGAAAACCATACCATTGATTTTTAGGTAGTTGGAAAAAACTGCCAAAAAATTCTCTCAATAGTTTCTCGTCAAACCTCATGAGTTTTTCTAATCCAAATTGGTAAAGTGATTTCTTCCTAATTAATTCTTTTGACCATAAAGTTTCCCAACCTTTTCTAGCAATATGATAGGTACTTAGATTTTTGTTTTTAATTGCTTCTGAGACTGCCTTGGCGACAAGTGGAGCTCTCCTTAAAACATTACCAATTAAATATCCAGATGCAGGATGTACCATTGAAGCAGCACCACCATATCCAAGTATTTGTTGTTTGAAATCTGGGATTGGCATATTCATAGGTAGAAATAAGCCAAGCTCTTCGTGCTGCATGCTTGTGATTGATATATTTCTATAAGAAAGCCTCTTCTCTAACCTCTCTTTTAAATTTTCCATTGTTAGGGGATTTACTAAACCAAGAGATGTCTCTTCAAGAAAATATTTCCCATCCCCCATATCCATGGCATAAAGAAAAGTTGGCGGTTCTTTTTTTTGCTCATCGTTAAGATGGTCATTTCTATAGTCCATTAATACAAACTGCCCGTTCTTAAGCGGAGGTTTACTAAAATTACCTACTATCCCATAACAAGTTTGGACTGCTAAGGGACCACACGATTTTAATTTAAGAAAAACAGGATCATACCCTGTTGCATCTACTACTAATCTTGCAGAGTAACTTTTGCCATCTTTTGTAGTTACTGTACTTTTGTATTTTTCAAAATGTATTTTGTTTGCAAAGCCTTGATGCCATTTAATAAAAGACTTATTGCATTCATTAAACCAATAATTGTGGAGTTTCTTCTTATCAAATAGTCCATAATCTAGTGAATGTTCCGTGGCTTTATTCTCGTCGTCCTGCTCTTCTAAAGCGCCATGCCCAAAAAAACTTACAGTATTCTTCCATCTATATTCAAGTAAATCCTGAAGCCCTAGTTGATCAACTTCTTTCCCCCAAATGCCATATGTATTTGGCCAAGTTTCATCTGGTCCATTTGGAGAAAGCACTTCAACATCTA
>QCLZ01000002.1 GCA_003214175.1 Prochlorococcus sp. AG-418-I20
CCCATTGAAATTTAATAATCTATACACATAGAAAAAAAGATTTTGGATTCACAAACTCAAATGAAGCAAATAGTTGCTGATGCAGCAATTAAGGAAGTAAAGAGTGACATGGTACTGGGATTAGGATCTGGATCGACAGCTGCTTTAATGATAAAGAGTCTTGCGAGTGAAATTCGTTCTGGAAAGTTGACAAATATAAGAGGTGTTGCAACTTCTTTTCAGTCTGAAGTTTTAGCCTTAGAACTCGATATCCCGCTGATAGACTTAGCTTCAGTTTCTCAAATCGATTTAGCTATAGATGGAGCAGATGAAGTTGATCCAGGGTTTCAATTAATCAAAGGGGGAGGAGCATGTCATGTCAGAGAAAAGTTAGTGGCATCTAAAGCTAATAAATTATTAATTGTTGTTGACGAAACTAAACTGGTACAAAATTTAAATAAATCTTTTCCTTTACCTGTAGAAGTTCTTCCAAATGCTTGGAAGCAAGTGCAAGAAGTTATTTCAGAAATGAATGGAAATTCTACTTTGAGAATGGCTGTAAAAAAAGCTGGCCCAGTTGTTACTGATCAGGGAAATTTAATATTGGACGTATTATTTAATGATGGTATTCAGAATCCAAAAGAAGTTGAAATGAGCATTAATAATATCCCTGGGGTATTGGAAAATGGCTTATTTATTGATCTTACAGATAAAGTATTAGTTGGCAGGATTGAAAATAATACTCCAGTTGTATATTCTCCTCAGAAAGTTTTTTAATCTTTTAATCTTACCTGTACTGAATTGGCATGACTGAATAGGCCCTCACTTCTAGCAAGATTAATAATGTCAGTACTGTTAGCTTTTAAACTCTCTTCATTGAACTCTATTATTGATGTATTTTTCATAAAAGTTTCAACTCCTAAAGAACCGCTAAATCTAGAATTTCCTGATGTGGGTAAAGTATGATTTGGTCCTGCCAAGTAATCTCCAACAGCTTCCGGTGTCCATTTCCCTAAAAATATTGCCCCTGCGTTCTCTATACCCTCAAGAATCTTAGTTGGATCATAAGCTAAGATTTCTAGGTGTTCTGGAGCAAATTGATTGCTCAATTCAATACATGATTCATGATTTTCGCAAATCACAATTAATCCCCAGTTTTTAATTGATTGTGTGCAAATTTCTTTTCTTGGATGATCATCTATTTTTTTATAAATTTCTTCTAAAACTTCTTTAGCCTGCTTCTTTGATGTAGTAAGAAGTATTGAAGAAGCTAAAGGATCATGTTCTGCTTGTGCTAATAAATCAGATGCTATATGTGTACTTCGAGCTGATTCATCAGCAATTATTAATATTTCACTTGGTCCGGCTAAGGAATCAATTCCTGTAGAACCATAAATGAGTTTTTTAGCAGTAGTCACATAGATATTCCCTGGACCTGAAATGACGTCAACCTTATCTATTTGATTTGTTCCAAAGGCTAGAGCACCAATTGCTTGTGCTCCTCCAATTCTAAAAACTTTGTTGATTCCAGATAAGTAAGCTGCAGCTAAAACAGTTTTGTTGATTTCCCCTTCTGCATTTCCTGGGGATACCATTATGATTTCTTCTACTCCTGCTACTGTTGCAGGTATCGCGTTCATTAATACAGTGCTTGGATATGAAGCTCTACCTCCAGGGATGTAAATTCCAGCTTTTTTAACTGGTCGCCATCTCCTTTGTACTAAATCACCATGTTCTCCTCTTAAAGTGAAAGATATTGGAATTTCTTTTTCATGAAATATTTTTATTCTTTGATGAGCTACCTCGAGTGAGCGCTTTAGATTACTATCAATTTCATCCCATGCATTCTTTATAGTTTCAGCTCCAACTTGCATTGGGTTAGGGTTGAAACCATCAAATTTTCTTGTGTATTTTTCAACAGCTATATCGCCATAAGTATTCACCTCTTGAAGAATTTCTTCAACTATTGCATTTATTTTATGATTGTTTTCTGAATTTGTTCGAGTTGCGATCCTTTTTAGTTCTTGGAAGGCTTCTTTTTTATCATTTATGATCCTCATATTCCTAATTTTTCAAATTGAAAAGGTTTAGACCTAAATTTAGTAATCTATTCAAATTATATATTATTGATTAGTAGTCGATTTATTTGTTATGATAATGTTCCTACATTTAATAACCCTCTGTGGCGAATAACAAATCAGCAAAAAAAAGAATACAAATTGCAGAAAGAAATCGTTTAATTAATAAATCATATAAATCAACAGTTAGAACTTTGACAAAAAAAACACTTGAAAATTGTGAAAAATATAAACAAGAACCTAGTGAGGATAATAAAACTTTAGTGAAAACAAGCCTTAATAAAGCTTTTAGTTTAATAGATAAAGCAGTTAAAAAAAATGCACTACATAAAAATAATGGGGCTCATAAAAAATCAAAAATAAACAAATTTGTAAAAACTACTCTTACAGCAAAGTAATAAGGTAGTTCATAATTATGAGCAATATAGAACTCATAGACTCACACTGTCATTTGATATTTGAAAACTTTGAGAAAGATATTGAAGATGTTCTTTTAAGATTGCGTTCAAAAGGTGTAAAGAAATTAGTTCATGCATGTTGTGAATTATCAGAAATTCCAAAGTTAAAAAAAATATCCCATACATTCAATGAAATTTATTATTCAGTAGGTTTGCACCCCCTTGAAGCAAAAAAATGGGAACTAAATTCACAATCGCTTTTAAGAAAGTCAGCTCAAGAAGACAAAAGAGTTGTAGCTATTGGAGAATTAGGTCTTGATTTCTTTAAAAATGACAATAAAAGTCAGCAAATTGAGGCTCTTATTCCACAAATGGAATTAGCTTGTGAAATAAATCTTCCAGTCATAATTCATTGTAGAGATGCAGCAACTGAAATGATCGAGATATGCAATGACCTTTCTAAAAAAGGTAAATGTCCAAAAGGTGTGCTTCATTGTTGGACAGGTACCCCAAAAGAAATGAATCAATTCTTGGATCTCGGTTTTTACATCAGTTTTAGTGGAATAGTGACTTTCCCAAAATCACAAGAAATTCATGATTGCGCCAAAATGGTTCCTAATGATAGATATTTAATTGAAACTGACTCACCTTTTTTAGCCCCTGTTCCTCATAGAGGCAAAAGAAATGAACCTGCATTTGTTGAAAATGTCGCTAAATTTATGGCAAATTTAAGGTCAACAGAATTAAAAACAATTGCCAAAGAGTCATCTAAGAATGCTGAAGAATTGTTTAAATTTGACTTGTTAAGATGACCTAGAAGCTGTTAGAATTAGGAATTACTGGAAATTTTTCTTAATTTTTAGTTTTAACTTTCTAAGTTTATGGTTTGATAACCATTAATAACAATTTTATTTTATTGTTGAATTTTTGTTGAAATCGAGATTTAATGATTGATTTCAAATTAAATGAAAAGTTAAACAACTAATATTAAGTAGATTTAAAGTAAATAGTAAATCTCACATAATCGCAGGTTTTCTTGGATGAGCAGTAGCGCTTTACAGGTAGCAAAAACAGCTACTTATCTACCAGATTTAGTTGAAGTACAAAGAGCAAGCTTTAAATGGTTTTTGGAAAAGGGTTTAATAGAAGAACTTCAAAACTTTTCTCCGATATCTGATTACACAGGCAAACTAGAATTACATTTTATTGGCGAAGAGTATAGGTTGAAAAGGCCTAGGCATAATGTTGAAGAAGCAAAACGAAGAGATGCAACATTTGCCTCTCAAATGTATGTAACTTGTAGATTAATCAATAAAGAGACAGGGGAAATTAAAGAACAAGAAGTATTTATTGGCGAATTGCCATTAATGACAGAAAGAGGAACTTTTATAATTAATGGTGCAGAAAGAGTTATTGTAAATCAAATTGTTAGAAGTCCAGGAGTATTCTTCAAAGACGAACTGGATAAGAATGGACGAAGGACTTATAATGCTAGTGTTATTCCAAACAGAGGGGCTTGGTTAAAATTTGAGACTGATAAAAATAATTTACTTTATGTAAGAGTTGATAAAACTAGGAAAATTAATGCTCACGTTCTTATGAGAGCTATGGGACTCTCCGATAATGATGTGATCGATAAACTTAGACATCCTGAGTTTTATCAAAACTCAATTGATTCAGCTAATGATGAAGGAATAAACTCAGAGGATCAGGCTTTACTTGAGCTCTATAAAAAGTTACGTCCTGGTGAACCACCATCTGTCTCAGGTGGGCAACAATTACTGCATAGTAGATTTTTTGATCCTAAAAGATATGATCTAGGTCGAGTTGGTAGATATAAAATCAATAAAAAGTTGAGACTTACTGTACCGGATGATGTAAGAACTCTTACTCATGAAGATGTTCTCTCTACTATTGATTATCTGATTAACTTAGAGTTGGATATTGGTGGTGCTAGTTTGGATGATATTGATCACCTTGGTAATCGAAGGGTGAGATCTGTAGGAGAACTTCTTCAAAATCAAGTAAGGGTTGGACTTAACCGTTTAGAGAGAATTATTAAAGAAAGAATGACCGTTGGAGAAACAGATTCGCTCACTCCTGCTCAACTAGTTAATCCTAAACCTTTGGTTGCTGCCATAAAGGAGTTTTTTGGCTCAAGTCAATTGAGTCAATTTATGGATCAAACTAATCCTCTAGCTGAACTAACACATAAGAGAAGAATCTCAGCTTTAGGACCTGGAGGCTTGACGAGGGAGAGGGCAGGTTTTGCTGTAAGAGATATTCATCCTTCACATTATGGAAGATTATGCCCTATAGAGACTCCTGAAGGTCCTAACGCAGGACTTATAAACTCTTTAGCAACCCATGCAAGAGTCAATGAGTATGGGTTTATTGAAACTCCTTTTTGGGAGGTTAATAACGGTCAAGTAAATAAAAAAGGTAAACCTATTTATCTTTCTGCTGATTTAGAAGATGAGTGTAGGGTCGCTCCAGGAGATGTCGCAACAGACGAGGATGGAAACATACTTGCAGATTTAATACCAGTGCGATATCGACAAGATTTTGAAAAAGTGCCTCCTCATCAAGTTGATTACGTTCAGCTTTCTCCTGTTCAGGTTATTTCAGTTGCAACTTCGCTTATTCCCTTTTTGGAACATGATGATGCCAATAGAGCTTTGATGGGATCTAATATGCAACGACAAGCAGTGCCATTGCTAAGACCAGAGCGCCCTTTAGTTGGTACAGGTTTAGAATCACAGGTTGCTAGAGACTCTGGAATGGTTCCAATAACAAAAGTCAATGGAACAGTTTCTTATGTAGATGCTAATGAGATTGTTGTTAAAGATAATGATGGTAATGAACATTATCATTATCTTCAAAAATATCAAAGATCAAATCAAGATACCTGCCTAAATCAAAGACCTATAGTAAAAATTGGAGATCAAGTAATTTCTGGTCAAGTTTTAGCGGATGGATCTGCATGTGAAGGAGGCGAAATTGCATTAGGTCAGAATGTTCTAATTGCATACATGCCATGGGAGGGCTACAACTACGAAGATGCAATTCTTGTAAGCGAAAGAATGGTAACTGATGATTTATATACATCGGTGCATATTGAAAAATATGAAATTGAAGCAAGGCAAACAAAGTTGGGACCAGAAGAAATCACTAGAGAGATTCCTAATATTTCAGAAGACAGTTTAAATAATCTTGATGAAATGGGGATAATTAGAATTGGTGCTTTTGTAGAAAGTGGAGACATTCTTGTTGGAAAAGTTACTCCAAAAGGCGAATCGGACCAACCACCTGAAGAAAAACTTTTGAGAGCTATTTTCGGTGAAAAGGCCAGAGATGTCAGAGACAACTCTCTAAGAGTTCCTAAGACTGAAAAAGGAAGAGTTTTGGATGTTCGGATTTATACAAGAGAACAAGGTGATGAATTACCTCCAGGTGCCAATATGGTTGTTAGGGTATATGTGGCTCAGAGAAGGAAAATACAAGTTGGCGATAAAATGGCTGGAAGGCACGGCAACAAAGGAATTATTAGCAGAATCTTACCTAGAGAAGATATGCCTTATTTGCCTGATGGTACACCTGTAGACATAGTACTCAATCCTTTAGGAGTTCCAAGTAGGATGAATGTTGGTCAAGTTTTTGAATTACTTATGGGATGGGCAGCCTCTAATTTAAATTGCAGGGTTAAAGTCGTCCCATTTGATGAAATGTACGGTGCTGAAAAATCACATCAGACTGTTCAAGCATTTTTAGAGGAGGCTGCGAAACAACCTGGTAAAGCGTGGGTTTATAATCCTGAAGATCCAGGAAAGTTATTACTCAAAGATGGTAGGACTGGAGAACCATTTGATCAGCCAGTTGCAGTTGGATACTCACATTTCCTTAAGTTAGTCCACTTGGTGGATGATAAAATTCACGCAAGGTCTACTGGCCCTTATTCTTTAGTTACACAACAACCATTAGGTGGAAAAGCTCAGCAAGGTGGGCAAAGGCTTGGAGAAATGGAAGTTTGGGCACTTGAAGCTTATGGGGCAGCGTATACTCTGCAAGAACTTTTAACAGTTAAATCAGATGATATGCAAGGAAGAAATGAAGCTTTAAATGCAATCGTGAAAGGTAAGCCAATTCCTAGGCCTGGTACTCCTGAGTCATTTAAAGTTCTTATGAGGGAATTACAATCTCTTGGATTAGATATTGGTGTTTATACAGATGAAGGTAAAGAGGTAGATTTAATGCAAGATATAAATCCAAGAAGGAATACTCCATCTAGGCCGACATACGAATCACTGGGCACCTCTGAATATGAGGAAGATTAAATACTCAACAAAAACCATTTAATTTACCAACAATGACAAACAGCAACTTAAGAACAGAAAATCACTTTGATTACGTCAAAATTTCAATAGCTTCTCCACAAAGAATAATGGATTGGGGACAGAGGACATTACCTAATGGACAAGTGGTGGGTGAAGTAACTAAACCCGAAACAATTAATTACAGAACACTGAAACCAGAAATGGATGGATTGTTTTGTGAAAAGATTTTTGGGCCCTCTAAAGATTGGGAATGTCATTGCGGGAAGTATAAAAGAGTTAGACATAGAGGGATCGTTTGTGAGAGATGTGGTGTAGAGGTTACTGAAAGTAGGGTTAGAAGACATAGAATGGGATATATAAAACTTGCTGCGCCAGTTTCTCATGTTTGGTATTTGAAAGGGATTCCAAGTTACGTTGCAATTCTTTTAGATATTCCACTTAGAGATGTAGAACAAATTGTTTATTTTAATTGCTACGTCGTTTTAGATCCAGGTGATCACAAAGAGCTTAAATATAAGCAATTACTTACCGAGGATGAATGGCTAGAAATTGAAGACGAAATCTATGCTGAAGATTCAACAATTGAAAATGAACCTTTTGTCGGTATCGGTGCTGAAGCCTTGAAACAACTACTTGAGGACCTTGACTTAAATCAGGTTGCTGAAGAGCTTAGAGAAGAAATTACTAGTAGTAAGGGTCAGAAAAGGGCAAAACTGATAAAAAGAATAAGAGTTATTGATAATTTTATTGCAACTAACGCTAAACCAGAATGGATGGTATTAGATGCAATTCCAGTAATACCTCCAGACCTTAGACCAATGGTTCAGCTTGATGGAGGAAGATTCGCAACTTCTGACTTAAATGATCTTTACAGAAGGGTTATCAACAGAAACAATAGACTTGCAAGACTTCAAGAAATTTTAGCTCCTGAAATTATTGTACGAAATGAAAAAAGAATGCTTCAGGAGGCAGTTGATGCTCTTATAGATAATGGCAGGAGAGGAAGGACTGTTGTTGGAGCGAATAATAGAGCTCTTAAATCTCTTAGTGACATCATTGAAGGAAAACAAGGAAGATTCAGACAAAATCTTCTAGGTAAGCGTGTCGACTACTCAGGAAGATCTGTAATAGTCGTTGGCCCCAAGTTAAAAATGCATCAGTGTGGTCTACCAAAAGAAATGGCGCTTGAGCTCTTCCAACCTTTTGTGATTCATAGACTAATACGACAAAATATTGTGAATAATATCAAGGCTGCTAAAAAATTAATACAAAAAGCAGATGATGAAGTTATGCAGGTACTTCAGGAAGTTATTGAAGGTCACCCAATTCTTTTAAATAGGGCACCCACACTTCATCGGTTAGGAATTCAAGCTTTCGAACCAAAATTAGTTGGAGGAAGAGCAATTCAACTTCATCCTTTAGTTTGTCCTGCATTTAATGCTGACTTTGATGGAGATCAAATGGCAGTACATGTGCCTTTAGCTTTAGAGTCACAAACTGAAGCACGCATGCTTATGTTAGCTAGTAATAATATTCTATCTCCTGCGACTGGGGAACCGATTGTCACTCCATCACAAGATATGGTTTTGGGATCTTATTATTTGACTGCGTTGCAACCGAATTATCAAAAACCTGATTTTGGAGATAACAAAACTACTTTTGCTTCGCTGGAAGATGTCATTTTCGCTTTTGAAGATAAAAGAATTAGCTTACATGAATGGGTTTGGGTTAGATTTAATGGAGAGGTTGAAGATGAAGAAGAAATGAGTACCCCACAAAAAACTGAAAAGCTGGAAGATGGTTCAAAACTAGAAATTTGGAAATTAAGAAGAGACAGATTTGATTCTCAGAATAATCTAATAAGTAGATTCGTTTTAACAACTGTCGGGAGAGTGGTGATGAACTATACCATCATTGATTCTGTATCTACAACCTAATCTTTAAAACTATTTATCATTCATTAAAAAATCATGACATCATCTAAACCAAAAAAAAATTCTAGAGCACGTAAAACAACTAAAAACTCAAAAAAAAATAATCCAATCATAATGCCGACTTTAGCTAAGACTCCTCCCTCATTTAAGAATAAAGTAGTTGATAAGAAAGCTTTAAAAAATTTAGTTTCTTGGGCTTATAAAACCCATGGTACAGCGATTACTGCAGCTATGGCTGATAATTTGAAAGATTTAGGGTTTAAATATGCTACTCAAGCTGCAGTATCTATTTCAGTAGATGATCTAAAAGTACCTGAAGCTAAACAAGATTTAATTGGACAAGCTGAAGAGCAAATATCTGCAACAGAAGAATGTTATAGACTTGGTGAAATTACAGAAGTAGAAAGACACACAAAAGTTATTGATACCTGGACTGAAACTAATGAGAGATTAGTAGATGCTGTTAAAAAGAATTTCAACCAAAATGATCCTCTCAATTCCGTATGGATGATGGCTAATTCAGGAGCAAGGGGTAATATGTCTCAGGTAAGACAACTTGTTGGTATGAGAGGATTGATGGCTAACCCTCAAGGAGAAATTATCGACCTACCAATAAGAACAAACTTTAGAGAGGGGCTTACAGTTACTGAATATGTAATTTCTTCCTATGGAGCAAGGAAAGGTTTGGTTGATACTGCATTAAGAACTGCAGATTCTGGTTATTTGACTAGAAGGCTAGTTGATGTCGCGCAAGATGTAATTGTTAGAGAAGAGGATTGTGGAACAGAAAGATCAATAGTTGTTGAAGCTGAAGACGGGAAGTTTGGAGCAAGACTTTTAGGTAGACTAACCTCTGAGGATATTCTAGATGAAGAAGACAACTTAATTATTCCAAAAAATACTGCAATAGACCCTTCCTTGTCACAAAAAATTGAGACAGCATCTATTTCAAAGGTAAAGATAAGATCCCCACTCACATGTGAAGCTAATAGATCGGTTTGTAGGCGATGTTATGGATGGGCTTTGGCTCATAATCATCTGGTTGATCTAGGTGAAGCGGTAGGAATAATTGCTGCTCAATCTATCGGAGAACCAGGTACTCAATTGACAATGAGAACTTTCCATACTGGTGGTGTATCAACTGCTGAAAGTGGAGTAGTAAGATCAAAGGTATCTGGTAAAGTTGAATTTAGTTCTAAAGCGAAGGTCAGAGGCTACCGAACTCCACATGGAGTAGAGGCTAAACAAGCGGAAGTTGATTTCATATTAAAGATCGTTCCTCAAGCGAATGGTTCTAATAAACCTCAAAAAATTGAAGTTTCGAGTGGGTCCCTTTTATTTGTTGATGATGGGGAAGAAATTAAATCTGATATAACAGTTGCTCAGATTACCGCTGGAGCTGTTAAAAAGAGCGTTGAAAAAGCGACAAAGGATGTTATCTGTGATTTGGCTGGTCAAGTCAGGTATGACAAAGTTATTCAACCAAAAGAGGTTGCTGATAGACAGGGAAATATTACTCTAAAAGCTCAAAGATTAGGCAGATTGTGGGTTTTAGCTGGAGATGTTTATAATTTACCCCCTAATGCAAGACCAGTTATTTCGTCAGGAACATCTGTTGATGAAGGAACTGTTCTTGCAGAGGCAAGTCAATCAAGCGAATTTGGTGGACAAGTTAGATTAAGGGAATCCATAGGAGATTCAAGGGAAGTACAAATTGTTACTACTTCAATGTCTTTAAGTAACTTTAAATTAATTGATGAAGCTACGCATTCAGGCCAAATTTATCATTTGGAATCCAATGATGGAACATCTTATCGTTTGAACACTTCTCCTGGAAGTAAAATCAGTAATGGCGAAGTAATCGCAGAATTAACAGATGAGAGGTTCCGTACGAAAACGGGAGGTTTAATAAAATATTCACCAGAATTAAGTGTCAAGAAAGCAAGATCATCTAAAAATGGTTTTGAAGTTAATCAAGGAGGTACCTTGCTTTGGATTCCTCAAGAGACACATGAAATCAATAAGGATATATCTCTTCTAATGATTGAAGATATGAAATGGATTGAGGCAGGCACTGAGGTTGTAAAAGATATATTCAGTCAAACATCAGGAATTGTTACGGTGACACAGAAAAATGATATTCTTCGTGAAATTACTGTAAGGAATGGAACTTTTCATGAGTGTGATGATGATGAAGTTTTGAATAGATTTTCTGAAGAAGGAAATCTAGTTAATCCAGGGGAAAAGATTCTGGATGGTATTGATAATAAAGAAATTCTATTTGTTCAGAAATTAGAAACCTCAAAATGTAGAGGTCTATTATTAAGAACTGTAGAAGAATTTACTATTCCTGATCAGGCAGAATTGCCTGAATTAAATCATGTTAAGCAGGAAAAAGGGCCACATTTAGGTTTAAAAGCTATTCAAAGACTTACTTATAAAGACGGGGAACTAATAAAATCAGTTGAAGGAGTTGAATTGCTTAGAACACATTTGAGTATTGAAAGTTTTGACGCTACTCCTCAAATGACTATAGATGTAGAATCTATTAAAGATGAAACTGATTCATCAATTAATAGGTTAAATCTAGTAATACTAGAATCAATTCTTGTAAGAAGAGATACCATATCTGATTCAAGTCATGGTTCAACACATACTGAATTGCAGGTCAAGAATCATCAGACTGTGCAAGCTGGAAATGTTATAGCCACTACTCAAATTCTCTGTAAAGAATCAGGATCTGTTCAACTGCCAACTGTCACTGATGATGAACCAATAAGGAGGTTAATCGTTGAGAGAGAGGTAGATAAGATCAAAATAAAGATAAGTAATAAAGCTGTTGTTAAAGTCGGTGATCGTTTAGTTGATGGTGATTCAATTAGTAAATCTGAAATATCTACTTCTTGCGGAGAAATCGAGGCAGTTTCGAGTGACTCTGTAATTTTAAGACTTGGTAGGCCTTATATGGTGTCTCCTGATTCGGTTTTACATGTTAAAGATGGAGACTTGGTTCTTAGGGGAGATGGTTTAGCGCTGCTTGTTTTTGAGAGGCAGAAGACTGGAGATATTGTTCAGGGATTGCCTCGAATTGAAGAATTGTTAGAGGCTAGGAGACCTAGAGATTCTGCAATTTTATGTAAAAAATCTGGGATTGTTCAGGTTAAACAAAGTGAAGATGAGGAATCAGTTTCATTATCGGTTATTGAAAAAGATGATTTAGTTAATGAATATCAATTGTCAATTGGAAAAAATATAATGGTTAGTGATGGACAACAAGTTTCAGGGGGTGAAGTATTAACTGATGGTCCAATTAACCCACATGAATTATTAGATTGTTACTTTAATGATTTAAAGGATGACAAACCTTTAATAGATGCAGCTCGAGAATCTATCTCAAAACTACAGAGAAGTATGGTAAATGAAGTTCAAAACGTCTATAAGTCACAAGGTGTAGCAATTGATGATAAGCATATTGAAGTTATCGTAAGACAAATGACAAGTAAAGTCCGAATAGAAGATGCTGGAGATACAACTCTCTTACCTGGAGAACTTATAGAATTGAGACAAGTGGAAGATACAAACCAGGCAATGTCAATTACAGGTGGAGCTCCAGCACAATTTACACCTGTTTTGTTAGGAATAACCAAAGCCTCCCTCAATACAGATAGCTTCATATCAGCTGCTTCATTTCAAGAAACTACAAGGGTTCTTACGGAGGCGGCAATTGAAGGTAAATCTGATTGGTTAAGAGGTCTAAAAGAAAATGTTATTATCGGTAGACTAATACCTGCAGGTACTGGTTTTAGTGGATTTGAAGAGGAGTTACGTTCAGAGGCTGGACCTCATCCTGATATCCTTGCAGAAGAATCTGCTGGATACAGAAGAGCACAGAATCTAAGGCCTGACTATACAGTTGATATGCCCCAATCACCTGCAGTAAGTTCTACAGCAATACTTGATGATCCTAGTGATGAAGATTTGGAGACCACTCGGAACCGACATGGAATAGATCCTTCTTCAAGCAATTTTGCTGCTTTTGCTAGACCTACTGCTGAAAATCAATTTTCTGAAGATCAATTGCCTGATCCTGCTGCATTGGAAGGATTGCAGGAGGAAGGCCTTCTCTCTGATGAATGAATTTAATCTATTATTATTTTTAGTGACTAGAATGATTTTTTAAACTTATAAGTGATGATTAAGCCAGAGATTCTTCCCAAAAGAAAATTACCTCGTTATGGATTCCATACTTATAATGAAAGACTTAATGGAAGAATGGCCATGATTGGATTTATTGCGTTAATTCTTACAGAATTCTTTCTAAAACATGGTTTGCTGTTATGGTAAAAATAGTTTTGCAATAAAGACTATTTAATTTGAAAAATCTTCTTGGAAGTAGTGTTAAAGATTTAGAAAATGTGGCTTTAGATTATGGACAGGCTGCTTTTAGAGGTCGCCAAATCTATAATTGGATTTATAACTATAGAAATAAGAAGAAAAATATAGATCAAATAGAAGTCTTACCTTTAGATTTTAGACAGAAATTAAAAAATGATGGATTTAAAGTAAGTGAGCTAAGTATTCAAGAAAGAAACTTAGCTAACGATGGTACTCTTAAGCTATTACTGTCTACAGATGATAATGAGAGTATTGAGTGCGTTGGTATACCAACTGAAAAAAGACTAACTGCTTGTCTTTCTAGTCAAGTAGGTTGCCCTATGGATTGCAAATTTTGTGCAACTGGTAAAGAAGGTTTAAAGAGATCTTTAAAAGCAAGTGAAATTTTAGATCAAATTTTATTTATCGAAAATGAAATGAATAGAAAAGTGACTAATATTGTTTTCATGGGTATGGGCGAGCCCTTATTGAATATTGATGAATTACTTTTGTCTATTAGGTCTATAAATGAGGATTTTCAGATTAGTCAGAGAAAGATAACTGTAAGTACAGTGGCTGTTCCAAAAATGATAGGTAAATTATCAGCAAAGTCTTTTCAGATTTTAGGAAATTGTCAATTTACATTAGCAGTAAGCCTACATGCTTCAAACCAAAAAACAAGAGAAACGATAATACCTAGTGCAAAAAACTACCATATTAAAAATATAATCGAGGACTGTAAAAAATTCGTTAGAGATACTGGTCGAAGGGTAAGTTTTGAATATCTAATGCTAAGTGGGGTAAATGATAATTTAGAACATTCTTATGAATTGAGTAATTTGCTAAAAGGTTTTCAATGTCACGTAAATTTAATACAGTACAACCAAATTGACGAAGTTGAATTTAAACGAACCTCTTTAAAAAGTCTCCAATTATTTCAATCTAGACTTATTAATAATGGCATCGCTGTTAGCCTTAGAAAAAGCAGAGGTCTAGATAAAAATGCTGCATGTGGTCAGCTAAGACAAAATGCGAGAAATAAATAATATTATCTAATAAAAATTTTTTAAAAGTCTCTTAAACAGGTTATTATTGAGTTAATTAATTTTAAATCTTTGGGTTTTATTAAGACTAAAATTTTACCTTTCGCTATTGTCTCACTCTTTGGGATTGCCTTCTTAGCGGTTAGTGCAAGAATTTGGTTGCCAGGAGATATGATGTCTCCTGCACCCATAAATTAATATTTTTAAATTTCTTAAAATGACAAATAAGAAGGATCCTAATAAAGAAAGCTTAGTTGATATCGCTGTTGATCCAGATGTTTTAGCGAGAGAATTGGCCCTAGAAATTGAAATAGATCCTTTAGAACAAATTGATGAAGATTCTTTCCCAAAAGGTTTAAACATAACTCAGGAGTGCAATGAAGCATTAAAAATGCTAAAAGGTAATAGAGAAGAAAGAATACAAGGCTTAAGAATATTTTGTGAATATAGAGATTCAAGATCTTTTCCCCTTTTGTTACCATTACTTGATCAACCTTGTCCTGTTGAAAGAATGAGTGTTGTATATGCTTTGGGTCGTAATCCATGTCCAAGCGCGGTCGAGAAACTTGTTAGTCTCTTAGAAACTGATGATAATGCTTATGTCAGAAGAGCAACTGCATGGAGCTTAGCTAATTATGATAATCAAATTGTTTTAGAGCCTTTAATAAATGCGTTGAAGAACGATGTAGCTGCAGTAAGGTTGTGGGCATCTAGTTCTTTAGCTGAAATCGGAAATGTTTCTTTGGAAAATGCTCAATTGGCAGCAGAACAACTTTTAATAAGTTTGAAAATAGATAATGAATCAGGTGTAAGAAGTAATTGCATCTGGTCATTGTGTAGATTGTACGAAAAATTAAATAATACATTTCAAGAAAGTTTCATTGATGAATGCACCAAGATAGCTCTTTTCGACAAAGAACCATCTGTTATGGAAGAAGCAAAAACTGCGTTGGATTCAATGGGGATGCAAGGTTTTTATAACTAAATTTCTTAGTTTTTTTAATAAGCACCCGACTGGAAATTTTTATTTATTAGATATTCAATATAAAAATTAAAATTAATTAACTTGTACCAACTGAAACAAAAAAATTTCGTTATTCTATATAAAGTAAAAGTACTCAGTACTTGAATTTAATGCCTCAAAAAACATTGAGATTCAAAATTCATCAAGACGGAAGAGTCGAGGAGACTGTTGAGGGATTCACTGGTAATTCATGCAATGAAGCTACAAAAAATCTCGAAGATGCTCTCGGTAAAGTAACAGTAAAGAATAAAACATCTGATGCTTTCATCTCTAACCAAAATGAAAACTTAAAACATTTAAACAACGAATCTAATGTCACATTTTAGTACTATTAAAACAAAGCTTAAAGAATCAAAGCCTTTAATTAAAGCTTTAGATGCCCTTGGCTATTCAATTAATCAAAAAGAAAAGTTTGTAAAAGGGTTTAGGGGTAAGTTCACAGCAGTTGATATTAGTATGAATTTACCTGGTGATACTAAAGTTGGTTTTAAATGGGACAATAACTCAAATTCGTATGAACTAGTTACAGACCTCGATTTATGGAAATTTGAGGTACCAGTAGAAAGATTCATTTCTAAAGTTACTCAAATGTATGCTTACCAAACAATTATTACTAAAACAAAAGAAGATGGTTATCAAATAGTTGAACAAAAAAATACAAATGATGGTTCTATTGAGTTGGTTTTAACCAAATGGGATAACTAATCTCATATTATGGATTTAACTGATCCATTTGATAAACTTGGAGAAAATATTGAAATTTCAGGTTTTGAGCCAGTTTTAGGTGGTCAATTAGCAGAAAAAGCTGTTTGGGTTGATGAAGCCAAATGTATTGGTTGTCAATACTGTGTACACGTTGCTTCAAACACTTTCTTAGTTGATGAATTCCATGGAAGAAGTCGAGCAATCAGACAAGATGGAGATAGTGTTGATACTATACAAGAGGCAATAGAGACTTGCCCTGTTGATTGTATTCATTGGGTCAAATTTGAAGAATTAGATGATTTAGAGAATAGTCTCGATAGGGATATGTTTCAAACATTTGGAAAGCCACCGAGAATGAATAAGCACTAATATCAAAAAGATGCAATATCGTAGATTTGGTAGAACCAATCTGAATATTCCTGTTTTATCTTTAGGTGGTATGAGATTTCAAAAAAGTTGGGATCAGTTAGATTTTTCTGAGGTTTCATACAAAGAACAAAATAAAGTAGAAAACATATTTGATCTTGCAACACAATATGGCTTAAGTCATGTAGAAACCGCCAAGTACTATGGAACTTCTGAGGTGCAATTAGGGATGTGTTTTAAGAATACTAAGAAAATCCCAAATATAATCCAAACAAAGATTCCACCAAATAGTGATCCGGAAATTTTTGAGCGAGATGTATTATCTAGCATTGAAAAATTGAAAGTTAAAAAAATTGATTTGTTAGCAATACATGGTATCAATACTGCTGAACATTTATATCAGGCTATTCGAGATGGAGGTTGCATTGATATTTTGAGGAATTTTCAAAAAGAAAATTTAATTGGATCTATTGGATTTTCAACCCATGGAAAATCTTCACTTATTGAGAAGGCCATATCAACAAACTTATTTGATTATGTAAATTTGCACTGGTATTTCATTAATCAGGAAAATACAAAGGTTATTAATTTAGCCAATAAGCATGATCTTGGGGTTTTCATAATAAGTCCCACTGATAAAGGGGGACATCTTCATACTCCTTCAAGAAAAATGTTGGAATTTTGTAAACCACTTCATCCTATAGTTTTTAATGATCTTTTTTGCTTAAGAAATCAAAATGTCCATACTTTGAGTGTCGGTATTGCAAAAGAGACAGATTTTGCTCTGCATTTAGAAGCTGTCTCGTTGTTATCAGAATCTGAGAAGTATGTGCCTAAGATAATTAACAAATTAAGGCAGGAATCAATTAATTCCTTAGGTTTAGAGTGGCATCAAAATTGGAATAGAAATTTACCAAGTTGGGAATATACTCCGGGAAATATTAATATTCCTATTCTCCTTTGGCTTTCAAATTTAATTGATTGGTTGGGTATGGAAGGATATGCAAGAGCTAGATATCAATTGCTTGGTAATGGAAGCCACTGGTTCCCAGGATTCAACGCGAATTTACTAGATGTAGATGTCTCTGAGGGGCAATTATTGAAAGTATTAGAAGGTCATATAAATCCAAAAAAAGTTATAAAAAAATTGAGAAATTTAAAAGAAAAGTTTGGAGATAAGAATGCTAAAAGATTATCAAGAAAATAATTTCATAATGGATTTTTTTCAGGTTTGCCAACTTTTCTTGGGTAAATTTCAGGACAAAAATCCTTTGGTTGAATAAGAATAATATTTCGGGTGCCTTTATTTCTTGGTAATAGTATCTCTTTTTTATCTTTAACTTTCCCTTCTAATATTTCTAAAGTTTTATCTAGATTTTTGCTTTCTTGATTCGTCCATTTGCCACAATATAAAACACCAAACCCTTCTTTTTTTAACATTGGTAGTATATACTCTGAAACTGTTGATGGGTTACTAACCGCTCTAGTTGTTGCAATATTAAAATTATTTCTCATTGACGATTGGTGGGCTAAATTCTCAACACGATCATTGATTACATGAATATTGTTTTTGAAATTGATCTGCTCAACTAAAATTTTTATTGAATCTGTTTTCTTTTTCAAAGAATCAATTAGGTATATCTCAGAATTAGGATGAGTTATTGCATAAGCTAAACCTGGGAAGCCACAGCCTGATCCAATATCTAAAAATTTTTTATTATCAAAATTAATATTCGTGAAAGCTTTGAATGGCCAAATGCTGTCAAAAACTTGAGATACCCAATAATCATCACCATCAGTTAATCTTGTGAGATTGGTCTTATTATTTAATTCTTTAATTTTAATTTGTAACTCTTGAAATAAATTTATTTCTTCTTCAGTTATTAAGGAAAGAATTTCTTCTGGAATGTTTTGTTTTTTCATTTCGTTATAAATATGAATTTTAACCATCCATTAAATACATTCTATTCAGAAAAAATTTATTAGAATTACAATATTAATAAAAGATTATTTTGAAAGGGGAAACTTCCTATTACAAAATTTTAGGTGTAAATGAGAATGCATCCAATCATGAATTAAGAAAGGCATTTTGTAAACTTTCTATTGAGTTGCATCCCGATACAACTTCATTAGAAATAGACTTTGCTAAAAGTAAATTTCAAGAAGTTCTTGAAGCTTATGAACATTTAAATAATAGTAATTTAAGGAAAATATATGATGACAAACTAAAAGAAAACTCTAGGATTACAAAAAATACTAACGTTTTAAATAATTTAGTAATCGATTCTAATAATCAAAATTTAATAGGAAATAGAAGACCTTTTTCGAATGGAGAATTGTTTTCGTTGTTTCTTTTAATTATCATCATTTCTATAAGTTTAATTGGTTCAATTTTTATTGCTTCTTTTACTGGAAAAGAATTAGAGACAATACCCCTTTGGCTAATTAAATAATTTTTAAAAAAAGTCTGTGAATCCCTCTAAAAAACCTATCAATCAAAATTCACTGCAATCATTGGAATTATGGCTAACTGATTTAGGTGCTGTGAAGGATATTAATAATCCATCTAAATGGTATCTGTTACTTTCAAATTGGAATGCAACTATTATTTTTGAACAAGAAGATTTAAGTGTTATATGGGAAAGTGAAGGACAAGAAACTAAAAGACTATTTTCATACTGCATTAATAGAGAAGATGTGGAAAATGCAATACTGCAGGGACCTTAAACTTCTATCTAAAGATTGTCTAAGATTTGCCTTATTATCCAGTAACTTTTCCCCAATTGATCATCTGTTATACAGAGAGGCGGCAAGAGGTAAATAACATTCCCGAGGGGCCTAATGAATAAACCTTGCTCCATTGCAAGACTCTTTATTTCTTTTCCAATATTATTGAAATAACCTTTTTTGTTCCCAATATCTATATCGAAGGCAGCAATTGTGCCGGATACTCGTACCTTCTTTATATAAGGTAAGTTTTTAAATTTAATTAGATGAGATAAATGTTTTTCTTCAAATGAAAGGTATTTTTGTGGTTCTTTTTCTAATAAATCAAGGCTAGCATTTGCTGCAGCACAACCTAAAGGATTAGCAGTAAAACTATGTCCATGCCAAAAAGTTTTTCTTGGGGAATCATCAATAAAGGATTGAAAAATTTTTTCTTTACATAAAGTTATTCCCATCGGTAAAAATCCACCAGTTAAACCTTTTGAAATACTTATTAAATCAGGAATGATTTTTGCCTTTTGAAAAGCAAAAAGGTTTCCACATCTTCCAAACCCAGTCAATACTTCATCGGCAATTAACAAAGAATTATTATTTTTTATAATTTCTGAAACTTTTTTTATAAACTGAGGCCTAACCATATTCATCCCTCCTGCTCCTTGAACAAGTGGCTCAAGGATTACCGCAACTGTGGGAGTTTTAAGTAGAGTTTCTAATTTTTGGATCGCCTTATTTTCTTTATTTTCTACTTCTTCATCGTTCATCCAAGTTGAAGGCCATGGGACTCTTCTAACTGGGAACATAAGATTATCGAAATTCTCATTAAAAATATTTCTTTCACCTAAAGCCATTGCGCCAAATGTATCACCATGATAGGCGCCATCAAAAGCTACTATTTGAGTTCTTGTCTCTCCTCTATTTTGCCATGATTGGAAGGCAATTTTTAAAGCGACTTCTACTGCAGTAGAACCGTTATCAGAAAAGAATAATCTTTCTAGTTTTGTTAATTTACTAAGTCTTTCCGCTAATTTTTTTGCCTGTGGATGTAAGAAATCAGCAAATATAACTTGCTCAAGTTTTTTTGATTGATCAAAAATGGCATCGGCAATATATTCGTTACTATGACCATGAAGAGTTACCCACCAACTACTAATTGCATCTATTAGTTCTTTTTCAGGATCTTTAGTAAATAGGAGGGCATCTTTACCATGAGTAACTTCTATCTGCGGTTTGCTGTTATTGATTTGCGTAAAAGGTGGCCAAATATTTGGGTGCCACTCTTGATTTGGAGTTTTTGAATCCAAAGATTTCATTTAACTTATTTTTGAGTTTAATAGTGAGATCAACTTATTCTTGATGTCTAGTTCTTTCCATAGTATATCTAAATTATTTGAGTCCATTTTTTTGATGTAAGGAAATTCAGCAATTAAAGGAATACCACTAAAATCAACTAGAGTTTTTGGATTATCTAGGTGTTTTTCGCCATTGACTACTAAACCTAAAATCTCAATATTTCTTCGTTTTAAGGCCTCAATACTAAGCAGGGTATGGTTAAGAGTGCCAAGTGAGCTCTTACATACAAGTATTACCGGAAGATTCCATTTTTTTATTTGATCTATTTGCAAAGAATTGCGTGTTATTGGAACCATTAATCCACCTGCAGTTTCTATAATTAGTGAGCCTTGCACTTTTGGCAATCTCAAATTGTCAAAGTTAATAACTTTTTGATCTATTTCAGCAGCCCAATGCGGAGATAGAGGTTTTGTAAAGACATAAGCTTCTTTGATTATTTTCTCTTTACTTACTTGTGCAAGTTTTTCAACAGTTTGACTATCAGTTTGCGATTCAATCCCACTTTGAATAGGTTTCCAATAAAAGGAATTTAATCCTTTAACGAAAAAAGAACTTATTAAAGTTTTCCCAATATCAGTATCTGTTCCGCAAATTATAAATTTGAAAATATTTTTGTGACTACTCATAATTTCTTTATGATTTGAATCTCAATTTGCCATGAAAGGTTCACTGTATTATTGTAATTCTTTGGCCAAAATTTTTGAATTTCCTTTAACTCTTTCACTGTTTTGCTTTTACAGTGTGTTGATTGTGCTCCTACATTTTTAATGCTTCTAAAAAGTTTATATACATCTTCAAAATTTTCAAGATAATTAAACTGTTTTGAATAATGTATTTCAGTTGATTTGAAATCCTTTAATAATTTTTTAGAACAAAGGAAATTAAGACCACTATATTCAATATCAATTTTTCTACAAGTATCTTTCCATTCAGGAAAACAATCTTTTGTTGGATATGAAATGATTAAAAAACCTCCAGGAATTAATTTACTAAACCAATTTTTTATTACCTTTTCTGGATTGTTTAACCAATGTATACAAAAGTTAGATGTTAATAGAGAACAGTTATTGATTTCAGGAGGTAAATCATTATTTAAATCCCATAAAATTTTTTTACTAGATAATTTATTCTCAAGGAGCATTTTTTTGCTGAAATCAATTCTGGATACTTTTTGGGAAGAAAAATTTTTTTCTATTTCATCAGCCAATAGTCCTGGTCCTGATCCTAGATCTATCCATTCACCAACATTGTTGGGATTTAATCCTTTGATAAATTGAACTATCTTTTCTGCAAAAAACTTCTGAATATTTGAATACTCTAAATACCGATATGCAGCATCATTGAAATTATTTTTTATTTTCTCATTCCACTGCTTATTAACCATTTCAATCATTAAATGTATTAAGTAAAATCTTGTATAAATTTAAATTATTTAAGCAATGACCTTGCTTAGCTAATTTAATTAAAATTGGCTTCCTATCAAGTATTTTATTTAAGTAATCTAAAAAGTTATGATTTGATTCATTGTCAAGAATTAAATCATTTTCTGATATTATAAAAATAATTTTGGAATCTTTTTTTAAGAATACTGGAAAATCTTTGTCAATGTAAAGTTGTTTTAAATCTCTTAAAAGAAGAGTTTTATTCAAACTATCTAAGCTTTTATAAAAGATTTTTTTAAAACTTTTATTTATATCATTTGGCATAAATGATCTATGTATAAATTCCTTCAAAACATCTTTAGTTTCATCTTTTATGATTTTTGTTTCCATTCTTTTTAGAGACCTCAAAATAAGGTTTCTTTTATTGCTTACAGGAAGAAAATTATTAAAAGAATTGATAAGAACAATATGAGTTGCTTCATTTAAAATTTTTTTTTGCATTAAATGAAAACCATACGAATGGCATAACGTCATTCTGATTTCTTTTTTACAGTTGCTTTTAATCCATTTTGATTGATAATTATTTTTTGAAAAATAGCCTCTTTCATTATCTTGCCAATGCCAATTATTTTTTAAAAAATCAACTTTATAATCATCCCAGAAATCTTTATTTAGACCCCACCCATGTTGAGTAATAATTTGTTTCATTTAAACTCTTTCAATACTGCAATGAAATTTTCTAGCAGATTAAAATCCAAGTCTCTTCTTATTGTTATTCTGATTCTTGATTGCCCAACTGGAACAGTTGGAGGTCTTATCGCAATTGCTAAAAAACCATTTTTTTCGAGATATTTTTGTAGATAAATTGCCTTTTCTTCTTTGCCAAGAATAATTGATAAAATATGAGAATCTCCTTGAACTGGAAAACTAAAATTTTTAATAATTTCATCTTTCCACATCTTCGCAGAAGATATCAAATTATTACCCCATTCTTTATTTTCTAAAATTTTTTTCAAACCTTCTAGTGCTCCAGCAGCTAAAGATGGAGCAAGTGCAGTCGTGTATCTAAATGCACCACTTGTTTGGATAACATATTCACCAATTTCTGACTTGGAAGCTATGAAAGCTCCACCGCTTCCAAATGCTTTTCCAAAAGTTCCAGTAATCATAGTTATGTCTGAACGGTAATTAAAACCTAAACCCCTTCCTTCAGGCCCCAAGATCCCAATTGCATGAGCTTCGTCAACTAATAATTGAACACTATTTTTTTTGCAAATTTCTGTTATTTCTTTAAGCGGAGAAATTGATCCTTCCATGCTATAAAGAGATTCAACAACAACTAAAATTGAATTTTTTGTAGAATTAGATTTAATAATTTTATCCTCTAAATCTTTTAAATTATTGTGTGAAAATCGAATCAGTTTTGCTTGAGCAGCTTTGATACCAACCAATAAAGAGTGATGGATTAATTTATCTGCTATCACGATACTATTTCTGTTTGCTAAAGTTTGTATAGCGGCTATATTTGCTTGAAATCCGCTTGGGAAAAGTAATACTTTCTCTTGATTAAGCCACTCGGCGAGTTCTTTCTCTAATAATTTATGTATTGGTCTTGAACCTGTAATAAACCTAGAGCTTCCTGAACCAATTCCTTCTAAAAGGCTTATTTCGTAAGCAGCTTTTATTAAATCCTTATCCCTACTTAATCCAAAATAATCATTACTGCATAAGTCTATAAGTTTTTTATTATGCGAATTCGAACTTAGCAGTTCGAATGGTTTTTTACCTAAAGAAAATGTTTTCAATTTACGGATTCTATTTTTTGGAATTTTTGTTTTTTTCATTTTGTCAAAATAAAATATAGTGGATTTAATTAAAAAGATTTAGATTTACTGTTAAAGTTTGCAAGGTATTTTTTGTTTATTAATATCTATATAGATCATATATTAAGAAGTTAACTCATCCTCTCTCCCATCACAATTGTTGCTTAATTTAGAGGAATATTTCCCCTTTCCGCTAGATGATTTCCAATTAGAGGCAATTCAAGCTATTAATAGCGGAAATTCTGTTGTTTTAACGGCACCAACAGGTTCGGGTAAAACATTGATAGGTGAATTTGCTATACATAGAGGTTTATCTCATGACAGTAGAGTTTTTTATACAACACCTTTAAAGGCCCTATCAAACCAAAAGTTTAGAGATTTTGCTAATCAATTTGGTGAGAATAAAGTTGGTCTTTTAACTGGAGATATAAGTATAAATAGAGAAGCTCCAGTCTTAGTCATGACGACTGAGATTTTTAGGAATATGCTTTATGGCGAATTTGATGAATTTGATGATCCCTTAGAAAATTTAGAATCTGTGATTCTTGATGAATGTCATTATATGAACGATCCCCAAAGAGGCACAGTTTGGGAGGAAACCATAATCCATTGTCCTACTAGAACTCAAATAATAGCTTTATCAGCAACAATAGCTAACGCAGATCAACTAAAAAATTGGATAGAAAAAGTTCATGGACCCACAGTACTAATTAATAGTGATAAAAGACCAGTCCCACTTGATTTTATTTTTTGTAGTGTTAAAGGCCTCCATCCACTTTTAAATAATAAGGGTAATGGAATTCATCCAAACTGTAAGATTTGGAGAGCTCCTAAAGGGCAGAAAAAGAGAGCAAAAGTGGGAAGGTTAATGCAACCAAAGTCTCCTTCAATTGGCTTTGTGATCTCGAAACTAGCCGAACGAAATATGTTGCCAGCTATCTATTTTATTTTTAGTAGAAGAGGGTGTGATAAGGCTATTGAAAATATAAAAGATTTAACTTTAGTAAGTTATTCAGAAGCAAATATGATATCCCAAAAATTAGATGTTTATCTTAAAAATAATCAAGAGGCAATTAAAGAAAGATCTCAATGCGAGGCATTAAAACGCGGTATTGCATCTCATCATGCTGGATTATTGCCTGCATGGAAAGAATTGGTTGAGGAATTATTTCAACAAGGTTTGATAAAAGTTGTTTTTGCAACTGAAACTCTAGCTGCAGGAATTAATATGCCTGCAAGAACAACTGTTATTTCTACTTTATCAAAAAGGACAGAAGATGGTCATAGATTATTATTTAGCAGTGAATTTTTGCAAATGTCTGGGAGAGCTGGCAGAAGAGGAAAAGATACCCAAGGATATGTTGTTACATTGCAAACAAGATTCGAAGGTGCCAAAGAAGCAAGTGCACTGGCTATTAGTAAACCAAATTCTTTAGAGAGTCAATTCACTCCTAGCTATGGAATGGTACTTAATCTTTTACAAAGTTATACTTTAGAGAAGTCTAAAGAATTAATTAAAAGAAGTTTTGGTAGTTTTTTATATTTAGGTGAATCCTCAGGCGAGAATGTAATTATTGAAAATTTAGATAAGGATTTAATTGAATTAAAAAAAATTACATCTAATGTTTCATGGAATGATTTTGATACCTACGAAAAGTTAAAAAATCGTCTTAAAGAAGAGAGAAGACTATTGAAAATTTTAGAAAAACAAGCGGCTGAAAAATTATCAGAAGAAATCACTAATGCACTCCCATATATTAAAGATGGAAGTTTAATTTCAATCAAAGCTCCTCAAATTAAAAGAAAAATCGTTCCAGGATTAATCTGCAAGAAAATATATGAGTCCCAAAAAATTAAGAGTTTATTGTGTTTGACAATTGATAATTTATTTGTCCTCATAAAACCCTCATACATAGTAAGTATTTTTAATGATTTGGATGCAATTGATGTCTTAGGACTTGAAGTTCCAAAGATGAATTTTTCTGGGGAGGTTCTTAGGGGAGATGATATGTCGCAGTGTTTTACGGATCGAATTTTAGAAGTATCTAAAAAAAATGATTTGCAAACTCCACAATATGATCTGACAACGGAAGTTTTGGCACAACAGCAACGAATTAATAATTTAGAAGAAACAGTAACTGATCATCCGGCACATAGATTTGGAGACTCCAGGAAATTAAAGAAATATAGAAAAAGAATTGTTGATGTTGAACAAGAAATAAATATGAGAAAAAAACTTCTTGAGGATAAAGAAAATCATAACTGGAGAACTTTTACCGATTTGATTAATATTTTGAATCACTTTGGTGGTTTAAATGATTTGGAATTGACAGAAGTTGGACGAACAGTTGGTGCAATAAGAAGTGAAAATGAATTATGGATTGGTCTTGTTTTAGTCAGTGGTTATTTGGATGATTTAGATCCTCCTGAATTAGCTGCAATTATTCAAGCTATATGTGTTGATGTAAGGAGGCCTAATCTTTGGTGTAATTTCAAGCCTTCTTTAAAGGTGATAGATGTTTTTAATGAATTAGATAGTTTAAGAAAATTAGTCTCTTTCCAACAAAATAAGTTTCATATTGAAATTCCTATCTATTTAGAAATCGAGTTGACTGGAATTATTTATGAATGGGCAAGGGGGAAAAAATGGAAAGATTTGGTTTTTAATACCTCACTAGATGAAGGTGATGTAGTGAGAATTATTAGAAGATCAATTGATGTCCTTTCTCAAGTGCAATACTGTATTGGTGTTAGTAATAAATTAAAAAGCAAAGCAAAGCTCGCATTAAAAGCTATTAATCGTTTTCCTGCCTCTGAATCTAATGATCTTATAAAAGTCTCGGAAGATATTAATCCTGCAACAAAAAGAATTGACAATAATTCTTAAGTTTTTAATCAAATCATTGAATTAATGTTCATCGCCTCATCAAATTCATCTTCGTTTAAATAACCTAATTTAAGTGTTGCCTGTTTTAAATTTAATGATTCTTTGAAAGCAAGGTTTGCAATTTCGGCTGCTTTTTCATAACCAACTTTTGGCACTATGGCTGTAATCAACATTAGTGAATTCTCTAAATTCATCTTAATTTTCTTTTGATTCGGTTCCATCCCATCAACTAATTTTATTCTGAAGTTTTCTATTGCATTTTTAAGTAATTTTAAACTTGTAAGAATATTAAATCCAATAAGAGGTTTATACTCATTCATCTGTAATGTGCCGCTAGAATTTGCCATTGAAACTGCATATTCAAAACCCATTATTTGAGTACAAACCATTGACAAGGCTTCGCATTGAGTCGGATTTACTTTGCCTGGCATTATAGAACTTCCAGGTTCATTTTGAGGAATAATTAACTCATATATTCCTGATCTTGGTCCAGAAGATAGAATTTTTATATCATTTGAAATTTTAAATAATGCACCTGCTAATATTTTTATCTGACTCATTACTTGAGCGAGACGATCATGCGAAGCCATAATAGAAAAATTATTTTTTGATTTATAGAATAAAAGATTAGTGTCATCGGAAATTGATTTTATAGTCTCTTCACAAAATCCTTTTTGACAATTAATACCTGTACCTACTGCAGTACCTCCAAGAGGTAAGAAATACAATTCATCCAGACTCATAATTATCGCATTTTCAGCATCTTTAAGTTGCTCTGACCACCCTGATATTTCTTGCCCAAGAGTAAGGGGCACTGCATCTTGAAAATGGGTCCTTCCTATTTTTATAAGGTCTTTCCATTCGTTACTTTTTTTATCCAGGATCTTTGTAAGTTCTTTTATCGTTGGAACTAATTTTTTTATTATTTCATTAACAACAGATATTTGAATAGCAGCAGGAAAAGTATCATTAGTTGACTGAGATTTATTTACATCATCATTCGGATGAATTGGTTGATGACTACCAAGCTTTGAATTTGTTTTTAATGCTGCAATATTCGAAATTACCTCATTAACATTCATATTTGTTTGCGTACCACTACCTGTTTGCCATACCTTTAAGGGAAACTGTGAATCATGAATCCCATCAAGTATTTCTTTGCATGCCTCTACAATTAAATCTTTTTTTCTTTTATCTATTAATCCTAAATTGAAATTTGCAATTGAAGCAGCTTTTTTTATGAGTGTGAGTGAATAAATTAACTCAATTGGAATTAATTCTTCTCCAATAGAAAAATTTATTATTGATCTTTGTGTCTGAGCACCCCACAAAGCGTCTAGGGGAACCTCTATTGTTCCCATGCTATCTTTTTCAATCCTAAAATTTTTTGTCATTATTCTTCTGAAAACACTGGTTTAACTTAGATAAGGTTTTCAGTAATCCTAGATACCTAGCTTTTCCCATATTACACCTAAATTATTCAGATGAATTGAAGGATTAAAACATTCTTCTAGGTTACTTTGATCAACAAAATCCATTATTTCATTATCTCTCTCTACATTTTCTTTGAAATTCCCATTCTCAGTATTCCAGGCCTGATGTGCATTTTTTTGTACTAAGCTATAAGCTTTTTCTCTAGACATGCCCTTCTCTACAAGCAAAAGTAAAACTTTCTGACTAAAGATTACACCCCCATATATATTTAAATTTTTGAGCATATTTTTTGGATAAACTTCCAAATTGCTTACTATATCTTTCATTTCCCTGAGCATAAAATGCAAACAGATTGATACATCAGGTAACATAATGCGTTCATTTGAACTGTGGCTTATATCTCTTTCATGCCAAAGTGGAACATTTTCAAGAGCTGTTAAGACATAACTCCTCAAAATTCTTGATAAACCGCTTACTCTTTCACTTCGAATAGGATTTCTTTTATGAGGCATTGCTGAACTTCCTTTTTGTCCTTTTGTAAATCCCTCCTCAACTTCTAAAACATCAGTTCTCTGCAAATTTCTTATTTCTGTTGCAAATCTATCTAGCGAAGCACCAACGAGTGCAATTGTTTGAACATATTCTGCATGTCTGTCTCTTGAAATGACCTGGGTACTTGCTGTATCTGGTTTTAAACCGAGTAATTCACAAGTTATTTGTTCTACTTCAGGATTTGTATTTGCGTAAGTTCCCATAGCACCACTTATTTGGCCAATTGCAATTGATTCTTTTAGTGTTAACAATCTTTTTTTGTTTCTTAGTATTTCTGCTAACCATCCAGCAAGTTTAAAACCAAAGGAAATTGGCTCCCCATGGATAGCATGTGATCTTCCAATCATTAATGTATTTTTATGCTTCCTTGCAAGTACCCTGACTTCATTTTCTAGTTTCTCAATTTCTTCTAATAACAATTTGCAAGAATCTTTTAACTGAAGAGATAAGCCAGTATCAAGTACATCACTACTGGTCATGCCAACATGTATATATCTTCCAGAGTCTCCTACAAATTCATTGACGCTTGTAAGGAATGCTATGACATCATGTTTAACTTCTTTCTCAATTTCTTTAATTCTGGATTCATCAAACTTTGCATTTGAACGAATTTCTTTCAAGGCGTTCTCAGGAATATTTCCGAGTGAAAAATTTGCTTCGCATGCAGCTATTTCAACCTTAAGCCAACTCTGGAATTTTGCGCTTTCAGTCCAGATTTTCCCCATTTCGGGTAATGTGTAACGCTCGATCACAATTTTTATTAATCACCAATTTTAACTTTATAACCAAAATCGAATTATTGCCTTACACCTTGAAGATGTACTTGCCATTGAACATATTTGCTTGATAATTATTTTCTTATTTAAGACATTTTTCTACAGATTAAAAAAAGTTTAAATATTAAAAGGTTTGCATAAATTGTCTTCGTTAATAATGGGTAATTTTTTGGTTCTAATTTAAAATTAGATGGTAATAAAGAATTTGGATCTTAATCTCGTAGAAGTTCATTATTCAGTTTTTTCATTGTTGAATAGATGATTAAAAAAAGTAGATTAGACCTTTATCTTCTTAATGAAGGTTTATGTGAAACTCGTCAAAAAGCCCAAGGTTTGATTCTTGCTGGCAAGGTTAGAGATATCAATGGAAAAGTGTTTGATAAACCTGGACAGCAAGTATTAATTGGATCTGAATTTTTTATTGATTCCCAACCTATGTTTGTCTCAAGGGGAGGCGAAAAATTATTTGAGGCATTTAAAAGACTTGAAATTAAAGTTAAAGATAAAATATGTATTGACGCAGGAATCTCGACTGGGGGGTTTACTGATTGCTTATTGCAACAAGGAGCAAAGCTGGTTTATGGGATTGATGTTGGTTATGGACAGACTGCATGGAAGATTAGGAATAATCCAAAAGTTATCCTTTTTGAACGAACAAACATTCGAAATTTAACACCTAATGATATTTTATCTAGAAGTGATGAATTACCAAATTTTGTAGTTGCAGATTTGTCTTTTATTTCATTAAAGTTAGTTTTTAAATCTATTAGTAATTTATTAGAAGGCGATTTTATTGAGGGAATATTTTTAATTAAACCCCAATTTGAGGTTGGTAAAGATAAAGTTAGCAAAGGAGGTGTCGTTCGAAACCCTAAATTCCATATAGAGGCTATAGAGTCAGTTATTAATGCTGCCCAAGATTTCCAATGGAATATAAAGAACTTAATAGCTTCTCCTTTAGTAGGTCCAGCTGGAAATCATGAATATTTAGCTTGGATGTGCTTAAAAAATAAATCAAATCCAATCATAAATGGAGAGTATATACAAAATTTGGTAAAAGAAACTCTCTAAATTAGAGAGCCTCGTCATCTTTTTCGCCAGTTCTAATTCTGACAACAGAATCAATTGATGTAATGAATATTTTTCCATCACCTATTTCTCCAGTTTTTGCTGCTTCAGCAATTGCATCTATGACTGAATTAACTCTTTGATCTTCTACGACAACTTCGACTTTGAGTTTTTGAAGAAATTCAACAGTAAATTCCGATCCCCGATATCTTTCAACCTGACCTTTTTGTCTACCAAAACCTCTGACTTCACTAACTGTCATCCCAACAATACCAGAGTTTACTAATGCAATTTTCACATCCTCCAATTTAAATGGACGAATGATTGCTTCAATTTTCTTCATGATTAGACATTGAACAATATTATACTAATTGTTTTTTTGGAAAACATCCAGCATTGAAATATCGGCAAAAGATTTAATATTAATACCTGCATTCGTGGCGTCTTCAATTAATAATTTTGAGTTTTCATCAGAAATCATGACCGTACTATTTGATAACGCAGCCCACTGATTATTCTCGAAGTGTGTTTGAAGCCATAACATCCCAACTGCAGTTTTTGGTTGAATACTCTTATAAGAGTTGTTATCGATAGTTATCAAACAGATGTCCATTAATTTAACTTTAAACTAAACACATCTAAGCCTTTTGAATACCACTGTGAATGTTACTGTTGATACAAAAATAAGATTTAAGCGGTTTGGCTTATTTAATTGTAATACTTAGGCTTGTTGAGATTTTTGCGGATTTTGATCTTTTTATATAGGTTTAGTAAATAAGTTCTACTAAAAATGAGTACAGCTAACTTAGATGATTCGACACAAAGACCGCTATATGGTGAAAGAATTATTGAAGAATCAAAAATTATTTGTTTCGAGAATCCAAATAAGAAAAGAATTTATGAAATTTCCATCCAGTTACCCGAATTCACATGTAAGTGCCCCTTTTCTGGTTATCCAGATTTTGCAAAACTAAATATTATTTATCAACCTAATTTGAAAGTCTATGAGTTGAAGTCTTTAAAACTTTATATTAATAATTTTAGAGACATGAAAATATCGCACGAGGAAGTCGTTAATAGAATTATGGATGATTTGGTGAATGCAGGCTCACCTTATTGGATTCATTTAAATGCTGAATTTAACCCCAGAGGTAATGTTTCTATGCAATTAGATATTTTTAGTGGACATAAAAAAAATTAAATATTTTTAATTTCTTCTGATAATTTTAAAAATTCTTTTTTAAAACCAACTAGATTTTTATTGCTTAGACCTCCAATCGATATCTTTGCTGATTCTTTATTTACAAGAATCCATAATTGGTTGGTTGGTATGAGACTTATTAATGTTCCAAAAATTATTAAAATGAATGAAAAGTAAATAAATGGTACAGAGGGATCATTTTTAATAATTAATCCACTGCTGGGGATTATCTTTTTTAAAGATAATTTTGAAGAGTTAATCACTAAGGGATCTTCATTGATATAGAGAATATTTTCGGTAAAATTTTCTATATTTGAAATTTTAAGTGGTCCATTTTCATTATCTATGGTTAAAAGGAAATTTTTTTTAGTATTCGAACCTAATTCAACCAAAACGCCCCAAACTTGATTTCCTATTTCAGGGATCTCCTTTAATTGTAATTGATAAAGGATATTATCTATTTCTAAAACCACATTGGATATTGCCCAATCTGCTTGATAAATAGTTAGTCCTTTAAACCTTATTGGGTGATTAACTTTAGCAGTTTTTATTTCCTTTAATTTTAAATCTTCTGAATAAAAATCTAACTTTGATATGAACTGCTTGGGTATACCATCACTTTCTCTTTCTATAGAAAAATCGACTAACCTTACATTGGCTTTTGAGTTTGTGCTCTCATTAATAAGATCTAAGCTTTCTCCAGGCAACAAATATTGTTCTTTTGATTGACTTGTAAAACTTCCATATGCGGAACCTATAAGTAAGACTATCAATCCAATATGTACAACTAAAGGACCAACTTTGCCAATTAAACCCCTTCTTGCACAAATATGACTTTTAGATTTGTATGTTTTCCATCCTCTTTTTTTTAGTAATAAATCAAATTTTGATATATGATCTTCATCTTCATTGATTTGGTGACTTGAAGTTAATTGCAGGTTACTAAATTTTTTTTCGCTCTTATATTCAATCCATTTTAGTGCAGCTTTTAACGAAGGGAGTTGTCTCCTGAAACTGCAGGCTGCAAGAGAAATGCAAAGAAGAATTAATGCAAATAAAAACCAAAAGCTTGTATATATATGATCCAATTGAAGTTTTAAGATATTTTCTCCGTTTAAAAATCCAAAAATAGGCTCTTTATCGAAAATATCGATATAGGATTTTTTATTATTACCTTGCGGTATAAAAGTACCTATACCACTTGAAATTGCTATAAATATTATTAGTAATATTGCGAATCTTAAACTCGATATCTTTAAAATTAAATTCTTAAAAATTATCATTTAAATCCAATTTGCGAATAGATTTAATAATCCTAGGGCAACTAAAAATACTCCACTTATGGTCGGAATTATTTGACTAAATTTTCTAAGCTCTAAAAATTTTTTTAAGTTTTCTGTAGTAGCTCCTGCGATTATTAATGGAGTTACTTGTCCTATTCCAAAGAAAAATAAAAAGATAATAGAAATTATTGGGTTTTTAGCTTGAGATACCCAAGCCAGCAGAGTGGCTAAAACTGGAGTAATGCAAGGTGAAGAGGCTAATCCAAAAGTAGTACCTATCGCAAAAGGTGCTAGAAAGGGGGGTATTTTGTCTTCAATTCTTTTTAAGTCAGGTACATTCGGGAACTGAAATTTTAGAACTCCTAGTAAATTTAAACCCATTATTATTGCTATTAAAGCAACAAACGAAGTGTAAAAAGATGGAATTTGACCGTATATCTTGCCTAAGAATCCACTAGTAGCACCAAGTGCAACGAGAGAAAAAACGACACCTCCTGAAAAACTAATAAGTTTAATTTTATTTTTTTCTGTTCCTCCTACATAAGCAATTGTGACTGGAAGTAATGATAATGAACACGGTCCAAGACTAGTTAAAAGTCCTGCGCTGAAAACCAAGAATATAGTAAATGGTCCTGGATTGTTAAGACCATTCTGCATAAGCAAATTACCTCTTTGAGATAATTCTGAAATAACTAAATTAAATGATTCGATAATCAGACTTTAATCTTTTAAATTCTAACTAATTAAGCGTCTTTCGTGTATCAATCATACCTATGAATCCAGTAGATTCTAATGCACATCTGAGTAACATCCCTGCAATAAAAAAAGATGCTATTAATGAATTCCCTCCATAACTAATGAAGGGTAATGGTAAGCCTGTGGTTGGCATTGAACCAGTTGCTACCGCAATATGCATTATCGATTGACCTATCAACAATACACCACATCCGATAGCGACTAATTTTGTATAGTTGTTTCTGCACTTAAGGGCAATTCTAAGGCTTATATAAGAGAAAACTACTATAAATCCTAAGAACAAAGTACACCCTAACAAACCAAATTCTTCGGCAAAAATTGCAAAAATGAAATCTGTGTACATAAAAGGTAGATACTGCAATTTTTGTATAGAGAGGCCAAAACCTTGCCCGAATAGACCACCTGAACCTATGGCTAATAAACTCTGAACCAATTGGAATCCACTATCCTGTTGATCTATCCAGGGATTAATAAATGAGGTAACTCTAAGTCTTTGATATTCGTTATTTATGATACTAATACATCCAGTAATGAATCCCAATGTGGCAAATGAGCAAAGAGAGCTAAGTTTTACGCCTCCACATAAACCCATAACCCAAAAAAGAATTCCAGTTAATGATGCGGTACTTAAATTAGGCTGCTTTAGAATTAAAAAAATTAAAAAACCAAATGAGATAATTGTAATTAATTTTTTATCATTCTTAATCAGATTCCAATGAGCAAAAAGGTTAGAAGCCTCTAGAATTAGAAAAGGTTTAATTAATTCAGATGGTTGCAGAAGGAAATTGCCTATTACTAGCCATCTTGAAGATCCGTTTACCGTAATTCCAGTAATATTGGTGAGAAAAACTAAAAAGTATAGAATATAAAAATTTATTCTTGAAAATTTTAAAAGATTTCTAATGTTTGTATTAAGAACGAAATAAAAAATCCCAATACCTGGGATTGTCCAAATAATTTGTTTTTTTAGGAAGTAAGCCCAATCCCCCATTTCCCTGCTAGCTAACCACCAACTTGATGATCCTAGAATAAATATTCCTAAGATTGACCATATTCCAACCAACATAACAAGGATTTTTGCTTCATAAGGCCATATCGTCCAAGGTAAGGGAAATATAGACTCTGTTAAATTGCTTAAATTTTTTTTGTAATTAGAACTAAAGGTTTTTTTTCTTTTAGAAATTCTTTTATATTTTATTTTTTCTTGACTTATCTCCAATTTTTTAGATGTATATGTACTATTGAGACGTTTAATTGAGACTTTGCCAAGTCTTTTATTAACGTTTTAAAGTGTTAACGCAGTTAAAAAGATGACTTTTCATAAATTTTATTTTTGAAGAATAAAGTAAAAAATGGTCTACAGATTCATCATAAATCTTAAGAATTAATTTTTTATAAAAAAAAACTAGCTAAAAGGCCCCTCTCCGTGATAGATTCCGTGGGTTTATATACTTACTTCAAACCATTCAGAGGGGTTTCTAAACTATGTTCACATCAGTGGACTCAAATAGAAAAAAACTTGAGCATCCTTCTAATGAGAATGTTCAATTTCCTCAATCCAAGAATAATTCGATCATCAAAGAAAGTAAATCTGGCATTGCCAATCAAATAGATTATTTGCTTTCCCAAAATGATGAATACACAAAATTGCAATTAACAATTTTTGGAATTACTTTTATTGTTTCTATTCTATTAGCATCAATAACTGGAATTTTTCTAGGCTTTACTTTTGGTTTTAGTATTTTTATAGGTGCAATTGCCGGCATTTTTTACCTACGTTTGCTTGCTAAAAGTATAGGGAAACTTGGTAATGAATCATCAGGTGTATCAAAATTGCAACTTTTAGTTCCAGTTTGCCTCTTTATTTTTGCGAGCAAGCTAGGATCTTTGAATGTTTTTCCTGCGATGATAGGTTTTTTCATTTATAAGCCTTCAATCATTCTTTATTTTTCACGCTCTTAAGTAATTTTTTTATTCAAAACAAATGTTTTTTAATTCCTTGCTAACAAATTTTGCAGCATTAGAAGTTGGTCAACATCTTTATTGGCAAATTGGAAATATCAGACTTCATGGGCAGGTATTTTTAACATCTTGGATTTTATTAGGAGCATTATTAGTTTTTATTTCTTTAGGAACTAAAAAAATGGAAAATGATCCTAAAGGTCTTCAAAACTTGCTTGAGTTCCTCTGGGATTACATAAGAGATCTTGCTAGGACGCAAATAGGTGAAAAAGTATATAGAGATTGGATGCCATTTATAGGTACTTTATTTTTATTCGTCTTTGTTAGTAATTGGGGAGGAGCTTTGATTCCTTGGAGATTGATTAAGTTACCAAGTGGAGAATTAGGAGCACCTACCGCAGATATTAATACAACTATAGCTTTAGCTTTATTGGTTTCACTTTCTTATTTTTATGCAGGTTTAAGCAATAAGGGTTGGAGATACTTCGAATATTATGTTCACCCAACTCCTATTATGCTTCCTTTTAAAATTCTAGAGGACTTTACTAAACCTTTATCACTTTCTTTCAGGCTATTTGGAAATATTTTGGCTGATGAACTTGTTGTTGGTGTTCTAGTCTTTTTAGTTCCGCTAATTCTACCAATACCTGTTATGTTCCTAGGATTATTTACTAGTGCAATTCAGGCATTGATTTTCGCAACTTTAGCGGCCTATTACATAGGAGAAGCTGTTGAAGAACATCATTAGCTGTCTTCTAATACATTCAGACGCTTTTACAAAGGGTCTGTAATCTGCCAAAATATCTAATCGCGTAGGTCTGAAAATATCAGACCCATTCTTAAATTAAAGAATGTCCAAGCGTGTATGACAAAAAAAGATTTTTACAAGCATTAAGCTCTTTATTTCAAAATTATGGATTCGATTACTTCCGCTGCATCAGTTGTAGCTGCTGGTTTAGCAGTTGGTCTCGGTGCTATTGGCCCAGGCCTTGGACAAGGTAACGCAGCTCAAGGTGCTGTTGAGGGTATTGCCCGTCAACCAGAAGCTGAAGGTAAAATCAGAGGAACTCTCCTTTTATCTTTCGCTTTCATGGAGTCATTAACAATTTACGGATTAGTTGTGGCTTTGGTACTACTTTTTGCGAATCCTTTTTCCTAAAAGTTAATATTGCTTCTAATCCTTATTAGCAATACTTAAATTTAATTTTTTAACTTCAACTGAATCATATGTTGGCCTTTAATTTTTTTGGTGCTACAGAAGGTGGATTATTTGATATAAATGCCACTTTGCCACTAATGGCAATACAAGTAGTTGCGCTTACTTACATATTAAATTCTCTCTTTTTTAAGCCTGTAGGCAACGTTGTAGAAAAAAGAGAAAATTTTGTAAGTAATAATATTATTGAGGCCAAAAATAAACTTTCTGAGGTTAAAAAATTAGAAGCTGATTTATTAACTCAGCTTCAAAGTGCTCGTACAGAAGCCCAAAGAATTGTGAGCGAAGCTGAGGATGAGTCTGACAAGCTTTATAAAGAAGCACTAGAACTTGCTAACAATGAAGCAAATGCTTCAAAAGAAAAAGCAAGACTAGAAATTGAAAGTCAGACATCTGCTGCTCGTGATCAACTTTCTAAACAGGCTGATGATCTAAGCGAACTTATTGTTAATAGATTGATTCTAGAAAAATGAATTTAACTCTTTTAGCTACAGAAGGTTTTGGATTGAACTTCAATTTATTCGAAACTAATATCCTTAATTGGGCTGTAGTAGTCTTTGGTCTTTATAAATTTTTGCCTGGTTTCCTAGGTAAAATGCTTCAAAAAAGGAGAGAAGGAATCCTTCTTGAATTGAAAGATGCTGAAGATCGACTCTTAAATGCAACTCAAGCTTTAGAAAAAGCAAAGAAAGATTTATCTTCAGCAGAAGAAAAAGCTTCTCAAATAAAAGCAGATTCCCTTAAAAGATCTGAATCAATCAGAATGGAAAGTGAGAAAAAAGCTATAGAGGAGATGGCACGAATCAAACAAAGTGCAATCTCTGATGAGAGCTCTGAAGCATCCAGAGCAATTTCTCAACTTCGAAAAGAAGCTGTTGAACTGGCAATTAAAAAAGCTTTAGATTCTCTACCAAATCGACTTGATAAAACAACACAAGAAAATTTGGTAACTCAATCAATTAACAATATTGAGGTGAACTAATGCCACTTTTAAATTCAGTTACTACACCTTACGCAGAGGCATTACTTCAAGTTGTGAATGAAAATTCGCAAACAGAAGAGATGGTTTCTGAGGTTAAACAACTCTTGGAATTAATAAATGATTCCCCTGAATTGGAAAAGGCACTATCCTCTCCCATTTTAGAGACAGATGCTAAGAAGAAAATCATTATTGAAATTTTTTCAAATAAGGTTAATTCTTCTTTATTGAATTTCTTAAAATTATTGGCCGACAGGCAAAGAATTGGAATCCTGACTTCAATTCTTGATAGGTTTTTAGAGATTTACCGAGAAAATAGTAATATTGCTTTAGCAACTGTTACGTCTGCAGTTGAGCTTACTGATGAACAGAAAGGTTTAATTACCAAAAAGATCATCAATATTGCTGGAACTGAAAAATTAGAACTTGTAACTAAAATCGATCCATCTCTTATTGGTGGTTTCGTCGCCAGTGTAGGATCAAAAGTAATTGATGCTTCCCTTGCTTCACAAATTAGAAAACTTGGCTTGTCACTTTCCAAGTAACTTTTAAATCAACCTTAAATTCTTAAATCCATGGTATCTATACGCCCTGATGAAATCAGTTCAATCTTAAAACAACAAATAACTGATTATGACCAATCTGTAAGTGTTAGCAATGTAGGAACAGTTCTGCAAATCGGTGATGGCATTGCAAGAATATATGGCTTAGATCAGGTCATGGCAGGTGAATTATTGGAATTTGAAGATGGTACCGAAGGTATAGCTTTAAATCTTGAAGATGATAATGTTGGTGCTGTTTTAATGGGTGAGGCACTTGGTGTTCAAGAAGGAAGTAATGTTAAGTCCACAGGTAAAATCGCCTCAGTTCCTGTTGGTGAGGCAATGAAGGGAAGAGTCGTGAACCCTTTAGGACAACCAATAGATGGTAAAGGGGAGATCCCAACAAGTGATACTAGATTGATCGAAGAAATGGCTCCTGGAATAATCAAGAGAAGATCAGTACATGAACCAATGCAAACAGGAATCACTTCTATTGATGCGATGATTCCTGTGGGAAGAGGTCAAAGAGAACTAATTATTGGTGATAGACAAACTGGAAAATCTGCGATTGCTATCGATACAATAATCAATCAAAAAGGTCAAGACGTAGTTTGTGTTTATGTAGCTATTGGACAGAAGTCAGCATCTGTAGCAAATGTGGTTGAGGTTTTAAGAGAAAAAGGAGCTCTTGATTACACTATTGTTGTTAGTGCAGGAGCCTCTGAAGCTGCAGCTCTACAATACTTAGCACCTTATACTGGTGCTGCAATTGCTGAGCACTTTATGTACCAAGGCAAAGCAACACTAGTTATTTATGATGATTTAACAAAACAAGCTCAGGCTTATAGACAAATGTCTCTCCTTTTGAGAAGACCACCAGGAAGAGAAGCTTATCCTGGAGATGTTTTTTATTGTCATAGCAGATTACTTGAAAGGGCAGCAAAATTATCTGATGATATGGGCGGCGGTTCAATGACAGCTCTTCCAATTATTGAAACTCAGGCAGGTGACGTTTCTGCTTATATCCCCACTAATGTTATTTCAATTACAGATGGACAAATATTCTTGAGTGCAGATTTATTTAACTCAGGATTAAGACCAGCTATTAATGTTGGTATCTCTGTTAGCCGTGTGGGAGGAGCTGCTCAAACAAAGGCAATTAAGAAAATTGCTGGAACTCTTAAATTAGAATTAGCTCAATTTGATGAATTAGCAGCATTCTCTCAATTCGCTTCTGATCTTGATGAGGCTACTCAACAACAACTAGAAAGAGGGAAAAGATTAAGAGAGTTACTAAAACAAGCACAATTCTCACCATTAAATCTTGCTGAACAAGTTGCTGTTGTTTATGCAGGTGTTAAGGGTCTTATTGATGAAGTTCCGGTGGAAGATGTAACTAATTTTGCTGCTGAACTAAGGGAATATCTTAAGTTAAACAAAGCAGAATTTATTGAGGAGATTCTTAAAGAGAAGAAATTGAATGATGGCTTAGAAGCAACACTCAAAGAGGTGATTAATGAAGTTAAATCTTCAATGCTTTCTACAGTTTAAATTTATTTAAGGGAATATCATGGCAAATCTTAAAGAAATTAGAGATCGAATAGTTTCTGTTAAAAATACACGAAAAATAACAGAAGCTATGAGATTAGTTGCTGCTGCAAAAGTTAGGAGGGCACAAGATCAAGTTCTTAAGAGTAGGCCTTTTGCAGATAAACTTGCTCGGGTTTTAGAGAATATTCAATCTAGAGTTCAGTTTGAAGCTGTAGATTCTCCTCTTCTATCAAAAAGAGATGTAAAAACAATTTCATTGGTATGCATAACTGCTGATAGAGGATTATGTGGAGGATACAATACCAACATAATCAAGAAGGTGGAAATTAGGTATGCAGAGCTTATTAACCAAGGTTATGAACCAAATTTGATCTTAGTTGGTAAAAAGGCAATAGGTTATTTCCAAAATAGGAAAGATAGATACACAATTAAAAGCACATTTAAAGAGCTGGAACAGGTACCAACTGCCACAGATTCTGAAGGGATAACTAGTGAAGTCTTAGCTGAATTTCTTTCAGAAAATTCTGATAGGGTAGAAATTATATATACGAAATTCATTACTTTAGTTAGTTGTGCTCCTGTAGTTCAAACCTTGTTGCCATTAGACCCTCAAGGTATTGCAGATGAAAATGATGAAATTTTTAGGTTGACTACAAAAGATAGTAAGTTACTTGTTGAAAAATCAAATATTGAAAAAAGTGATTCAGAGAAGTTGCCATCAGATATTGTTTTTGAACAAAGTCCTGATCAACTTTTAGATTCATTATTACCATTATATTTGCAGAATCAGGTACTAAGAGCTCTTCAAGAGTCGGCAGCTTCAGAACTCGCTTGCAGGATGACTGCTATGAATAATGCGAGTGATAATGCTAAAGAATTAGCAAGTACTTTGAATCTAACCTATAACAAAGCCAGACAAGCAGCTATCACTCAAGAAATATTAGAAGTTGTAGGAGGTTCAGCAGTTTAGCAATAAGATTTAGGATATGCCTGAATACAATATCAAAGTTCAATTTGAGCAAAAGACTTTTAGTTTTTTATGTTCTGAAGATCAAGATATTATTTCAGCGGCAAAAATGAATGGAATAGATTTACCAAGTAGTTGTTGTTCAGGAGTTTGTACAGATTGTGCATCCATGATATTGGAAGGATCTGTAGATCAAGAAGATGCAATGGGTTTAAATGATGATTTAAGGGAAAAGGGCTTTGCACTTTTGTGTGTGGCATATCCCAAGTCAGATTTGAATATTGTTATTGGAAAAGAAGTAGAAGATGATTTATATAATGATCAATTTGGTAAATATCAAAAATGAAATTAAGTTCAATTGATTATTATTTAGATTGGCCAGTTTCAATAACATTCAAAAATCTAAGGAAATTTATTATTGCAAATTTAGAAAAAAAAGGTGACTTAATTCGATGGTCAATTGTTGATATTCAAAATTCTATTGACTCTTTTGGGACAAAAAAACTTAAAATTAAAGCTGTCTTGGCTAATTAAAAAATATAAATTGAAATATTTTCAATAATGGAAAATTCACCAACAATATTCATCGTTCCAACTGGAATTGGTTGTGAAGTAGGAGGTTTTGCTGGGGATGCACTTCCTACAGCTAAATTATTAGCATCGGCAAGTGGATGTTTAATTACTCATCCAAATGTTATGAATGGCGGTAATCTTTCTGAAAAAGATAAAAATATTTTTTATGTTGAGGGTTATAGTTTAGACCGATTTGCTAAAGGAGAAATCGCTTTAAAAAGGGTAAAGCAACAAAAAATTGGGATAATTTTTGATTCAGCAATTGAAAAAGAAATATTAGTAAGACATTTACAAGTTGCTGACGCATGTGTTTCTACTTTAGGGATTAATGTTCATTCTTATGTGATTACAAAAAAGCCATTAAACATAGTTATTGATTCTGATTCTTCAAAAATCAGTTGTGGCACAATTGAAAATCCTGATACTTTAATTGATGCGGGAGAATCTTTGTTAGAAAAAGGAGTTACGGCAATAGCAATTGTTGCAAAATTTCCAGATGATTCAGATTGTTTAGAAACAAATATTTATCGAGAGGGTAAAGGGGTTGATCCTATTTCTGGAGCAGAAGCAGTTATAAGTCATTTAATAAGCAAATTTTTAAAAGTTCCCTGTGCTCACGCACCTGCTTTAAATCCAATTGAATTGAATGAAAATTTAGATCCTCGTACAGCTGCAGAAGAGATAGGATACACATTTTTACCATCAGTACTGATTGGGTTAAGCAATGCACCTGACATTGTTGAATTGCCTGCTAAAAATGAATCAATCTCACTACACCCTGATCAGGTTGAATCTATTGTTGTTCCTAATGGGGCATTAGGTGGAGAAGCAGTACTTGCAGGGATTGAAAAAGGTTTAAATATTATCTCTGTAAAAAATCAAAATATATTAAAAGTGAAAAATGAATTTTTTGATTATCCCAATCTTTTTGAAGTGGATAATTATTTAGAAGCTGCAGGCATAATTCTAGCTATCAAAAAAGGTATCAACCTTAAGTCTCTTAAAAGGCCTTTAAAAAAAATTCAAAAAATTTCGAATAATTAATAAGATATTGCTATGGGAACTCTCCAGTCACTTCCTAATGATTGACTGCTTAATTTTAGAATTGGAGGCGCCTGTTTCCTTTTAAATTCCGCTTTTTTTATGAGTGAGATAATTTTTAAAATTAATTCTTTTTTATAACCGTCTTTTTCAAGTTGTTGTAAATCTTTTTTCTCTTCGATAATTCCTTTAAGAATATTATCTAGAATGGGATAAGGTGGTAGAGAATCAGTATCTAATTGGTTAGGACCCAATTCGGCACTTGGCGCTTTTTTACGTATATTTTCTCCAATTATATCTACATTCATATCTAACATATAAGATTCTCTATGATTAATTGAATCTTTACTATCAAGCCAATTGCATAATTTAAAAACATTACTCTTATATAAATCCCCTATTACAGATAGTCCTCCATTCATATCACCATAGAGAGTGCAATATCCTACGGCTAGTTCCGATTTATTACCTGTTGAAAGTAATAAATGCTTTTCTTGATTTGCTAAAGCCATAAGAAGCGTTCCTCTTATCCTTGACTGAATATTTTGATTTGTTATTTCAGCCATTTCGAAATCTGTGGTTTTTATAAAAGATTCTTCAAAAGAGGTCATCAAGTTTTCAATTGGGATGCTGTTGAAGTTTATATTTAACCTTCTAGCTAAATCTTTTGCATCACTCTTTGAATGAGATGAGCTCCATTTAGACGGCATTGAGACGCAGTAAATATTATCACTTCCAAGAGCAGCCGTTGCAATTACTGAAACGAGTGCTGAATCAATGCCACCGCTTAATCCAATTAAAGCTGTTTTAAATCCACATTTTTTTGCATAATCTTTAACTCCAAGGACTAATGCATCAAAAATTGATGACATATCAGAGGTTCCCAATTTATTTTTTTCAGGTTTTGTTTGATCAATTGCCCAACTAGAGAGGTCTTCTGAAAAAGATTTTAATTGCTTAATTTTTGATCCATTCTTATCAAGAATAAAACTATTGCCATCAAAAATTAAATTATCATTTGCTCCAATCTGGTTTACATAAATCAGAGGCACTTTAAGATATTGAGCAGCAAAACTCGAAACTTTGGATCTTAGCTCTAATTTTTTGAAAGTAAATGGGGAAGCTGATAAATTCACTAAAATATCAACTTTTTTTTTCTTAAAATCATTAATAGGATTTTTTTTATGAATTCCCCTACCTTCTATATCTTTGTTGACCCATAAATCTTCACATATAGTAAAGCCAAGTCGCCAAGATTTATTTTTAATTTTTTTTACCAATACGGAAACTTTTTCTTCTGATCTAAAGTATCTTTTCTCATCAAATACTTCATAAGTGGGAAGAATAATTTTACGAGCAATTATTTTCCATTCACCGCTCTCAAGCAAAGCAATGGAATTATAAAGGTTTGGGAAAAAAGTATCATTTATTATCTCAGCTATCCCTACTGTAATACTTAATTTTCCATATTTTTTATTTATGTCTAAGGCTAATTGATCAAGAATTTGATATTGATTGTTGATTAAATTTTTTCTTAAAAGTAAGTCATTTGCAGGATATCCCCATAATGACAATTCTGGAGTAAGAACAAAATCAGCAGAAATTGAGCTAGCTTTTGAAGCAATATAAAGTATTTTCTTTGCATTGCCCTCTAAATCTCCAACAACTGGATTTATTTGAGCAAGTAGAAACTTCATTCAACTAATTTAGTGGATTCATATAAATTATTCTTCTTAACTATATCTATTAATGACGTTGGTAAATTAGAACAATTAAAATTTAATCTAAAATCAGAACTCGAAATGTCTGGGATTTTGATGGTTGAAATCTTAAATTTAACTTTTCGAGTTTCTAACATTTTAAGAGTATTTGATGCAAGAGGATATCCCTCCCTTAAAATTATAAAAAAACTTACTTCCAAAATAATTTTGTCAAAATCTTTCCAGTAGAAAATATCTTTTATTAAGTCACTACCAATAACAAAATCTAGATTATTAAATTCATAAATTTCTTTACATTTTTTGATTGACTCTACTGCCCATTGGCTACTAACGTTTTGATTATATAAAATTTTAGGATTCTCTAAATCTTCAATAAGAGTTTTTAATAAATAGCTACGAATTGATATATCCTCTATGTGCTTTTTTTTAGGATTATTGCTGACATAGCTAATGGTAAAAGCATAAATTCTTGACAATTCTTCAAGTATTTTTTTATGTCCAATGGTAGGTGGATCTGCACTTGTACCAAATAATGCAATACTTTTTCCCATTTTAAGTTTTAAGGTAGAAAACTGACAAAATTATTATTTAAATTTCTTTTTGTTAAATAGATATTTATGTGTTTAAAAATCTCTGGTTCATTAAAATTTATATTTTGAATCATTAAATAAGGTTCTATAAAAGAAACTTTGCTTCTTTTAAAGATTTCTTTGGCTGCTAATTTCCCAAGAATTTTTGTAGAGTGAATTGCTATTGCTGCTTGAATAATTGCTATAGGTCCATAGGGTAATAATGATAGACCGTTTGTAAAAGGCGCTGTCAATAAAATTACTTTTCTAACAAGGTTGAAAGATGTATTAACTCCTACCTGAGTGGCGCCCAAAAATAAATTATTGATTGATATATTTTTGAATATTTTTCTGGTGGATTCACCCTTTAAATTTAAGCCGTAAATCTTACTTAATTCGCTAATCAATGCAGTATCTAATGCAAAACTTCCAGCAATATCGAACAAAATAAAAGGATTAAGAGCTACCGTTGATGCCTTTATGGTAGAAAATTTACCAATAGTTGACTGTGCTAATTTCTGCCTCCTTTTCAATCTTTGCTCTTTTATCTGCAGAAATAATTTGTCAGCTGATTGAAGAGAATTTAGTGTTAAGAATATCTCACCATATTGATTTATCATTTTTGTCATGTAATTTTTAAGATTGTTTTCATGGTTAATAATTATTGGAATTTTTAAATCTTTTGGAAGCTTAAACTTTATACTTTCTATTATTTCTTGCAATTCAATTTTATTAAAAACATCAATTTTATTTAAAGTTACAATAATTTTTTTCCCATCTTTAATAAAGGAGCTGATTTCTTCTAATTCATTTCTATTTAAATCTCCTGAGACTATAAATAAAATAATATCTGAGTTATTAATAGAGGAGTAAACTTTATCTGGGAATTTAATATCGCAGAAGTCAAATCCTGGAGAATCTAGCAACTCTACACCGTTAAGTGTTGGCCCTTTGATATTCCATTCTTCAGCTTGTATTGCTCTTGTTGTTCCATTGATAATATCCGTTTTGAATATATCTTTTTTTAATAATGAATTTAAAACAGAGGATTTACCTACGCCCGATTTGCCATATGCGCCAATTCTTATTTTTTTTTCTTTCAGCCTAAAAAGTTGTTGATTAAAAGAAATTATTTCTCTATTAAAAAAACTTTTTTCATAGTTGGTAAGATCAATAGTCTCCCACCAATTTTTCAAAAGTAAATAATTTTTATTAATTTTCAAGCGTTTCATGATTTATTTTTCCACCACCCAGCCAGTACAGATAACACAGCTTCTGCACCAATAATCCCCACGAATCCTCCGAATTCATCTACTACTACTTTCACTCCTTTATGATTCTTGTCAAATCTTGTTAATAATTGATCTGCCTTAATCATTTCAGGAATATAGTCTACAGGTTCGCAAATTTCTGTTAATAATTTTTTATTTTCTCCATTAATTAATTCTGCTAACATTCTCTCACGTTCAACTACCCCCTGTATTTTGTCAACTTTATCTCCCAAAATAACCCACCATATAGAGTTATCAGACAGTATGAGTTTTGAAATTTCTTCAAGATTAGAAGATCCATCAAGACAAGGTACTGATACCCTAGGGATCATTAAATCTTTAGCTTTTAAATCGTTTAATTGAAAAACTTTAAATATCATTGCCGCCTCATCAGCTTCTATTAATCCTTTCTGACTTCCAATTTTTGCCATTTGTCTAATTTCTTCTTCATCAGTGGAGATTTCATTTTCTGCAGTAATTACGGGAAATATTTGTTCTATTAATATTAAAAATGGCCTCATTAAAGTATTTAATATTCTCAAAATGGGAACTGATAATAATGCTATTTGAACTGAAAATCTTGTGCCAAGAGCTTTGGGTAGTACTTCTCCTACTAAAACAACAAGTATGTAGAAAGCAATTGAAAAAAGGGTTAAGCCATAACTACTATTAATTACCAATGCTCCGTATACACCTAAAATAAGACTCCCAATGATGTTAAATCCATTATTAGTAATAGTAATTACAGTTAATGTTCTTCCAAGATGTCTCCTAAGTTTAAGGAGTTGATTCGCAGAACTTTTTGGCTTTTGTTTTGAGGCTATTTCTAGAATTCTCAATGAATTTACAGCTAAAAAAGCCGCCTCTACACCCGAACAACATGCTGAACCAATTAAGATAATGATGATAAGTAAAATTAAACCGTAAACACTTGGTTCCATTAAAATAGATTAGGTATTAAATCTGCATTAATTCATTCTTCCATTTTTTTTTAAAACACGCCAATACAAAATTTATGTTTAAACCTGATAATAAAGTTTTTGAAGAAAGAAGAGAAATTTTCTTAAATAAATTAGGTGGAAAAGCTGCTATTATTCCTGGTGCTAATTTAGTAAAGCATCATGCCGATTGTGAATATCCATTTAGACAAGATAGTAATTTTTGGTATTTAACTGGTTTTGATGAGCCTGATGCAATTGCTCTTTTCTTGTCACACAAGCCAAAGGGAGAGAGATTTATTATGTTTGTTCATCCTAAAGATGTTATTAGTGAAGTCTGGCATGGCTTTAGATGGGGTTTAGAGGGTGCTGAAAAAGAGTTTAAAGCTGATAAGGCTCACTCACTAACCGAACTAAGAGATTTGCTCCCAGGCTATATAAATGGTTCTGATGAACTTGTTTTTTCAATTGGCAAACATCCATTAATTGAGAAAATAGTACTAGAGATATTTTCAAAACAACTTGAAAACCGCTCAAGATTGGGGATTGGTGCAAATTCTATAAAATCTCCAGAAATCTATTTAAATGAGATGCGATTAATTAAAAGTGAATTTGAAATTAAGAGAATGAGAGAGGCCATACAAATTTCAGCAGAAGCTCATGAACTAGTTAGAGAATCTATTTCGTCCAAGAAAAATGAAAGACAAATTCAGGGTCTTCTAGAGGGATTCTTTTTGGAAAAAGGTGCTCGGGGACCTGCTTATAACTCTATTGTTGCTTCAGGAGATAATGCATGTATTTTGCATTACACTTCAAATAATTCACCTTTGAATAAGGAAGATTTATTATTGGTAGATGCAGGTTGCTCACTAATTGATTACTATAATGGAGACATAACAAGAACTTTTCCTATAGGTGGAAAATTTTCTAAAGAGCAAAAAATTATCTACGAAATTGTATTACGCGCGCAGAAAACTGCAATTAAAAGTGCCGTAACTGGATCGAATTCTAATACTGTCCATAACATGGCTTTAAAAATTATGATAGAAGGATTAAAAGAAATTGGTTTATTAGCGGGTAGTACTGAGGAAATAATTGAGAATCAATCTTATAAACACCTTTACATGCATAGAACTGGACATTGGCTTGGCTTAGATGTACATGATGTTGGAGCATACAGAATGGGAGACTATGAAGTGCCATTACAGAATGGAATGATTCTCACTGTAGAACCTGGGATCTATATAAGTGATAGGATCCCAGTGCCTGAGGGGCAACCTCTTATTGAAGAGAAATGGAAAGGTATAGGGATAAGAATAGAAGATGATGTTCTAGTTAATGATACAAATCCAGAAGTTTTAAGTTCTGCTGCACTAAAAGAAATTTCTGATTTAGAACTTTAAATTTGACTTATCTAATCAATAGATTTATTTTTATAAAGTTTAAAGTTCTAAAATGAATAAGCAAGACTCATATGATTTCAAACTTTCTCAAGCAAGAGGCTTAGCTAGTCAGCTTGGAATGTTTGCAGAAGAAAATGATATTCCTAAAGATCTTTGGGATTCATTGGAAGCTACAATTTATGATTTTTATCAAGTTTCACATGATAGATAAAAACTTTGTTTAAAGTATCAATAACTAAAATCAAGAATTTTTAAATAAATCAATCAAAATGTGACCATAAACTGATAAATTATTTATTAAACATTAATAAGTGAATGACCTCCTCAGATAAGTCAAATCAAAATTCAGCAGAAAAAAACATTGAAGATCCAAAGTCTAGAAATTCTTCTCCTAATTCAGGAATGATGGGCGCCACAGCTGTATTAGCAGCTGCCACAATAGATGAAGATGGAGTGCCTACTGGCTATACTCCTAAACCCGACGAAGGAAGATTTATTATAAAAGTATTGTGGTTACCTGATAATGTCGCTTTAGCTGTTGATCAAATAGTGGGAGGAGGGCCAAGCCCTCTAACTGCTTATTATTTTTGGCCCAGAGATGATGCTTGGGAAAAATTAAAAAGTGAACTAGAGAACAAAGGTTGGATTACTGATAATGAAAGAGTGGAAATATTAAATAAAGCTACAGAAGTAATAAATTATTGGCAAGAAGAGGGTAAAACCAAAAAATTAGAAGAAGCCAAGCTAAAGTTTCCAGAAGTAACTTTTTGTGGAACTGCTTAAAATCAGTTTTTTGCAGCTTGAATCCTCGCCTCAGCTATTGAAATCTCTTTCAAAGCTTTAATTTTCTGTGAACTTTTTTCATTCTCAGGTAATTTGCTAATTGCTAATTTTGCTTCTTTAAGATCTTGTTCAGCATTTTGAACATTAATTTCAGATCCAATTTCTGCATTGTTTACCAAAACAATTACCTCATCTGATTCAATTTCAGCGAAGCCACCCATTAAAGCAATAGATTTCCACTGAGAATTCATTCTTAGCCTTAAAACACCAATATCTATAGCCGTTACTAGAGAAATATGTCCTGGAAGAACACCAATTTGTCCAGTGGTACTGGGAAGGATTACTTCTTCAGCTTCGCCTTGATAAACATTATTATTAGGAGCTAAAACTTTAAGAGAAATTGCCATTAATTTAAATTATTGAGGGTTAAATATTTATATTTACGGATATTTATTTTTCTGACTTTATTTTTTCAGCCTTTGCTTTTACTTCATCGATGTTTCCAACTAAGTAAAATGCCTGTTCGGGTAAATCATCTAGTTCACCTGACAAAATCATGTTGAAACCAGCTATGGTTTCCTCTAATTTTACGTATTTACCAGACATTCCTGTAAATATTTCTGCTACGAAGAAAGGTTGGGAAAGGAATTTTTCAATTTTCCTAGCCCTGTCTACTGTTAATCTATCTTCTTCTGAAAGCTCATCTAAACCAAGAATTGCAATAATGTCTTGCAGTTCTTTATATCTTTGCAAAGTTGATTGAACTGCTCTTGCAGTTTTGTAGTGTTCATCACCAACAACCGATGGTTGTAGCATTGTACTTGTTGAGTCTAATGGGTCAACCGCTGGATAAATTCCCTTAGCAGCAAGAGCTCTTGCAAGCACAGTGGTGGCATCTAAGTGGGCAAAGGTAGTTGCTGGAGCGGGGTCAGTTAGGTCATCTGCAGGTACATAAACAGCTTGAATTGAAGTTATTGATCCTTCTAATGTAGATGTAATCCTCTCCTGCAATTCACCAACATCAGTTCCAAGAGTAGGTTGGTATCCAACCGCAGAAGGCATTCTTCCAAGTAAAGCTGATACTTCAGAGCCAGCTTGAACAAACCTAAAAATGTTATCAACAAAAAGTAGAACGTCTTGCTTATTTACATCTCTAAAATGTTCAGCCATTGTTAGAGCTGATAAGCCTACTCTCATTCTTGCACCAGGGGGCTCATTCATCTGTCCAAAACATAAGGCAACTTTTGATTGAGTTAGATCATCTGCATTGATAACACCTGATTCTTTAAATTCTTCATATAAATCATTCCCTTCTCTAGTTCTTTCTCCTACTCCTCCAAAAACAGAAACCCCACCATGTTCCTTTGCGATATTATTTATTAACTCTTGAATAAGAACGGTCTTCCCAACACCAGCACCTCCAAATAATCCGACTTTTCCTCCTTGTCTATAAGGAGCTAAAAGATCTATAACTTTAATTCCCGTTTCAAAAACCTTTGGCTTAGTTTCTAAGTCAGTTAATTTTGGAGCAGCTCTATGAATCGGTGCGGTATCTTTTGTGTTTACTGGACCTTGTTCGTCTACGGGTTCTCCTAAAACATTAAATATTCTTCCTAGTGTTGCTTCTCCAACAGGTACAGATATTGGCGCGCCTGTGTCGATAGCTTCCATGCCTCTCACAAGGCCGTCTGTGCCACTCATTGCTACTGCTCTTACTCTATGGTCACCAAGAAGCTGTTGGACCTCTGCAGTGAGAGCTATTTCTTGTCCAGCAGGATTTTTTGCTTCAATTCTTAAAGCATTTAATATCTTGGGCAATTTCCCGGCTGGGAATTCTACATCTAGAACTGGGCCAATTACTTGACGGACTACGCCTTTTGTTTGTGAAGAAGTTGATGGAGTTGCGACCATTTTTTATTGATTGGTGGTGAATAGCTGATTTTTTTCAGCTTATAATCCGAAAATACTACCATCTCATGGGTGAATTCGTTAAATGGGTTCGGCCACCCGCACAGTTTAAGTATGGTTTAATTGCTGCTTCGCAGATTATGTTGTTGATGATACGGATAGAGAGTCTCTCTTTCCATTTTTATGACGCAAAGCGTCTCAATCATGATCCTCCATTAATCTATGGCAGCTGTTTCACTTACAGTCTCTACAGTAAAACCACTGGGAGATAGAATATTTATTAAAGTTTCCGCATCTGAGGAAAAAACTGCTGGGGGCATACTTTTGCCTGATTCAGCTAAAGAAAAACCACAGGTAGGAGAAGTTGCTCAGGTAGGCCCTGGCAAACTTAATGACGATGGTTCTCGACAAACTCCGGAAGTGAGTATTGGCGATAAAGTCTTGTACAGCAAATATGCTGGAACAGACATTAAATTGGGAGGAGATGAATATGTCTTGCTCTCTGAAAAAGATATTTTAGCTGTAGTTGGCTAAATTATTTGTTTCAAAAATTATTAAAACTTATTACTAAATTGCTGCCTAAATATGGCTAAAAGAATTATTTACAATGAGCAAGCTCGTAGAGCGCTCGAGAGAGGGATCGATATCCTTGCTGAGTCTGTTGCTGTAACGCTTGGACCAAAAGGAAGAAATGTTGTCTTGGAGAAAAAATTTGGTGCTCCACAGATTATTAATGACGGTGTCACAATTGCTAAAGAAATTGAGTTAGAGGACCACATTGAAAACACAGGGGTTGCTTTAATCAGACAAGCTGCTTCAAAAACTAATGATGCAGCTGGAGATGGCACAACAACAGCTACTGTTTTAGCACATGCAATGGTTAAAGCAGGTTTAAGAAACGTTGCTGCAGGAGCAAATGCAATTACCTTGAAAAAGGGAATTGATAAAGCGACTGAATTCCTAGTTGGTAAAATTGAGGAGAATTCCAAGCCTATAAGTGATAGTAATGCTATAGCTCAATGTGGAACTATTGCTGCTGGAAACGATGAAGAAGTTGGTGAAATGATAGCCAATGCTATGGATAAAGTTGGCAAAGAAGGTGTTATTTCCTTAGAAGAAGGAAAATCAATGACTACTGAATTAGAAGTTACTGAGGGTATGCGTTTTGATAAGGGCTACATTTCTCCTTACTTCGCAACAGACACAGAGAGAATGGAGGCTGTCTTAGATGAACCATACATCCTTCTTACTGATAAAAAAATTGCCTTAGTACAAGATTTAGTCCCAGTGTTGGAACAAATAGCTAAAACTGGTAAGCCACTAGTTATTATCGCTGAGGATATAGAAAAAGAAGCTTTAGCTACTCTTGTGGTTAATAGATTGAGAGGTGTATTGAATGTCGCAGCAGTAAAAGCTCCTGGATTTGGTGATAGAAGAAAAGCAATGCTTGAAGATATGGCTGTTTTAACTAACGGTCAACTCATCACTGAGGATGCAGGTTTGAAACTGGAAAATGCTACTTTGGATATGCTAGGAACTGGTAGAAGAATAACTATCAACAAGGAGACTACAACTATTGTAGCTGAAGGAAATGAGCAAGCAGTTAAAGCTAGATGTGATCAGATTAAGAAGCAAATGGATGAAACCGATTCTTCATACGATAAAGAAAAGCTTCAAGAACGTCTAGCTAAATTAGCTGGAGGAGTTGCAGTAATTAAGGTTGGTGCCGCTACTGAAACTGAGATGAAGGATAAAAAGCTTCGTCTTGAAGATGCTATTAACGCAACAAAAGCAGCAGTAGAGGAAGGCATTGTACCTGGAGGCGGAACAACTCTTGCTCATTTATCTCCTATTCTAAAAGAATGGGCGGATAACAATTTAGAAGGAGAGGAATTAATTGGAGCTAACATTGTTGAAGCTTCATTGACGGCTCCCCTTATGCGAATTGCAGAAAATGCTGGTTCTAATGGTGCAGTGATTGCAGAAAATGTTAAATCTAAGCCATTTAATGATGGATTTAACGCCGCTACTGGAGAATATGTTGATATGTCTTCTGCCGGTATAGTTGATCCTGCAAAAGTTACTCGTTCAGGATTACAAAATGCAGCTTCAATAGCAGGAATGGTTCTTACCACTGAATGTATAGTTGCAGATTTACCTGAGAAAAAAGATTCATCTGCTCCTGCAGGAGCACCAGGTATGGGAGGAGACTTCGATTATTAATTAAAGGAAGTTAGGTTATTAACTTTGAATTTAAGGGATCAGTTGGATGATCCCTTTTTTAATGCGAACCTTATCAAATCCAGCCAGCGCTAAGAATAATTGCGAGAGACAAAAATATAACTAAAAAAGTCCATGTTATTTTGTTTAGAGATGCTTCTGCGCTACTTGCGCTATTAAACATTGAGCTTCCACTTGCAGCAATTCCTCCCATCCCGTCACCTTTGGGGCTATGTAGTAAAACTAAAAGTATTAGAAGAACTCCTGAAAATACCCATATCCAACTAAAAATTTGAATCATTGTTTATAAGTTTGTATTACTTTTATACGTGTTGTACTACTTTATTATAACCTTTTAACTCGATTTCTTTAATTAGAGATTTTCCTGTCATTTCTTTCGGAATAGGGAGATTTAATAACTGTAATAAAGTCGGCGCAATATCGGCCAAGCCAGCATCATCTCTTAAATTAACCTCATTCCCCATATTTGGAATTTTTCTTTTTTCACCTTCAATAAAAATTAATGGAACTTTATTAATAGTGTGTGCCGTCCATGGTTCTCCTGAAGGACCTTTCATTAGCTCTGCGTTACCATGGTCTGCTGTTATGAGAATGCTTCCACCCATTTCTCCTGTAGCATTAACAATTTGACCTATACATTTATCAACTTTTTCTATAGCTTTAACTGTCGCATCCATGTTGCCTGTATGACCTACCATATCAGGATTAGCAAAATTAATTACAACAAACGCATAGTTGCCACTTTTAATTGCTTTAGAGCAACTAATAGTTAATTCTTCGGCAGACATTTCAGGTTCCATATCATAAGTTGCGACTCTCGGAGATGGAATTAAATGTCTCTCTTCTCCTGGTAAAGGAATTTCAACTCCTCCATTGAAAAAATAAGTTACGTGAGGATATTTCTCTGTTTCTGCGGTTCTGTACTGCTTAAGTCCATTTTCTGATACTATTTGGCCGATGAAATTATTTAGAGGTTCAGGGGGAAATGCAACTTTAACAGTCGAGTTTGAGTCATATTGAGTAAAACTAACTAAATCTAGATTTGGAAAGATTTTTCTTTCAAAGTCTGAGAAGTCACTTTCTGATAGAGATTTAATTATTTGTCTTGCTCTATCTGGACGGAAGTTAAAACAAATCATGCTATCACCATCTTTAAGATAGTCATCGGACAATCGTATGGGTTCTATAAATTCATCTGTAATATTTTTTTCATAACTTTTTTTAATGTAATCTTGAGGAGAAATATTTGTTTTTTTAATATTTGGATCAGTCAAATTATCATATGCTTTTTCTGTTCTTTCCCATAAAAGATTTCTATCCATCATCCAGTATCTTCCGCATATAGAGGCTATTTCACCTGTATGGAATTTTTTTATACATGACTCTATTTGATTTAGATATTTAGATGCACTTTTTGCGGGTGTATCTCTACCATCGGTAATAATGTGTATGGCAACTTTTTTTATCTCATTATCATATGCCCACTTTATTAAACCTAATAAATGATCAATGTGACTATGTACTCCTCCATCAGAACATAATCCAGTTATGTGCAAAGTGGAATTCTTTTTCTTTAATGAGTTAATCATCTTATTAAACTCATTAACTGCACCTAGCTTATTATTTTTTACAACATCTGAAATCCTTACAAGTTCTTGTTGAATAATTCTTCCAGAGCCAATGGTAAGATGCCCTACCTCGGAATTACCCATTTGACCATCAGGGAGACCTACATCAGATCCACTAGCACTTACAAGCGTGTGAGGATATGCATGCCATAATGAATCCATGATTGGAGTGTTGGCACTTTTTATTGCATTATCGGATAAATCTTCTCTATATCCCCATCCATCTAGGATTGCTAGAACTACAGGACTCTGAGGAACTTTTAATCTATTTATATTTTCGCTGCTAATATTTGACATATTTAGATCAAATCCATTGTTAAGTGATCCAATCTTAAATTTAGCTTTAAAAGCCACTATTTAACAATTTATATTTAAAATAGTTAGCTTTTGCTAATTTATGAAAATATTGAGCGAATTTTATTTATTGATAAATCATGTCCAATAAAACAAAAAGGATTGTAATACTGACTGAAGTTGAGCTTAAAAAAACTCTTTCACGACTAACTTTTGAAATTATTGAAAGTGTAAGAAATCTTGAAAAACTTCTTTTGGTTGGAATACCCACAAGAGGAATTGATCTAGCCAAAGTTATAGAAAAAGAATTATTCAGTAAGACAGGCGTAAAAATAAAAAGAGGTATAATCGATCCAACTTTTTACAGAGATGATCAAAGTAGAGTTGGAACACGTTTAATAAAAGCAACTGATATTCCTATCCCTATTGAGGAGCAAGAAATTCTTTTAATAGATGACGTAATTTATACAGGAAGAACAATTAGAGCAGCAATGGATGCTCTCTATTCATGGGGCAGACCTCAAAGAGTTATGTTATTAGTAATGGTTGATAGAGGGCATCGAGAATTACCTATTCAACCAGATTTTTGTGGTAAAAAAGTGCCAACTAGTAAAAGCGAAAGTATTAATTTGCGACTAAATAATGTTGATAATGAGGAAGGAGTTTTTCTCGAATAGCTTGTAATTAAAAAATATTTCCTAAGTTATATTCTCCCAATAATTCATCTTTGATATCGAAACACTTAACCGATAAATCTGCTTTTTTATTAATTTTGAAGAAAAGTGTTAAGTTATCTTCTCCAATATTAGATTCATTTTCTAATACTATCTTAAATGGTTTTTTGTCCCATTGAATAATTTTTTCTTGACTTTGGACCTCTGATAATTTTGGTAATCCATTTTCAAAAATTACATCATATTCTCTTTCCTTTTTTGTTTCTCCAATTATTATTTCAAACACTTTTTGGTTATTTTGACTTGCTTGAAGGATAAGTTTAAATGGATTTTCAGTAGGCCATGTTTGACCTTTGCAAAAAATAGGATGCCAAAAGTGTGTTTGTTCTCTTCTATTAAATAATCTTATGGATAATCCTTTGGTTAATATGTCTTTAATCTTTACTCCTGGGGTCATAGCTAAAGCACCTAAAGCTATTGATTCAATAGGAGGCGGTGACTTTATTTCAATTTTTGATATCTTTTGAGTTATCCATTCTTTAATTAACGGTATTTGAGTTCCCCCTCCAACCAAAATAATTGCACTTAAGTCATCTACTGTGCAGAATTTGCCTCTGGCTTGATTTAATAGATCTTTCAGTAAGGAGTTCAGGTGATTAATCAGATTATTCTCAATAATAATTTTCTCAAATATTTCTTTACTGAGGCGGAATTCCTTCTCTTTATTTTCTTGGATTAATAATTGTATTGGATATTCATTTTCTTTGACTGTTGTAGAGCTGAGCTTACATTTTATTTCTTCTGCCTTTAATAAATTAGCTCCATATTTATTGTCTGTAATAAAATAATCAACGATCCATTGATCAATATCTTGGCCACCAATTTTTGACCCTGTTTTACTTATTATTTCGGCACATCTTAATTTTTGTTTTGAAATTGAGCTGACATCATTCCCTTTAAATTTTAATAGTTCAGCTATAGGTCCAGATTTTCCTTCTCCTCCTTCTATTTTGACTATGTTCATATCGATAGTGCTTCCACCAATATCTAATGTCATAATTTTGGAGCCGAATGGTACATCAATACCTAAACTTGCCGCAGTGGGCTCATCAACTAGAGCTATTTCATCTACAGATATATCCTTGCAAAGATTAACTAACCATTCTCTATAACCTTTGTATGTATCAATTGGAGCAGTTAAAACAAGTCTCTTGATTTCGTATTCTTTAGGAATATTTGCCCATAAAAATTTAAAGAATTTTTCTCCAGATTCACTAGGGCTTAAAAATTTTTTTTGCTTAATTTTTTCAATCGGATTTCCAATTAATCTTTTAAAATTAGAATGAAAAAATTTATCTGAATTTGAGTTATTTTTCATCTTTAGAGCACTTATTCCGATTTTAATAGTTTTTGAAGACTCCTCGAACCAAACTGCGGTAGGAATCACCCCTGGAGATGATGTAATATTTGGTATTTCAACTAATACAGAATTTGTATCTTTTTGATCTTGAAAAGCTATTACAGTATTAGTATTACCTATATCAATAGCAAGTGTTCCTAATAAATTATTTTCCATTAAAAATCTTTAGTTCTATTAAGTTCGTTTTGTAATGAATATTTTGAATCGGTCCAATAAATTGTAGAATAAGTTTATAGTAATATATTTTTTTAATGAACATATCAAATAATCAGGGAATTGATTCCAATGATCTTGCTAAGAGAGGGGAAAGTTTAATAAGAAAATCAACTAATAGATACTTAACTACAGTGAGAATTGCATTCAGGGCTAAACAAAGGCGTTTCGATGATTTTGATGGGTTATTAGAGGAGTCAACCATTAAACCTGTTCAAAGGTCTATTATTGAATTAAGTGATGAACAAGATCAACCAGATTTACTTCCTGGTTGACTTTGTTAGAAGAGCAAAAAAAATGGAGATTGCTTAAAGATTTCAAAAAAGGAAAATTCTGCTTTTTGATTGGTGTTGAGAATTGGTCTGTAGAGTTAAAAAAAAGTGAATTTGACTCTCTCTGTCTCTCACTCCTAAAAATTAATCAACAGCTCTTAGGAATTAAGGATGAATTAATGGATGAAGAATCTATTACTTTGGAATTAGAACAGCTACCTTGGTACATTTTATTAGAAGGAAAAAAGAATGAATGGAGTTTAATGTTTGTTTTTGAAAGCCAAGAACAGACTAGATCTTTCGAAATGTATTGGCCTATACCAATAGCACAAAAATTATTCCATGAAATAAAAAAAATGTGGGAATCAATGGATTAAAAAATAAATAAAATCGGAAGTTTTGAAAAATATTTCCCCGTCCTTGGAAAATTTTTTCACAACTTTTCCACAACATTTTTTTGAAAAATATCTAATGACCTCATGTATGTGGAAAACTTCTTTTTTTATATAATTCTTTATATTTCAATAGGATTCATATACGAAAAAATATTTTCATCGAAACCCCTTGTTAAAACATGATTCTCACTATTCTATTATCTGAGACTGTTTCTTATTAACACTTGTTGACGATTGAGTAATTTTGAAGAAAACTGGATCTTGTAGATTTAAATTTCAACAAGTTTTTAAATATGTATAAGCAAAATTGTGATGTAAACCAAATAGAATTTAGTAAGGAAGATGAAGTAATTAGTTTTAAATGTGAACTTCAAGAAAACCTTCAAAAGGCCATGAAGGAATTTCTTGAGGAACATCCTAACTGGGATCAATACAGGATAATACAAGCTGCTATTGCAGGATTTTTATTGCAAAAAGGTTTCCAAAATAGGGATCTAACTAGACTCTATATTGGAAATATGTTTACGATGAATTTTAAGGATTAAAATTTTTTATATTTTTTTTAGTATTATTTTTGCAATATCATTTCTTACTGGCAAGATTGATAATCTATTGCCTTTCTTAACAACCAATAAATCATCCTCACTAAACAAAACTTTTAATTCCGGCAAAGTTAGAATGTGATTTGACTTAGATATGAATTTTACTTTTACACAATCCCATCTCGGATTTTCAAAATTTGATTTTGGATCAAAATACTTGGAATCTTTATCGAATTGTGTAGGATCAACAATGTTGAGATCTACTACCTCCATAAGTCCAACTATTCCTGGTGGTTTGCAGTTTGAATGATAGAAAAAAACTTTATCTCCTTTATTCATATTTCTCATGAAATTTCGAGCTTGATAATTTCTAATACCATCCCATAAAGTTATGCCATCTTTTTTTAAAGAATCTATACTGTAGGCCTCAGGTTCACTTTTCATTAGCCAGTAGTTAGATTCAGTCATAGTCATAATTTGCGGGAAATAGGGCTGCTGGTATGGTGCTGGTATGGCATTCTGTTAACTTTTTCGTAAGTCAGCCAAATTAAAAGCATTTTATTTAGTTTATCGAACAATATTAGTCGAAGAAAGTTCCCATAAAGGAAAGTGATGGGTGGCATGGGGGGACTAGATCTTAAAAAACTACTTGATTATTAATCATCCTCATCAAAAGTTTCAATCAATTTTTTTCTTTTTTTTAAACAATTCATAACTTGCTTATAACTCTAAAATGTGATTCTAGTAATGCATTCAATTCTCCTAAAGCAAAGCAGTGGTCTTGGATGCAAATTTTTATAGTCTGCAACTAATCAACTAATCATTTTTTGATTTTAAAATAATATTTTATTTTTTCTTATTCGTACCTTATTCAATTCTTAAAGAAGAGTTCATTAAATCTTTTAAACTGAAATTAGCTTCTATATTCTCCTCACACGAAATAGAGAAGCTTTTTCTTTTTGAAATAAATTTGGTATGACTTATTTTGCAGAGCCAAATTACATAGAATATAACCTTTGGTTTGATTCAAATATTAATGCAGTTGATTTAATTAACTATTCAGATGAAAATGAATTTTGTAATTTTACGCATAAAAAATTCCATAAAATATCAAGTTTAAATTTAGTTATTGGTTCCTCAAAATATAAACAAATGATGATTTTTTCTTTTTTCTAATTTCCTTGCAGAGTTAATGCATTCCTTTATTGTTTTATCTCTCTGATTCGGAAATAGAAGAAGTAATAAATGATGGTTCTGAAGTTTTATCAGAAAATAGTTTAATAACTGCCAATATTGATGAGGATGAAGATGATGACGATTAAAGTCAATTAAATCGTTTTTTTAAGATATATAAGCCATCTAAACAATATAGTTTTCATCATTTTCCTCAATACTTGTTTCGACCCATTCAGGCGGATAGTCGCCAAGTTTGACATATTGATAAAGCTTATCTAGATCTGGATCGTAATAAGTGTCATTGATTTTTGGATCTTTGATTACTTTACTTGGATGCATAAATAAAATCTGATTTATAAAAGTGAATTTTAAAAATCATTTATTGCTTTAAATGGTTTGTCTTCAATATTTAAGGCGTGAAAATAAAGAAGACTTTTAAAAGTTAAGATGCCAAGATTAAGGAAAAATTAATTAAAAAATAAATTTGTTTAAAACAATTTGACTCATAATTGTTTAGAAAGTAATCACTAAAAAGAAATTTTATCTAAAGACAAAATATCTTGTACTTTAACCGTATTTAGCTGATCATTATTTTCTAGGTTTTTATACAATCTTCTTGATTGGGGTGATTTAAGTGCGTTATTGTAATTTTCAATAAATTCAGAATCATCTAAAAAAGATTCATTTTCTCTTTTAAAACCTTCTGTATAAGGATATTTGATTTGCCCTATCTCTTTTGTTTGATTAGAGCTTTTGGAAGAAGATGAATTTTTTATAATCATTTATTAATTTTTTATATTATTGTCTTCAATATTCAAGGCGTAAAAACATTGAAGACAACTTTAAACTAAAATAATTGGATTAAGAAGTTATTAAGTAAAAAATAAATTTGTTTAAAAAATTTCTAAATTTTTAAATTAAATATTTTTTCTAATAGTAAAAAGTTTATTTAATAAGAATTTAATTAAGGGTTAACAATAGAGACCTATAAGATAAACATGAACAAAAATCAACTTATTAACTTCATTACATTTTCAATTCTTGAAAGTAAAAGAGTTGAAGACAGATTATTTAGAAATAAAATTCATAGTTACCTTACCAAACTAAATAAAAAACAATTAAAAGCAATTACAAGTGAATTTATCATTTAAAAAAATATGAAAAAGCTACTGGTTTTTTTTTATTCTTATTCTTACTTCTTGTAGTACTAAAGATGAACTATCCATTACTGATGATAATAAATTATTTTCTGTAACTAAAGAAACTGCAGTTCTAGTTTGTGGAGGCAAATCCAGAATAATTGAAAGTAAAAATGAAGAAATAATCAAAGTAGAAATCAAGGATTCTTCGAGTACTGAAAAAGAAAAATTTGTTCAATTTACTATTGTTGAAACTGATAAGAAAGGCGGAAAATATAGAATTATTAATTGTTATCCAAGTGAAGAACCACAAGATTCAATAATAAAAACTATTAAGACGAACTATAAATTAAATAACTAGAGGCTCTAAAAAAGAACTTGTGGATTATTTTAGATTTAAGAAAACTTTTTAGCATCCAGTTCGCTCTTCATTAGCCAGTAATTAATATCAGTCATATCAGTTAGTTATAAGAAAGTTACAATGTGTGAACGGTGTGTGAACAGAGTGGATATTGGATCTTCTCTGCAAGCGTTCAAATCATCGATTATTTAATCTAATTTACCTTATAAAAACATAGAAACAGATCGCTGGATACAGATCTTTTTTCTTTATTTATTTAGAGCTAAAAAATCCTAGTTACAGCTTGATTCTTGACCTTACTGTTCTCACATAATTAATTATCTGTTCACATAGGGGTTATAAATTAAGGCTATTACTAGGTTTTATACTCTCTCTATAGAACTACGTACTTAATGCTTAAGCTGCTTCTGGAGCAACATTACTGATATTTATTGAGTAATCGATTATAAATTATGAACAATACTATTAATCCACCAATACCATAAGCTGCATGGGTTGGGTCATGATGATTCTGCCAAAGCTCTTGTAGTGGGAGTAGTAAGCTTTTCAATTAATAATTAATTAATTTTCTATTTCCATCTCTAGTTTCTACTCTATTTATTCTTAACCCAATAAACAGAGCCCATATAAGTGCAAAGAGAATTGGTAAGAAAATGATCGCAAGTTTCATCATTGTTTTAATCCTGTTAGTTGCACAAAATAATATCGTTTAAAAAAACAACTTAAAATAGGTACTTTACCTAAAATTTGACGTTAGCAATAGAAGGCAAAAGGAGCACTATAAGTTAAAGATCGATAGAGACTTATTTTGTATTATTAATATACTTAAAATTCTTTATTAAGTTCCAAGCCTCATTTGCTGTATCTGCGTACTGAAAAATAGACAAATCATTCTCTCCAATTAAACCCATATCAGAAAGAAATTGAAAATTAATTACCTTTTCCCAGTATCTTCTGCCAAATAAAATTATTGGAATATTCTTTTTCATCCCAGTTTGTCTTAATGTTAATAATTCAAATAATTCATCTAAAGTTCCAAATCCTCCAGGGAAAAAAACAGCAGCAGCAGATCTCATGACAAAATGAAATTTCCTCATTGCAAAATAATTAAATTTAAAACATAATCCTGGCGTAATAAAAGAATTAGGGTGTTGCTCATTGGGCAGGCTTATATTTAATCCAATCGATTTACATCCAGCATCAAACGCTCCTCTATTAGCTGCTTCCATAATCCCTGGTCCACCGCCAGTAACTATTACGTGAGAATGAGGATTTTTCGTTTTACTATCCAGCGAGATTAATTTAGATAATTCTCTTGCTTCAGAATAATAATGTGAGAGAGAGTGCAAATTTTTTAATCTCTCAATATTTATCTTTGAAGATTTAGATTTTGGATTACTTGAAAGAAGTTTTTCTGCATCATCTAGCCTTCTTTTGGATGTAATTTCTTCTGATATGTGGACTCCTCCAAAGACAATAACAGTTGAAATTATATTTTCTTTTTCAATAACCTGTTCAGGCTTTGTAATCTCAAGAAGCATCCTTACCCCTCTCATTTCATCAGTATTCAATAAGTCAATATCTTCGTGAGCAAGTTTATAAGTACTAGATTTTAAAATTGCTTCTAAATTACTAGCAACTAATTCAACCTCGTTACTTCTTTCTTTTTCAAAATCACATTTAATCTTGTCATTCATATCGTTCTCCATTTTGTTATTTTCTATACAAATATTTTAAGCATTTTCCTATAAAAGATCAGCCGCTAATTCTGCTAAATCACTTCTTTCTCCTTGAGATAAAGTTATGTGTCCAATTATTTTTTGACCATGTAATTTTTTAGCTAACCAAGTCAATCCATTACTATCAGAATCAAGATATGGATGATCTATTTGATTTGGATCTCCTGTAAAAACAATTTTTGTTCCTTCTCCAGCTCTCGTAACGATAGTTTTAACTTCTAAAGGTGTTAAATTTTGGGCTTCATCAATAAGAATAAATTGATGTGGTATTGATCTTCCTCTAATGTAGTTTATTGCCTCTACTTCCAGGAGTCCCATACCTCTTAAGTCTTCCCATGAATTCTTAGAGTTAATATCTCTTTCTTTTGGATTAACTCTTGCTCCAGTTTTATTTGAATTTGGACTTGTTAAATAATCTAAATTATCAATTATTGGCTTCATCCAAGGAGCTAATTTTTCATCAAGACTACCTGGGAGATAGCCTAATTCTTTGCCCAGAGGTATAGGTGGTCTAGATACTAATAATCTTTCGTATAAATTTTCATCTGCAACTTGATGTAATCCTACTGCCAAAGCAAGTAAGGTTTTACCTGTTCCAGCTTTACCTACAAGACTTACTAATTGAACTTTTGGATCTAGGAGTAAATCTAAAGCAAAACTTTGTTCAAGATTCTTAGGCTTTACTTTGCCTAAATTTGATCTCCTTAAAAAATTTAGAGTTACTAACTTTTTCTCAGATCGATCATATCTTGTTAAGTAAGTATGATTCTCTTTTAAATTATCTCGCAAGATTACACCCTCATTACTCACTAAAGATGGTTCAAATTTTGATTTAATATCTCTTAAATAAATAAACCCATCTTTTTGAACCTTATTTATCTCATCTGAATTTGAACCTATTTCTCTAAAACCCTTATCTAAATTATCTAAAGAAACCTTATCTTTAGTAAAATCCTCAGCTTTAAGACCAACAGCATCGGCTTTGATTCTTAAATTTGTATCTTTTGAAATAAGTATGACTTCAGGAAAGTCTGATAAGATTTTGGTATTTTTTTCTTCAAGAGCGACAGCTAAAATTTTATTATCTCCACTACTTTCACTAAGCTCTGAGGGTAATCTATCGGTAGTCTCTTTTCTGCAAAATGCAACTTTTATTGTCCCTTCAGATTTATTATTAATTTTTACGCCCGACGATAGATTTCCTTTTTCTCGGAGACTATCTAATAATCTTGAAACTCTTCTGGCATTACGTCCCTTCTCGCCAGGATCCCTTTTGAATCTATCAACCTCTTCAACTACCTGAATCGGAATTACAACATTTTCATTGGTAAAATGCAGAGGTGACTCGGGATCATGCAATAAAACATTTGTATCAAGAATAATAACTCTTTTTTTCATGATTAATTTCCTCTTTAAATGCAGTATGAAGTGAGTTTGAGTTTTAATATCAATTTGAATTCGCAGTTTCTTTAACTAAAGGATTAAACATTAGTCTTTTGATTTGATCGTTTTCCCAAATCCAATAAACGGGAGGACTTTTTCTAGCCCTAATTAGGCTCAATTTGTTTAGTTTTTGAGGGATAAATTCTTTTTTTGGATCAAAAAATTTATCTCGGATAGGTTGATTTAACACAATACTCCCTTCTTTCCCAGAGATTGACCTGTGATAAGTTCCAATAGGAATTTCAAGCGCTCCCATAGATCTTTTTAGATAAATCACATGATGTGGCTCGTCCCAAGTGGGATTTATCAAAATAAATTTCCGCTCACCAGTAATAACTAAATTGTGATCAATTTGATGATTGTGCACGTAGTACTGTTCGTACTCAAATTCATCTGGTGGGGATATAGCCTCTCCTGAATGAATTACGACATCACAACCATTAGTTGAATCTATGCCTGCATCAAAAAAAGTTACTTTGGGAGTTTCTCGGAAAATAATTGTAGGACAGAATTTTAATTTCATAATTCAACCTCTTTGCTAATGGATTAACAAATACGACTAGAATTAATTTGCAAAAAATTAATTATTTTTTGATAGTTAGTTGCAACAAACTAAACAATCTTCCTCAGATGGATAATCTATACAAGTTTGTTCAAGTGTTTTTTCTAAAGTTTGCATTTCCCTTAAGTAATCAAGATCTCTCAAATCTTTTTTGGGAACAGTGAATTGTGTTTGTAGTTTCATTTTGCCCTCCTATTTTAATATTGTTGTTTGTAGCCATTCCAAGTTTGATTCAACCTTAATCCAAGATATGTAATTAAGATGCTCCAAAAAAGAATCTCTAAACTTAAATTAGTCATGTACTTTCCCTCCTTTTTTAATAACTGACCTTTAGTACGGATTAAATATAAAAATCAAGCGTAAGAATACCTAAAAAGATCAAATATTAATCACAATAAATTTTGCAATGACTATTAGTGGGATGCGCTATGCATTCATTATCCCAATATTTATTTAATTCTTTTTTTGGTAATTGATAATTGAAATCATGCATTCTCCACATATCTGAAGTTGCATTTCTGAAAGCTATGAACGGTGAAGTGAGTTTCATAAAACCTCCTTTATCTCTACTTCTTAATTATCCTCCTTTTAACTTGAAATTAATAGAGTATTATTACCCGAGTATTAGTGCTTTGTTGTTTTCACTAGTATCTTTACCCATTCAATAGGAGTAGAAATTATTCAGGAGTCAAAAGCACTTCATCGACTTTGTGGACAGTGAGGTGTATAAGACTTGAAGAGGGCAAACAAATACCCTCTTATTTTTTAGGTATTACCACTCTTGATTTTTTTATATGAGAGATACTAAATAATTATTAGCCCAAAGGAGGTTATTTTAATGACCAACCTAGGATTAGAGCTTCTTATATTGACAGTTTTGTTAATTTATTTTGGCATTTTTATGACACAAAATTTTTACCAACAAGGTATGAGAGCTAATCTACGCAAAAACATTTTTTGCGTTAAATCACAAATTAATCCCTATTGCATAAATGAGTAGTATTGGATTAATAGTTTCATCAAAGGAGGTTAATTATGTCTTGCGGAAATCCTTATAAACATATGATAAAAAATGCTTTTACACCTTTTATTGATACCATGTCGTCAAAAAATAATTTAAGTGATGAAAAACTAGAGTGTATGCAATTTGGTATATGTGACTATAGGCCAGAACAAGTAGAGGAAGTTCCTTTTTTTCATTATTAAAAGGCAGTGATTTTATTGATAAGAGTCCAAAGTATGAAAACTATATACGAAACATCCTAGGAATATTAATTCATAATCGATATTTGAAATATTAAAATTATCGAAAAAGATAACTTGCGATTAATCATATATTTTATTTGGCTAAAAAATGTCTATTTATTTCAATAGAATTCTACTTGTAAAGTCAAATCTAAAACTTTCTTTTTAGTAAGTTGATGCCAGATATGACTGATATTATCGATGCAAAACCGATAAATATTGAATAAAAAGGTTGGAAATTAATAATGCCAAAATTACCTGTATGCCATTTGATCAACCAAAAAGCATCTATTCCTAATGGCTGTAGAAAACTATATATAGTCCCCGATACAATAGTAATTAATAGAGGAATCGCAGAGATTGCTGCTACTTTTCTATGAATTATTCTTTTATTGGTATGCAATTGTTTCATCTATTTTCTCAAATACTTATGTAATTCTTTTTCGCTTTTGCATGGAAGCCATTTATTTTGATTCTTGTGTATTCCTTCGCAACCAAGTTCTAAAGATCTATTTTCGGCTTCCTCTTCAGAAAGAAATGTACCTCTCATATGTGCATGCGAATAACTATTGAAATTTAGAGATAAGGAAAATAAAAAAATAAAAAATTTAAAATTTCTGAGAAAAATATGCATTATTTCAAATAAGTATTTATATTCAAGGAGAGATTTTATCAAATATCTTTGTTTTGCCAGTTTTACTAAATGAAACTACTTTGTAGTTCTCATAATCATGAGAGTGCGATTCGTGAGAATGCATTTCCATTCCTGGAGAGCCAAGTGGCATGCCTGGAACTGCTATCCCATTGACATTTGGTTTTTCTCTAAAAAGTTTGTTGATTGATTCAATCGGGACATGTCCTTCAATCTTATAGTTAGCTATTTGAGCAGAGTGACATGATCTCAGATTATTGGGTATTTGATATTGGTTTTTAATTACTGAAACATCCTCAACTATATTATCAACAACTTCTAATCCATTATCTCTTAAATGATTGATCCATTTTTTGCAACAACCACATGATGCTGATCTGTAAGAAACAACTTTTGGGATATCTATATTTTCTTGAGTTAAAGCAATACTTTTATTTGGATTAATTATATTTGTAAAAAGAATTCCAGAAAAAATTAGATAATTTAAAAATCCTCTTTTAATAAATATTTTATTAAGTGCCATACTAATTAGGAAGATTAAATTTAATATTTAAATTAACCATAAATGAAAATTTATTAAATTGCTATCCTATAAAAATATCGCAAATCTTTTTCTGAGAAGATTTGGTTTAATTTTTAGTTGAATTTTTTTATCTTACTTAATACTCTTGTTTGTAATTATGCCAAGTTTGATTCAACCTTAATCCAAGATATGAAATTAGGACTGTCCAAAAAAGAATCTCTAAACCTAAATTAGTCATCTCATTTGCTCCTTTTTTAATAATTATGATTTAGGAAGGATTATGTATAAAATCAAGCGTAGGAATACTCAAAATGATAAAAAATTAATCAAGATAAGTTTTGCAATTACTAATAGCATGATGCACTATGCATTAATTTATGTATTGCAGAAATTTTATTATTTCTATTCACCCCACCATAAGTCATTTTCTTCTACTTTATTTGAATGTTTTGATGAGGATTTCCAATCACAACTCCATATGCATTTTTCCAGATATTCTTGAGAAGAACTCTTTAGTTCACAACTACGAAGACAATCATAAAAGGCATATTTGGGATCTAATTCATTTTTGAATTGTTTATTTCTAAAAGTATTCATCGTTAAACCTCCTTTATTTTTTTTCAAGTTGATTAATTAATTTTTCTAACCATAATGTGTTGTTAATTTTTTTTTAAAAGTATTTTGTTTATACGTACTCATGAAGTTAAACCTCAATCATTGAAACTAAATTAGGTGTAATCACTGAAATTTACTAGAGCAAAAATACTGATTGTGAAAATAATGAAATCTTTAAAAGGGTTATTTAATAAAAAGGAGTTCGATCATTATTTTTTATGCAGAAGATATAAAAATTAGCGTTTCATTTTAAAAGTAAAGTATGCAAACCCACCAAGCAATAAAAGACTCACAACCCCATAAGTAATCGCTATGCCGTATATGTACGTCATTTATTTATAAAGACATAAGCAGAACATAAATAAACTAAGAAAAATCCAATAGCAATGGAACTTCCATAAATAAGAAAGTTCCAAAATCTATATAATTTAGGTTTTTTAAGTTTTTTTCTTGTTCTTTATTAATCATTTATTTTCTTTTTCTTTTCTGGCAGCATTACCTTTTGCTCTTAATACCAAAGTTATCGTAAGGGCAGCGCTTAATATCACAGCATCAATTAATAGGTGCGGGGAAATATTCATGAGCTGAAAAGAGCAATAAGAAGAGTTATTATATTTTGGCAATAAATCTATTAAATATTAAAAAAGAGGGGTTTATCCCTCTAAGTGTAGATCGACTGCCAATCACAGTCTATTTTAGCTTTTTAGCTTCTCTTAAAAAAACAGTATTTTATTTAGCCAGAACAAGAGAAGGCACCTGCAAGAATATTTTTAAAAATTGGTGCTTGACCCAAGGCAAACAAAAAGAAAGTTGAAGATGCCAGAGTAATAGCTATTTTAGAAGCCCGGTTAACTTTCAAATTTGAGACTTTTGCAAATGCAGAGTTCATTTGTTTCTTAATTTAATGATTTTATAATAGCTGCAAAAATTAAATGTTCAGCATCAATATTTACCAAAGAATAATTTTATTGCTCCTTTTTCTCAGCTTGCATTTTTACTAGTTCAAATTCTTTTTTAGAAACTATTCTAATTTTGTATGCTGAATATCTTGTCTTCCTCCATTTATTGATCGAAATTGCTACTCCTTCTAAATTTTGGGTACAAATATTGACCCATAGAATCTTAGTTTCAACTTCTTTGTAGAATTCCCAACTTGTAGGGAAAGCCATTAAAAATCGCAAATGAAAAAATTCAATAAATTATGGGAAGTGGTCCATAAGCTAAAACTTTTTTTAATAAGAGGATTTAGTTGAAGATATGGAGTTTTCATTAAGTGTTAATAAAAAACTTTAAACAAAAGATTTACATCACTTTTACTCTCTAGGGAAGTATTATTTTTCTTTTAGAACGTGTTTGAATTTAAAAATATCTCGGCAAAGAAGGGGCCAAAAATTGACCCCTCTTGGTGAAACTCTTCCAAAGAAACACCATTAAAATCTTACTATTTAAGATGCAAAGTTAAACAATTTAATAAAATCAAGATTAACAATTTATGCGGCCTTTTTAAAAGGGTTCATTTTCCCTAAAAATTCATTACTTTTGCTGTTATTCATTTTTAGTTATATCAATGGATTCAGTATTTTTGCTCATTGATATATTAATTATTGGAATAATATTATTATTGATGACTAAAGAAGGCTAATTTTGAAAAAAATAACTAAATTTTTTAAACTACTTAGGAGAAGAATTGATATTCTCAATGCAGAGGCTGTATTAAAGTACATATTAGAAAATAAATAATGGGATTCCCACATTGCCCTATTTGTGTAGTTCTAGCATTTGTTTCAGTTTTTATGGGAGTTACTCGTAGTTATATGTTCTATATTCTTTTTAGGGAGTTTGTGAGAGCAGAATCTAATTTTAAATTGAAATTTAGTGCCTATTAATTGTTGACAACTAAGTATAAATACTTTATAAATAGATTGTAGTGAATACTACAAAATCGTCCGATCTACCATCTGATAGACCGCAGTACGACTCAAGCCATAGGACGGGGACTTGAGCGAGTTTAGGAGCTGCATCATGGTAAACATGTACTTCAATGGAAAGTCATTCGTATATTGTAGAAAACAAGAAGAAAAGTTGATAAAGCTTACTTATAGAGGATCTGCTTACTTGAAGTAAGATTCCTAATTTATTTTAAAAAAATCTAGACATTTATTAAAGTATTTGAATTAAGTATCCATTAATACGTTATAAGAAAAACTTATTGTGATGATATTTTTTGCCTATTTAAAAATTCGTATATTCGTATATTTAGTAACGAGAAATTAATTTTAAAATAACTAATTTGTAATTAGATTTTTAAGAGGTTATGCAACCTATTTCTGAAGAACTTTATAAAAAAATAGTTGCGAGTTCCAAAAAATGAGTAAGTTACTAATTGCTTTATTAGCTTTAGATATAGGAGTTAGTCTGTCTAAAGTTTTTATTTTTACCTGAAAATAAAGTTACTTATCAAAAAAAGAAGCACTTGTTTTCTTAAAAAAGAAATAGTTACTGGGTATTCTTTATTTGATGTATTTATTTTATAAAATAAAAAATTAAACCAATAAAAGAACTACCTACAAGTAGTAGCACCATTAAAAGAGCTATTAACTTTGCTAGTCCCATAAAGATAAATCCGAATTTCCTGTAGATCTTTGCATCCAGTGAATTTTCCAAACATTATTTACTTTTTTAAAAATTGACGTAACTGTTGGTAAGTCATTATTAGGTGTCCCTTTATAAGTAAATTTTGAACCTAGTGTAAAAATGCACATTACTATAGTTTCGCTTAAAAATTCGAATCGGTGAATTTTGGTTATTTCTGCCTTTTCTTGAACTATATCACCAGTAATCATTTGTTCGAACCCTTTTGCATCTATAGGATTACCACTGGGTCTTATGAATAAGAAATCTGGAGTCGCATTATTAACAAAAAATGAGGCCATTTTTTTTGGATTAGCAAACTCATTTAATAATGAAATTATTGTTTCTTTATCATTCATAAAAAAAGGGACGTAACCCTTCTAGTTTAGATCTACTGTTTAAAATGTACAAATCTAAATGGATTGATTCTAAAAAAAATTCGTTAGGATGTTTGAAATAATTAAATTTTTAATATAAATCATGATCAATTCATTAAACAAATTATTGCCAGTTGGCAAAAAAGTAAAAAAATATTTGCCCTTCTTTATTGGATTTAAATTACTTACATTTACTGGCTTTCTTACTTATATAATGAATCGCTAAAAGATATTACCTAGATAAAAATATGAATTAAGTAAAAATCTAATGAATAAACAAGAAAGAATAAAAAGATTCAAATCTTTGTCTAGTAATGAAAGACAAGATTTGATACTAAAGAAAATGAAAGCTATAGGAATAGAAGTAGGGAGTGGAATTCCGAATAAAAAATATGATAGTGAAGAGATTTATCAATTAATTCACATAGCGAATCAGTTCCCAGAATTAAGAGATAAAAGATAAAACTAAACGATTGATTCTTATTTTTTATTCAACGCAAAAAATTAATAATTACTATTATTATTCAACTTTTGTAATTTTCTAAGAATAAATACATTAGCTGCTTATTTCATTAATAATTTATTTTTCTTTAGTAAAAAATATATTAGGCAAATACTAATTTGTGATTAATTCAATGATGGCTCTTTTTTTTATACTCAAAATTAATCAGAATAATATAAGCCTTATCCTAGAATCTTATAATTTTAACTTCCTTGTTCCTCCGTATGAATTTTTACTATGTTTAGAAATAATATTCCAACATTCTTTACAACAAAAAATCCAGTTTGTATGAATAATAGATTTTACTCTGAAGTGAAAATGATATCTGGCTTATGAAATAAATAACACTTTTTCATTAGTAGAACTTTAAAAAAATTTAATTATAAAATACTTTAATTTAATAATATTCACGGAAACGCTAATATGCTGTCATCATGTAGATGCACTCTATATCTTCTGAAGCAAAGCAGTGGTCATATTGAGTGCAATTTTTTTTATAGTTAATTGATATTTTCCTCAATTATGCATTTATATTTCAAAGTTTAGGTCTACTTTCTTAATAGAAGATAAATTTCAGGTGATTTTTGATTTTCTGGTTATTAAAAATTTACACATTATACATGTAAAAAAGAACTTTAAAAAGAAACTCACAGATATTATTTAATCGATTTTAATATGATGGAAATCAAATTATTGAACTATGAACATCTACTTATTTTGGATATTATTTTTAGCTTTATGGGCAATAGTTCCTATTATGATAATTAAGGGTAAAGCTGATAAATTACCAGAAATTAAGACAGCTTCACAAGTTAAAACTAAGAAAAAAGGTTGGTTTAATTAAAAAACATTCTTATTTTTTTTAATAATTTTCTACCATGTTAATCCTCAGATCTAAGAATTATTAAAAAGTTAATTTCAAGATATTATTACCTAACTATTTAAATTAAAAATATCAGAAATTTCATAGTGCCAAAATTTAAAAAAATGTTTCTTTATTTGGTTGTTCTTGGAGGTAGAGCAGCAAAAGCTAATGTAGAACTACATGATGTTAGATGGGTTGTAGGTTCTTGTATTGAAGATTCATATGATTTATTAAGAAGGGATTGGTTCGGATCTTTAGCAGGATTACATATCGATAGTTATAAGAGAATAAATTATGTAGATGGTTTTAAGATAAATTTAAAAAATGTTAACAATAAGAAATTAAAAAGCCAAAAATTATCGAATAAAAATAGTACGAAAAAATATTTGTGGTTTGTGAATATTGGAGGTTATAGCCCAAGTTCTATGCAAGAGAAACATGAATTTGGATTAGTTGTGGCTTCAACTCAAATAGAGGCAAAAAATATAGCTAAATCTAAATGGCTGATTGATTGTAAAAAAAAGCATGAAGATGATATCGCCTTTCTAAAAACATTAATTTATTGCGATGATTGTCAACTTATAAAAAATATAGGTAGCTGGGAAATTAAATTAACTCCAGAAAATAATTTAGAAAAAGACAATAATTATCCTGATTGGTATGGTTATAAAAGAATAGATAAGATGTGAAAAATTCCAAATCTTATCAAATTTTAAAATACTAATTCTAATTTTTTAAAGTTTTCTATATTCTTATTCTCTTACAAGGTACTTGATTTTCTTAAGAAATAAATTCCACCTCCCAAAGAAATAAAGACAGGCATCCAAGCAGCAAAAATTGGAGAAAATAAACCTTTTACACCAAATGAACTGAATACAAATGACATTACATAGTAAATTAATATGAGAATCACGCTCAATCCAAATCCCTGACTTTTTGAAGACCTTAAATTAGATTTTGATCCTAAACTACTTCCTATTAAACCAAATACTATGCATGCACAAGGAAGGGTGAATTTTTCTTGAATGCGAACTTGAATTCTTCTTATCTCTTTAAGATCCCCCGATTTTTTGTATATCATTTCTGCTTTTAGAGCCTGTTTCAAAGACATATCATTTGCATCTTTAGGTACTTTTGCTAATTCTAAAGGACCTTCCACAAATGGATATGTATATTCTTTAAATTGAATATTAGTAGTTTGTCCGCTTGGATCAATAGTTAAAATGCTGCCATCAGAAAATATCCAAGAAGAGGTTTTTTTTTCAAATCTTCCTTTTTCTGCATTTAGTACTTGTTGCATATCTTCTCTAGAAAAATCTAATAATGTCACGTCTTTCATTGAGTTTTGTTCGTACCGTGCTGCATAAAATATATGAGTAAGAAACTTATTAAATTTTGTTGGTTGTTTAGTCGAGGAATCTATCCGAGATCCATATCTAGAAAAAATTATATTATATTTTCCTTTGTCTCCACTAAAAGCACTACCCATACCTGATCTTAATGTTGCTTCAGCTAACTTATTACTTGCCGGAACTAAATTATCATTAAAATAAAAAGTTAATCCTGTCATAAATATTGAAAGAGCAATAGCTGGAGAGATAATTCTTGACGTTTTTATTCCTAATGATTTCAAAGCTAATAATTCTGAATTGCTTGATAATTTACCGTAAGCTAATAATGTGGAAAGTAAAACAGCCATAGGGAAGGATAATACTAAAAAGCTTGGTAAACTATAAAAAAGGACTTTTAAAGCTAGAAAAAGAGGTAAACCATATTCAACTATTTGTCTTATCAGGTCAAACATTACCCCAACAGATAATGAAATTACAGTAAAAGCAGAAATGGCAAATAACATAGGTGGTATTATTTGACCTAACAACCATCTATCTAATAAGGGTATTGCAAACCAAGGAGCAATTATTTTATTAACAGTTTTGCTTATTAGTGATTGAGTTGAAATTTTCAAAAGTAATTTATTAATTTGTACTATCTTTTCTAGCATTATAAAATATCAATGATTCAGAAACCAATATAAGATTGTTAGTTCTGAAGGATGATATTTTTAACTAACTAAAAAGAATTCAAAAAATAATTGTTTAACACTTGCAGTAAAATAAAAAATTTGGTTTCTTAAAGCAAAGGGTAAATTCATGAAAAATAGACCTTCATTAAAACAATGCAAGTGTGTACACTGCCAGCAAAAATTAGAGCAGATCAAAAGTTCAAGATTACTTTGGGAAAGATTAATATTAAATAAAATGATTCATAATTAATATCCTTATTACCTTTTTGATTTGAGAGCCCTTTAAATTCTATTACTTTCCAAGGAATTAAGGAATAAAGGAAAAACAAAAATTTTAATTAATTAAGCTTGTTTTAAAGGTTTCATTTAATATGTTGTTGAGCTTTAATTATCTTGCCTTTTTATTCTTTGTGTAAATTTTATTTTCTCTATTTAAAAGCCACAAGATAACAACAATACAGAGAGGTATGAGAATAAAATCTAAAGACATTTTATTATTTAGTCTAAGTTCTATTTAGCATAAAAATAAATTCTTGACAGTCTGTTTCAATCTTGGAAAGCTTTATAAAAGGGATAATTTATTATCTCGATGAATGTATTATTTGCATACTTAAAAATTTTAAGAGCTTGCAAGTATCCCCTGGCAAGCTCATGACGAACTAGTTAAAATCAGATTTTTTGAAGTTAACCAGCTAAGCACTTCCTAAATGCTATACATATATTAATAAGTAAAATTACTTACTGTGAGTATAAATGCTTAATTTTAATAATTTATCGATAACTTAAAAAACACTAGTGAAGACCTTCTTGATTAGCCAAAACTCTTTGACAAAGTTGTAACACTTGAATCTATAATTGATTGCTTCTGAGTACAAACGATCTCGGAGGTTTACATAAATTAATATTTGTGTTACTTTAATTAACAATTATTAATTTTTAAATGTCAAACTCAGGTGTAACAACAGAATCAGGTGGAAGACAAAATATGTTCCCTTCAGAAACAAGGCCTTACATTGATCAATCTGTATCTTACGATGGATATCCACAAAATGCTGAGAAAGTAAATGGTAGATGGGCTATGGTTGGTTTTATTGCATTACTAGGTGCTTATATAACAACTGGTCAAATCATACCTGGAATTTTCTAGAAATATATTGTTAGTATTAGATATTTTCTTTATTTATTTATAAGAAATATTCATAATTAATTGATTTGACCTTTCCAGTAAAAATTAATTAATTTAATTTTGAGAAAAAGAAGAACCATATAAATGTAATAAAATTAAGACTAAATATTACACCAAGGAATATATATGCAAACTTTTTGCCAATAAAAGCAGTTTCTGGTTCAAGTTTTACTCTCATGAAGTTCCTGAAATTTCTTAATTAAAATATCATGATTATAAATGAATTTAAAAATTTAAAGGAAAAATATAGAATTTATATCTTAAATTTTTATTTAATTTCTGTCAGGTTACCTAAAGACTAATTTGTAGGACTTTTCGAAATTATATTATAGATTTTGATATTATCCAGAGATTCACATCTAAATAATGAAATTACCCTAAGTTCTATGTTTTCTTGTGAGGTATACATTGTCCCTCTTAAGTTTTTAGGGCGATACTTAATTATTTTGAAAAATGATAATACTCAAGTTGTTTTCCTAAATTGATTGTAAGCTTAAAAATAAATAAAAAAAACCAAATACAATGTATTTGGTCTTCATATGAAATTTTAATTAATTTTAAATAAAGCCTGGAATAATTTGACCAGTTGTTAGGTACGCACCAATAAGTGCGATAAAGCCTAACATGGCAAATCTTCCATTAAGCTTTTCAGCAACAATTTTTTCTTTCTCTATTAATTTGGGTTCAGTATTTTTCATTAGAACCAACCTGGGATGATCTGTCCAGTTGTTACATAAGCACCAACTGCTGCTACGAAACCTAACATTGCTGCCCAACCATTAAAACGTTCTGCTTCAGGAGTCATTTTTTTTAAGATAATTTGTAAACTAATATAACATAATTATTTATTTTTGTAAAGAAAATTGCACGAAATGGGTAATCAAGGGCTTTCAGTTTCAGATATGAGACACTATTGTAGCAAAATATACTTTATTGGAAATGTGGTTTTTAGTGTGTATTTTCAGAATTATGAAACGGGATATATAAGATCAAGAACTTTTCTTATGGGTAAATCCTCGTCAAGAGTTAATTTTATTTAAAATGACCATAAGAGTTAGCTAGTAGGGATACAGGCTAACTCTTAATTAGTTAGAAATTTTAGATTTAAAAATCTTAAAAGTTAAATAATTGCTATTAATGAATTATATCTATATTTATTTATGTCATTTGAGACCTATTTCATGCATTTAATATTTGCGGGAACCCCTTCTTTATTAAGTGCTGATTTGATTTTATACATTGTTCCTACTTTAACAATTTCAATATTATTCTTCAGCTTTAGGATAATGTTTTTTAGGGCTCCAAAATTAAGAAAAGTTAAATAGTGAACGACTTCATAAAAATTATTTTTACTCAGTTTCTCATTTCTTTTGAATTTGGATAATAGACTTTTCTTTCCTGCTACCAAAAGGAATAAAAACTGTATTGTGGAAGTCCTTTCCAGAATTATAAGAAAAAATGGTTCAATACTTGAAATTGGAAGTGGTAGTGGTGAGCATGGAGTTGCTTTTCAAAAACGCTTTCCTGAAATTGTATGGCAAACAAGTGATCCAGACTTGATACATAGAAAAAGTATAAGTTCGTGGATCAAATATGAAGAATTAAATAATAAAATGCCTCAGCCTATCACCCTAAATGTAGAAAATATCCCTTGGAAAATTCCATTGAAGTTAGTAGATTCTTTGCAAGGTATAGTTTCTATAAATATGATTCATGTAGCAAGATGGACTAGTACAATAGCTCTCTTCAGAGAGTCCGGACGATTACTGAATAAGGGGCAATATTTGATATTGTATGGTCCATTTAAAATTTGTAATAAGCATACAAGTCTAAGTAATTCTTTATTTGATAATTCATTAAAAATGCAAAATGAACTTTGGGGTGTTCGAAATCTCGAGGAAGTTAGCCTTGAAGCCGAAAAAAATGGTTTTTATCAAGAAGATAAAATAAGTATGCCTGCAAACAATTTTTCTATTATTTATAGAAAATTGTCTTGATTAAATCAAATTAAAATAAAATATTAATAATTCATGAAAGCTTATTTTTTGGGGTATTAATTTGATAATTTTCTACTCCATTCTTTATGCTTCTGCTCTAAGTCTGAAAATTTTTCTCCAAGTCCAAAATGTCTCTCTATCAATTCTACTTTCGAGAGGGTTATTTTCTCCGAATAAAATTTAATAGGTTGATTTCCATGTAAATTGTCTCCACTCATAAAATTTTAATTAAGTATTAAATTTCTAAGTTGAAATTTAGTAAATTGCTTATTCTTTTATATTCTTTTCATATTTATGTAAATTAGTGTGATAAAAAAAAATTTATATTCGTTATGTTTTCAATTTTCTATCGTTGTACGAGGATTGCCAGACATATCTTCCTTTCTTTATATCTGACTTAACAGCAACGCAATTGCAAGAAATATTCCATATAGCTACAGGTATTGGATCAGGATTAAAAAGATATGCTTTTTTGAAGGCTTTTTTAATTAAGATAGTAGCTTTTTTGGCATGGTAGTGAGGAATGGTTGGACAGACATGATGAACGACATGGCTTGAACCTATATTATGGTGAAGAAAATTAAGAATATTACCGTATGGCCTATCTATGGATAGAAATGCTCCTCGCATATAGGAAAAATTACTATTTGCAAGATGGGGTACATCTGAATCTGTATGATGAAGCCATGTATAGACTACTAACCAACTATTAACTACTAATAAAGGGCCAATATACATTGCAATTACTGGAAATAATCCATACTTAAAAATAACGCTAAAAATTCCAATAATTGTTAAAGCTACACCAATATCTGATATCCAAACTTTCTTCGTCCATATTGATGGCCATAGTGCTTTGGAAAATGGTTTAACTGGCCAGAAATGATTTGAAATTCCATATTTAATGCCTCCAGTACTACCTGTAAGTAAATAAGCAGGCCAGCCAAATATTAAATGTAAAAGAAGTTGAAGAACTCCGTAATTTTTTTTCCCTATGGCATTTGAAAAATGCAATTCCTTTTCTCCACCTACCTTCTCAGTAACTCCATTTCCCTTAATAACTAAAGGAACGTGAGTTTCACCATTAGTTACATTATTTGTAAATCGATGATGAACTGCGTGAGAACGCTGCCATGAAAAATAAGGAACTAGTAGTAATGAATGTAGTAAATATCCAGTTATAGTTTCTAAAGACTTGTTTTTAGAGAATGCTCCATGTCCGCATTCATGGGCAATTACCCAAAATCCCATAGCTGTGGTGCCCGATATTAATGAGTAAATAATCCAAATTGGAATCATTTTTGTAGTGAATGGAATAGATAATCCTATTACTACTACTAATGCTTGAATTAAAATGGATTGTAAGAGATACCTGAGAGAAGTTCTGGTATTGCACTTGAAATATTGTTCTGGGATAACTTCCTGAAACTCTTTTAAGCTTGGAATATCTTTATTATCTACTAAAAGCGCTTGGCCTTTTAGACCTGAAAGTTTTACTTTACTCAAATTTTTTTTAGGCAAGTATTCTATTTAAAGAATTATGTTTACATTTTTTATTATCCCTCATAGAGTCTTTTTTTGAAAATGATGTGTAGTTTTTCATTGTTTAAGAGACTTTTAAAAGGTAAAATCGCAACTTAAAAAATTAACACATTTTAGTTAAACATCTGATTAATTATTTATTGAAAATCTGTTTTTTTTATAATTTAATTAGTTTTTATTAGACAGTTTTATTTAGTTATGCCTTGAAGCTAATTTAATTTATAACCCGCGGATATACCTCTTTTGGAGACCTGATTGTTTACGTGGTTTAACTAAGATAGGTAAAATTACAACGCCTACTGTGAAAAGACAGATTGGAGCAACCACCATTAATATAGATTCAAGAGTCATGCAGTAATAGTAAATTTATTTATAAATAGCAGTATTTTCTTTTTAAGTCATGCGTATTTATATCTATTCAGCAAAAATTTATTCAGTTTGTACATAATATGAAGCAAAAAAGAAAAAAAGATTAAGAATCAGCAAAATTTTCACAAATTATCCTATTAATTTACTCAAAGTTTATTTGAATTGGGTTATTATTTTGGATCAAGATAAAAAATGGATGTTAATGACTTATTACTGTCCAACTCACGGCGATTCAGGTTTCGTAGAACCTATTGAAATATCAAAAAAAGAGATTCGTGAAACATTCTTGAAAAAAGGGAGTAATTCTAAAAAATAATTTTTAAAAATACAGCTGAATTCTTGGGTAAAAGTTTAATTCTTAGGGTAATTAATAAGTTATTAATTTAAAAATTTTCTATTTTAATAATTTTTAAACTTGATTAGAATCGCAAGTCAAATCACATTTATTAAGTTCAGTAGTTGATATCTTCTCTAGAATTCTTAACATATCAATTTCCGAAAGCTCTCCATTAGAGTTCCATTTTAAAGTTGTTTTTCTCTGTGGTGAAATTTTTTTAATCATTTTCCCCCCCTCCTTTTAAATGAAGTTCTAAACAACGTGTAATACATTCTTGATGACCATCCACAATACTGCATTCAGTAATACACTCAAAATATGAATTAATAGAATCTATTTCAGGATCCTGGTTTGTACTAATAAATGCATCATTCATAATATTGGTGGATATATTTGGAATAGAGATATAGCACGAAATTATGTTTAATAATTTAATTTATTAAGTGAATTTGAAAAAAATAAGTATTATTTACTAAATCAATTCTTAATCAGGTTTATTTCAAAAAGCTATTAATATTCTTCTTTTAAAAAGACTAAAAAAACTATTGTTATTATTTAAAATTAATTGATTATGAAGCCATCTTTCAAAAGAAAATCAGCATAAAGACTGATTTACTTTTCAGTAATTTAGTTAGATGATAAAAAAGTACACTTTTAGATTTTCAAATGAAATTATTAATTAATTGGCTTTCGAAAATGTTAGAAAGTATGGCAAACGCTTTCATGCATCCTTTAAAGAATGACTTGCCTCCGTCTATTGGTGCTCATGCGTATAGCAGTATCCCCCTAAAAAGAAAACTTAGAAGAAGGTTTAACTAGGTATTAATTTATTGGGATTAATTGTTCATTTTTATTGTCCCAAATAATATATTTGAAGCAGTTTGGAAAATCACTTAGTTTTAAGAACTTTGATTGCTTAAGCAAATGAATATTTGCTTTGTGACAAGCTCTTAAGTTGTAATTAGGTATTCTCTCAGACAGATGATGAATGCTGTGGAAGGATATGTCTGCTAAAAACCAATTTAGCCAATTAGGGATATCTAAATTGCTACTACCTAAAATCGCTCCATCGATGAGATCCCAGTTTTTTGTATTTTTAGCATATGCATTTTCATAGTTATGTTGTACGAAAAAAACACATATTAAAATTGCTGCTGATAAGGTTAATACAATGGAATAAAATGATAAGAAAAAAACTAACCCCAACCATTTACTCATAAAAATCCACCCTATTATTACTACTATGTTATTTATTATTAATTCAAACAGCTCACTGAAATTATCTCCATAATCAGAAAAAGGTGGTTTTACTCTTGAATTAATTGCTAGAAGTTGAGTAATTTCTCTGTTCTTTATTTTGATATAAGTCTCTTCCAATATATCTTTAATGAAATTAAAAATAATAAAAACAAGTCCTAATCTAGGTTTTAAAACTAAGTAAAAAAAACCGCCAGGGAAAAGCATCATCCAGTTTCGACTTACTTTATAAATTATTTGCTCTCTTTTTGAAAGGGATTCATAATCTTCAAGACTTAAAACATCTATCGGCCCCTTATAAATTTCCCAATTTCCATTATTTCTATGATGAAATGCATGATCAATTGACCATGACTTCTGAGGAATACCATTAACCAAGCCAAGTAAAAATCCAAAGAAGCGGTTTAATTTTCGTTTTGTAAAAAGAGAATTATGACCGCAATCATGCATTAATGAGAATGTACGAGATGAAAGCAGAGTTAGAAGAACTATAAAAGGTACCAATAGAACTCCTTTAATCAATAATGAAAAAGGTTGATTTATTATTTGGTGTACGACTAACCAAATAGAAATTATTGGGAAGATGGTAGAAATAATTTGATAAGAAGCTCTAATATTATTTCTTTTTAAAAATGGCTTTATTAAAAAATCACCTCTATTGAGTTTAAGCATATTTCTCTTATTTTTTTGATACTAACAATTTTTAAAAAGTATTGATTATTTAATAAACAATAAATTTTAAATCATACTAAAGAATAAATTCTTTAGACATAGTTCTCAATTGATCTAGATTTAATCTTTCTAAGTAATTTTTAAAGTCACTAAGATTTTTAGTAGAGTCAGAATTTTTGCTCTCGTAAAGAAGACTATTAGAAATTAACTCAATAAGATGATCTTTATCCATAACTCCTTATAGACCATAATTCTAGTTAAAAAAATTAAGGTCTTGAATTCCAGATCAATAACTCATCTCTATTAAGAGTAATTTTTATAAATTTTTCAAATCTTGTGCTATTTTTTCTAATCTTTGATTTAATTCTTTTTGTTCCTTAATTAGGGATTTTTTCTTTTCTGCACGCTCTTTGTTCAAAGGAGAATTGAAATATTTTTGGAAAGAGACAAAAAAAACTGCTATTGCAACTGCAATGCCAAGAGCACCAATTATTAAAATTGGAGACGAAGGAAAGTCATAAAATGGAATTGACAATGTACTTTATTGAAAAACTAATTCTAGCTATCTCATGAACAAAAAATTGAGTAATAAATACTTATTCCATACGAAGATTTATGGGTAATTATTCTAGTTATTTTTTTTTGTAGAAAATAAATAAGGTTTATCTTTAATTAGATTTTAAAAATAAGTAATTTTACAGCTGTCAAAGAATCAATAACTAATAATGATTAAACTAGTTAAGAATTTTTTATGAAGAAAATCATAAATAAAAAACAGAATAAAAATGAACCATGGTTTAAATGGTTAACGAGAGAACTTAATTCTTATGAAGCTTTTCAGGATTTTGAATCAGGAAAGAATCCACGAGATGTTGCAGAGGATTTTATTTCTAGAAATAGTATTGCTATTTCAGAAGTTTTCGAAGATTTTGATGAAGAAGATAAAGATACACTCGATCAATTTCTTAAATTAACCGAATGCGAGATGCATGTGTTTAGGATTCTTGAAAAACAAATAGCGTTAAGAAACAATATAAGATTTGTAGATTTTAAAAAAATAAAAAAAATAATGAGTTAATTTCTATATAAATTTATTTTCCCCATTAACTGTCTTGCAAAAGCCTAATCAGATGAACCACAAGATCCATGCAAAGATAGGTATTAATTAATAAAGATCCAAAAGATCCATTTTCAATCTTTTCCAAAATCTTTGATTCTTCTTATATCAATAGCTATTTCATGAATGATACAAACTATTCCATAAGCATTGAAACCAAAAGTTTTTAAAAATATTGGGATACTTAGGAAAGAAATTATAAGATTTGCTATTTGAACTATCCACCAGTCTGATCGAGATGTGAATACTTTGAGGTCTGTAGCTTTAATCCAAAACTCTTTATAAAAGAATTTAATAATATCAATTTAATCTTTAATTTATCAAAATATTATTTTTTTACTAAATAGGATCAAATAAATTCATATCATTTGAATCTTTTTTTGGGTTCTTATCTTGATTTGGTAATGAACAGAATCCGTCTTTGCAAATCATCTTTTCTTTTGAAATACTTGAATCCTGTGAGAATATATTTTTGTTATTTGAAGATTCTTTCAGCATTTATAAAAAAATTAAATCCAATATTAAATTAATAACTCAAATTATTTTTATAAGCAACAAAATTAATATTAATTATTTATTTATTTTTTTTGATTTGGCAAGTCTCTCCAAAATAGCGCCATTATGTAAATGAATAAAGATATAGAACAGATATAAAGTAAAGAATTTAGATGCATGTTTATTTATTAAAGTAATTACAAAGAGAAGACCTTTCAGAAAAAAGTGACATTAATAGATTGGTAATTGTTTAAGTTAGCAATCATACAAATTCTAGTATTTATTTAAGTTTTTTATGCTTTCCCCAAACTTTCATAATGAAAAGTTTTTAAATTTTAGGAATATATCTTTTTAGTTAGTAAAGCTTATAAATCTAAGAGTTTATATTTAATGAAAATTCTATATTTTTAAAAGATTTTTGAGATTTTTACGATCCATCCTTATTTATTTCTTTTAAAGCTTTTCTACCTTCTTTAAGGGTTCTTAAAATCAGCAAAGACAGTGAGGAAATGATAAGGATGCTAAGGGTAACTAGGGAAATAAAGGTTGAATCTATATTGTTATGCAATTTGCTGAAAATCTTTTTTAGTTTATAATTTGAAATTCAAAGAAATTTCAAACGTTAGAACTTGAGTAGGCAGGTATGAGCATTCCTCCATCTTGATCGTCATTGTTGTCATCATCAAACCCACCACCTAGTAGTAACTCAATGATTACAAGTACAGCTATTGGGTAAAGGCACCACAGAACTGCCGTAAAAGGACTTACTGAGTATGAAGCTGAGTACAAATCTGTCATATTCAGATATTAATCTAAAGAAACAATAATTGTGGATTCTCTAGGTAGTGTTATTCAATATTTCTATAAATGTTTTAAAAACTTTTCTCTTTAGCACTAATAGATCTTTGGTCTTTATTGATATTTTTATTCTTCAATATGAATTTGAATAATAATTTTATTGAGCCTAATGAGAAACTAATAATGACATAATGAATCGCGCAATTGTTCTTTTTTATACTTAACAATAATTGTACAATTTTGATTCAAAAACTATTATTTATCTTGATTTTATAAATTCTATGTTTTCTTTCACTTTTGATCCTTTGGCTGCGATATTTGGAATATCAGGAATTATTGGCTTCTTTTTCTTCGTTTCTGCTGCCAAGGGAAATTCCAGTATTAATACAAAACCAAAAAAGGAAATAGATTAGAACTGATTCCATCAGAAAAATAAATTGAAATTTTTAATTTAGTATTTTTAAAGGCTTGTTAATTATTACTTATTCCATTGTTTAGAAATAAACTCAAGAAAATCTTTTAGATCCTCTTCAGGACAATTTGTTTCTTTTTGCAAATCAATACAAATTTGCTTAATACTTTCAAAGGCCTTTTTTACTATTTTGTTTTTTTCGATAACCTCAAAATATTCTTGATCAGTAAAAGACATAATATTAATTTCCTTTTTGATAATTATTTATTAACCATATTTTATCTGCATTGACTAAACAGTAAAGAAAGAAAAAATCTTTTTTTCTTAAATTTAGCTACCTAATCGATAATGTTTTTTAATATTTTTGGTTACTTCCCATTCGAAGTAAAGCGCAGCAGGAAATTCAACTAGATCTCCAGCTTTAATCAAGTAAATGTCACCATTTTGGGTACTTCTTTTCGCTTGACCATAATTAAGCAAATTTCCTTATAATCGTAATTCCATTGAAATTTGCTTGGCTCACATTCTCAAATAGGCCAACTTTTAATTCCATAGTCAATTATTAAGCTTGCACTAAAGTGGAAAGATATTAGAACTTTCACGAAATATTTCGGATGTTTTATTTTACAAATAAAAGAAATTTTTATTTTCGAGAATGTGTATTTGTTTACGGTCTTTTTTTTTTTTTTTGTTTATGATAAAAAAAATTTTAATTTATGGATGAGCTTTCTGTATTGTCAATTTCATTATCTATAGCTTCTCTTGGAATATTTTTTCTATTTTTCGCTTCAAATGATGATGATGACCAAGATGGAGGTAAATTGATTAAATTATTTCAAAGAATTAATTAATCTTAAGTAAATAAAACATTTAATAGAGATTTATAACCTATAAAGCCTGCATAAATGCAGCTAAGAAAAATAACATAAACCTCAAATGTGCCAAGCCTTTTTTTCTTTAAAATTTTCATTATTCTGAGTGTTGATAGGATAATTTTATTTAATCTGATTTCTATAAACATGAGTATTTATTACAATAACTCAGAGATTATAGAATTATTAATGTCAAGCCAAAAAATAAAAAACAAGTAAAAAATACTATTTTTTTGGTAATTTCTCTTTCTTCATTCTTAGCAAAAAATAAAGAAATTACTGGAGATGTGCTTAATAAAGCCCACCCTAATCCTATTGGAAGGGTTTTAAAAACAACTTGTTGTAGCAATATTCCTATATTGGTTCCAAGAAGTATTGAAATTAAAAATCTTTTTTGTTGTTTTTTTTCTATGTTTTTTAAGAAAAAATTAATCTTAAATCCCTTTAGACTAATCAAAAAAATTATTGCACCTAATAATCTTATCTCCGTTGTAAGGAAAGGAGATAAATTGCTTTGAAGGAAAACCATCCTTGAAAAAAGACCTCCAAGAACTGCACATAAAACTGATAAAAAAGGAAAAGCAAAAAGCTTAAAGTTATTTTTTGCTGAGAAAGGGTAGTTTCCCCCTTTAAAATCGTTACCTTTTTTGAGAATTATGAACAGCGAAATAGATAATATGATTATTCCAACCCATGATTTAGTTGTTAAATTTTCATTAATAAAAATTTCCCCTGACAAAGCAGCCATTATCGGAGAAAGAGTTTCTATAGATAAAGTTTTTCTAGTGCCAATTGTTTGTAATGACTTTAGGTAGAAAGTATCGCCTAAACCAATACCTATTATTCCACTAATTAGTAGGATAAATATGTTTTTAAATTCAGTTGTAGAACTTAGATTAATAAAAGCGGGTATAAAAACTAAAAAAGCTATTATATTTTTTATTAAATTAATATCTATTGATTTATATTTTTGAGTTTGCGAGCGCCAAATAAAGCATGCATAAGTCCAAGATGTGGCAGCTCCAAAAGCAGAAAGGATTCCAATCAAAACGAATAATTTTTATAAATTTTATTTTATAAATTGAGTAAATGCTAAAAAGAATACATAAATAAGAATTAAAATCCCCGGTAAGTACTGAATTAATGATTTGAAATTATTTTTTTTCATATTTACTTAGAAAAATTTATTTTAAACATTTTTTTTAATTTCTAGGGTACAAACTCTCTAACTTCTTTCTTCTTTTAACTTTCTCATTAATTCTTTCTTCTTTTTCTTTTTTCTTGATCTCATCATTTATCTTGTTTTGTCTATATCCAAACCAAAGTAGAACCCAAATAACAGAAGTTATTAAAAGAAGAGCAGTATATTGACCCGTCATAGGAAAACTGGCCTCAGAATATTTAACGTAAGAAAATATTAGACTCATTTACTAAAGTTAAAGCATAAAAATAACGATTGCGTTGATTTTTTTAGAAATTTAAAAATTAGCGAATTGCAGCTATTTATTATGTAGTTTTAAAGTTTTTTATTTATTTTTTTATGGTTTTTGGAGTAATTCTTCTTTGTAACTCCCTGCTATTATTAGATTGAAGCATATTAAATTATAAGTTTTTGGAACCTTTTGATTTAGCAGTTGTAGGAGGCGGTGCAGCAGGTTTTATGACAGCAATAACTGCTGCTGAAAACGGTGTAAAAAGAATAATAATTCTTGAAGGAACTTCAAAACTTATGGAGAAAATAAGGATTAGTGGAGGGGGTAGATGTAACGTCACTAATGCAACATGGATACCAAATGAACTTGTTGAGAATTATCCTAGAGGTGGTATTCAGCTCTTGGAATCATTTAATCGTTTTGCTGCTGGAGATGTATTTGATTGGTTTGAGAAAAAAGGATTAAAATTAAAAATTGAAGAAGATCAAAGAGTATTCCCAGTTTCTAATTCTTCTTTAGATGTAATTGATTGTTTGAGAAAAAGTGCTTTATCAAAAGATGTAGAGATATTAACAAGGTTTTTTGTAAAGGAAATTTTTAAAACTCCCGATAACATATTTAATATTTTTAGTCTAAAAAAAGAAAAAGTAATTTCAAAAAATATTATTCTTTCTACTGGCGGTAACCCAAGTGGGTACAAATTGGCTCAAAATCTTGGCCACAGCATTGTTAAACCTGTACCATCACTTTTTACTTTTTCTACTAGAGAACCAAATTTGGATGCATGTAGTGGAGTATCGATAAAAAGTATAGATATAGAAATTAAATTAAATAACAAGACCTTTCAAAATAGAGGAGATTTACTCATTACTCATTGGGGTTTTAGTGGACCAGCGGTGTTAAAACTTTCATCAATTGCAGCAAGGGAAATTTTTAGCCAAAAATATAAATTCAATCTAATAATTAAATGGTCAGTTTTAAGTTATGAAGAGTTAAAAGAAAAAATTAACAATTTAAGATTAAATAAAGGAAAGGTGAATTTAATAAATAGCAGACCTCTCCCAAAATTAACAAAAAGATTATGGATTTTTTTATTAAATAAAATAGGCATTGATAAGGAAAAGAAGTGGGCTGATTTACTGGCAAATGAAAGAGATAAAATGATAATTACACTTATGAGTGATAAATATATAATTTCGGGGAAAGGTCCATTTGGAGAGGAATTTGTTACTTCTGGAGGCGTAAAAATTAGTGAAGTTAATTTTAAAAGTATGGAGAGCTTTATTTGTCCAGGATTATTTTTTTCTGGAGAAGTTTTAGATGTTGATGGGATAACAGGTGGATTTAATTTTCAACATTGTTGGACAAGTGGATGGATCGCTGGAATGGCAGTCTCAAAATTCAAAATATAAGTAACAAATCAATAAGTTTATCTTTTTTTTATTAAGTATTAGACGGAAAAAGTTTTTTGTAGAAACTTTAATTTTAGAGTTTTAATTATTGGTTAAGATTAATGCAGAATCTTGTATCAAAAAAAGAAGAAGAGGAAAGAAGATTAAAAGCCTTAGCAGAATATAGAATTTTGGGAACTAAGCCAGAATCCTGTTATGACGATATTACAAAAATTGCTGCTACAACCTGTAATGTGCCTATTTCTTTAATGACTTTGGTAGACAAAGATAAACAATGGTTTAAATCCAAAATAGGACTTCAAATATCAGAAACTAGAAGAGATTGGTCTTTTTGTACACATGCAATAAAAGAGAATAGTCCATTAATTATTCATGATGCTTTCCAAGATGAAAGATTTATAAATAATCCATTGGTAACGGGAGATCCAAAGATTCGTTTTTATGCAGGTTTTCCCCTTAGAAATAGTGATGGTAATAAGCTTGGAACTCTTTGTGTAATAGACAGAAAGCCAGGAAATCTAACTACACAACAATTTAATATTATGGAATTATTGTCCAAGCAAATAGTTTCATTTTTAGAGCTTAGAAAAAAGTCATTAAATTTGCTAGATGCATTGTCTAATTTGCATAAACAGGAAGGGATTTTATCTGTATGTTCATATTGCAGAGAAGTGAAAAATAAGGAGGGCGATTGGATGCATTTAGAAAAATATCTTTCGAAAATTAGTGATATTAGATTCAGTCATGGGGTTTGTGATAATTGTATGGAAAAACATTTCCCAGATGTTATCGAAGTATGGAATAAAAAGGATTTTTTTGAAGATGGTCAAAAAAGGTTTTTAGAGTCCTAGATTCAATTCCTTGATTTTTATTGTTTAATATCTTATTAAACAAATTCTTTATTTGGTGGTTAGTATTGTATAAATTTTGACAAGAAAATGTTATTAGGAACTTTATTAACAGGTGAAATTGCTAAAAGTGCATTAGTAGCATATATTCATTATTTAGGAATTATATTGTGTTTCGGTTCTCTTTTGTTTGAAAGATTGACTCTCAAGGTGGGTCTTAATAGAAATGAGACGATCTCAATGATAATTGCAGATGTGGTTTATGGTTTGGCAGGAGTCGCAATATTAGTCACTGGTATTTTGCGTGTTAAGTATTTTGGTCAAGGAGGCGACTTCTATACAAGCAATCCTGTGTTTTGGATAAAGGTTTCTCTTTACATTCTGGTGGGATTACTTTCTTTATATCCAACAACAACATATATTTTATGGGCCATTCCATTAAGTAAGAATAAATTACCTGAAATTTCTGATAATTTAGTTAAGAGGTTCAGACTCATCATTACTACTGAATTAGTGGGCTTTGCAACAATACCTTTGTTTGCCACTCTTATGGCTAGAGGTGTAGGGTTGGTTTGAAAAATTTATTTCTAGAAAGAAATTGTTTAATAAGTGCTAACAAACTATATAGATGGAGTTTAAGTTATAAGATTTCTAAATCTACAAAGGAAGTTATTTTTATTGGTTTAAATCCCTCATTTTCAGATGAAGTTTTCTTAGATAATACAACAAAAAAGATAATCAAAATTTCGAAAAAAAATAATTATGGCAAAGTAAAATTAATCAATCTATTTGCTCTTATTTCAAGTAAACCAGAAAAACTTTTTAATCACAAAAAACCTGTGGGTTATCTAAACAATAATCATATTGATAAAAACTTAAAACACTGGTCTGAAAATAAAAATTGTGATTTATGGTTAGGTTGGGGTAATAAAGGGAAATTTCTAAATAGAAATAAAAAAATAGCAAAAAAAATAATGCAATATAATGAAATTAGAAAAAATAATTTTGATAAACCTCTTGGACCTCTTCATATCAAAAAAACAATCAAAGATAATCCAATACATCCTCTATACTGTTCTGATAATTCCATCCTTCAATCTTATTTTTAGGTAGTAAAGCTCAAATGCAAACCAGTATTTTTAGCTATTCCATTAAATATGTGTTAATTTCTATTTGTTAATTAAAACTTATATGAAAATTTCAAAACAATTAAATAAACTTAAAAATTTAAATGTTGAGGCGGAAAAATGTTCTACAAGAGAAGAAGCAAAAAAAATACTTAATAAAGCAATTAAAGCACAAAGTAAAATTAACAAATAAAAAAAAGTAATTTATTTTATTCATAATTTATAATTTTCAAACATATTTAATTTAAACAATTTCACTATATTTATTTCTAAGAATTTATGTCTTTGAAGATAATTAAAATAAGGAAATCGCACGAAAGATTTAGATCAAATAGAGAATGGCTAACTTCGATGCATTCATTTTCTTTTGCAGAGCATAGAGATCCAAATTGGGATAATTTTGGAAAAATAAGAGTTATAAACGAAGATATTATTTCTCCTAATTCAGGATTTAATATACATTCTCATGCAAATATGGAAATAATTACTGTCGTAACAAAAGGAGCAATAACTCATAGAGACTCGTTAAATAACCTTGGAAAAATTTACAAAGATGAAGTGCAAGTTATGTCTGCAGGTACTGGAATCTCTCATAGTGAGAAGAATCAAGAAAATGAGATGTGTAAGTTGTTCCAGATATGGATATACCCTCAAAAAGAAAATATTAAACCTCGATATGATCAAATTTCATTAAATGAAAAGTTGCGGGACAATCTTATTTTTAATTACAAAAACAGTCAAAATAATAAGCTTTTTCTAAATCAAGATATCTCTTTATGGCGTTGTAAATATAAACCTATTAAAGAAAAAAAATTGCCATTAAAAATCGATAAATATAATTGGATACAAATAATAGAAGGTAATCTTTTATTAAAAAGTAAAGAACCTAATTCAAATATATACCTCTCGTCTGGAGATGGCTTGGGATTCGAAGTTAATTGTTATGATGATATTTCTATAGATACCGAAAAAGAACTAGATTTTCTTTTATTTTCAATGCCTACACTATAGTTTATCTGTTTCTATTACTCATCAACTCCTTTATTAAATGCATTCAAGGCTTGCAAAGCCATGTTGAGGTGAACTTCCATAGCTCCAAGAGCAATTAAAGAATTTGGTGATTTATCTTTAAGTAAATTCCCTTTTCTTTTTGATAGCTCATTTACTACTCTCTTAGTTGAAGCTTCCCAGTTATTAATCAACTCGTCAAATTCTCTTTTTTCGGGGCTTTCTGTTTCTGCTAATTCATCAGAAAAAAAAGAATCCTTTTGTGCTTTCAGCATTAAGTAACTTAATTTTTTATGGCTTATTGCTTGAGGTAAATTGTTAGATTCACTCATTGTTAAAAGTAACTTTGTACAAAATCTAACTAATTAAGTGCATCTTTGCTAGAGCGGAGACGGTTGTGATGACCGACCTGAAAATTACTAAATGATATTTAAATAAAAACTGTATTAATTCACCTTTAATTTTTCATTTATTAGTTTCTTGAAATAATCTCCACGCTCTTCATAATTTTTAAATTGATCAAAACTAGAGCATGAAGGTGAGAATAATAATGTACCAACTCTATTATTTTGTAAATAATGAAAAACAAAATTTAAAAGCTCTTTTAGTTCTGCAAATTCAAAAATATCTTTTTCAAATCCTTCATTAATAAGTGCCATTTTTAGGACTTTTGAACTTTCTCCAAAAAGAAAAACACATTTCACTTTTTTCTTTAAAACTTTTATCCACTCACTATATTCATTGCCTTTTAATCTGCCTCCAGAAATTATTATTATTTGACCTTCAATTGAATTTATTCCTGCAATAGATGAATCAAAATTCGTAGCTTTACTATCATTAACTATTTCCAAATCATTATCTTTGTAAATTGTTTCCATCCTATGTGGTAATTGTTTGTAATTAGATAAAGAATCTTTAATATTCTTTCCAGATAATCCAACTTTTCTTGCTGCTGCTATTACCAATAAAAGATTTTGAAGATTATGCATTCCTTTTAAAGAAAAATGTTCAAGTTTGAAGAGTCTCTCTCCTCTCTCAACAATGAATGCTTGATTATCTATCCAATAATCGCATTGAATAAAATCTGATTTATCGAAACTAGTTGTTATCCAAACCCCTCTTGATAGTGAACTATAGTGATTTCTTAGGTTTTTATCGTCATAGTTATAAATTCTGAAATCTGATTTTTCTAGCAAGCTTTTTTTTATGTTGAAATAGTTTTCAAGTGTTTTATGTCTTTCAAGATGATCTTCTGTGAAGGTTGTCCAGATTCCAATATTAGGTTTTATTTCTGGAGATATTTCTATTTGATAACTACTTAATTCAGCTACAACCCAATCAATTTTTTCTTGTTTTTTGGAGTGAGCATATTTACATAGAGGTGTACCAATATTTCCAGCAAAAGGAGCATATAATCCAATATCGCAAAGTATATGGCTTAGTAGATGAGTAACAGTAGTCTTGCCATTAGTGCCAGTAATACCTATCCAATTTGTGTCTTTTAAAATTTCCCATGCAACATTAATTTCTCCAATGACGTTAATTCCCTTTTTTTTTAATTCAATAATAGTTATATGGTCATAAGGTATTGATGGACTTATAACAACAGATTCGATCTCTTTCACAAAAGGTTGAATTTCTTCAAATACAAATTCTTTATTCAGAGAAACTAGTATATTAAGCTCTTCTAATTCTTTTTTTCTTTCTAAGAATTCTATCCCATCTTTACTTTCCCAAACAATTACTCTCTTATTGATGCTTCTCAAATACTTGGCAGCCCAAAATCCAGATTTACCTAATCCAATTACAAGATTAATATTTCTTTTACTTGAATGATTATCTAGCATTAAATTTATAATTGCATTTATATTAATTGTGTTTAAGGGGTAATTCAATCATGAAATCTTTCTTCAGTATTTATAGTATTCGCCAAAGAAAAGTTAATTAATGGAAGATAATACTGCAAAATATTGGTTCTCTTGGTTTTATGAAAAGTGGGAGAAAAATGCTCCAGGTGAATTAATTGAACAGGGTTTAACTCCGTCTCAGATTGCTGAACGCTTTGTTAATGAAAACCATGATAGTTTTATTCAATTGTCCAAAAAAATTGATGAAAAAAATTATGATGCCTTAATAGAATTTATGAAACTCTGTGAGAGTGAGTTACATATCTTGAAGTATTTTCTAAAGTTAGTAAAAATGAAAGATTTATAAGAATTTACTAAGTATTTCAAGGCTTTTTTCCCATAAATTGTTTCTTTCTTTTTTATTCATGGCGAAAGGAGAAGTAGGGGATAGTTTTGGATGACCTCTGAAATTAAATCTAGGACCATAATGATCACCGCCTCTTGCATCTGGTGAAGTGGCTGCAAAAAGTTGAGGTAAAGCACCCATCTCAGCAGTTTGAAAAATAGGGCTAAATAATTCCAAGGAGAATGTTTCTAATGGACTAGGGTTAGGTTTTTGAGCAGTAAAGAGATTTGTTTTTGCAATTCCTGGGTGAGCAGCTAAAGAAAGTATATTTTTATGCCTTAAGTTCTCATTTAGTTCCAAAGCAAACATTACATTTGCCAATTTGCTATTGGAGTAAGATTCCCATTTGTTGTAATAGTTCTCGGCTTTCAGATTTTTCCAACCAACTTTCCCGAAAAATTGTGCTCCGGAAGTAACTGTCACTATTCTAGATTCTTCTTTTTTTTCAATAATTGGAAGTAGCTTTAGGGTTAAAAGCATGTGAGCTAGATGGTTAACTGCAAATTGTATTTCATATCCCTGGGCACTAAGAGTTTTAGGCGGATGCATAATACCTGCATTATTGATTAATAAATCCAAATTTTCAAAATTATCAAAAATTTTGGACTGAACTTCAACAATATTTTTTAAATCTGACAAATCTAATTCTAAAGATGTAAATATTCCTTCAGGATTGAGACCTTTAAGTTTTTTGATAGTTTGATTAGCTTTTTCAAGCGATCTACAAGCTATAACAACATGAGCATTTTTTTCAGCTAAGGCCTTTGCAGTGTAGTATCCAAGACCACTATTTGCACCAGTAATTAGGGCTGTTTTGCCTGTAAGGTTTGGAATATTAGATGTTTCCCAGTTAGAGATTTTAGGTCTTGAAATAGTGGCAGTCATTTAGTAATCCTGGGGATTGCTTTGGATTTAACCAAAATTTAATTACTTTTCTACTGTAAATACTGTAAGTTAGTATCGTGAGCTTTTTTTGAAGGTACTATTTAATATTATTTTTCTATTGCATATTGCCATTCGTTATTTTGAGATAAACTTTTCTCTCTAAGCAACTTTAATCTCCTACTATTTAATTTTATAACTATCCCATTAGTTGGATAGTTAGCAAATATTTTTCTCTCTAACCAAATTTATTTATATATTTGGATTTCGCTTGTATGATTTGTGAAGTAACTGTCAGGTGTGTTGAAGCCACATTTTTTAAGATAGTTAAGGGTTTCGTATTGATTAAGTCTTCCATTAAGTATTTGGAAACAGCAAAAGCTGAGAGTTTCTCCAATCCCTTTCTTATTATTGAGTTATTTTCTTGTAATTCTTTGGGAAATTCCGGCAACTTGGTTTGTAGCTTATAGTTCACCTCTAATTTGAAAATCTCGTTTGATAGGAATACAATCGGGGACATTTTTAATTTGTTTAATTTTGCTTGAGACATCAAATCCTTTTTTTGTAATAGCTTTATTAAAATTGCCATCTATATATCTAATTGCAATAGCACAGCCACCAATTTTTGGTTGAATGCTTAATCTTGTTTTTTTAATAAACTTTCCAAAAATTCTTTATAGTTTTCTTTAGCTAATTTTGGCAAAAGTTTATTATTTTTTTGATTAAAGTAGTAATGTTCTGGATCAACAGGAATAAAGAGCTTTTCAAGTTGCTTAAATGCATCATCCGAAATGATGCCTTCACCTATTCTGTATTGTTCATCTAGATACTTAACATCTCTCACTAATAAATTATTCATAATAATTTTGATAAATTTTTAAAAATCTTTTAGAAAAAATAATTTAAATAAAGATTTGAAAATTAAAAATAGATTTAAAAATTAAAAATAGATTTAAAAAGTAATTGATCACTAAATATTCTCCTACGCAGAGAGCGATTTAAGGGTATACAATGGGCGGTATTAAATACTTCAATTAAACATATTTAATTAAAAGTGAAATAGAAAATTTTAAGTATTGATATGCAGGCAAATTTTTGAAATTTCTATCAATACAAAAAAAATTTTTTAAAATTATTAGAAAATGTCATTTTTATTAAAAGCTCAAAATACCTGGGAAAATTTTGCGAAATACAAAATTAATGATTATGCAAAATTAAGAAATTTTGATTTTGGGCCAAATAACAAAAGTTCAGTTTCAAAACTATCACCTTTCATTACTCATAGAATATTATCGGAATATGATCTAATTCATGATATTAAAAGTAAGTACAAAATTAAAAATCCAACTAAATTTGTTGATGAAATATTTTGGAGAGTTTACTGGAAAGGATGGATGGAAAATAGACCTAAAGTTTGGAGAAATTTTATTTCAGAAAAGAATCTCGATTTTGATTATGAGCTATATGAAAGTGCAATTAATGGCAATACAGAAATAGATTTTTTTAATTCTTGGGTCAATGAATTAAAGCAGTACAACTATTTGCATAACCATACAAGAATGTGGTTTGCTAGTACTTGGATATTCAATTTAGGCCTCCCATGGCAATTGGGAGCAAAGTTTTTCTTTAAATATCTTTTTGATGGTGATGCTGCATCTAATCTCCTTAGTTGGAGATGGGTCGGAGGATTGCAAACGAAGGGAAAGCAATATCTTTTTTCATCATCAAACCTCAGAAAATTTTCAAATAATAGATTTAATTCAGAAAAAATAAGTAATAAACAAATAGTTCTTGAAGAATCGAATCAAATACCATTAGAAGATGAGATTTATAAAAATAATATGGATCCTAAATCAGATAATCTGATTATGTTTGAAAATGATCTGCACCTTGCAACCCTTGAAAATTTACTGCCAAGCTATAAAAAAGTATTTATTATACTTTTAAAAAATGAACAAAGACAAATTAAATTGTCTGAATCTGTTTTGAAATTTAAACAAGATTTGGTCTCCGAATTTGTAGAGCAATTTGAGAATGTTGAACAGATTGAGCCAAATTCACTGGAAATGACTTTTAAAAATACTAACGAAATAGATATTATTTATCCAGGAGTGGGAGAAAATTATGATTTCATTACTGAATTTAAAAATATAAACAATAAAAAAATTTTTAACCTTGTTAGAGATGAAGATTTATTTGCTTGGAAATTCGCCAAAAAAGGGTTTTTCAAATTTAAAGAGAACATTCCGAAAATTAATCAGAGAATATTTGAAAATTATTCAAAAAATAGTTTTTAAATTAAGTTAATTCTTACCCAGAAAAGAAACCTTTAGGTAAGTAAGTATAAATACTTAATTAGGAGCCACTTTTGCTTTTTAATCCACGATGGATACTGTGACTAGTTATTTTTACTTAAGGATAATTTTTTTATAGTGCTTTCAACAATTCTTACCAAGTCGTTTAGCAAAGATACTGCTTTATTAATTCTTAGAGTTATAACTGGAACTGTTCTTATTCATCATGGTTATGAGAAGTTAGCCAATATAGAAAACTTTGCAGATGCTTTTGTAAGACCATTACATCTTCCATTCCCAATATTTTTATCATACATAGCGGCTTTTTCAGAGATAGGTGGTAGTTGGTTATTAATTATCGGCTTAGCTACAAGATTTGGAGCTTTAGCAATTGTAGGAACAATTTCTGTTGCTATATACCACGCACTTGTTACTTCAGGTTTTAATATTTTTTTACTAGAGCTTTTACTCTTGTATTTCGCTTCAGCAACTTCAATCGCTTTAACAGGGCCTGGTAATTTCTCCTTAGATGAAGTTATTATTAGAATCTTGAAATCAGAAGATGAAGAAGAGACTCTAGATTTAACAAAATCAAAATCTTCCAAGGATATTGAAATTAAAGAAGAAACAAGTAAAGGCGGTTTATTTCAATTTCTTCAAGCGAACATTCTTTCAGATACTTCAAGCTAATTTTTTAGGATAAAGATTGCTTATAAGTTCTAACCTTTTGCGGTAACTGTTTCTCTTCTCAAGTTTTATCTTAATTGTTGCTTCAGTAAGACTTAAAAACAATCCTATAGCTGTAACCCAAGATAAGAAAATAAAAGGGTTTTCAGGAATTTCTGAGAAATTCATATCAAAATTACTTCTTTTCTAAAACTGACTGATCACTATATGTTTTTCAACCTAAATATACAATTTAGAAATATTTAAGGATTAATTTCAATCTTTTCCCATTTCTTAATCTTTTCCCATAGATACCTTCTATGAATAGGATGTTCTAATTTAAGAAGATCTACTGAATCGATTTCAAAATTTAGAACTACAAAATTTTCTGACTTAGGTAGATTGAATTTTATTTCATAAGAAGATTGCACTTTTGGGTTAATTCTCTCTCCAGGAGATCCCCAAAACCAAGAAGATTTTGATTTTTCAGATAATGTATCCCAGTAATTTTTGTTATCAATTAGTTCATTTATTTTTCCTTTGAATCTATATTGCGATTTCGTTTTCAAAAAGAACCATAATATTTCTGCATTAGGGTTAGATTTGAAATGCCCAATTTTTTCACTTCTTCTATCTGTAAAAATAATCATTGAACTATCTTTATACCATCCTCTGAAAACAACCGTTCTTAATCTTGGCTCATTGTCTTCGCTAACTGTTGCAAGCTGTATCCATCTATTAGAGGGTGATCTTCCCTCTTTTTTTCTAGAGGATTTTAAATCTTGTCTCCAACTTGGTAAGTTGGTATCAAGCATTGAATCTAGGCAAAATAAGGCCGCTTTTCTTTTTGTATTCTTCGAATGAATCATATTTTGAGAGCGATTTATCTTTTTTTATCATTCTTGGAAGAAAAACTATAGAGAAAAATATTGCAAGAATTACTAATGGAATGAAACTCATTGAAAGAATGGCGAATGATAGATAAATTAGTATTTCTCCTAGATAATTTGTATTCCTTATATTTTTGAAAAATCCTTCTTTGATTAGTTCTTTTTTAAATTTAAGAGAAAAATATTTTTGGGCATCGCTAGCAAAGTGTAAAAATACACCAATTATGTTTATAGATACAGATGCAGCTATGACGATATTTGGAACAGATTTCTGAGATGAGATAAGAATGTAGGGGGCTACCCAGTAACTTCCAAGGAAAATAAAACCAGTAACTGAAGTTAAAAAATTGATTTTTTCTTTAAAATAAGGATCCGGAAATATCTTTTCTTTTAGAAGCCAGAGTAATCCATATGTACCATGCAGAGCTAAATAAACGTAGGGAGCGATTGTGAAATTATCAAAAAAGATCATGAGACCTACCACTACAAATGCTGTGAGCCCCTTATGAAGATTAATTATTTGATTAAGTTTCATCTTTTTTAATAATCTAAAAAATGAAATTATTTTCTGTGGATATAAGCTAGGTGCTCAAAAGTTTTAATGGGCGATACTGGATTCGAACCAGTGGCCACTACCGTGTCGAGGTAGTGCTCTACCACTGAGCTAATCGCCCAAAGTGAAGAATTTTAAATTCCTCCTTATAAGAAAATAGCAGGTTAAGTTTCATTTTCTAAGTAATTTAACTTTCCATCTTTCTCTTTTGGTGATTTCTAAATTTATAATTTCGATAAATCCTTTATTTTCTAATTCTAGTTTGTCGCCAATTTTTAGATTAATAGTTGGCTTATTAACTTTGCTTCCATTTAATTTGAGCATTCCATTTTCTATCCTTTCAATAATTTTGGTTCTTGATATCCTAAAACCTGCTGAAGCTATAGCGTCTAATCTCGTTGAAGCTTCCACTGTATTAATAAGTTTTTTTGATCTTCCAGAAGGTATTTGTAATTCACCTATACCAACTAAATTAATTTTTACTTTTACGTCTCTCAAATAAAAAATCTTTTCATCTATACATTCAATATCTAAATTATCAATTACCCCTTGTGCTCCCCTATCGCCAGTAGTCCATATATCTCCTACTTTTAATTGATTTAACCCAATCTCATTTAAGAGGGATCTAAAGTCGTCTTGTGTAGCATTATCAAATAAAAAATTACCATTAATTGTTATTCCTTGAGCCGGAAAATTACTTTTTAGCGCATCCTCTTCAGGAATATTATCTCCTCTAAAGCAAGCTATCCTAGATCTTTGAGAAGAGGAGAATCCTCCATAAATAAAAAATTTGAAATCATTTAAATTTTCAAAATCTTTTAAAATCTCCTCACAAACATAAGTTGAATAAAATCCCGTCCAATAAGTTTCCCAGTGTTTGTAAGCTAAGTTAGCAATATTAATTAATTCTTCAGTTTCTTTTTTGTAGTTTGAATTTATTAAGATTCCTTTTAAATCAATCATTTAGCCTTCTAAAAAAATTATATCTTTTGCTTCTGATTGTTTGATTAAAGCCCAAGGTAATTCAGTCCCAATTTGATTTTCAAGTAGAACAATCCATTTACCCTCTTTATTTAAATTAATAATTGATCTCAACTCTTTATTTCTATTGATGTTGATACTTGAAGAAGAAACAATGCTTCCTAAATAACCTGAACCCATTCCTAAGAGACCTCCAATTAATGATTCCCCGATGGTATTTAAACCAAGAAAGCTGAAGGTAGATAAATTAGTCATATTAGAAAAAGCTATTCCAGCTAAAAAACCAAATGGCATTAGCCATCTACTCATATCTTTTTGTCTAATATTTCTATCAAGTTTAGGATTTAAAATTCTTACCTCTTCAAAATTTTGAGATTTGAATAAGATATTTGCTTTTGCATTTAGCAATTCTGTTTCATCTGATGATATTTTCTCACTTATTGGTGGTATCAAAATTGCTTCAGAGAGCATTACAGATTTTTCTTTGAACCCTTCAAATAGTTGGATACATTTATCAATGTCTTCAAATATCACGATACTTTTAGTCAAATTTCAATCCTCAAATGTTTGTGTGTTATTCAAATTAATAAAATAAGATACATACACTATAGATTAAGTTAAAGTAAAAGATTAAAGAACCTATCTTAAATGACAAAAGTTCTCATTACAGATCCAATTGATCAAACAGGAATCGATATTCTTTCACAAGTTGCTCAGGTTGATCAGAAAATAGGAATCTCAGACTCTGAGCTAGCTTCCATTATTCAAGATTATGATGCTTTAATGATTCGCTCTGGTACTCAAGTGACTGAAGAAATTATTAACTCTTCAAGTAAACTGAGAATTATTGGAAGAGCGGGAGTTGGAGTCGATAATGTCGATGTTAAGGCTGCTACGCAAAAGGGAGTTCTTGTTGTTAATTCTCCAGGAGGTAATACAATAGCCGCTGCTGAACATACTATAGCTATGATGTTGGCTTTATCTAGACATATTCCAATTGCTAATAGTAGTACTTTGTCAGGTAAGTGGGAGAGAAAGAAATTTGTTGGGAATGAGCTTTATAAGAAAAAATTAGGAGTAGTAGGTTTAGGGAAAATTGGTGCTCATGTAGCGAAAGTAGCTAATGCATTAGGAATGGAAGTTTACGGATATGATCCTTTTGTTTCAACTGAAAGAGCTCAACAAATACAAGTTAAACTCTCTGAACTAGAGGATTTATTCCAACAATCTGATTATGTAACTTTGCATTTACCTCGCACTCCAGAGACAGAGAATTTAGTAAATATAGACGTGCTTAAAAGTATGAAAAGTAGCGCAAAATTAATAAATTGTGCTCGAGGAGGCTTAATTGACGAAGAGGCATTAGCAGAAGCTTTAAATAAATCATTGATTGCAGGCGCTGCAATAGATGTCTTTTCTAAAGAACCTTTGGAATCTAATTCACCACTTTTGAAGGTTGAAAAGAATCTTATTCTTACCCCACACTTAGGAGCATCTACTCGGGAAGCACAAGAAAATGTATCTGTTGATGTTGCAGAACAAATCAGAGACGTTTTACTTGGCCTGTCAGCTCGAACTGCAGTAAATATTCCAGGTTTGAGTCCTGATATTATGGATAGTCTGAAACCTCATTTGCAGTTAGCTGAAACAATGGGTCTGCTTATAAGTCAGCTTTCAGGTGGACAGATTCAAAAACTAGAGGTGAAGCTGCAAGGCGAATTTGTTCAACATCCTTCCCAGCCATTAATAATAGCTAGTCTAAAAGGCCTTCTAAGTAAAGCTTTAGGAGATAGGATTAATTATGTGAATGCTTCGCTAGAAGCAGATTCAAGAGGTATTTCAGTAGTTGAGAATAAAGATGAGGCAAGACCTGAATTTGCTAGTGGTTCGCTTCAGTTAACCACTTATGGAGATAATGGCGACCATAGTGTAGCAGGAAGCATTTTTGCTGATGGGGAATTAAGAATTATTAGTATTGATCAATACCCAGTTAACGTATCTCCAAGCAGATATATGTTGGTTACTAGGCACAGAGATATGCCTGGCATTATTGGTAAACTGGGGTCTTTATTAGGTAGCAATAATGTAAATATTGCCTCAATGCAAGTTGGGCGCAAAATTGTTAGAGGGGAAGCTGTTATGGTTCTAAGCATTGATGACCCAATACCTAATAAATTACTTGACACCATTATTGAAGTAGAGGGAATAACCAACGCTAATCCAGTGACTTTGTAAAAGTCTGAATTTATAATAATGGCAATTAAAGATTGGTATAAACTAACTTTTCTTATAGAAAGTGATTTAGAAGAAATTATTATTTGGAAATTAAATGAGCTGGGAATATTTAGTTTTTCATTTGAATATTTAATTAAAAATAAATATAAAAATAAAAAAGAAGTGAATATATGGCTTCCAATTGATGATTGGGACGAGAGTTCTAGAAGTGGTTTTGAAAAAATAATTAGCAAACTTATAAACATTAATGCCCCTAAGGATCAATTTTTTGATTGGAGTATAATTAAAGAGGAGGATTGGTTGACAAGCTGGAAGAAATATTGGGCGCCTGAATTAGTAGGAAATCATTTTTTAATATTGCCTTGCTGGATAAATCTAAATGAAAAATTTAAAGATAAACAAATCATAAAAATTGATCCTGGAGCAGCCTTTGGTACAGGAAGTCATCCTTCGACTTATCTTTGCTTGGAAAGAATGGAGAATATTTTGTTTTCTGATAAAAAGGTATTAGATATTGGGAGTGGGAGTGGGATTTTGAGTGTCGCTGCAAGATTACTTGGCGCCAAACAGATTTGTGCAGTGGATAATGATTATTTAGCTATAAATTCAACTAACTCTAATTTTCAACTAAATTTTGGTAATTTAAAAAACTTAAATACATATTTAGGATCTTTTAATGAGGTGATTTTAAAAAATGAACTCAAACAATTTGATTTTGTTTTATGTAATATTCTTGCTGAAGTTATAAAAGAAATGATTCCAAATATTTATAAGTGCTTGAGAAACAATGGAGAAGTCATTTTTAGTGGAATTCTGAATTCACAAAAAGATGAAATTTTAAAAATATTAATTCAGAATGAATTGAAATTATTGGATGTATCAACTAGAAAAGATTGGGTATGCATTGCTGCACAAAAGATAAGCGACCTGAACTAAGTATAAGTTTTTCTTATAGTTACTCTTTAATACATTTTATTGTGTCATTTTTTACGTCAAAATCTCACAAATCGACCTAATCGATGTTAAAAATGTAATTGATAGGTATTAAGTACCAACAATTTTTTATTTAAATGGCTTCTTACAAAGTTACACTCATCAGCGAAAGTGAAGGTCTCAATTCAACTATTGAAGTACCTGATGACCAGTACATCCTTGATGCGGCTGAAGAGCAAGGTATCGACCTTCCTTATTCCTGCAGAGCTGGGGCATGTTCAACATGTGCTGGAAAAGTTACATCAGGTAGCGTTGATCAATCAGATCAAAGTTTCTTGGATGATGATCAACTAGAAGCTGGTTTTGTTCTTACATGTGTTGCTTATCCAACATCTGATGTAACAATTACAACTCATGCCGAGGAAGAATTGTATTAATTATAAAAAATTAACTTTTCTAAGTTGATTATTTGTTATTTCTCTGCCACCCTCAATTGAGGGTGGTTTTTTTTATAAAATGGACAATTACGAATTTTTTAAAACTGAGAGTGTTCAATCAAGTTTTGGAGGTCAATATAGTTATAAGGTTATTGGACCATGTTGCAGACTATACGATAGAGAAGAACTGCCATGGCCTTGTTCAAGACTTGCCTGGAGAAGTAAAGAGCCTAGCTGGAGAAGAATAGGCTCAAGATTCGTGGCTGATATGGCTTCAAGAAAATGCCCTTCTTACTCGGTTCAGATTTTAGAACCTGGATCAAAACCCGTTGAAACAGTAATTACTCTTTTTTCAAAGAGATTTCCCTCGAATATACAAGAATGGTGGTACAGCAAAAAACCAGGCTCAAAAGAGCCTGGTAATATCTTCCCATCTGAAGTTAGCTAGCTTTAAGACTTATGCTTTTGGCTTTGGTGGCATGTAACCTTTTAAACCGGCGCATTCAAGACTATCAATTGTATTAACTCCAGTTTGTGGGTTTGTTCCACTAGCTCTTTCACATAAAGACTTTCTCTGAGAAAGATCAAGATTTGCATCAGTAAAGTCTGCTCCATCAATAATTGCTCCATCAAAAACACTTTTCATTAGCTCACCATTTGTAAGATTCGCATCAGATAAATCAGCATTATCAAAACGTACAGCATATGCAATAAGATCTTTCATGTTGGCGTTTTTGAAACTAGAATTCTTGGCAGTTGTCACGCTCATATAGGCGCCTTGTAGATTAGCCTCTCCTAAATCTTGATAAGATAAATCATATTTCACAAATTCATTATTTTGAAGATCTGCTCCATGAAGATCTTCTTTTAATCCATCTACTGATGAAGGATCACTAGGATAAAGTGCATTAGCAGAAATTGGATTAAGAAGTAAACCAATAATCAATGGAAGAAAAATAAGAAGTCTTTTGAAAGACTTCTTAAGTGATGAAAAAATAGAGACCATTTCGATCGACATCAAATAGAAAAACCTAAGACTATTATTTCATGGGTTGGTCATTTACAACGCTCCTGCTAACGAACTGTTGCAGTTTATTTAATTTCTGCAGTTAGAAAATCTTTAGCGAGTTGAGTATTTGGGAAGACTTTTTGCGCCTCTTTAAGCAAATCGCTTGGTGTTATTGAGTTTTTATTAGTGTATCTTGGACTTAAATGAGTAATAATTAATTTTTTTGCATTTGATAATAATGCTGTTTTTGCAGCCATGATAGTTGTGGAATGTAATTTTTCGTAAGCCATGCTCTCATCTTCCTGAGAAAATGTAGATTCATGTACAAGTAAATCAGCATTTTTTGATAATGATACCGCGGATTCACTAAAGATAGTATCTGTGCAATAAACAAAACATTCACCCTTCTTAGGAGGTCCACAGAACTCTTTCCCATCAAATGAGCGGCCATCTGCTAATACTACTTTTTTACCTTGTTGCAGTTCTGAATAGATTGGTCCGGGCGCTATTTTCAACTTCTCTGCCTTTTTGATATCGAATACACCTGGCTTGTCTTTTTCGCTTACTCGAAAACCATAAGCAGGTATTTTATGTTTAAGGCAGGCGCAATTTACTCTAACCTTATCGCTTTCAAACAAAATATTGTTTTCTGATGCAAATTTTTCAACTTCCACAAAATTAAGTGGGAAGGACAATTTGCAAAAACTACTCTTAAGTGATGAATTTATAAAATCTCTAAGTTCTGAGGGACCATAAATTTCAATACCCTTACTATTTCCAGATAAACCTAAGGTCGCCAAGAGACCAGGTAAGCCATAAATATGATCTCCATGCATATGAGTAATAAATATCTTCTTAATTTGGGAAGATTTAATATTACTTTTTATTATTTGATGCTGTGTTCCCTCTCCACAGTCAAAAAGCCAAACTTCCGAAGATTGTGATAATTTTAGAGCTAGAGAAGAAACATTTCTCGTTAGGGAAGGGACTCCTGAACTGGTTCCTAAAAAGGTGACATTCACTTATATATGATATTTTTATTTTATATATGGGTTAAATCTAGACTTTCCGTCAAACTTAGGCAAATTAACAATTGGTTTTTTAAACATAGTGACATTTAAATTCATAAAAATTAGTCATAGTTGTTTTTTGATTTTTATCATAAACTTTTGTACTTTTCAGACACTACCGTTAAAAGCTTCTAAGACACCAATTATTAAAGTTTTAATTTTAAAAGATAACAAAATCAGGATTAGAGCCGATAGATCAATCCCATTAACTGTTGAAGGGGAAAGATTTTTAAATAAAAAATTTAAAGGTTTAACTTTAAAACTGGAAAATAATAGAACATTTATGTTCTTTGATAAAAATAAAAAGAAAATTTATGATTTGAATAATAATGATAATTTTGTAGTAAATACTTCAGATGCTAGAGGTATTTGGGTTGGTCAGAAAAGATATGAAGGTAAATTGAAGATTTTAATAGGCGATGATGACATATCGGTAGTTAATATTCTTGGAGTTGAAAATTATCTGAGCAGTGTTGTTGGTTCAGAGATGCCAAGTAAATGGCCTATGGAAGCATTGAAAGCACAAGCAATAGCTTCTAGAACTTATGCTTTAAAGCAAAAAGGCAATAGTCTATTTGATATCGATTCTACGAAGAAAAACCAAGTTTACAATGGTTTGGAGTCAAGAACTCATAAAACCACAAAAGCCGTAAGAAGTACAAGATCTTTAGTTATGACATATAAAAATAAATTAATTAACGCCGTATTTCATAGTAGTTCAGCGGGTATGACGGAAAATAGTCAAGATGTTTGGGGAAATGAATTTCCATATTTATCTAGCGTTAAAGACTTTGATAAAAACAATCCTAAACTTAGATGGCAGAAAAGGTTTTCAAATGAACAATTGCAAAAAATATTTCCAGATATTGGAAAGATAAAACAAATTGAGATTTTAAATATAACTAATACAGGAAGAGTAAAAAATGTAAAAATTCATGGTGATTATGGATGGTATCAGTACTCAGGAACAGATATTCGAAAAAAACTGAATCTTAAGAGTACCTTTGTAAGATTTGAATTAATTGAAGATAATGAAACCGAATCTGATAATGAGAATTCAATAAAATTATCAACTTCAATAGTAGAAGATCAAGTTATAACCTATCTTGTTAAAGAGGGTGATAACTTATTTGATATCGCTTATCGTTTTAACGTAAATATTAATGAAATAGTTACCCTAAATAGTATTCAAGATCCATCAACAATAAACATAAATCAAATATTATTAATTCCAAGAAAACTTGAGAATAAAGTACTTTCCAAAGAAAAGATTTTAGTGGTTTCTGGATATGGTTCTGGTCATGGTGTAGGAATGAGTCAATGGGGCGCAAAATATATGGCAACAAAAGGTGCAACAGCTGAGGAAATATTAAAACATTTTTATAAAGGGGTTAAAATAAAAACTTTTAAAAGGTATTTTTTATAATAATTATTTTGCGTTAAGAACTAATTTTGGATTTATACTAGTTTGATCTTTATTGAAAAAGCCTATTCCAAGTAGTTTTTTCGATTTGTCTATTACCTTAATAGGTTTTTTGTAATCAAAAGTTTTGCTTTCTTTTAAGGAATGAATATCAACTTCAATTGCTCTTCCAGTTTGCCAAAAATTGATTTCTTCTTCTTTATTTAAGACAAATGTCGAAATGTGGCTAAGTGCAGATATTGTTGGAATAATAAACTTCTTCGCATTTTTTTTACCTTTTTCTATATCAGATATTTTTATAGAGTTTTGTTCATTAAAGCCACAAGCTGAAATTCTTTTTAAATCTAAAAGGCAACCCTCTGAGTTGAGAGTTATGCCCAAATCTCTTGCAATTGATCTTATGTATGTGCCTGCGGAACATTTGATTTTTATTTCTATGATTCCGTTTATTTTGTCCCATTTAATTAAATCAAGTTCGTCTATTTTCACTTCTCTTGGTGCTAATTCAAAATCTTCATTCTTAAAAGATTTTTTATAAGCTCTTTCACCATTGACGTGCACACTGGATACTTTTGGCGGAATTTGTTTAACTACTCCCCTAAATTTATTGAAATATTGATCTAATTTCTCATCACTAATTTTAGGCCAATCTTTTTTATTAATTATTTCTCCATGAATATCATCGGTGTTAGTTCTTATTCCTAATTTGATTTGTCCTATATAAGTTTTCCCCTGAGGAAGATATTGAATAAATCTTGTGGCACTGCCTATCGCTATTGGCAATGTTCCTGTAACCTGTGGATCAAGAGTTCCTGTATGTCCAACTCTTTTTGTATTTATTAACTTTCTTATTTGTTTAACACAATCGTGGGAGGTGCAACCTTTCTCTTTATTAATTACTAGGAATCCATCTTTAGTTTCCATTTTTAATATTAAGAATACTTTGAGAAAGATTTATTACCATCCTATGATTTTTTATTAGAAATTTAAGGTGAGAAATTGAAAAACAATAAATTTATATTAGAAGAGTTTTTAGATAATGCTTTTAATTTGAAATCACATTTAATGGAATTCTTATCTATAAAAGAATCTGATTTAGATGGATTCCTTGCAAATGCCAAGATGAACTTAGCAGATTTGCATCCTGGAGATGCTTTAACTGATGTATCTGACTTCTATACTGAGATCGTGGGAAATAGGCATATAGCTGATCTAGCTGCTTGGCATATTACAAGCAGAGATTATATAGCTGACACTTTAAAACTGCAGCAGAGATTTTCTAGAGATTTGGTTTTAGATTTTGGAGGTGGGATTGGCACACATGCCTTAGCTAACGCCATGTCTTCAAAAGTTGAGCATGTTTTTTTTGTGGATATTAATGACACAAATAGAAACTTTGTAGAGTACAGGGCAAAGAAATTAGGAGTTGAAAAAAAGCTTACTTTTTGCAAGACAATTAAAGATGCACAAATTTCTAAGTTTGATACTATAGTTTGCCTTGATGTTTTAGAACATCTAGCAGATCCAGCTTCCCAAATTGAGATTTTCAGTGAGATTATGGATTCAAAATCTATTGCTTTATTTAATTGGTATTTCTATAAAGGTGAGGAAAATGAATATCCATTCCATATAGACGATGTTCAAGTTGTTGAGAAGTTTTTTAATACGCTTCAATCAATTTTTTTAGAAGTTTTTCACCCTATTCTTATAACTACAAGAGCTTATAAGAAAATTAAATAATTATATTAACTCTTTTTCTATTTCTTAAATTTCTTTTAATGCTTTCGAAACTTACTATTCCTTCTTTGAGAGCAAAAAGGGTGTCATCTTTGCCTTTGCCAACATTAATTCCTGGTAAAAAGGATGTTCCTCTTTGGCGAATTAAAATTGATCCAGCTGTCACTTTTTCTCCACCATAGGCTTTTACACCCAATCTTTTTGAATTTGAGTCTCTACCGTTTCTTGTAGAACCTGTTCCTTTCTTATGTGCCATTAGAAATGTTTAATTTGTAGATTTTTCGGATTTTGGTTTAGTTTCCTTTTTAACAGTTTCTTTTTTTGAAGAAGACTTTGGAGCACTTTTACCTATTGATATAGATTTTACCATAACCCTTGTAAGTTCTTGTCTGTGTCCCATCTTTCTTCTTGTCTTTTTTTTGGGGCGCATCTTGTAAACAATAATTTTCTTATCTCTTTTATGCGAAACTACTTCTAATTCGATTTTGGCATCTTTAATGTAGGGTTTGCCAATATTGATTGAGTTTTTATTCTTTAATAGTAAAACTTTATCAAGTGTTATGTTATCTTTCTCTTTAGCATTTAAACGGTCTATGTCATAATATCTATTGACTTCGAAGCAAAATTGTTGGCCTGAAGTTTCTGCAATGGCATACAATTCATTACTTTGAGAAGAATTGGTTGATGAGTTTTTTGAATTTGTCATATCTGGAAGACGCTATTAGGCTCAAATTTTTAATTTGATTAAGCCTTATGAGCAATCAGTATAATTTGTCTATTTTCTTATTTTGTAGTCTAATAAGTCAAGGGTTTTTTAAAATCTTTTATATTAATTTGAGGAACTATAAAAATGGCGGCAAGAAAAACATATATTTTGAAACTTTATGTTGCTGGAAATACACCTAATTCAATGAGAGCCTTAAATACTTTGAGAGAAATTCTGGAGAATGAATTTAAAGGAGTTTATGCTTTGAAGGTTATAGATGTACTCAAGCAACCACAACTTGCAGAAGAAGATAAAATTTTGGCTACCCCAACCTTAGCTAAAATATTACCTCCACCTGTAAGAAGGATAATTGGTGACCTTTCTGATAGGGAGAAAGTTTTAATCGGTCTAGATCTACTTTTTGATGAATTAACTGAAACTGAATATAGTGGAGATAAATAATATCAAGAAAACTTTTAATTAAAGATAAATTAAATATTTATTTTTTATTAAACATCTCTTAGCAAAAAACCATGAAAGATAAGAAATTTGGCAAATCAAATAAAATGCAAGTACAAAAATTACCTACAGGAATAGAAGGGTTCGATGATGTTTGTAGAGGGGGATTACCTGTCTCTCGAAGTACATTAGTTAGTGGTACTTCAGGAACTGGGAAAACTGTTTTTTCACTACAGTATTTACATCATGGTATTTGCAATTTTGATGAGCCTGGAATCTTTGTTACGTTCGAGGAGTCACCCCTAGATATAGTAAGAAATGCTGCTAGCTTCGGATGGGATTTACAAGAGTTAATCGATCAAAATAAGTTATTTATATTGGATGCTTCTCCGGATCCTGATGGTCAAGATGTTGCTGGTAATTTTGACTTATCTGGCCTTATTGAAAGAATTAGTTATGCAATAAGAAAATACAAAGCTAAAAGAGTTGCAATAGATTCAATAACTGCGGTTTTCCAACAATATGATGCCATTTACGTTGTTAGAAGAGAAATATTTAGACTAATTGCAAGACTTAAAGAAATAGGAGTAACAACAGTCATGACTACAGAAAGGGTTGATGATTACGGTCCTATTGCTAGGTATGGGGTAGAAGAATTTGTTTCTGATAATGTTGTATTGTTGAGAAATGTTTTAGAGTCAGAGAAGAGAAGAAGAACTTTAGAAGTTTTAAAGTTGAGAGGTACTGTACATATGAAAGGTGAATATCCGTTCACTATGGGTGGAGATGGCATAAGTGTTTTTGCTCTTGGAGCGATGAGACTTACACAAAGATCTTCAAATATTAGGATTAGTTCTGGAGTTAAAGATCTTGATGACATGTGCGGAGGAGGCTATTTTCAAGATTCCATCATCCTCGCCACTGGAGCTACTGGTACTGGTAAGACAATGCTAGTATCGAAATTCGTAGAAGATGCATATAACAACGGTGAAAGAGCAATACTTTTCGCATATGAAGAATCTAGGGCTCAATTGCTAAGGAATGCTACTAGTTGGGGAATAGACTTTGAAAAGATGGAAAGCGATGGGTTATTAAAAATTATTTGCGCTTACCCTGAATCAACTGGTTTGGAAGATCACTTACAAATAATAAAAACACAAATTAATCAATTTAAACCTAAGAGAATGGCAATTGATTCTCTATCAGCGTTAGCCAGAGGCGTAAGTTTGAACGCATTTAGACAGTTTGTAATTGCAGTCACTGGTTATACCAAGCAAGAAGAGATAGCAGGTTTTTTTACTAATACTGCCGAAGAATTTATGGGAAGCCATTCAATTACTGATTCTCATATCTCTACGATTACTGATACTATATTGCTGCTCCAATATGTTGAAATAAAAGGGGAGATGGCTAGAGCTCTAAATGTTTTTAAAATGAGAGGATCATGGCATGATAAAAGAATAAGAGAATTTATTATTACTAATAGAGGCCCTGAAATAAAAGATTCTTTTTCTAACTTTGAACAGATATTTAGTGGGGCTCCTCATAGAGTTATCCCTGATCAAAATGTTCAAAATGTTCAAAATGTTTTTAAAGGGTTAGAAAATAATTAGATAATTTTGCTGACTTCAGAGCTTGAAAAACTATCCGTATTATTAATAGTTTGAGTTAATAATTCATCTTTATCAGATTGCGCCAATGCCAAATCAAACCAAAACGTTGTACCAACACCTAATTCACTAGCCATCCTAATTTCACCACCATGTTTTTCAATTATTCCTCTAACTATTGATAACCCTAACCCTGTCCCTTGTTCAGTATGAACGGCATTCTCAACTCTGAAAAAACGATCAAAGATTTTCTCTTGATCAGTTTCAGATATCCCTGAACCGGTATCGGCAATTTCAATCCTTACTTTTGGTAATGGTGAAACTAACTCACATTGAGGAGCTCCATTATCGTTATTACTTGGAGGAAAAGCAGGACATGAATCAGGCCATGTATAAGCCCTGATCATAAGTGTGCTGTTTTTTGGACTAAATTTTAATCCATTACCAAGTAAATTATCGAAGACTTGTAAAAGCAAATCAAAGTTTCCAAGAATACAAGGAATGGTTTCTTCCATATCATGCGCTAAAGAAACATTTTTTTCTATTGCATTAAGTCTATAATTTCTCAGGGTTTGTTCTATTGCGACTTTTATGTCTATTGGCTCTAACTGAATTATTTTGCCTGACTCTAATCTTGATAAATCTAATACATCATTAACAAGTCTTGTAAGCCTATCAGTTTCAGAATTAGCAATACCCAGAAACTCTAATTGTTCTTCATTAGAAAGCTGATCTTTTAAATCATATAAAGTCTCTACGTAACTTTTGATATTAAAAAGTGGCGTTCTTAATTCGTGTGAAACATTACTAATAAATCTATTTTGGGCAGCGTTAAGTTCTACTTCTCTTGTTAAATCTTGAATTGTAACGGCAATACCTTTTAATTCAACTTTGTTTGTATCAAATACTGTCTGTAAAACAATCCTTAAAGTTCTAGGTGGTTCTCCTAAGCTGAATCTTAAATCATCATTCTCTTTTTCTCTTTTTAAAATAGATTCTATGTTCGTATGTAAGTCATTAGATAAAATTTCAGGTATTTCATTTAAAAAATATTTACCCTCTAAAAATCTCCCTTCCCAACGAAATAATCTTTTTGCTGTTGGATTGGCAAGTACAATCTTGCCTTCTGAGTCCAATAATATTGCTCCATCAGCCATAGTAGCAATTAGTGTTTGCTGCTTTATTTGGGCGGCCTTAAGTTCTTCAATATTTGCCTCGTCATAATTTTCTAATTGAGTGGCCATTCGGTTAAATCCATTTAAAAGTTCTCCAAGATCTCCTGTCATAGGCAAAGAAATTCTGGATTTAAAGTTTCCTTTTGAAATTTCTCTGACACCTCTGACTAACTCCCTTACAGGTCTAGTAATTGTTAGTGCATTAAATACAGCTCCTAGTATTACTAAAACCCAAATAGAAATAAAAACCGCTATGGTGACTTCTCTTGTAAGCGCAGCACTGGATAATGCTTTTTTATTAGGAGTAACCCCTAAAGCTAAAGTGCCAAGATATTTACCTTTCCACAACATTGGAACAAATACGTCTGTTACTTGCCCTTGAGGTGTGGCATGTTGACGAACCAAAGGAAACTGTGGTCTTTTTTTGAGTTCTGATGGTAGTTTTAATTTCCTAGTTAGTTGAAACTGACTATCAGAACTTGTTGGCGTGGCGCTAATTGGTATGCCAAGTTGAACAATATCATTAGCATCAGTAAAAAATATATAACGAAGATTTCGACTTGATCTCCAAAACTTTTCAGCTACATTTGAGATCTCTTTTTTTTGATTATTCGCAACTAATTCTGTTACGTTTCCTGATAACAATAAGCCAAGATCTCTAGCATATCTTGTATCATTCATTCCAGCATCTCTTTGAATGCTATTTAATGCAAAGAATGTTATTCCTGTCATGAGGAGACTAACAACTAGAGTGGCTATCGCTAGTAATTTTGTTCTTAAACTAAACCCACTCCACCATGTAAGGAATCTATTAATCCAATAATTATCAGCATTACCATTTATATTTTCTTTACCGCTTGCTCGATTATTGATATCGTTCATAAAGTTAATTTTACCTCATATAAGTTTTTCTTACTTGATGTCCTATATCATTTCTGAAATATATTCCATCAAAACTTATTGCCTTTAGATTTTTGTATACTTTTTCAAAAGCCTTATCAAAATCTTTGTCTTGGCAGACGATACTCAAAACTCTTCCCCCATTAGTTAGTAATTCGCCATTTTTGCTAAAACGAGTTCCCGAGTCAAAAATCTGACAATTAGTTGAATCAATCTTCCCTATTTTTATTGGAAACCCAGTATCGTATTTTTCAGGATATCCCTCTGAAGTAGCTACAACACAACCACTCACCTTTTCAGAAGACTCAATTTTTTCATCGCCAGTTAAATTTCCCATGGAGCATTTTTCTAGAAGAAAGACAAAACTTTGATCCATTAAAGGCATTATTGTTTGGCATTCTGGATCCCCAAACCTGCAATTATATTCTATAACTTTGGGTCCTGAATCTGTGATCATTAATCCAAAATAAATTACCCCTTTGTAGTCAATATTTTTTTTGTTTAATTCACTTATTGTCGGTTCAATTATCTCTTTGACGATTGTTTTAAGGTTATCTTCTGTTAATAGTGGTGCAGGAGAATAAGCTCCCATACCTCCTGTATTTGGTCCCTCATCCTGCTCATTTAAACGTTTGTGATCTTGTGCGGTTGGCAGCAATATGTAGTTCACTCCATCACATAATGCAAAAACTGAAACTTCTGGCCCCTGAATTTTTTCTTCTAAAACAACTACATTTCCAGAATTACCAAATTTACCATTGAAAATTGATTCTGCTGCTCTAAAACATTCATCTTTTGAATCGGGTATAAAAACCCCCTTCCCTGAAGCTAATCCATCAGCTTTAACTACCAGTGGAATCGTTGATGAATAGATAATTTGTTTAGCTTCCTCGATAGAATTGACTTTCCAAAATCTTGCAGTTGGAATATTTGCGTCTTGCATAAATTCCTTTGCCCAAGATTTACTATATTCTAATTTTGCTCCATCTTTACCAGGGCCAAATACTTTAAATCCCTTTTTGCGAAGAAAGTCGGCTAATCCATTTGCTAAAGGTATTTCTGGTCCTATTACAACTAAATCGATTTTTAATAAGTCAAGCTTTTCGACTAGTGAATTTGCATCACTAATATCAAGTCTTATCCTTTTACATTTATTTATTCTTTCTGATCCAGCGTTGCCAGGGATTAAATAAACTTTTTTGATTAATTCATTTTTTTGAATAGCCCAAGCTAAAGCATTTTCTCTCCCGCCACTACCGATTATTAAGATATTCTCTAATCTATTTAAGTCTTTAGAATTTATTGAATTAATACCCATTAATTTGTTCCTGGAATGTTATGAGGTTTCGATGAATAATCAGGTAAAATGAAATAAACTAAATTGAAAAAGTTGATCTCTAATAAGTATGTTAATTATAAATCGTACATTAGTAATCAAATGAGGACTTAAATTAATGAATAATAAATATGACTTAATATATGAAGGGAAAGCAAAAAAAGTATTTTCTCATGACGATGCAGATAAAGTAATAATTGAATTTAAAGACGATGCTACAGCTTTTAATGCGTTGAAGAAAGCTAAATTTGAAGGTAAAGGTAAACTAAATTGTCTGATAAGTGCAAAAATTTTTAAATTACTTATAAACAATAATATTCCAACCCATTTTCTTGAGCTATATAATGAAAATACAATGATTGCACAAAAGATAAAAGTAATTCCTTTAGAAGTTGTCCTTAGAAATACTGCCTACGGTTCTTTGTGTAAACAAACTACAATAAAGTCTGGGACTGTTTTTGCAAAACCATTAATTGATTTTTATCTTAAAAATGATGAACTGAATGATCCACTTATCACAAAAGATAGAATTGAATTAATGAAAATATTAAGCTCTAATGATCTAAATTTAATAATCGAATTAACTTTAAAAATTAATGCAATTCTGAAAATTTTTTTTAAAAAAATTGGACTTCAACTTGTAGATTTCAAGTTGGAGTTTGGTTATGACTATAAAAATAAGATACTTCTTGGGGATGAAATTAGTCCCGATAATTGCAGACTTTGGGATGTTAATAAGGAAAATGGTACAATCGTAAGTCTAGACAAAGATAGATTTAGAAATGATTTAGGAGATCTAATGGAAGCTTATGCTGAGATTAATAGAAGAATCAATGACTCAACTGAATTTAATCCATAAGTAAAGCATTTATCATCATAATAAAAAATACTATGCAGAAACATTCCTTGAAAATTAGTAAGCTCTTCATAAATACTGCATTTTATCCCTTGCTATTGATATCAAATAATTCAGAATTGGCGGCTAAGTATTTACCAAATGAATATGAGCAATTAATCACAACTTTTGAAATAAATAATCCAAATAAGGACATTCTAAAATGGTTTGATATTAGAAAAGAGACAAAATATTTTATTGCAGAAAATAAAGAAAATATTAATAAAGAAAGTGTTCTTGTCTCAGAAATAATTATTGAAGGCTGGGAAAATCATCCTGAGGGTAGAAAACTTGAATTGGCTGCTTATGATTCTATGAGCATTAAGCCTGGAAGTATTGTTGATAATCAAACTTTAAATAAGGACCTTAATGCAATATATGCGAGTGGTTGGTTTTCAGGAGTAAAAATAAAGTCTCAAGATGGGCCATTAGGAGTGAGACTAATTGTAAATGTAGTTCCTAACCCCATTTTGAGAAAAGTTGAACTAAACCCAAAAAACTCAATAATCTCTGATGAATACGTAGATGAAATTTTTACTAATTTTTATGGAACGACTCTTAATCTAAATGAGTTTCAAAATAAAATTGAAATTATAAAAAATCGTTATGAAAGTGAAGGTTATTCTTTGGCTAGAATAAACGGGCCAGATAGAATTTCTGAAAACGGTATAGTAACATTAAATATTTCAGAGGGCATAATATCTGATGTAAAATTAAGATTTCCAGGATCTGATGGTGAATCTTTTATAGATGGAAAACCTAGAAAAGGCAAAACAAAAGACTGGGTAATTAAAAGAGAGTTGAAAACGCAACCTGGCACCATATTTAATAGGAAAATATTAGAAGCTGATATCGGTCGACTTTATGCTACGTCTTTATTTGATGATGTAAAAGTATCTCTTGGCCCTGATAATTTAAATCCTGGCCAAGTGATAATTTTTTTAGATTTAAGCGAACAAAGAACTGGATCATTAACTGGCGGTCTTGGTTATAGCAATAGTTCAGGTATCTTTGCTTCAATTGGTTTGCAGGAAACAAATGCATTAGGTAGAGCATGGTCTACTAATCTCAACTTAAATTTTGGAGAATACTCAACAACCTATAATTTTTCTTTATCAGATCCATGGATTAAAGGAGATAAATATAAAACTTCTTTTAGAACAAATATTTTTCTTAGTAGAGATTATCCACAAGAATTTAAAAGTGAAAGTAATGGAAAATTTTACTCTGTAGATAATAAAACGCCATCAAGCTCTGATACATTCTCATCAATAGTTTTAGAAAAAACAGGAGGTGGATTTTCTTTCTCCAGACCTCTTAATGGTGGAGATCCCTTTAAGGTCGCTAAATGGCGAGTTCTTACAGGTATGAATTTTAAAAAGGTAGAGATGATTGATGGGAGTGGGAATATAAAACCCTATGGAGATAAGACTCCAACTACAACTAGGGATAACATAAGCGATATTATATGCATTGGATATACTCAAAATGATGGGACATGCCCTACAGAAAATATATTAGTAAGTGTTATTGCAAGTACATCTAGAAATAATTTGAATAATTCTGTAAACCCAACTTCTGGCAATAAATTGACCTTTGGGACTGAACAGTTTTTTTCAATGGGAGATAACTCTCCATCTTTTAACAGAATGAGAGCTTCATACTCATTTTTTATACCAACAAAATTGATAAATTTAACAAAAGCTTGTAAGTCCAGCAATGGAATTAGTGAAGATTGTCCTCAAGCTATTGGTTTTCAATTTAAGGCTGGAACGATTTTTGGGGAAATGCCTCCTTATGAGGCATTTTGTATGGGTGGAACATCTTCTGTTAGAGGTTGGGGATCTTGTGATTTAGCTGTTAGTAAAAGTTTTATTGAGGGAACTGTAGAATATAGATTTCCTGTTTGGAGAATGATTTCGGGATCCTTATTCGTTGATGCAGGAAGTGATTTAGGCTCTCAAAAGGATGTTTCAGGCAAACCTGGAAAATTATTGCAGAAAACAGGATCTGGGTTTTCGCTTGGAGGTGGAATTGGAGTGAAAACGCCAATTGGTCCATTAAGATTAGATGTTGCCAGTAAAGACTTAAGTGGAGATTGGCGATATACACTTGGAGTTGGATGGAAGTTTTAAGTGTTTTCCTGGCCTACTAATTATGAATCTTGCTATACTTTATCTGATGTTGTAGTCAGAGAAGGGATAGGTCTTCATAGTGGAGAAAAAACAAGAGTAAAAATCTCTCCTTATGAAAAAGAAGGATTTTATGTCTCTTTCAGTGATAAACCTAATGAGATTTTTAGGCTAACTCAAGATTTAATTGGAAGTACAATGCTTTGTACCGCCGTTAAATTAGGAGGGAGAAATCTATATACTATTGAACATTTATTATCTTCAATGGCTGGTTGCGGTTTAAGTTATATACATATTGAAGTAGATGGTAAAGAGATCCCTCTTTTAGATGGATCAGCAATTCAATGGGTTAGAGATTTTGAAGAAGTAGGGATTAAAAAGGCTCCTAAGCCAGATAATTTTTTTCGAGAAATCAATAAATCAATCATTTTAAATAAAGAAGCATCAGTTATTGCAGCAACTCCCTCTGATAAAACCACAATTATCTCTACAATAAGTTTTTCATATAAAGCAATTGGAAATCAAACTTTTGTGATTGATTTAAGTCCTAAAAATTTCGTTGAAATGATTGCTCCAGCAAGAACATTTGGTTTTAAGGATCAATTCCAAGAATTAAGTGAACTTGGATTAATAAAAGGAGGAAGTTTGGAAAATGCTCTTGTTTGTGATGGTGATAATTGGGTTAATCCACCATTAAGATTTGATAATGAACCAATAAGACATAAAATTTTAGACCTAATTGGGGACTTGGCTTTGGTAGGGTTACCTAAGGCTCAAATTTTAGTTTATAAAGGATCACATTCTTTAAATGCTTTGTTAGCCTCATCACTAAAAAATTAACTTTATTTTTAATTGCTTTGGAAAAGAAATTATCCAGTGAAAATAATCAACTCTCTTCTGAGGACATACTAGGTTTATTACCTCACAGATATCCTTTCGCTCTTGTTGATAAAGTCATAGAGCATATACCAGGGGAGAGGGCTGTTGCAGTAAAAAATGTAACTATAAATGAGCCTCAATTTCAAGGACACTTCCCTGAAAGGCCATTAATGCCTGGAGTTCTTATTGTTGAATCAATGGCTCAAGTTGGAGGAATAATAGTAACTCAAATGCCAGATCTCCCTAAAGGACTCTTCGTCTTTGCAGGAATTAATAATGTTAAATTCAGAAAACCAGTTGTACCTGGAGATCAATTAATAATTTCTTGTGAATTACTTAGTATAAAAAGACAAAGATTTGGCAAGGTTAAAGGCGAGGCGCACGTTGATGGGAAGTTGGTTTGTGCTGGTGAATTAATGTTCTCATTAGTTGATTAAAGATATGGAGAATAAAAATACTGAATTAAATTCAAGCTTTAGTGGTTCAAAAGTCCACCCAAATGCTTATGTCGATCCTAGTGCCGAATTACGTAATGGAGTTATTATCTCTCAGGGAGCTATCGTTGGTCCTGAGGTGGTAATTGGAGAAGGAACTCAAATAGGACCGAATGCTGTTATTACTGGAAGAACAAAAATTGGTAATAATAATAAAATCTTTCCAAATGTATTTATAGGGCTTGATCCACAAGATCTTAAATATAAAGGCGCTTCTACCGAAGTAATTATTGGAGATAATAATACTTTTAGAGAATGTGTAACGATAAATAAGGCAACTGATGAGGGAGAAAAAACTATTATCGGCAATAATAATTTGTTAATGGCTTATACACATATAGGACATAATTGTGAACTTGGAAATGGGATAATTTTGTCTAATAGTGTTCAAGTCGCAGGCCACGTTAAAGTTGAAGATAAAGCTATTATTGGTGGTTGTTTAGGTATTCATCAATTTGTACATATTGGATATTTAGCAATGATTGGAGGAATGACTAGGGTTGATAGAGATGTACCTCCTTTTTGTTTGGCAGAAGGACATCCAGGAAGGTTGAGAGGTTTGAATAGGATCGGAATTAAAAGGAATGGTTTAACTGAAAATAAAGATTTTGATTTGAAACTTTTGCAAAATACTTGGAATTTACTTTTTAAGTCAGATCATGTAATTTCTGATGCATTGGATATGGCAATAAAAGGTGGATTAGACTCTTCTTCGACAAAATTATGTGATTTCTTAAACGAATCAATATCTAAAGAAAGACGCGGCCCAATGCCTTCAATAAATTAATGGATAGAAAAATATTTATCAGTACGGGAGAAGTCTCAGGAGATTTACATGGGGGATTATTGTCAAAAGCATTGTTTGACGAAGCTAGAAAATATTCAATTAATTTAGAGATCTATGGATTAGGTGGGGAGAAGATGAAAAATGAAGGAGTACAAATTATTCAAGATACCACATCTATTAGCGCAATAGGAATATGGGAGACTATACCGCTAATTATTCCTATGATGAAAGTCCAGAAAAAATTCTATAAGTTAATAAAGAAATATCGGCCGAATTGCTTAATATTGATCGACTACATGGGGCCCAATATTAAAATTGGGACTAAATTAAAAAGATCAAGCAATAATATTCCTATTTACTACTACATAGCTCCCCAAGAATGGGCATGGAGAATTGGTAATAATAGCACTACTAATTTAATTAATTTTTCAGATAAAATTTTTGCAATTTTTAAGCAGGAAGCAGCCTTCTATAGGCGCAGGGGTGGAAATGTTTTTTGGGTTGGACATCCAATGATTGATTTAACGAAGAAATTACCTCCTAAGAAAGATTCAAGAAAAATTCTAAAACTTCGAGCAAATCATAATATTTTACTTTTAATGCCTGCTTCGAGACCCCAAGAGTTGAGATATATATTACCGACCTTTTTGAAAACAGCAAAAAAATTACAACAAAAATATCCAAGTCTTATTGTATATATTCCATCCTGTAGGAGGGTTTTTGATAAAAGATTTAGAAATGGTTTAGAAAAATATGGAATCGAAGGTAAAATTATTTCTCAAAAAGACTTTTCTGAATTAATGCCTTATATTTATTCATTAACGAAACTGGCTTTATGCAAATCAGGCACAGTTAATATGGAATTGGCCTTATATGAAATACCACAGATTGTTGGTTATAGAGTAAGTAGAGTTACTGCTTTTATTGCGAAGAAAATTCTTAACTTTAAGGTAAGATTTATTTCTCCTGTGAATCTGTTAGTAAAGAAATTAATAATACCTGAGTTTGTTCAGAAAAATTTTAATGAAAAGAAAATTTTCTATAAAGCTTGCAGGATTCTTGATTTGAAATCAGAAAAAGCAAAAATTAAAAAAGGTTATTCTTTATTAAAAAAAGAATTAGGTGAGGAGGGAGTAGTTGGGAGAGCCGCTAAAGAAATTATTAATTCCATAGTTTGAACTTTATAATAAAAGAATGAAATATTTATTACCTTTAATACTTGTTTTTTCAATATTAATTAATCCTATAAATACTCTCGCAGAAGAATTGATTCTTGCAGGAGGCTGTTTTTGGTGTTTAGAGCATGATTTAGAGTCATTAAAGGGTATAAATGATGTTCAAAGTGGTTATTCAGGTGGGAAATTGCAAAATCCTACCTATGAAAATCATGAGGGACATCAGGAAGTGGTTTTGGTAAATTATGATTCTAAATTGGTAAGTTTAACTGAGATTCTTAGACTTTATATGAGAAATATTGATCCTCTTGATGGTAAGGGTCAATTTTGTGATCGTGGAGATTCTTATAGGCCAGTGATCTTTTTAAAAGATGAAACTGAGGAAAGTGATGCAAAAAATGCAATTATTTCTGCCTCTAATGAGTTGCAAGTGCCATTAGAAAAAATCTCTGTAGAACTAAAATTAAAAGGTCAATTTTGGTTAGCTGAAGAATATCATCAGGATTTTGCTGAGAGAAATGAATTAAAATACAAATTCTATAGATTCTCATGTGGGAGAGATCAGAGGTTGGATAAATTATGGGGGGATAACGCCAGGTCAACAAATATTTGGGTTGAATGATTTAAATAAACTTACTTATTCTTAATCCATTGAACAAGTGTTTTAACTCCAAAACCAGTTGCACCTGATGGATTAATCCCCTTATTCTTATCAGTCCAACAAGTCCCAGCAATATCAATATGAGCCCATTTTATATCTTCATGAAAGAATTCCTCTAAAAACAAAGCAGCAGTTATGGACCCACCTGCTCTAGGACCCGTATTTTTCATATCAGCTATATGTGACTTTAACCCTTCTTTATAAGATTTTTGTAGAGGCATTTGCCATAATTCTTCTCCAACCTCGGCTGATGCAGTTTTTAGATCATTTGCTAGATCATCATTATTGCTCCAGAATCCAGCTACATCATTACCTAATGCAACAACAATAGCTCCTGTTAAAGTGGCGAGATCTACTATTGAATCCGGTTTTAAATTGGATGCGTAAGTTAAGGCATCAGCTAATGTGAGTCTACCCTCTGCATCAGTGTTATTTATTTCAATTGTCTTACCATTAGATGCCTTAACTACGTCTCCAGGATGTACTGCAGATCCATTGATCATGTTTTCGCAAGCTGCCACAATAAAATGTATTTCTAGTCCCTTTGGTTTTATTGCCCCAAGTGCTTTTGCTGCTCCTAAAACTGCAGCGCTTCCGCCCATATCATATTTCATCATTTCAATTTGAGAGGCTCCTACTTTCAGGTTGTATCCTCCGGAATCAAAGGTTAAACCCTTCCCAACAAGCGCAATCTTTTCTTTTATAGGACCTTCTGACTTCAGAGTAAGATGTATAAATTTAGGATCTAGATCAGAACCTTTTGCTACAGCTAAATATGCACCCATTCCTAAATCTTCACATTCTTTTGCCTCTAAAATTTTCACTTCCAAACCATGATCTTTAGCTATTTGAGAAGCTTGCATAGACATTTCCAGGGGTGTAAGACTATTTGGAGGGGCGGCTACAAGTCTTCTTGCTAGTTCTACACCTTCACATATTTTTTCTGTCTCTTCAAAGCTAATATTCTCAAATTTTTTTAAATTCAAAAACTCTATTTCTTTAAGAATTTTTTCTTCATCTTTTCTCTTGTTGAATCTATTATCCTTATAAGCCGATAATCTGGTTGACTCTGCTAATTGATTAATTTCTAGTTGTGAAATTATTAATTCCCAAGGTAGCAAGATGCTGATTTTTTCGTTTTTATCAACAGTTTTCCTTATTAAATTTCCTATGGAGTTTTCTATATCACTTTTTTTTAGGTCTTTAGATTTACCAAGACCAACTATGATTAAGGTTTCTAATTTTTGATCTAAAAATTCAAAGCTTAGAGTTTTACCTTTTTCTCCTTTGAATTTTTTTTGAGTAACTTTTTTTAGTAATAATTTTGGGTCAATAACAAATTTTATGTTTTCAAGTTGGCTTGCAATTTCTTCCTCTAAAAGTCCAAAAATTAATGAAGCACCTTGCCATTTATCTGGATTTTTTTGGAATGTGGAAAATTGCATTTGTAAAATCGATTTAATTAACTTTTAATTGTTTGTGAAAGTGGTTGCCCACCTATCTCGGGTTTCTTTATTAAAAGGTGGTAACCATAAATATATCAGTTGCTGTTCTAATTTACGTCTTAATTTTACTTCTTTAGGTACATCCAAGAAGAAACGTATATCTTGATGACTTGAAAGATTGTTATGAGCTAGGGCTTCTTTATAGTTCATGAGGTAATTTTTACAGTCATGTTCTCCCTTCCATCTTTTATTTGCTATGTTTGTTTCTCCTATATAAAGTATTATTCTAGAACTCTCTATCGAGTCAATTACAAAATAGATTGCTGGCCCGTTGTGTATATATTGATTTGTTCTCCAGAAGTTCAATGATAATGGTTGTAGGGAAAACGGATCAATTTTTCTTTCATTGGAAATTGTATTTATGGGAAGACTTGTTTGGTCAAAAGTTTTATTGTGAGCATCTTTTGAAATTTTTAATTGGTGATTATGGATTCTATTTCTCCATTGAGTTAGTATTTCGCGTTTGATTTTTAGATTATTCGAGTTTTGAAAATTAATTGATGTATTTACATTGGAACCAAATAATTCAAATTGTCTATTTTGATTTGAAATATTTTTTATGTTGAATTTATCCAATATTTATGAAACATGTTTACTAAATTTAATTCTGAAAAAATATAAATCAAAGAATTATTTATAAACTAAAATTTATTAATGTTCTAATCAATTTAGAAGATTCTTGTTATCTTGTAATTGAGCCTTAATCTTGCGAAGTAAAAAATAGAAATGGGATTCTTTGAGTCAGACATCGTTCAAGAAGAAGCTAAAAAGCTTTTTACAGATTACCAAGAACTTATGAAACTTGGCTCTGATTATGGAAAATTTGATAGAGAAGGAAAAAAAATGTTTATAAAAAGAATGGAATCTCTTATGGATCGTTATAAGGTTTTCATGAAGAGATTTGAATTGTCTGAAGATTTTCAAGCCAAAATGACAGTAGAACAATTAAAGACACAGTTAAGTCAATTTGGGATTACTCCTGATCAAATGTTCGATCAGATGAATAAAACCTTAATAAGAATGAAGGATGAACTTGATAAAACTTCCTAAATTTAACGGTTAAAGCTTTATGTCAGATAATTCTATTTTGCCATCATGGCTATCAAGAGGAATAGAAGAATACTTTCCAATTAAGGGGACAGATCAAACTTTTTCGGAGATAATTGATCATGCGAAAAAAAATAATAAAAAATTAAGGGTTAAACTCGGCATCGATCCAACTGGAACAGATATTCATCTTGGGCACACTATATTGTTCAGAAAACTTAGGGCATTTCAAGATAATGGACATGTTGCAGTTTTAATTATTGGAGATTTTACTGCTCAAATTGGTGACCCAACTGGAAAAAACAAAACAAGAGTGCAGTTATCGGAAAATCAAGTTAAGGATAATGCAAAAACATACTTAACCCAACTAGGAATGGGTAAACCAGCTAATGAATCTATTTTAGATTTTGATTCAAAAGATAAAATAGAAATTAGATATAACAGTGAATGGTTAAAAGGATTGGATCTTAATTCAATAATTGAATTAATGGGGAGTGCAACAGTTAGTCAAATGCTAGCAAAGGAGGAATTTAATAAAAGGTATACATCACAAGTGCCAATTGCTTTGCATGAATTCTTATATCCCCTATTACAAGGTTACGATTCTGTGGTTGTTCAATCAGATATTGAGCTTGGAGGTACAGATCAGAAATTTAATATTGCGATAGGAAGAGATCTTCAAAGGCATTTTAAACAAGAACCTCAATTTGGTGTTCTGTTGCCAATTTTGACTGGTTTAGATGGAATTAAGAAGATGAGTAAATCTGAATTTAACACCGTAGGTTTGACTGATGATCCTCTTTCAATGTATTCAAAATTAGAAAAAGTACCCGATAATATAATACCTATCTATTTTGAATTACTTACTGAATTAGATTTAAGTGTTTTTAATGAAGCAAATCCTCGTGAATTACAGAGAAGAATGGCTCTAGAAGTTACTACTTTATTCCACGGGACTGAAGAAGCATTAAAAGCGCAATCAAACTGCGAAAAATTATTTCTTGGACATAAAGAAAAAGTTGGAGAAATTCCAGAGATTTCATTAAGCGAAATAGTTTTTCCAGTTAAGTTTTTTTACTTGCTAAGTGCTCTAAAACTTTTCAAATCAAGTAGCGAATCCAAAAGATCTATCAAAGGTGGTGGAGTAAAAATTGATAGTCAGAAAGTAATAAATCCTGATTTAGTTTTTGATTCAAAAAATGATTTAGAGGGAAAAATTTTGCAAATTGGGAAAAAAATAATTAAGAGGTTTGGAAACTAAAAATTAATGAATAACAGATTTAATTCAGAAGATAAAATAATATTGGCAATTGATGGACTTGATGTAAGTCAAGCAAAAGTAATTCTAGAAAAATGTCCCAATATTAAATGGGTCAAAGTTGGTTTAGAGCTTTTTGTAAGGGAAGGTCCAACAGTTATTGAAATTTTAAAAAGTTTGAATAAAAAAATTTTTTTAGACTTAAAATTTCATGATATTCCAAATACAATGAGCGCAGCATGTTTCCAAGTTTCAAAATTAGGAGTTGATATTATTTCAATTCATGCTTCAGCAGGTCTAAAAGCTCTTAAGGAATCGAAAAAAGCATCTTTAGAAGGAGCCGCTTCAGTCAGTTTAAAACCTCCATTTGTTGTAGGAATAACTGTTTTAACGAGCTTTTCTCTTAAAGATTTTCAAACTGATCTTGATAGAAATAATTCAATTGAAGAAAATGTATTGAGACTTGCAAAGTTGTCTTTTGATGCTGGTTTAGATGGATGTGTCTGTTCACCTTGGGAAGTAAAAATGTTGAGATCTATTTATAAGGATAATTTTGAACTAATTACACCAGGTATCAGGTTAAAGGTTGAAAATAAAGATGATCAAAATAGAATTATGACTCCCCATGAAGCTATAGATAATGGCGCTTCTAAATTAGTCATTGGTAGATCAATATCAAAAGCTATAGATCCTAATAAAGCTCTAATAGAAATATTTAAATCTATTAATTCTGGTTAATTTTGGATTCTTTCCCATTGAGTAATCTATTTATATTTGTTCTATGTTTCCAGATTACTAATAATGCCACAATTAAACTTATATAAAAGTACGGATTCGTAAAATTACCAACGTAAAAAAACATAAAAATAGGTAATAAGATTGCAGCTGAAATACTAGATAAAGATACAAACTTAGATTTTGCTAAGACTAATAAGAAAATCCCAAAAGAAGCTAGTCCAACTTTCCAAGAAAGAGCCAAAAACATACCTAGTCCGGTGGCAACTGCTTTGCCTCCTTTACCTTTAAGCCATATGGGCCATATGTGTCCTGAAATAGCGGATATGCCTGCTAATACTTCCATATAGCCTTGATTTGAATCAATTAAGTCTTGATTAGCAAACTCCTTGGCAATTATCACTGCGATAAGACCTTTCCCAACGTCAACGATAAATACAAAAAGTGCTGGCCATTTCCCAACATTTCTTAAGACATTTGTGGCACCTGTAGATCCAGAACCTATATTCCTTAAATCTATATTTTTAAGATATTTCCCAATTAAAAAACCTGTAGGAAGTGATCCTAAAAGATAACTTATAAAAATTATTAAGATATTCATAAAGATTAGTTTAATTCAAGATCATCGTAAATTTCACTATCTGATCCAGCAAATGCAACCCATAATGGGAATTGAAGTATTGGGATTTCAACAGAGGTTTCTGCTGCATCAATGATGATAAATGGCAGTTCTTCATTGGCTTCTAATCTATCAGCTCTTTCGATAACACCTTCAGGCCTTTCAAAAAGAACAATCCCACTATTGGGTCCAAAGTCATCCCTTGTGAGACCAAGTGAATCTTGAAGAATTCTTCTCCATTCGCCTAATCGTTCAGGCTGCGAAGCTAAAATAAGAGTCTGAAACTGATCTCCATATAATTCGCCAAGAATAGATATTAACCCCGCTGATAGCAAAGCATTCTTTTGTCGAGATCCTCTACTTTCAAGAGAACCTCTTCCGCCCATGTTAAAGAACCAGTCATCCATAATTTCTATATCTGATGAATCAAGACTCCTTCTTAATTTCCAAGGTTCAGCATAAAAATCAGGCTGTTCTATGAAACTTGAAAAGCAACCTTTTATAATCGTCTCATCTGGCTTAAATGTTTCAGAAAGAGCAGGAACATTAACCACATTATTTGTACTATTGTTTTGCTTTTTCTCATCAAGGGGAGATGGCTTAACTATTATTGGTTGAGAAATTAATTCAAGTTTATCTACGTTTTGTGAAAGATTTTGTAAAGCCCCAGTTAAGTACTCTTGAAAGCCTTTAACTCTTTTAGCAATATTATCTGATTGTCCTTTGAAATTTGACTCAATATCTTTTTCTATTTCATTTTTTTTTGTCTCTAACTCTTTTATTTCTTTAACTAAAGAGTCTTTTTTTGAAACTAGATCTCTAAAAATTTCATTAGAAATTTCATCAAAAGATTTAGTTGATTCAATGTTTTTTTGTACAATTTTTTTATTGTGCGTTGTATTTTTCTTACTAATTTGTTTGGTTTTATCGTCTGAAATTGACTTATCTATTATTAATTTTTTTTCAGGATTATTTTCGGGAAGTTCTGTATTGGTCATTTAAATAAATTTTGATGATTAGGCAAAGTTTGAATTTTAAGAATTTTTAATTTCCAGGGAGTCAACTTTTTTTATGAGTTCATCTTTTAATTGTTTTGGATTAAATAATATTGGTAATAAGTGAGGACTAGACTTTTCTCTAAAATAAAAAATACCTGGGATTACAGGGAAAAAGAATTTCCACGAAATCCAGTTCTTGAATGGAAAAGTTCTAATCTCTTTCCCTAATTGTAAAACGATAAAATCATCATTTGTTATTTTTATTCTTAAGGTAAATGATTGAAGTAATAAAAAAAAGCTAAAAGAAGCAAAAACTATTGTTGGCAAAGAACCAATATTCAAAAACAAAAGCATAAAACTTAAAACTAATAGAATGATTGGCAACTGAAATGATGGAGATATTATTACTGGTTCCTCTTGAGTTGATTTAGTGTTAAACATAGAATCATCCAAATAAAATTTGTGTTAGTAATACATCCATTAAAGATACAGTAACGAGAGTCATTACAACTGCTCCTGTTGTACTTGTTCCAACTTCTTTTGGACCACCTTTAGTAGTGAGTCCATATCCACAAGCAATAATTGAAATAAGTAATCCGAACACTACAGATTTTATTAACATTGAGGTTAAGTCTGCACTAGTTAAACTTACATTACCTGACCTTACCGATGTCCAAAAAACCATCGGAGGAACTTTATAAAAAATTGTGCTCCAAATTTGGCCACTCCATAAAGCTACAGATAAAAACAAAAGACACTGTATTGGAGACATTATTACCATCGATAGCAACCTTGGGACTACCAAATATTGGACTGGTTCAGTTCTTAACATAGTTATAGCCTCTATTTGTTCAGTTACTTTCATAGTACCCAGTTGAGCAGCATAAGCGGTGGCAACCTTACCAGTCATTAAAGTAGCAGTTAGAAGAGGAGCCATCTCTCTCGCCATTCCTACGGCTAATAAACCTCCTATTTCACTTGAAACACCCATACTTGTCAGTTGTGAGGCAACTTGAATATTGAAGACTGTACCTGCAGCTATTCCTGTAATTAAAACAATTAACAAACTACCAGGGCCTGACTCCATTAATTGGTCAAAAAGATCATTTTTGGAAATTTTACCTCTAAAGATATAGTTAATTGCTTGCCCGCCAATAATTAAGCTACTTAGAAGTCTTTTTAAAAACTCAGGGTAATACATATTTCAATATTAGTCAGTAATTGATTCTTGATCCCAATTTCTCATAATTAATAGACCCCAATAGACAAGTATAGAAGGGATTAAACCCATGCAAATTCTTACTGTTATTAATGCAGAATCTGGTTGATTGAAATCAATAATACCCTGACAGCCTGCTTGCTTGAACCCAGTAAGAGTTAGAAGATAACCAAATAATCCTACGCTTAAAGCAATTCCTAATTTTTGGCATAAAACCATCCAAGCAGTATAAATTCCTGCTGCCTTTTCTGGGTCATTGTCAATAGCATCTGGCAATAAAGACCAAGGTATTAAATATGCTGTTGATGCACCAAAACCAACAATTAATATTGTTAGAAATAAAGTTAACATTTTTATAGAATCTATATTTAAATTAGTAATTTCAAAATTATTTGACAATGGGGGTAATATCATTGCAATCAAGCAACCACCAATCCATATGAGCCCACCTATTTTCAATGCTTTAACTCTTCCGTATTTATTAGAATAAATGCTCCAAATTTGCAATCCTAAGAGAGCACTTATTTGGAAAGGTATGATAATCCAAAAGGATATACCTCTTGGTAAATTCATGACTTGTTGCAAATATATTAATGAAACTGTTTGCATTAATTGAAGTCCACACCAGAGAAGTAAATAAAGACATATCACTTTTTTGAAAATTTTATTATTTAAAATACGCTTAAATTGATTTTTTATAGGTTTTATTGAATTGATAGGTTTTCTCGCAGTCTTTGCATAAGGAGCTAGACCCCAAGTAGAAAGTAAAGTTATTATGGTAACGATAGTGCCAGATAATCTTCCCATAGTAAGGTATCCCTGATCTCCTTTTGTTAGAAGTATTGCACCTACAGTTAATCCTGCTAAAGAGGCTAATATTGAGCCAGTAAATCTGGCGGCATTAAGTCTAGTTCTTATATTTTCATCTTCACTAATTTCTGTGGATAATGCTCCATAAGGAAGATTTACAGATGTATAAGCTGTCATATACAAAATTGATGTGCATATGTAATAAAAAGTCTTTTCTTTGAGGCTGTAATCATTGGGTATCCACCACATTGCAGCTAAAAAAATTCCCAAAGGAACTGATGCTCCAATCATCCAAGGTAGTCTTGGACCCCATCTTGATTGGGTATGGTCGCTCATCCAGCCAATCAAAGGATCATTAATTGCATCCCATAGCTTAATTATCATCAAAATAGAACTCGCTATCCAAGGTGGTAATCCAGCCACACAAGTAAAGAATGGGAAAAGGTAGAAACCGAATTGAGCATTAGCAAGCCCCGTCCCAGCATCTCCAAGCCCATAGGAAAGCATTAATCTTGTTCTTGATCCAGATATATTTTTTGAGTGTGAATTTTCCAATCTTTTTAAGTTGTTGACTGTTTGATAATGTATTATTGCAATGGTAATTCTATTACTTATTGCGGGCGTGGTTTAGTGGTAAAACCTCAGCCTTCCAAGCTGAAGATGCGGGTTCGATTCCCGCCGCCCGCTTTTACATTAGGTCATCTACTCCATCAAATACTTCTTTTGAAATAATTAATATAGAGCTCCTACTCTTTATTTGAATAGACTGTTCATTAACAGTTATGGGTTTAAAAAGATCTGAAATACTAGTATCTATGACTTTTAACCAATTATATTTACATTTTGGCAATTGGAAATCTATACTTTTTGAATATGCATTTAAACCTATCCAGACCATAGGGTCAGTTTTCCCTTTGTTAATGCTAAAGGCAATTGTATGAGACCAACTACTCCAATCAGGTGAATCTAACTTTATTCCATGCCAATGATATCTAGAAAGATTGTCATGGTTTTGAATGTTAGTTAATGATGGATTAAAAATGTTTATAAGTTTTTTCCGTATTTTTATAACATATTTGAGATAGTTTAATAATTCTAAATCCTGTTGACTATGATCCCAATTCATCCAACCTAAAAAATTATTTTGGCACCAAGAATTATTGTTACCTCCTTGAGACCTTCCTATCTCATCACCCATCAGTAACATTGGGACGCCTCTTGAGATAAGTAAACTAAGGAGAAGATTTTTTTGTTGCTTTTTTCTTAAATCATTAATTAACAAATTTGTGGTTGGACCCTCTATCCCGTGATTCCAGGAGTTGTTATGATTATCACCATCCATATCATGTTCTTTATTAGCAAAATTATGTTTACAATTGAACGAAACTAAATCTTTTAGAGTGAATCCATCGTGTGAAGTAATGAAATTTATAGATTTAGGAAAATTATTATCTTTTTTATAGATAGATGGACTACCTTTGATTTTATCGCTCATATTCCAAGCAGTATCCTTATCTCCTTTCCAAAATCTACGCAAGTCATCTCTAAAATGACCATTCCAAGTGAAAGTATTCTTAGAGGGAAAATTACCTAATTTATATAAACCACCACAATCCCAAGGTTCACTTATTAACTTGATATCAATAAGTTCTGGTTCACATTCTATATCATCAAAAATTGGTGGGTTATCGAGTGGCGTAAGATTTTCTCCTCTTGTTAGTGCAATTCCTAAATCAAATCTAAAACCATCAACGCCTAATTCAGTTGCCCAACATTTCAGTGATTCAATTATTAGTTTTCTAACTAATCCTCTGTTTGCTGCAATAGTATTCCCACAACCAGAAACGTCTTGATAATTTTTATCTTTTCCAATGAAGTAATAAAGATTTTCATCTATCCCTTTCCAAGATATTGCAGGCCCTTTAGAGTCTCCTTCAGACGTATGATTATAAACAACATCCAAGATGACTTCTATGTCCGCTTTGTGACATTCCTCTACTAGATTTCTAAATTCTTCTCTATTTTTTTCTGCTGATTCATTAGAAAGATATTCAAAGTGTGGTGTAAACCAATTAATTGGACTGTAGCCCCAAAAATTTTCTAAACCATTTGGCGCATCAGTTGGATCAAAACAGAACATTGGAAGTAATTCAATTGTTGTAATGCCCAGTTCTTTGAGATAAGGAATTTTTTTTAAAAATTTCTTGCAACAACTTTCATCTCCTTCAGTTGATTCAGTGAAGGCTTTAATATGCAGTTCATAAATAATTGTTTCTTCCCAAGGATGTTTTGGTCTTGGATAATCTTTGAAATTAAATTTTTTTCTTTCACAGACAACGCTTTTAAGGCAAGTAGTGGTATTTTCCTGCACTTTTAATGCATTTTCTCTTTTATAAGTGCCCCATCCTGTGATCCCCCTTGAACAAGGATCAATTAAAACCTTTTTTTCGTAGTTATTGTTGATGCCATTATTTTTTTGTTTAATCCTAAAAGCATAAATACAACCTTCACTTATATTTTTTATCTCAGCATGCCAGTAGGGACCCGTATTGTTTTTTTGATCTAGTTTAAATATATATTTGGGGGAAATAGAATACTCTTCCTCAAACAATAAGATCTCTACATATTCTGCATTCGTAGCTATTAGGGAAAAATTAACTCCTGCTGAAGTTCTAGAACTTCCTAAAGGATATGGCGTACCTTTGTTGATACGAGTCACTGTCTCTTTATCATTGATTAGTTAATATTGAGATAATTTATTCAAATTACTAATATTTGAATAATAGATGGAAAATTTAAAAAAAAACTCAAATTTAAGCTTTCACTAATCAATTTTATTAAATTAAGAAGGTTATTAATTTTTAAAATTATTGCAATTTATCTACCTATCTGCTCAGTGAATAAAACGATTTAGAGAGAAAAATTAATTAGTAAAAAAATAGATTTTTCTTGATTTCAAAATACAAATATATAATTTCATGTGATGAGAAGGAAATATATCTGAAAATTAATAAAAAATAATAAATAGTCTAAATTCCATATTTAATTGCCTTTAAATTCTGCTCCCTTTGATAAATGAAGTTAAATTTCCTAAAGCTTAATTCAGTATTTCCAATGGTTTTGGCTGTTTGATTGCTACAGAGGTTAGTTTTTATAAAAGAAAATTATACGGCTATAAAATTTAATAATTAAGCTAAAAATGTCATTAGGAATTGTATAAAGCTTTGCGCTGCCGGCATTTTTGGTTGCCGTATTTGTATTTGCTCCATATGATGTGCAAGTTCGAGGTTTTTAGACTTGATTAAATTCTTGTCTTTTAAAATCTCTGCTTTACAAACAATTCAATGAACAAAGCTGATTTAGTAAATCTTGTTGCTGCTCGTACTGAGCTCACAAAAACCGATGTTTCTTTAGTTGTTGATGCTGCTATCGAAACTATTGTTGATTCTGTAGTGGAAGGCAAAAAAGTCTCCATACTAGGATTCGGTTCTTTTGAACCAAGAGATCGTTCTGCAAGACAGGGATTAAACCCTAAGACAGGCGAAAAAATTGCAATACCTGCTAAAAGAGTTCCAACATTCTCAGCAGGTAAACTTTTTAAGGATAGAGTTCAAGGTTAAGCTTTTTAATCTATTTCTTCTCTTAATATCAAGATGCTCTTATGGAGCATCTTTTTTTTAGTTGCAATAGAAATACGATTATTTCAATAAACAAAATTATTAAAAAGCTAACCCGAATTTGGAAGTTCTAAGAAGTAATGAAATTTTTAACCATTTTATTTCTAAAAATTTTGTTGTTATCCAATTTTGTTATGGCTGAAACAATACCAACAAAATCCAAGATTTTAAAACAATATGGTGATTGTATTAAAAGTTCTCAAAACCAAGTATGTGAAGATTTAGTTTCTGAAATAGAAAAATTTCAAATAGTAGTATTTGATCAAAATAGATTCAAATGTCAATCGAGTTTATTGGGTTTGCAGTCGGAAATTATTGAGTCTTATTATTTAAAAAATTTTTCAAATAAGAGAATTTCATTTATGATCCCATATGTGATTAAAAATTGTTAATTATTAAAATAATTTATTTTTTTGGAATATTATAACTTTGTTATTTAATTTGCAATGGTAAAAGGTTTCTCTGATAATGAAATTAAGAATGACTCTGAAATAAAAGAATCAAAAAAAGAAAAAAAAGGCTTAGCTGCGTTTCTTAAAGGCAAGAAATTCACTTACACTTTGCCAGGTAAAAAACAAATAAATATTTTCGGATCGATAGTAATAGGCTTAAATTTGATTTTAATATTGCTAGTCTTCCTTTATGTAAATAATCAAGAATTCCATGACTTTGTTTTTAATGTTGGACGTTAACTATTTTTAGATCGAAAAATTTTCTTAAATGATATATTTAAATTTTGGAAATTCTTATGAAGGTAGTTAATTTAGTTGTTCAATTATTTTTTTTGTTAGTAATTATTCTGTTTTTAATATATTATCTTACGGGTTATGATTCTGCTTTTGAGGCAGATCAGTATTGTCATGCATATCTTTCTAGCTATGATAAAGAGTCTGGAAATTATGGTTGCGATCATGACACTGAAACACATCAGTGGATACTTTTTGAGTTAACTGACAATAAACAACCAGCCGAAATTATTAAGAAATTTAGGTACAAATTTTTATAAATCAAATTTTTTATAAAAAAACTTTGCACATACTATGGAAATTAATGCTGTAATTGTGAAAGTAAGATACTGATATATGCTTCCCTCTAAGTAAACTTTATTTTTATAAAGAGGATAATCTATTAGAGAACCTAATGTCCCCCAAATTATTACCCATACAGATATGTATAGGAATACTTTTATTGGATTAGATTTTTTTTCTTCCATTTTCAATTAATACCAAAAATTGAAGAAGTCACAGGTTTGCCGCTAAGAACCAACTCGGTTAATATGAGCATTAAAAAGCCGATCATAGCTGCTCTACCATTAACAAGCTCAGCGCTGCTATTAAATCCAAAAACATTCTTTACTTCATCCCCCTTATTGTCTACCCATTTTGAGTATTCATTTTCAGTTGATGCTTTATTATTAAAATCAACATTTTGATTTTCTATTGGAGATTCTTTTTCTTGCATAGGACCTTTTTGTTTATATTAATAATTTTTAAATTAATTTATTATTAAATTAAATTCGAAATTATAAAAAAAATTAAGACAAAAATTATTATCCATAAAAATTGGAGTCTCAAAATTAATTGGCAAATTAATTTAATTTTCTCTACAGTGCAATTTTCTCCAGTAGCATTGATTATTGGCTTTTCAATTATTTCATTTTTATATTTACTTTTGCCTCCTAATTTAACACCGGAAATATAAGCAAATATAGCTTCTGAAATCCCAGCATTGGGTGAATCATATTTTTTACCATCAAGATAACTTTTTCTTATGATTAATACATACTCATTAAATTTGGAACCAACTAAAGGTAAGGTAATTAAAACTAACCTTGAAGGAACAAACGTAAAAATATCTTCGATTTTTGCGCTGAAAAAACCTAAATATTTAAAGTAATCGTATTTGTAACCTATCATTGAATCTAAAGTACTTATTGCTTTATAAGAAAAACCAAGCGACAAAGGGCCTGGAAGAAGAATTGAAAACTTCATAAAAACAATTCCAATAAAAATCCAGAATAATGGCCCAAATATTCCATCAACAGAATTTTCGGTAAGACTCTCGGTACTTGATCTCAAAAGATGTTCTACAGAAGATGATCTTACATCCCTACTTACTATTCTTTGAACCTTCTCTTTAATTATTTTAGTATTTTGTGGGTTAATTTCCTTGTGTTCTATTAGCTTTGCAATCTCTTTAACGCTTGAAATAAGTCCCTTAGTCGCAATACAACTTGAAAGGCCAAAAAAAATTAACAATCCACCAAACAAATGATTTGTTGATTGCAAATAAGTGAGTTCTATTAATTTTCCTAAACTAAAACTAATTCCAATAGTAGAAATAGCCACAATGAAACCGCCCCAAAATAGTATCTTTTTATCTTCTCCAAATTTATTTATGAGATAATCACATATTTTTTTTATGTAAAAACCAATTATTTGTACAGGGTGTATTAAAAATCTTGGATCGCCTATCAATAAATCAAAACCAATTGACCCAAGAAATATTAAAAATAAGTTTATTTCAGCCAACTGAACATCGAGCGCAGACCTTTACCAACTTTCTCAATTTCATGTTTTGAGTTTTCTTCTCTTAATTTTGTCATTAAAGGTTTATTTTTATCGCATTCTTCAACAAAATTCTTAGCAAAAGTTCCATCTTGAATATCTTTTAGAATTTTGTGCATTTCTTTCTTTGTATCACTATTGATTAGTCTTTTGCCACTTACATAATCCCCATATTCTGCAGTGTTTGAGATGGAATCTCTCATTTGAGATAAGCCACCCTTCACCATTAGATCAACAATTAGTTTGACTTCATGTAAACATTCGAAGTATGCAAGTTCTGGTTGATATCCAGCCTCTACAAGAGTTTCGAATCCTGATTTGACAAGTTCTGATAAGCCTCCGCATAAAACCGCTTGTTCACCAAATAAATCAGTTTCTGTTTCTTCTTTGAAATTTGTTTCAAGTATCCCAGCTCGCGTTCCTCCAATTCCTTTAGCGTAAGCCATCGCCAATGATCTTGCACTCCCAGAAAAATCCTGCTCAACTGCAAATAATGCAGGAACACCTTGACCGTTCTGATATTCCCAACGAACAGTATGTCCAGGTCCTTTTGGGGCAATCATCACAACATCTACAAAACTAGGAGGTTTAATAAGTTCGAATCTAATATTAAAGCCATGAGCAAAACTTAATATCTTTCCTTTTTTTAAGTTTGGTTCTATTTCTCTAAGGTAAACATCTTTCTGAAACTCATCTGGGAGGAGAATCATAATCCAGTCTGCTTTTTCGCAAGCTTCAGAAACACTAAACACTTTTAAACCATCGCTAATAGCTTTGCTCTCTGACTTACTTCCTTTATATAGTCCTACAATTACATCCATCCCACTATCTTTAAGGTTTAGGGCATGTGCGTGACCTTGAGAACCATATCCAATTATTGCTATTGTTTTATTATTTAAAAGACTTAGATCTGCATCTGTGTCGTAAAAGAGTTGGGTCATTAGTTGTAGCTTCTTTGCATTTGACAATTAATATTTTAGACATTAAACGTGTAAATAAACTAATAAATTATTAATTTAAAAATGAAAATTAAAATATTGCTTTAGAAAATTTAAGATTGATTTGCTTCGCTTGGATGTGTGATTACTCGATCAATTAGGCCATAGTTTTTTGCTTCTTCAGCGCTTAGAAAATAATCTCTATCAGTATCCTTTTCAATTTTCTCAAATGATTGACCTGTCATATCAGCCATAGACATGTTTAACATATCTTTAATTCTTAGAATTTCCTTGGCTTCTATTTCAATATCACTTGCTTGGCGTTGAGATGTTCCTCCGAGGGGTTGATGAATCATGATTCTACTATGTGGTAAGGCAACTCTTTTACCTTTTGTTCCAGCGGCCAATAGGAATGCACCCATTGAAGCAGCAAGGCCTACACATATGGTGACCACGTCACTTTTTACATATTTGATTGTGTCATATATTGCCAAACCTGCGGTCACTGATCCTCCAGGACTATTAATATATAGGTAGATAGGTTTAGAATTGTCATCAGAATCAAGATAAAGCATTTGAGCTACAAGGCTGTTCGCTACCCCATCATTAACTTCTTGTCCAAGAAAAAGAATTCTCTCAACTCCTAGTCTTGTATAAATGTCTACCCATCTTTCGTATTGACTTCCGGGAAGTCTATAGGGCACGCTTGGAGTTCCTATTGGCATGATTTTAAAGTAATTGTTTGTGAGAGTTAAATTTTATTTGGTAAATCTTTTTGACTTGTGAGTATTCTATCGATAACTCCATAATCTAAAGCTTCTTGAGGATTAAGATAACTCATCCTGTCTGAATCTTTAGATAGTTCTTCAATAGTCTTTCCCGTATTACGAGATAGGATCTCAAGCATGGATTTTTTATTTTTCAAAACTTCTTCAGCTCTTATTTGAATATCCGTTGCTTGACCCCTTGCTCCGCTAATTGGTTGATGAAGAACAATAGAAGCGTGTGGAAGAGCTGCTCTTTGCCCTTTTGTGCCAGATGAAAGAATAACAGCTGCAGTCCCCATTGCTTGTCCGATACAGATAGTATGCACTGGAGGTTTGATGTAACTTATCGTATCGCAGATAGCAAAAGCTTCAGTTTCGAAGCCAACTGCATCTCCAGTGTACCAACTTGTCCCTGTTGAATTTATATAAAAATAGATAGGTTTTTCTGGGTCCTCAAATTCTAGATATAGGAGCTGAGCGATGATTAGCTCAGTAACATCCATACCTAATTGTCTTTTTGCATCATCATCTGAAAATAATGGTAAACCAAGATAGACGATTCTCTCTTTAAGTAAAAGAGAGGGAAGATCAGGGGGAGGGGTCCTCATAACGGTATTTTCACCGTAATAAGGAGCAGATACAGTCATTTGTATCACAAAAGTAAGATTGATTTGATTCTAGCTAGATTTAGCCCTGTGTCGCTGGTGATTTAAAAGATTTGTTTGACTCGGGATTATTTATTAGTTTCCCAAATACCATTCTTCCAGTAGGAGTTTGTAATGCTCCTGTGATAATAATATCTAATCTGCTCCCCACAAAATTCTTTGCCTCATCGATAACGACCATTGTCCCGTCATCTAAATATCCAATACCTTGCATTTTTTCTTTGCCTTCTCTTACGATTTTTATATTAAGTGATTCTCCGGGCTGAACTTCTGCTCTTAAGGCGATAACTAAATCACTCAAATTCATAACTTTTAATTCTTTAACTTCTGCAATTTGAGAGAGATTATAATCTGCTGTAATTAAGGTTCCTGTCATATCCTCAGTGATTTTCAAGAGTTTTTCATCTACCCCATTACCTTCATATTTTGTTGGATTTATTACGAGTCTTCTTCCGTATAAATCTCTTAATTCTTTTAATAATTTTAGACCTCTTCTGCCCCTAGACCTTTTTTCATTGCTGCTTGAGTCAGCTAAAGTTTGTAATTCATCAATTACACTTTGAGCGACAATTAATTGGCCTTCCAACAAGCCGCAGCTTAATAAGCCATTTATTCGACCATCAATAATTACGCTGGTATCAAGGATCTTGGGGCTTGCAGCAGGAAGGATCCCTTCGTTAACAAGATATGCATCAGTGTTATTTGGATTGAATAATCTTAATAACGTTCTACCATGCGTATCTGCTAATTTATAGCCAAGTACACCGAAGAAAATATTGCTTAATATAGCTGCTAATGGTTTTGCAAAGAAAACTTCTCTAGGAAAGGAAATTAATAGTATTGGTGCAAGCAAGAGATTTGCTACTAGTAATCCTAAAATTAATCCAACCGACCTACTTATTAATAAATCAGTCGGCATTGTCTTTATTTGATCAAGGAAAGTCTTTCTAAGTTGAAGGAATACAAAACCAGCTGCTAATCCTATAAAAAAACCTATTATTGCTAAAACAATTCTAAAACCTTCTACATTAGAGACCTGTTTAAGAATATCAACTGGCAATAAATCAACTCCAAGCCACCCTGAAGCAGCCCCAGACAATACAAATAAAATTAATACTAAGATATCCGTCATATCTATAATCTACTAGGATTTACTAATTGAGTAAATAAGGACTTTATTTTTTCAGATCCTTCATACTTTTTTGGAGCTTAAAAATGTATTTAGATTATGAATAAGTTTCCAAGAAGTGCTTATGTACACATCCCTTTTTGCCATAGAAGGTGCTTTTATTGTGATTTTGCAGTTATTCCACTAGGAAACAACGTTGAAACTTTGGGAGGCTATGGAAGCAAAACTGTTAAAGATTATTTGCACTATTTATACAAGGAAATATTGTCAATTAAGCACAAATCATCTCTCTCGACGATTTATGTTGGTGGTGGTACACCATCAATCTTGGATCCTAAACAAATTAAAGGTTTAATTGATCTTTTTAAAGAAAATTATGGAATTGACTATGGTGCTGAAATTACTATGGAAGTTGATCCAGCTAGTTTTAATTATGACGATCTTCGTGGATTTATAAATGCCGGGATAAATAGATTTAGTCTTGGAGTACAAAGTTTTAATGATCAGATACTTGAAAAGTCGGGAAGGCGCCATTTGAGTGAAGATGCCGAAAAATCATGTTTATGGTTAAAGAAAGTCTACGAATCGGGGTTAATAAAAAGTTGGAGCTTAGATCTAATTCAAAACTTGCCACTTAGTGGATCTAAAGAATGGAATGATGACTTAAAAAAAGCGATAACCTTTGCACCACCACACATATCTATTTACGATTTGAATATTGAAAATGGAACTGTTTTTAAAAAATTACTTGAAATAGGAAAATTAAAACTTCCAGGTGATGATGAAGCTTTTAAAAATAGTGAATCAAGTAATTTTATTTTAAAAAACTCAGGGTATTCAAGATATGAAATTTCAAACTATTGTCTCCCTAGACATCAATCTAGACATAATAGAGTTTATTGGAGTGGTTTTGGCTGGTGGGGTTTTGGCCAAGGATCAACTAGTTCACCTTGGGGTAAAAAGTTAACTAGACCGAGAGTTAGCAAAGAATATAAAAAATGGGTAATTGGTCAATACAATCAAAACTTAGATTCATCCCTAGTTAGTAAGGATTTTATTTATAAAGAAATTGATGAGAAAATAATGTTGGGATTGAGACTTAAAGAGGGTATAGATATCTATGAAGTTTTGAAAGAACAAAACTGGGGAAATAAAAAATCTAAAATTAACTTTAGTAAACTGCTCAAAGAATGGGAAAACTTTATTGAAAGTGGCTTATTACTTAGAAAAGGAAATAGATTCTTTTTAAGTGATCCAAAGGGAATGGAGTTAAGCAATCAAATTATTATTGCTATGTTTAAGTGGTGGGATAAAATTAATTAAGTCTTTCAGAGGCTGCCCATTCTTTTAATTTGTCTTCGAATAATTTCTTCCCTTGAATAATCGGTTTGCAAAATGGTGGTTGATCATCATTTAGTCCTAACAAATCTGCAGTAACTCTTACTTGCCCATCGCAATAATTACCAGCACCGATTCCTATCGTGGGAATAGTCAAGTTATTTTGTATCTCTTTAGCAAGCAACTCAGGAATATGTTCAAGCACTATTGAAAAACATCCTAATGTTTCAAGAATATAAGCCTCTTTCTTGATTTTTTCTTGACTTTCTAAGCTTTCTCCTTGTTTCTTAAGCCCTAGATTTAAATAGCTTTGTGGTGTAAGCCCTATATGGCCCATAACAGGGATTCCCATCCTTATTAATCTAGAAATAACTTTTTGTATTTCTGGTTCAGCCCCTTCTACTTTTACTGCTTTTGCATAAGTGTTTTGAATAATTTTCCCTGCATACTCTACAGCTTTATCCTCTCCACATTGGTAAGTCAAAAATGGCATGTCTGAAACTACCAAAGGTTGTTCTTCTATTTTCTTTTTAAAACCTCTCGAAACTGCATTAGTATGATAAATTATATTTTCTAAAGTCAATGGTAATGTGGATTTATATCCTAAACAAACCATGGCTAAGGAATCTCCTACCAAGACGAGATCAACATTAGCTTGTTCTGCAATGGATCCTGATATGGAGTCCCATGCAGTAAGAGCAATAATTTTTTGAGATTTTTCTTTATACTTTGCAAGATCTGATGGTAACATTTGTATTTTTTTATCTTTTTTAAGAAAGAATTGCTAATATATCATTGACTCGGCCTTTCGCGGTTTTAACGCCTAAATCTGGTCAGGACCGGAAGGTAGCAGCCACAAGGGATGCTTGAGGCAGGCGAGATAACCGAGTCACTTTATTTTACCTAAGAATCTATATCTCTTTTATTTTGCCTCAACCTCAAAAACTCAGGAATATTAGCTCCTGTATCTTTTTTATCAGAGATATTATAAAAAGATTGATTAGATAATCTGTTTTTAATTCTTTGTTGCTTCAATGGTTGGTTGGTATCGAAACCTGTAGCAATGACAGTAACTTGTATCTCACCTTCCATTTGTTCGTTGACCGCTTGACCAACGATTATATTGGCATCCTGATCAACTACTGCACTAATAACTTCTCCAACAGAGTTCACATCGTCCAGAGTCAAATCTCTCCCGCCTGTAATATTTACAAGGCAACCTTTTGCCCCATCAATTCTTCCTGCTTCAAGTAATGGACTATTAATTGCAGCTTGAGCAGCCTCTATGGCCCTAGATCGTCCAGAGCCAATTCCTACACCAAGAAGAGCGGTGCCGGCTTCAGTCATGACTGATCTTACATCAGCAAAGTCAAGATTTACCTCACCTGGCCTCGTAATTACTTCACTTATACCTTGTACTCCCATTCTTAAAACATCATCTGCATTCCTGAAAGCTTCTTGAATAGAAGCACCTGCTGAAACTTCTTTTAACCGATCATTTGGAATTACAATAAGAGTATCAACGTTTTCTGCCAATCTTGCAATTCCTTCTTCTGCTTGACGCATTCTTCTTTTCCCTTCGAAAGAAAAAGGTTTTGTTACTATGCCAATTGTTAATGCACCGCTTTGCTTGGCGACTTCAGCAACAACTGGAGCTGCTCCTGTGCCAGTACCTCCACCCATTCCTGCTGCTATAAATACTAAGTCAGATCCCTCTAATGATTGTTGAAGTTCCTCTCTAGATTCTTCTGCAGCCTTTTGACCAATACTTGGGTTTCCTCCTGCTCCAAGCCCTCTTGTTAAATTCTGCCCTAATTGGACTCTTCGTTCTGCAGAGGATTGTAATAAAGCTTGCGCATCAGTATTAAGAACTCTGAATGAAACGCCTTCAAGATCACTATCAATCATCCTGTTTACAGCATTACTTCCACCCCCCCCAACACCAATTACTTCAATTTTGGCATTCTGACTAGGAAGGATGTCTTTTGATTGATCAAAGTTTGGATTGTTACCGAAGCTCATCTCTTAAATGGGAATCTAATACTTATATTGGGTGCATTATGAACTTACTAGGCTCATCTGTAGGGATTTGTTGATGAAAATCATTAAATATTCATTTAATAAAAATTTTGTTTTAAAATGCAAAACCCAATCCAACACTACAATAATTTAAAAAATTATTTAAAATCAAATACCAAATATTAGGGTTTGAACACTTTTATTTTTGGTTTGCTTGGATCAGTAATATCAATACTATCTATTTTTTCATAAAAATTGTTTTTCTCAAATTGTATTTTCAGGGCATTGATTATTTGTAATTGATAGTTGATTAAATTTGGATTAAATCCTAAGAATATTTTTTTTAAATTTTTTTCCTCAAGAGTTAGAAATCCATTTGGTGAGAAGGTTATTTTGACAATCTCAAATTCATAATTATCTCGTGCATTTAATATTTCAGATAATGTTTTTTTAAATCTTTCTTTCCAACCAAAAATTTGTATATTTAACCTACTTAATTCTATTTCTTCTACATTTTGTTTATTGATAAAAATTCCATCTTTATCAATAAAACCTGAAATTTTTTCGCCATTTAATATTCTCTCCCCATAAGCAATTGGAGTTCTTGTTTTAACTTGGACTTTCAAGCCAAAAGGGAAAATTTGTCTACTAACTGAAACATTCTTGAGAGATAGATTTTGTCTTAGCTCTTTTTCTAATAAATTAGTTTGAATAAAAATTAACCTGGTTGGAAATTTTAAAGTTGAAATATTCGCTACATCATTCTGGGTAAGTAATTTACTTCCAGAAATTCTAATGTCTTGAATATTCACTTTTTTTATTGTTGCCAGGCTTATAAAGCTTGTTGAAAATAAAATTAGAAATAAAAAGCTTCTGTTATTGATTTTTGTCTGAATTTTCACAAATCACATCTAGCTTTTTCCATAAGTTGGTCCATCCATTTTCTAGCCTCCTCTGCATCTGAAAATGGTACATCCATCTCTTTTCCATCTCCTACTAATCTTAATCTACATTTCCCTTGAGATTCACTTGTCAGAGGAGCTTCTCCCGACGTTAATGCCATCAATTCAACTAATTCTAGTTTCTTGATTATGAAACTATCTTTTTCTTCAAATATGCCAGCTTCAAATGCACTCCATCTTAGTTTCCCATCTTTTAAGGAAGCTGCACTAGAACTATCTAACTTACAAAGTTCAGAACCGTTAGCCCAGCTTCTAAAGAGATTTTGCCTTCTTCTTTCCAACCATCCAAGTGCAGTTAATAAAACGAAGATTAAGAGTAATGGTAACCAAAGAAGTCCATGCAACATTTGATTTTAATTATAAATCTAAAGATATATCTACTAGTTTAGCCACAAGTTGTTCAATATTTAAACCTGAAGCTTTCCAAAGCATTGGAAACATACTGTTTTTTGTAAAACCAGGAATTGTATTAATTTCATTTAACAAAATTTTATTAGAAGATTTTTCTAGAAAAAAATCTACTCTTGCAAAGCCAAAAATATTTAGTGCTCTACAACTTTTAATAGCAATTTCTTTAATTTCTTTTGAGATTTTAGGATCTATTTCGGCCGGGATAATTATTTTGTTATTTGAGTAATATTTTGAATCGTAATCATACCAATCACTTTTATAATTTACTTCGCCTATCTCAGAGGTTAAGAGTTCTGAATTCCCAATTATTCCGCATTCAATCTCTCTTACCTCTAAACCTTCCTCTATTAAGATTCTTTGATCTATTTCCCGAGCCTTTTCTAATGCTTGTAATATTTCGGATTCATTTATGACTTTTGAGATGCCAAGAGATGAGCCAGAGTTCGATGGTTTAACAAAAACAGGAAAATTTAATTTTTTTAAAATTTCATTAATTAACTTATTTTTTACTTCCTTATCGTTGAGATCCTCATTTTGAAAAACTAGATACTTAACTTGTGGAAGTTTAAGATTTGAGAAAATTGTTTTCATCAATATTTTATCCATTCCCAGTGCAGAGCCTATAATCCCACACCCGACCAAAGGTTTCTTTGTAAATCTCAATAAGCCATGAATTGAGCCGTCTTCTCCATTAAATCCATGTAAAAGAGGAAACCAAATATCAACATTTTGAAATTCTATTCCCTCCAGGAAGTTAATTTTTTCTTGATTAAAAAAATCTTGCTTTTTTGTTTCATCGTTTTCAATTTCACCTATAAGGATTGTTTCTGAACTATAATTATCAAGCCAAAATCCACATTTGTTTATGTAAAAAGCTTTAACTGTAAAGCGTTCTTTGTTTATTTCTGAATTAAATGCTTCAAAAACTGTTTTTGCAGACGATATCGATACTTCATGTTCATTGGAATTACCGCCAAATATTAACCCAATACATTTTTTCTTTTCCCCGATCATTTAGAAAAAATCATTTGTAAAGTTCGCCTGTTAAAGAAAAAGGTCTTGCTTCATTTATCTTGACATCTATCTCATCTCCCAATGAAAAATTAAAGTTAATGTTTTTGGAAATCTCTACGAAAGTTAATCTATTTGTTCTAGTTCTACCCATAATTTGAGAGGAATTTTTTGGATTAAAACCCTCTATTAAAACGCTTTCAATATTATTTATATATCTTTGGTTTCTGGATTTAGCAGTTTTTTCTACTAAATCATTAATTTCTTGTAATCTAGCTTTTTTCACATCTTCCGAAAGTTGATTCGACCAAACTGCTGCAGGCGTGTTTGGTCTTGGAGAGTATGCTGCTGTATTAACTTGATCAAAGCCAATTTCTGATATTAGCTTTAATGTATCTTGAAATTGTTGCTCGGTTTCGCCTGGGAAAGCAACTATTGCATCAGCCGTGACTGATGCATCTGGCATTAATGATCTTATATTCTCGATAATATTTTTATACTTTTTAATAGTGTATCCTCTGGACATTTGCTTTAAAATCTCATCATTTCCACTTTGGAAGGGAATATGGAAATGTTCACAGACTTTATCAAGTTCATAACAAGCTTTAATTAACCTTTTTGAAAAATATCTTGGATGACTAGTAGCAAATCTTATCCTGCTAATTCCTTTAACATCATGTATGTAATATAAAAGATCAGTTAGAGTATTTTCTTTTCTCCCCTCTTTTGTAGTTCCTGGAAGGTCTCTACCATAAGCATCAATGTTCTGACCCAAAAGAGTAATTTCTTTAAAATTATCATCAGCTAATTTTTGGATCTCACTTTTTATCGCATTTGGGTATCTTGATTGCTCTTTCCCTCTAACAGAGGGGACTACACAATATGAACATCTTTCATTACATCCATAAATGATATTAACCCAGCCACAAATAGAGCTTTCTCTTCTTGCACTTGTGATGTCTTCAGAAATGAAGGTTTCTTCTGTTGCCGCAACTTGATTACCTAAATCTACTTTCCCCAGAAGATTTTCAAGATTATTTACGTGTTGAGGCCCCATAACTAAATCAAGTTCTGGAACTCTTCTTAATAAGGACTCTCCCTCTTGCTGAGCAAGGCAACCTGCAACAACAAGTTTTAAGTTAGGTGTTTTGTGCTTTCTTTTTGCTTGTCTTCCTAGAAAGCTATAAACTTTTTGCTCCGCATTGTCTCTGATAGTACATGTGTTATACAAGACCAAATCGGCATTTAATTCATTGTCTGCTCTGGTGTATCCCATTTTCTCTAATGTCCCAGCCATTCTCTCAGAATCAGCCTTGTTCATTTGGCATCCAAATGTGGTTATCCAATAACTTTTATTAGTTGAATTCTTTTGAAATTTTTTTTCGTCTGGTTTTGTTTTTGTTAGCACTTTGCTAGGAATTTTTTATGATTCTTTAATTCAAAATTACAAGTTAAATAATTTTGCTGCAATTTTATTGAGGGCGAGCGAGGGGATTCGAACCCCCGAATAGCGGCGCCACAAGCCGCTGCCTTAACCACTTGGCGACGCCCGCCTCACATTTATAAATTTAACAACCAAAGGGTAATTTTTCATAGTTATTTTTATCTTTTAGCGAAATTTGAATTATTTTCCTATTTAGTAATGTTTTCTTATGATTTAAAATAAAAGAAAATTTTAAAAACTTGAGTAATTCCGGCACCGCTGAGGTTCTTATTCCCAGAAGCCTTTGTTTAATAGAAGATATTGATAACCTCATTATTGATGTAGAGGATTTATGTTCACTTTCCATCAGTTGGAAGGATGGATTTGTCTCTGAGTTAAAACCTTCAGAAAATAAAGTTACAAAACCAAAAAATATTTTATTCCCAAGATTTGTTGAAACGCATTCGCATTTTGATAAATCATTTATATGGGCAGACTTTCCTAATCTGGAATCAAACTATAGAGGAGCATTATTAATAAATCATGAAGAACATAAAACTAGAACTACAGATAAGGTTCTTGAAAGAGTTGAGAAATCATTAAAACTTGCCATACAAAATGGATATCGAGCTATTAGAAGTCATATTGATACATACAAAAGTCAATCAGTTGATATTTGGATTGAACTTTTCAAATTACAAAAGAAATTTTCATCTGAATTGACTTTACAATTCGTTGCTCTAGCTCCATTGGAATTTTGGGATACTTCTAAGGGAGAAGAATTGGCAAAAATATTTTCCTCTTTTGGAGGCATTTTAGGAGGTGTTATTGTCCCTCCTTTCAATAAAAAACATACAAGCAAATTTCTCGCAAAGATGCTTCTTCTAGCTAGTAAATATAAATTAGAAATTGATTTGCATATAGACGAATCGATAATTGAGCCGGGAGCGGGATTAAAAGTTTTATTGGAGACAATCGAAAATTTAAAAATTAATAAGATTCCTACGATTACTTGTAGTCATTTGAGTAGTCTTATTTCTCTAAGTCATAGAGAGATTTTATATTTAGGAGAAAAAATGGCTGAGAAAAATATTAAAGTAATTGCTTTACCTCTAACAAATTTTTGGCTGCTCAATCGAAGTAATAAAACTACCTCGTTAAAAAGACCAGTTGCTCCAATAAAGCAATTACAAAAATCACACGTGGATGTATCTATAGGTAGTGATAACGTTCAAGATCCCTGGTACCCATTTGGTAATTTTGATCCTTTTTATATGATGTCTTGCTCGATACCTATGCTTCAACTTAATCCCTGGGAGAGAATGACTCTATCTTCTATTTTTTTAGCTCCAAGCAGATTATTAAACTTAAAGTGGGATGGTTTAATTAAAAAGGGTTGCCCTGCTGATTTTGTAATTTTAGATGCACAAAGATGGGCAGATGTTTTTTCGAGTTCCTTAAAGAGAAAAGTGTTTATAAAAGGCAATTTATATTGCTAATCGGCTAATTTATATACAAAACAATAAGAATTTAATTAATGACATCAAATAATCTTAAATTTATAGACAAATTTAAGGAAGTTAACAACTTAGAGATTATTGAAAGCCAATCTGACATAAAAAGACTTTCAAAAGATTTTTATAACTACTCTCCAATCCTCACTGAAAAATTAGACGAATGTATTGCTGATTTAGTGGTAAGACCTAGTGATCACAAAGCAGTAAAGGAAGTAGCAGAAATTTGTTGGGAATTTTCTATCCCACTTACTTTAAGGGGTTCAGGTACAGGTAATTATGGACAAGCTGTCCCATTGTTTAAAGGGGTTGTAATGCAGATGAGTCACTTTAATAAGTTAGAAGAATTTGATCCAGATACAGGTTTTGTAAAAGTACAGTCTGGCTGTGTTATGGGAGATTTGAATAAACAATTAGAGAAATATGGTAGGGAATTGAGGTTGCTTCCTAGTACTTGGAAAACTGCAACAATTGGAGGTTTTATTGCAGGTGGATCAGGAGGTATTGGTTCAATTAGGTGGGGATTTTTAAGAGATCCAGGAAATCTTATTGGTTTAGAGGCAGTAACGCTGAATGAAAAACCTGAATTATTAAAATTTGATGCTGAAGAATCCGAACCTCTAAATCATGCATATGGGACTAATGGAATAATTACTTCTTTACTACTTGCTACTGATATCAAACGTAAGTGGTATTCAATAGTTATCGACTGTATTGAATTTGAAAAAACAATAGAAATATTAAAAACTTTCACTAGCGCAGCAATTGATCTGAAACTAGGAGCAATTCTTGAAGAAGAAATTGTAGATCAAATGCCAAAATGGTTTAAAAATAATTCTAGAAGTCACAAGATTTTAATTCAATCTACTCTTGGAGGAATAAAAACCATCGAGCTAATTTGTAAAAAATTCAAAGTTGAATCTACCCTCCTTGGAGAAGAAGAAAAACTCGTCAATGGAATTTCTGAAGTCGTATGGAATCATACAACTCTTCATATGAGGTCTAAGGATAAAAATTGGACTTATTTACAGATGCTTTTGCCACTTAATGATGAACTAGAATTGATTAATTTTTTGAGAAAAAAATGGGGCAGAAAAGTTCTTTGGCATTTAGAGGCAGTTTCTCAACAAGGATCACCAAGATTAGCAGCTTTGCCTGTATTAAGGTGGAATGGGAAAGATGAATTAAATGAAATAATGGAAGATTGTAAGAAACTTGGTGCGTTTATTTTTAATCCCCATGTTTTAACTGTCGAAGGCGGAGGCCTAGGAGTGGTTGATGCAGATCAAGTAAAAGCGAAATTGAAATTTGATCCTAAAGGACTATTAAATCCAGGAAAATTGGAAGGTTGGGAAGTAAAGGAACAATTTAATATTTAACCTTTCTGTTTATTTGCAAATTTAATAAATTCAGCAACTAAAAAAATAGAACCTGTTAGAACAGGATGATTAGTTGGCCATTTTTCTAAAGAAAATAAATACTCAATGGCAAGTTCAAATGTTTTAAATTCATTTGTTTTTTGAAAGTCAATTTCTTTAATATGAGAGAGATCGTTTAATTCCCAACTAGGTTGGTTTGGAACTGGCACAAGTAATAAGTGATCATTTTTCTTTAGAAGTGTTTTTAATATTGCGTAAATATCTTTTTGTCTTTGGACACCTAAAATCCAATAAATTCCTTTATCTTCATTCTCCCAATTACTTCGCTCATTAGAGAGCGCTTTTGCAGCAGGATAATTGTGCGCACAATCTACAAGAATTTCTTTGTTGAAATAATTTATTATTTCTAGCCTTCCATTCCAAGCTGTCTTTTTAAGGCCTTCAGATATGTGCTTTTCTTTAATATTAAATCCCAAATTATTCAGCGCTTCAATTGCTCCAACAGCTACTGAAGCATTTTGCTTTTGGAAAATTCCTTTTAATCCAAGTTCATAGCTGTTTGAAATTGAATCTTTCCAAATAATTTCTGCTCCAACCTCTTTAACTTTTTTGGTTATTAAATTTTCAACTTTACTATTTTGGTTGCATGAGATGACAATTGAGTTTTGTTCAATAACTGCTAATTTTTCTTTGGCAATTTTTTCAATCGTATTTCCAAGAAATTCTTTATGGTCTAAACCAATATTCCCAATAGCAATTATTGGTCTAGATTTATGAGCTGTTGTCGCGTCTAATCGTCCCCCTAAGCCAGCTTCAAGAATAAGCAATTGAACTTTTTTATTGTCAAAAAAAATTAGTGCGCAGCAAATTATTTTTTCAAAAGGTGTTAATTCAAATGTTGAAAATTTTGTTTCTATTAATTTATATATTTTTTCAAAATCAGTGTTGTTGATATTTTTTTTATTAACTCTAATCCTTTCGTATATATCAAAAAGATGAGGAGACGTCGTTACACCAAAATTCTTTTTAGCTTCAAAAAGTATACTTTCTAAATATGCTGCGATTGATCCTTTCCCATTGGTTCCAATAATTTGTATCGCAGGGATATTTTCGCAAGGATTACCAAGTTCTTGAAGTGCTTTTTTAATTCTTGATAAACCTAATTTGATATTATCCCTTTCATATTTAGGTGATAATAATTCAAAAATTTTTAAATTTTCATTTTTCAAAATTTAAATTGCTATAACTCTTCAAAAATTGAATTTAGCTTATCCAAGAGAATATTAATTTCTCTTCGAGAAATAACTAATGGTGGAACAATCCTAACAACGTTTCCTCCGGCAGGAACTACCAATAATCCTTTATCAAAGGCCTTTAATGTAATTTTCTTTGCATCAGAATAATTATCATTTATAACAAGACCTTGTATTAAACCTATGCCTCTTTCTCCACTAATAATATTTGGAAATTTTTTTGACAATTCTTCAAACCCATCTCTTAATTGTTCCCCTCTTAGATAAACATTGTTGATAAGATTTCTTCTGTTTATTTCTTCTAATACAGTTAAGGCAGCCTTACATGCGAATGGGTTCCCACCAAAAGTGCTTGCATGATCTCCTGGAGAAAAAATGTTAGCTTTTTCTTTTACCAATAATGCCCCAATTGCATGACCCCCTCCTAATCCTTTTGCAACAGTGAATCCATCAGGTTCAATTTCTAAATTCTCATAACCCCACATTTTCCCAGTTCGACCTACCCCACTTTGGACTTCATCTAAAATGAGAAGAGAATTATACTTATCACATATATCTCTGAGGCTTTTAAAAAATTTTTTACTTCCAGGAATTACGCCTCCTTCTCCTTGTATTGGTTCAACCAATACACCAGAAATCTTTTGATCATTATTTTCACAATCTTCAAATAATTTTTTTACCGAATCAAAATTGTTAAATTCAAAAAACTTAAAGCCTTTTATCATTGGTTCGAAACCTTTTTGATATTTTGGTTGACCAGTCGCACTCAAGGCTGCCAATGTTCTGCCATGAAAGCTGGACTCTGCTGCGAGAATTATTGACTCTTTACCTTTACTTTTTATATTTCCAAATTTCCTAATTAATTTAATAGCTGATTCATTTGCTTCTGCGCCACTATTGCAGAAAAAAACGCTTTCAGCACAACTCATACTCGTTAAAGCTCTACTTAATTGTTCTTGTTCTTCAATGTTGTAGAGATTTGAAATGTGTTGAATTTTTTTTAGTTGACTTGATAGTCTTCTTCTTAAAACTCTATCGCTATGGCCTAGACTACAAGTCGCTATGCCAGCAACTGCATCAAGATATTTTTTACCTGTTTTGTCCCATAGCCAACAACCTTTTCCTCTTTTGAAAGATATATTGAATCGACTATAAGTATTCATCAGAGTGGGAGCGGTCGGACTTGAACCGACATACCCGAAGGTGCCGCATTTTGAGTGCGGTGCGTCTACCAATTCCACCACGCTCCCAAGGCTTTTGAAAAATAATGAACCTTTCTATTATAACAAAAATCATTTTATTGACTATGCGCTTGGTAATGGAAGATCCATAAGATTTCGCTAGGTATTTTTTAAAATGTTTTGAGCCATATTTATTGAATTTTGCTGACAAGAGTTAGATAAAAAAGTAACAAAAAATAAACATTATTGATACATTGTTGCGACTAATAGCAAGTTAAAGTCTTTTTTCTTGGAAGATAGCTTCATGATTAGTAATATTGTGTTATATTAATGTTATATTTACAAAATGTATGTCTAAATCACAAGCAAAAAAATTATCTTTAAAATTTGTACCTTACCTATTTGTTGCGGTAACTATTTTGACAGCATTTGGATCTAACAATGGGATTTGGGTATGAATGAATTTAAATTTAGTGGTTTAAATAAATTATGGTCTAGTCGCTTTTTAGTGTTGTTTTTATTAATTTTAGGTTGTATTTCACTTATCAATATTGCTTACGTTTAGGTCAATTAACTGAGTATATAATTTATTTTTTTCAAACTAAGCTGCTTTTGCTTTTGACATTTCTTCAGTACTAGGTTTAATTATTAGTTCATTTTCCTTAAAAGTGCTTTTACTAGTCTCTCTAATTATTTCGATACCTAAATTTTTTAGTTTTAATTCAAAATTTTCATAACCTCTATCTAAATGTTTTAATCCGTAGATTTTGCTACTACCTTTTGCGATGATTCCTGCAATTATTAATGCAGCTGATGACCTTAAATCTGATCCAACTAGATCCATTCCATTTATTTCTTTAACACCTTTGATTTGAGCTACGTTTTTGTTGAGTTTTATATTGGCACCCATCTTCTTTAGTAAATCAATATGATTCATTCTGTTTTCGAAAATCGTTTCAGTTATCTTTGATTCACCATTGGCAATAGTCATCAAAACTGTAAATGGTGCTTGCAAATCAGTGGGGAATCCTGGGAAGGGTGCTGTATCAATATCTACTCCTTTAATCTCTTTACCCTTGATTGTTATTGAATTACCATTAATTGTTATTTTACTTCCACTCTCTTTAAGTTTTTTCGTTACAGCTTCAAGATGAATAGGAATTACAGGAGAAATTGTTATGGAAGAGAAAGTTGCAGCAGCAGCTATTAGAAAAGTTCCAGCCTCTATTCTGTCTGGAATTACTTTATGAGTACAACCACCAAGTTTATTAACACCATCAATAATTATTTTTTCTTTACCAGAGTCGTAAATTTTTGCTCCCATTTTATTGAGCATTTGGCATAAATCCTGAATTTCAGGTTCTCTTGCAGCATTCTCAATAGTAGTTCTTCCATCTGCTAATGATGCAGCCATTATTAAAGTTTCAGTTGCACCTACACTGGGGCACTTTAATTTAATTTGGGTACCATTTAATTTATTTTTGCTGCCTTTTATTTTTGCTTTGACAATTCTTTCGTCAATAATTATTTCTGCTCCCAGTGCTTTAAGCCCATTAATGTGCTCAACTATTGGTCTTGAACCAATATCGCAACCTCCAGGTAAAGGAACTTTAGCCTCTCCAAATTTAGTTAATAGTGGACCGATACAAAAGAAACTAGCTCTTAGTCCATTAAAAAGTTCATCTGGAAGTTCCTTGATAGAAATATTTTTCGAGTCTATCTCTAATTTATTTTTTTCAAATACTAAATCAACTCCAAAATTTTTAAGGATATTCTCCATCTTTTCAATATCAGTAAGACGAGGAACATTTTCAAGAATTATTTTTTCATTAGTTAGTAATGATGCGGCTAATAATACTAAGGCAGAATTCTTTGCACCACTTATTTTAACTGTTCCATTTAATTTACCTTGACCAATAACCTTTAAGTTTTGCGATTCAGGATATGATTTATTTCTGCTTTCCCAAATCATTAAGAGTTAACTTTGTTAGATTTATGATGACAAAATAAGAATAATTAGTCTACCCCATGTAACGTGGTGAATATTAATAAAAAATAAAAAATTTGTTCATTAAAAAGGAAATAAACTTTTAAAAGTTGTTGATCAAAACTTTTACGGAATTAAAATATAGTTGATAACAAATTTTAAAATTACTCATAGAAAATACTTTTTTAAAAATAACTAGTAAAAACAATAATCTAGTTAAAAGATTTAGATCATTTAAAAGAGGATCCTCTCCAAAAGATCAAGACTTTTTTTGCATAGAGGGTACACATCTCATTGAAGAGTTGTTGAAGTCTGGGAAAAATCCCTCTAAAATCTTAGTTACCGAAAAATGGCTAGGAAAGAATCAAAATCTAAGCAAAAAATTTAATCAGTCATTAATAAATATTGTCTCAGAGGAAGTTTTGGCATCTGCGATTTCAACAATCAATCCAGATGGTATAGCAGCTTTGGTAGAGATTTCAGCAATACCTAATTATCAATTTAATAGAAAAGATGATTTTGTTCTCGTTCTCGATAGGATTCAAGATCCAGGGAATATGGGTAATCTTTTTAGAACTGCTCTAGCAGCTGGGGTGGATTCAATTTTTTTAGCTGGAGGCGCGCACCCATTAAATCAAAAGGTATTAAGAGCATCATCTGGTGCCGTATTTCACCTCCCATTTCTAAGATTTGAGGGTACTGAAGAAGAAATAATAAATTCTCTATTAAAGTCTTTATTTGAATTGTCAAATGTTGGGTTTAATGTTTTTTCTACTAGTAGTCACAATAAAAACTCTAAAAAATCTTCAAAACCCTATTGGGAAATTGATTGGAATAAACCTACTGCATTAATTTTGGGTAATGAAGGTAAAGGTATTCATAAAAAAATTCAAGAAGCTTTTAATGAAACAATTTCAATTCCGCATAGTGAGCTTGTAGAATCATTAAATGTGGCTTGTGTTGCAGTTCCATTATTATTAGAACGAAAAAGAGTCGCATATACTTCTAATACATAGTTAAAAAGTGACTGATTCAAGTTTTGATTTTGATTTAATCGTAATTGGAGCGGGTTATGGAGGCTTTGATGCCGCTAAACATGCTGCTGGTAAGGGACTGAAAGTCGCAATAGTAGAATCTTCTGATATGGGAGGTACTTGTGTTAACAAGGGTTGTGTCCCCTCTAAAGCTCTTTTGGCTGCAAGTGGAAAAGTTAGAGAAATAGCTGATTATGAACATTTAGCTAAATTTGGTATTCATGCTTCCCCAGTAAGGTTCGAGAGATCAAAAATTGCAGATCATGCAAATAATTTAGTTTTAAATGTTAGAGAAAATTTGACAAAAACTCTTAAAAGAAGTGGAGTTGAAATTATTTTGGGCATTGGCAGAATTGAAGGAAATCAAACAGTAGGTGTAAGGGATAAAAACGGAATTGATAAAATTTACACATGTAAGAATATTGTTATAGCAACTGGTTCTTCTCCTTTTGTTCCTCGTGGAATAACTTTGGATAATAGGACTGTTTTTACTAGTGATGATGCGGTTAAACTTGAATGGCTTCCAAGATGGATAGCTATTATTGGTAGCGGATATATAGGATTAGAATTTGCTGATGTTTATACCGCGCTTGGTTGTGAAGTTACCATGATCGAGGCTTTGGAAAATATTATGCCAACGTTTGATCCTGACATCACAAAAATTGCTAAGAAGAACCTTATTCAAGCAAGAGATATAGACACAAAATCAAATGTCTTCGCGACAAAAATAATACCTGGATGTCCTGTAAAAATAGAACTGACAGATGCAAAATCTAAGGAAGTTGTTGAAACTTTAGAGGTTGATGCTGTTCTAGTCGCAACTGGCAGGAGTCCTAATAGTGATAACTTAAATCTTAAGTCGGTTGGAATCGAAACAGTAAAAGGTTTCATTCCTATAGATGATCAAATGAGAGTTAAGAATGGCGATGAAATAATACCTAATATTTGGGCTGTTGGAGATGTAACAGGCAAACTAATGCTTGCTCATACAGCTGCAGCGCAAGGTACTATTGCTGTTGATAATATTTGCGGTAGTAACGTCGAAATTAACTATAAAAGTATCCCTGCAGCAACCTTTACTCACCCTGAGATAAGTTCAGTTGGTCTCTCTGAAGCTGAAGCTAAAGAGATATCTGCAAAAGAAAATTTTACTTTGGGAGTTGTTAAAAGTTTCTTTAAGGCTAATTCAAAAGCGTTGGCTGAATTGGAGAGTGATGGATTATTAAAGTTGATTTTCAATAAAGATAATGGGAAAGTATTAGGTGCTCATATTTACGGGTTACATGCAGCTGATTTGATTCAAGAAATTTCGAATGCTATTTCAAGGAACCAAGATGTAATTGAATTATCTAAAGAAGTTCATACTCATCCCACTCTTAGTGAAGTAGTTGAGGTCGCATATAAACAAGCAGCTTCTCAAATAAAATAATATCTAAAATTAATGGAGATAAGACGTAGGCCACCAAATCCAACCGTAAGGGTAGAAAATTTAGAATATGCTGTGCCTCATAGAGAAGCGCAAGCAAAAAATATTCTGGAAGAAATTGTATGGTACAAGGATATTGAAATTAAGAATTTTAAAAAAATAGTTTCATTAGAAGATCTAATAAAAAAGATTGAAATACTTCCTGCCCCTAAAGATTTCTATAAAAATATCTTCGAGTCAAAAATAAAACCAGGAGTAATTGCTGAAATAAAAAAAGCTAGTCCCAGTAAAGGAGTTATAAGAAAAGATTTTAACCCTGAAGATATAGCAATTTGTTATGAAAGAATCGGTGCATCATGTATCTCAGTACTTACTGATAAAAGGTTTTTTCAGGGGAGTTATGAAATACTAGAAACTGTAAGGAAATCAACTAATCTCCCCCTACTCTGTAAAGATTTTATTATTTCTGCTTATCAGATTTACAAAGCAAGGGTATCGGGTGCTGATGCAATACTATTAATCGCTGCGATTTTAAGTGATGACGATTTAATTTATCTCAAGAAAATAGCTGATAATTTAAAGATGAGTGTTCTTGTGGAAGTCCATAATGATAATGAATTAGAAAGGATCCTTAAGTTAAAATCTTTTAATTTGATTGGAATAAATAATAGGGACTTAAAGACTTTTAAAACGGATTTAAAAACATCAATAGAATTGATGAATATTTATGGAGATATATTTTTAAAACAAAATATTCTCCCCATTAGTGAATCTGGAATTAATTCTGCCGAAGATTTAGATTTGCTTAGATCTATTGGAATAAAGGGAGTATTAATTGGTGAAACTTTTATGAGAGAAAGTGATATTGAACAATCTTTCAAAAAATTATTTAATTCAATTTAATGTTTACTTCAAATCGTGCTATAAATTTAAATATCGGCGGAAATTTTGTATATAAATGCAGCAAGTTTTATTAGTTGTAAGTGTTTTTTGGTTTGGAATAGTTCATGTTTTTACAGGAGCTGATCATCTTGTTGCTATGGTTCCATCGTCTATTACTAGAACCAAGAATGCAATAAGAAATGGTCTCTCATGGGGGATAGGACATTCTACAGGACTTGTTTTATTAACTTTGTTGGCTTTTTTAATAAAAGATCGAGCAAAAGTATTTTCAGATTTTTCGGAATTACTAGTTGGTATTTCGCTTCTTATTGTTGGAGTTTTTGCAATAAAAAAAGCTTTAAATTTAAGTATTCACTCCCATTCACATAAACATAAAAATGGAATAGCTCATGAACACTTGCATTTTCATAGTAAAAAACAAAAGAAACATAATAAGCATTCCCATGCATTGACATTTTTAGGATTATTTCATGGAATAGCAGGTGGATCTCATTCTCTGGCGGCTATCGGATTAAGCACATTACCCCCAACCACAGCAATTATTTGTTTAGGTTCATATTTGAGTGGATCTATAATAAGCATGATAATTTTTTCATCTTTTATATCTTCCTCAATTTTAGTTTCAGGTCAAAAAAATGTTAGAAGATTGATGATTTTAACTGGGGGATTATCTTTTTTGATTGGTATAGCTTTGATTCAGCAGCAAAGCACCGTTCTCTTTTTTAGTTAGATAATTTTTTAATTTTGGAATAATCAATTTAGAGGTGACAATTCCAATTATTTTTTCGTTATTTACTAATCCAAACTTATTACTATCTTCGCTAAATTCAATATTGTCTCCTAGAACCATAATATTATTTTGATTCACTGAATTTATTCTTTTTATTAGTTTTTTATTTTTAAGTGGATGATTAAAAATAACTATTTGTCGATTTTTTAGTATTGATTTATTCTTTTTATATTTTTTAAAAAATACAATATCCCCTTCTTTTAAGTAAGGTAACATCGAATCACCATTAATAATGGCGGTTTTTCTTAAACCTAAAAAAAATAAAATTAAATCAAAAAAACTTTTGAAAATGATTCTGATTAACTAGCTTTTACAAAAGCGTCTGATCTTCCTTTTGAAGCCCAGAAAATATTATGGATCTTTTCTACATAACTCATAAGTTCTTCAGCTTGAGCTAAATCAATATTAACTTTGCATGCACTGCATAATTTGGCAGCCTTCCAAATGGTTTCATGTAAATCAGGATAAGTTTCTAAGTGAACTGGTTTAAAGTAATCTGTCCACAAAATTAGAATTTCTTTCTTTGTTTCTTTTGCTTGCTCTTCTTTAACTGCAACATATCTAGAAAATGTATTACTGTAAGTTGCCCACTCTGCTGAATCAGTGCTTGAAGGAGCTTCTAGTGCAATAAGCTTTTTTGTCATTGATAAAACCGCTTCAGCAGCAACTCTCGTAGATGCTGGATCGTAAACACCACAAGGGCCATCACAGTGAGCATGGACTGGCATTGGGGATTTTTTATCTAGAAAAGAATTGATGAATTTACTTAACATTTCAAATATTTGGTGTTGTATATATATTACTTGGAGATTAACTAAATTGAAAAGTCTTAGATATTTTTCTTACTTAATTTAATTGACTTTTAATAATTCAACTTCAAATATCAATGTTGCATTTGCAGGGATCACATTTCCTGCTCCTCTTGAGCCATATCCAAGCTCTGGAGGGATTGTTAATATTCTTTTGCCTCCAACCTTCATGCCTGCGACACCTTCATCCCAACCTTTTATTACTCGTCCAGCGCCTAAGGGGAAGCTGAATGGAGCTCTACCAATACTTGTATCAAATTGTGTTCCGTCTTCAAGTGTTCCTGTGTAATTTACAGTGACAGTTTGGCCAGAGATGGCTGTATCACCCTCCCCATTAACGATATCAGTAATAATAAGACCGCTTTCTGTAGTCCTTGAATTACTGTCTGATTGTGTTTCTTCTGCCATAGCGAAAAGTATTGGGTTTGGATCTGATGGGTCTAATTCAAAAAGATTATTATTGGAAACATTTGATGGTTTTGCAACAACTTCTTTTTTAACTGATAGATTTTCTGATTCGGCAGCATTAACAATTTGAGGTGAATTAAATTGACTGAAAAGAGTTAATGAAACACAAAAAACAAAAATTGCAAAACTAATAAAAACTTCTTTCACTTTGATTTTGAATTTACTAAATCTAATACTACAGAATAAAGGTACAATAAATGTGCGTTTTAAAATTTAATTTTGAAATTTTAGATTGTTAATGCCAACTCAGCGTAAAAGTTTAAGACAATATTTTTATCCATGTTTAGGTGGCATTTTAGGAGGAATTTCTGTATCAACTCACTTTTGGTTGATCTTTATGCCTATTTCTTTATTCCTTTTGTGGAGAGGAAGTGAAAGAAAAATAGCAAATTTTTTATGGGGATTTTTCTTTATCTTTATTAGTCATTCATGGCTTGTTGATTTACATCCATTAACTTGGCTAGGGTTCTCATGGCTTACAAGTTTAATATTCACAGTTTCAATATTATTATTATGTTCTTTTTTTGGGGGGTTATTAGTTTTTTTATGGGGGCTGTTAGTTAAAACGATTCTGTGGCAAGAAGATGTTTTTAAAATGAAAATTTTACCTTTGTTCTTAAAAGTATTTTTTTTATCTTTAACTTGGGGTGTTGGTGAATTGTTACTTTCACAAACACCTTTTTTTTGGATAGGTTTAGGAGAGAGTCTTGTCCCCAGTGATATTTATCTTGCTGGTTTGGCAAGATGGATTGGTGCAAGTGGTTTATGCGTATTACAAATATTAATTGGATTTTGGATTTTTTTAAGTCACGGTAGATGGAGAAGAAAAATTCACTTTGAGAAGCCATTTATTTTTGGACTTTTGGTTATCACTCTCCTACATTTATTAGGAGGTTTAACAACCCCAATAGAAAGAAATTATGAATTTCCAGTGGCTATTTGGCAAACCAATATACCTACAAGAGAAAAGTTAAAAATAGATGATGGATTTATTAAGGAAAAACTATCTATTGCTCAAAAATATGCTTTAGCCAACAAAGCAAAACTTCTTGTTGCTCCTGAAGGAACTTTATCTGATAATTTTTATCTAGATAGAGGAAGTGAGACTAATATATTGGCAGGAGGTTTTAGAAATTTCAATAGTGAGTTAAGAAGTTCTTTACTAGGATTCCAAATTGGAGATCAATCTTTTACATCTTTTATAGATAAAAATAGACTTGTACCATTGGGAGAGAAAGTACCTAGATTTTTAGGTTATTTTTCAAGAGGTTTATCTGCATTAGGAGGTATTCAAAAAGGCTCTGATTCAAGATTTTTTGATCCTAAATTCACGCCACCGTTAGCAGTAGCTATTTGTTATGAAATTAGTGATGGACTGAAAATAAGAGAGGCTATAAATAGCGGTGCAGAACTAATAATAACTTCAGCAAATTTGGACCCCTATCCAACTAAGCTCTACAATCAATTTTTGTCTTTGGCTAGATTAAGAAGTATTGAAAATAATAAAGACAATCTACTTGTATCGAACACTGGTCCTTCGGGTTTAGTAGGGGACGATGGGAAAATAATTCAACTTCTGGATTTAAACGTTGAGCAAAATGAAATAGTGTTCCCTGTTTTTTCATCAGAAAATACTTTTTACACAAAATTTGGAGATAAACCTATTTTGCTATTATTTTTATTTTTTATGGCATTAAATTTATTTTTGAAAATTAATTAATCAACCCACCGCCTAATAAAATTTCTCCCTTATAGAAGACTGCAGCTTGACCAGGTGTTACCGAACTTTGGCTTTCTTCAAAAATTAATTTGAATGATTTAGTTGGAGTATCTGATTGTTGCAAAGGAATTAAAGTCCCTTTTACTGGATGACTTCTATATCTTATTTGTGTTTCTACCTCTATTTTTTGCTTGGGTTCTTCAATTGAAACCCAGTTAACATTACTAATTATTGCTTCTTTTTTTAAAAGATCACTTTTATTTGCTACGTATACAATGTTTTTGTCTTTATCTAAACTTTTTACATATAGTGGTTCTGGCCAAGCAATACCCAAACCTTTTCTTTGACCTACCGTAAAGTGCTGAATACCATTGTGAGTTCCAACAATTTCACCATTTACATGCATAATTTCTCCTCCTTTGGGTTTAATGTGTTTGTCGATAAATCTCTGCATCGATCCATAATGCTCAACTAAGCATAGGTCTTGACTTTCTTGTTTCTGGGCGGTTCTAAGCCCTAATCTAAGTGCTTCCTTTCTTGTCTCTTCTTTTTTCATTTCACCCAGCGGAAATTTTAATCTACTTAATATCTCTTGTGAAAGAGAATAAAGAAAATAACTCTGATCTTTATTTCTATCAGCCCCTCTGAGAAGTAGGAAGTCATTAAATTTCAAGTCCTTACAATCAAGATTTTCAATATTAGATGATTTTTTTATCCTTGCGTAATGTCCAGTAGCAATATGAGTAAATTCTTTTTTATTTATTGCGTAATTAAGCATTTCTTCAAACTTTACATTCTTGTTGCACATCGAACATGGAAGGGGGGTTAATCCTTTCTCATAGCCTTCAGTAGTTTTTTTAATAACTTCTCTTTCGAAAATTGCTCTTGAATCTATTATTTCGTGGTGAATTCCTAAATCTTCACAAAGGCCTGCAGCATCTACTAGGCCTTCAGAGCAACAAGAGCCTTGCCCTTTCATTAACCAAAGAGTTAGTCCTTCAACATTCCAACCATTTTCGATAAGAAGAGCAGCTGAAAGCGAACTATCTACACCACCAGAAAGACCTACAATAATATTTTTCTTCTTAATAGTTTTATTATTAATGGAAAAGCAGTTCTCTAATTTTTTATCCTTTTGTGTATTTAGCATGGAAGTCTAGATTTTTGAACAGTACTTAAATTGCTTTGTACTAATTATGAATGAAATTGGATGGCCAACAATTGATTCAAAACATTTACTTGTTGATTCAAAGCAAATGTTGAGACTAGAGAAAGAAATGTTTTTTGATGGGATGACTCAAGAAGCTTTGATGGAGAAAGCTGGAATCCAAATTAGTTATTGGCTACTAAAAAGAAAACATCTCCTAAAGCATGGAATAGTTGTTTTAATAGGTCCTGGGCATAATGGTGGGGATGGCGCCGTAATAGCTAGAGAGCTTTTCTTGAAAGGTTGTCTAGTCAAAGTATGGTGTCCATTCCCTATTAAAAAAAAATTAACGATAGACCATGTTAATTATCTTACATCTATTGGAGTAACAAAATTAGCTGACTCTCCTGATGTAAATGGTAAAGAACTCTGGATAGATGCAGTTTTTGGTAATAATCAAACAAGAAAAGTTGATAATAAATTAATCAAATTGCTTAACCAGAAATTTCATAATAAATACGGTAACGTTTTAAGTATTGATGTCCCTACAGGATTATGTCCTGACAAGGGAGAGCCTTTTTTAGATAGTGCAGTAAAGGCAAACTACACTCTAGCCATTGGTCTTAACAAGATTGGGTTAACTCAAGACTCTGCTCTCCCTTTTATTGGAGAATTACACCATATTGATATTGGAATACCAATTAATAAGTTATCTAAGGTTGAAAAAAAAATATTTAAAGTTACTTACAGTGATTTAAAAAATATTGGTTTACCCTCTTTAAAGAAAAATTTTAATAAATATAAAAGAGGAAGAACATTATTAATTGCCGGGAGTGAAAAATATCCAGGTGCTGCATATTTAGCATTAAAAGGGGCTTTATCCAGTGGCGCAGGTTTTATCTCTGCAGTCCTTCCTGAGTTAGTTGCGGAATCTATTTGGCAAGTTGCCCCAGAAATAGTTTTAAAAGGAACTATGCAATCTAATCAAAGTGGTAATGCATCCTTATATAGTGCATTAAAGAATATCGATCTAAGTGCATATGATTCATTAGCTGTTGGTCCAGGGATAGGAATTGATAATGATGATTGGCGAAAATCAAAAGACTTCCTTATCGGGTTTCAAGGATTATTGATTTTGGATGCTGATGCTCTTAATAGAATTTCGGAATCTAAATTAGGATCAAAATTCTTTTTAGAGAGAAAATTTAAAACATGGATTACACCTCATAGTAAAGAATTTTTAAGGTTATTCCCAAATATTAGATGTCAGACCAATGTTGGAAGAGCTCTAATTGCGGCAAAAGAATATAATATCAGCATTTTGTTAAAGGGAGCTAACAGCATAGTCGCTGACAGTAAAAAAGCATGGCAACTTTTTGGGACAGATCCTCAGACAGCTAGAGCTGGATTGGGTGATCTCTTATCTGGATTTGTAGCTGGCAGTTCTGCGATGGATTTAACCATTTGCAGAAATATAACAACCGACTTTTTTGCAAAATACGTACTTTTACATTCTTTCGCTGCATCAATATGTAAAAGGGGGTCAAATGCATCTGCTATTGGTGATGAATTATCCATAATTATGAGAAATAGGAAAATGAGAGAAATATCTTGAAAGAAACAATTTAAGAGAGTTATTTCTAGTTTTAAACACATAAATATACAAATATTCATCGAAATCTGAAGCGCGCATTAAATATTGGGCTATTTCACTAAAAATGTAGGAAAGTTTTAATACCTTATTCAGGTCATAAAAATGGTTTCATCAGTAACAGCACAAGCAGAACCACAAAAAAGAAGAGGTAATGACCCAATTAGTTGGTATTTACAAAATATAGGAAGAGTTCCTTTATTAACGCCTGCTGAAGAGATTGAATTGGGTAATCAAGTTCAAAAAATGATGATTCTCACAGAAGATGGCCAAATAAATGAAAAAAATAAAGAATTTACAACTCAACAAAAAAGAACAATAAAAATTGGTAGAAGATCTAAAGAGAGAATGATGAAAGCAAATTTAAGACTGGTTGTAAGTGTTGCAAAAAAATATCAAGGCAAAGGATTAGAACTCCTTGATTTAGTTCAAGAAGGTTCTCTTGGTTTGGAGAGGGCTGTTGAAAAATTTGATCCAACGAGGGGATATAAATTCTCTACGTATGCTTTTTGGTGGATCCGACAAAGTATGACAAGAGCAATCGCTTGTCAATCAAGAACTATCCGTTTACCAGTTCATTTAAGTGAAAGGTTAGCATCCATAAGAAAGGTTAGTAGAGATTTAGCCCATAAGCTTGGAGCCATGCCAAGTAGAATTGAAATTGCAGAGGCAATGGAAATTGATGTAGAAGAATTAGATTCTGTTTTAAGACAAGCTTTATCAACTAGTAGTTTAGATGCTCCAGTTAATGGCGACGATGGTAGGAGCTTCTTGGGGGATTTAATTGCAGATAGCAATAATGAAGAGCCTTTAGATCAAGTTGAGCAAAAAATGCATCAAGAGCAACTTGGAAACTGGTTAAGTCATTTAAGCGAGCAAGAGCAACATGTTCTTAAATTAAGGTTTGGACTAGAAGGAAATGAAAGACATACACTCGCTGAAATAGGAAGATTGCTAGAAGTTTCTAGGGAAAGAGTAAGACAAGTTGAACTTAAGGCATTAAGAAAATTAAGAAATTTAACTAGAAAATTACCCAGTGGTATTTAAACTAATCTTCTGCCCATATATATTTGGTTAATTCTTGCAAAGGAGGTTCAGGTGCCTCTAAAGCATTTTTAACAGACTCAGTTATCTCGTTATCTATTCTATTCTCAATACTTTTTAATTCTTCTTCAGTTGCTAATTTATCCTCTATAATTTCTCGGGCTAATTTCTTAATAGGATCTCTTTTACCCCAGAACTCTTTTTCTTTATCAGACCTTAATTCATCAGGATCTGCAAGAGAGTGCCCTCTGTATCTATAAGTCAAACATTCTAAAAGAGTAGGGCCTTCTCCTGCTCTAGCTCGTTCAATTGCTCTTTGTGCGGCTCCTCTTACTGCTCTTACATCCATTCCATCAACTTCCTCTCCATGCATTCCAAATGCAGCGGCTTTTCTCCAGATTTCAGGATTACTAGTTGCCCGATCGTGAGCCATGCCAATAGCCCATTTATTATTCTCAACAACGAAGATTATGGGTAATTTCCACAATTGGGCCATATTTAAACATTCAAAAAACTGTCCATTATTGCAAGTTCCATCTCCAAAGAATGCAGCAGTTACAGCATCACTTTTTTTGTTACCAACAACTTCTTTTTTATATTTACTAGAAAATGCTGCTCCTAAAGCAACTGGAATTCCCTCCCCAATAAATGCATATCCTCCCAATAAGTGATGCTCCCTAGAAAATAAATGCATAGACCCCCCCCGGCCCTTACTACAGCCTGTAGCTTTACCAAAAAGCTCACTCATTACTTCAAATGCCGGAACTCCTGCACTTAGTGCATGGACATGATCACGGTAGGTGCTACAAAACCAATCATGTTTCTTTCTCATGGCACCAATTACTCCAGTGCTAATAGCCTCTTGACCGTTATATAAATGAACGAAACCAAACATTTTTCCCCTGTAGTACATTTCTGCACACTTATCCTCGAATCTTCGACCCAGTGTCATATCCTCATAAAGAAATAATCCTGTTTCTCGATCTAATTTGGCTTTTTTTACATCTTGAAGATTTGAGATTCTCTCTACGTGTGTTTCCAAGAAAATACCCTAGTGAAGTTTTGATTTGTTAACATTCTAAGCTGTGAAGGTCGAATTTAATCATTTTTTTTAATAACTCTGTTAGACCTTTGAAAAAAATTTTTAACTTGATAAAATTTGTCTAAGAATTTTAATAGGATATTTGTTTGGAACTCCCCTTAGACCATTTTCGTTTAATTGGCGTAAGCCCTTCAGCAACTTCTGAGGAAATTTTAAGGGCGTTTCAATTACGGTTGGATAAAACCCCTGATGATGGTTTTACTTTTGAAGTCCTAACTCATAGATCAGAACTGCTTCGTTTTACTGCTGATTTACTTACAGATCCAGAAAGTAGGAGGTCATACGAAAATTTGCTACTAAATGGAGCTTCAGGACTAGAGATTTCTTCAAGTAGAGAAGTAGCGGGGTTAATACTTCTTTGGGAATCAGGTTCCCCAAAGGAAGCTTTTAAAATAGCAAGAAAAGCTTTGCAACCTCCGCAAACCCCCGCCTTAGGAAGTAGTAGAGAAGCTGATCTGACTTTATTAGCTGCTTTAACTGCTAGAGATTCTGCAATTCAAGAACAGCAGCGCAGATCCTACTCAAACGCTGCAGACTTTTTGCAGGAGGGTATCCAACTACTACAAAGGATGGGAAAGCTTGAAGAAATGAGAAAAGATCTTGAGGAAGACTTAGTCTCTCTTCTCCCTTACAGGATATTGGATCTACTTAGTAGGGATTTAAATGATCTGGAGTCACATAAAAAAGGTTTAAGTATGTTGGAAAATTTAATAATTAAAAGAGGAGGTTTGGAAGGGAATAATAAATCTGAATATGCTAATTATTTAAATCAGCAAGAATTTGAACGATTTTTTCAGCAAATTAAGCCATATTTGACAGTGCAGGAGCAGATAGATCTATTTCTTGAATTACAAAAAAGAGGTTCGTTAGAAGCAGGATTTTTAGCTTTTCTATCATTGACAGCTATTGGTTTCTCAAGAAGAAAACCGGAAAAATTGTTTGAAGCAAGGCGAATTTTAAAGAGATTAAATTTATCAGGTCTCGACTCAATGCCTCTTGTTGGCTGTTTAGACTTACTTTTGGCAGACGTTGATCAGGCCTCTGCTAGATTCTTCAGTAGTTCTGATGAGAATTTACGAGATTGGCTTGATAATTATTCTGGAAATAAATTAGAGGCAATATGTATCTTTTGTAAAAATTGGTTAGAGAATGATGTTTTAGTTGGTTATAGAGATATCGAATTAAAGGAGGTGGATTTAGATACTTGGTTTGAAGATAGGGAAATTCAAGAATTTATTGAGACATTAGAAAAGAAATCAAATAAAACTCCATTTAAATCAAATATTCAGAATAATCAAATAAATAAAGTATTTTCTACAACTGAAGATTTTGAAAGTTCATTAGATGATGAAAGAAAATTACCTTGGCCAGGCGGTATAAAACCAGAATTTGAAAAGCTAAACGAAGTAGAAAACGAATCCAATGAGGAGAGATTCATCAATAAACCTGTTACCTTTTATAGGTACTTAATTGAAAAAATTGCTGAATTAAAGTTTAGTTTTGGGGAATTTTTGAAGGATAAAGAGATTTTTAGTAAGTCACCTTATCTTATTTATCTATATGCTTTTCTGATCTTATTTAGCTTTGGACTTGGTATTGGATTTTTAAGAAATAATCCTAAAGAATCAATTCAGGATGAAGCTTTTGAGAATAAATCTCTAACATCTTTAGATAACAACCAAGAGTTGATTAAAAATGATTTAGATCAAGTAATTCAGAAAAAACCTTCAAATGAATTGAAGTCTATCAATTTTGATTTAGTTGCAAACAAACCCTTCGAAGCCGAAGAATTAACAAAAGCTTCCCCTTCTTTGGATGAGATAAAACAATTAATTAACGTATGGCTTTTAAACAAAAGTAACTACTTAGCTGGGAAGAGTGAAATTAATCTTTCTAAAATTGTTAAAAAAGGTTTGATTAAAAGAACAATCGAAGAGAGACAAAATGATATCAAAAAAGGAATTTATAAAGAAATTAATTCTCAAATAAGGAAGATAGATTTACAATCGCAGACCTCATCTAGGATAGTCGTTTTAGTTGAATTAGATTACTCAGAGAAGAGCATAAATAATTCTGGGGAGCTTCTCAATGAGATATCGTTTAACCCACTTAAAATTAAATATATTTTAGGTTTTTCAAATAAAGCTTGGAAATTGGCAGATTTTGTAAGTGGTTTGTAATTATAGACTTCTAGATCATCTATAATACTTAAAACTACTTTTTAACAATGTTTGATGAACTCTCGTCACGCTTTGAAGACGCAGTAAAGGGTTTAAGAGGCGAAGCAAAAATCAGTGAAAATAACATAGATAATGCCCTAACTGAGGTTAAAAGAGCATTGCTTGATGCTGATGTTAGTTTATCTGTAGTAAAAGAGTTTATCTCAGAAGTTAAAGAAAAAGCTATCGGAGAAGAAGTAGTTAGGGGTGTAAATCCAGGTCAAAAATTTATAGAAGTTGTTAATAAAGAATTAATTAATATTATGGGGAATGAAAATTCTCCATTAAACGAAAATAAAAGTGGCCCTACTGTTATTTTAATGGCAGGACTGCAGGGAGCTGGTAAAACAACTGCAACAGGAAAATTAGGACTTTATCTAAAGGAAAAAGATAAAAAAGTTCTTTTGGTAGCCGCAGATATTTATCGACCAGCAGCTGTGGATCAACTTAAAACATTAGGAAGTCAATATGAATTGGAAGTTTTTTCAGCAAAAGAAAAAAATAGTAAACCAGAAGAAATAACAAAAGATGCATTGAATTATGCGAATGAGCATGATTTCAATTCAATCATTATTGATACTGCAGGAAGATTACAAATTGATGACTCAATGATGAGTGAAATGGTTCGTATAAAACAAGTTTCTAATCCCGATGAAGTTTTACTTGTTGTTGACTCTATGATTGGGCAAGAAGCTGCTGATTTGACAAAATCATTTCATGAAAAAGTAGGAATTTCGGGGGCAATACTAACCAAATTAGATGGAGATTCAAGGGGAGGGGCTGCTTTATCAATAAGAAAAATAAGTGGCAAACCAATCAAATTCATTGGTGTTGGTGAAAAAATAGAGGCATTGCAACCATTCCATCCAGAAAGAATGGCCAGCAGAATTTTGGGTATGGGAGATGTATTGACTCTTGTTGAAAAAGCCCAAAAAGAAGTTGAACTTGCTGATGCAGAAGCGATGCAAAAGAAACTTCAAGAAGCGACTTTCGATTTTAATGATTTTGTTAAGCAAATGAGATTAATTAAAAGGATGGGATCACTTGGTGGATTAATTAAATTGATTCCTGGAATGAATAAAATCGATGATGGGATGATAAAAGATGGAGAAGATCAACTAAAGAAAATAGAATCTATGATCTCTTCAATGACTCTTGAAGAGAAACAAAAACCTGAAGTTCTTGCTGCCCAACCTTCGAGAAGACAAAGAATCGCCAAGGGTAGCGGTTATGAATCAAAAGATGTAGATAAAGTTTTAGCTGATTTTCAAAGAATGAGAGGTTTCATGAAACAAATGTCCAATGGAGGAATGCCAGGAATGGGAGGAATGCCAGGAATGGGAGGAATGCCAGGAATGGGAGGAATGCCAGGAATGGGAGGAATGCCAGGAATGGGAGGAATGCCAGGAATGGGAGGAATGCCAGGAATGGGAGGAATGCCAGGAATGGGAGGAATGCCAGGAATGGGAGGAATGCCAGGAATGGGAGGAATGCCAGGAATGGGAGGAATGCCAGGAATGGGAGGAATGCCAGGAATGGGAGGAATGAACAGTAATAAACCGATGAAAAAACAAAAAAATAATAAAAAGAAAAAAGGTTTTGCAGATTTATAGTTTCAAAATTTTTACCTTTAAATGATATTATTATTAAAAACCCATTAATTTAAAATGATTAAATTGCGCCTTAAGCGCTTTGGAAAGAAAAAAGAGGCAAGTTTCAGAATTGTTGCATGCAATAGTACTTCCAGAAGAGATGGTAGACCTCTACAGGAACTAGGTTTTTATAACCCAAGAACTAAGGAAACTAGACTTGATACTGAAGCTCTAAGAACAAGACTTTCTCAGGGTGCTCAGCCAACTGATGTTGTGAGAACTTTATTAGAAAAGGGAGGTTTATTAGAAAAAATAGAGAGACCCTCTATAGCAATTGGTAAGGCAAAGTTAGAGAAGGAAAAATTAACTAAGGCTAAAACCAAAGATAAAGAAAATGATAGTAGTAAAGCAGAAAGCGATAGTAATGAATCTGAAAGCTAGTGCTTTGATAAATTTTTATTCTTATAAAGTAACTAGATGAAGGAAGTTTCCAAAACTGGTCACTTCACAATAGATTTGCCAAGCTCTGACGCTGCTACAGCATTATCTGGCCCAGGAAATTCTTTCTTAAAAAAATTTGAGTCTTTAACAGGAGTTTCTTTAACCATAAGAGGCTTACAACTTGAGATGAACGGAGTTATTTCTAAAATTGAAAGAGCATCAGCATTAGTAGAGTTGACAAGACCAATTTGGGAACAAGGGTTAGAGGTCCCAGAGGTAGATCTTAAAGCCGCTTTAAGTTCTCTAAATATGGGAGAATCATCTTCACATGCTGAACTTGGGAAGAAGGTTCTTGCGCGTTCCAAAGAAGGAAGATATTTAAGACCAAGAACTATAAGGCAAAAAGAATATGTTGAATCAATTGAAAATTTTGACCTTACATTTGCAATTGGTCCCGCTGGAACTGGGAAGACATTTTTAGCAACTGTTTGCGCAGCGAGACTATTGAACGAGAAAAAAATAGATAAAATTGTTTTAACCAGACCAGCCGTAGAAGCTGGAGAAAGTCTAGGATTCCTGCCTGGAGATTTGCAACAAAAAGTAGATCCATACTTAAGACCGCTATTTGATTCTTTGCATAGTATCTTTGGTTTTGATAGGACTAATTCGTTAATAGATAAAGGAATTATTGAAGTTGCTCCTTTAGCATTTATGAGGGGTAGAACCCTAGATAATTCTTTGGTAATTCTAGATGAAGCACAAAACACTACTTGTTCTCAAATGAGAATGTTTTTAACCAGATTGGGTGAGAGATCCAAAATGGTTGTAAACGGAGATATTACACAAATTGATTTAAAAAAAGATCAGGAAAGCGGCCTCATCGAAGCATCAAGAATTTTCTCTGAAACTGAAGGTATAAAATTTTGTTATTTAACGGTTGAAGACGTAGTTCGTCATCCTTTAGTTCAGAAAATTATTGAGGCTTATCAATAACTTTGTAACTCTGGAGATCCGTACACTGAAATTTTAAAAATCAAGTAGAATAAAATCATATTTCACAAAAAAAATGCCAGCAAGTAGTAATTTCAATCAAGCTATTCGTGAAGCTCAAACAAGTTCAATTGTTGGACCTAATGTTATTCAAAAAGCTCTACCTTACGTTGGTGGAGGGATGGCTTTAACATCCTTTGGAGCTCTTGGAGGATTGACTCTTTCTCAAAGCCCCATATATGGACCTTTATTTTTAGTAGCAATCATTGCGCAATTAGTTTTGTTTTTTGTAGCTTCTAGCGCTGCTAATAATGCAAATAACACTAAAGCATTACCTTTATTAGCAACATATAGCTTGCTTACTGGATTTACTTTAAGTGGAATTATTGCTTATGCAGCATTAACTATTGGTGTCGGATCTATTGCTACAGCAGCCTTAGCTACAGGGATTACATTTATTATTGCTTCTTACACTGGCCAAAGGATGAGTGATAATGTTGGCCAAGCACTAAGTGGAGTTGTAGGTCTAGGGTTGATTGGACTTGTTATCGCAATGGTAATCCAGTTAATTGGTAGTATTTTCTCTCCAGCATTTGGAACTGGTGGTTTTGAATTGTTAATAGCAGGATTTGGGACTGTTTTATTTGTAGCAATGTCTTTTGTTGATTTCTATACTATGCCGAGAAGATATAGCGATGATCAATATTTAGCTGGAGCTCTTGGTATGTACTTAACTTATATAAACCTTTTTGTTTTTATTCTAAGATTAATGATTGCACTCAATGGAGGCGGTAGAAGAGATTAGATTTCTTTATCCAAATACTTTAAAAATTAAGCGTAGGTTCGTATCTACGCTTTTTTATTGGGCGATATCAAGAATTTGTTTTTTTATAAATTCCTTTTGCTCTGAGTCATATTTTACTGAATTATCAAAACTATTTCCCATATTGTCTAAGTCTCTAAGCACTTGATTGACAGACTTTGTAACTGACTTAGTTTCTAACACTCTTAAAATAGCCTTACATCTATCTGAAATGTTTTCCGATTTTATTTTATATTCATTATTATTATCTCTTCGATGAATAATAATTTGAGCGGAACTCATTATTAAATTTTTTACTACTATGTCTGTTACAGCATCTCCACCTTCGTTCAGTTTGTAAATTAGTGAAAAAGGAAGTTTATCTAACAAAAAACAATCTTTATCTGATAAAGCGTATGCAAAAAATCCTCTGAGCCCATTTCTTGTTTTAGTTAGCTCTGCGACTCTATCTGCTAAAACCTCTTCGCTGAGTAAATCTTCACTCCACTCTTTGCACCATTGTGCGGATATGTTTATTGCTTGTGAGAACGAAGCTTCTTTAAAATTTATGGTTTTTTTTTCCATTTTTGATCAGAATTTTATTATTGATGCATTAAAAGTCTTTGGCCAATTATAGATCTGGGTTTGTAACTTTACTAGGAAGGCCAAATGTCGGTAAATCTACTTTAATAAATAAGTTGATTGGAGAAAAAATAACAATCACTTCTCCAATAGCGCAAACTACTAGAAATAAATCAAAAGGAATACTTACTACAGACAATGGGCAAATAATTTTTGTTGATACGCCAGGTGTTCATAAACCTCATCATCGTCTTGGAGAAATATTAGTAAAAAACGCAAAATCAGCAATTAATGGAGTAGATATGGTTATTTTTGTTATTGATTCAAGTGAAGAACCTGGTAGAGGTGATGAATATATTTTGAAATTTCTAATCGAAAATAAAACTGAGTTTATTGTTGCATTAAATAAGTGGGATTTGGTTAATAAAGAATATAGGAATTTACGATTAGATCAATATAGAAGATTTTTTGGAATTAATAGAAACTTTCAAATTGTAAGTGCTGCTAAAGGAGAAGGATGTTCAGAACTAGTCGATATGGCACTAAATTTCCTTCCAGAGGGACCAAAACTTTATGGTGAAGAGATGATTTGCGACCAACCATTAGATAACTTATTATCGGATTTAGTAAGAGAGCAGGTATTAATTAATACAAGAGAAGAGGTGCCTCATAGTGTCGCAGTAAAGATAGAGAAGAGAGAGGAAATGAAAAGAAAAAATGGCAAAGTTTTTACAGCAATTTTGGCTACTATTATTGTTGAAAGATCAACTCAAAAAGGCATACTTATTGGAAAGAAAGGTTCAATGTTAAAAATTATTGGTCAGTCAGCAAGATCAAATATGTCAAAATTAATTGATGGTCCAGTTCACTTGGAGTTGTTTGTGAAAGTTGTTCCAAATTGGAGAAAAAAAGAATCAAGGTTAATTGAGTTTGGTTATGAGGAAGATTGCTAGATGAGTGGTTTTAATTTTGATGTTATTACATTGTTTCCTAAAGCTTTTGAATTAATAAAAAATTTAGGTGTAATAACAAGAGCTTTAGATAAGAATTTGATCGATGTAAATTTATATGATTTAAGAGAATATGGAGAAGGTTCTTATAGGCAGGTAGACGATAAGCCTTATGGAGGAGGAGCAGGAATGGTATTAAAACCAGAACCTATTTATAAGGCATATGAATCAATTAGAAAATCACCTAAAAGTAAAACTTTGTTGATGACCCCCCAGGGTAAAGTCTTAAAGCAAAAGGATCTTGCGAAATGGTCCACTTTGGATCAAATAATAATTATTTGTGGTCAATATGAAGGTTTTGATGAAAGGATTAGATGTTTAGCTGATGAAGAGATATCGATAGGCGATTATGTACTTTCTGGAGGTGAAATACCTGCTATTTCTATAATTAACGGTTTGACTAGATTATTGCCAGGAACTCTTGGAGATCCAGACTCTTTAGTCGATGAGAGTCATAATTCTTCTTTATTAGAATATCCTCAATACACGAGGCCGTTAACTTTTAAAGATATGAAAGTGCCAGATATTTTAGTGAGCGGTAATCATGAAGAGATTAAATTGTGGAGAAGACAAAAAAGTTTTGAAAGAACATTGGAGAGAAGAAGTGACTTAATTTCAAATGAATACGATAAAAAATTGCAACAAAGTAAAAGTAAGAGAATAATAAAAGAATCTAATCAATTTATGAAATTTAGGATATGGAATGAATACGATACTTATCCTGATTGGTAATTATAAATAGGTTTTTGTGATAAGTTTGAGTTTCAGATGGGTTACAAATTAAGTTAAGTCCAAAAAACCAAATTTATAAATTACAAAACAGTGACAGATTATTTTCAATACTAAATTCTTTGAAACCGAGATTAAAAACTCTTTAATTTGTATATTATGTTAGTATCTAAAAAAAAATTATTGATGTTGCAATGAATAAATTACTTTTAATGCCCTTTTTTCTACTTTCTACTCTCATACCAAATGCTGTTTATGCAAATTCCGAAAGAAGACAATTTGTAAATGTATGTTCAAACGAACTTGTTGGGGTTTATCCCAATAGAACCGCTAAAAAAATTTGCGATTGTGCGTATGATTATTGGAAGTCGGGAGGAGATCCTGCCACTGGTGGTTACCTTTGTGCTTTAGAACATGCTAATTTTTAATAATCTAAATTAAGAAAAATTAGAAGACTATAATTTATGCAAAATTGATTTTTAAAAGTTTGTTATAAAGAAAATAAATAGAAAAAATGTTTACTACCCCATTAACCATTTACTCTTATCTTTATTTGTTAAATACTAAAATAAATGGGAATGACATCAAATTTTAAGCGAATTATCCATTTGGAATTACAGGGTAGCAACAGGTCGTTTTATGATGCTCTAAATTCATTACTATGAATACAAAATCTCCACAGTTTCGTATTGGTAATGGATACGATATTCATAGATTAGTAGAGGAAAGAGATCTAATTATTGGAGGTGTAAGATTGCAACATCCAGATAAATTAGGGTTGGACGGTCATAGTGATGCTGATGTTTTAACTCATTCAATAATGGACGCATTATTGGGAGCACTTTCACTGGGTGATATAGGAAAATACTTCCCGCCATCTGATGAGAAATGGAAAAATGCAGATAGTTTGTTTTTATTATCAAAAGTAATTGACTTGATAAGACAAGATGGTTGGGAAATAAATAATATTGACAGTGTTATTGTCGCTGAAAGACCAAAAATTATGCCGCATATAAAATTAATGAAAAAAAATATTTCTGAGATCTTAATTATTGATGAGAATTTAATTGGGATCAAAGCAACAACGAATGAAAGATTGGGCCCAGAAGGAAGAGAAGAGGGTATAAGTTGCCATTCTGTAGTGTTACTTGAGAAAAAATGAATTTAAATTTACAAAGAAAATTCCAAAGATTTTTTTTAATATTAGTTTGTTTAGGAGTTTTAGTTTCTCAATCTGATATTCCCAATTTAAAAGCTCTTCCTATGGATAATTATCAAGGTGAAATGGTTATAGAAGAATTAAGACTTAAAGTCCCTGCTTTTGCTAAAGCAGCATGGTTGAATGCTGAAAAAGAAATATGGGATCCATGGTTATCTTCTAAAGATGGTTTCTTAGGAAGACAATTATTTTGGGATAAAGAAAAAGAAGAAGCTTTGATATTGGTAAATTGGAAAAGTAAAAAATTATGGAAAAGTATCCCAATGTCAGAAGTTAACATAGTCCAAGGAAAATTTGAGGATAATGTTAAAAATGCTTTAAATGTTAGTAAAAATCCTTTTGAATTAATTTATGAGGGAGAGTTAGATAAGCAAGGATGAATCTAGATATCAGGTTTGATTTCCAAAGAAGAGAGAGGATTGGACTCATTGAAGCAATTTGGGGACAAGACAAGAGTATTGATCAATTAAAGAGATTATCTGAAAATGTATTAGCTAAAAATGAAGTAGTTTTCATTACAAGGATTAATAGTGAAAAAGCTAAGAATCTTTTAAATTTGTATGATAATGCACGATTCTATGAGGAAGCTAAATGTCTAATAATTGGTGAAAATTTGAATAAACTAAATACAAGTAAAAAAGTTGCGATCATTTCTGGAGGTTCAAGTGATTTAGCCGTAACACTTGAAACACAATTAGCTCTTGAAATTTATGGAGTGAATTGTCAATCTTTTATAGATGTTGGAGTAGCAGGGCTTCATCGATTAATGAGTCAGTTAGAAGAAATTAATAAATGTGATGTGTTAATAGTTTGTGCTGGAATGGAAGGAGCTTTAGCAACGGTTGTAGGAGGACTGTTGGCGCAACCTATAATTGCAGTCCCTGTCTCGGTGGGCTACGGCGTTAGTAAGAATGGAGTGACGGCTTTAAATAGTATGTTGTCAAGTTGTTCTCCAGGTATTGCAGTTATGAATATAGATAATGGTTACGGAGCAGCAATGGCAGCTCTAAGAATTATTAAAAGCATCATATAAAAATTCTACTTTTTTTCAATTTCTAATAGGTTTTCTATCCATAAATTTAGTTGTCTAGATAACATACCTTCTTCTCGCATTTTGATCGCCTTAATCACCACTTCTGTGTTTACCCATTCTGGAAATCTTTTCGGCATTTATTTTTTGTTTAGTATTTATAATTTGGTACAAATTCTTATAAAAACAAGATCTAATTTACAAATTTAATCTTTTATTTTTGATTTAGTGCCTAACCTAGATAGCTCAGAGGAGGTATGCTCACTTTCTACATTTTTTAATCTCTCTATTAACTCTGACAAATCTTTATGGGCCAATTCACCATTTTGTTCCCATTTTAAGGACCTTGAATTGCTATCAGCTCTTTCTTTCATCGTTATTTTTATTTATTAAAAATATATAACGGAAAAAGTAAAAATTTGGTTATTGTTTCAAGCTTAAACTTAAAAGATTATGAAGATTTTTAATTTACAGATAATTTGATCTTTTATCCACCTCCAACTATTGAAACGATTTCTAAATTATCACCATTTTTAAGTTTCACTTTCTCCCAATTTATTGAATTAATAATTAAATTATTTAACTCCACGACAACTGTGTTGGGTTTATATCCCATTAAATTTAGTGCTGTGGATAGTAGAGCATTTTCCTGATCAAGTTCTATTTTTTTTTCTTCTCCATTTACTTTAATTTTCATGAGCCAACTCTTTTAGAATAATAATAGCTTCTTCTTTGGGATCTTCAGAATTCATTAATTGCGAAACTAATGCAACTTTTTTAAACCCATTACTTTTTAAATATGAAATATTATTTGACTTAATTCCACCGATAGCAAACCAGGGAATATTTAAATCTTTTGTTAATGTTTTGATCTTTTTAATACCTAAAGGCTTTTTATTCTTTTTTGTGGCACTTTCAAATACTGGTCCTATCCCTAAGTAATCGCAACCATCTTTAAGAGCATTGGAAATATCAATTTCATTATTTGCGCTTATACCAATAATTTTTGAAAATCCTAGTAATTTTCTTGCGGTTTTTAAGTCTAAATCATCTTGTCCAAGATGAATACCATCTGCATCTGATGCTAAAGCTATATCAACCCTATCATTGATTATGAAAAGTGAATTATATCTCTTACATAGATTTTTAATCTTTATGGCTTCTTGAAGATTATCTTTATCTGTCCCACTCTTAAATCTATGTTGAATGATTTTGACTCCTGCAATTAATATATCCTCTATTGTTTCTAATAAGTTTTCTTTTTGATCTGAGATGACATATAAGTCATTTTCCTTTAAAATCTCCTCTGACTTTTTGCGCTTGCTTAAACATAATAAGTCGACTTCTAGAGTATAAATTTCATATCTAATTTCAGAAGCGATTTGTGAAAGTTCATGATTATGTAGTCTTGAGAATTCTTCAATAACTCTTAATGCTTCTTGAACTCTGCCTGAATTAGAACTTATAATTTGCTCAGAGGTTTTTCTTTTAATTTGCTCTTGATGAGTTAATCCTTTGCATTTGTCCTCAATATGATTCCTAGATTGTTTATAAACTTCTAAATGACATTTTCCTAAAATTTGTCTAAAATTTTTAATCTTTTCTACATATTTTTCTTTGCCTAGACCAAATCTAGCCCAATCCTCTATTACTCTTAGTCCTTCTCTGGCTCTATCAAGATTAGCGTCAATAATTTGATAAATTCTTAAATCTTCAGCGTTTGTTGAATTGGGATTCAGCATGTAATTTAATCTCTGTAATTTTTAAAAATTCTTAGGGCATTATTTCTATCCTTTTTTATTTGATTAGAAAGTTCATCTATATTTTTAAATTGGATTTGAGATCTAAGCTTTTCAACTGGTTCTACAGATAGATTTAAACCATATAGATCGATATCTTTATTTATTAGATGAACTTCAACTGAAGATGGTAATAAAGGATTTATTGTTGGTTGAGTTCCAAGATTCATAATTGATTCAATTTTCTGGTTGAAATTTCCTATAGTTGTCCAAGCTGCGTAAACACCTTTTCCGGGTAAAAATTTCCTACCATCTATTTCAAGATTTGCGGTGGGCCATCCTATACTTTTCCCAATCCCTTTACCTTTAACAACCTTTCCATTAAAAGAATAAGGCCTATTAAGAATTTTGAAAGCATTTTTCAGATCACTTTCCTCTAATAAGTCTCTTATTCTGCTGCTACTGATTCTACCTTCTTTGTCTTCTAAAATTGGAGTAATCTTTAGTTTTATATCTGTATCTTTAATCGTATTTTTTATAGTATTTATATCTCCACTTCTTCTGAAACCAAATTTAAAATTAGCGCCTACAGAAATGTTTTTTGCTTGTAATTGATTTATCAAAATATCTCTTACAAATCTTTCTGCACTTAATTTAGATAGTTCCTCATCAAAAGGAATCAGAACTAATTGTTCAATCCCGAGATCTTCAAGAATAGGTAGTTTTTCATCAGGGAGATCAAGTCTAAGCCGCGTCTCTTTGTATAAAACTTCTCTAGGATGAGGCCAGAAGCTGGCAATTGTCGGGGTATATTGATTTTCTTCAACAACACTTTTTATTAATTTTCTGTGGCCAGCATGTAGGCCGTCAAAACTTCCAATAGCTATTGAAGTGGGGTTCTTAACTTCAGATGGCGATATTAAAGAGATCAAAAGATTACGTGCAATTTTATGATTTTGATGGCAAATTTGAATAGATTATAGTTTATTCAAGCAAATGAATGTCTGACAAAATTGATTTTCAGTCGCTTTCATTTGGAATGCGGCGCATGGGATGGATACGCTTTTGGGCTCAATCCATTTTAGGGGTGGTCGTGACGGCTGTTTTGCTTTTCTCAAATGTTGTAAACAATAATAGCGAAAATCAAGTTACTTTGAATCTTGGCCTCTCAATCACAACAATTTCTTTAATCTTCCTAATTTTTAGTTTGTGGCAAAGTTGGTTAATAGTAAGAACTGGAAGGTCATTATCAAGTAATGCCAGGCCTTCACGTGGTCAGACAAGTAAATTAATAAAAAGAGGATTAGTTAACGATTTGCTTGGAATGGTTTTTGGGTTAATTGGATACCAAGCTTTTATGGGAGAGCTTTTTATTCAGGCATCTTCTCAGGCTACAGGACAACTTAGTACGGATAAAACAACAATAACGGGCTTAGAGATTTTATCGGTACTGAGTAATACACAAGTTATTGCTGCTCATTTTTTTGGACTTTGCTTTTCTTTATGGCTATTGAGAAGGATTTATAAATGAGTTATTTATTTTAGGTAAGTCTTCTAGATCACCCCTCCAAAATAGATCTGGTTCTACAGGTGTAAGAGATATTTTATTGTCTTGTATTTGAGATACGTCACTGGGCCAGTTTCTTGGACCATAGCCTTTTGACTGAAGATCTAAAACTACCTCACCCGCTAACCAATAATAATCATCACCCCTTGGGTCTTCCCTTTTGGAAAATTGATTTTTATATTTTCTTACCGATAATCTTGTCCAGGATAATTCTTTTATTTTGCTTTTCTCGCAAGGGGGTATATTCAAGTTTAATAGAAGTGAGGCTGGCCAATTATCGTTAATTGCTTGTTCGGCAATATTCATTGCAATTTCTCCAGCAAATTCAAAATTCTTCCATTTAAAACTTGCAACACTTATTGCCATGGAGGGAACATTTTCCAAAGTGCCTTCCATGGCTGCAGCGACTGTTCCTGAACAAAAAATATCTGTTCCTAAATTAGGACCGTGATTTATTCCAGATAAAACGAGATCAGGTTTATGATCTAAGAGTTCAGATAGTGCTAATTTGACGCAATCAGCAGGCGTGCCAGAACATCCCCAAGCTTTAATTCCCTCCCCAAATAATTCGTCTGCTCTTTCCACTCTTAAGGGAGATTGCAAAGTAAGACCATGACCAGTAGCTGATCTTTCCTGGTCAGGACATACTACTTTTACGTTATGTCCTCTTTTTTGTGCTGATTTAGCTAAAGCTCTTATCCCTGCGGCAAAAACACCATCATCGTTGCTTATTAATATATTTAACGGTTTCATTAATCAAAACATTTTATTTATGGACGATATTTAAGTAAGATAAAGCAATACTTATTTTTACTATATCAGTGAGTCAAATTGAATCATTAGGTCAAATTGAGGAAAAACTAAATAAACTTTCTCTAACAGCAAAAAATAATATAGAAAATTCTAATACTCATGAAGAACTTGATCAATTGAGAGTTTCCTTGATAGGAAAAAAAGGTGATTTGTCTATTATTTTGAAAACAATGGGTCAATTATCTGCCACTGATAGACCAATAATTGGCCAGAAGGCAAATTTAATAAAGATAAATTTGCAAGAATTAATAACTGCGAGAAAAAATCAACTAAATAGTGAAGCCTTAAATAAAAAGATTAAAAAAGAAAAAATTGATGTGACTATCCCTCCAGTTGGAACACCCCCAGGAAGTAAACACCCCTTAATTTCAACTCAAGATGAAATAATAGATATTTTTTGTGGTTTAGGTTACTCAGTAGAAAGTGGCCCTGAAATAGAAACTGATTTTTATAATTTTGAATCCCTTAATATTCCTAAAGATCATCCCGCAAGAGATATGCAGGATACTTTTTACTTAGATGAAAATAGACTATTAAGAACTCACACTTCTCCTGTTCAGATAAGGTTCTTAGAAAATAATTTACCTCCAGTAAGAATTATTGCTCCTGGGAGAGTTTATAGGAGAGATGCCGTAGATGCTACACATTCCCCAGTGTTCAATCAAGTTGAGGTTTTATGTATCGATCAAGATATTAATTTTAGTCACTTAAGAGGAACAGTTCTTACATTTTTAAAAACTTTTTTTGGAGATATTCCTGTAAGATTTAGAGCTAGTTATTTCCCATTCACTGAACCTTCAGCAGAAGTCGACGTCCAGTGGAAAGGGAAATGGCTAGAGGTAATGGGCTGCGGAATGGTAGATCCTAAGGTCTTAGAAAAATTAGGAATAGATTCTGAGAAATGGACTGGTTTTGCGGCAGGATTAGGAGTAGAAAGATTTTGTATGGTGAGACATCAGATCGACGACATCAGAAAATTTTATACAAATGATCTTAGATTCTTGGAACAGTTTTAATAGAATTGAATTATTAAATTAGGGTTGTCCAACAAATTAGTTTATTATAGTCATAGTTTTAATTATTTGCTTGGGACGTAAAGCTGGACTAATAGTTAATGATGGGAAAGAACTTGCCGTTCAAACAGCAAGTTCTGTGCAAAAAAAGTTGGAAGATTCTAATTATGAGGTTGTAAGAGTAAGTAGCTCTGGTGGTATGGTCGGATTTGCTAACCCTGATCAACATGTTCGTCCCTTGGGATATATGAATTGTGTCCCAGAAGGATTTGATTCATCAATTGAATTCGCAATTGTTCTTGGAGGAGATGGAACTGTGCTTTCCGCGGCAAGACAAACAGCACCCGCTAAAATCCCAATACTTACAATTAATACTGGTCATTTAGGATTTCTTGCAGAAGCTTATTTATCTAACTTAGATGAGGCTATTGATAAGATTATTGCTGGAGATTGGGATATTGAGGAAAGAACTTGTTTTATAGTTAGTGTAATGAGAAATGATCAGAGAAGGTGGGAGTCTCTTTGTCTAAACGAGATGGCTCTTCATAGAGAACCTCTGACAAGTATGTGTCATTTTGAGATTTCTATAGGTCGACATGCACCTGTGGATATTTCAGCTGATGGAGTAATTTTATCTACTCCAACTGGCTCAACAGCATATTCTTTAAGTGCCGGAGGACCAGTAATTACACCTGATTGCCCAGTAGTGCAATTAACTCCAATTGCTCCACACTCTTTAGCATCAAGGGCACTTGTTTTTAATGATTCAGAACCAGTTACTGTGTTTCCCGCGACTCCGGAAAGATTAGTAATGGTTGTTGATGGAAATGCTGGTTGTTATGTTTGGCCTGAAGATAGAGTTTTAATAAGAAAAAGTAAACATTCAGTAAAGTTTATTAGACTTGAAGATCATGAATTTTTCCAAGTTTTAAGAAATAAACTTGGTTGGGGACTCCCTCATGTGGCTAAACCAAACAAATAAAAATGATTTAGATTTATTTTTTCCCTTTCAATAAAAAAATAGGGTTATTTGGTTCTAATCTCATTCCACTTGCAATAGTTAAACTTTTGTATGTCTGAATTAAATTTAAATTTGTTTTAAAGTTTTTTTCCTCCAATTCTTCTTTTAATTCCTCTATATTCTGAATGTCAATTATTGGGATTACTACAATATCTCCAATTCTCATACCTTGACCAATTTCATTAATAATTTGCAGTTTAGTTTCTTTATCACACCCTCCAATTATTAATCTGTTAGGTATTTCCAAAGAACTTAGATTTCTCTTATTCAAGGTGTCAATAATATCTTCCTCAAAAATAAATCTTGGTTCAACTCCAAGCCTCTTTGAATTTTCTAGGATTAATGATTTTGAGCCTATTCTTTTATCGATACAAAATAAATCTAAATTAGGACTTAGTTTTAATGCCTCCAAACCAATTGATCCACAACCAGCGCCTATATCCCAAATGACACCTTTTTTTGGGAGCTCTAAATCAGCCAAGATTTGGATGCGAACCTCCCTTTTAGTTAATAAATTTGGTCTGTCTTCAAAAGTTTTAAAAATAGAGTCATTGAGTCCAAAAAGAGGGAGATTATTATTCGAATAACTTTTCTTGGTTTTTGTTAGAACAGCAATGTTCAAGCTTGAAATATCGGATGGTAATGACTCTTTAAGATTTAATTTTCTTATCTTTTCATTGTCGAAACCTATTTCTTCACAAAGCCAAAAATCATAAAAATCAATTAAATTCAACTCTAACAGGTTTTTTCTGACTATTTCTAGACTTTTGCTTGTTGAATCGGTAATAATAGCCAAATTTGAAGGCTTTGTCTTAAGGGCCTCAATTAACTTAGTTGAATCTCTTCCATGAATACTTACATTAATTGCATCTTGCCAAGGGATTTTTAATTTATTAAATGCTAACTGAATACAAGTATTTGAAGGGTAGAAGATTAACTCATCCTTTGAAAAACTTTCTAGGAGTATTCTCCCAATTCCAAACCAAAGAGGATCTCCTCTTGAAATTAAAATAACATCATTTTCTTTAGATCTAAGCCATTTTATGAGTTCGTCGTTACTTTGGCTTGCAAAAAATAATTTTCTGTTAAAGAGATTATTTCCGCTCCATGATTTAATTTTTTCAAAGTATGAATTGGGAACTGCAATATTCACAGTGTCCATAAATAGATTTTGTAATTTGATGGGTAAATCTTCAAATTTAAAAGAATTTATCCCTACAACATGAATTTTTCTATTTATTTCTGTCATGAATATTTAATGAAGAGAAGCTAATTTATTTGAATGTTTTGTTGAATTATCTTATTATTGGCAGAGTTACTATAATAAATGAATTGTCTGAAAGGAGAAAGAGATTACATGATTTATTGTTAACTCTTATAAATAAAGATAATGAATTTAAGTTTATTGAGGAGGATTCTAGCGATTTAACATCTAGCTATTCTGACAAAGACACTTTGAATTTATCTCGAGTTATAGAAAAAAATCGTAAAATAATCAAAAGATACCAAGCTCTTGTTAGAACAGCAGTAACTCTCGATGCCTTGATGGATTCAGAAAATGAAGAAAATTACAAAATCACATAAGATAAATTTTTTAAAAGGGATATTATCTTTCTCTCTACTTCTTTCTTTTATTTTGAACCCATTAAAAGTTAATGCAGAAATTGCAGAGACAGAGATTAATGGAGAATTGATAGTTGCTAGTAGTGATTTTTTAAGAGATTTGGACTTTGAAACTTGGCAGTTGGTAGCTTATAAATCACCTCTTTTTGAAAACAAACTGATTTTAAGGGTTATTGGATATCCAGGAAATCTTAGGATTGACCATCCAACTGAATTGAAGGTTGAATCTGGAAGAAAACATTGGTTATTGAATGACAAAACATTACTTAATAAAGAATTAGCAAATGATGGTAGGCAAGCTGCTGCAGAATTCGATCTTAATGAGTTGATTAAAAATTTAGATAAAAATAGACCATTAAGATTATCTTTGTCAGGAGTTTTTTCTGAGTTACCTGTTCCACCCTTCGTTGTGAAAGAGTGGAGATCAATAAACTGAATTTGATTTTTGCAGATGTCTGAAAAAAATGTAAGCCATACAAAATGGATGAAGAGAGCAATTTTTTTGGCTTCCCTAGGCAAAAATACAACAAGTCCTAACCCTATGGTGGGAGCAGTGATACTTGATAAGAATGGAAACCTTATTTCAGAGGGGTTTCATTTTAAGGCAGGGATGCCTCATGCAGAGTCAATGGCTTTTAATAATTTAAAAAAGGATGCTAAAGGTGGAACAATGTATGTGAATCTTGAACCTTGTTGCCATCAAGGTAAAACACCTCCATGTGTAGATAAGGTGATATCCTCTGGGTTAAAAAAGGTATATATATCTATTGAAGATCCTGATAAAAGAGTCTCTGGTAAAGGTATTAAGCTTCTAAAAGAAGCTGGAATTCAAGTTCACTTAGGATTATGTAAAAAAGAATCCTTAGATCTAAACAAGGCTTTTATTCATAGAAATATTACTAAAAAGGCATTTGGTGTACTTAAATGGGCAATGAGTATAGATGGAAGAATTGCTTTAAAAAATGGAAAAAGTAAATGGATTACTAATGATGAATCAAGATCATTAGTTCATTCTTTTAGAGCAGAATTTGATGCAATAATCATTGGGGGAAACACTTTAAGAAGAGATAACCCAATTTTGACTACTAGAGGTTCCAAAAATCCTGAGCCTTTGCGAGTTGTTTTCACAAAAAGTTTAGATCTTCCTTTAAAATCTAATCTTTGGGATTGTAGTAAGGCAAAAACACTAGTTATTTATGATTCTTCTACAGCAAATGAAAGCTACCTCTCAAGGATTCCGAAATGTGTGGAGGTTGAAAAGGTATTATCAGATAATCCAGAGTTAATTTCAAAAATACTTGCAAAAAGAGGATGTAATAAAGTTCTTTGGGAATGTGGCCCGGGATTGGCTACTGCCGCTATTCAATCTAATTGTATTCAGGAACTTATTACTTTTATTGCCCCAAAAATTTTAGGTGGAGAAAATAGTATGAATCCTCTAAGTGATTTTGAATTTAAAGAAATGCGCGAAATTATTAAATTAAGTGCTTCTCAGTTTAGTTTGATTGGAAATGATATATGTGTTAAAAGTTCATTCAAAGATTAATTCTTATACTAATTTTTATGAGTCAAAGTACCGTACGGTTCTTACCCAAAAAAAATAATACGGATACGGAAACTCTTCGTTTAGTTTATAATAAGTTCAATCTTGACCATAACTATGCCAATAAGACAAGACGATAATCAACCTAATAGAAGATTTGGAATTGTAAATATCATTTTGATAGGAGTTGGAGCATTACTTCTATTTAGTAGCCTTTTCCCTAGCCAAAATATGCAAATTCCTAGGGTTCCTTATTCATTATTTATTGATCAGGTTAATGATGGAGAAGTTAAGCGTGCATATATCACTCAAGAACAGATTAGATATGAGTTAAATGGAGCTGAAGAGGGCGCACCTTCCGTTTTAGCAACAACCCCAATTTTTGATATGGACCTTCCACAAAGATTAGAGAGTAAAGGGGTGGAATTTGCTGCCGCTCCTCCCAAAAAACCTAATTTTTTCTCAACTATATTGAGTTGGGTTGTTCCTCCTTTAATTTTTATTCTTGTTTTACAATTCTTCGCTAGAAGAAGTATGGGTGGAGGAGGAGCTCAGGGTGCTCTTAGTTTCACAAAAAGTAAAGCGAAAGTTTACGTTCCCGATGATGAATCAAAAGTAACATTTGCTGATGTTGCTGGCGTTGATGAAGCCAAGGATGAATTAACGGAAATAGTTGATTTTTTAAAAAAACCTGAGAGATACACAGATATCGGTGCGAGAATACCTAAAGGAGTTCTTCTTGTAGGACCTCCTGGGACAGGAAAAACTCTTCTTTCAAAGGCAGTTGCGGGAGAAGCAGAAGTTCCTTTTTTCATTATTTCAGGTTCTGAATTTGTTGAACTTTTTGTGGGTGCAGGTGCAGCTAGAGTTAGGGATCTATTTGAACAGGCTAAGAAAAAAGCTCCATGTATTATTTTTATTGATGAATTAGATGCTATTGGTAAAAGTCGTTCTGGATCTATGGGAGTCGTTGGCGGCAATGATGAAAGAGAACAAACATTAAATCAACTTCTTACCGAAATGGATGGCTTTGCTTCCGCAGATAAGCCAGTTATAGTTCTTGCCGCTACTAACCAACCGGAAGTCCTAGACGCAGCGTTATTAAGGCCTGGTAGATTTGATAGGCAAGTGTTAGTTGATAGACCTGATTTGTCTGGTAGAAAAACTATATTGGAGATATATACTAAAAAGGTTAAACTTGCTGATTCAATTGACTTGGACTCTATTGCCCAAGCTACTAGTGGGTTCGCTGGAGCCGATTTAGCCAATATGGTAAATGAGGCTGCTTTACTTGCTGCTAGAGCAAAAAGGAAAAGTGTAGAACAACAAGACTTAAGCGAAGCTATAGAAAGGGTAGTTGCCGGATTGGAAAAGAAGAGTCGTGTTTTGCAAGATGATGAGAAGAAAGTTGTTGCCTATCACGAAGTAGGGCATGCAATCGTTGGACATCTTATGCCTGGAGGTTCAAAAGTTGCAAAGATCTCCATTGTACCAAGAGGTATGAGTGCACTTGGTTATACTCTGCAATTACCAACTGAAGAAAGATTTTTGAATTCTAAAGAAGAATTAAAAGGTCAAATAGCTACTCTTCTTGGAGGAAGATCTGCAGAAGAGGTTGTCTTTGGAAAGATCACTACTGGTGCTTCAAATGATTTGCAAAGAGCAACTGACATAGCTGAACAAATGGTAGGGACATTTGGAATGAGTGATATCCTAGGCCCCCTTGCTTATGACAAGCAGGGTGGTGGTCAGTTTTTAGGGAATGGGAATAATCCTAGAAGATCTGTTAGTGATGCTACAGCGCAAGCAATAGATAAGGAGGTTAGAGATTTAGTTGATGATGCCCATGAAACCGCACTTAATATTTTGAGAAATAATTTACCTCTCCTTGAATCGATTTCTCAAAAAATTCTCAAAGAGGAAGTTATAGAAGGTGAAGATCTAAAAACTCTCTTAGCAGAGAGTAAAATGCCTGCATAGTAGAATCTAGATCTAACTAGAGTTATTCATGCTACAACCAAATAAGCTTGCAAATAAAAACTTTTTATCAAGCTTGGATATTTCAACTGAAGAGTTAATGCATGTGCTTGAGCTTGCTAGTTCTTTTAAAAATAAGGACCTAAATCTTAAGTTTGATGGTAAGGTTTTAGGTTTAATATTTGATAAATCTTCAACACGTACAAGAGTCAGTTTCCAAGTAGCGATGTCAAGACTTGGTGGATCCACTATCGATCTTAATCCGACGACATCACAAATAGGAAGAGGAGAGCCAATTAAAGATACTGCAAGAGTTCTGAGTAGATATTGCGATGTTATTGCAATTAGAACATTTGATCACTCAGATCTGGAAGAATATGCAAAGTGGTCTACGAAGCCAGTTATTAATGCTCTTACAGATTTTGAACATCCTTGTCAGGCTTTAGCTGATTTTTTAACAATTCATGAGGAATTTCTTGATTTTAAGGATGTGGTTTTGACATTTATAGGTGATGGTAATAATGTTGCAAATTCACTTATTTTGTGTGGGGCATTACTAGGAATTGAAGTGAGGATTGCATGTCCTAAAGGTTATGAACCGCATGATTTGATAATTAATAATGCAAAAAAAATATGCAAGAATAAAAACTTATTAAAAATTACTAACGATCCTATTACTGCGGTACAGGGAGCAAATGTTTTATATACCGATGTTTGGTCATCTATGGGGGAAGAAAATCAAAAGGAAGAGAAAGATAAAGACTTTAATGGATTTACTATTGATAGTAATTTAGTAGAAAAGGCAGATAAAGATGCAATTATTTTGCATTGCCTTCCTGCTTATCGATCCAAAGAAATTACAGATGAAGTATTTGAAAGTAAACATAGTAGAATTTTTGATCAAGCTGAAAATAGGCTACATGCTCAACAAGCTCTTTTATCTTGCCTACTCTCTTAAGTAAAAGTTGCAATTTTTATTAGAAATAGGTACAAATGTATTAGAGTACATATGTTTTATGGAAAAACCTGATCATAATAATCTTACTGATGCTCAAAATGAGCTTTATGGATGGATTAAGGATTATATGAAAAACTTTAAACACAGTCCCTCAATTAGACAGATGATGCAAGCTATGAAATTAAAATCTCCAGCTCCTATTCAAAGTCGTTTAAAGCATCTTCAAGAAAAAGGGTACATATCTTGGCAAGAAGGCAAAGCTAGAACTATGCAATTATTGGAGGAAATTGCTGAGGGGGTACCAATTATGGGTTCAGTAGCTGCAGGAGGATTGATTGAAACTTTCTCTGATGTTCAAGAAAATTTAGATATTTCTGAAGTTTTAAGAAAGAAAAATGTATTTGCGCTTACCGTAAATGGTGATTCAATGATAGATGCATGCATTGCTGACGGAGATATGGTTTTAATGGAACCAATTAGTGATTCATGCTCAATAAGAAATGGAGATATCGTTAGCGCAATGGTTCCAGGATTAGGAACAACTTTAAAATATTTTATTAAACGGGGTGGAAAAATTTTTCTTGAAGCTGCAAATCCAGCATATGATCCTATTGAGTTGAATCTAAATGAAGTTGTTTTTCAAGGAAAACTATTAGCAGTCTGGAGAAAAATATGATTTTTTATAAATTAAATTTAATGTAAAGGGACAAAGAAATATAATTAAATAAAGAATTAAAAATTTGAATCAAATAATAAATTTTAAAATTTTATATTTATTTTTCTTCTTAGTTTTAGAAAGTATTATTCCTTTGAATAATATTGTTAATTCAGGAGAATTAAAAAATTTAAAAAATCAAAAAGTCTTTCTTGAATATTTAGGAAAAGAGCCATTCCCAGTAAAAGTTAACGATGATGATTTAGGAAAAATACTTAAATATAAATTATTGAACTCAAGTAATAAATTGGTAAATCTAATTTTAGATGGAGAAGAAAGCATGAATGAAGATTTAGCTCTTGAAATAATTTCAGACACTCAATATCAGAAAGATAATAAATTTGTTGCTGAAGGTAATGTTGTCGTTTACCTTAAAAATGGCGAGCTCAATGCAGATAAAATTATTTATGACAAGGTTGAAGAGACCTTAATAATAGAGGGAAATATAGTTTATTTGGAAGGCAATCAGTATTTTCAAGCATCTTATTTGACTTTTTCATTTAAAGAAAATAAAGGATTTTTAAAAGATATCTATGGAGTTCTAGATTTAATGACTTTTAGTGATGATACCGATTATCAATTAGAAGGAGATATTAATGTTAAAAAGGATTATTCTAATTCTTATAATGTGAGTAAAATAAAGTACGAGAATAGTGCGAATATAGGACTAGAGAATACTTTCGAAAATGAAAGCGGAAAAAAACTAAATATTACTGAACTAAAATTTGATGTACCACAAATAAAGAAATGGAGATTTAAGTCAAATAAAATTTCAATTATAAATAATGATTTATTCTCAGAGGAAATATTTTTTACAAACGATCCATTAAATAAACCTCAGTTTTATCTTAAGAGTAAAAATTTTTCTGTAAAAACAATTAATAATAAGTTAAGACTTATAAGTAAAAATACACGAATTAATTTTGATGATGTTTTTTCCTTCCCAATAGGCACGAGAAGGATTATCAATAGAAATCCAATCTCAAGGTGGGGTATTGGAAGTGATTATGAGGACAAAGATGGTTTCTATCTTTCTAGATCTTTTAATAGTAGAAAAATATTTGGAAAATACGATTTACAATTAACTCCTTATTTCCTAATCCAAAGAACATTAAAAGAGAATACCAACTCTTTTGTCCAAAATAAATCTTCTATTTTAAGTGAAAAGGTTACTCAAGATATATCTCTGTCAGATATTTTTGCTTTGGATATCTCGATGAAAGGCAATATTGGTTCCTGGGATTTAAATATTAATAAAGAAGTTAATTCTCTTGATATGAGTAAACTTCCTAACTCGTCAAGAGTACTAGTATCATTAGATAAATCTTATGATTTGAATTCTAAGAAATTTAATGACAATAAAGAAGGCAAATATAAAGATAATTTTCTTGATTTGCAGTTTTACGGTGCTTATAGACAGAAGGTAGTAAGAGATTTTACAGGAGATGAAGAAATTTATTTAGGTAAAGGATTTACGATATCTAATAGAAAATCATGGCAATCAAAATCTTCAAAGAACAATTTTTCAATAAATTATGATATCGGAGAGTTTTCAGCAAAAGAGAAAAGTATAAATAATTTGAAGACTTTAACTAGAAATGTTTTTCTCTCTACTTATGACAATGAATTCCCACTTTGGCAAAAGCAAAATCTAGACAAAGAAATAGATATTTCATATAAGTATTCTCCCGAAGTAATTGCCCAAGGATTAACTTGGCTATCTTCTGTTAAATCTGGTATTTACCTTTATAGCAATGGTTCACAACAAAATGCAATTTCTTTTTCTAGTGGTCCAAAATTAATATTAGGGTCTTTTAAGAAAAATTTTCTTGACTATACTGAGTTAGATTTGCAAGCAAATTACATTATAAAAAATGGAATAAGCCCTTTTGCTTTTGACGATATAGATAAAACACCTAAAATAAATATCATTTTTCAACAACAAATTATAGGGCCATTAATTTTTGGGTACCAATCATTTTTTAATTTAGATAAAAATTCAGATAATTATTTGAAGTTTTCTAATAATACCTATTCTTTAAATATTGAAAGAAGGGCTTACTCCGTTGGTGCTTTTTATAAAGAGTCTTCTAAAGCTTTTGGTATCCAGTTCAGTTTAAATAATTTTAACTTTCAAGGATCATCCTCACCATTTTAATAATTAAGGACTACTTCGAGTGAATATAATTTATAAAATTTCTTTAAAAGCTTCTTTTATTATGGATTTTTCGTCAGTTTTAAATAAAACCGGATTATAAAAATCATTTAATAAGATTATTGTAAGTTTTTTCCCCTTACCTTTCTTATCGTTCATTGCGGTTTCAACTAATTTATCCAGTAAAACCTCTCTTGATAATCCTAGTTTAACAATATATTCCTCAGGAATTCTAGTAGGTAAATTAAATGTTGAGAGTAATTCTTTTATCAAAGTTAGATTATGAGTTTTGAAAATCTTGTCACTTAAAGAAATACAGGATATTAAACCAAGACTTACCGCCTCTCCATGTCTATAATATTCCTCAGTATTTAGATCTTGGATACTTTCGATAGCATGTCCAAATGTATGCCCAATATTCAGAAATAATCTTTTATTATTTTCTTGAATGTCTCCATCAGTAAAATCTAATTTATATTTTATCGAGGTTGCTAAAATTGATTCAAGTTCTTTAAGCTCAATTTGATTAGAGAAATTCTTTCGACTTAGGTTTTGTATTAATTCAAATAAACCTTGGTTTTTTATTATTGAGATTTTTATAATTTCGGCAAAACCCGCCACAAAATCTCTTTGAGGGAGGCTAGATAAGAAATCAAGATAGATTAATGTGAAATTAGGATGTTTATATGTTCCTAGTGTATTAACATGTCCAGATGTATTAACAGCGGTTTTGCCTCCAATAGCAGAATCAGTCATTGAAATTAAATTTGTAGGTATATGAGCTAATGAAACACCTCTGAAATATATGGAGGATAAAAATCCAATGAGATCACCAATAACCCCACCTCCAATAGATATAAATAAAGAATCCCTTTGTACATTATTTTTTAATAGCCAATTCGCAAGAAATTCAATAGTATTTAAATTTTTTGATTGTTTACCTGGTTCAAGATGGCAGACTAGAATTCTTCGATTTAATGAATTTAATACATCCGAGAATATTTTTAATATTTGGTTGGTTGAATCAAGGCCCTTTATAAAACTATCAACAAAAATTACAGTCGTAGAAAAATCTCCAATATTTTCCTCTACACAAGAAACTAAATCTTGTTTATTGGAAATTATATAAATTGGGTAATTGAACTTTTGATTTTGATAAGCAGAAATTCTAATCATTATTTTACAAGTAGATTTTCCTTGCTTCCTCAAGGTCATCAATAGTATCTATAGAGAATGTTTTAGATTGTGATCTTGGGCTATAAATAATTATATTGTTTTCAAGAGCTCTCAATAATTCGATATCCTCTATTGACTCTAATAATGATTCGTTAAGTTTACTATATTTTAACAAACCTTTTTTTGTAAAACCTATTACTGACAAGTGTTTTTTGAAACTTATTTTTCCATAAGATAATAAATTATTTTTATGATTTAAGGGGATAGCAGATCTGCTCATATATCTTACCCTTGAATTTTTATCGACAGCTAATTTTACCACACTTATGTTTTGCGACTCTTCTTTATTAATTACCTGATGAGGTAAAATTATACCTTTTTGATTTAAGGGGTCATTAAATTTAGAAGTTAACTCATTTACGACTAATTCTAGAATTTCAGAATTTATGAACGGCTCATCGCCTTGTACATCTATAATATAATCTGCGTCAATTTTATTATTGGCAAATGCTTCTGCTATTCTTTCAGTACCATTCTTTGGATTACTACTGGTTTCTAAAAATGGGATTGAGGATTTCCTGAGGAAATCTATAATCTCATATGAGTCAGTGCATACATAAATCTCAGAATCAATTTTTAGAGCTTTTAAACTGCTTAAAGTATTCTTGTAAACAAGCCCTATCAGCGGTATATCTCCTATAGTTAAAAGTGCTTTTCTAGGCAATCTTCTTGAGTTTAATCTGCAAGGTATTAAAACTACCAACTTTTTAGGAACTAGCAAGCCATCCTCCATCCACTACTAATCTTTGACCAGTTATGTAACTACTATGATTACTTAGTAAAAAATTTATCGCAGAACAAATTTCTTTAGACTCAGCCCATCTTTTAGTTGGAATTCTGCTTAAAGTCCAATCATATAAATCAGGTAAATTTTTCATGAAGTTATTTGCATAGGATGTTTTTGTAAAGCCAGGAGCTACACTATTAAATCTTGAATTTGGATATTTCACCGCTATAGATCTTAACAAAGATTCAGCGGCAGCCTTTGTAGCGCCATAATCATCAAGATTTATAAAACCTACATTTGCAACTATGGATGATACATATACTAGGGATATATTTTTTTTTATTATCGATTGATCCACCAATAAAATAAGTAATTTTCTTAGCCCGAAATAATTGGTATTCCATAAATTTTCCAAAGTATCATTTTTAATATCTTCTATATTTGATCGGCATCTAACTCCAGCATTAACTAAATATTTTTGGGGAAGATCATTAAAAATTTTTTTAGAAGAACTAAAGCATTTTTCCAATAATTGTGTTTCTGAAGCATCACCTTGAACTAAACATAATCTATCTGCATATTTTTCTAATTCATTTTCTTTTTCTATAATTGATCTATATATACCAACTACTTTATTTTTTTCATCGGATTTCAACCAATTATCGATCATCTCCCGGCCAATACCCTTGCCGCAACCTGTAATAAAAAGAATAGTCATTTATTATTCGAAATATTTATTTTGATTAATCGCATCAATCATAGTTTTAATTCCCTGTTTAATATTGATTTTTGTGCTAAGGCCGGTTAGAGACTCTAATTTTTTTGTACATCCTAACATTCTATTGATATCCCCAGAAGTCTTTTCTTGTTGTATTATTTTAATTTCTTTCCCAATCTCTGATATTATTTCATCAAGTAATTCTTGAACACTTGTTTCAATACCTGAGCAAATATTTATAGATTGATTAAAACAGCTTTGATTATTTTCTATCTTTCTAAGAAAATTTAATACATCAAAAATATGAACAAAATCTCTTGTTCTTTTTAAACTACCTTTAACTATTATTTGATTACTTTCTAGTGCTTGAGCTAAGTAAATTGATAACATGCCTTGTGATAAATTTTTTAAGTTTTGTCCTGGGCCATATATATTAAAAAGCCTTACCGAAGTATAGTTAATATTCTTCATTGAAGAATAAATGCTTAAGTAAGATTCACTCGCTTTTTTACCAATCGCATAAAAGTTTTGTCCTTTTAAATCATCATTCTCTGATTTTGGCATTGGTTCAGATCCACCATAAACTGACATAGAACTAGCGTAAATAATATGACATTTAAAATTAGAATCGGACAAATGCTTGAGGATTCTCAGCGTTGATTTTGTATTTGTATCAAGATCATAAACTGGGTCTTGATAAGATATTTCTACTGAGCTTTGACCGGCAAAATGATAGATTAAATCAAAATCATTTTTGAATATTTCATCTAAATTATCTTTACCTAAGTCCAAATTATAAAAATTTTTGATTCCAATTAAATTTCTTTCATCACCAGTTCTCATATTATCCACGACAAAAACCTCATGACCTCTTTTAAGTAAATCTCTTGCAATATGCCCACCTATAAAACCAGCCCCACCAGTTACTAAAACCTTCATAAATTTAAAGTCTCACTTGGTACTATAGTATAATTTTATTTCTCAAATATTCTTCAGTAAAATTACTCTTTATAAAAGTTTAATTTAAAGTTTATTTTTAAATGAAAAAAAGACTATCAAAAGGTTAGTTTAATTATCTTTTGAAGATGATTTTTGAAGTTTAAAACTTGATTATGCAAGTACAATAAACTAATAATTTACATTTTAAACTCTGGCCTCAAATTCAAGTGAAGCATAAGTTATGAAACAAAAATTTCAAAATCAAATTAATTTATCTCTAAATCAGTTTGCTTATATTTCATCAAAATCTCCAATGATTATGCATCTAAATCCTGCTGGTTTACTTCGTTTAGGAAATGATAATGAATCTAGATTTATGGCTTTTAATTCTCTTATAAATTCTGTGGCAGATAAAGGAGGAAATTTAGCTATTCCAGTTTTTAGCTATTCATTCCTAGGAGGCTTAAATTTATTTGATATGAATAAAACGCCCTCTAAATTAGAAAAATTAAGCGAATATCTTAGAAAAAAAAATATTTTTAATCGTACATGTGATCCTAATTTTTCTTATCTTTTGTTTGGAAATAATTTTGATTTTAGGCATAAAAAAGTTCATGATTATAATACATTTGGTGAAGGAGGTTTGATTGATGATATTTTCAAATCAAAAGGTTATTTGTGTGCATTAGGGGGAGTTTTAGAGCATTTAACAGAATTGCATTATATTGAAAACAGATTAAAACTAAGTTATCGGTCAAATAAAATTTTCAGTGGGAGTATAATTGATTATAAAGGAATAAAACATAATCAAAATACAACTTACTATTGCCGAGAACTAGAATCAAACTACGTATCATCTTTTGTGAAATTCAAAAAAGATATAAGAGAATCAGGATTGTTAAAAAAATATTTTATTTCAGAATATGCAATTCGCTTAGAGGTGGTAAAATTTAAAGACTGTTATGATTTCTTAAAAGAAAAAATATCTATTGACCCCGCATATTGTTTGGGTAAAAAATAATTTAACAAGGTAATTATGAGCAGATATTCTAAGTTTAAAATTGGAGATAATGCTACTATTATCCATCAAATTACAAAAGAAGATATTGAGAAATTTGTTTCTTTGAGTGGCGATAATAATAAATTACATGTGGATAATGAATTTGCAAGTAAAACATCATACAAAAAACCTGTAGTCCATGGAATGATAGGTGCCTCATTCATTTCAACTTTAATAGGAACAAAAATTCCTGGAGATGGAGCATTATGGTATTCACAAAATATCGATTTTTTACTTCCAGTTCGAATAGGTGACATTTTAACTATTAAGGCAGAAATAATTAAAATGATTCCTAGATTAAACTCTATTGAGTTAAAGACAGAGATTATTAATCAAAAAAAACAAAAAGTAACCAAAGGGGTGGCAAAAGTAAAAATTATTGAAGATGATATTCAATATAAAATTAAGGAGAAAAAAAAATCAAATAAAAAAGTTATTCTTATATTAGGATCAACTGGAGGAATCGGATCAGAAACAGCAAGGATATTTGCAAAAAAAGGTTACGAATTAATTCTTCATTATAATAAAAATCATGAAAAAGCAATTCAACTAAAAAATCAACTTTCAGCAAATAATAGTCAAAAAATAATTACTGTTAAAGCAAATATTCTAGATCAAAAAGATATTTCATATATGTTTGATGAAATAAAGAGAAATTTTGATCATATAACAGGATTAGTTAATGCTACAATTTTAAATTTTTCAAATATAAAATTTTCTGCAATAGATTGGAATGATATATCCCAGCAAATTGAAATCAATATAAAGTCTTCATTTTACATAATGAAAAATGTTATTCCTTTAATGAAAAAGGATAATTATGGCAAAATTGTTTTTTTAACTACGCAGGCTACGGAGCAATTTGTCCCTGAATGGTTACATTATAGTACCGCTAAATCAGCCTTAAATGGATTTGCAAAAACATTAGCTATTGAACTTGCTCCTTTTGGGATAAGAATAAATCTAGTTTCTCCTGGTATGACAGATACTAATTTAGTAACTGATATACCAGAGAAAATTAAATTAGTAACTGCAGCAAAAACACCTCTTAAGCGAATTGCAAAACCTATTGATGTTGCTGAAGCAATAGCTTATCTTATCTCCAGTAAATCAGACTTTTTGACTGGAGAAACATTGAGAGTTAATGGAGGACAAAATATGTTATGAGAGATATAAAGTACAGTGAAATAATTAAGTTAAATAAAATTCTTGGAGTAAATTTTAAAGAGAAGAATAGTAAAAAATATAAAATATCAATATTATCTAATATAATGGTCCATCAGAGTAAAGAAATAGGTGAATACTCTTTAAGAAAGAATGATATTTATGCCGAAATAGATATTGGAAATTATGATAACTTGGTGCAAGATAGTGAAAATATTGATAAAAGTGACGCCATTATAATTTTTTGGGAATTATGCAATATTTTTGATGGTATTGAATATAAGATTGATTTAATTAGCGAAAAAAAATATGGTGAATTAATTAAAAAAGTAAAAAAAGAAATAGAATTGATCTTTAATAATATTCAATTAGTTCCTTTAGTATTAATTAATAGATTCTCATCATTAATTTTTACCCAAGATGAATTAAATAATTTTCGATTAAAAAAATTAGAACTCACTTTTAATAAATTTTTAGAAAAATATTCTTCTAAATATAAAAATATAAAGATTATCGATACAGATAAGATTTTATCAAAATGCGGAATTGAAAACTCTGTTGACTATAGATTTTTTTATGCATCTAAAACGCTTTACAGCATAAATTTTTTTAAATTTTATTTTAATTCAATAGCCCCAATTTTTAAAGCGGCAAATGGAAAAATAAAAAAAGCGCTTATTTTGGATTGTGATAATACCTTGTGGAAAGGGATATTAGGAGAGGATGGTTTTGAAAATATAATTATTAATAAAGAAATTCAATACTATGCAAGAAAACTTTCTAGAAGAGGAATATTAATAGGATTATGTAGTAAAAATAATTATGAAGACGTTGAAAATGTTTTAAATAATCATAAAGAGATGGTTTTAAAAAATAAAGACATCGTTATAAAAAAAGTTAACTGGATAGATAAGGTAACTAATCTAAAATCTATTTCTAATGAACTTAATATTGGTCTTGATAGTATTATTTTTATGGACGATTCGGATTTCGAGTTGAACCTTATTCGTAAAGGGCTTCCAATGGTTGAGGTAATAAAGGTTCCAAATAAAAATCATGAGCTGCCAATTCTTTTTAATTATTTAAACAGAATTTTCTATAATTTTATAGAAACTTCTGAAGACAAAAAAAAGACTTTGTTATATAAAGCACAAATTGAGAGAGATAACTATAAAAACGAGTCAACTAATATAAATGAATATTTGATTAATCTGAGATTAAAAATTAAAGTCTATTTTAATAATGAAAAATTGATTTCTAGAATGGCTCAATTGACACAAAAAACTAATCAATTTAATTTAACAACAAAAAGATATACAGAAAATGATTTAGAAATCTTTTTAAAAGATACACAACAAATTGTTATCGCTATAAATGTTTCTGATATGTTTGGAGACTATGGAATTGTTGGTTTAATAATTATTAAATATAAAGAATCAATCGCTGAAATAGATACCTTTTTACTAAGTTGCAGAGTTTTGGGAAGAAACATTGAATTTAGATTAATGGATATTATTTGCAATAAATTAAAGAATCTTGGGATTAAACGACTATATGGAAAATATCAAAAAACAAAAAAAAATATACAAGTAAGTGATTTATATGAAAGATTTGGCTTTGAAATCAAAAGTTCTTATAAGGATACATTAAATTATGAGTTAATTTTAAATAACTATTGCCATTCTAATTTTGATTATATTAAGGTAATAGAAAATTGAAAGATTTATGAATGAAATTGATCAAAGAATAAAACTAATAATGAGTACAATTTTTGAAATTGATATTAATACAATAAATGATAACTCTTCTTTTGATTTAATTGAAAATTGGGATTCAATGAATCACATGAACTTAATTGTAGCTTTAGAAGAAGAGTTTAACATTCAATTTAGCGATGATGATATTGAAAACTTGCTAAATTTCAAACTTATTAAATTTATAATTAAAGAATTAATTAATAAATAATTTCTTATAAGTAATTTAAAAAGTTAATTTAATTTTTAAAAATTTAATTTAGTTTAAAAACTAATCTTATATTTATTTCAAAAATAATAATAAATTTTAAATTCAATCTTTTTTAATTCTACTTTAAAAGTTAGAATATCTAAAATATTAAATAAAGTTTTGGATTATAGAAAAGTTAGTGATGAAAATATTTTTAATGCAAGAAATATATTAAATGAGAGCAATAGTAATAATTTGTTTGAATTTATAGATCAATATCCACTATATGCATGTCCACAAACTATTTTAAGGTATTGCAAAATATATGAACTTATTAAAGAAGCATTAAAGATTCCTGGTGATTTTTGTGAGTTTGGTACTTGGAAAGGTTCAACAGCTTTATTTATGGGGAAGATTATTAATGAAATAGAACCTCATTCAACTAGAAAAGTTTTGGTTTTTGATACATTTAGTGGATTACCTGATGCTACTAATAAAGATGGTTCCTATGCTAAAAATCAATCAAAAAAATATAAAGGCAATAAGCAAAATATGGAAAAAATCATTGATCTTTTCAATTTAAACCATAGAATAAACCTAATAGAGGGAAATGCTGAAAAAACAATTCCTGAATTTTTTAATAAACAGAATCCTGTAATTATAAGTCTCGCATATTTTGACTTTGATTTATACAATCCAACAATTTTAGCTTGGAAGTTCATTAAAGATAGACTTCTAAAGGGCTCTATATTAGCTTTTGATGAAGGTTACACAAGAGATGAATGGATTGGGGAATGCCAAGCAGTTTATGAAATTTTGAATGACAAAACATTTAAATATCAAATCACAACAAGTCAAAATAATATTTCCAGGCAACCAGAAATAATATTGAATATTTCTTAAAATTTAAATGGGTATGAGCGTAAATTACTGCGAAAACTTAATAAGTTCAGACCAATAAAAAAAAGAATATTTATTATATTAATTTATCAAAACCAATTTTTTTAAATTCTAATAATAGGACAAATAAATTTCTATAAATGTTGTTATTCTATCTTTTAATTATTTCCTTGTTCTAGTAGTGAGATTACATGAGATTTTATTCTATCAGTAGGTAATAAACCATTATCATCTAGCAATTTAATCGGAAATGGTTTTGTATTCTTGCCATACATATAGAGAATCCCATGAGGTGTGTGATAAGCAGAACTTCCAGTATTTTCTCTTATTATTCTTTTCTTAAGACCTTTCACCTTAATTATCTCGTTTGTTAATTTATCTTTGAAAATTAATTTATCTAAGTTTGATGCATCAAAAAAGAGTGTTAGTGAATTTTTATCTCTGCTTCTTAACCAGAATTTTGAATTACTTTCTATTTCTTTTAATCGATAAACAATTTTATTTATGATATTTGAATCTGCTGTAATTGAATAATGTGGAATCATTTGAGGATTTTCCTTCACTATTAGTTCTTCTTTACATAATGAACTAAGAAATTTTTTACAACTACTAATATCCCAAAAAAAATCTTCTGGTTCATAGTTTTGTACAGCTTCCTGACCCATACTGGAAAGAACCCAAAGTTCATAATCATCATGCTCATCAACAAAATTTGTTAATTGATTTAAAAAATATGCGGTTGATCTCATAGAGAATTTAATTTCATTTTTATAAGTTTTTATCCATCCATCAGTATTTATTTGAGCTTTATAATCATTTGGGAAAGATGCCTCCCAAAATCTATGCATAGAGGAAGCGACATGATTGGTAAAAAAAGTACAAAAATCTGGTTTCTCTCTTATTAGGCAACTCATAAAGGCATCGAAAAGAATATCTGCTTGCAAAGTCCTTCTTCTCACATTAGTCCAAGGCATAAAAATTTCAATAAAAAGTTGTCTTATGGTGCAGAAAAAAGCTCTAAATCGATACGAATTTTTAAGATAAGATATTATGGCATCCTTCAAAATAAACAAATTTGGTAGAGATGTGTCAACTACTCTAGCTGATCTTCTAGACATAATATTATTTAATCTTTGTAAACCATTCATTGATTTTGGTTTGCATTTGAAGTTTTCTGAAAAAGAGTCAGGAATTACAAAAGAATAATTACTATGGTCTTTTATCTTTGATGAGTGGAATGATCCAAAAATACCAACTTTAAAACCTTTTTGGCTTAGTGTAGTCCATAAACTTGGATATTTTTTTTCGGTTTCGAAACTAGATATATTTATATCCTTTATCTTGTGTTTAGCATCTGTAACTCCTCTATGAATAGTAGGCCATGTTACCCAAGGCGATAAGTGACCTTCATCTCGAGTTACAGTAGGTTGATATATAAATGAAGATATATTTTTTTTAAAAAAAGTATTTTCTGAGAAAATTTTTTCAAATACATTGTTAGGCACTTCATTTAATTCAAAAAAGATTATCTTAGTCATCATTCTCAATTTCTATAAATAAATAGTACATTATAAATTTTAAAAAATCTAAGATTTCTTTTGTTGTCTTTTCTCTACACAATATTAGATTTAAACGTAACTCTGCCGTTTTCATAATTTCTATCTATTTACATAACCATCTATCTTGCCGCAGACCTCTACCTCTCTTCCCCTTAAATTCCACCCTTTTCTGAAATGGCCGCGAATGTCAGCTCATGAACTTTTGACCCAATCGAGAGTTGTTGCCATAAATTAACTTTCATTAATAATCCCATTGCGAGAATTATTGTGGAATTTAGCTATATCGTCAACTATCAACCTATATAAGTCTAATCATTAGATTTATGAGAATCTCCCGAATCTATTGCTATCAATAATGAAATTCAATGGAGCCAAGCGGACTCGAACCGCTGACCCCCTGCATGCCATGCAGGTGCTCTACCAACTGAGCTATGGCCCCTTACCAAAAGGCTTCATTAAGATGAATCTTAAAGGTTACTAAACTATAAACCATTTATGGAACTTATTAATTTAAATTCTATCCTTAAAGCAATTGATTTTTATATAAATAAATATTTATAGATCTACTTTTTTACATGAAATGATCTTTGCCTAGCAAATAATCTTAGAAAATAACCAAATTCAGATAAAAAAGAATCTATTTTTCCTAATAATGATGAATCTTTACCACCTAAAGGTAATTTATATTCTGGAGAAAAAATTATTTCTGTATACCTTGTAAAAACTTCTTGCTTAAAAATCTTAAATAACAATGACTTAGAACTATTTTTTGATCTTCTTAGAAAAAAGTAATTTTCTAATTGACCTTCATCTATATATGATTTCCCCAATAATTTATGAATAAACATTTGTAGATTTGAATGGTTGAGATTATAGTCCGCAAGAAAACCATCTACTTTTATTACTCTATAAAACTCTTGATAAGCTATATCTATTTGTGGAATATGTTGCGTAGTTTGAACTGACCATAAACCATCAAAGGATGAATTCTTGAAAGGTAATTTAATGGCATTTGCATGTACTAAAAATATGTTTTTGTTTATGGATTCTCCAAGCAATTTTTTAGCGATTGTCAAATTAGATCTTATAAAGTCAACAATAATAACTTTTATATCTGGGCGAGTTTTTCTTAAATTTCTCCAATGCCATCCCCAGCAACCTCCTACGTCTAATATATAACCGTTAAGAGGTATATCTTTTAGAAACTTTTCAATTTCCATGTCCATAACCGGAATACTGTGATGTTTTGAGATCTCTATTAAAATTGAGGTTTTTATCTGGGTATTATTTTTCTTTCTTGTTTCTACTTCTAACAATTGATCTCCATATTCTATTTGATTTCCATAAATTCCATCCTCTGAGAGAAGTTGATTATCATTTTCATTTAGTAAAAAATCTATCATCTTTTAAAACTTCTTACTCAATAATTATGATAGCAATACTAAACCATATTCATTTCAATTAATCTGAAAAATAGTTTTCAATATATTTACTAAAAATTTAATCCTACTATGTTTATTCATTTAAATATTTCAAAAATAAATTTATTGAATAATTAATATTGGTAATTTTTGAAATATATAAATTACAGTTTTGAGTTGAATAAATTTATAGAAATCATATATTTTTTTATCTTTAATAAAGATATTTTTTATAGCAAAAAAATAATTTTCAAACAAAAAGTTGCTATAGTTATCTGGTTTAATAAAAAAATATGGAAAAATTTTTTATACATCCATATCCACATTTAGTAATAGATAATTTTTTGACTCAGGATTATTGTGAAAGGCTAATTAATGATGCTGATAAATGTCTAAAAAATAACACCGATATAATTCATGGGGGGCGAAAATTTTTACCAAGAACAAGTGAAGAGTTTAAGCTTCTTTTAAATAGTAGTAAATCATGGAGTGAATTAGATCGAAAGATGAATTCTAAGGAATTATATGAATTACTTATAAAAAAAGTAATGGATCATAATTCCCCTAATAAATATAAAAGATGGCTGACTAAAAAAAATATATATTTCGCAAATTTACCTTCAATTAAAAACTTTATGCCGGAAAGGATGAAATCTAAATGGATAAAAATGTTAAATTCTAAAGTTAAAACAATATCTTCATATAAGTTGTTTCAGCTTTTGTTGATTAATCAGTTGGATAATATTTATAGATTATTTGTTTCTATTTTTGATTATTTCCGGAATAGGAGAAGGATATCACTTTTATACGATTACTCTTTAGCAAATAAAGGATATTCTAGAGAAGTTCATCGCGATTCAGATTCAAGATTAGTAGTTTTTCTTCTTTATTTAAACGAATTAGAAAGTAATAGCGGGGGTAACTTAGAAATATTTGAATCAAAAAGAAATCATGGCGCTTTTAGTCCTAATCCTGATATAAAATCTTTAAATAAAATTAAAGAGATATCTCCATCTCCTGGAAAACTGGTTTTATTTTTAAATACATCCAATGCATATCATGCTGTTTCGTTAATGAATAAGTCAAAATCCGGGAGACATTTTCTTTATGGTGGTTATACTTTAAGTACCTCATTATTTTCATTATCCCGTATTGGTTCTTCCAAAAAATTAAATACTGAATACCACCTTTATAGATGATTTATAAATGAATAAAATAATTTATAAATGCAGAGTTTGTCATTCAAAAAATATTGCGAATATAACGATTCCTACAAAATTGATTTTTTTTCCTATTTATTTGACAAGGGATAGGCTTTTTTTAAATTTCTTTTGTAAAGATTGCGGAGCTTTAAGTCATTTTCCTAAGACTGAAGCTTCAAAAACAAAATATCGAGGTGGTTCCTACCGATCGAGAAATTTATCCACAAAAAACATACAACCAATCTCATTGCCTTGGTCTTCGATTACAAATAAAAGATCAAATCATATTTATAAATATTTAAAAAACTATAAAAAAAATCTTGAAAATTTTGATTTAATCAAAAATAAGCCAATTACCTCAATTCTTGATTATGGGGGTTATAACGGATTCACCTCTTATGGTTTGGCAAGTCTTTTTAATTTAAATCTAGCTGATATTGTAGTAGCTGATTTAGATGAAAATGGACTCAATATTGCAAAATCTTTGGGAATGAAAATTATTGACTTAGGATTGCAAAAAATTGAGGATGTTGACTTGTCTAAAATAGATTGTTGTATCTTAGTACATGTTTTAGAACATGTTGAGGATCCACTTCAATTGATATCTAATTTAAATAAAATTTTACCTTTAAACTCCTTAATTTATATTGAAGTGCCAAATTTATACGGAGTCCCCCTTTGTGATCCAGCTCATCTCACTTCATTTAGTAGAGGATCACTAAAGAAGTTATTACATCGAGCGGGGGTTTCTAACATAGAGTCAGGTTTTTCTCATACTCCATCTGAAGCGAGATTATATGGGTATCCTTATTCTGGATATCAAGAAAATAATTATTTCTTGTGTCTAACTAATAAAAATAATGTCAAAATTAACTCCCCAAGTGCATTATTAAATTTTAAAAATCAAAGACTTCATAATGTATCGTCAATATTTTATTTTTTTTTAAAATTATTTATTGCAAATATAAAAGTTTCGCTGAGTGGAGTATTAAATTATTTGATCATAATTTTGAATATATTGCCTAGGTTATGTTTATATTTTTTAAGGCTAATTTTATCGCCCCTCTCTTTCTTGTATTTTTTAATTATAAATTTAAAAAATTTTATCAAATAGGATAATAATTTTTAATTTTTCAAATAATTACAAAAAATATATGGAATTAATTTTAAATATTTAGAAAAGAAATTTTAGTTTTATCAATTTTGATTTATATTGAATATGTAAATAAAAATAGATTTACTTTATAAATATGTCTTTAGATTTTGAGAAATTAAATCTATACATAAGTCAAAAAGAAGTTGAGTGGCAATATTTTCCTTACCCTCATGCAATTATTGATGATTTCTTGCCTGAAGATATTTTTAATAGTATTTCTTCTATTGAACTTTCTTCAAGAGATGATTTGCGAAGATCTAATACCTCTGGTCTTGAATTAAATAAAAAAGAATTTGGGATAAAGGGTAAATCGTCATTATTTAGATTACCTATTGAAATTATGGGACATGGAGATGGTAAAAATCTATTTAGCAAATTTATTGATCCTGCCAAGATTATTACCCTTGCTTCTTTTAGAGACTTTGGAAATTACTACCCCTATCACAGCAGTACTAAAAATGGATTACTTGGATCACATATTGATCATTCATGCCTAAAGGAAAATATACATTTTGCAAATAGTATTTTCTATGTACATAAAACTTGGGAAAAAGAGTGGGGTGGTGAAACAATCCTTTTTTCAGAGAATGGATTAAAACCTAGAGTTTATATAGAGCCAAAGCCTAATAGAATAATTCTTTTTATTCATTCAAATTCGAGTTTTCATGGCGTAAATAAAATTTTGTGTCCAGACAATATAAAAAGAAATACCTACTATATGGATTATTATTTGAAGTTGTCTGATATTAAACTTTTAACAAAAAATGTATATAAAGAAAGCTCCTTTTCTCATAAATTAAGATATACCTTCCATGAAACTACATTCATACCTTTTTTCCCTTTAGGAATAAATTCTAGGATTAGTTTCAATTTTAAGAGAATCTTTCCATATCTCTTTAGTTACATACTTTATTTATTTTTTAAATTTATTCCCCTAAAAATAAATGTTTCAATCAAATTATATAAATTAATTAATTATCTCAAAAAGCCTTTTCGAAAAGTTGTTTTTTAGCAATGAATAATGTTCTTTTAACAGGTGGAACTGGATATATAGGTAGTCATACCTGCTTGATTTTATTAAAGCAGGGGTTCAAAGTTATAGTTTTGGATTCATGTATTAGTAGCTCATCAAAATCTCTAGAAGGTGTAAAGAAAGTTTTTGGTAAAGACTGGGATTCTTTTTCAGATAAGCTCCAATTTATAAAGGGTGATATAAATAATTTTGGTCTTTTGAAGCAATTATTTCAAGAGAACATATTACTTGGAGAGCCTATTGATGGAGTTATTCATTTTGCAGGTCTCAAATCTGTAAAAGATTCAATAATAAAACCAATCGAATATTGGGAATCCAATGTTATGGGTACTATTAATTTGATAAAAGTTATGAATTTATTTTCATGTTATAAAATTATTTTTAGCAGTAGTGCCACAATTTATGGAATAAATAAGGGGGAGAAAATAAAAGAAACTAGTGATATATCTCCTGTGAATCCATATGGAAGTACAAAGGCTACCGTTGAAAGGCTTTTGCAAGATACATATCTTAGCGATAAATCCAAGTGGAGCATTATGAAGTTACGGTACTTTAATCCCATCGGTGCCCATGCCTCAGGATTAATCGGAGAAAGTCCCTTACAAAGTCCTAATAATATATTCCCTTTACTTATGGATGTAGCTGCAGGAAGAAAAAAAGAATTAAAAATTTTTGGAAATGATTGGGATACATTTGATGGTACATGTATTAGAGACTATGTACATGTAATGGATTTAGCAGAAGCACATGTGAAGTCTTTTGAATACCTTTTTTCTACTGAGCCAGCATGTATAAGCATAAATATTGGTACTGGGAAAGGTACAAGTGTTTTGGAGTTGATTAATGTATTTAAGAAAGTTAATTTGGTAGATATTAAATTCTCTTTTACTTCTAGAAGAAAAGGAGACTTGTCTTGTGTTGTAGCTGATAACTCAAAAGCTAAAGAAGTATTAGGTTGGAATCCTACTAGAAACTTGTCAGATATGTGCAGAGATGGATGGAAATGGAAAAAATCTAATCCTTATGGTTATAAATAATTTCGAAAAGAAATAAATTAAGAAAAAAAGCAGCTTTTTGTCTTAATCTGTTACATATTTAGAGTTATTTATGACTGAATTAATTGCTGAAATTGGCTGGAATCATATGGGAGATATGAAGTTAGCGGAAGAAATGATTAATAAAGCATCTTCATCTGGAGCACATTATGCAAAGTTTCAAACTTGGTCCGTGGATAGATTAAAGAGCGGTGAATGGGATCATGATGGACGTAGACAAATTTATGAAAAAGCACAACTTTCATATGAGAATCATGAACTTTTAATTGAATTATGCAAAAAACATGAAATTAATTTTCTTAGCTCTTGCTTTTCTATAGAGGATGCATCTTTACTAAAAAATCTTGGTCAAAAAAAAATAAAAATTCCTAGTTTTGAGATTAGAAATGCAAATTTAATAAAATTTTGTTTAAGAGAATTTGAACATGTATTTATATCCACTGGTACTGCAAATACTAAAGACATAGATGATTTACATAAGTTAGTAGATGGAAAGTCAACTACAGTAATGCATTGTGTCTCAAGCTATCCATGTAATTATGAAAATGCAAATTTGCCAAGAATTTCAAAATTATCAAAAATCTTTAATGATGTTGGCTATAGTGACCACATTGAGGGTTTAGATGCTGCAATTGCATCATTGGAATTCTCTCCTTCTTATATAGAAAAGCACTTCACTATTGATAATAATTTACCAGGAAGAGATAACAAATTTGCAATATTACCTGAACAGCTACTTTTTTTAACCAAATATATTAAGAATAAAGAATTATTAATGATAGATCATGGTTTGAATTATCAATCATGTGAAGAAACTTCTAGAAGAGATTATCAAGGCCGTTTCGCTAAAGTATGATTTTATAATATTAAGCAATTAAATTTTAAATAATGAAGTTAATTTCATTTTTAATATTTAAAAAGCATAAAAAGGATATTCTTCTTTGGGATAGTATTAGCGAAAAAATAATTAATAACGCATTCGGTCAATATAGTTTTATCTCAATAGATACAAGGCACATTATTAATATTGCACCTTTTTATTTATTAAAGTCTTTAAAGATTTTTCTGAAAAATTATAAAAATATATATTCTTGCTCACTAGGTAGTACTAGAGGAGTTCTTTATATAATGAATCCAAAAATATTAAATTTTTTAAAAAGGATTAAATATTCAATTGAATGCATAACTGGTTTATCTGTAATACTTTATTACAATCCAAGATTGATTATTAGTAATACTGATAATTCAGTATGTTTAGAATTTATTGATGCAATCATTAGTGATTCAATTCCATTAATCACAATTCAAAATGGGAACAGATGGCATAGTGAATCCTTAAAAAATATTAAATATATGGAACATCTTTTTAGGCCGAAAGGATACCATTCATGTTTTGCCGCTCTTAGTAGATGCGATATTGATATGTATCGAAATAGCGGTTGGGAATGTGAAGATTATGAAGTTGTAGGAAGTCTAAATACTGATACAAACCTTAAGACGGTTTGTAAAGAAAAAGTTTTTGATATTTGTATAGTCGCTGAATCTATAAATAAAAGAAAAAGTACATTAGAACTTTCTAGATTATTAAGAAGTTTCTTAAAAAATAAATCATTGAAAGTTTGTGTCGCTTTGAAAAGATCTCCATCAAATAAGGATTTTGCTGAATATTATCAAGAACTCAATTATTTATTTGGAGACTTTGCTTTTTTAATTCCAAATAACTCAAGTAATGTAGGTTTAATGTTTTCATCGGAAGTTGTTATTGGAATTATTTCTACATCATTAAGGGATGTTTTTTCGCTAGGCAAAAAGATTTATCCAATAAATTTTGGTCCTTTAGAGTTAAATTCATACATGAATTTTTTAAACATTAATTTAAAACCTTCACAAGAAGAATTTAACAATCAATTAGAAGAATTGCTTAAGATGTCAAATAAATCATATTTTTCAAAATACGAACATATTTTTAAATATTTAGGGAGTTTCCCTCAAGATGTTCGTCCAACAGAGAGATTAAGTACCTTAATAGAAAGAAAAATAAAAAATTTTTAGATATTAATTTCTGTTGTTGTTTTTTTTATGGAGATGATAAAATTTTAAAGATTATTATAGTTTTCTTATGCAACATAAAAATAATCCAAAAGATTTAAAAGATAATAATTATCAAGTCGATGATGATGTTGCTAAGCATTATGATGCATCTGCTGAAAGTTATCATCTCCAGTATGAGAGAAATCTGCTTTCAGATCTATCGAGGGAATATCCCGCTAATTATTTTAGATTGCACCAATTAATTAATTCATTTTTAGAAAATAATATAAAACATGTTGTTGAAATAGGAGTAGGAGAAGGTACACCTCTGGTTACTCTTGCCAAAGCAGGAATGGATGTTTATGGTTGTGACATAAGTAGGAATATGGTTGAAAAAACTAAATTAAATTTCAGAAAAAATAATTTAGATGAAAGTAGAATTATTTGGGCTGATGTGCAAGATCCGATTACTTATTCCCCTTTACTTGAAGGCGGAAGGTTTGAAGGTCTACTTGCAATGGGAGTAATGCCTCATGTTAGAAATGAAAAATTTGTTTTGAACAATATGAAAAATATAGTAAAGCCTGGTGGCAAAGTATTTATTGAATTTAGAAATAAATTGTTTTCAATGTTTACTTTTAATAGACATACGTATGAATTTATTATGGATGATCTTTTAAAAAATGTAAGTTCAAAACTAAAAAATCATGTTTCGAAAGATTTGTTAAAAAGATTGGAAATGGATAAACCCACACCCCGTTTAAAAGGAGAGAGCGGTAATTTATCTGATGGTTTTGAAAATGAAGAATGTATTGGATATGATGCTATTTTATCTAAATTCCATAACCCTTTTGAGATAGAAAAGCTTTTCAGGGTTAATCAATTTACAAATATAAAATTACTCTGGTATCACTATCATCCTGCTATGCCATATCTAGAATCAGAAGATAATGCTTTGTTTAGAGATGAAGGATTAAAGCTCGAACATGAAGATTCTAATTGGAGAGGTCTATTTCTATGCTCAGCTTTTGTTGTTGAAGCAAATGCACCAAATTTTAAAGATTAATTTGCATTTTTATGAACATTGATGGTCAAGTACTGCATCGATTTGCAAAAAGTTTATGGGGGCTTAACAGAAGTATTACTGGCGATGGTGTAAGAAAAACTTTAAAAGAAATAAAAGCAGTAATTCCAAATTTAGAAATTCATGAAGTACCAAGTGGAACAAAAGTTTTTGACTGGACTGTTCCAAAAGAATGGCATGTTAAAGAAGCATATATAATTGATCCAGATGGGAAAAAGATCTGTGATTTTAAAGAGAATAATCTACATCTTGTTGGTTATAGTCATTCGGTAAATAAATCTGTTCCACTTCAGGAACTCCAATATAATTTGCATTCTTTGCCTAATCAACCTAACGCTATCCCTTACGTTACTTCTTATTACAGTAAGAATTGGGGATTCTGCATTTCTCATCAACAAAGAGAAAAATTAAAGCAAGGAAATTATAAAGTTTTTATTGATTCAGAGTTGTTTGATGGAAATTTAACTTATGGTGAATTAATCATTGAAGGTGAATCAAAAAAGGAAATTTTTATTTCTTCTTATATTTGTCATCCCTCAATGGCAAATAATGAATTATCAGGCCCTGTTGTCAGTACTCATATTGCTAAAAACATTTTACTGAAAAAAAATATTTACTATACGTATAGATTTGTTTTTATTCCAGAGACTATAGGTTCCATAACCTACTTAAGTAAGAATTTAGAAATATTAAAGAAAAATATATTTGCAGGTTTTAATTTGACTTGTATAGGTGATGAAAGAAATTATTCTTATCTCCCTTCTCGAATGGGTAATTCAATAAGTGATCAGGTTATAAAACATGTTTTATCTTTTGTAGATCCGAACTATAAGTCATTTGATTGGAGCGAGCGAGGCAGTGATGAGAGACAATATTGTGCCCCAGGTATTGATCTCCCCGTAGCTTCAATAATGAGAACTAAATATGGCGAATACCCTGAATACCATACCTCTTTAGATAATCTTGATAATGTAGTCACACCGGATGGTTTATTTGGGGGATTTAAAGTGGTTGATAAATGTCTTAATCTTTTAGAAAATAATGGTTATCCAATTACGAAAGTCTTATGTGAACCTCAGTTAGGTAAAAGGGGATTGTATCCAAATTTATCAGCAAAAAAGGACTATCAAAAAACAAATTTAATTATGGATTTCTTAACTTGGTCTGATGGTAAGAAATCTATTCTAGAAATAAGTGATTATTTAAATCAACCAATGTGGAAAATATTAGAAATAGTAAAAATATTAGAGGAATCAGAACTTATAGAGATTAAAAAATAATTATATATTTCTGATTAGAATTTCCTAATCAATGAATTTATATTTGTTCCATTTTCTATGAGATCCCAACAGGTTTTAATGGTCATAAAAGCATCTTTGAATGAGCAGCTATTACAATCTTTTTTTTCTACAAATAATTTAAAATTTTTATACATTGAATTGAATCCAGGCTTCAATTTACAATCTTCTAAATAATAATTCTGTAAATGAGGGATATATTTGCGGATGGGTTCTTTTTTTGTGGGCTCAATAATATCCATACCATTGTATATAGATAACTTTTCAATAGGTTTAAGTTCAAAAACACTCTTATTAGAATTTACAGTTATTGAAAAATTTGCAGGTACTTGACTATGCGCATTTATTAATATATCCCATTTTTCATTTCTACATAATGCTGAGAAAGAGAATAGATCATTATTTGCGGGATCTATTTTTTTTACGTTGCCAATTATTTTAAAGTCTCCTACTAAATACCTAAGAGTATCTATCATGTGACAACCATTATTTATAAATTGTTTAATTCCATAATCACTTTCAGGCATATTTAAAAAAATAGTCCCTCCTCCGGAATTAAGACATAACTCTTTTAGCTTGTTTGTGGTTTCATAAAATCTTCTATTATAACCAACAAATACATTTTTAATATTTCTATGGTTTAAAAATCTATTTAAAGTATTTGGATTTGATGAAATAGGTTTTTCTACAAAAATTGGCTTATTAGTTTCTAATGCTTTTTCTAGGACATTAATAGTAGCTTTAATGTCTAGACAAATTGCAAAAGCATCAAGATCTCTAGATAAAACTTCCTCCCAACCTCCTTTACAGTATTTCTCTTGAATTTTGTGTTGTGATGCAAAAATTTCGCAGCGACTTGAATTTTTTCTTGATCCAATTGCCTCTATTTTAAAATCATTATTTTTAATAGCAGGAATATGGAAATTACTAATTGGGCCTGAACCTATGTATCCGATGTTCATTAACTTATTAGGATTCCGTTGTCTTTAATTTTATCAAACTTCACTTTGTGCATCGATAAATGACTGTCTATTGCCCCTAAAACCATCAATAGTGAAGTTTCTGCATGATCAATACTTACTGTTGGATTAGTGCCATTAAACAAGTTTTCTAAAATTAAGTCAATCGTCGATATATCCTCATAATTGATATCTGATACAAACTCTAGATCGCCATATCTAGTAATTTTTTCACCAAATTTCAGAATATCTTCTTCTTTCCTTTTGAAACATCTAATTTTAAAATCAGTATTGATTTCAATAATTGCATGCCTATAAACAATTTCCGTTCTAAAAGCTTGGCTATTATTATTGGAAAAAGAAACGTGAATAAAAGTACCGTTTTTCATTCTATATGATGCCATTCCGCCAATATTGACCAAGTCGATACTTCTTGGATTTATGTAATCTAATTCAAGATCACCTGTAATTTCTTGGGGAATAGATTGAAGAATTGAGCATGCTAAATCTAAAAAATGAGTTCCATTCGTACTTAAGCAAACAGATCCACCCATTAACCTGATGCCAACAGGATTTCCCAAATTAAACTTTAGTTCACTTTCTTTTAAAATTTTTAAAATATTTGTATAGTTCCAATGATGATGTACTGTCACAAAAATATTTTCTTCATTACATCTTTTTTTTAGATAGATCAATTCATCTATTCTATTTGATACAGGTTTTTCGATTATTAATCTCTTGCATCCCAAATCTATAAGTTCATGAGCGGTTTTGACGTGATCTGGCCCCCAGTTTGCTACTATTCCATGAGAAATCAGTCCACTTTCAGAGTTTATTTGTGAAACTGATTTAAAACAATTAAATCCCTCTTTAGTTAAAGAATCTATTAATGAAATATTTTTGTCAACGATAATTAAATTATTATATGAGTTTATAAATTTTAATAAACTTTTTTTATATCTTGAACCAATTGACCCATGTCCTACTAAAACTACATTCATACCATATAAAAACTTTAAATAAAACCCTAATGTAGAACATAGCCAAAAACTAGTTTACTTTAATTAATTTAAAATTATTAAATAATTAAATCTAAATACTTAGATTACTGAAAATTTATTGGAATGGAAAATGATATAATTTAAGAAAAAAGAAATGGTAAAAATATCAGTCATTATTTCAACTTTTAATGATGATCAATATATAGGTAGATGTATTAGATCTCTATTAAATCAGGCTCTTCCACATAATAAATATGAAATAATAATTATCAATGATGGAAGTACAGATAAAACTGCTTATGCACTAGAACTTTTAAAAACTCCAAATGATAAAACTTTAAAAATCATAACCAACGAAGTTAACAAAGGCCTTCCATATTCAGTGAATTTAGGAATTAATTCTGCAGAAGGAGAATATATAGTTAGAGTTGATGCAGACGATTATGTAAACATAAATTTCTTGTCATCTTTAAGCTATTATCTTGACGTATATAAAGATATTGGAGCGGTTGCATGTGATTATATATTAGTTGATAAGTTCGAAGAGATTATTGAAATAGTTAAAAGTAAAGAAAAACCAATCGCTTGCGGAATTATGTTTAGAAAAAAAAATCTTGAAAAGATTGGGTTGTATGATGAAAAATTTAGATGTTATGAAGACGAGGATTTAAGAATCAGATTCACGAAAAAGTTTAAGATGGATTTTTTAAACTTGCCTTTATATAGATACAGAAAACATGAACGAAATATGACTAATGATAGATCGGTTCTCAATAACTACAAAAAACTACTAATATCCAAACATGGTTCAAGTTCCTAAGAATTTTGCTTAATGGAAAATAAGAATTGTTTGATAGTTGGTTCTGGCTCAATTGGAGAACGTCATGCAAAAAATTTAATAAATATTTTTAACAAAAATGTATTTGTTTTAAGCAGAAATCCACAAAATAAATTTAGAGATCAATTTCTAAACGCATCAGAAAAAGTAAAAAAAATAGCTAAAAGTGAATTAAAAGATTTTGATGAATTTGAGATATTAATTTTCGCAACTCCTTCCTCAATTAGATATTTGTCTTTAGAAAATGCAGATAAATTAAAAATTAAAAATATATATACTGAGGTCCCTGCAGCAATATCTTTTTCTCATTGGGAGAATTTGAAATTATATTCTTCTAATTTAAATGCCAAATTATATGCAGGTTATAATATGCGTTTTCATCCTGGTTTAATAAAACTAAAAAGTCTTTCTAATAAAAACTTTTTATCCTTGAGAGGAGTATTTGGTGAATATCTACCTGATTTACATAAATGGGAAGATTACAAAAAAAGATATGAAGCTATTAATATTCTTGGCGGAGGTCCGCTTCTGACAAGTCATCATGAAATTGACATAGCAATATTGTTAATGGGAAAGGTGGAAAAAGTTTCATGTATTATGCGTAATACTCATCTAGATATTGATTCTTATGATCATGCGATAGTTAATTTGTTTCATGAAAATAATTCAATAAGTAATTTAGATTTAAATTTCTTTTATAAAGAATATGTTAGAGGTATTGAAATCGCTAATTCTAATGAAATAATCAAATATCATCCATTCCATGATGGATTAAAAATTGGTAAAGAAGAAGCTATTTCATTTAAAGATTTTGATTTTAATCAAACCTATATTGATTCATTAAGTTCAGTTTTTTCAGCTAATTATGATAAGCTGCCCTCTTTAGAAAATATTGATCATTTGATGAAGGTTTCGGATGCTTGCTTGAAATCTAGTAATAATGATGGGAGACTTATTAAAGTTTAAATAAAAAAATGGTTGAAAATAGTTTTTCTCTTCAAAATAAAATTATTCTTTTAACAGGTGCCTCTGGGAAACTCGCACTAAGCTTTATTAGGAAGTTTTTAGAATATAAAGCAATTGTTATTGGACTTGATATAAAAGATGAGCCACCTGTAATAGATTCTTTGGACGCAAATTTGAAGAAAAATTTTCATTATTATAAGAGTGATATCACAAATAAATCTGATTTAAAAGAAATTTTCAACGATTTAAGTTTAAAAAAAATATTGCCAAATACTCTGATTAATAATGCTGCTGCTGGACAGGTTACCTTTTTAAATGGAAGTCTTGTAGAGTTTACTCAATTTCCACATGAGGTTTGGGATGCGAATCTAAGGGTTAATTTAACTGGAGCTTTAAATATATGTCAGGTTTTTGGTAAATACTTGGAAGATACCAAGAATGGTTCAGTTATTAATATGAGTAGCACATATGGAATCGCAGGATGCGATCAAAGGATTTATGGCGATAGTGGATTAAATTCTAGTATCGCATATGCAGCTACTAAGTCTGCCTTGATAGGTATGACAAAGTATTTAGCTGCATACTGGGGTGATTTAAATATAAGAGTCAATGCAGTTGCTCCCGCAGGTGTATTTAATGATCATAAAGATCCTTTTTACAGCAATTATGTTAATAAAATAATGTTAGGTAAGATGTGTGAAGCAGATGATATTACTAATGCTTTAATTTATTTATCCTCTGATGCCTCAAAATATATTACTGGGACAGTTTTATCAGTTGATGGGGGTTATACGGCTTGGTAATTCTTTTTAAGATATATGTTAAGTAATAAAGAATTAAATACAATTTTTAAGTTTAATTTATTAAATTATCAATGTTTTTTTGATCAAGAATCTAATGTAGAATTTTTCGTTAAAGAAAAATATTTTATTGTTTCATCAAATCAAATTTTTATTAAAGATTTATGGATTCTTTTACAAATTTTTCAAAAACATTCTGTTGAGGCTAATATTTGTTTTTTGTTTTATTCTGCGAATGATGAGTTATTAAAAAGTTTTATAGAAGAAGCAAAACCACATTTTAAAAAACTAAATCTCTTTTTAGTTCCTAAAGAAATTTTAAATAAATCTCTTTTAGAAAATTCAATTTTTATGTTAGAAGAGTTTATAAATCGATCGAAATTAAATTCATTAGTATCTCATAACTTTATTTTAATTTTAAATAAGCATATAAAAAATAATCTTTTTTTTCTGACCAGACTAGTAAATTATAGAGAAATTAATAATGAGCAATATAAAAAAGAAAAAATTAATTTAGGAATTATAGTGCATGCAAGAATGTCTTCCACAAGATTGCCTGGAAAAGCAATGTTAGAAATTAATGGCGAGCCAGTGATATTTAAAATTTTGAAAAGAATTAAAGAATATTTTGTTAATGCAAAGACTATATTATCAACTAGTACAAATAAAAATGATGATTATATGGCCTCATACATTAATCAAAAAGGATTTCAAGTTTATCGTGGAGAAGAAGAGGATCTTGTTAGCAGATTTGTAGATATTGCTTTAAATGAGGACCTTACTCATATAGTCAGAATTACAGGTGATGACATGTTTAGGGATTTGATTTCAATAAATAAATTGTTAGCAAGATTTATAAATAATGATCTTGATTATATTTTCTCAGATGATTTAATTTTAGGATGTAATTCTGAAATTATGAATATAGAGAGTTTATTGTTTATAAATAAATTTGCTACCTTCCCAAATTCAACAAACGCATTAAGTTGGTTTTTAGACAGAGAGGAAATTTTTAATATTGAGGAATTTTTTCATGATGTTCCTAAAAGGTATCCTATCTCTCTGATGTTAGATGAAAAAAAAGACTATCTCTCCTTTTTAAAACTCTGGGAAAATGATGAAACATTCTTTTCTTCCTGCTGGAAATATAATGAATTATTTATTAAGTTAGAAAAAGATTTAGGAATTTTTTCTTTTCATCCAGAGGATGTTGGCCTTTTAAATCGTGATAAAATAAGATTCTCCTTTCGATTTGATAAAAAAGTTGAATAATTCCCAAAAAATAAAAAAATATATATCTTCTAAAAAAAAAGCAATAGAAAATTGTTTTATTTGTGGTAGTAATTTTAAAAATCCTCCCAAAATTTTTAATTCTAAAATTACTTATATTCCAGAGGGTTTAGATAGGTCTAATAGAGTTAAGTCTTATATTTATTGGTGCAAAAAATGCAATAGTTTTTCATGTATGCCAATTCAAAAACAAAAAAAATATTCTGAGTCATTATGCTTCGAGGCTTCCAAAAAAACTTTGGATAATTCTGATTCATTTTATCCTTATAGTTCAAGTTTAATTCCTAATTCAATTAAAGATTTAATCAAATCGAAAACATTTGTTGATTATGGGTGTGGAGCGGGCTTTTTTACTAGAGAATTACAAAAATATGTAAAAAAGGTAATTGGTGTTGATATAGATCCTAGTAGTATAAAATCTCTAAAAGAAAATAATATAGAAGCTTATGAGGGAGATAAAAAGGTCTTAGAAAATTTACAGTTTGATTCTATAAGTATGGTTGGTGTATTAGAACATTTTAAAAATCCAACTGATTTTTTGAGAGAAATTAATGAAATATTGCCAAAAAAAAATTCTCTCTTCTTAATTTACTACCCAAATACTAATTCTTTTTCCTCTTTATTATGTAGATTTTTTAATAAACCATGGGATATGTTTCTAGAACCTGGACATTATTCTTTTCCTTCAAAAAAATTTCTAATAAGTGAAATGCTAAACTCAAATTTTAAGTGTAAAAAATTTTGGACTACTAGTAATATATCCAGAGGAAAAAATCCTTTTGGAATAGTGAGAAATGTAGTTCTAGAGGAATTTATTAGATCTCTAATAAAAAAATATCCATTTATTAAAGCTGTTTATGTTTTATTGTTTAAAGGGTTAGATTTTCTTAAACTTGGAGATATAAATTGCTACTTTTTTTATAGATAACTTATATGATTAGTACTGCTAAAACTTTAAATCAGATTTTAGACCAAAATACAAATCCATACATTATTGCTGAAATAGGAGTAAATCATGAAGGATCTTATGAAAAAGCTATCGAACTTATTAAACTTGCAAAAAAAGGTGGAGCGAATGCCGCAAAGTTTCAAAGTTATAAAGCCTCTACATTAGCTTCAAAGAATTCACCAAGTTACTGGGACACCTCAAAAGAAAAAACTAAAAGTCAATATGAATTATTCAAAAAGTTTGATAATTTTGGCGAAAAAGAATATATATCCTTATCAAATTTTTGTAAAAAAATTGGGATTGATTTTCTTTCAACTCCGTTTGATGATGAATCAATTGACTTTCTAGAACCTCTAGTGCCTTTTTATAAAATAGCTTCAGCAGATTTAACCAATATCCCTTTTTTAAAAAAAATTGCTTCAAAAAATAAACCAATAGTTTTATCAACTGGCGCTGCAAATCTCTCCGAAATTGATCAAGCCGTCACAACCATTGAAGAGATTAGTGGAAACTCACCAGCACTAATGCACTGCATACTATGTTACCCGACTCATAATGAAGATGCTAATCTTGCAATGATTAAGCATCTTAAAAGATCATATCCCAATTCAATTATCGGATATTCTGACCATACAATACCTGATTCATCAATGACAACTGTAGTTTCATCTTTTCTTCTTGGTGCTGAAATTATAGAAAAACATTTTACTTTTGACAAAGAATTAGAAGGGAATGATCACTATCATGCAATGGATATAAAAGATCTTAAAAATTTAAAGAATATTTTAGATAAGATATTAATTCTCTTAGGAAATTCAAGAATTAAGCAACCTATAAAGAATGAAAGTTTGTCTAGGAAAAATGCTAGAAGAAGCATTGTCCTAAAAAATAAATTAAATTCTAATCAAATTATTAAAGAAGAAGACCTTACTTATAAAAGACCTGGAACAGGAATAAGCCCAATTTTTTGGGGTGATGTAATTGGTAAAAAAGTTAAATATGATTTAGAAGAAGACTATATATTAGATTGGAGAGATTTAAAGGATTAATTTAAAATAAATAAATAATAATGAAAAAAAAAAATACTCTAAAAAATTTAGTTGTCTCTCCCTATAATATTAAGCTAAATAAGAATCTGATTATATTTTTAGCTGATTATTCTAAGCCATTTGATTTTGATAATTCAAAGTCTCATATCATTTCTAATTACCATTGGAATGATAAATTAAAAGCAGAAAACGATTATAAATATTTAAGTAATTTAAAGAGTAAAATACTATCTTTTCTTGTTCCAGAATTAAACTATTTGCATAATACGAACCTTTCTAAAAAATCCTGGAATTTAATAATTGGATATTGGTTAACTTCTTTTCTAATTGTTTCTTATGATAGATTCTCAATGCTTAAGATGGTCGATGAAAAATATAAAAATTTAGTTACTTACTTTTGCGAAGCTAATCAAAAAGACTATATTCCATTTGATACTTTTAGTTCAAGAATAGATTTTGAAGATGAAAAATGGAACTATTTATTTATAAATAATTTAATAGAGTATTTCCCCAATATAAATGTTAAAAAATATAAGACTAATCAAAATCAATTTAAATATAAAGTCAACTTAAAAAAAAGTCTGATATCTTTTTTTACTGGAAAAATAAAAATATTAATATTTAATTTTTTTAGTTTAATTTTAAGGAATATTAGATTAGGAAAGAAAATATTTATAATCACTGGTATAGGAATTTCGTTTATCAATCTTTTAAAAATTAGATTTAGATTAAAAGGAAAAATATTTTTTGAACCTCAATTTTCTTGTTTAAAACGTATTACTTATTCTGAATCTTATAGGAAATGGAAATTGAAGAGTGAGAAATCAGATGGCGAATTTGAAAAAATTTTAAAAGAATTAATCCCAAAATGGATGCCTTTAATATTTCTAGAAGGATTTAAAAAAATTGAAATTAAAAATAATGAGCTTGCTAATTTAAGAAATATAGATGTTATTTTTACATCTTATGATCATTTTCATGGGGATTATCTTAAAATTTGGTCATCAAAATTTATTGATAAAGGATGTAAATTAGTTGTTGCATCCCATCTAGGAGGGGTCTTACCAAAATATCAGATGCATTTAGACTATGAAGCTGAAGTTTGTGATCATTATCTTACAACTGGTCAGCAAAATAAAAAATTTAGCAATTCAGTACAAGTAGGCCAATTTTGGAACTACCTTCAATTTAATAAACATAATCCAAAAGGAAAAATCCTTTTAATTCCAACTATTAACTCTAAGTTTACAAGAGATTTGGCTTCATTCCCTTTAGGAGAACAAATGCATCTGTATTTCAAAGATCAATTTAAATTTTATAATAATTTGAATCTTGAGACCAAAAAAAACCTAAGATTGCGTTTATATAAAACGAATCAAGGATGGAATCAGAAAGAGTATTGGATGGAAAATTGTAAAGGTATCTTATTCGCCAACAATGAACATAGTTATTCTAGACAAGTTTCTAAATCTAGCATAATTATTTGTACATATTTAGGCAGAGGTTTTATTGAACTTTTGTCAGCCAATATACCAGCAATAATTTTCTGGGATACAACATTGTGGGAAGTTAACGAGTTTGTTGAAAGTGATTTAAATCATCTAAAAAAAGTAGGAATTTTCTACGATTGTCCATTAAATGCTGCTAATAAATTAAACTCAATATTTAACGAAATAGATAAATGGTGGTTTTCAGATGAATTACAAAAACAAAGAATTCTATTTTGTGAAAAATATGGATATTTAAATTCAAAAATGTATAAAGAAATTGGAAGTATTGTAAATAATATTGCTTATAAGAAAAGATGAAAATAAAAAAAATAGAAAAGAAGATAGATATAGATATAGCTAAGAAAATCTATTGTGTTTTCTTAAGAAGAAATAGATTAATCCAATTGAAAAATGAGAGATTTATACGCAATAATAAATTAAGTTTATTAACTACTGTATTTGAGAGAGATATTTTTGCTCAAGAAAACTGTAATATTGATGCCCCTTTTATTTTAGGAAAATATAACCTCGAATTATCCGAAGACCTTAAGAAAACTTTAAATAAAGAACAATATATTGCATATAAATTTGGAAAATTATTTTCAAA
>QCLZ01000003.1 GCA_003214175.1 Prochlorococcus sp. AG-418-I20
TTTTTAAAATCCGTCGTACATATATTAGTCCAATAACGCAATAATTGTGTGGAGTAAAATTTATACCATTGATAAATTATCCTTATTAATTAAATACATTGTCTAAATCTTACTTGTATTCAATCTCCGTATTATTTGGATGCGATATTGTTTGGGATTTACATATATTCTTACTCGATACATATAAGTAGTAGATATAAGCAAACGAAAGGAGGATCTTCGAAGATTCTAGCTACCCTTATAGATACTCTTTGGCTATATGTGACAGTAAACAATAAAAAAGGGGGATTGAGTAACGCGCTAATTTGAATTGGTTTTTAAGAGTAGTTGCGACTTCTTCCGTTACCGATTTTTATTTGCATTTATCTATTCTCTTGGTGGAGATGTAAAAAGAATATTATCGATAGTGATAAGCAACTAAAACCATGCATTGATTGGGCATATGTAAAAAATTTACCTCTCCCACCAAAACCTTCATTTGTCGAATTTTATATTGTTTATGTCTCTTCTTTTTTAAAATTCCCCTTTGGTATAATTCTTCAACAACTACCTTTTGCAAAGAAAGTAAGATACTACGAAAGAGAAATGAAATTAATATTTGATAAATGGAATCTAGAAAAAATTAAGAAAATAATTAACTAATTTATTGATATGTCTGGAGTAAAGAAATATAAATTCCTAATAATAAAAATATTGCTACACCTATTCCCATAACTGTAGTGGGTTGATTATTCCAAAAATTAGTTAAAAATTCCATTAATTTGGAAGTTTAAATTTTTTTAGCTCTATTAGCTCTATTAATTACTTTTCTCAAAATATTATTTTTAATTGATAAATCAGAAATACAATAAAGAGTTAAAAACAAAACTACTTTTGCAAAAAATGAGATTTGCATAATATAAATAACTCTTTACTCATAAAAGCAAATTTCATTAAAACTGCCAGTTTTTTTAGAAAATCTTATAAGAGGTATTTTCAATAATTGACAGTCGATCTATATTTAGGGAGAATCAAATCCCTCTTTATTTAATGTCCATTAATACTTTTCTTTTGCTGTTATTAGTTATTGCAAATTACACAAACTTATTTTTAAATTTAAAAAATAGAAGAGTATGAAACGTTTATTACTTCCAATATCGTTTTCTTTTGTAAAAATTATGTGTTAATTGAGACTTACTGCTATGAATGATCGAGGCGACAGGATTCGAACCTGCGACCTAGTGCTCCCAAAGCACTCGATCAGCAAATTGCGACAGTACCCATGAGAACGAAGTGAGGCTATGACTTTAGTTTCAAGAATCAATATCCATTATGAGTCTCAGGAATTGTTTTATATGTAGCAAAGTATCGCAAAGTTATGCATTTGATCGCCCGAGGATCGCCCGCAAGCGAGCTAGTGCTCTATGGTCACTAGGTCTTATTAATCCATATTTGATTTTGTGAACAGTCGATCTGAATTAGAGGTTTACTCCTCTATGTTTTATCGACTATCAATCATAATTAATTTAGCGGTGCACGAATTAAGCGTTTCATATATTCAGAATAAATGGTTGTTTTTTGGATCTAGTGCCAATTATTAATTGCACAAATAGCTTTGAGGTGCTTCTTAGTTCTCCAAAGACAATGAACCAATCTGCCACTTGGATTTTGGTATGGTTTTAGTCCTTGGTGCAATCCATTTTTAATTCGTTCTAAGTAAAAAGATGACCTTTCTTTTTGATAAGGATAAACAGTAAGACTTTTGACTAATCCTTTATTACTAGGATCTATTTCCACATCACATGCTCCTAAAATTTCCCATTTAATACCCTCTCCAAGTCCACCTACTCCATATTGATTTGATGTCATTTGAAGACATGTAGTTTCTATAGGTTTTGAGAAATCAACTGGGTGAGCAACAACAGGTACTAAAAATTGAGAAATGATATGGCTTAGAAATAAGAAGCGTTTCATTTGATATTCAAATCTTTAGATATTGATTATCATTTTGATACGTTTTGCATTCAATATTCCGAATTGTCAGCTTAAGTAAAATTAATGGAAATTCTATTTTTAATTATTTGTTTTATTTTTCTTTTTATCCTAGCTGCATTCTCTGAGGATATGGGATTCTGGGTAGGCACAAAGCAGGTAGCTTTAGAAGAAAACATTAAAAAAAATATTAAAAATATTCTAAAAAATAATAAAGAAAATTCTAGAAAATCTTATAGAAATCAAAAAAGATTAGTAGGAAACATAAGGAATATTGAAGAGTTAGACGAAATTATGTTTGAGACTGCAAAAAGATTTGCAAGTAGTTTAGAGGTTAGTAATCAAGATATTCCTTTACTTGGAAATGCTCTAGGGATTGGATATCTACTAAATACCTATTTCACTTTTTTTATTAGAAGTAAAGTTTTTCCGGAAGATATTTCTCTGGCAGAGGATTTCTACTCAAAAGATAGAGACTTAGTAATGGGTATATCAACTTTTTTTTTAATAGCTAAAAAGAATTATAAAAAATCTGGATCAACTCTCGCTTTAGGGGTTGAGGGTCTAAAACATGTTTCTTTTTTGATGCATAAGTGCTCAAAGAAAAATCTTGAAGATAGACTTTGCGATAAATCTGAGATAATTCCTTTGAAAGAATTATTCAGAGCTTATTCAAGCGAATATGAAAAAGGTGTTGAGACATTAAAGGCAACATATAAAATGATTGATATCAATAGTGAATATGAAAGATACTCAGATGATTTCAACAAATTGCTTTTAGATTTGAAATTATTCGTATTTGATAGTCCATATGATCAAACTAATTATTAAATAAACTAGATATAAAATACTTAGAGGATTTAGCTCCAAAGAGATGAAAAGCCAATCACAATAATCGCAATTTGCAAAACCCCAGCAGATAAAGCCAGAAGTTTATTACCTCCATCAATCCCATTCTTTTCAACATCACCTCTGACCATTTCAGTAACGAACCAACTAACTATTACAAGTAATATAAATCCACCTAATTGACTATCACCCCAGTATTTATATATACCCACTAGAGCAAAAATTCCTGAAAAAAATCCTGTCCCCATTTATTAAGTAATCAACTTTAAACTTTTAATTAATTTATAGCGATATTGGCATTATTGGTAATGCCTGCAATATAAGTTATTGTCCTCTCAAATAAATAAAATGTTTACTACTTGCACAATCCAATCTTTGATAGAAGAGGGCGATGCACCATGCAAAGCTATGCAAGGTATTGCAAATGATCGCCCAGAGATCGCCCAGAGAGTATTTAAGAATCGTGAGAAGTCAATCGGGGCGACAGGATTCGAACCTGCGACCTAGTGCTCCCAAAGCATTCGATCTATTATTTGAGATTATAAAACAAAACTAAGCTATGACTAGGTTATAACCAAGAGAGTAGAACGAGTTTGAGTCTCAATATTGTACAAAGTTATAGTTCTATATACAAAATATATAACCTCAGCTCCTCCTTTAGCTCCCCCGGAGTGACCTAGTGCCTCATGTTAACTAGGTCGAAGAAATGATGTTTTTAACTCTGGACCATACACTTAAATTGAAGAACAAAAGTGATGAAATCTTTGATCATCAACGTCAGCCATTAAATCATATTCCTCTAATTTTTTTGTAATCCTTTTATATTCAATATCATTTACAAAATGAGCTATATATTTTTCTAAAAAATTTATATTGATTTTTTGTTTCATTAATATCCTTTATTTATTAATAGCTATAAATTCTCTTTTTAACTTTTATTGAATAATTGTTCCTTATAAATTGAGAAAATCTAAAAAAGTCTAATAAGTACAGCTTATAGAGGGTATGAGAGTAAGTAATTATACTCACACTTATGCTTTTCAGTCATTAGATTTGTTTCAAGATTGCATTAGGAAGCGTCTTAGCTAAATAGCCAACCAAACAAATGAACGAAACAAAAACAGTTGAGAAGGAAAAAATCGTAGCTGAGAAGCTCAACGGTAGATTTGCGATGATTGGGTTTATTGCCCTTATAGGTGCATATCTAACAACAGGACAAATTATTCCAGGGTTTGTATAAATGGATTTTTCATCTAAAAGACAAGGTTATGTACCCCTTAAGATGGTTCCTTACATATTCTTTGTTGCAGTTGTTTTAAGCATCACAACAACAAATACATTCGTATAGTTTTTAAAAACTTGCATTGTCATGAAAGTCAGCTGGTAGGGATACAGGCTGACTTTTTTAATGGTAGTTGAGCAATTGACTTGGGAGAATCAAATTAAAACCAATAATTAAAAAATAGAGAATATTAAATTAAATCTTTACTTTTTGAACCGCTATCAACTTATTCCAAATCAGTATCAAATTCAGGTCTAAACTTAGTAAGTTTAGAAATTTCTAATTTTAGTTCCTCTTCGGAATTAAATCCTAGTTCTCTGTAGGATTCTAGACCTAGTGAGGCTTCTCTTTTTAAAATTATTTTCATATCCCATAAGTTTCTAAATTAATACTAGTTTTTAATAATTTAATTAAGTTACTAAGTTGTTGATTCAAGACCGTTTGACCAATTTATTAATTGACAATCTATTTACAATGTATAAATGAACCCCTTCTTTTATTTATGAAAGAAACAGGATTTAACTTAACTCAAGGAATTGCTTTGCTACTTTTGAAAACATTAAACTTGCCTGTTAATTACGTTCTAAATTTAATAATTTACATAACTAACCCTAGAAATAATATTGGTTATTAATTATGCCTCTCGAAGTGAAAAAAATTAAATGAAGGTTCTCGAAGATATCGCATCCGATTTAGAACAAAGAATTACTGATGCTTCCATAGGTAATTCTTCTAGGCCAACTATCTTATTCTGTGGCTGCGACCCTCGACTTAAAAAGGATTTGCATAAACGTGCAAAGCGTATTGGCTTTAATCCATCTTACTCAATAAAACATCCATCTATTAAAGTGGAATTGCAGAATTTTGGGAATAGAAAAATAGAAAGAGATAGGTTTAAGACAATAACTATGGACTATGAAAACTTTGAATTTATTTGTAGGTATCTAGAGAGTTAAGCATCTTTCAAAGATCTATTTTTGTTCTTGTGTTATTGTTAATAAATCTCAGGTAGAGATAAGACTAAGCAATATTGACCAGCTAAAGAATTTTTGAAAAAGAATCCCACCTGCAAGAGTCAAATACTTTCTGATAAACAAATTGTGTTGATCTATCCCATAGAGCGAATGCAAAGAATAAAAATCACTTATTAAGCCTGTGTATATAAAACTAAAAAAGTAAACTAATGAAAAAACTAAACAAAAAATATGCTGAATTAATGCGCAAGGCTCAACAAGCTACTGGAAGAAAAGAGGCAGTTGGATTAATCCATAAAGCAGCAAAGTTAAAAACCAAATTTGATCAATACGAGATGATGTAATCTAATTGAAACACTAATATAAATAAATGGATAAAAAAGGGGCTAAAGGTTACTGGATATCAACGGCGAAAATAATTAATCAGGACTTATTTGATGAATATGTAAATAAAGTTGGTCCATGGCTGAAAGAGTTTGGAGGTCAAGTTTTTGCAAAAGATACAGAGCCTCAAGGAAAGGAAAGGACTGAGGATGCCAATTTAGCCGTTATTTGTGAATTCCCATCAATGAGGGCTGCCGTTGAAGCTTATGAATCTGAAGAATATAAAGAGCTTTCAAAGCTAAGAAAAGAAGCAACTGAAAATTCCACGTTTACAGTTATGGAAGGTTTAGATGAAGCTACAAAACTTAGAAGAGCAATGGGTTTGTAATATATATGTAAGTTTTTCTACTCGTTACATAGCGAATAAAGAGTTAGAGTATGAACAATGGAAGCATTTGATTGGAGATAACTTCACTAGTCCAAAGCAACTATTTATACCTTCACAAAAAAATTAAAGAAATGACTATTTTTATTGGAAATTTATCTTGGGAAACTGAGGTTGAAGATCTTGAACAACTTTTTAGTAATTATGGAGTAGTAAAGAAATGTTATTTACCTCTTGATAGAGAAACAGGAAGAAAAAGAGGTATTGCTTTTGTAGATTTAAATGATCATAATTCTGAAAAAAAAGCTATTGATGATCTTCAAGATGTTGAATGGATGGGAAGAGAGATAAGGGTCAACGAGGCTGAGAAAAGGGACAGACCCAATAATAAAAAATACAATAAATTTAATAGAAATAATTAGTTTTTATTACTTTGCGATTCTGAAGATTATCAGTATAAATCAAAAGAAAATTAGAGCTTGCTTATTCGTAACTTATATCCAAAATTCATCAATTGATTATAAGTCGATTTTATTTGTAAAGAGTTAAGAGAAAGACGTTTCTCCTTATTCTTTTGTAAATAAAAAAAACCTTTGTCATCTAAATTCTTTTCAATAGAAACAAATTCTTTCCCTTTTTCTAGAATCCAAGGTTCTAATTGGAAATTATCATCTCCTATTTGATAATCCCATGGATAAATATCATTGGTTTGATTCTTTAGAGACATATTGAATACCTTATCTTAGTAAAAGTATCCTAATACTTTGTGATGGATTTTTTGTGTAACTAGAGAGACTGTTATATGTATATGTTGCTTTTTGAATCCTTCACATATTTGTTTTTATAGGCAAAAAAAAAGACCCTTGCGAGCCTGGATGATGGGGTTTTCTATCATGACAAATTAAAAAGGAACAAACAACCCCATAGATAGGTAATATTTAATACTTACAAGCACCATATATAGTGCTAGTATTTTTTAAAGAGCTGGGTGATGGGGATTATCAAGCTTTTTTATTTAGGGCGAATCTAACGCCCTTTTTTTGTTTATGAGATTTACTTCTAAAAAACTTAAGTTTGATACTTAATTTGGCTTTTTGTTTTTTGGTATTAGTTATTTAGTTACTGCTGTTGTTGGTGCGCTCGACGTTTCATGATTTTGTATTCCTCATGCAGAGAACCTAGGTGCCAAGCCTCTCTGAATCCTTTTGCACCTTGCATTAGAAGTCTTACATCTGAGGTTGAATGTGACTTCATCTCCAAGAACTCTTTCTGCCAAGAAGTGTCATCCAATTTAGTAATCAAATTTTCTCCCATTCTTTTTTTCTATCATCCCAAAGCTTACCTTGTTTGTCCACATAAGAGAAAGTTAAATCTTTTATTATCTTTTCAATTTCTTCGTAAAACTTTTCTATTCGTTCCATAATTATTTTCTTTAGTATTCTTAACCTGAGAGTGAATTTTTTATGGGATATTTTCAGGAGCTTTGGAATAATCAACCAAATGAAGTTATCGGTGTAGGCATGTTAATATTCATATTGTTGGGAATTTACATAGCATTACTCAATAGATTTAAGTAGTAATGGAAAAATTTACCCTTATAAATAAAGATAGATCCAGGATAAAAGTATTTGAACCATTTGAAGATGTATCGAAGCCTAGTCCTAGTATTGATGCAATGATGATTAGTTATGGATGTGTTTATAAGCGAGCAAGTAAACCAGTTATGAAAGGAAGCAGAGTTGAAACTATCGAAGCAGCTCGAAAGGAATATAAACAACTACTGGATGAGGGGTGGAAGAAAACAAGTATCTTCAGGAGCTATTTCTAGGCACTAAATACAGCAAAGTACATCCTATGAACTCCCCCTACAGCTCCCCTTTCTCAATTTGAGACAGTAAGCAATAAAAAAGCGAGTTGGGAGACTCGCTAGTATGAATTGGTTTTTAAGAGTCGGGGCGACAGGATTCGAACCTGCGACCTAGTGCCCCCAAATCACTAGTTCAGAAGACCCTATATCTACGATTTGAAGCTATAACAACAGTTATAAGCCCTTTTTTCTTCTAAAACCTTATAAGACTTTCTAATTCTTATTGGATTTTTCCCTAAATTTTCCCTAAAGTTGATCTAGTGCTCCACAAGGTTCTAGGAGTTGCCACAAACAAATAAAAATGGTGAATGTAGAAAGCCTTTAATTTATTCTTTTTTTTTAGTTTTATTTGGGATAAATGTTGCTTGTTCAACGTAATGTGAGATCTATTATTTAGGAAATGGGCAACTTGGATAAAGTTCCAGTGCAATTTCTTTTACATATTCTATTTCACTTTTAGATAAGTATTTTTTTTCTGCATTATAAACATATTGCTTTGTATACTTTTTTGCTAACGAATAAGATAAATTATTCTCGTCATGCATCTCACAAACTGCAGTAATTAATCCAAATACAAACATTTCCTTTTCAGGTTTTGTTAAGGAAGCAAAACTTGGACTTGTTAATGCAATAGTTGAAATACTAAATGATGAAAAAATTAATAAGAATTTTTTCATCAATATTCTTTTAGTAAATTCTAGTACTAGTTTCATATTTAATAGCCATCTGCTAATAAAGATAGCAACCAACTATATCGATATATATAAAGGTAGGCTTATATCCTAAAAAATTCAATAAAATTCTATAAACTCTAGGGAAAAACCATAAGAAAACCCCCTAAAAAGGAGTTCATTTTCCCTGATTTTTCCCTAAGCCAAATTAGGTAATCGCTGAAAAGCCAGTCGAGGATACATGATTCGAACCTGCGACCTAGTGCTTTTATTTAAAGAGTAAAAATATTATTGATTGACAGTCGATCTAACTTAGAGGGATAAAACCCTCTTTTTTAATGGTTATGTTTGTGCATACTGCATGGCATCCATTTATCACCCATTTGATGAGCGCCTTCACAACCAAATTTATAGGCCTCTTTTTCTGCCTCTTCTTTCGTATTAAATAACATCGGCATTTCCATTTCTTTTTCTACTGGTTTATTTGAACATCCGAATATAAAAATTGATATAGAAAGAAAAGGAATAAGAGAAATAAAGTGTTTCAAAATTAATTCATAAATCAAGGCACCTTAGTATTTAATATGTTTGGAAATATTTAAAAAGTTGAATTCTTTACATATATATATAGATTGACAGTCGATCTAAAGTAGAGGGATAAAACCCTCTTTTTTTTATGGATAGAAGATTTATTGCTGAAAAGATTATGACTCTAATTATTTCTTTGATTGGTTAAATCAAAAGATTGATGGTCTTATTTTGCAGTAATGGGAAAACACACTCATCAACAATGACATTATTTAATCCTTAAGATGGAATAATGGAGACAGAGCAAAAGCTAATAAAATTACTTCTTGATAAACCTAATTCAAAAGATATTTTATTATTAGCTACAAAACTTGAGGGCAATTCTAATTTTATTCTTAGTAAAGATGTTGAAAAATTACAGGGAATATGGGAGTTAAGGTGGAGCAGTTCTAATGCTCCATTTTTAAATTATTCTCCATTAGTAGATAATCTTCAAATCTTGGATCCTTTAAATTCAAGTGCCATGAACTTGCTTAAACCAAGAGGTATTAATGCAATTGTTGGGACAGGTATCATAGCCAAGTTAAACCCAATCAATGATATTAGAGTTGGAGTTAAATTTACTCATGCTGGATTAATAGGTCCCCAAATAGGATTCAATAAAGTAAAAGCATTAGCAGAAATAAAAAAAGAGCAAAAAGGATGGCTAGATATCACCTATTTAAGTAAGGAGCTAAGAATATGCAGAGGAGATAAAGGGACATTATTTGTATTAAAGAAAAGAAGCGATGAAAAATTATTCAAAAGATTCCAAGGATTTATTGATAAGATTTCGAGTAAGAAAGAATTAGCTTAGCTACTCATAAAAAAAAGGATTTTAGATCAAAATAAAATATATGAATAAAGAACATTGGCTAATAAATTCCAGTAGATCAAGAGTAAAAAGATTCACAATAAATAAACAGAACAAAGATAAATTCTTCGAATATATGTTTGTTGACAGTAGATATAAAATTAAGTGAAATTAGGCTGTCTTTTGTGAAGAAATTTTTCCTCCCTTTTCTTGTTGTTCTTGCTTTGCCTTCGTCTGTTAATGCTGGATATTCATCAAGCATTGATTTAATGACTGATGAAACAAAAATTAGGATTTTTCACAATTCTATTACCAAAGTGTCAAATTCAATAGGTATTCCTGAGACGGCAACAATCTGGATAAGATGCAGTCTTAAAAATGGTAAGACTACAAATCTAGAAGCATTTATTAAAACTCCTACATATAACTCAGATAATAATAAAGTTGGATTACGTTGGGATTCTGGAGAACCTATAAGAACTTCTTGGAACGAGTCAACATCGGGTACATCACTATTCAACCGAGATCCAAAAAAATTTATTAACAAGTTATTAGAATCTAATACATTAGTTTTCCAATGGACTCCTTATCAATCCATTCCTCAAGCGGTTAAATTTGATTTAATAAAAATGAAGCCAGATATTATTCGAGCTAAAAATGATGGATGTGAATACTAATATTTGAGATTTCAAAATCCAAAAAAAATTTATTTAATAGCCATATATATTACTAGTTCCTGCATACCAAACTTCAATAGTTTGCCATAGGCCTATAACTCCAAATAATACTGTAATGAAAATTACTGCTGGTCTCGAATCTGAACTTATGTTCTTTGAGAGAATTAGAGTAATCAAGGCTAATTGCATGAATATGCAGAAAAGCAATAAAACAATTGCAGGGAGCATAAATTTAATGATCTTTTTTTATCTTAATTAGTGTGTCAACAAGATAAAAATTAATTTGTTGGCTATTTGTTGGCCGCTATGAGCCAACAAGCAAAAGCAATAAAAAAGCGAGTCTGGGTAACTCGCTAGTACGACTTGGTGTTTAAGAGTCGGGGCGACAGTATTCGAACCTGCGACCTAGTGCTCCCAAAGCACTTAATAGCCGTAGTTCAGCACTAGGTTTTAAAGCTATATCTAATTATTTGCTTGGTTCTGCGAAGTTTGTCGTGACAAATAAAGTAATATTTGTCCGCAATTTGTCCGCAAAATATTAGCTAAGAAAAATTTGACTAGCATTTTATACAAGATATTGATCTATTTAAATCAATAAGGATTTGAGATATGGAATATAGTTTTGGGGAATTACGAGCAAAATTTTGGAATCATTTGATTACTTCGAATATCTAAATTCAATATCATTTCATCCACCTGCAATGATAATTACTACCCTAGTATTCTTTTATATAAGAAGAAAAATTTTATTAGCTGGCAAAAAACATTAGCAATCTATTTAATATTTATATTTTTGAATGAGTCAAAAATTAAATAAACAAAGCAAGTAATAAAAACAATTACATATATAGATTCCATTTAACTTACCGTTGTTATTGAACTGCTTAATCCATAAGTGAGAAAAATAAAACTTGCAAAAGTAACTCCTATCATTATTGTTGTGTAGAGTTTATTTAGTTTGAAATTATTACTTGCAGATGAAAAGTCTGCAACAACAAAACTTTTCATTGAATATTTATCTCTATTTATGAAATTATTGCTCTTTACCAAATTGCCTAAAATTGGATCTGTAGCAACTTTTATTTCTTGATTGATAACAGAATTTAAACCTTTATCTTCATTGAAGAATCTTGGAAACATGTATGCATGCCATAAAGCTATTATTGCCACCCAAAAAACTACACTAACTCCTGCAAAACCAAAAAGTAAAAATCTAAAGGTTTCCATATTTGTTTTTTAATTAACTAAAATCTACATCAGAAAAAATATCTAAATACCGCAATCCAAAAAAATATACTTTAAATAAATCAATTAATCATTTCATGATGTTACTAATGATTAGAAACAATGTTATTAAGGGCTTTTCTTTTAATATAAATTAATGATCAAATCAATTATTTAACTAAAAAAGACAAAATAATAATCAAATTTATTATTACTTTTTAGAAATGGATTTCAGGATTTTACTTGTTATTACACCAATAATATTCTCATGGATATTTACAGTCTTTTGGTTAGGTAGATGGGATGTATTTAGATTAACGCCACTAGGATTACCAAAGAAGGGAGTAGCTCCTTTTGAAAATTATCAAGTATGGGAAGATTCAGCATTAATTCCTGATACTGGCAGACCATCCGAAGGTTATCCAGTATTTACTGTAAGAACCGCAGCAGTTAATGCCCTAGGGATTCCAACCGTTTTCTTCCTTGGAGCAATATTGGCAATGCAGTTTAAATCTTATTAATAGGAAATCTTGATGGATATTAGATTTTTAATTGTTGTAGCACCATTTTTAATCGCATTTTTTTATACCTTATTTTGGCTAAATAAATGGGGTGCTTTTAATTCTACGAATAATAATTTGCCAAAAAATATTTCTCTTAAAAATGAATCAATAGAACAAAATTATATTTTAGAGAATATCTTTTTAACAAAAAATTAATCAAATTTTTCTTTCCCTTTAATTAATACCTTGTCATGATTCCAATAGAACAGTATTTGTTTTTTGCAGTTTCTCTTTATGCATTTTTTTATCTTTCAATAACTATCGTAAGTACATTAATTAGTTTTTCCTAAGTAATAACTACATAAAATATTAGACACTTATTTGTATAAAATTAATCTTCCTGTATATAGAAACTCATTATATAAATATATAAGTAGATATTAGGGCAATCTACTAACCGCTAGCTTTGATAAAGCGGTTCGTAATGAGAACCTCCCTTTGACCTCATTTTCTTTTCGCAATCTTAGAAAATGAGGTTTAAATAATTTTTAATAGTAAGGAATATTAAAGTTAATTTTCTAAATAAATCCAGTCATTAAATTTTATTCATGGTCATGTATATTATTTACTTTTAAAAATAGAGTTTTTTCTATATAAAGAATATGTAGATAATTGGCGAATCTGCAACGGTATAGATTCCGTCTTTTGAACCTAGCCAACGAAAATATTCTTAACTACGTTTTAGTTATTTTAGTAGTTAGGAATATTTTTATTTTAAGGTTAATTTTTTCTTAAAAACAAATGATCAATAAATCTCAAAAAGTATCCTCATTAGAAAATATCTACAAGAATTTGGAATCTGGAATGCCAGAAAATAAATCTATTAAAGACTATGCTCTCCCTAATGCGAGACAGTGGTTAGGGGGAAGATATATAGCCCTATGGGTATTACCTATTTATTTAATTAGTAAAATTGCTAAATTCGCAGCTTCCTCTGCATTTATAAAACCATATTCTCCAATTAAAAATGGCCCTTCTTATAAAAGACCAGAAACTTTGTACACCTCTTTAAAAGGTGTATTTAAAGGAGAAGACCATTTAAGATTTTTTGATCATAGGTTTATCGCTATTTGGGTATTGCCTTTTGCTTTAACTGGAATTGTTTTTGAAGTGCTTTTTATATCTCCTGCTAAGAATACTTTCCCTTTCAATTAAGCACGTTTTGTCCGCAATTTGTCCGCAATCATTGAGGACAGAATTTAAGCAATAAAAAAGACAGGCTGGGAAACCTTTCTATGACTTGGATTATTAGAGTCGGGGCGACAGGATTCGAACCTGCGACCTAGTGCTCCCAAAGCACTTAACAAGCCCAGTTGGACACTATGTCTACAGGCCATGACTAAATAGTTGCGGGGTATTGCAGGATTTAACATGACAAACCATGGTGAATTTGTCGGCGATTTGTCGGCGATTTGAAAGTAATTTTCGGTTAATTTAAATTTTAGAACCAATTAAAAGATATTTAATTGACATCGCATTCATATTTGTAAAATATGGATTTATACCGATAGGCAAAAAAGAGATTGAGAATTGTTGAGATTAAAAGATCTTTAAAGATTATATTTTTAGTCTGCCTTGTTCCAACTGGAATTGTTTTGGCAGATACTTTTACTGGTACAGATATTTCAATTGAATCGGAACTAAATGGTGGAACAGTTATTGATTTCTCGAATGGCTCAAATGGAACTTCGGGAACATCGTTTCAAACCTATTCTGAAGGTGACGTAACTTTTTCAAACGAAGGTGGTATTGGTGAGAATAATGGTTCAATAAATATTGATGATTCTAGAAGTGGGTCATCTAATACGACAGGATTTTACTTGCAAAATACTACTGATGATTATGGTGTCAGATTTACGAATCCTAGTAAATCTCTGAAGTTTGAATTTACAAACCCAGTTTCAGCTTTTGGATTTAATTTAGGCAATAATGTAAATATTTGGGATTTAAAAGCTTACGATTCTAGTAACACACTTCTAGAGACTTACAATTTACCCGCATTAGAGTCAACGAACAATAATGGTGAATATTTTGGTATTTCAAGTGACTCAAATAATATCAGTTATGCAACATTAATTGATCGGCTAAATACTGGGCAGGGGGCAAATGGGAATTGGATTTTTATTGATAACTTTACTTATTTAATTTTATTTCGTAATGAGTGGTTACAACCTTTTGCCGCTATGCAAAATGTTGGTTTAACTTCAATAAAAAATAATAAAGATTTAGTGTTAGCAAAAGCTGGAGAATGCAATGATTATGGATGGGTTATTGATGAAACAGATTTCTGCTTATATAGCACTACTAGTAATTCAATTTCTAACGTAAATGGTAATAGCAATTATGGTGGATATGATTACGCAAACTTTAATACATCATTAATTATAGAGAAAACTTTTAATGAAGAATGGAAAGCTGGAATTTCTTACGGAGTTGGCTCGTCTAATTTAGATAATTTTAATTTCTCTGGAACAACTGCTAATTTTCATTCCACAAATACACATTATTCAATTTATGGATTTAAACAAGTTAGTAAAAAATTTAGTTTAAAAGGGTTGATTGGAGTCTCCGATTTTGATTATGCAGGCAATAGAAATTACCTAAATAAGACCGCTGAATCCATTTACGATGCTGATGGTTATACAGTAGAAATAGTAGGTGTTTGGGATTTTAATAAATTTATTAAGGAATCTAATACTCTTATCAATGTTAAACCCTCAATAGGAATGGCCTTTGCGGCTCATAATCAAGATGGATTTAGTGAATCTGGTAGTGGACATTTAGTTACCATCAAATCTAATCGAGCAGAATCTCTTCTTTTAAAAACAGGTTTAAAAGTTGAAAACCAAATACTAATGGAAGGAGGTAAGTGGATATTGATCCCTTCATTTAATTTGAATTATGAATTTGATGCTCTTGCTAGTAGTAACAATAGAAAAATTAGCGGATTTCTTCAAGGGAGCACAGATGAGACTACATTTGTATCATCTAAAACTTTAGGAGAACACAATGTTTCAGCCAACGTTGGTGCTGATTTCATTTGTACTGAGAATTTAAGTTTTAATCTAAATGCAAAATATGTTTTAACAGATGGAGGTAATCAACATTCTTTTGGTGGAGGGTTCAGATTCGTATTCTAAAAAAATATTTGATCTGCAATATCCTGCATGATTTAGAAAAACTACGCATTTGTCGGCTTTTTGTCGGCTGATGTAACCGACATAATTTTCAATAAAAAAGCGAGTCTGGGAAACTCTCTAGTATGACTTGGTTTTTAAGAGTAGGGGCGACAGGATTCGAACCTGCGACCTAGTGCTCCCAAAGCACCCGCTACGCAAAATGCGACAGCCCCCATGAGAAACAAGTGAGGCTATGGCTTATTAGTTGATATTAAATGAAAATTGATGAGTCTTAAAAATTAGCAAGATATAGCAAGGTGGTGCATAAATAAGCAAAATCTCGCTCAAATCTCGCTCACAAGCGACCTAGTGCCCTAAGAGCACTAGCTCGTAGAATTTAGAAATTTATTGATTGACAGTCGATCTAACATAGAGGGATAAAACCCTTTTTATAATGAAAAGAATTTATTTATTTCCTCTTTTTCTTCTACTAATAACAGGCTGTGAATATCTTTCTTTATCTCAAGCTAAAAAAGCTTGTTATCGATGGGGTCTTAATAGTGATATTGAACGTGGTAATTGGGATTGTAAACTTAACAAATCTAATATGGAATACCTATTAATTAATGAATACTCTGACGATGGCATATACGATCCTAAAGTAATAAAAAAATTTAAATAATATAGCTTTTCATTGATATTTATTTCTTGACAGTCGATCTAACATGGAGGGATAAAACCTTTTTTTTTATGTCTTGCTCTGTTACCTCTGTGTTTACTTTTAAGATTGAAAGTACTTTCGATGAATGGTCTGCAATATTTGATAGTGCAGAAGCTGATAAAAGGCATTCTGAATTTGAAATTAAGCCTTTATTTAGAGGAGTAAGTAAAGAAGATCCTCAAAAAGTTATTGTTATTCATCAAGCTCCAGAAGGTAATGTTCAAAAGTTTGTGGAAGCAAACGGTGACTGGATGGCAACCCATAGAGTTGACTTATCAACGATGGAGGAAACGTCTTGGACTGCTTCATTAAGAAAAGATAGTTGTTGTGATTAACAAGTGAAACGCTTACTACTTACACTTCTAGCTGCTATCTCCTTACCTAATCCTATTAATGCAGAAGAATTACCAAAAAGACTTTATGGTTCATGGCAATTTACTTCAACAGCTGGTGAAGCTGTAATTGGAGAACTCACAATCACTAAAGAGTATGTAGCGTATGGATCATCTCTTAATGGAGTTTGTAGTGACTCATACAAGGTTAAAAGATTAAAAGATGATAATGACTATCCTAATAATATGGTTGAAGATACAAGAGGTTATATCTCCTATAGGACCTATAGATTAATTCTTGATAATCCTGAGAATTGTGTCCATAAAGATGATACGCTCCAAATATCTTTTGAACAGATTCCAATAGGATCCTTTAAAAATATTTATCCTGATGAACCGAAGTTTATTAATAAAATTGCCTTGGTTACTTATATTGATGGGAGAGTAACTGGTTGGTTTTCAAATGGATTTAAACTAACGGAATATATTAGAAAACCTTGGTCATGGGGAGAATTATGATCATAAATGAGTATCGTCCACTAAATAATAAGTTTAGACTCTTCGGATATATAGTTTCCCTGATTGGAATATTTAAAATAACAATTCCTCAAAATCAATGGCTTCTTATTCCAGTCCTTATTCAGAATTTCTACACTCTTAGAGCTCTGCAAAATGGACCTCATAAAGATATTTTCTCTGAATTCAAAAGAGATATTAGTCCTCTAAGAGATCTTTTAAGAATTCTTATAGTTGGATTAGTCGGATTTCTATATTTTATGAATGTCGGAGCAGGCTTTGTAGAAATTATTTATTCATTAACGCAAGAAAGATTTACAGTTGGTTTATTATTAACACTATCTATGGGAAGCACTCTTTATTTAGTAGGAGTAACCTTTAATCCTGATTTCGGAAGTAATTACAAGCAAAAAAATTCAAATCTAAAAAAAGATAAAAACCTTATAGATATTCCAGTTAATTCGGCAAAAAATAATGTAGATTCTTTTACAAATAGGCTTCCAGAAAAAGAAACGATAGAAAGATTAGGAAATATTTTTAACCTTACAGTTACTGCATCAGAAAAAATCTATCAAGATGCAAAAAAGATTTCAAAGAATAGAGGTAAATCCATTCCTGATTTAGAGGATTTAAATAAAATACTCTCAGAATCTTCGCTGCAAAGATTAACGTTCAATGCAATGGGTGGTCTCTCAATAGATTATGAATATAAAGAACCTAAGCAATCAAAAAGAAAAGATCTTTTAAAAGAAAAAGGAGAAATAATAAAAGATTCTAAAAAAATTGTTCCCAAGAAAATTTCTAATTTGAAGGGAAATAATGATCTTTCAAATCTTTCTGGAGAAATTGAAAAACTTGCTGCATTAAAAGAAAAAGGTATTCTTACTGATGAAGAATTTAGTGCCGCTAAGGCTAAAATTTTAAATTCTTGAAACTCTGACTACCTTGATTGACAGTCGATCTAAAATTGAAGGGATAAAACCCTCTTTTTTATGCCATACGATAAAGACGGAGAATATTATAGGAAGGCTGTAGTACCTCAAAAAAAAGAGGATTCTGTAGATAATTTTATAAAAAAATCAAAAAAGCAAGCTAATATTCTAGCCATTCTAATTTTAGCAGGAATTGCAGGTGGTCTCGGAGCTATTATTTTCTGGCCTAAGAAAGAACTTCCAAAACCTAATATGAATTTACAAGGAGCAGAAAGATATTATGATCTGTGCCTGCAGTTGCGAAATTATCAAGGTATATCAAAAGAAGGATGTGAGACTATTCTTGAAAATCCTGATTTATAAACTAATGAAACGCTTACTACTCCCACTACTAGCTGCAATCGTTTTACCCACTGCTGTTAATGCTGAAAGTTACGATGCTTCTGTTGCCAAAAATCAATGGCCTAAAATGCAAAAATTGCTCGATAATGCAGAAGGTTTTCTGGATATTGGAGACATGAATGCAGCCTGTAGCAAATTAAGAGAATATGACCTTTTACTAGGAATGAATTTTGAGGGATTACAAGAGCTCTATCCAAGTACTGATTGGTTTAAAATAAAGAAGCATTCAAACGAAATAATTAAAGATTTTTGTTAAAACAAATTAAACGCATAATACTTGCCCCGCTATATTAATTACGATTGACAGTCGATCTAATATAGAGGGATCAAACCCTCTTTTTTTATGCGTAAATCATTAGTAACTTTATTAGCTGCATTTACTTTACCCACTGCTGTTAATGCCTCTGTTCCTTTCCTTTATGTAAATGGTGGAACCATGGGCGATTATGAAAGTGTGAATGAATGCTTAAACATAGCAATGAGAGAAATGAAAATGGCAGGATTTACAAAAATTGTTAAATCTGGTCTTGACAAAAAAAACAAAAAACAGGCTACTATTATTGCCGATCATTCATGGAGACCAGCCACAATAACTTATAGATGTTTTGAAGATCTAAAGGTATATTCGTGGGGAGTTTCAGCAATAGTTAATGATGATGCTTACGAAACTTATATTGATATGAATAATGCCTTTGGTAAATGAAACGCTTACTAATCCCACTACTAGCTGCCCTCGCTTTACCTACGGCTGTTAATGCTGAAACTTGGGTACAAGCAGCAAGTTTGATGCATGATGATGCTAAACCAGGCACACTGGGATATTTTTTATGTAAGGAAAATAATGATTGTGGAATGGGATTGTTTGTTGATGTCAAATCTATAGTTAAAAGAGGTGATTTTGTTTACTTCAATTTCGATACAAAACCTTTAAACAAATATGCTGTTCCAAAAGATAGAGAATTTGAAGCTGTAGGGTGGACTGCTGATTGCAAAAAAAAACTATTGGGACCAAATTTAAAAATGAGGCCGGCTTCAGAAAGGGAAATAAAGTTATTAAAACTTGTTTGTGATTAAGATTATTTAGTGAAAAAATAATGATATTCCCTGCGATAAAGCCACTAGTAAAATGAAACGCTTACTTACACCTCTTGAATTATGAATAACGATTTTTAAAAAGGATTCTTAACTGGTTCAGGTGGATTATTAGGAGTTCTATCCATACCAGTTGGGATTTATCTCATATATTTTTTGATTAAGCTCTTATTCGTCCCAACAACAAACTTGTTATTAAGAAAAACGGAATATTTGAATTGGAAAGATTGCCTTAAGGAGACACAAGCAGAAAGAAGTTACCAACCTATTAAAAGGGGGTATAGAGATAATAATATCTCTGCAGTTGTTCAACTACAAAAGGAGTATTGCGGGAGAAGACCAAATGAATGGAAGTGGCAATTAGAGACATACTACAAACCATCAAAATAATGGAATTGGGAATAGGTTCTTTTTAGACAATTTAATGTGGGTCATCTGAAAGCACGATCATTTTGGAAGAATACTATTAGATGGTATTTAGCGATTAAGCCTACTAGGTATATCAAAGCTATACAAATAATCGCTAAATAATAGCTAGAGGTAGACCTAGTGTCTTTAATGGGGTTTTATGTAATTTATGACTTAGTAAAAATGAAAACTATAATTTGATAATATTTTAAAAAACGAACTAAACTAACTAAAGCTTTTATCTTGGTTTTGAAAATCAAAAACTATCTAATATTTTTTTCTCTGATTGGTTTACTTTTGACGTTTAAAATTAATTATTTTGGAAAAAATTCAATTTATTTTATGCCTAAAGAGTATAAAACTATAAAAAAATTAGTGGATAAAATAGCATCTAAAAATTACTTGGGCGATAAAGAAATCCCTTTTTTTATTGGAAGTGGAAGGTATATGGAAATAAGGGCAAAAGAATTAGGTTTATGTGAAGAGGATGATTGCTGGTATTACAATAATTTAAGTCCATATAAGAATTATAAAAATGTTGAGGGAATAAATCTTAATGAGCTTATAAAACAATCATATTTGTTCAATGGAATTGAAGCCTATGCTTGGAGAGGGATAGTTTGGTTAAGTCAATCTACTTTTCGAACTTATGGAAAAGATAAAAAATTTCTAAACTGTACTATTGGTCATGAATTATCTCATGTGATTTTTGATGATCATATTGAGCAGAGTATTAAACTATCAAATTCTTTAAAAGAAATAGAGAATCAAAATAAAAAAGATTCAAGCAGTAAAACACAAAAAGAAGTAAAAGAAAATATAAGACTAAAATTAAGTAGAGAATCTGAAAAGATAGCTGATATTAATGCCGCAAAAATGATTATTAATGCAGGATATCCTAAAGAAACTTGTATAGATGAATTAATCTTCCTCACTCAATCATCAAAGTTAGATGCTGATACTGAAACTGATTCAACTCATCCAGGTTTTATTGAGCGCATTGCCTCACTTGAAGAATTCATAGATAAATATGATCTAAATAAAGAGATTACAGAATTTAAGCCTTACAAGTGGACATGGAGTTATGACAGTACCTCTAAATTATTAAAGTTTAAACCTGAACCTAGCGATAACTAGCGATTAAGCCTACTAGGTATATCAAAGCTATACAAATAATCGCTATTTAATCGCTATTTGAGTTTTTAAGACAAATGAGAAATAAAAAAGGCAACCTTGGGATGGCTTCCTATGACTTGGTTTTGATTGAGTCGGGGCGACAGGATTCGAACCTGCGACCTAGTGCTCCCAAAGCACCCGCAAGATTAAAACTATAATTGAGACTTAAAGCTTTATCAGGCTTTTAGAGAAAAAAGTTTGGACTTATTCGGACTTATATGTTCGATTTTGGGCACTTTTTGGGCACATAATTTAAGAAGTTATTAATTGACAGTCGATCAAAAATAAGGGGCAATTCGCTCCTTTTTTGGTGAATAGATTTTTAATTTAAGTGAATATGGGTTATTTCCATAAAGAAAGTCCCAAACGAATATATGGCTTAAGCTGCCAACCCCAAAAACCAAAACCAAATACTAAGAATTGAGGAAATATACGAATTATCAATAAAATAATGCCACCTCTTCCTCTTGCTTTTGAAGAAATATTACTTATTTCATTTGAATCAAATATTGGAGGTTCATAAGTGCCCCATAAATGGAAACCTTGCAAAACCATTATCAAACAAGAAAAGGCACCGATAATTGAGATTAATAATAGAGCTTTAGCTTTTATAGATCCTTTTTTTATAGATCCTTTTTCCATTTCTGGATCAAAAGCTCCGCAAACAATTAAAGATAGAAACCCTATTAGAGCAAACCATGCTGCAGTTGATCCGTTCATGAATTAAGAAATAGTTATTAAGTAAAATAATCCCAATAAAGAATTTCAAATCTATAAATTTATAAATTAAGATAATTTATTTTTCACTTATAAATTAATGTTATTTCTTTCCTTTTCTAACATTTTTATTAGGTATTCATATGCTTCATTAACTAGCTTAAATTCCTCTTCTGCATTTTTATCATTTTTATTTAGATCAGGATGCCATTGTCTAGCTTCTTTGCGATAAGCCTTCTTAAGCTCAGATTCATCAAAATCTTCTGAAAGATCAAAGAAGGAAATATAATCTAAATCTTCAAGACTTCTTTGCGGCCTATTTCTAATTTTATCTTGTTCATCCTTTTTCTCTTTAACCTCCTTTTTTTTAAATTTACTTTCATCTACAACATAATTTTCTTTTATAGTGATTTTTAGTTTTTTTATTGATTCTCTTAATTTTATATTCTCATAACCAACAAAAAATATTACGCCTACAAGTAAAAATTGCCCAAATTGAAGGATTGGATCTAATCTCCATCCTTGATAAAAAAGAATTAAACCGCATACCCAAAAAATTGGAACAAGAAATGGGTCATATTTAGTAGATATTGATTTCTTAAAGAAAGGAACAAAACCAGCCAATATCAAGGCGATACCGACTATGCTGGCCCAATTTAATGAAGCGTTAAACATATATATATAACCCTCTAGAGAATAAGTTAAAAGTTATTTAATTAAGGATAAATATAGAACTTATAGAAATCAATATTTTGAAAATAAATTATTATGGGCACTTTTTGGGCACTCTACTCTTTAGGTTAAATATATTATTGGCTGAGACTTACTGCTATAACTGATCGGGGCGACAGGATTCGAACCTGCGACCTAGTGCTCCCAAAGCACCCGCCCTCCAATTTGAGACAGTTACCTAAATAAACAAGTCAGGCTATTGCATGTTAGTTGCAATATCAGAGGAGTTGTGAGTCTCAAAAAGAGGTCAAAGGTATACAAAATTATCCATAAATATACAATTCCTCGCCCGTTTGTCGCCCGCCTCCGACCTAGTACTTTTATTCAAAGAGTAGAATATTATTGATTGACAGTCGATCTAAAATAAGAGAAAACAATATATGTTTAATCCTGATTACAAAGTTAACCCAAACGCAAAAGAGGAATTTACAGCTAAACTTTTCGATATGATTAGAGCTTATGAAGAGGATATACCTAGACTTGAGATAGCAAAGGCACTACGTAATTTCGCAAAAATGTTGGAAAAAATAGAGGAAGGGAATTGACTTTTTATCCTAAATTATCTAAAAACCTTACTCCAAAGGATTTAAAACTTTTTTTTAAAAGTATATTTTTTCTAATATCAATAATATCAATAATATCTATTGGTATTGGAACAATATTTTTTATATATTTAAATGTTCAATGCGAAGAAGTTTTTTTAAGAGGTCAAAATACTTTCATTTGTGGAGAGGATAGAGAAAAATTAAAAAAGAATAATTACAACTTTTAATGTATGTTTTTTATAAGTTTAAAAAGCTAACCTATTTAATAAATAGAGGTGTCATGAAAAAAGATATGATTCCAGTCGATATAAAGTAAGCGTTATTAAATTCCTTTTTACATCCGCAATCTTTAAAGAGGAGAACACCTTGAATTGCTCCAATAATATAAACAACAATAAAGCTTATAACCCAAGCAGACAAACTATTCATAATTAATACTATTTATTTATTAAATAATAAATAAATATTAAACGTTAGCAAATAAAATTTTCTCAAGATTCACTTCTAAATGTCGAAAAAAACTGTTTACAAATAAACAAAAGATTATTGCAGTAATCTTAAATGCTTTTGAAATTGCAATAATTAGCCTTTTTTCGGGCGACAGACCCTCCAAAGTTATCCAAAGATATACAAATCCTCGCCCATTCCTCGCCCGCAGAGATTTTAAGACAAATGAGAAATAAAAAAGCGAGTTGGGAGACTCGCTACTATGACTTGGTTTTTAAATGGTCGGGGCGACAGGATTCGAACCTGCGACCTAGTGCTCCCAAAGCACCCGCAAGAATAAGACTATAACTGAGACTTATAGCCATAACAGTACTTTTCAGGAATAAAGTATGGACTAAAGTGGACTAGTTTCGATTCATTTGAGGGAATTTTGAGGGAATTAAAAATAAGCTATTTTTAAATAAATTTTGCATAAGATTTAATTTGACAGAAGATCTACAATTAGGGAAAATTGGCTGAGGTTTTATCCAAAAAAGAGAAAAAAATAACTTAATTAATTCATAAATTGCTTTTATAAGAAAATAAATTTAAATTAAAATTAAAGCGTTTTAACTTAAGAATTGAAAAGAATAAAATTTCCTAAGTTCGAAAATTTAAAAGATATACAAGATTGGGCTGAGCAATATGATGATTTTTATGTTTATAAGAATAGTGAACATAATACTCACTTTTGGCAGGTTACTAGAGCAGAAACTTTTGAAGAAGCAGAGAAATTATTAAAAAGAAATTTTAACTGGAAGGATATTAAGGACGGCTATGGTGGCGGCATGAAATATTTAGATTGGTGGGATAAAGATTGCAAAAATGCTGCAATGTCAGAAAACAAACCTGTTGATTGGATGAAAAAAAGAATAATGAAAAATAAAATAGCACCTGAATATTTTGAAAACAAAGAATCAAATACAAAAAAGAAACCAAATTGTAATGACTTGAAATTTACTAAAGAAAGCGATTTTATTGAGACCAGAGAGAAAAAAGAAAAATCAGTTTTTTCAAAAAACAAAAAAAGTAAATCAACTTTTCCTTCTTGGCTTCCTCTAATTACAATTCCTTTAATATTTTTAATAAGAGGGTATATTAATGGGCCGCAACAACAAAGAGTCGTTCCTCCAACAAGAACCGTTCCTCCGCCAACTCAAGGTAATGTTTTAGAACAAACTTGTAGACAATGCAGAATTTTGGGAGATTGTAGTGCCTTCCCCTTTTGCACTAGTAGTCAAAGGACTTGCGAGTGGAAACAAACTTATGATGGAAAGTTAGTTCAGGAATGTAGAAGTTTTTAATCAATTTTAAGAATAAAACTTCTTAAAATGTTTAGTGCTGATAAAACCCCTTGAGAGGAAATGAAGAGTAATCCTTTTAGGATAAATATGGAAATTTCAGAAATCAATGCTTTAAAATATTCTATTTTGAGGGAAATATGAGGGAAAGACTTTTTGAGGGAAATATATTATTAGCTGAGACTTACTGCTATAACTGATCGGGGCGACAGGATTCGAACCTGCGACCTAGTGCTCCCAAAGCACTAAACAGCTCTAGTGCAGCACTAGGTTTTCAAGCTATGACTATTTTTTTGCTTAGTTCTGCGAGGTTTGTCGTGACAAATAAAGTAATATTTGTCCGCAATTTGTCCGCAAGTTGAAAATTTATTATGAGATTACTTAATAACTCACTTCTTGAAGTTTTAGTATGGTCATTATAAAAAAGATTGCAGATAATAAAAACATTACAATTCTTCTCGTCGGCTTATTTGGTATTCCGGTACTCGCTAATAAAATTAAAAAAGTCGGAGTAGTAAATCCTATAGAATAAAAAACCCCTCCTTTTGATGTAATTAAAAGCCAATTTACAAACCAAAAGCCAAGAGCATATAACCTATCATTTTTTTTTCCAGAATTTTTTTTGGCTGCATTAGATTCTTTTTTTTGATTAGAAGTAGTTAAAGGTTCATTTCTTTCTTCTGTAATATTTATTGGAGAACCACAGTTTTTACAAAATTTCTGATTTGCTTCTAATTTTGTTCCACATTCAATACAAAACATTATGAAATTTTGAACCTTATTTTTTTCTTAAATATAATATGAAAAATCTTTTTCAAAATATTAATGACAGCAAATAGTAATGAAAATGATCCACTATTAGCTCAAAAAAGACTACTTGGAACTTTAAAAAATATTGTTAACAAGGCCGAAAACTATTTCGAGGAAGATGAAGGAGAATCTCTATCTACTAATAAACAAGATCCTGCATATAAGTTTATAAAAAGCAAAACGAAATCAAATCCAAATTGGAAGTCTGAATTAAATGATGAGGAAAAAGAATATCTTAAAAATCATCCTAGTCCTATTTTTGAACGACAAGATGCTTTTAATCAAAGATTCTTAGCTCATAAGAAATTTAAGAAAGGGAAAGGTGAACTTATAATTAATGGCATAAAACAGAATGAACTAGGTGAACAAAGCGAAAAGCATAAAGAGATTAGTAATTTAGAGAACAAAACCAACTCAACGCCAATTAATGACGAGTCATACAAAAATGTCATCAAAAATCATGCCGTTTTAAATTGTTCTAATTGTGGATCCTCTATCAATAAAAATGATCTATTTTGTGGAGAATGTGGGTTTAAATTAGAAGTAATAAAACCACCTCGAGAGAAAGGAGAGAACAAGGAAGAAAATTTAATAGAGTTCAAAAAAGAAAAAAATATCGAAAATAAAATTTATAAGAAATCCTCAGAATCTAAAAAAGAAGAAAAGGCCCAAGAAAATAAGGTTAATGAGATAGCAACAAAAAAACTAAGCTACAACAATTTACCCATTGAAACTCTAAAAATATTAAAGACTTTTTTTGATGATCAACTTATAGTTGAAAGCGAATATAATATCCTCCGAAAGTCAGCATTAAATCTCTCTAATAGTAATGAATTAATTCCATCTATTAAATCTATCTCTAGAGAAAAATTAGCTGAATTAAAAGTTCTTTTCGATCAAGAACTAATTCATAAGGAAGAATATGATCTTTTGAGAAGAAATTTATTATTTGAAAAATAAATAATATGGTAAAAAAAATACTCAAAGACCTAAAACCAGAAGAGTATGAACATCCTTTAGATAGGTCTGCTTTGGAAAAGCTAGAATCTATTCCTGGGATAAGGGCAATTATTAGTCAAATTTGGGATAAATTCTTGGATAGGCTTTATTATTTTGAATCTACAGGATCCAGAATTCAAATAAATAAAGAAAATTATTCTGAACTTTTTAATATTTATTTAGAAGCCTGTTCAATTCTTGATATGAATCAGGTTCCTCCTCTTTATTTAGATAATAATCCTCGTATTAATGCATTCGCTCATGGTGTAAAAAGGCCCTATATTGGGATTTCTTATGGAGCTATTGAAAGATTAGAAAAAGATGAATTACTTTTTGTATTAGCACATGAATTGGGGCATATAAAAAGTGAACATGTACTTTATAGGGATGTTGCTGAAAATTTCAAAGCAATTGTTGAAATAGCTAGTCAAATGAGCTTAGGGATAGCAGGTTTAGTAGGAGGTAGTTTTCAAGTTGCATTAAGGTATTGGTGGCGAATGTCAGAATTTACTTCTGATAGGGCAGGTTTGCTTGCTTGCCAAGATAGTAAGGTCGCTATCAGAACCATCATAAAAGTTTCTGGGTTGCCTGTTAATCACATAAATGTAGAAAATTTTGAGAAATCATTCTTAAAACAGGCAAATGATTTTGAAGATTTTGATTATGGAAAGTTGAACAAACTTATTAGATTTTGGAGTACTGCAGATAATACACATCCTTGGTCTGTTTTAAGAGCCTCTGAGATATTAAAATGGGAAGCTTCTGAAGAATTTGAAAATATTTTAAAAAGAGAAAAAAAGGTAAGTTCTGAATTGATATCAGAGAATTTTCACTTTTGCTCACAATGTGGGAATAAGTTGCAAATGTCCCAAAAATTCTGTGGTAATTGTGGAAACAAGGTCGAAATAAAATAATTTAACTTTTAATTTTATGTTTTGTACTCAATGCGGTCAAAAATATTCATCTAATGATCGTTTTTGTACAAAATGTGGAGCATCAATTAATTGTTTAAAAGAGAAAAAAGTTCCTTCATCTTTTAAAGATGGCAGTAGGGAAAAAGAATTTAAGGAAACTATAGAAAGAGCGTCTTTCTTTCATGATAGAGGGATAAAAAAAATGATTGAAAAAGATTACAAAGGGGCAAAAGAAGATTTTGAAAAGGTTATTGAAATCTACCCAAATGCCCCATTAATTGAAGAGACATATCTAAATCTTGGGGTGATGTATCTTAGGCTTGGGAATGAATCAAAAGCTTTATCTGCCACAAAAAAGGCACTTGAGATTAATCCAAATTATTTAGACGCCAAAAATAATCTCAATAGAATGCTTAATCAAAAAAAAAGAATCCTTAATCAGAAAAAATTTGATTCTTCAATAAGTTTTATAAGTAGGGTCTTTGCTGTGCCAGCAGGGATAGTTATCTTTTCACTTTTAAGAATTTTTCTTAAAGAACTCATGCAAGCATTAACCAACCAATAATAAATTGTTGCTTATTGAATTAATTTTTGTCCGCTATTTGTCCGCTTTGGCTGCGGACAGATTTTCCCAATAAAAAAGCGAGTCTGGGTAACTCGCTAGTATGACTTGGTTTTGATTGAGTCGGGGCGACAGGATTCGAACCTGCGACCTAGTGCTCCCAAAGCACCCGCGCTACCAAGCTGCGCCACGCCCCGCTCATAAGATATTAGTTCATAACAGTCATCTATAAAAGACCAAATAGATAAATATTTTATAAAAAATCACTTTTGAGACTGGAAACTGATTTTTGTCGCTTGATTTCATTTTTTAGAAATTTTTAATCATTTTCCTCTAAAAGCTTTTTTAATTTCATCTTCTAATGAAATTTCAATTGAGTATGAAGGGTTATATGATAAGAACTAAGTTAATAAAAGTAAAAATGATTTCATTTAATCAATAAAAGATTTAACTCCATTATATTTATCAATAAAAATCCTCAAAATCTATAGAAAGCACCCGCGCTACAATAGTTTTGTCGCTTAATGGAAATATCTGATTTTTAAATTAATAAGAAGAATTATTATCAAAAATATTATTTAATTTTTTAGGCATGAAAACATTAGAGAGTTTGATTAAGACATATAATGACTTTCCAAAAAAAGGTGTAGCTTTCAAAGACGTTCTTGGAATTATTCAAGATACCGAAGTGTTTAGGGAACTAATCTTTAAAATGTCTTCACATCAGTTGATAAGAGATTCTGAGGCCATAATTTCAATAGACGCAAGAGGTTTTCTTTTTGGCTCGGCAATTTCGTTTCAGGCATCTAAACCAATGATAGTTGCTAGAAAACCTGGTAAACTACCAGGTAATTTAATTCAGAAAAACTACAATTTAGAATACGGAAAAAATTCTCTATCAATCCAAAAAGAAGCTCTTAACAAATTTAGTTCTTATGCAATTGTTGATGATCTTTTAGCTACTGGCGGCACAGTGGACTGTATAGCTAGATTAATTAATGAAAATGGTAAGAAAATATTAGGGTTATTAACTGTTATAGAATTAGAAAGCTTAAATGGAAGGTCTAAATTTGATTTCCCCGTCGAATCAATAATAAAAATGTAATAGGTATATTTAATGCAATAGGAGTTATATTTATTTTATTTTAGATATTAAAAAATTTTAAAATTTATATCAAACCCATTGATCCTGCTGTAAAACCTACTATCAAAAAGAATGCAAATTCAGTCAAATCTCTGGGCATAGAATTGACAATAATACTTAGTTGAGTCATTTAACCTTGTGCTCCTCAGGTTTATTTATTTTCAAAAAATATAACTAAGAATATTTTTTATTGAGGTTACAACCTTTATTTTTTTCTTTTTTCTAAAGATTTCAAAAATTTAAATAGTCTTTAATTTAAGAAATTGCAAATTACTTGAATCACAAAATAACAATAATTGGGGTAAATTTTCTTTAATGCTATATTTTAAGTTAATTACTTTTAAAGAAGAAACTTGAATGGACTATAAAAAAAAATCTTTGAAAAGTCTTAATAGAAATGAATGTTATGAGGAGATAGATACTAGGCTTGCTTCTGGATGGTATGTAGATGTGACGGCAGGTAACAAGAAAAAGAAATATAAAACTAAAGAGGTAGTTTTTAAAGTATCTAAAAAGTCTTCATAAATCCAACTAAAAATTTTTTTGCAATTTTTCACAATTACTCATAATATATTTTCGAATATTTATTAATCCATTTATAAAAATATGGATGCTTTTCATTAAATATACAAATTACAAATTACTAGATTTAATAACTTACTGATTTTGTTAGTGAACGATGAATTTATGAAGATTTTGAATGTATAGATTTTTAAAGTGGCACAGAATATCGGGAAATGTATCAGCTTACACTTGATTTTGTTAAGCAATATACATTATCTTAAGGTGTCCTTTAAATTCGTGTGAGGAATTTATGAAGCTTTTTAAAAGCTTGCTTGTAGCGCCAGCGACATTAGGATTATTAGCTCCTATGGCTGCTACAGCAAATGAAGTTACTATTAGTGACTTTGCCCCTGCTGAAGAACTTGCTATTACTAATAGCCGTGTAGATGGTTTAGAAGCAAGGTTAAACAACTTTGAAGCTGGTTCATTCTCTGAAACAACTTCAGCATCATTCTCAGCTGATTTTGCAATCGGTACAGTTGATGGAACATCTGGTGAAGAAGCAGTAGGAACTGCTTATGGTTTCCAGATTGACCTATCAACAAGTTTCACTGGAGAAGATTCATTTGATGTTTCTATAGATGCTGGTACAACAGATGCTAATTCAGTATTAGATGAGCTAGACCTTAATGATGCTAGCGATACATTAACAGTCGATGGTATTTCATATACTTTCCCTCTTGGCGACAAGATGACAGTTTTTGTTGGTGATAGCGTTGACGGAAGTTCTCTTTACAGCACAGCTTGTGTATATGGTGGAGTAACTGACGTTCTTGATGATTGTGGAAATCAATTCTCTGCAATGGACGGTGGTGCAGGTACTGCAGCTGGTGCTAGCTTTGAAATCGGCAACGGATTCACTGCTGCTATTGGCTATACAGGAGACGGTTCAAGTGACAGCTCTACTAATGGTTTAATGACCAAAGAGGGTCTTGATGTATATGGTGGACAACTAACATATACTGGTGACTCATATGGTGCATCTGTAACTTACGCACTTGCAGAAACAAGTTCTACTGCTGAGACAACATACTGGGCACTTAACGGATACTGGACTCCAGAAGAAACAGGAACTGCTGTTCCTTCAATCAGTGTTGGATACGAAATGGGAGATCCTTCAACTGGTGTAGATACAGAGCAATGGTTCGTTGGACTTCAGTGGGATGAAATAGGAGCAGGAACACTTGGTGCTGCTGTTGGTACAAAAGGTGCTATCAATGAAGGAGCTACTGAGTACTATCAGTACGAAGCTTTCTATAGCTACCCAGTAAATGATTCAATGACAGTTACACCTTTGATCTATGTTGCTGAAGATTCAACTGATTCAACAGGTATCATGGTTAAAACATCATTTAGCTTCTAATTTATAACTTAAGTTAGAAAATCTTACACACAAATAAAAGACCTGCCATTAGGTAGGTCTTTTTTTATGTATTTGTGCCTATGTTTAATTTGTCATACATTCTCTTACCTGTTTTGAAATTTTTGTTATTATTAAGAAAAATATTCTGTGTGAGGAATTTTTATGAAGCTTTTTAAAAGCTTGCTTGTAGCGCCAGCGACATTAGGATTATTAGCTCCTATGGCTGCTACAGCAAACGAAGTTACTGTTAATGACTTTGCCCCTGCTGAAGAACTTGCTATTACTAATAGCCGTGTAGATGGTTTAGAAGCAAGGTTAAACAACTTTGAAGCTGGTTCATTCTCTGAAACAACTTCAGCATCATTCTCAGCTGATTTTGCAATCGGTACAGTTGATGGAACATCTGGTGAAGAAGCAGTAGGAACTGCTTATGGTTTCCAGATTGACCTATCAACAAGTTTCACTGGAGAAGATTCATTTGATGTTTCTATAGATGCTGGTACAACAGATGCTAATTCAGTATTAGATGAGCTAGACCTTAATGATGCTAGCGATACATTAACAGTCGATGGTATTTCATATACTTTCCCTCTTGGCGACAAGATGACAGTTTTTGTTGGTGATAGCGTTGACGGAAGTTCTCTTTACAGCACAGCTTGTGTATATGGTGGAGTAACTGACGTTCTTGATGATTGTGGAAATCAATTCTCTGCAATGGACGGTGGTGCAGGTACTGCAGCTGGTGCTAGCTTTGAAATCGGCAACGGATTCACTGCTGCTATTGGCTATACAGGAGACGGTTCAAGTGACAGCTCTACTAATGGTTTAATGACCAAAGAGGGTCTTGATGTATATGGTGGACAACTAACATATACTGGTGACTCATATGGTGCATCTGTAACTTACGCACTTAAAGAAACAAGTTCTACTGCTGAGACAACATACTGGGCACTTAACGGATACTGGACTCCAGAAGAAACAGGAACTTCTGTTCCTTCAATCAGTGTTGGATACGAAATGGGAGATCCTTCAACTGGTGTAGATACAGAGCAATGGTTCGTTGGACTTCAGTGGGATGAAATAGGAGCAGGAACACTTGGTGCTGCTGTTGGTACAAAAGGTGCTATCAATGAAGGAGCTACTGAGTACTATCAGTACGAAGCTTTCTATAGCTACCCAGTAAATGATTCAATGACAGTTACACCTTTGATCTATGTTGCTGAAGATTCAACTGATTCAACAGGTATCATGGTTAAAACATCATTTAGCTTCTAATTTATAACTTAAGTTAGAAAATCTTACACACAAATAAAAGACCTGCCATTAGGTAGGTCTTTTTTAATGTTCTTTATATATTGACTCTAGAACTAGTCTTAATTATTGTTTAATAATCTTATTTTAGGATTTTTCTTCAAGCTTAAGTAAAAATCAAATTTGTAGTTTTAGAGTAATTTATATACAAATGGTTATCTTTTATTTAAATTATTATATATATGACAATGCTAATTAGATTCTCAAAATGTCACCTATTTTTAAATGTCTAATTTGTCGCAGAGATATCGAGAGATCTACAAAAACCTTTTGGAGTAAAAAAGGGCATTTACTGTGTTCATCTTGTTTAGATAGTATTGATAAAAATTCGTCAAGCAAAACATAAATAATAAATTATCTTTACTAAAACAAAATAAAAAACATCCCCAATTTGATTGGGAATGTAGTTAATGATATCTATAAAGTGATTCTTTGCTTTATCCAAATTAATCTACCAAAGTCATGTCGATTTTAAAAAAAATTTTTAATTCAAATATGACTGAAGAGTTTTAATTTTTCAAAGAAGTAACAAAAAATAAGTTAGTAAATTATTACTCCTTGAACATACATTTGAAGATACATAAATAATCTCCAAATAATTTCAAGAGGTTTTAGAATTTAAAAATTATTAAATCTAAATATTAAGTGAATTTAAGTGTTGCTTAAAACCAACCTGGAATAATTTGTCCAGTAGTAACATAAGCACCAACTGCTGCAACGAAACCTAACATTGCTGCCCAACCGTTAAAACGTTCTGCTTCAGGAGTCATAATAATAAGAGATGAATTTATGTAAACGATTGTAACAGGTTTTATGAAGCTTTGTAAAGTATATTCTTGATAGTTAAAAAATTAAATATTTTTTCTTATTAAAAAGAATTTTTTGTGGCAATAATGATTCATAAATGCATATATGCTCATTTCTTGTTGATTTTTTGATTCATTGAAAAAATATATTAAGCATTTTGAAAATAAAAGAAAACCTTAATTTATGGTTATGTTTAAAAGTTATATTTTATGAAATTTTGGATTTGTTTCTATTACGAAATTTGCAAATAATGAACTCAAATTATTAAATGTGGGTCGCCTGAGATTCGAACTCAGGACCAGCCGGTTAAAAGCCGGATGCTCTACCACTGAGCTAGCGACCCATTTTGTAAAATTGAGTACATATGAAATTATCCCTTTTAAAGGCAAAAAAAACAACTTTTTATCTTAAGTTAAACAATAGAAAAACAATTCTTAACTTATTAAATAAAAAATTAAACATTCTCTCTATATTTCCAGTTGAAAGGTAAAATAATTAATAAATAATAGAATTTCAAAAATGCTAAGAACTATCGTAGTATTCGCTCCAATCATCGCTGCTTTGGCTTGGGTTGTATTCAATATACAAAAACCAGCAAGAGAACAATTTAATAGAGATTTTTTGGGTAAGGATTAACCCAACTTGACAGACAAACAAGTAATAGTAATTGGGGCAGGTCTTGCGGGTTCAGAAGCAGCATGGCAAGTAGCTAACTCTGGTGTGCCAGTGAAATTAGTTGAAATGAGACCCTTAAAATCAACACCAGCTCATAATACGACTGAATTTGGCGAATTAGTTTGTAGTAATAGTTTTGGAGCTTTAAGTCCAGATAGAGCAGCAGGTTTATTACAAAGCGAGTTAAGATTTTTTAACTCTTTAATTATTAGAACTGCTGATAAATTTGCTGTTCCAGCTGGGGGTGCTTTAGCTGTTGATAGATCTAAATTCAGTAAGACCTTAACTGAAGTTTTATCTAATCATCCTTTAATTGAAATTAAGAGATTTGAACAACTAGATATCCCAAGTAAAGATAACATAACTATTCTCGCAACTGGTCCATTAACATCAGATCCATTGTCCTATGAAATCCAAAATTTTACAGGAATAAACGCCTGCCATTTTTTTGATGCTGCTAGTCCAATAATTTATGGTGATACTATTGATCAAGAGATCGTTTTTAAAGCTAGTAGATACGACAAAGGAGATCCGGCATATGTAAATTGTCCTATGGATAAAAATGTCTACATCAATTTCAGGAATGCTCTAATAGAAGGAGAACAAGCTGAATTAAAAGAATTTGAGAAAGAATCAGCTAATTTCTTTGAAGCTTGTTTGCCAATCGAAGAAATTGCTAGAAGAGGAATTGACACCATGAGATACGGACCTTTGAAAGCTATTGGATTATGGAATCCAAAATGGGGAAATTTATTTGATAGGGAAAATAGATTAAAAAATCGTCCTCACGCAATCGTTCAATTAAGGATGGAAGATCTCGAAGGAAAGTTACTAAATATGGTCGGTTTTCAAACAAATCTTAAATGGTCAGAACAAAAAAGAATTTTTAGGATGATTCCCGGTTTAGAAAAAGCTGAATTTGTCCGTTTTGGAGTAATGCATAGAAATACTTTTTTAGAATCTCCAAAATTACTTTTGCCTACACTGCAATTTATGAAAAGAGAAAATCTTTTAGCCGCAGGTCAGATAACAGGTACGGAAGGTTATGCAGCCGCCACTGCTGGGGGCTTGCTCGCAGGAATAAATGCATCTTTATTAGCCAAGGGTAAAAACCCGGTAACTTTTCCTGATGTATCAATGATTGGGTCTCTTATGAACTTCATTAGTAATAGAAACCAAATTTTGGCTAATCAGAAAAAAAATAGATTTCAGCCAATGCCAGCTTCATTTGGTTTAGTTCCAAAACTAACTAAAAGAATAAAAGATAAAAGATTAAGGTACAGAGCTTATCAAAAGAGATCAATAGAAACTTTAAATGGTTTTAAGCAAATATTAGATTCTTGTTTTGAAAAAGATCACTTACTTATCAAAATTAACTAATATTAATTTATGCAATGATTCAAAAATGAAATCTAATAAGGGTAATTTCGATGCAATTATTATTGGCTCAGGAATAGGCGGGTTAGTAACTGCATCGCAATTAGCAGCAAAGGGAGCTCAAGTTTTAGTTCTTGAGAAATATATTATTCCAGGAGGAAGTGGAGGCTCTTTCAAGAGAAAAGGTTATACCTTTGATGTTGGGGCTTCAATGATATTTGGATTTGGAGATAAAGGGTATACTAATTTACTTACTCGCGCATTAAAGGATGTAAATGAAAAATGCGAAACTATTCCTGATCCTGTGCAACTGGAATATCATTTGCCAAATAAATTTGATATTTCAGTAGATAAAAATTATGAGAAATTTATAAACAAATTATCAGCTACTTTTCCTAAGGAAAAAGAAGGTATAAGGAAATTCTACGATACTTGTTCAAATGTATTTAGATGCTTGGATTCAATGCCTCTTTTATCAATAGAGGATCCAAGTTATCTTTTTAAAGTTTTCTTTAAATCCCCACTATCTTGTTTAGGCTTAGCCAGATGGCTACCTGTAAATGCTGGGGATGTTGCTAGAAAGTTTATAAAAGATCCCGAGCTCTTAAGGTTTATAGATATAGAATGTTTTTGTTGGTCAGTAATGCCTGCTCTTAAAACTCCTATGATTAATGCAGGGATGGTTTTTACCGATAGGCATGTTGGCGGTATAAATTATCCAAGAGGTGGGGTAGGAAAGATTGCAGAGAAATTAGTTTCAGGTATTGAAAAATTAGGTAGTAAAATTCGTTATAAAGCTAATGTAACTGAAATACTAATAAAGGAAGAGAAAGCAGTAGGAGTTAGGCTTTCAAATGGTGAAGAAATTTATTCAAATTTTATTGTATCTAATTCCACTCGATGGGACACCTTTGGTCTAGAAGATAAAAAGAAAGGATTAATTGCAAGTAAGAATGTTCCAAAAAGTGAATATAAATGGGCAGAGACCTACAAACCCTCCCCGTCTTTTGTCTCAATTCATCTTGGAGTAGAGAAAAATGTAATAAAGGATAATTTTAATTGCCATCATATAATTGTTGAGAATTGGGATAATTTAGAAAGTGAAAAGGGAGTTATTTTTGTCTCTATACCTACTCTGCTTGACTCATCTTTAGCTCCAGAGGGTAAACATATCGTACATGCATTTACGCCTTCATCAATGAATGAATGGGAAGGTCTATCAAGGAAAGAATACCTTCAAAAGAAAGATGAATACTTTTCCTTCATCATTGAGAGGATTTCAACTATCCTTCCAAATCTACAAAAAAATATTGAACATAAAGAAATTGGTACACCAAAAACCCATAAAAAGTTTCTTGGAAGGTATCAAGGTAGTTATGGACCTATTCCTAGTCAAAAGTTACTTGGACTTTTGCCAATGCCTTTTAATAGTACAAAGATTAAAAACCTTTATTGCGTTGGAGATTCATGTTTCCCAGGGCAAGGCCTAAATGCAGTAGCTTTTAGTGGATACGCTTGCGCTCATAAGATAGGTGCAAAATTAAAGATAAATAGTTTTAAATTACCAAACTAAATAGGGCTTTATAAAATTATGGAAAAGTTTAAAACTCTTTTTTTTGTAAAAAGTTCATTAATTTCTCTATACCTAGCACTTACAATTCCAATACCATTTATTTCAATTGATAGATTAAAAAATATATCTTTTTTTATTTTCATACTAGGAGTGTATTTAATTACAATGCTCACAAGTGATTACGTGGTGACTTGTGATAAAAAGATTTCATACAAAACTAGCAAAATTTCAAAATTTTTTGGGAGAAATAGTTGGGATATTCTTTGGAAAGATATTAAATTAATTCAATCCTTACCCACTAGTCAGGGAAGTAAAGTCTATTACTTTAATACTAGTAAAGGTGATAATTTTCTTGTCCCACAAAGGATTGAGAATTTTGAGGAATTTTTATTAATAATTTCTAAAAAAACTGGAATAGATGTTGCAAATATATCTTACATTTCACCTTTATGGACTTATAAAGTATTGACACTAATATCATTTTTAATGATTATTGGGGAAATTTATGCTTTTAAATATCAGATATTATCGACGCTAAATCTATAGCCTTGTTGTCTTACTGTTGTTATTCCTCCCCCTTCTCCTAGTCCTGCCTGCTCTAATTTTCTTCTCAATGTCAAGACTTGAGTGTCAACAGATCTTGGCCCGCCGCTGAATGGGGGCCAGGCCATCCTTAGAAGCTCTTGGCGACTTCTTACCATACCAGGAGGCATAAGAAGAGCGCAAAGCAGTGCGAACTCTCTTGGGCTAAGTTCTACAGGTTTTTCGCTGAGAGTTACTTGTCTTAAAAGAAGATGAACTTCTAAAGGTCCAACTTCTACTTTCTCTTGTAATCCTATTCTCCCTCTTTTTAGTAGGGTTCTACATCTTGCCGCTAGCTCTTCTAGTCCAAAAGGCTTTCTGAGGACATCATCAGCTCCTTCATCGAGCAGATTTACTAAAGCTTCAACACCTGATCTTGCAGTAAGAACGATAACTGAACAGCCTAATTGTTGGGCAAGCCTCATGGCTGTATTTTGTTCAAGTATTTCTGCGCTGACCAACAGGTCAGGTGATTGTTCCCTGCATAGGTCAACTGCTTCAGCTGCTGATCCAACTGCAGCTGCAAGATGACCATCTTGACGAAGCCTTTGTACAAGGACCGTTCTAAGTGTGGGGTGTGGTTCAACAACAAGAACTCTTGAGGGAGTTTGAGAGCTTGTAGGCAATTCGGAACTGCCAGGAGTTGAAGCTAAGATTTGCTCAGTTGATTGCATTCTTAATTACTGTTGGGCCAGGCAATTTTTTATCATCCTTAATAAGGTATAACAAATGCTTAATAAAAATCAGAATCTATCGAATTATGACATCTTTTGAAAATCCAAAGGCAATTCGTCATTTTCAATCAATTTGCGATAGTTGCCAAGACTTGGTTACTCGTTTTCATACGCCATCAGACCTTAAATTATTTAGTGATGGTTACCTCCAAGCCTTAAGGAATTGCAGTAGTTTAGAGCAGAGAGATCAAGAGAAATTAGAAAAATTAATAGAAAGATGGATTTTAGATCCATCAAGTTTTATTGATCCAAATGAAGAGGGGAATAAAGGATTTTTTGATAAAAAAAGGATTTAAAATATTAATTTTTATTAACTAAATCAGTATTTATACTTACTAATTGTCTTAAGACGCTAATTCAATTTCTATTTTTTCTTTTAAGGATCCTGAATTGTACATTTCAATAAGAATATCTGATCCACCAAGAAATTCTCCTTTTAAATAAACTTGTGGAATTGTTGGCCAATCTGAATATTCTTTGATTCCTTCCCTTACTTCGAAATCGCTTAAAACATCAAATGTACTAAATTCAACTCCTAATGAATTAAGTATTTGAACTACATTGTTTGAAAAACCGCATTGAGGCATTAATTTGGTTCCTTTCATAAATACCATTATTGGATTGGAATCAATTAGTTGTTGAATTTTATCTTTAGTTAAGTTGTCCATAATTTAATTTGGTGTACTTGTTTTTAATGCCAGTGCATGAATGGCCTCTGATGCTAATTCCTCTTTTAAGGCAGAGTAAACCAGCTGATGTTGTTTTATTAATGATAAGCCATTGAATTCAGAAGCAATTACTGTTACTTGTAAATGATCATTTCCCTTAATGTTCTCCACGAAAACTTGAGAACTTGGTAATTTTTTTGTTATTAGATTAATAACTTCATTTTTCGTAATCATAATTATTTTTTATTACCCCCTGAAATTTGTTTCCACAAAGCCTATTTGCAGCAATGTTTCATATGCTTTTTTCCCTTCTTTGCTATTAGGAGACATTATTCTAATTGTTTCAATAAGAAGTGGCACTGCTATTTCAGGCGTCTCATTTTTTATATACAAAGCTGATAATCTTTCATTTGAAATCGCCAAAATTTGTAATATTTCCTTACCCTTCTTTTGCATTTCTTTCGGTATTCTAGCGTCGACGCCTTTAAATGATGTATTTAAATCAGAATAAAATGATGCTAATTGTGTAGCTAATTTCCTTGCATCTAAGTAAGAATCTTTAGCTTTATCAAAATCACCTTTTTTTATATAGTCATCTCCTGCATTTAAATAATTTTCAACATTAGTTATTGAGAGTTTTTTATTGTTAGTTGATAAGACTTTATAATTATCTGCATTCTGATTACCTGCGTGAACAGAGTTTTTATAAGGGAATACTTCAAAAAAAATCAGTAGAATAGTAATTAATTTTAGAAATGTCATATTCTCAATAAATATTAAATTTAATATTAACTTATTAAGTATTCATCTACCGACATTTTTTAAGGCTATTTTTTCGGCATTGTTCATTTTTTCATATAAAGATGCGTTGAAAACTTCAATTGGCAAATCTAAATTATCATTCATTAAAATTGGTTTACCAAAAGACAAACAAAATGTATCGCCAAGATTAGGATTTGTTTTACTGTATGCGATTCCAATTGGAATTACAAAAATCGAATTTGTTTTTTTTGTTGCTAAACGGGCTAATCTATATAAACCTTCCTTGAGTACTAATTTTTTCCCATTTTTATTTATTTTACCTTCGGGGAATACAACTAGTTGTTCGCCTTTTTCTATAAGATTAATCGCATACCTTAACTTTGATAAAGATGGTGATAATTGATCTATGGAGAAACATCCAAGTCTTTTTAAAAACCAACCTTGAATACCTCTCATTTCTGATTTAGTAACCATAAATCTACAATCTTTTTTGGTTATCCTTCTACCCATTGCCATAGTGAGAATTAAGCCATCCCATCTCGATCTATGGGTTGGAGCTAAAATAATTGAGGAATTTTTAGGTATTGAAAAATTATTTTTAATGATTTTCTTTTTACTAAAAAAAAATCTCAAAACAATATCCTGAGTAACGAACATTGCTATAAACCCCAATACTGGGTTTATTCTGTAACAAATATCTACCGATTTTTTCTTCAAATTCAATTAACTATATATTAATAATTTAAGTGTTTGTGATTTTTTATTAGCTATTATTGGGCGGTTACTAGATTGTCTAGAAACTAAGATTTTAAATTTATGACTACTTTAGGGGTTAACATTGACCATATTGCCAATGTGAGGCAAGCAAGGCGAACTGTTGAGCCAGACCCTGTTCAATTTGCCTTTTTAGCTGAATTAGGCGGCGCAGATTCAATAACAGTTCATTTAAGAGAGGATAGAAGACATATACAAGATAGAGATGTTTTTCTTTTGAAAGAAACTATAAAAACAAAACTAAATTTAGAAATGGCTGCTACACAAGAAATGTTAGAAATTGCAAAAAAGATTCTTCCTGATTACGTAACACTTGTACCAGAGAAAAGAGAGGAAGTAACTACTGAAGGAGGTTTGGATGTAAAAAGTAATGCTAAATATCTTAAAAATTTTGTTGGTAGTTTAAAAGAATCAAATATTCATGTAAGTGCATTTATTGATCCTCTTTCTGAACAGATAAATTATTCTAAACAAATAGGATTTAATTTTATAGAATTACATACTGGCAAATATGCGGAACTAAAAGGTTACGATCAGCATAAAGAGCTTCAAAGGATCATTGAGTCTACTCATGAAGCAAATGACCTAGGGTTGGTTGTTAATGCTGGTCATGGTCTTAACTACATTAACGTTAAAAAAATTGCATCAATTAACAATATCAACGAGCTGAACATAGGTCATAGTATTGTTGCAAGGGCTTTAGCGGTAGGATTAGAAAAGTCTGTTCGTGAAATGAAGTCACTAATTACATTAAATTAAATTCCAAAATGACAACATATTATTTCGTCGCCGCAAGTGAAAAGTTTTTGACAGTTGAAGAGCCTTTTGAAGAAATTTTGAAAGAGAGGGAGAGAAACTACAAAGAAAATAATAAAGAAATAGATTTTTGGCTTTTAAAAAATCCATCTTTTTTAAAAACTACTCAATTTAGTGATTTAAAAGCAAAGATTACTTCACCTCCAGCAGCTGTTTTATCAACAGATAAAAAGTTTATAACTTTCTTAAAGCTTCGCTTAGAGTTTGTTGCTGTTGGGGAATTCGAATTTCCTAATGCAGAAATAACTGATCCACTTAAAGTTGATTAATATAGCCAACCAGTAAATTGCTTAATCTTTATAAGTCAAACAAAATTGAAGTAATTAGTGAGCTGTTGGCAGAAGAATTAAAAATATATCCTCCTCTTATAACTGAGAATTTAGAAATAGCTGTCCCAAATTATTTTTTGGGTAAGTGGTTAAGTGAACAGATAACTATAAAAAACAAAATAAGTGCTCTTTATCAATTAAAGACAATATCAAGTTATACAGAATCATTATTGACAAATTTTTTCCCTGGAGTTGATATGGGTTTATGGAATTTTGAGTCAATTAAATGGGCCATTATTGATTCATTAGAAGAATTAAATAGCTTTAAAGAATCATTTCCGCTTAGAAATTGGATTAATAAATATTTGGAAAATGAAAAAACAATTGATGGAGATATATATAATTTGACAAAAAAGATCGCGAATAATTTTATTGATTATCTAATTTTTAGACCTGAAATGATTGCTGAATGGAATAAATTTGAAATTAATTCAAATAATCTATTTAAGAATTTAAATTCAGATCAATTATGGCAACCCATTTTATATAAATTATTAGAGAAAAAAATATCTGAAAAGCCTTCATGTTTATACATGATTAAATTAATAAAGAATTTAAGAAAAGTTAAAAACCTCCAAATTAAAGTACCAAGTCAAATTTATATTATTTCAGATAATAACTTATCTAAACTGCATATTAACTTTTATTCAGAACTTTCAAAATTTACTAAGGTAAATTTATATTTATTATCTGCAGGAGATGATTTATGGAATAGAATTAATTGTCTTGAAGGAGAGTTGGAATTTGATGATTTTGAAAGTAAACTGAATTTTAAAAATACAAATATAGAGAAAATATTTGGTAAATTTGGAGCAAACTTTCAGAAATTAATTGAGGAAAATACTAATAATGAAGGTATAAATTTAAGAAATAATTTAATATATATTGATCCAACAACTAATTTTTATGAGAAGAAATATATTCCTCTTCTTAATCAAATACAAAAAAGACTAATTGATAATAATAGAAATGATTTTATAGTAAATGAAAAGGATGATTCCATATTACTTTGTGAGCATTTTAATCAGAATAGTCAATTAGAATATATAAGAAATAAAATTATAGAAATAATAAATTCATGTGAGAATATTAAATATAGTGATATAGCTGTTTTATCTCCACAAACTAATCAAATTAAACCTTATCTAAGGTATATCTTTCATAATGAATTAATTAATGGTGAGAAGATACCTTATTATTTTATTGATGATGATAATTATGATTCACCAGACATTTATAAATTTTTAATTGAAATCACTGAAATAGCAAATGAGAAAATTACAATTGAAAAAATAGATTATTTTCTTTCAAAAAAAGTAACTCAGAACATTTTTGATTTTGATAACCTTGAGAAGGACGAAATTATTTTCTTACTTTCCCAAGTTGGTTTTCATTGGGGATTAGATGCTAATGAAAGATTAGGCGAAGAAAAAAATACTTTAGATTGGTGTATAAAGAGAATTACTTTAGGTCTGATTTATGAAAAAGAAGTCAATTTAGGTACTTTTAATTTAAAACCATTTAGCTTAAAAAATATAAGTTTGGATTTGAATAAATGGATTAAATTATTACTTGATTTCAAAAAATATATTAATTTACTAAGAGGATCTTTTTCTTACTCAAGTTGGGTTGAAAAGATAAAGTTTATATTAAAAAGTATTTCTGATTCTAATGCAAATTTCAATTTAGAAATAAGTGAAATAAATAGAATTATTGACAATCACGCAATACCTTTAATACCTGATGATCTTATTTTGTTAAATGTTTTTAGAGAGATATTAATTTCTTGTATAAATGAAGCTAAATATCAAAGCAAATCGCGTATCAACAAGATCCTTGTAAGTGATATTGAAAATTCCAGGCATATTCCACACAAGGTTATCTTTTTAATAGACATGAATAGTGTTTATTATCCAAAATTATCAAAGAATGAAAATATTAATTTATTAAATAATAAATATCACCTTGGCGATCCATCAGTTTTTGAAAGACAGAAATATTCATTTCTTGAGTTGTTAATTTCCAGTAGAGATAAATTTATAGTTACTTGGATAAAGAATGACAAAAATAATAAAAAATTAGATATTTCTTCGCCTATTAAAGAGTTAATATCTTTTTTTGAAAGTTTTTTGAACCAAGCCCAAAGAGAAATAATAATTAAATATTCAGATTTAAATAAAAAAGAAATAATTGATCTTGGAAGTTCTGAAATAATTAAAAGTAATTATTCTTTAGTAAAAGATACAGATTGGAATGAAAAAAAATCAGATATAAAAAATTATAAATTATCAGAACTGATTTATTGGTTCAAAACTCCACAAAAATATTGGCTAAATAAAAAAAATATTTCTCCCAAGAAAATATTTATTCATCATCCTAATGAAGAGTATGTAAGTAATCTGCAGAAGTCGCAACTAATTACAAAAATAATCCAGGAATTAGAGATTGATAATCATAATGTTATTGATGATTTAAAAAATTTAAATATTAATGATCAATTGGTTGAAAATGGTATTATTATGCCCAAAAATAGTATTTTTATAAAAGAAAAAGAAATCAAAGATTTATTAGAAAGTCTATCTATAAGTTTGAGTCAACATAATAAGATTAATAGAATTTATGTTAAATCAAATGCAAATAAAGAAGAATATTTCATAGCTGATGACACAGTAATTGAATTAATTCATTCAAAACTAAGTTTAAGTCGTTTGATAGAGTCTTGGATAAAATCACTCTTCATTTCTTCTTTAAAAAAGAATATAAGAAAGACTAAAGTAATTTTTAGAACAGAAAATTGTTATAAATCGCAAATTATTCAAACTCCAGGAGCAATTGAATCAAATTTAATTTTGGATGAATACATAAATATTTTTAAAAATTATTCTGAAAAATGTTTTCCTCTCCCTCCAGAGAGTTCTTATAAATATGTAGAAGCAAAAATAAAATTAAAAAATGAGAATAAAGCTTTTACTGATAGATGGATTGGTAATAAACCTTTTTCTGAAGGAGAAAGAGATAATATCGAGATGAAATTATGTTTTGGAAATGAAAAAGAACCAGATTTCTTTTTGAGAAATAATAATTTTGATAAATTATCCTTCAGATTATATGGCCCTCTTATTAATGCATTAAAGAAATAAATAATGACTAAATTTCAGTTAAAATTTTTTTTAAAAGCTACTTATGAAATAATCCTTGTTTTTTTACAGTTCTTTATTATTAGTCTCCATTTTTTTAAATTGGAATTTATTCCACAAAAACAAATAATTCAAGTTAGTTCTTTATCTAATTTAGTAGGGTTATTAATTATCATAATTGCTTTCATAATATTGTTAGTTGCAATTAAAGACTTAGGCAGAAATTTATCCCCGTTCCCAAGAACTTTAAATAATAGCAATCTTGTAACTACAGGTATTTATCGATATACCCGTCATCCTATGTACTATTCTTTAATATTTATTTCCTTTGGAGTTTTTACAACCAAGTTATCTATTTATTATTTATTATTATCAATAAGTTTATGTTTAATAATTAAATTTAAGATTGCTTTAGAAGAGCAATATTTAAACAATAAATTTAGGAATTACTTACTTTATAAAAAAGAGGTCAAATATTAATTCAATAAAGATATGGATATTAATCAAATTAATTTAGATAACAAATTTAAATTACTAGAAGCAAGTGCAGGTACTGGCAAAAGTTTCACTTTGGCTCATCTAGTTTTAAGAAATGTTTTGGAGAAAAAAATTAAACCAGATGAGATACTCTTACTAAGTTTTACAAAAAATACATGTTCTGAATTAAGAGATAAAATACTTTTTAGATTTCAGGATTTAAAATTATATTTGCAAAATCATAATGAAAGTAATATAGATAAAACCCTTAAGGATTGGTATCTAAAATTTAAGGAGAAGGAAAAATCTAAGAAAAAAACTATATCCGAAATTGATGATTTTGTTAATGAAATTTATAAGTTACAAGTAACTACATTCCATTCTTTTTGCAATAATATTATTGATGAATTTAGTATTGAAATAGGAGTAACTCAAGATCCTTACATTGAGAATAATATAGACAATTTGTATAAAGATGTAATAGATAATTTGTGGATTGAAGATTTTCTTAATCTTAATCATGAGCTTATTTCAGCAGTAAACAAAAAAAAAATAAGTTCTAGATTTGGTAATAGGATCAATAAGTCATTTTTTGTACAAATTTTAAAAAATATAGATCAAGAAAATATCTGTAAATTTCAAATAAATAATAAATATAAGATTAGTGATATAAATAATTATTTTAATGAATCTTTTTATTTGAATTGGAACGAGTTTTGTGTTGAATGGAATAAGAACGGTAAGGAATTATTTTTACAACTCATAGAGTTGGGTAAATTAATTAAGGATAGTGGTGGTAAAAGTCAAATATATTCAGCAAAACCAAGAAATGATAAGTTTAATCAAATAATTTGTTGGATTGAAGAGATTAATAAAAGGCTTAATTCGAAAAATGTGATTGATTTTATATATGATATTTCTAAAGATGATCTTTTATCTAAATATTTTTACAATGAAAATATATCTAAAGAAGTTATCAAACATAATCTAAAATTAGATTTTACTAAATTTAATTTATTACAAGATAAAATTTATAAAATAAAAGAAGGTTTCTATACCGAATTTGTAAGAATATTTACCCAATTAGCTTATATAAAATTAATTGAATTAAAGAAAAGTTTTTCTATTTTTAACTTCAATGATCTTATTAAGACTGTAGAAAATACATTTCTAGATTCAGAAATAAGTAATAGTATTACTCTATCTAAAATTCAAAAAAGATTTAAATGTGTCTTAGTGGATGAGTTTCAAGATACAGATAATACTCAGTGGAATTTAATAAAAAAGTTCTTTAATACAAAAAATCATTTTTTACTTTGTGTAGGAGATCCAAAACAAGCGATCTACAAATTTAGAGGTGGAGATATTGAAACTTACTTAGATGCAAGATCTAATGCAATTGAGGTTTATAATCTTACAGATAACTATAGATCCTCAAAAAAGTTAATCGATGTTCTTAATAAACTTTATAAGAATGGACTTAAACAATCAAATCTAAACTATAGGAAATTAACCTCTAGAATTAATGAAAATATTAATTCTCAATTTAAATATAAAGATGTATTTGAAATTGTAGAATTCTCAAAAAAAGAAACTGATATAGAGGATCTTGTAACTCATTACATAGTTAACTTTATTTTAAATAATAAAGAAATTGATATTAATAAAATTGCGATTCTTACATTAAATAATTCGCAATGCTTAGATTTTAAAAAAAAATTAAATCAGTTTAACCTCCCATGCAAAATTCAAAATAAACAAAATATTTTTGATACAGAAGCAAGTTCTCTACTTTTTTTATTCATTGAATGTTTATTAAATCCAAGGTTTTTAAAAAATATAAATTTGCTTGCTTCTTCAAAGTTTATAGAAATAGAATTACAAGAATTACTCGATGATGGAATTAGTAATAATTTAGAAATTTTAATTAATAAATGCATTACTTGGTCCCAGGAACTGAGAGAAAAAGGGTTTTTAAATATTGTTAATGAACTCCTTATAAATTACAATTCAACCTCGATTATTCAAGATTCAGAATTAAATGCAAATTTATTTCAACTCTCAGAAATTGTTGAAATAGAATTAATGAATAATGACTTTAATCTCAATAAGGTTTTCAATTGGTATAAAAATCAGTTAGATCATATTTTAAGAATTTGTACTGGAGAAGATTTTTTGACGAAAGATTATAATCTTCAAAATGGAATAAATCTTTCTACCATTCATAGTAGTAAGGGACTTGAATTTGAAATCGTCCTATGTCCATATCTCTCAATTATTTCAAATAAGTCAAATAAAATTAAAGGACCTCTCTGGAAATCAAATATTGATAGAAACATATACATTAATATTTCTAATAATTACGCGAAGGTTGAAAAATTTAAACTAATAGAAGAAGAAGATTTATTTAAAGAGAGTGAGAGGTTAATTTATGTAGCACTTACAAGGAGCAAATATAAACTAATAGTTTTTAATGATTTAGAAGATAAAAATAATATTTTAAATAATGATTTACTTAATAATTTGGAAAATATTAATATTTATAAGTCTAATTTTGAAGTAAGGATAGAAAAAGATAAAATAAAAGAAATTTTTGCTAAGTTCCAAGCTAACCGATTTAATAATAGTCTTTGGAAAATCGATGAAAGTAATAAAAAAATATCTAAAGAATTTAATTCTGATAAATTTATTTCTTATTCAAGTTATTCTTCTTGGATACGTAAAGATAAAAGTTTTGATGCAGTAATTAATCAATATAAGGATTATGAAGATAATATTTCAATTATCAAAGATTCTAATCTTAGGAAATCAAAGAATTATCCTAATTATTTTTCTTATCCAAACCCCTTAAGTGAATTTCCAAAAGGAACTATTGCTGGGACTTGCCTCCATAAAATAATAGAAAGATTTGAATTTAGAAACGATAATAATCAAGAATTAATTGATTTAATTATTGAAGAATTGAGCTTTCATCAAATCGATAGTTCTTTGGCTTTTAAAGTAAAAGATGCAATTTTAAGAATTATAAATATATCTTTAGGAAGTGAATTACAAAACAAGAAATTAGTTGATATTCCAAATGAATACTTAATTAAGGAGCTTAAATATGATTTAACTTTATCTTACGAAGGTAAAAATATTAATTCTTATGATATATCAAAATGCTTTTTTTTAGATCAGGAATATGAATTTGGTAAAGAATATGCAAACAAAATAAATGATCTTCAAATTATGAGTAAAGGTTTTCATTCAGGATGTATTGATTGTGTTTTCCCCGTAGGTAATAAATTAGAAGAGAGTAAATGGTGGGTAATTGATTGGAAAAGTAATTTTATTTCTGATAGTGATAATAGTAATTGTCTACCAAGAAACTATAACTATGAAAATATGAGAAATGAAATGATTAAACATCATTATCCATTGCAATCTCATCTTTATTTATTAGCATTGCATAGATTATTAAAGTGGCGACTTAAAAAGTATCAACCACATAAAAATCTTGGAGGATATATTTATTTGTTTTTAAAGGGATTGCCAGATTTTGAATTATATGAAAAATCTAAGTCGAAAGATATATCTCCAGGTATTTTTATTAGTAAAGCACCTTTAAAGAGAATTAATTATTTAGATAACCTTTTTTAGAATGACTAAAACTACTTCGGATATTGAAAAGTTCCAATATGATCATATATATAATTTGATCTTATGCATTTTCAAATTTAATGAAAAAAAATATGGAAATTTCTTAAAAGATGCACTAAGAATTTTATTAGAGTTTGAAAAAAATGGTGAGACTATTATTGATGTAGATAATAGTTTGATAATCTTTGAATTATTAGAAGATGGATGGCCCAATAATCATATAGATGTTCTAAAAAATATAGGCTTGATAGGTTCTCTTAATTCTCCATTCGTATTAGTAAATAGAAAATTATCCCTCTCAAAATGGTCAAAAAAGATAGAAAGAGTTATTAATTCTTTTTTAAAAAAAATAGATACCGATAATTTAATGAACTCTAAAATTTATAAATATGATAATAAAATTGATCAAATTAAAAATATATTTAAATATTCAAACTTAGTTTTCCTTCAAGGAGGACCAGGGACGGGTAAAACCACTTTAATAATCAACTTAATACTAGAACTCCTTCGAATTGATAACTTTTTAAATATTGGTTTGTCTGCTCCAACGGGTAAAGCTACAGCTCGTCTAAAAGAAGCATTTAATAATCAAAGAAATATTTCCTTTAGTAAATTTCTAGACCAAATAGAATTTCAAACTTTACATAGATGGATTTTAAATTCTCAAAATAAATCTCTTAAATTGAAATTCAAAATAAAAGAACTTGATATTTTCATAATTGATGAAATGTCAATGGTTAATATCGATTTGATGGAATCAGTTTTAAGTTTACTAGCAAAGGACTGTAAAATTATTTTAGTTGGAGATAAAAATCAATTGTCTCCAGTAAATAACTGTTCTATCTGGAATTATTTGTTTGAATATTGTGAAAATAGTTCAATTAAATCTTCAGTAGTTAATTTAGAAAAAACTTATAGAAATAGTGGAGATATAGCATTAATTAGTAGTTTAATATTTAATAATGATTGTTCTTTACTTAATCAAAAGATAAAAGAATTCGAAAAAGATAACAATTCAAAAGAAGTTACTATTTCAAAAAGTAGAGAAAAAGATATTCCTAAAGATCTATTTTTTTCAATTACAAGTCATCTAAATAAGTTAAATCTTTCAACCTCAAATTTAAGTAAAAAAGAATATATATTTGAAGAGAGTATTGATAATTTATTACTTAATGAAAAAGATTTAGTAAATAAGATATTTCTGGATTTACAAAGTCACTTGATTTTGTGTGAAAAAAATTCTGGAATATGGAGTGTTGAATATTTGAATGAAATTATTTTTGGACAAAAAAAACCATTTGATCTTAAAAAGGTTAATGAGGGTGTTCCGATAATGTGTACAAAAAATAATAATGAACTTGGATTATCAAATGGTGATATCGGAGTAATTATAGGTATAAAAAATAAAAGAAAATATCTTTTTAGAAAATTTAATGATAATAACGAAGAGATTGTCGCATTAATTAATCCTTCTAATTTAGAAAATGTTGTGCCAGCAATAGCCATTACTATTCATAAATCTCAAGGAAGTGAATCTGATAAAGTAAGCATCTTGTGGTCGCAAAAATATAGAAGAAATCAATATGCTGTAAAAGAAAAAAAAGATATTGAAAATATCTTTTGCAGAGATAATTTTGAAAGAAGGTTATTTTATACTGCTGTTACAAGAGCGAAAAATTTTTTAGATATATATTATTTAAATTAAATCTTATTTTTGAGAAATTAGTAATATCTTAACCCCAAGATGTTAGATTAATAATTCGGCTCTGTAAGGCTAGTCAACAATTCAAGTCAATTTAGATATTTGTTGAATGCCTAATCAGAAGATTATTAGGCATTTAAAATGGCTTTAAAAAAAGATAGTAACGCTCTTGATAATAAGCAGGAAAAATCTCAGAATGAAGATACTCCCTTGCTTGAGTTGACGAACTTAGAGAAAAAAAAAGAAATTGAATCTCAACCATTGGAATTATCGAAAGGAAATGATAATGAGAATGGATTTCTTGAGTTTGGTTTTAATCAATCGATCTTAAATTCGTTAAGAAATAAAGGATATAAAAATCCAACTCCTATTCAAAAAGCTGCAATTCCGGAACTAATGTTAGGCAGAGATTTACTAGGCCAAGCACAAACAGGAACAGGAAAGACTGCAGCTTTCGCATTACCATTAATAGAAAAACTTTCAGATAATAATGAATTAAATGCCAAGGTTTTAGTTATGACTCCTACAAGAGAATTAGCAACTCAAGTGGCAGAATCTTTTAAAAGTTATAGTTCTGAATCTAGTAATTTTAAGACGGTTGCGATATATGGAGGTACCGACTATCGAAATCAAATTTCTGCATTGAAAAGAAAAGTTGATGTTGTAGTTGGTACGCCTGGCCGAATAATGGATCATATCAGGCAGGGAACTTTTAAAATTAAAGACATAAATTGTCTTGTTTTAGATGAGGCAGATGAAATGTTAAATATGGGTTTTCTTGAAGATATTGAATGGATAATAGATCAACTCCCGGAAAATAAGCAGATGGTATTGTTTTCAGCAACAATGCCTAGTGAGATAAGAAATATAGCAAAAAAATATCTAAATGATCCCGCCGAAATATTAATCAAAAGTGTCAAAAAAGAAACTCAATTAATTTCGCAAAAGTTTCTATATGTACAAAGGCATCATAAGTTAGATGCTTTAAAAAGAATATTAGAGATTAATAATGAGGGAGTAATAATTTTTGTGAGGACAAAACTTCTTACTAATTCAATAGCTGAAGCTTTAGAGAATTCAGGTCATACTGTAGCAGTACTTAATGGAGATATACCTCAAAATCAAAGAGAAAATACTGTAGATAGATTAAAAAAAGGATTTATTAATATCCTTGTTGCGACTGATGTTGCAGCTAGAGGATTAGATGTTGAGAGGATAAAACTTGTGGTTAATTACGATTTTCCTTTCGATAAGGAAACATATACTCATAGAATTGGAAGAACTGGAAGGGCAGGCAGATCAGGAGAAGCAATTTTATTTGTTAATCAAAGAGAAAAACATTTTCTAAGAAACTTAGAAAACTCTACAAGAACTAAAATTGAAGAAATAAATATACCAAGTAATAAAATAATAAATGAAAAAAGGATGGAGAAACTTATAGAGAATGTTAGTGAGAGTTCTTTAGCTAAAGATGAAAATGAAGAAAATAAAGCTTTGATTGTTGATGTACTAGATAGTTTAAAAGAAAAATACTCTATGGATGATTCAAATATTGCAATGGCGGCAATTAATTTAGTAATAGGTAATAAATCATTTTTTGTTGATGAAGATGATTCTTGGATTCATAAACAAAATAATACTGATAGAAATCGATCAAATAGAAATAGTAATAATCGTATGAGAAATTCAAATAGAAGAAATAATTATCAAAATGATTCTTTTGAAACCTACAAATTTAACTTTGGTAAATTTGATGGAATTAGAGTTGCAAATATTATATCCTCAATCTGTAATTCAACTAATATCAATGGTAGATCCATTGGTAAGATACAGATTTTTAATGATTACAGTTTGGTAGATTTACCCAGAGATCTGCATAAAGAAACTAAAAATAAATTAAAAAAAATTAAAGTAAGAAACTAGGAATAATTGATGAATGCTAGCAAATATAAATTCTTTATTTTTGTGAATCTGATAATCCTATTCAACTCTTTTAATAGTTACTATCTAGCTCAAACGAAAAACAATTCAATCATAAATTTATTTTGTCTTCAGAGTGTAAAAGAGGAGATTTTGAAAGCAGAAATGGTATATAGTGAAGAAATTGCTAATGAAACTTGTGATTGTTACTACGAAGAATTCATGAAAACGGCAAGTCATCAAGATGCAAAAACAAAATGTAAATTAGAAACTAAAGGAAAATTTAAATCATACTAGAAAAATTTAATTGTTATTTTATGAGGTCTAAGAATAATCAAAATCCAATAATTAAACTTTATTTAAATCTGATTGAAGAAAGAAGGTTACTATTTTTTGCTTTTCTTAGTTCCATAATTAATAAAATATTAGACTTAGCTCCTCCTGTAATTATTGGTCTTGCAGTTGATATTGTTGTAAAGGAACAGAATTCATGGATTGCTGGCTTTGGGATAAAAGAAGTTCCAGCACAATTGATTTTTCTCGCATTTGCTTCAGGAATAGTTTGGTCTGGAGAGTCTTCCTTTGAATATTTATATTCGATTTTATGGAGAAATTTGGCTCAGCTATCGCAACATAAATTAAGAATTAAAGCTTATGAGCATATCCAGCAATTAGATATGGAATTTTTTGAAAATGATAATACCGGAAGACTATTATCTATTTTGAATGATGATATAAATCAACTCGAGAGATTTCTAGACCAAGGGGCTAATCAGATTATTCAGTTATTTATAACTGTCTTAATAATTGGGGGGACAATGATTTTTGTAGCTCCAAAAATCGCTTTATTTGCTTTCTTTCCTATCCCAATCATATTTTTAGGATCAATTAAATTTCAAAGGAAGCTTGCTCCAAAATATAGAGATGTTAGAAATAAAGCTGGGATGTTGGCATCAAGACTTAATAATAATTTAAGTGGAATTCTAACCATAAAAAGTTTTACTAAAGAAAAATGGGAACTAAATAGATTAAATAAAGAAAGTCTCGATTATCAAAGAAGTAATAAGGCTGCAATTAAATTATCCTCTGCTTTTATCCCTCTTATAAGATTTGCAATCTTATTTGCTTTTGTAGCGATTTTATTAATTGGAGGTTTCCAAACTTGGAATAAGACACTTGATGTCGGAACTTATAGTTTTTTAGTTTTTATTACACAAAGACTATTATGGCCTTTAACTACTTTGGGGCATGTTTTAGATGATTTTCAGAGATCTATGGCTTCAATAGATAGAGTAATCGATTTAATAGATACGCCTATAAAAATAAAAGATGGAAAAATAAAAATTGAACCTAGAGATATCAAAGGAGAAATTATTTTTAATAATGTAAATTTTAATTATCCTGGAAGAGATTTAACTTTAAAAAACATAAATTTCAAAATTGAGAATAACTCAACATTGGGAATTGTTGGTTTAACAGGTTCTGGCAAAAGTACAATAATAAAATTACTCCTTAGGATTTACGATAGTAATAATGGGTCAATAACCTTGGATGGCATTTCTATTAAAGAAATAAATTTAAGGGATTTAAGAAAGTGTATTTCTTTAGTAAGTCAAGAAACTTATTTATTTCATGGCAGTGTACAAGAAAATATTGCTTATGGCTCAATCAACCCAAGTCTTAAAAATATTATTAAGGCATCTAAGATTGCGGAAGCTCATAAATTTATTGAACAATTACCAGATGGTTATAAAACTATTGTGGGGGAAAGGGGCCAAAGGCTTTCAGGCGGACAACGTCAAAGAATTGCCTTGGCGAGAGCTGTTTTAAAGGATGCTCCAATATTAGTATTAGATGAAGCTACAGCATCAGTTGATAATGAAACAGAAGCTTTAATTCAAAAATCATTATCTAAAATCACCAAAGAAAGAACAACTATAGTAATAGCTCATAGATTAAGCACAATAAAACATGCGGATAATATTGTTGTTATTGATAAAGGTCAAATAGTTGAAAACGGAAAACATGAAAAATTACTAGATCAGAACAATATATATGCTGATTTATGGAATGTTCAAGTAGGAATCTAGTATATAATTTCTAAACTATATTAAAAAGTTAAATGATTCAATTACATTACTAAACATACCGTCAACTTTATTCCATCTCTCTTCATTTGTTCCCACAGCAAAAGTGTAAAGTGTTCCTCTATCAATTACAACGGTAGCTAATTCGTGTCTGGCCTGTTCATTTAAATTTAATTCATACTCTAAATCATAGAAAATATGATTGGATGACTCCCTCTTATTAGCATTTATAAGTTTTACCTCTCTACCTGAACCTTCGGGAGCAATGACTTTATCAATTAATGTTTGACCGACTTCACTTGGGCTTCCTAATTGCTCTAATTGAATCTCTTTATTTACATCAGAAATAACTAAACTTAAGGTCTCATTACTATTTATTAGATCATGATAAATAATTTCAGGTCCTCCATCGACTTTTACTCTAGTCCACCCTGTTGGATACAAAAAGGCATATCTTCCATCTGGACTTTGATAAGCTTCTAATCCCGCATTTAGTCCGCCACTACAAGCACTCAGTGTTAAACACAAAAAAATCAAAAATAAATATTTGAAAGGGTTAAATTTAATATTTTTCATTTTGTTTGAAATTACTAACTAAAAACATAATAAGACATTAAAAGCAAACAATTATGGCAATTCAGAATTTTGCGTCTAAATTATCCCTAGAAATAGTTTGATTTTGATTACTTATACCAAACCGCTTTCAAAATTAATTGGTCATTTTGAGAAATTCCCAGGGATTGGTCCAAGAACAGCGCAACGATTAGCCCTGTTTATTTTAAAACAACCTGAAAGTTCAATAAGAGATTTTTCAAAGGCTCTTTTAGAAGCACATAGTAATGTAGGTCGTTGCAAAAAATGTTTCAATTTGACTTCAGAAGATGAATGTGAAATTTGTAAAAATACTGAAAGAAATCAAAAACTAATCTGTGTTGTAGCAGAAACTAAAGATTTGCTTGCTTTGGAGCGCGCCAGAGAATTTAAAGGTGTTTACCATGTTATTGGTGGTTTAATATCTCCAATGGATTCTGTTGGACCCGAACTCTTAGAAATAAGAAGCTTGGTAGAAAGAGTTAGTAAGTCTGAAATAGATGAGATCATATTGGCATTGACCCCCAGTGTTGAGGGAGATACAACAAGTCTTTATATTGGAAAATTGTTATCCCCTTTTACTAAAGTTACTAGGATTGCATATGGCCTCCCAATGGGCAGTGAACTTGAATATGTAGATGAAGTTACACTTGCAAGGGCGTTAGAAGGAAGAACAAAACTAAATTAGATAATGAGAGATAATAATCTAATCTGGAAAGAAAAAATCTTAAGACTTCCCTCTTGGATTAAATTTCCTATTAGTAAAGCTTCAGAATTCGAAAAAATACAAACACTCATCAAAAAATCAAATATTCATACTATTTGTGAAGAAGCAAGATGTCCAAATAGAGCAGAATGTTATGCCTCAGGAACAGCCACTTTCTTACTGGGTGGATCGATATGTTCTCGTTCATGTGCTTTTTGTCAGGTAAATAAAGGTAGACCTAGTTCTGTCAACATTGATGAATGTACTCAAGTCGCTGAAGCAGTGAAAGTACTAAATTTGAAATATGTTGTTTTGACATCTGTAGCTAGAGACGATCTCCCTGATCATGGTGCAAATTTATTTATATCTACAATTGATGAGATTAGAAAAATTGATTCAACAATTAAAATAGAGGTTTTAACTCCTGATTTATGGGGTGGGGGCAAAAATTTTGATGAAACTAATAACCTTCAGACTGAGAGACTGAAGATGATTTTAGAAAAAGATCCAATATGCTTTAATCATAATCTTGAAACTGTTGAAAGACTGCAAAAAGAAGTGAGGAGAGGCGCTAATTATAAAAGATCACTTAGTTTACTTAAAAAGTCGAAATATATTGCTCCCCAAATTCAAACTAAATCAGGCATTATGTTAGGCCTTGGGGAAACATTGGATGAAATAAAAAATACAATTTATGATCTTAAAAAAATAGATTGTGATCAAATTACAATTGGCCAATATTTAAGGCCTTCATTCAATCATTTAGCAGTTAAGAAATATTGGGATCCATCAGAGTTTGAATATTTATATCGCTTCTCTAAGGAATTAGGATTCAAAAAGGTATCTTCTGGCCCTTTAGTTAGAAGTAGTTATCATGCGGGTTAACTTTCTTTAATTAAAGCGAGTTTTTCTTCAAGTTTTCTCAATATTGAAATACATTCCCCGTTCATGAGTGTACCTGCACCTCCCCAAACCAATCTTAATAAAAGATCTACTGGGCTAGAACCAACTTCTTTTACAATTTTGAATCCTATTAACTTGAAATATCTTACAAGTTTTTTACTATATCCTTCACTATCAAAAATAGCTAAAAGTCTTGCTTTGTTGCTTGATTTTTTTTCAATTGCCCAAGCCATAGTTGTTGCCCATATTAATTCTGGAACAAAAGCAGGAGCTTTACTAAGGATTCTTAATGTATCAAGCTGAATCCCTTGTTTATTTAAATAAGTCCAACCTTTCATTTCGGCCCAAATTTTAATGATGTTATCTTTCTGTTCTGCTATAACGATTCTAAAGAAACATAATCCGAGAGTTTCTCTAACTTGAATTTTAATTACTAATCCAATAGTGCCTGCTATTTTTTCTAATTCTTCAACTTTCATGATTTTGAAAATTGCTCCTTATAAATTTTATGATTTTCCACTCTTAATCTATCGATCTGTTTTTGTCTTTCTTCAAACCTTTTCCTATCATCATCACTAAAATGATCTATGCAGAAATGACATTGGATACCCTTTCTATATTCTTTTCTTTTTTGATCTTGAATTGAAATTGGCATTCCACATGCATGACAAATCAAGTAAGAACCTTTTTCTAATTCTTGATCTAAAGCAACTCTTTTATCAAAAACATAACATTCACCTTCAAATAGGTTTTCTTCTTTTGGTATATCATCAAGGTATTGAATGATACCCCCTTGTAGGTGATAGATATTTTTATAACCTTTCTTTTTCAGCAAACTAGTAGCTTTTTCACATCTGATACCGCCAGTACAAAACATTGCTATATTTGTAGATTCTTTATTTTCTATATGACTATCTAAATGATCATCTACCCAATTAGGGAATTCGCTAAAGTTTCTCGTATTTGGGTTTATAGAATTCTGAAATGTTCCAATAGAAACCTCATAATGATTTCTAGTATCAATGACTATCGTATTTTGATTTTTAATTAACTTATTCCAATTAGCTGAGTCAATATAAGTCCCATTATCTTGAGAAGGGTTTATTCCATCGATACCCATGGTAACTATTTCTTTCTTGATTTTAATTTTTAATTTTTTGAAGACTTTCTTTTTTGAGAAGTTTACTTTTATATTCAAATTTCTGTTATCTGTATATTTATTAAGTAAATTGAGAACAATATCAATTACAGTTTTCTCAGCACAAATAGTTCCATTAATACCCTCACTTGCAAAAATTAATAAACCTGAAAAATCGTTTTTATTTTCGATTTCTAATAATTTATTTTTTAGATCAATAATTAAGTTTTCTTCAAATGGGAAAAAACAATAAAGAGAAACTATTTTATAATTTTTGCCTTTCATAAAGAAGATAATGTTTTTTCACAAGTTTCAAAATCTTTATTAAATGAGACTCCAACCTCTTTAAGAAGTTTTCTGTCTGATTGAAAAGATGGATTTGAAGTTGTGAGTAACTCATCTCCATAAAAAATTGAATTTGCCCCACATTGAAAACATAAAATTTGAGCTTCTTTTGAAAGCTTTTCTCGTCCTGCACTTAATCTTATTTTACTTTTGGGCATAAGAATTCTGGCTGTAGCGACCATCCTTATCATTTCAATAGAATTAATTTCTTGAGTATCTTCTAAACCAGTACCTTCAATAGCTACTAATGAATTTATAGGAACACTTTCAGGGTGAGGATTCATGTTTGAAAGCACTTCCAAAAGAGATGCTCTATCGCTATTAGTTTCACCCAAACCTATTATTCCACCACAACAAACATTTATTCCTGCATTTCTTACTCTTTTGATAGTATCTAGTCTGTCTTGATAAGTTCTAGTCGTAATAATATTTTTATAGTGCTCAGGACTAGTATCAAGATTATGGTTATACGCGGTCAAACCTGCATCAGCTAGTCTGGATGCTTGATCTTCTGTAAGCATCCCCGCAGTAACGCATGCTTCCATTCCTAAATCTCTTACCCCTCTAACCATCTCTAACATTGCATTAAAAGATTTCCCATCTCTAATTTCTCTCCATGCCCAACCCATGCAAAACCTATCTGCACCCTCATTTTTTGCTATTTGAGCTCTTGCTAAAACCTCATCAACTTCAAATTGTGGGTGACTTTTGATTTCGCTAGTACTATATATTGATTGACTGCAATATGAACAATTTTCCTCACATCCGCCAGTTTTTACACTGAACAATGATGCTAATTGAACATTGTAGTTGTTAAATTGCCTGTGAACAATTTGTGATTCCCACATCAAATCAATCAGAGGCATATTAAGAATTTCTAATATCTCTTCCCTACTCCAATTAAACCTAATTTCGCCAGATAACTGATTTTTCAAATTAGTCATTTTTTGTTAGTGGGAATATTGAGAATCTTCAAAAGATTCATTTGGTAATGATTCTATACCGCCGAAACGTCTATTCCTTGATTGGTAATCAATTATTGCTTTAAGAAATTCAAACTCATTGAAGTCTGGCCACAATACATCAGATATATAAATTTCTGAGTAAGCTACTTGCCATAAGAGAAAGTTACTTATCCTTTTTTCTCCACTAGTTCTTATCAGTAATTCTGGATCTTTAATCCCATGAGTTAATAGTCCTGAATTAAATAATTCTTCATTTACCTCACTTGGTTTTATTTCTCCAGAAGAAGATTTAAATGCTAACTCTTTTGCAACTTTTACTATTTCTTGTCTGCCTCCATAATTGATACAAACATTTAGTAAAAAAGTATTGTTTTTTTTAGTTAGAGATTCTGAATGATAGATTATATTTTTTAATGACTTTGGGAAGGGTTTTAAATCTCCGATAAATTTGATTTTAATTGATTCTTCATGTATCTCTTCTATTTCGTTTTTCAAAACTTCGGCAAAAAGATTTAATAGGTAATCAACTTCTTTAGTCGGTCTTGACCAATTCTCAGTTGAAAATGCATAAACTGTGAGTACTTTGCAACCTAATTTCTTTGAAGCTTTAATAATTTCTTTTAATACATTTACACCCTTGTTATGGCCAAAAGATCTAGGTAAGCCCTTTTTAGTAGCCCATCTCCCATTGCCGTCCATTATGATTGCTACATGCTCAGGGACTTTTTGCTTATCTATTCTCTCGGATAAGTCATTTTTTTTCTTATCAATTATTTTTCCTAAGCTCATTAGTTAATCCTTTTTGTTAGTAAATATCTCTGATTTTTTGGATTCTTTGTCATTGATTTCATTGATAACATTATCACTTGGGCGAGTTTTTTGGGATAAAGTAGTTTTACTTAAATTTGATTTACTTGATCCTATGGAATTTTGATTGCCAATCAAAATTTCAAGAAGTTCCTGTAACCTACTGCTGGTAATTGGCCTTTCAAGTTTGCCTTGGTTTGCTAATGATATCGTACCAGTCTCTTCAGAAACAACTATACAAATACACCTGTCAAATCTTTCTGTAATCCCTAATGCAGCTAAATGTCTTGTGCCGTATCTACTAATTCCTTGCCTCGATAGAGGAAGTATTACTCCTGCTGATATTATTTTATTACCTTTTACAAGTACTGCTCCATCATGTAAAGGTGTATCTGTTGCAAAAAGATTTATTAAAAGGTCAGTTGATAATTGCGCATCAATATTTGTTCCTGAATATAAGAAATCTTCAGGCCTTAAATCACTCCCCAGATCTACAACTATTAAAGCTCCTCTTCTATTCTGAGATAGTTTACCTGCAGTATCAACTAACTGAGAAATAGTAGTGGATGTTGCCCTAAATTCCTTTGGTGGATTTCCTAGTAAAACAGCAAGCCTCCCAGTGCCTAATAATTCCATTAATCTTCTTAGCTCTCCTTGCCAAAGGATTGCAAGGGAGAGAGAGCAAACAAGTACTACTGCATCAATTAATTTCGATGTTAATGGAAGGTATGCATATCTTTGAATAAACCATGCGGTTGAAACTAAAAATAAATATCCCCTTAAAAGCCATAGTGTTCTTTGTTCTTTTACTCTCGAAAATAATAAAAGTCCGAAACCAACAGCAAATAAAACGTCTAATAAAAGCTTTAAATTTATAAACCCCCAGAAATTCACATTAAACACAAAATTAATTTAAATGTACCTAATTTTGTTTAATAAAGCGATCAGGTAAGACATCATATTTTAAGAGATCTAATGGACTTTCTCTCATTTGAATTATCTCTGCTTCCCCATCATAAACCAGTAGAGCGGCAGGTCTTGGAATTCTATTGTAGTTCGAACTCATGGAATTATTGTATGCACCAGTACCAAAAACACATATAAGATCTCCTGTCTTGCAATCTGCTAGTTCTATCTCTTTAAACAAAACATCCCCTGATTCGCAGTGCTTGCCAGCGATAGTATATTTATTTTTGGAACTAATATTAAGGGGATTACTTACCAAGCATGCAGAATAATTTGATTGATATGTTATGGGTCTTGGATTATCACTCATCCCACCATCAACAGATAAATATGTTCTGACCCCAGGAATTTCTTTAAACGCACCAATTTTGTAAATTGTTATTCCTGCTGTAGATACAATAGATCTTCCAGGCTCGCACATTAGTGTAGGAAAATCTAAATTGTTTTTTTTACAAGCTTTAACTACAGAGTTAGAAACAGTTTTCACCCACTCATCAATTGATGGGGGATCGTCACTCTCTATGTATTTTATGCCTAAACCTCCTCCTACATTCAATTCTTCAATATTGTGGCCAAATTTTTGTGCTTCTACAATTACATTTACCATTATTTCGCCAAGATCTTTATGAGGTTCTAGTTCAAAAATCTGTGAACCAATATGAGCATGCAGTCCTTTTAATTTTAGATGTTTTGTATTACTAATTTTGGTAAATAATGTATTTAAATATTCAATTCCGAAACCAAATTTGCTATCAAATGATCCCGTTCTTATATATTCATGAGTGTGGCATTCTATTCCAGGAGTAAAGCGAATCATTATTTCTAAATCATGGTTAAATGAGTTTGAAATTTTCTCTAATCTATCTAAGTCAAAATCATTATCTACAATCACTTTAATATTATTTCTCACTGCAAACTCAATTTCTTTATCTGATTTATTATTCCCATGAAAAACAATTTTCTCATTTGGAACCCCACCTTTAAGGGCAGTTAATAGTTCTCCTTCTGAAACTGCATCAAGACCTAAACCTTCTGAAGAAATAAGGTTACTCATGAACACTGAACTATTAGCTTTAGAGGCATATATTGGTAGCGATTCTCCTGGGTAGTATTTCTGTAATGCTTTTTTGTAGGCTCTACAAGAGTTTCTTAAAGTGATTTCATCCAAAATGTAAAGAGGAGAATCATATTTTTCAACTAATTCCTCTATTGAACATCCACCAATTGATAATTTCCCATCACTTCCAATGGATGTAGTGACAGGAGTAATATTTTTATTAGGACTTTTGAGGTCAATCTTTTCTTTTAAAAAGGAATTTTTTACCATTTGATAATTCTAATTTGGGTTATGCTAAGACTGTCATAATTTTATAATGACATTAAGTTAAAAAATTTTGCGTTGTTAATTTATTATTAAATGATATCTATAAGAGAAATAAATGAGAAAGATATTGATTTATGTTATGAATTAGATTCAAATTCGATTTCGTTATGGAGCAAAAAACAATGGGCTAAAGAATTTAAAAAGAAAGGTATCAAAGTTTTTGGGTTATTAATTTCAAATTTAGTAATAGGAATATGCGTCTTTCATGTGATTCTTGATGAGGCTCAAATAAATTTTTTCGTAGTGGACGAAAAATATAGAGAAAAAGGTTTTGGATCTCACCTTATGAACTATTTAATAAAAAAATGTAAAAAGTTAAAAATAACTAAATTATTTTTAGAAGTCTCTCATACCAATATTACAGCTGAGAGATTTTACAATCGTTTTAATTTTTCTACTGTAGGAATAAGAAAAAATTATTATAGAGATGGTTCAGATGCTTTGTTAAAGGAAAAAAAATTAACAACTAAATAATTTAAAAATTTTGTTGTTCGGATAACCAGAATGCTTGAAATCACTATAATTAATTGCTATATCACTAAAAATGTAAAATTTAATTCAATAAAAAATACTTTTGGGTATTCACAAAAGCTCATCCTGAACACAAATTTGACATATAACTGGTAGGTTATTAATAAGAATATGATCTTCTGATGTTTGAAAGATTTACAGAAAAAGCCATAAAAGTCATCATGCTTGCCCAAGAGGAAGCTAGAAGACTTGGTCATAATTTCGTTGGAACAGAACAAATTTTATTAGGACTAATTGGAGAAGGTACAGGAGTTGCCGCAAAGGTTCTTAAATCTCTAGGCGTTAATTTAAAAGATTCAAGAATAGAAGTAGAAAAGATAATTGGTAGAGGTTCAGGTTTTGTAGCTGTAGAAATACCTTTTACCCCAAGGGCTAAAAGAGTTTTAGAATTGTCACTAGAAGAAGCGCGTCAATTGGGCCATAACTATATAGGAACTGAACACCTTTTATTAGGTTTAATAAGAGAGGGTGAGGGTGTAGCTGCAAGAGTTTTAGAAAATCTTAGTATTGATCTCACTAAAGTTAGAACTCAAGTTATTAGGATGCTTGGTGAAACAGCAGAAGTCGGTAGTGGAGCAAATACAAGTAAAGGTAATTTAAAAACTGCTACCCTCGATGAATTTGGGACAAACCTTACAAAATTAGCCAGTGAATCTAAGTTAGATCCAGTCGTTGGTCGTTATGCAGAAATAGATCGTGTAGTTCAAATATTAGGTAGAAGGACTAAAAACAATCCCGTTTTAATAGGTGAACCTGGTGTAGGTAAAACAGCTATCGCTGAGGGCTTAGCACAAAGGATTCAGCTAGGAGATATTCCTGACATACTTGAAGATAAAAGAGTTTTAACACTTGATATAGGACTTTTGGTCGCTGGAACAAAATACAGAGGTGAATTTGAAGAAAGACTAAAAAAGATAATGGAAGAAATTAAATCTGCAGGTAATGTAATACTTGTCATAGATGAAGTTCATACTTTAATTGGGGCTGGAGCTGCTGAAGGTGCTATAGACGCAGCAAATATCCTCAAGCCAGCATTAGCTCGAGGTGAACTTCAATGTATTGGAGCCACAACTCTTGATGAATATAGAAAACATATAGAAAGAGATGCTGCGCTAGAGAGAAGATTCCAACCTGTAATGGTTGGGGAACCATCTATTGAAGATACAATTGAAATTTTAAAAGGTCTTCGAGAACGTTATGAGCAACATCATCGACTTAAAATTACTGATGATGCACTAGAAGCTGCAGCTCATCTAGGAGATCGTTATATATCTGATAGGTTTTTGCCCGATAAAGCCATAGACCTTATTGATGAGGCTGGAAGTAGAGTTCGTTTGATAAACTCAAAACTTCCTCCTGAAGCAAAACAAATAGATAAAGAACTTAGACAAATTCAAAAACAAAAAGAAGAATCTGTTAGGGATCAGAATTTCGATCAAGCTGGCCAACTAAGAGAAAAAGAAATGGAATTGTCAGCAAAAATTAAAGAGGTTCTTGAAAATAAGAAAGAATCTACAACGGAGGATGAATCGAGCATTGATACAAACTCAGAAAAAAATGATTCAAAAAATATGCAAGGCCCCATGGTTTGTGAAGAAGATGTAGCACACATTGTTGCATCATGGACTGGTGTCCCAGTTCAAAAATTAACTGAAACTGAATCAGTCAAGCTTCTCAATATGGAGGAAACTCTTCATCAAAGGCTAATTGGACAAGATGAAGCAGTAAAAGCTGTCTCTAGAGCTATCAGAAGAGCAAGAGTTGGTTTGAAAAATCCCAATAGACCTATAGCTAGTTTTATCTTTTCAGGACCTACTGGTGTAGGTAAAACTGAATTGACTAAGTCATTAGCTTCATATTTCTTTGGGAGCGAAGAAGCAATGATCAGATTAGATATGTCAGAATTTATGGAAAGACATACTGTTAGTAAGCTTATAGGTTCGCCTCCAGGATATGTTGGTTTTAATGAAGGTGGACAATTAACTGAGGCTGTCAGAAGAAGACCTTATACAGTCGTTTTATTTGATGAAGTGGAAAAAGCGCATCCAGATGTATTTAATTTATTATTGCAACTTCTTGAGGATGGAAGATTAACAGATTCCAAGGGTAGGACTGTTGACTTTAAAAATACCCTTCTAATAATGACCTCTAATATTGGTTCAAAAGTTATTGAGAAAGGTGGAGGCGGACTAGGATTTGAGTTCTCGGGTGATTCTGTTGAAGATAGTCAATATAATAGGATCAAATCTTTAGTAAACGAAGAACTAAAGCAATACTTTAGACCTGAATTTCTTAATAGGCTTGATGAAATTATTGTATTTAGGCAACTATCTAAAAATGAAGTCAAAGAAATCGCTGAAATTATGTTGCAAGAGGTGTTTGTAAGGTTAAAAGATAAAGGTATTAAACTAGATGTAACTGAAGCCTTCAAAGAAAGACTTGTTGAAGAAGGATATAATCCTTCTTATGGAGCAAGACCCTTAAGAAGAGCTGTTATGCGCTTATTAGAGGACAGCTTAGCTGAAGAAGTTCTTTCAGGCAGAATAAAAGATGGAGATAAGGCTTTGGTTGATATAGATGAAAATAAAAAAGTTACAATTAATATTTCTTCAGAAGAATCTCCTCAAGAATTAGCAAGTGCTAATTTTTAGGTATTTAGAGTAAATATGCAGTCAATCTCTCCAGAAAATATATTTAGGGGAAATTATGCTTGGGAAAAATCTTTATCTCAGATTACTAAGATAACTAAAAGTCCATTAATTTTAGGCAGAAGCAGTAACACAGATAATCTGAGAAATAAGATTTATATTGATTTAAAAGATAAGAAACTTAATGTGAATTCTGCTAATTTACAATTTGATTGCTGTTATGAAGATATTGCAAGAGTAAAAAATATCATTTTAAAGAATAATAATGATTCTGTAATCGCAGCTGGAGGAGGCAAAGTTATAGATGCGGGTAAATATATAGCTCATTGTCTTGATATCCCTTGTATTACAGTTCCTCTTAGCGCTTCTACTTGTGCAGGTTGGACAGCTCTATCTAATATTTATACAAAAAATGGCCAATTCTTAGAGGATGTTGCATTAGGCTCTTGTCCAAAAATCCTAGTCTATGATCATAAATTCATTCAAACAGCTCCATCAAGAACACTTGCAAGTGGAATAGCAGATGCTTTGGCTAAATGGTATGAATCTTCGATAACAAGTTCAACAATTGATGATGGTCTTGTTCAACAAGCTATCCAGATATCAAGAGTTTTAAGAGATCAACTATTAATAGATGGAGAAAAAGCATTTAAGGGTGAATTTGAAAATAATCTTTCATGGCGAAACACTATAGAAGCGTGTGGACTCACAGCTGGATTAGTTGGTGGGATTGGGGGAGGGAAGTGTAGGACTGCTGCAGCACATGCTATCCATAATGCAATTACTCAGATAATTACACCGAATAAGTTCTTACATGGTGAGATTGTTGGGGTTGGATTATTATTGCAACTAAGACTAGAAGAGATGAAAAATAACAATAAATTAGCTGATCAATCAATTAAACAATTATTGGTACTTATGAATGCATTGAATTTGCCAACTACTATCGCGAAACTTGGAATAAATGTTTTTGAAAATGACAATTTAGAAAGAATTGCTGATTTCACTTGTCGAGATAAATCTGAGATTCACTTCCTGCCTTTTACAATTCAAAAAAAGGATATAGTTGAGGTTATCTCAAATTTTGAACAAAAAAACTTAAAATATAATTATCTTTTTGACTAAAACCGATTTCGAAAAACTTAGTGATTTGAATGTTGATTTTTTTGAGAGAACCAAAATATCTTTATTAGATCCATTAGGTCTTTATTTAGCGAATGATGTTAAGTGGGTCAAACTCAATGAGAACTGGAACTCTTTGAAATTTCCTGTAGTAATAGGAGGGGAAGGTCAACCTATACTTCTCCTACATGGCTTTGACAGTAGTTTTTTAGAGTTTAGAAGAATATATCAATCATTAAAAAGAAATTTCCGAGTTATAATTCCTGATCTGTTAGGGTTTGGTTTTACCCCTAGATGCGCAACAAATGAATACACTCCCTCAAAAATAGTTTCATATCTAATTGATCTCCTAAGGACCTTACAAATAACAAATAATCTAAAAATTATTGGTGCCTCCATGGGAGGATCCACAGCTTTGAAACTTGCTTTTGAGATCTCATATTCTGTAGATAAAATTCTCCTTTTATCTCCCGCTGGTTTGTTCGGAGAACCTAAGAGAATCCCTTTTCCTCTTAATCAAATCGGAGCTTCATTTCTTGGATTGCCTCAGGTTAGGAAAAGTCTTTGTAGGCAAGCATTTGCTTTCCCTGATGAATGTGTTGGTGAAATGGAAGAGCAAATTGCTTCAATTCATTTGGGCTGTAAAGGATGGAGGAATTCACTTGCATCATTTGCAAAAAGTGGAGGGTTCGCAGGAACACATAAATATATCCAAAATATTCCAATTAAAGCAGTATGTGGAGTAAATGATCGTATTCTTGGAAAAAAAGAGATTAAAAATATAAGAAAAATTGATAAATTAAATTTTGTAGGGTTGCAAAATTGTGGTCATCTTCCTCATGTAGATTTACCATCAATATCTACTAAAATTATTCAAGATTATTTTTTAGATTTAAAAATTTCGTAATTAGTTTAGATACTTGAGAATTATAAAAATGTAATACAAAACTGATGGAGTAAAAATGTAGCTGTCAATTCTGTCAAGTATACCTCCATGTCCCGGTAAAAAAGTTCCTGAATCTTTTATTTTTGCATCTCTCTTCATCATTGATTCAATTAAATCTCCAACCAATGCCATAAGAGAAATTAAAGTTCCATATAAAATGCCAACTAATAATGGATTTTCCCAATTCAGTAAAAATGCAAAAAATATTGCTAATAAAATTGAACAGGATATTCCTCCAATTAATCCTTCTATCGTTTTGCTCGGAGATATTGGAGAAAGAGATGTTTTACCAAATGACTTTCCAATAAAATAAGAACCAATATCACTAGCTACAATTAAAAAGCATGATGTTAAAGTTAAATGAAGACCTGTAGTATTTGATAAATTCTCAAACGAAATAAAACCTTGATTTGAACTTATTATCACTGATTCTAATCCCCTTAACTTAATCCAGTAACTGGGTAAAAAACCTAAATAGAATAAACCAAAAATAGAGGCTGCAATATCTGAAATTGTTCCAGGTTTTGGTTGCAAAAGTAACCAAGTGCATATCCCAACTGAACAGATGGGTAGAATTGAATTTGATATTTCTCCTTTAAGTAAACCTATGATCTCAAGATAAGTACAAATTATAATTACGAAAGATGAAAATAATGTTGTTTTTGTAGCTGGTTTTATCCCTTTAAATTCTGCCATTCTAAAAAATTCCAATAATGCTAAATAAGTAAGTAATGCTATTGCTAATGTAAAAAACCATCCCCCCAGCAAAACAACAACTAAACCAAATATTCCAATAAGTAATCCGCTTCTAACTCTCATACTAAATTCAAAGTTTAAATCACTCTAATATTAAAATTTACCAGATCTTTGTTGTATAAACTTTGTTTATTTATCCAATTAAATCTATAGATGTCAATTTTCTCACCAGGGATTAGTAAGGGAATTCCAGGAGGATAAGGGCAAATAATATCTCCAGATATTTTATTTAATGATTGCGAGAAAGGAATACTCTGAGTCTCACTTCTCCAAGCAACTCCAATTTCAATTTCGGGTGCTTGAACTAATTTAAAGGGTGATTGGAGCACTTCTAAACTTTTTAATTTTTTAGAATTTAATAGTAATTTATTCCACAACTTTTCAAATAATTTAGGAAATTTTTTTTGATTCGCAAATCCTAAGCAAAAAGTAAGAGTCATCATTTCTGGTAATTCTGCAATAAGTCCATTTTTATAGAAAAATTTATCAGCAGTAAAACCATCAATCCCAACCTTAGATGTATTCAATACTATTTTTAAGGGGTCTTGCGTTTCTATGAGAGGAATATTTTTTTGGATTAATTCTTTGTAGATGCTTTTTGCTTCTAAAATTCTTTTCTGATATTTTGATAAACTTTTTTTATTAAGCCAGTCTTTAAAAGACTCTTCACAAGAAGAAAGTAATAAAGAACTTGGACTAGTAGTTTGCAACAAATTAATACTATTGATTAAATTTTGCTCATTTATTAGATTACCTTTGAACCAAAGTACAGCTGTTTGAGTTAAACCGTTTAGCGACTTATGCAAAGACTGAACGACTAAATCTGCGTTTGATTTTAAAGCAGATTTTGGTAGGTTAAGTTTTTCGCAAAAAAGGAAATAAGAACCATGGGCTTCATCAACTAAAACAGGTAAATGTTTTTGATGACAAAGATCTATTAAGGACTCTAAATTACCCGAATAACCATGATAAGAGGGACTTACAAGAATTACCCCTACAATTTTTTTCTCATTAAAATTTATTTTTTTAAATACATTTTCCAACCAGACTTTTGTGATTGGTTTGTAATGACCGGTTTCTGATGAAAAATCCAGGTCAAAGAATATTGGATGTATGTTTTGCATCGTACAGATTTTTATAACACTTATATGAACATTTCTTGGCATCAGAATAGTTTCGCCAGGTTTTGCCATGGCAATTATCGCTGATTGTATTAATCCAGAAGCACCATTGACTCCAAAAAAACATCCTTTCGCATCAAATTTTTTAGAGAATTCTCTTTGAGTTTTGGCAATTAATCCGCTTTGTGATAACGGTGAGCCAATCTCTGGTAGCTCCGGTAAGTCCCAATACCCAGGTTGATTTTTTAATAACTTTACAAATTTCTTGGGTAAAGCTGCTCCTCTGTTATGAGCAGGAAAGAAAAGTGATTTTAAAAACTTTTTAGTTAGAAAAGATGAAATACTCATAAAGTATTATTGACATATATAGAATGGACTATAAGTAATACCTCTTTGATATTATTTGACTTTAATGACAAGATCTTATTCAAAATATTCTGCAAAAGATGACTTGATTTGGTTGATTTTGAGACCATGGATTTTTATCCCAAGAGTTTTATATATCCTTTTAACTTTTATTTTTCTTTTTTTAAGAATACTTTTTCAAGGTAACAGTAAAAATAAAAATGTACAAAAAAATCTTTCAAAATATCTTTTCGACGTAATAACAGATTTAGGCCCTTGTTTTATAAAATTAGGCCAGGCACTTTCAACTAGACCAGATCTTGTTAGACAAGATTGGCTAGCAGAACTTACGAATTTACAGGATAATCTCCCAGCATTTGATCACAAAATTGCCTTAAAAATTATTGAAGAGGAACTTGGTGCGCCACCTAATGAACTATTTGATGACTTCCCTGAGACTCCAGTTGCTTCAGCAAGCTTAGGTCAGGTTTATAAAACAAAAACAAAAAATAATACTTATGTAGCTGTGAAAGTACAGAGGCCAAATTTATACTTTCTTATAAGAAGAGATGTTGTGATATTAAGGTTTCTAGCAACTTTTTTGTCACCATTCTTACCACTAAATATTGGTGTAGGAATTGGAGAAATAATTGATGAATTCGGGAAGTCACTTTTCGATGAAATTGACTACGAAAAAGAGGGTGAAAATGCTATGAAGTTTTCGGGTCTGTTCAAAAATAACCCAAATGTTTTTATCCCTAAATTGGAAAAACAGTTTTCATCAAAGAGAATTATTACAACTTCGTGGATTGATGGAGTCAAATTAAGAGATAGGGTTTTATTGGAGGAAAATAACCTAGTTCCGTCATCCTTTGTAAAAACATGTGTAATTAGTGGTTTACAACAATTATTTGAATATGGATATTTCCATGCAGACCCACATCCCGGCAATATGTTTGCTCTAAAAGGAGGAAGTGCAGATTTAGGGAATTTAGCTTATGTAGATTTTGGAATGATGGATACAATCACAAATTCAGATAGGCTTACTCTCATTAAGGCAATTGTTCACATAATAAACGAAGAGTATTATCTCCTTGCAAAAGATTTTCAGAAATTAGGTTTTTTAACCAAAGATCAAGACCTCCATACACTTGTTGAACCATTAAAAGAAGTTTTAGGTGGATCTCTAAGTGCTGAGGTTGGAAATTTTAATCTTAAAAACGTAACTGATAAATTCTCAAAACTAATGTATTCTTATCCTTTTAGAGTGCCTAGTAGGTTTGCATTAATAATAAGAGCAGTTGTTAGTCAAGAAGGACTAGCACTAAGACTTGATCCTGAATTTAAAATTTTAAAAGTCGCATATCCCTACATAGCTAAAAAATTACTTACTGATAATTCTGAAGAGATTTTAGGAATTCTTTTGGAAGTTGTTTTTGATAATAAAGGTCGAATTCAAATAGAAAAAGTCGAAAGTTTATTAAATACTTTGTTTAAGGATTCTGAAAATATTAATTCAGATCTCATACCAGTTGCTAACGCTGGATTAAAGTTATTTGTGAGTAAACAAGGATCAGAAGTTCGAAAAAATCTTCTTTTAAGCCTTATCAAAGATGAAAAGTTAGAATTAACTGATGCAAAAAAACTCTTAGTTTTAATTAGAGATACTTTTAATCCTTTGAATCTTGCGAAAAGTGCAGTTCAAAAATTTATTTCTCCAGTTTAGTTAAATTTATCTTTAGGCACTAACTTAATGATTTTTAATTGAAAAACATTTTTTAATTAATTTGCATAAAAAAATGCTCTTTTTCAAGACCGAAATAGACAAATTAAAGGTTTTCAAGCTTAATTGATTATTAATCTGATTGATTTACTAAGAATTAAGTTTGCTAATATTAAATTGAATACCTTAATAAGGTGATTAGAAATTAATATTTACTAATTAAATAGAGAATATGCAATGAATTTTTTAAAAAATCTATTCTTATTTGATAAAGATTCTGAAAATAACATAACTTTAAATAAAGTAGACGTTGATCAATATGAAAAAATTGCGGAGTTAGTAAAAGAATCAAGAATCCAACAAAACCTAACAATCCAAGAATTGTCGCTTATTTCAAAAATACCTACACAAACAATTAATGCTATTGAAAATAATAATACAAATAGTAGACCAGACTATCCCTTCATAAGATCAATACTTCTTAAATTAGAGGAATGTCTTGTTTTAAAAAAAAATACATTAGTAAAATTAGCAATACAAGATCGAAATACTCTCCAGAGAAAAAAAAAGGCATTACTTGTTAACAAATTTGATCTAATAAATACTTGGCAAGGAAGTGTTTTATATTTCCTTATATTGGTTCTAGCGATACTTTTTTTGAAGAGATATTTTATGTCAAATGTGAAAATTATTGAAATTCAAACTATTGAAAACAAAGTCATTGATAAATAGTATTTAAAAAATTTTTATTTTCTAGTTCTTCCAAAATTATCTCCTAGCTCACTAAAAATTCTAATGTTTTCATCTATTTCGTCTAGAGATTGATCTAACTTCCATCTCCAGTTGTCTTTTGTAGTTCCAGGTCTGTTTAATCTACTTGAATCATCTAGAGATAATATATCTTGTATTGGAGAGATAAAAAGATTCGCATTTGTTTTCATCCCTATTTCTATTAAACTCCATGAAGGATTTTCTGAGAATTTATAATTATCTTTTATTCTTATTTTGGTATTCTTGTCTAAATTTTCCCACCATGAAATGGAAGTAGAATTATCATGAGTACCTGTATAGACAATCCAATTTTCTCCTTCGATATTCTCAGGTAAATATGGGTTATCTTCGTTGCCATCAAAAGCGAATTGCAAAATTTTCATCCCTGGGAGCTCAAATTTTTTTCTTAATTTTTCGACATCTTGTGTTATTAAACCAAGATCCTCTGCGATAATTGGTAAATAATCAGCCCCTAGATCTTTTTTTAGTTTATTCAATAATGTTCTCCCGGGAGAATTTATCCACTTACCACAAATCGCTGATTTTGAATTGCCATTAACTCTCCAGTAACCAGCTAAGCCTCTGAAATGATCAAATCTTAATAAGTCCACAAGATTAAATTGCCTTTTAAATCTTTTTCTCCACCAATCGAAATTAGTCTTTTTATGTTTTGACCAAAAGTAAGTTGGGGTTCCCCACAATTGTCCTGTTGATGAAAAATAATCAGGTGGCACACCGCTTTGAAAGATTAAATCACCATTTTTAAAAATTGAGAATAGTGATGTGTTACTCCATACGTCCGCGCTGTCCCTAGAAACATAAAAGGGCAAATCTCCTATTAACTTAATATTGAGTGAGTTTGCAAAGTTTTTAATGGCACTCCATTGCTTATCTAGTTGCCACTGTATTAATTTTATTTCAAGTATTTTGTCGCTTTTTTTCTGAATATATGAGCTTAAAAACTTTTTGTTTTTTACTTTAAATTCTTGAGGCCATTCCCACCAAGGCAACATATTAAATTCCTCCCTGATTACTGTAAATATTGCATAATCATGAACCCAAGAATTCTTACTAATCCATTTTTGAAAATCAAGTTTTCTTTTTTCAGATTGGGAACTCCAACTTTGAAAAAGTAGGTGACCTAATTTTTTTGTTAAATCATCAGCAGCATCAAAATCAAAATGATTCTTATTATTACTTGTGGGCCCTAATTCATCTTTATTAGAAATAAAAATAAAACCTTTCTCAACTAAATCATCTACATCAAGAAACCATGGGTTCAGTGCAAAACTAGAAGGAGAACTATATGGGGAACCTGTTGAATCAGTAGGCGTAAGAGGTAAAAATTGCCAGTATTCAATCCCATATTTATGAAGCTTTTTTATCCACTCTTTAGCCACCTTACCAAAAGTTCCACATACTCTTCCTCCTGGTATAGATGAAGGATGCATAAGTACGCCTAATGATTTTTTGGGAAGTACTTTATCTGTAAGCATCTTTATATTATATCTTTTTCTTTGAAATTAAATTTTTATTAATTGTCTAAATTCAACGATATACAAATTTTTTCTAATTGACAAATACATTCATTAATATTTTAAGACTGTATTGAAAATAAATTGTTATTTTCGTCAGTTTTTTTTAATATTTGTTCAAGAGATGTAAGTTTGAAAAGATCTAGTAATTATCTTTTGCGAAATTCACATAAACGACTACGATAAGGATATAGTTTTATATTGCTAATTTCGTGACAAGTTTCATCACGGCAGTGCAGAATAAAGAATCGAATTTTAATCTAACTAATACTAGATTAAGACTAGTAGGCGGAACAACAAATCCTAAATTAGCTGAAGAAATTGCATCATACTTAGGAATTAAAAATGTACCTTTGATATCTAAAAGATTTGCTGATGGAGAACTTTATGTTCAAATTCAGCAATCTATTAGAGGTTGTGATGTGTTTCTTATACAACCTACATGCGCTCCTGTAAATGATAGTTTAATGGAACTTATGATTATGGTTGATGCTTGCAAGAGGGCTTCTGCCAGGCAAATAACTGCTGTAATACCTTATTTTGGATATGCAAGGGCTGATAGAAAGACCTCAGGAAGAGAGTCTATAACCGCAAAACTTACTGCTAATTTACTAGAGAAATCTGGAGTCGATAGGGTCCTTGCTATGGATTTACATTCGGCTCAAATACAAGGTTATTTTGATATCCCATGTGATCACATTTACGGATCACCTGTATTAATTGATTATTTAGAATCTTTAAACTTAAAGGATGTCGTAGTTGTTTCTCCCGATGTTGGTGGAGTGGCGAGAGCAAGAGCATTCGCAAAATTAATGAAAGATGCCCCCCTAGCAATAATCGATAAAAGGAGATCCTCTCATAATATTGCTGAAAGTTTAACAGTTATTGGTGAAGTTAAAGGTAAAACAGCTATTCTCATAGACGATATGATTGACACTGGCGGAACAATTTGTTCTGGAGCTAATTTATTAAAAAAAGAAGGAGCTAAAAGAATATTCGCATGTGCCTCTCATGCAGTATTTTCTCCGCCTTCTTATGAAAGATTAAGTGTTAAGGATTTATTCGAACAAGTTATTGTGACAAACAGCATACCAGTGTTGGTTAAAGATGATTTTCAACAGTTAAAAGTCCTTTCTGTCGCAAATATGCTTGGAGAAGCTATTTGGAGAATACACGAAGAAAGTTCAGTAAGCTCAATGTTTAGGTAAACATTAAACTTATTTTTTGCTTTTCTTTTTGAATTCCTTTACTTTCTTTTCGTATTCTTTTTTTATTTTCTTTGGAATACTATCTGGACAAATGTTAAGTGCACTTCCAACAATCTGAAACGTAGCAGCATTATATAATCTTTTTTCATCAAGTTTTTCATTTCCTAGGTCTTTTATTACACCACCATGCTTACCAATTATTACATTTGCAAAGGTAGCACTTGCTATACCAAGACCTTTGTTAAAATCTACTTCAGCTTTTGATGCTATACAAAGATAAGAGGCCCCCATTTGTCGATATAAAAAAAGATCTTTTTCAGAGGCTGCACTTAAATTTTCTTGAGCTTTAGCTTGTTTATTTATCGTATTAAGCTCAAAAATTGTAAAGGGTATAAAAAGCGAAATACCTAATAATTTAAGAATTTTCTTTGAATAAAAATTAATACCCATTAATTACTTATATTTACTACAAGATAACATTTTTAATTTTACTATTAATTAGTAGGAATAACTTATTTAATAATTTTTATTTCGTGATGATTCTCTACTATTTTTAATTTATTTTGTTGCCATGAATATATAACCCTGAATCTATAATTATCAGAATCTACTAGTCTTGTATGTTCAAGAATATACCAATCATCATAAGAAGATTCAAAAATCATTTCGTGTTCGTCAACTTGCTTAATATTTGAAATTCCTTCATTATCAGTAAAATAGAAATTCTCCCTCATAAGTTGATGTCCCCTTATGAAGGCTCGCATTTCTCCTTGTGCTTTAAATTGAGGATTTTCATCAAAGAAATTATATTTTTTTTCTGGATACCAGTTGAATTTGTAGTGAGATTCCCATTGAGATTTATTTTCAAGAGCTTGTATCTTTATATTCATACATAAATTATAAGTTTTTTGTTTTTCATTAAGAAAATATGTTCTGTTAGATTTCCATAATCCAATATTTCTAGAAAACCATCTTCTTAGATTACTATTTAAACTAATTTCCGGAGAATTATTATCGCCAAAATTTAGGTTATTTTTTTGATTAATAACAACCATATATAAATAAGTCGTATTTATTTAATAGCTTATCTGTAGAATAAATATAAATATCTTAATGTGTTTATAAGGATTAACAGCTTTTCAACACTTCATGGGAAATATTTTGAATAGTAAAAAAGAATTAAAATTAATACTTGTAGCAGCTAGAAATCAACTTTCTAGTAGTGATATTAAGTCCTTAATTGCCTATTTAGAATCAGATGATTGTGAATTTGAGATATCTCTTCAGATTTCTGAGCCCACAGAACAACCAGAATTACTTGAATTACATAGATTAGTTGCTATCCCAGCTCTTATAAAGGTTTCCCCAGCGCCAAAACAAATATTTGCAGGAAGCAATATTTTTTCTCAGTTGCAAAAATGGTTACCAAGATGGAACCAGGAAGGCTTAACAAAAAATTTAGGTATTAATTTGCAACCATCAAAAATTGATTCAATAAGAACTCAAAAAGAATTTCTTCTAGAAGACGAACTTCTTGTTTTAAGACAAGAGAATGAGACATTAACAAAAAGAATAGAATCTCAGGAAAGGTTATTAAGAATGGTTGCACATGAATTAAGAACACCCTTAACCGCCGCCACCTTAGCTGTTCAAAGTCAAAAACTTGGACAAATAGATATTGCAAAATTGCAGGAAGTAATCAAGAGACGTCTTGAAGAGATTGAACTCTTATCTCAGGATCTTTTAGAGGTTGGTACCACTAAATGGGAAGCGTTATTTAATCCACAAAAAATTGACTTAGGTAATATTAGTGCTGAAGTAATACTCGAATTAGAAAAATTCTGGAGATTAAGGAATATTGAAATTGATACTGACATCCCATCTGATTTGCCGAGTGTATTTGCAGATCAAAGAAGAATGAGGCAAGTTTTTTTGAATTTAATTGAAAATGCCATTAAATTTTCTAAAGACTCTGGATCTATAAAAATAACGATGATTCACAAGACAAATCAATGGGTAGAAATAACAATTTGTGACAAAGGTGCGGGTATTCCTATGAGTGAACAAAAAAGAATTTTTCTCGATAGAGTTAGGCTACCACAGACTTCAGAAGGAACCTCAGGATTTGGGATAGGTTTATCTGTATGTAGGAGAATAGTAGAAGTTCATGGCGGAAGAATATGGGTTGTATCTGAAATTGGCGTAGGTTCATGCTTTCATTTTACTGTTCCCGTGTGGCAAGGACAAAACAAAGAGCAACAATACTTGACGAAAGGTTAGTCTTACTCTTAATTTTTAATAAGCTGTTATGCTTATTTCCTGGCCCCATCGTCTAGAGGCCTAGGACACCTCCCTTTCACGGAGGCGACAGGGGTTCGAATCCCCTTGGGGCTATTATTTAAAAATTAAGACTAACCTCTTGATGATTTGGCTTGCCTATCTACGGCCATCAAATTTTCTGAAAGATCCTTTTTCAGTCTCTTCTCTATCATCCCTATAGGCATCCACTGACAACCTTGAACAGTAAGTTCGTAAATTAATGAGTTTTTTAAGGTATTTTTAATACTTTGAATTTTCCAACTTCCTTCAAATTTTCTAAAATCTCCTTTAATTAAATTAAATTTTAAAAGGCCAAGTTCTTTATCCTCAAATAAATCAATAGTTACTTCAGCTGAAAACTTCATTCCAAGGAAATCTTGTGCCCCAACTTGTTTTAGATGAACATTATTGTTCTTTCGATATATTTTTTTGCTTGACAACAGATTTGGTATATAGAGATCTAGTCGATCGTAATCTGTTAAAACATTCCATAATGAATCAAAACTTGAAGTAGTAGTTAGTTGAGCTGCAAGCCTTCTTGTTCCACCTGAAAGCTTTTCCATAGTTTGCTCAATTGTCGCGTAATCATCTTTTTTATTATGATCGACTGATTCTTGAGAATTATTCATAAATCAATTTTTTATAAAATAAAAAATTATTTCTGTGTAACTATACAGATAAAAACAGCAAATACTGAAAATTGATAATAATTGCATTTATTTATCCCGATCTCAAAACGTAACCATTTTTGTAAAATCACTACAAATTAAACTACAAATTGATAATCTCTTATATATAGAAAAATAAAAAATGTATTCACAATCAACAGTTATTGCAGGTGGCCTAGCTCATATACCAGTAGTAATAGGAGTTTTTTCTTTTATTCAAAAGTTTTTTAATAAAAGAGCCTCAAAATTGCCCCAAGATCTAGAGCAAAAAACATCTCAGATTAAACCTGTTGAGAAGAAATCAACTCCTAAACCTTCTCCTGTTTCAAAGGAAGCAGCTAATACTGTGGTTAAGAAGAAGCATGCTGATGTGCCAGTTAATATCTATAGACCAAAGACACCTTATGAAGGCACGGTTATTGAAAATTACAGTCTTCTAAAAGAAGGAGCTATTGGTAGAGTGAATCACATAACTTTCGACCTTAAAGATAGTGATCCTTTTTTAAATTATGTAGAAGGTCAAAGTATTGGGATTATGCCTGCCGGGGAAGATGCTAATGGGAAGCCTCATAAATTAAGACTTTACTCAATAGCAAGCACAAGACATGGGGATGATTTCAATGGTAATACAGTTTCTCTTTGTGTTAGGCAGCTTCAGTATGAAAAAGATGGAGAAACTATCAATGGTGTCTGCTCTACTTACTTATGCGATATAAAGCCTGGAGATAAAGTAAAAATAACAGGTCCCGTAGGTAAAGAGATGCTTCTCCCAGACGAAGAAGATGCAAACATTGTTATGTTGGCTACTGGAACAGGAATAGCACCAATGAGGGCTTATTTAAGAAGAATGTTTGAACCAACTGAAAAAGAAAAAAATAAATGGAATTTTAGAGGTAAAGCTTGGTTATTTATGGGTGCTCCAAAATCAGCTAATTTGTTATACGAGGAAGATCTTCAAAGATACCTTACTGATAATCCAGATAATTTTAAATACACAAAAGCTATTAGTCGTGAGCAGCAAAATACTAAAGGTGGAAGAATGTATATTCAAGATAGAGTTCTAGAATCAGCCAATGAACTTTTTAATATGATTGAAGATGAAAAGACACATATATATCTTTGTGGGTTAAAGGGTATGGAGCCTGGAATAGACGAAGCAATGACGAAGGCGGCGGAAGAAAAAGGTTTGAACTGGTCAGAGTTAAGACCACAACTAAAAAAAGCAGGTAGATGGCACGTAGAAACCTACTAAATATTTGATATTTAGATTTGAGTTTTTCCTACCAAATACTTTTTGGTTTAGACACAATATGTAGCTAATCGCATAAAAAAAGAGGATTTTAAAAAAAGAATACTAAAAATATGCCTTCAACTTTAAGTAATCCTCTAAGATTAGGCTTACGGCAAGAAAGAGTTATTTCTCCACAATGCTTAATAATCTTTGGTGCTAGTGGAGACCTTACTCATAGAAAATTAATACCAGCCTTATTCGAACTCTATTTGCAAAGAAGAATTCCTAGTGAATTTGGAATTGTTGGTTGTGCAAGAAGACCTTGGACTGATAATGAGTTTAGAGAAAAGATGAAAGTAAAGCTATCCACTCAAATATCCGGTAAAGAAACGGAGTGGGATCAATTTTCTAATTATCTTTTCTATGAACCAGTTGACTTACAACAAAGTGATCATGTCGTAAGGCTTTCTAAAAGATTAAATGAAATTGATAAAATACAAGCCTCTCATGGGAATAGAACATTCTATTTATCAGTATCTCCTAATTTCTATGCTAGTGGATGTAAAGCTCTTAAAGCAGCTGGCCTTTTAGATGACCCTAAGAAAAGTCGTTTGGTGATTGAAAAACCTTTTGGAAGAGATTATTCAAGTGCAAAAAAATTGAATAAGATCGTTCAAAGTTGCGCTGAAGAAAGTCAAATTTATAGGATTGATCATTATTTAGGTAAAGAGACAGTTCAAAATATTCTTGTTTTGAGGTTTGCTAATACTATTTTTGAGCCAATCTGGAATAGAAATTATATATCAAATGTTCAAATTACCTCATCTGAAACAGTGGGAGTTGAAGATAGAGCAGGTTATTACGAAAGCTCTGGTGCTTTAAGGGATATGCTTCAAAATCATATGACACAAATGCTTGCTGTTACTGCAATGGAACCTCCTGGAAAGTTTGAACCAGAAGCAATAAGAAATGAGAAAGCTAAGGTTCTTCAAGCTTCAAAACTTGCTGACGAAAATGAACCCTGGAATTCTTGTATAAGAGGTCAATATGGTGAGGGAGGGAATATTTCAGATCGACTCAAGGGATATAGACAGGAAGATGGTGTTAATTGTAATAGCACAACAGAAACTTATATAGCAACGAAAGTTTTCGTTGATAATTGGCGTTGGCAAGGGGTTCCTTTTTATTTGAGAACAGGGAAAAGACTACCAAAAAGACTTGGAGAAATAGTCTTGACTTTTAAAGACGTTCCTGTTCATTTATTTGAATCAACAATAATAAATCCTGCCCCAAATCAACTTATTCTTAGAATTCAGCCAAATGAAGGTGCTACTTTCAAATTTGAGGTAAAATCTCCTGGTTCTGGAATGAAATCAAGACCTGTTGAGATGGAATTTTCTTATGATGAATCATTTGGAGAACCTTCAGATGAAGGCTATGTAAGATTATTAGCTGATGCAATGCTTTCTGATCCAACTTTATTTACTCGAAGTGATGAAGTAGAGGCAGCTTGGAAACTTTATACTCCATTAATAGAATTGATGGATAATTCTCCTTGGAAGTTACCTATTTATAATTATGAATCTATGACGTGGGGACCTCCTGAGTCTGATCAATTACTTTCAAAAGATAATATTTTCTGGCGTAGACCTTAAAAATGAAACCTCAATTAACACTCCAAACTCCATTAGAGCTACCTTATCAGGAAATTTCTAATTACCTTAATAAATTATGGATTTCAGAAGATAAAGATAATACTGGAGCTAATACTTTTACATTAATAGTCTGGCAGCCTGCTTGGCTAGAACAATGTTTAGTTCAAAAAGGATTAGTAAGTGGACCAATCACTGGAAGTTTAAGTCAAGAGATAATTGAAGTTGCAAAAAAATTTATATTAGATCAAGGACTTCCTATTACTACTTCTTTTAGTAGTGAAGAATTATTGAATTTGTTGAAGGAAAATTTATCTAATAAAGACTTTGAAGATTTCAGAGGGCAATTTTTTGAATCATCAATAAGTACATTGAATCCGAGAAGATTAATAACTCTTGCACCAACGTTAAATAAAAATTCAGATATCAAAACTTTTGTATCCGCTTATTGTCCATTAAGTGATACTCCAGCTATGCAACCTATATGTGGGGATTTAGTTGTTATTAGAGGGGACTCAGCCTCAATATCGAATAAAGGATTAAAAATAATAGATGAATTATCTATTGATGAATTACCTTCATGGTTGTGGTGGAATGGAAAATTGGATGAATCGCCCGAAATTTTCGAATATTTTACTAATTATGGTCTAAGGTTAATAATTGATACTGCACTTGGATCGCCTAACAGATGTTTAAAAGTTTTAGATCAATTAAATAATTCAAATAAAGCTATTAATGATTTGAATTGGGTTAGGTTGAAAAATTGGAGGGAATCATTAGCGATGATTTTTGATCCCCCATCGAGAAGACCAATTTTAGATCATATTACTGATATAGATATTGATATCGCAGGAGATCATATTATTCAAGCTTTGTTTTTGATTTCATGGATTAGCGATAAACTTGGTTGGTCTTTCCTAAGAGCTGCAAGGGATACAGAATCAACAAAAATAGAGTTTGAAAGAATTAATGGCGAAATAATTTCTGCATCAATTAATCCCTTATCTTTGGGAAATCCAAGTATTCATTTAGGACAAGTTATTGGATTGAGGTTGATTTCAAAAATTAGTGAGGTTCAAAAAAACAACACTTGTGTAATACTTGGCTGTGAATCAGTGGAATGTATGAGACTTGAAGCGGGGGGAATGGCTAATATGGAATTAATAGAACAAGTTGTTCCAAATTCTTTTTCTACATCAGAGTATGATGTGAGTAAATTATTGGGAAGTTGTAGAGGTAATACAAGTCCTCTTTTTCAAAATTCTATTAAAATAGCCCTTAAAATATTTAATGGTTTTAATAACTAATAAATGCCTTGTGTAATATCTTCTCCTTCAACTGATAGTGGGAAAACTACATTATCGCTTTTGATATCTTGTTGGGCGTTTTCAAAAGGTATAAAAATACAAACTTTCAAGGTTGGCCCAGATTATCTTGATCAACAACAACTTAGTTCAATTGGCCAACCTATTTGTAGGAATTTAGATATTTTTTTAAGTGGGGAAGAATGGGTTAAAGAAAGTTTTTTAAAACATTCTTCAAAATATGAATTCACATTAATTGAAGGAGCAATGGGTCTATTTGATGGATTAGGATCGACAACTTATTCAAGTACAGCAGATGTAGCTAAACTTCTCGATACTCCAGTAATTTTTATTGTTAATGCTAGAGGTCAAGTAGCTTCTCTTTTGGCGACTATTCGAGGGTTTAAGGATTTCGATAGTGATTTGTCGATATCAGGGATTATCTTTAATAACGTTAATTCAGATAGACATAAAAAATTAATCGAAGAAGTTGTTAAAAATGAAAATATCAAAATTCTTGGTTTTTTACCATCTGATTCAAAAATTACTTTAAACAAAGCTAATTTAGGTTTGATATCTCCATTGGATAATGGTAAACAAATTGATGTTGAATATTTTGCAAATTTCGCCGAAAGAAATCTTGATGTATCTTCTCTTATTAAATTTCTGAAATCTCCTAAAAAGAAAATATTTAATTCCGTTTGCTTTAAAGATTTTAAAATAGACAAGATCAAACCTATCGCAATTGCAGAAGATAAGATTTTTCATTTTCAATACCCCGAAACCAAAGAGTTTTTAAGTGATCTAGGGATACCATTAATTTCATGGAGTATTTATGATGATGAAGAAATACCTAATGAGGCTTCTTCTGTAATTATTCCTGGAGGGTTCCCTGAGAAATATGCTGATCATATAAGTAACTCTACAAAAAGCTTAAATTCGTTAAGGAAATTCCGTAAAAATGGATTTATATATGCAGAGTGCGGAGGGATGATGATTTTAGGAGACTTTATAAAAGATGAAAATGGCAATAATCACAAAATGACTGGTATCCTGCCTTTCGGATCAAAAAAAAGTAAACTTTCAGTAGGTTATAGATACATTGAGGGTTTAAAAGATACGCCGATCATTAAACAAAATCAATTAATTAGAGGACATGAATTTCATTATTGGGAAATTGAAAATAATTTATCTGAACTTAATTTAAGAAAAGCTGAGCATCAGAAGAAACTTTTATCCCCATGGAAAATTAAATCTTGGAAAACTGAATATAAAAATGAAGGCTTTTTTGATGAAAAATTACATGCAAGTTGGATTCACTTACATTTACCAAGTGCTCCAGAAGTCGCAAAAAACTTTGTAGATGCTACCCAAATAAGTTTTTCAAATGATTCTTAATTTATTATCAAATCAAATATTTTGAGAGGAGAACCTAAAAAAAACATTCCGGTCAAAGTTATTAATGGTCCTAAAATACTTCCCACCACGACCTCAATTTTTGTATGGCCAAGTGTGTCTTTTAAAAGTAATTCAGATTTTGGGTCTAGTTTTTTTGATAATTTATTGATTTCTGCAGCTTGAATTCCAGCTGATTTTCGAACACCACTAGCGTCATACATAACTATTAGTGCTACAGCAACAGATAATGCGAATATTGAGCTATCAAATCCCAATTCATAACCTATACCTGATGTAGCACCAGTTATTAAGGCGGAATGACTTGAAGGCATACCACCGGTCTCGAACATGATTCCAAATCTTATCTCTCCAGTTGAAAAAAAATTGAATACAATTTTGAAAAATTGAGCTAGTAAACAGGATAATAAGCTCCAAAAAAGAACTGAATTATTAAAAAAGGAAAAGAAATTAGGCATAAATTAAAATTATTTATCTGTCTCTATTTGTAATAAAGTCGGCTAACGATATTAAATACTTTGCATCTTCACCCCATGGTTCAATTGCTTTTTTTGCTTTTTCAACTAAATCAAATGCTCTTTTCTTCGACTCCTCCATCCCAAGTAATTTAGGGTAAGTAGTTTTGTCAGCTAAAAGATCTTTGCCGGCAGTTTTACCAAGCTTTTCACTGCTGGAAGTTAAATCGAGAATATCATCTATTATTTGGAAGGCTAAACCAATCCCCTCTGCATATGTTGTTAGAGCTTGTAATAGTTTTTCGTTAGCACCTGCGATCATTGCGCCTGTTCTTACGCAAGCCTTTAATAAAGCCCCAGTCTTATGAAGATGAATATATTCGAGAGTTTCAAGGTCGACTTCTTTACCTTCGCATTCCAAATCAACAACTTGCCCTCCAACTAGGCCTGGAGCACCAGCAACTAGGGATAATTCGCCAATTACATTTAACAATCTTTTTGGATCGACTCCAGGGCTTCTTAACGAGACCATTTCAAATGCCCTGGTTAATAAGGCATCGCCTGCAAGAATAGCTATCGCATCTCCATATACTTTATGATTTGTCGGCCTACCTCTCCTCAAGTCATCATTATCCATAGCGGGCAGATCATCATGAATCAAGGACATTGTATGGATCATTTCTATTGCTACTGCAGTTGGAACAGCAAGAGAGGGTTCTCCTCCAGCCAGCGAGCAAGATGCTAAACATAAAATTGGACGTAATCTTTTCCCTCCAGCTAAAAGTGAATATCTCATTGATTCTCTTAAGATTTCTGGATTCTCAGGGCCCAAGGAAAAATCAAGTGCTTCTTCTACAACCTTTTTTGTGTTTTTAAGATAATTTTCAAAATCAGAAATATTATTTATAACTTCAGTCATTTTATCCCTTTAGTAAAAAAAATTTTCATCTTGGAGTTTATGGCAAAAGGTCATTAAGAGTTGATGATAAACCAAATTGTTTTTGCCAACTAAAAATAGTATTTACAAGTAACATTGTTACTGTCATTGGTCCAACACCTCCTGGTACAGGTGTGTAAGCAAATACTTTAGAAATGACATCTTCTAATAATACATCGCCACATAATCTGGTTTGATTTTTATCGGAACTTTTTAATCTATGTATTCCAACATCAATAATTACTGCTCCTTCTTTTACAAAACTCGAATCTACAATATTGGGTTTTCCTGCAGCTGCAATTAGGATGTCGGCCTCTCTACAGACTTTATTCAAATTTAATGTTTTTGAATGAGTCATTGTCACCGTGCCATTTAGATTCAACAACATAAGCGATAGGGGCTTCCCCACAAGCAAGCTTCTTCCAATAACTACAATTTTCTTACCTTCGATTGTAATATTTTGGGATCTTAATAAATTAATAATTCCTGCTGGTGTGCATGATCTCATCGCAGGTTCATTTTTTACTAATTTGCCGATGTTTATCTCATTTAATCCATCTACATCTTTGTTTGGATTGATGTGGCTGATCAGTTTTTGCTCATCAAACTTATTTGGGATGGGAAGTTGTAGCAACATTCCATCAATGTCATCATCAGAATTAAGTTTGGTTATTAATTGTTCAACTTCTTTTTGCTCTACACTATCTTTTAGATGAAAAATAAAGCTTTTAATTCCAACTCTTGAACATGCTTTTTCCTTGTTATTAACATAAACACCACTCGCAGGGTCTTCACCTATTCTTATTACAGCTAAACCAGGAGCTCTTTTTGCGATTTTTTTATTACTAGAGATATAGTCGTTTAATCTTTCTTCAATTTCAAGAGATAATTTTTTACCGTCTAATTTTAATGACATTTAGAAAAACTTCTCCTTTTTACATCTAGCATGCCTATAATTTTAAATTAATCAAATAGATTTATTTATATTCTGTGAAAAACATCACAACTACCTTCAAGAAATTGTTTTATCTGTGGAGGCGATGTCAAGTCCCAATAAAACAACCAACAAGATTTTCAAAAATCGATAATCTCATAATTTTTTTAATATGTATTTTAATTTCAATAATTTCTTCTTATAAATTATTACTTATTTCACCTTTAGAAATCTCAGATATTTTTTCTTGGCTTTTGATCTTTTCAGAAGCACTTGTCAGTTCCTACATTTTGATCTTAGTTTCAAAAAAAGAGAACCCTACAATTTCTTCAAGACAGGTCATATTGCTAATAACTCTTCTTTTGGTAGTACAGACTTTGAAATTTGCTTTTGCTTCAACCATAAGTCCACTATCTATGATAATCCCCCCTGCTTTAATAATATCTCAAGGAATGGGAAGCATAACGGCTTTAGCTTGGGTATCAATAGCAAGCCTTAGTTGGCTTGACTCGGCAATTGCTATTGATAACAATTTGTTTTTTGTGTTATTAGTTTTTGCTTCTTTAGTTTCTCTACTTGGAGGAAGAATAAGAAGTAGAGCTCAATTACTTCAATTATCAATTTTTGTTCCTATTGGATCTTTCTTGAGTCAATTGATTTTGATAGGTCAAGATAAAACGTCACTTTTTGATAAAAAAGAATTTGCTTTTTCTAATGGCGATATATTTTCAGATTCCTTGTTATTAGCAATAGTAATGCTGTTAACTATTTTATTTATTCCTCTTTTTGAATCGATATTTGGACTATTAACTAAAGCAAGATTACTTGAATTGGCTGATAAAGAAAAACCTCTTATTAGAAGATTATCTCTTGAAGCACCTGGTACTTTTGAACATACCTTACTTATATGTGGCTTAGCAGAGGAAGCAACAAGAATGATTGGAGGAGATATTGATTTAGTTAAAACTGGAGGCTTGTATCATGATATTGGTAAATTACATGCTCCTAGTTGGTTTATTGAAAATCAAGATGGTTCAACAAATCCCCATGATGAAATTGATGATCCTTTTAAAAGTGCAGAGGTGTTACAGGCACATGTTGATGAAGGATTAAAGTATGCAAGGAAGAATAGACTACCTCAACCAATAGCAAATTTCATCCCAGAACATCAAGGTACTCTAAAAATGGGATATTTTTTTCACAAGGCTAAAGAAAAAAATATCAAGATTAGTGAAAATGATTTTAGATATAATGGTCCAGTTCCACAGTCAAAAGAAACAGCTATTTTAATGCTTGCTGATGGATGTGAAGCAGCATTAAGAGCTATGAACATTAACGCATCTGATAACGAAGCGCTGGAAACAATATCTAATATTTTCTATACACGTCAAAAAGATGGGCAACTAAAAGATAGTAACTTATCTAATGGAGAAATTTTTCTAATAAAAAGGGCATTCTTGAATGTATGGAAAAGAATTAGACATAGAAGAATTCAGTATCCAACTAGCAAAAATAATACTTTTTCTTAATTATATTTAGAGTCTAATACTTCTTCTATGTTTTGGATTACACCAATATAGAAGAGCTAACGTACTTAGTAATGCTGTTAACAGAGTACACCCGCCAATTCCAAAAATGTCTTTAAGAGTTATCAGTCTTACCACTGAATAAGGACCCGTTCCAGAAATTACCATCGATAGAGATACTAGAGTTAAAGTTACTCCCCATTTTCTCTCTGCTAAAAGAGCTGCTGAAGAAATTATTCCAACTATCGCAGCAGGCCAACCAAGACTAATGGCAAGAGTTATATTTGCAACTTTTAGTGGAGGCCCGAGACTTAATGCAATTATTGGAAGTGCAACTATATTGCTGATTAACCCAACCCATGAAAGTACCCAATATCCTAGTAACCTTTCTCTCATTATTTACTGCTTTAACTATTTGATTAATCTACAATATTAAGAGACTATTTTTAATGCTACTTAATAAACCTGAGAAATAATTTAATTAGCAGGGTTGGACAGTAAAGTTTTATCGGGATTTTCTAAATTATCAAGTTGTGGGTGAATTGAATTTTTTTTCTCAGAAAATACAAGCCTATTTAAAGCATTAACATAAGCATTAGCTGCAGCAACTACAACATCCGTATCAGCAGAATGACCTGAATATATTTTATTATCCCTTCTTATTCTTATTGTTACTTCTCCCAAAGCATCAATTCCTTCTGTAACCGATTTAACAGAAAATTCAATTAATTCATTAGGAACTTTAGCTAATTTATTTAAAGCTTCGCATACAGCATCAACAGGTCCAGTTCCTATTGATACAGCAGTATCCTCAGTATTATCTTCTGTGTTTAGAAGTGAAATGGTGGCAGTAGGTTTAGATGCGTTACCGCAACTTACTTGTACAAGACGTAATTGAAATTTAGCTTCTGGGAGCTGTACTTGTTCACTAACAATTGCTTCTAAGTCTCTATCAGTAATTTCTCTTTTCCTGTCAGCCAAATCCTTAAAACGGGCAAAAGCATCATTTAAATCTTCCCGGCTTAAGTCATAACCCATCTCTTCTAATCTTGCTCTTACTGCACTTCTTCCACTAAGTTTTCCCAAAGATATTTTGTTATCACTCAAACCAACAGTTCTTGCATCGATAATTTCGTAAGTTAATCTATTCTTTAAAACCCCATCCTGATGAATGCCTGACTCATGTGCAAAAGCATTAGCTCCCACAATTGCTTTATTAGGTTGTACCGTCATTCCAGTTAGATTGGAAACAAGTCTAGAGGTTTTGGTTATTTCCTCCGTTCTTATAGCTGTTAAAGGAGTTGGTGAATCTAGATTTCTTTTGAAAAAACTATTAAAAAAACTTTTCCTAACATGTAGTGCCATTACTAATTCTTCTAAAGAGGCATTCCCGGCTCTTTCACCAATTCCATTAATAGTACATTCTAATTGTCTCGCACCATTTTTTACTGCCTCTAGAAAATTTGCTACTGCCAAACCCAAATCATTATGACCGTGAACCGAGATTACTGCCTCATCAATATTTGAAACATTTTTATTTATATCTGCAATTAACTTACCAAATTCACTAGGAGTCGTAAATCCCACAGTATCAGGGATATTTATTGTGGTCGCTCCTGCAGAAATTGCTAGTTGAATCACTTCGTATAAAAAATCAGGATCACTCCTTGAGGCATCTTCACAAGAAAACTCAATATCATCTACCAATGATTTTGCATAATTAACCATTTCTGGAACTATTTGAAGAACATCTTTTCTAGATTTTTTAAGTTTATGTTTAAGATGGATATCACTTGTGGCGATAAAAGTATGTATTCTTTTCTTGGGAGCTGGACTTACCGCCTCGTAACATGCTTTTATATCTCCTTTAGACGCTCTAGCTAATCCACATATTATAGGGCCATTTTCTTTCCCAACGGCATTGGCAATTTTATTAACAGCTTTAAAATCTCCTGGGCTTGCGAAAGGGAATCCAGCTTCAATAACATCTACTCCTAATCTTGCTAATTGATGTGCAATAGCAAGTTTTTCTTCAAGATTTAAACTGGCACCAGGAGATTGCTCTCCATCTCGAAGAGTTGTATCAAATATCAAAATTCTTCCAGGATCTTTTGACATTAGAAGAGATAAACTAAGCTTATATTAAGCTAATTAAAAAATTTTGACTAGATTTTGTTCAATAAAAATTTGATACAAGTTTATAACTTAACAATATTGGTTAAAATTCTGAAAAAAAATATGAAATACTAAAATTATTAAAGTATTGTTTTAGGATTAAAGTTTCTTTTTATAAAAGTTTAATTTTAATTTTTTTATAGAAAATTACAGACATAGATTATAAAAAGTATGAATGGGCAATACTCCCAAAAAAATATTCTAGGTCAGTTAGCGATAGTTTTACATGCTCATCTCCCTTATGTTAGAAAAAATGAAAAAAACTCCTTGGAAGAGGATTGGTTATTTCAGGCAATTTTGGAATGTTATATACCACTACTTCAATCAATAGAATCCTCCAAAAATGAAAATCCTGAAAATACAAAACTTACTATTAGTTTGTCTCCAACATTATTATCACTATTAAATAATAAACAAATTCAAGAAACTTTCCCAATCTGGATTGAAACAAGGAATGATTTTTTAAAAGAACTGCCAATAGAAGAAAAAGATGCCTCTGAATTTTTAATGAAAAATCTTAATGATAAATATTTATATTGGCATAATTGTTCTGGAAATTTAATTGAGAAGTTTAGGGCTTTAAATAACTCTGGAAATTTGGATATTCTTACTTGTGCTGCTACTCATGGTTATTTACCAATTCTAAGGGAGAATCCTGAAACTGTTAATGGACAAATTAAAACAGCAATTAGGAGCCATGAAAGTTTTTTAGGAACACAGCCTTTAGGTATTTGGTTACCTGAATGCGCATATTATGAAAATTTGGATCAAATACTACTTAATTCTGGAATTAGATATGCAATCTTAGACGGTCATGGGATTCTAAATGCTACTCCAAGGCCTAGATACGGGGTTTATGCACCTATCTGCTCAAAAAAAGGAGTAGCATTCTTTGGAAGAGACAGTGAGTCAACCTTACCCGTTTGGTCTGCAAGGGATGGATTTCCTGGTGATAAAGTTTATAGGGAATTCCATAAAGATTTGGGGTGGGAATTACCTATCTCTTCACTCCAAAAGAAAGGTATTTCAACAAAAAGACCTTTGGGTTTAAAGTTTCATAAGATTACAGATGAAAACGTACCATTAGGGAAAAAGAAGTTTTACCAAGAGAATGAAGCCAAAAAGAAGGTAGCAGAACATGCAGATGTTTATCTTGTAGCGAGATCTAAACAATTTGAAAAGTTAACTTTATCCTCTTCCTTTAAGCCTTTATTGGTTGCTCCATTTGATGCAGAGTTGTTTGGTCATTGGTGGTATGAAGGCCCTTTATTTATTGAAAACATCTTAAAGAACTCTAGTAAATATTCAATTAAGCTTACAAATTTAAAAGAATTTTTAATGCAGAAGCCAAATCTCCAGATTTGTGATCCGTCCCCATCAAGTTGGGGACAAGGTGGTTACCATAATTACTGGATTAATGATGCAAATGCATGGATCGTTCCTGAAATTACAAAAGCAGGCTCAACTTTTGTTGATTTATGTTTAAAGAATTTTAATAATGACTTAACTTCAAGACTCTTCAAGCAAGCGGCAAGAGAACTACTTCTATCTGAGTCCTCTGATTGGAGCTTTATACTAAGAGCTGGAACCACAACTGAGCTTGCAAAAGAGAGGATAGAAAGACACTTGTTCAGATTCTGGAAATTAGTTGAAATGATTAAAAATCATTCCAATATTAATTGGAAATTTCTTAAAGAGATTGAGGAAGAAGATAAAGTTTTCCCAGATATTAATATTGATGATTGGCGAAATTAATAATTCTAATTTAACTTAAGCATTCCTAGTTTTACTTTTAGAGGTGAATTTATAAACATCTTACTCATAACGTAAATTAGTTTTGGAAGAGGAAGTGTATTAGTAAGAAAACCTACCCATTCATTGGTCGACAATCTAAAGAAATTTGAGAAAAAACTTCTTAATCTGCTTTCGTCAAAACTCATTAATCGTCTTAGACCATATTGGTAAAGTTTGTGCCTCTGTGTTAACTCGTAAGGCCATAGGATATCCCAACCTTTTGTTGCTAGCTCAAGAGAACTTAGTTGAGGTTCTTTCAAAAAAATCGCTAATTTTTCTGCAAGGAGTGGAGCCCTTCTTAATAAAGATCCGATCATGTATCCTGAGGCTGGATGCACCATACTTGCCGCCCCTCCAAAACCAAGTACAAATTGTTTTTTAAATGGAAGGGGTAAATTCATTGGGAATTGGCAATTTTCTTCATGAAAAATTTCACTTACCTTAATACCTTTATTATTCAGTCTTTTAAAAAGTCTTTTTTTAAGATTTTCTTGAGATAATGCAGGAAAACTAGCTAAAGAGGTTTCTTCAACAAAAAAAGTTTCATTTCCGAGGTCCATTGCGTAAAGAAAGGAAGGAGCTGATAACTTTTCTTCATTATTTAAGTGATTTGGACGGAAATCCATTAAAACAAACTGTTCCTTATTAACAGGTGGCGATGTAAATTTACCTACAATTCCGTAAGCAGCTTGTTGTGCGATTTCATTTTGAACCGGCCTTTTTATGAAATTACTTTTATGCCCACTCGCGTCAATAACTAACCTCGCTTTTATTCTTAGCCCTGAAAAACAGATTACCTCAGATAGTTTATTTTTCTCTTTAATGTCTTTTGCGGTTTCATTTAACCATTCAATCCCTTTACATTTTTTTAAAAGTTCATTTTGAAAGGCTTCTTGATTTATTAAACCATAATCGTAGTTATGTTTTGTAGGAGTATCCCCTTCTTTATTTTCCCCATTCCCGAAAAAGCTAACTGTTTTATGCCATCTGTGAGATAACAAAGACTCTAATCCTAATTCCTCTAACTCAGAGGCCCAAATACCATATGTATTTTCCCATTTTTCATTTGGAGATTTAGTTGATATTCCCTTAATGTTGAGATCCTGCTTGGCTAGTTCTGAAGCTAAACATAATGCTGCTGGACCGGAACCTAAAATTAAAATATCAAGTATTTCCATATTATTTAATTAACTATACGTCTTTTAATTTTCTTCACCTGTGATAAGTTTTTCTGTTTCATCAATTTGTTCACGAGGTACTAATACTACTTCTGACAAATGATCGCCTTGATCTAATCTTTGTAATTTTACTCCGGTAGCTGCTCTAGATTGCTGAGATATTTTATCTGCATTTGTTCTTACTATTACGCCTTTTTCACTCACTAGAAGTAATTCTTCCCCCTCGCCAAGAACCTTTAAACATACTAGTTCATCATCTTTAATTCTGAATTTTATAGCTCTCAAACCCATACCCGCTCTTTTTTGTAATCTGAATTGAGTTACAGGTACCCTCTTTCCTAATCCAAATGCACTACCTATTAAGACCCAGGGACCATTTGAAGAGTTTTCTTCAAAATCATCCTCAATTTCTTCGTTGATCTCTTCAATTTCAGACAATTGATCAACCAAATTAGATGTTAAAACATCCATGGAAACTAAATTGTCTCCTTTTCTTAAGTTCATTGATTTAACTCCTCTAGCCGTTCTACCAAGTGGTCTCAATTCATTGATATCTAGTCTGAAATGAATCGCCATTCCTGTTTTCGATCCAATTAAAACACTATCACCTTCTTTTGATAACCTGACCCAAGTTAGGGCATCTCCATCCTCAAGATTAATTGCAATTAATCCATTTGAGCGAATTTTTGAGAAGGCAGAAAGTGAAGTCCTTTTTATGAATCCAGACTTGGTTAGCATTAATAAATAACTATCTTCAACAAAAGAATCCACAGCAACTAGTGAAGTTATTTTTTCTTCTCTTGGGATTGGGAGAAGTTGAACTGATGGAGTCCCTTTTGCGGTTCTGCTACTCATAGGAACTTTATATGCTGGAAGAGCATAAGCTACTCCTCTATCACTGAAAAGCAAAAGAGTATCATGATCGTTACAGCTTATAAATAATTTCACGTCGTCATCTTCTTGGGTTTTTGTGCCAGCTTTACCCCTTGAACCACGACTCGTAGATTCAAAATCATTAACAGGCATCCTCTTTAAATAACCTGCTTCGGTCAATAGAACTACTGATCTGTCATTAGCTATGAGATCAATGTCATCTAATCCGCCGCCTAAATCTAATATTTCTGTTTTTCTGGGAGAAGAGAATCTCTCATCGATTTTATTAATTTCTTCAAGAATAATTTCAAAAATTTCTTCTTTACTATTTAATATTTGCTGATATTGGTTGATTTTTAATGTTAATTCATCATGCTCTGCTTTGATTTTATCTGCCTCAAGAGCTGTTAATCTTCTTAATTGCATTTGTAAAATTGCGTCTGCCTGAGTGGAGGATAATTCATGATCAGTTTGTAATTTCTCTCGAGCTGAAATTGAATCTTTTGCTGATCTTATTAGATTGATAATTTCATCCATAGCATCTAAGGCTAATAAAAGACCCTTTACAATATGATCTCTTTCCTCTGCCTTTTTTAATAAAAATTCAGTTCTTCGCCTTATTGTCTCTACCCTGAAATCTAAAAATACATCCAACATTTTCCTAAGTGAAAGAGTTGTTGGTTCTCCATTAACCAAGGCAAGAATATTCGCACTAAAATTATTTTGTAGGGGTGTTAACTTAAATAAATTATTTAAAACTACTTGAGGATAGGCATCTCTTTTCAACTCAATAACTATTCTCATTCCATCTCGATCACTTTCATCTCTAATATCTGAAATGCCTTCTAATCTTTTTTCATTAACCATATCTGCAATTCTCTCGATCAACCCGGCTTTGTTAGTTTGAAATGGAAGTTCAGTAATTATCACTGCATCTTTATCGGCTCTACCAGCTGATTTTATTTGCTCAATATTTGCTACACCCCTCATGGTTATTGACCCTCGTCCTGATTTGAAAGTTTCTCTAATACCTTCTCTCCCTAGGATTTGCCCACCAGTGGGAAAATCAGGACCTTTAATTAGTTCAAAAAGTTCTCTATCTTCAAGCGCAGGGTTTTTGATTATTGCTTTGAGACCATTGATTAATTCTCCTAAGTTATGGGGTGGAATATTAGTTGCCATTCCAACAGCTATTCCAGAGGATCCATTTAAAAGTAGTTGAGGGATTCTTGCGGGTAAAACTGTTGGCTCTTGTTGAGAACCGTCAAAATTATCTGCGAAATCTACAGTTTCAGATTCAATATCTTCTAATAAGCTTTCATCTGTAAGGGACTTTAAACGAGATTCCGTATATCTCATTGCTGCGGGGGGATCATTATCTACCGAACCAAAGTTCCCATGACCATCTATAAGTGGCATCCTCATAGAGAAATCCTGGGCCATTCTCACCAAAGCATCATAGACAGCAGTATCACCATGAGGGTGGTATTTGCCAAGTACTTCTCCAACAACTCTTGCACATTTTCTGTAAGGTCTACCACTAGTTAACCCAAGTTCATACATTGCATAAAGAATTCTTCTGTGAACAGGCTTTAATCCATCCCTCGCATCAGGAAGCGCACGACCAACTATCACGCTCATTGCATACTCGAGATAAGAACGAGACATCTCATTTCTTAAATCGGTCTGAATAATTCGATCGTTATCTTCGTTTAATCCAGAGTTTTCGGAATCAACAATATCAGACATACAAATAACCTTTCTTTAATAATAATGGCTGATTGTCATAATGAATAAAAAAAAAGATATATTTAATTCCCAAATACTCACATTTACACACAAATTAAAAAAAAACCTTTTGTTTTTGGATAAACCTTGGCTTATGCCCCCTTTAGTTGTTAATTTAATCAGAAAAGATGAAAAATTAATGAATATTGAACTTGGTTTGAACAGAAAAGTCAGAAGGGCCTATGGTATTGACGAGATAGCTTTAGTCCCTGGGAATAGAACACTTGATTACGATTTGACTGACCCCTCCTGGTCAATAGGTGATTTTAAGAGAGAAGTCCCAATCGTAGCAAGTGCTATGGACAGCGTTGTTGATGTCAATACAGCTGTAGAACTTACCAAATTAGGTTCCTTAGGAGTTATTAATATGGAGGGAATACAAACACGTTATGAAAACCCTGATGAAATATTAAATCAAATAGCATCAGTCGGGAAAAATGATTTTGTACCGCTAATGCAGAACATATATAGCGAACCAGTTAGGGAGGAATTGATTTTACAAAGAATAAATGAAGTTAAAGAAAAAGGTGGTATTGCAGCATTTAGTGGAACTCCACAAGCTGCTATTAAATATAAAGAAACACTTAATAATTCCAAAATAGATTTATTTTTCCTACAAGGAACAGTCGTTTCAACTGAGCATCTTGGCAAGGAAGGAAATGAAACCTTAAATATTAGCGATCTCTGTAAATCGATGAGAGTGCCAATCATCGCTGGAAATTGTGTTACTTACGATGTTGCAAAACTTCTTATGCAAGCTGGGGTTGCAGGATTGATGGTTGGTATAGGTCCTGGAGCAGCATGTACTTCAAGAGGTGTATTAGGAATTGGAATCCCTCAAGCAACTGCAATTGCTGATTGTAGTGCGGCAAGAGATGATTATTTTAAAGAAAGTGGTACTTATATCCCTATTATTGGGGACGGCGGAATTGTGACAGGCGGAGATATTTGTAAATGTTTAGCATGCGGGGCAGATGCTGTAATGATTGGCTCCCCAATAGCTAAATCCTCAAAGGCCCCAGGTAAAGGTTTTCACTGGGGTATGGCCACTCCAAGTCCCATATTGCCAAGGGGTACGAGAATTGAAGTTGGTTCTACAGGATCCTTAAAGCGAATCATTCAAGGTCCTGCTTTGCTTGATGATGGGACACATAATTTATTGGGGGCTATTAGAACATCAATGAGCACTCTTGGGGCTAAGAATATCAAAGAAATGCAAAAGGTTGAAATAGTTATTGCTCCATCTCTTTTGACAGAAGGTAAAGTTTATCAAAAAGCTCAACAGCTTGGAATGGGTAAATAGTTTATACAAGACAAAATCTTCAACCTTTGTGACTAAATCATCTAAATTGAAAAAATTTCTCATTAAGAGCTATTATTAAATCATGGGGGTAACCCCATACTCCTCACACACTAAATCGCCCGATTTATCGGGCTTTTTTAGATGTTTTGTTACGAATATATATTTTTATCCGTAATGAAATCATTATTAAAAGAATAGCTTGCTAAATTTTCTAAAGGAATATTTAAATTATGTCATCAGCTCAAGCCGCAACTGATTCATCATTTGATAAGGATGTACTTCAAAGCGATCTCCCAGTTTTAGTTGATTTTTGGGCACCTTGGTGTGGTCCATGTAGAATGGTTGCTCCAGTGGTGGAAGAAATCTCAAAAGATTTTGAAGGGAAAATTAAGGTTTTCAAATTAAACACTGATGAGAATCCAAATGTTGCTAGTCAATACGGAATAAGAAGTATTCCAACATTAATGATTTTTAAAGGAGGTCAAAAGGTTGATACCGTAGTTGGAGCTGTTCCCAAAGCAACACTTTCAAGCACATTAACCAAGCATTTATAAAATAAAGACCTTTGCATAAAATAGGACTTATAGACTATGGGATGGGTAACATCCATTCCGTAACTAAATCTCTTAAAAGTCTTGGAGAAGAAATAATATTAATTAAAAATTTTAATGAGTCAAAGGATTGTAAGGCGATAATTCTCCCTGGAGTTGGTTCATTTGACCCTGCAATGATTAATCTTAAAAATACTGATTTAATAACTGATTTGAAAGATTGGATTAATAGTGGGAAGTCTTTTTTAGGGATTTGTTTAGGTCTTCAATTACTTTTTGAATCTAGTGATGAAGGAATAGTTCAAGGAATAGGAATTTTAAAGGGGAAAATACAAAAAATACCTAATGTGATTAATCAAAGAATCCCCCATATGGGTTGGTGCCAACTCTTACCTACAAAACCAAATACCTTATTAGAACTAGAAGAATTTAATAATTGGGTATATTTTGTACATTCCTATCATGCAGTCCCTGATGACGATAACATTGTTGCAGCCCAGGTTAATTATGGTTCTAAAAAATTAACAGCGATGATTGAGAATGATAACTTATTAGCCTGTCAATTTCATCCAGAAAAATCTGGTAAAACTGGAGAAAAACTTTTGAGAAGATGGCTTAGTAATATTCAATAACTGATAATTACTTATGAAGACAAACTTAAGATTAATAGGTGGGAAAAAACTCAAAAGTCCAAATAATTTTCATACCAGACCTACAACTTTGAGAGTGAGAGAGGCAATATTTAATATATTGAACAATAGAGTTGAAGACAGTAACTGGTTAGATTTATTTAGTGGAACAGGGGCGATATCTTGCGAAGCATATAATCACGGGGCAAGAAAAATAATTGCAATTGAAAAAAACAAAATCAATTCAAAAATTTGCCTAGAAAATCTACTTTCGTTGGAGGAAGTAGATAATAGAAAAAACGATATCGAAGTTATTTGTAAAGACGTTTTGAACTGGACAAAACCAAATTACGAGAGAAACTTATCATCTAAAATTATGGATTTAAACAAATTAAAATTTGATTTTGTTTATCTAGACCCTCCATATAATGTTAATTTCCATGAATTAGTTTTAAAACAAATATTCAAGTGCAATTTTTTAAAAAAACATTCAACAGTTATTTGTGAACATTCTCCAGATGTATATATTAAAAAAAGTTCTATATGGGAAACTATAGATGTAAGAGACTATGGTCAGTCAAGATTAACTTTTTTAATCAATGTCCAACATCCCTGAACCTCTTCTGTATTGATTCCAAGCACTTACAAATAATCCAAGAAGAGTTATTGGAACTAATCCCAAAACAATTCCACATAGAAGAGGCTCGATCATTTTTTTGCCTTTTTTAAATTTCTTATTCACAATTGTTACATAGAGACTTTTTTTTGTGTCAAAATCTTCATCATCTGCAGCAGAAAGAGACTTTAAAACAGAATTCTTGAAAATAATTTTTTTTATTATTTTTGTGGTTTTATTGATATGTTTTTCAATATTTTTTGTAAATCATCATGAAAATAATAAATTTATTTTTGAAACTCTTGAGCATAATGGCTCTGCTGAGAAAGGAGATGCTCTTTTTAAAATGAATTGTGTTGGATGTCATGGAATTACAGCAAGAGGATTAGTAGGCCCTGACTTACACTCAATAACTCAACGTTTGAATGATAAAGACATAATTAAACAAGTTACTGGAGGCCTCACTCCTCCTATGCCAAGTTTTGAAATTGATCCTGTAAATATGTCCAATTTATTGAAATATCTTCATAGCCTTGAATGATTTTAGAGAAAAATTTTTCTAATTTAAAAGTAATATTAGTTGAACCAAATGGTCCTTTAAATGTAGGGAGCGTTGCTAGATTATGTTCTAACTTTGAAGTTGATGAATTAAGAATTGTCTCTCCAAAATGCAATATATTCTGTTTAGAAGCAAAAAAGATGGCCCTTAAAGGTCAAAAATTTCTTGAACATTGTAAGATTTTTGATAATCTTGAAGAAGCAGTTTTTGATTGTGATTTAGTTTTAGCCTCTTGTGGAAGGATTGATGTAAGCAAAGATGCATTTTTTGAATCTTCTGAAGATATATTTAATTGGACTTTGTCTTTTAAAAAGATAAATAATTTAGCAATTATATTTGGAAGAGAAGATAGAGGTTTAACTAATAGTGAATTACTTCTGGCAAATAAGACCTTTAATATCCCAACTTCTCAGAATAATCCTTCTTTAAATCTTTCTCACGCAGTTTCAATAGTTTTGTATGAACTAAGTAAATCTTCTAGAAGAAATTTTAATAAGGATTTGGAAGTATTTAATCTTGCATCATCAAAACAAATACATGATTCATTTTTGGAGATTGAGGAAATGCTTCTGAGTGTTGGATATCTTTTAAAACATACCTCGAGGGCAAAAATAAGTAAATTTAAAAAATATATTTCAAGGGCAAATACATCAATGCATGAAATGAATGTTTTAAGAGGAATTGTTCATCAAATAAACTGGTTTCTGAGAAATTCTAAAAGAAATTAGGAACCCTTAAATTAAGTTAGATTTTATTTCTCTATAGTTTTAATTTGATAGAGATATTTACTAAAAACATTTTCTGAAGTAGCATCTATTGATTATTTGATTATTAAAGAAAACTAAAACTGTGAATACAACAAAGAAAAGAAGAGTTTTTCCTTTTACAGCTGTCATTGGTCAGGAAGAAATGAAATTAGCTCTCTTGTTAAATGTTATTGATCCAAGGATTGGTGGTGTGATGATAATGGGTGATAGAGGGACCGGAAAGTCTACTACAATTAGAGCCTTAGCTGATTTGTTGCCCGCAATAGAAGTAGTTAAAGACGATCCATATAATAGCTCTCTAATTGATCCTGATTTGCAAAGTAAAGAAGTTTTGGAGAAAGTTATTCAGGGAGAAGATCTAGAGAGTACTCAAAAACAAGTTCCTATGGTTGATTTACCTTTAGGTGCAACTGAAGACAGACTTTGTGGCACTATTGATATCGAGAAGGCTTTAAGTGAAGGTGTAAAGGCATTCGAACCTGGCTTATTAGCAAAAGCTAATAGGGGGTTACTTTATGTAGATGAGGTAAATTTACTTGATGATCATTTAGTTGATGTCCTTTTAGACTCGGCTGCTTCAGGATGGAATACAGTTGAAAGAGAGGGAGTCTCTGTTAGACATCCTGCGAGGTTTGTTCTTATTGGTTCAGGTAATCCAGAAGAAGGTGAGTTAAGGCCGCAGCTATTGGATAGGTTTGGAATGAGTGTTGAAGTCAAGACTGTTAGAGATGCTGAATTAAGAGTTCAGGTAGTAGATCAAAGAACTTCATTTGACGATAATCCAGATGAGTTTTCGTTGAGTGTTGAGCAACAACAGGATGAACTTCAACAAAAGGTTATTAAGGCTCAAGAAATTTTAAATTCTGTTCATATGGACGATGATCTTAGATTAAATATTTCAGCAATTTGCGGAGAACTTGATGTTGATGGTTTACGTGGAGATATTGTTACTAATCGATCAGCAAGGGCAATCGCAGCCTTTGAGGGTAGAACTGAAGTAAATGAAGATGATATTGCAAGGGTTATTTCTTGTTCTTTAAGGCATAGACTAAGAAAAGATCCTCTTGAACAAGTTGATTCAGGTGAAAGAGTTATTCAAGCTTTTTGTAAAGTTTTTGATTTAGATGAAAGAGAAAATCTTTCAAAGTTTAAATTATCTGAAGAAGCTTAATTACAGTGAGAATAATTGGGATTGACCCTGGATTAGCAAGAGTAGGTTATGGAATTATTGAAATAGAAAATGAAAAAAAAATATTATTAGATTGTGGAGTTATTGAGACAGGTAAAGAAAAAAAAGAAGAAGATAGACTTTATGAGATATTTAAGGATCTTAATGAATTAATCAACCATTGGAATCCAAATGTAGCTGCTGTAGAAAAATTTTTCTTTTACAGATCAAGTACTACTATTAGTGTGGTACAGGCTAGAGGTGTCATCATGATGGTCTTGGCCTCAAAGAAAATTCATGTCAGTGAATATTCCCCTGCTCAGATAAAATTAACCATTGCTGGATCTGGCAAGGCATCTAAGAAAGAAGTTCTCGAGGCTGTTATGTATATCTTAGAACTTAAAAAGCCCCCCAAACCTGATGATTCAGCAGATGCATTGGCCATAGCACTCACAAAACTAAATGAGGATGGCTTTAACTGAAAAATTTAATATGACTATTTTTGAAAAGAAGAAATTAGAGAGGGATATGTTTAGAAAAATTAGAGATAAGAGTTCTCTTATTCAAATGAAAAATGTAGAAAAGAATGTAAAAATATATGTTGATTCATTTGTGAAGGAAGTTAATAATATTGATTATATTGCAATATATTGGCCTCTAAAAAATGAAGTAGATATTAGAAGTCTCAAGGGAAAAATTCCTTTAGCTTTACCAAGATGTAATGATAAAAAAGAGTTATTATTTTCTCCATGGGATGAAAATCCTCTTACTAAAGACTCTGAAGGTATACTAAGCCCCAGTAACTCTTTTGCATTAAGTCATAAGGAAATAAGTTTAATTCTTGTTCCTTGTCTTTCTGTGGATAAAAATTTAATAAGATTAGGTTATGGAGGGGGATATTTTGATAAATTAAGGAGTGATAAAAATTGGAAAGATGTTCCATGCATTGGAGTATTAACATCTAACTGTGTGAGTACTAATCCGTTGACAAGAGCTGAATGGGATATCCCTTTGTCAGGCTTTGTCACAGAAAAAGAAATATTTGTATAATGAGAGATCTAAAAGTGGTTTATTAATAGCTTTAAAAATGGAAAATCAAGTAAAATACGATAATTTATCAAAATTAGTCGAAAAGTTAAAGAAATCAGAGGATCCGAAAAGAAAATATGAGTACATTTTGTGGTTGGGCAAAAAATTGAAGGAACCAGATAGTAATATCCTTGTTGAAGAGAATAAGGTTAAGGGTTGCGTTTCAGAAGTTTTTGTTAAGGCAACAATTAATGCTGGTAAATTATTTTGGGAAGGATATTCTGATGCTCTCATAACAAAGGGTTTGTTGGCATTTCTAATTAGTGGACTAAATGAATTAACACCAAATGAAGTAGTTAAAATAGATAAGAAGTTTATAGAAGAGACTGGTTTGAAAGCAAGCTTAACTCCTTCAAGATCAAATGGTTTTTTAAATATATTATTGAAAATGCAGTCTCAAGCAAATGAATTTTTGTAGGTCTAATAATATAAAATTAAATTCAAAGTAAAAAGAAATAAAAAATGAAAAAATGCAAAATCGGCATCATTGGGTTTGGAACTGTAGGTTCAGGGATTTATAAAATATTAAATTCTGAAGTTGATTCACATCCAATTCTAAAAGATATAGAAATTGCAAAAATTGCAGTTAAAGATCTTAGTAAAAAAAGGGAAATTGATATAGATAATAATTTATTAACTGATGATCCATTTGAATTAATTAATGATCCCTTCATTGATGTAATTGTTGAAGTAATGGGAGGGATTAATTTGGCGAAAGACATTATTCTGCGTTCATTAAAATCAGGTAAATCTGTTGTTACGGCAAATAAAGCAGTCATTGCAAGATATGGCGAAGAAATATACAAAACCGCTTCTAAAGAAGGAGTTTATATTTTGTCAGAGGCAGCAGTCTGCGGAGGGATTCCAATAATTGAACCATTAAAAAGATCATTAAAGAGTAACAGCATAAAAAAAATGGTTGGAATAATAAATGGTACAACAAATTTTATTCTTTCAAAGATGGCAAATGAAAAAGCTGATTATAAGGAAACCTTAAAATTGGCTCAAAGCCTTGGGTATGCAGAATTAGATCCAACTGCAGATGTTGAGGGCCATGATGCTGCTGATAAAATTTCTATTCTTAGTGAACTCGCATTTGGAGGGAAAATCAAAAGAGACGAAATACATTCAGATGGCATAAGTAACATTAATTTAAAGGATATCGAATATGCGAATAAATTAGGGTTTGAAATAAAGCTCTTAGCTCTATCTGAGAGGCAACAAATTAACAGTAATGATTCACTTGCTTTGAATATTTGGGTAGGACCTTCATTGATTCCAAAATCTCATCCGTTAGCAACAGTTGTGGGAGTAAACAATGCATTATTGATAGAGGCTGATCCTCTTGGAGAAATAATGTTGTATGGTCCAGGCGCAGGGAGTGGTCCAACTGCCGCCTCAGTAGTATCAGATATATTAAATCTGCATGCCGCTTCAGAAAAAAATAATAATTCAATCGATCCATTATTATCTTTTGATTTCTGGAGAAATTGTCATATCATTGAATCTTATCAAATAACAAAAAAAAATTACCTTAGAATTATCTGCCTTGATAGTCCTGGCGTGATTGGAAAGATTGGAGATATTTTTGGAAATAATAATGTATCAATCGAATCAATAGTTCAACTAGATGCAACTAAAGATAACGCTGAAATTGTTGTTATAACCCATGAAGTTAATAATGGAAGTTTTGAGAAATCAAAAAATGAAATAAATTCGCTTAATGAAGTCAAAACTATTGCAAGTCAATTAAGTTGTATTTAAAAAAATAGTTGCAAATTTCTTCATAGCTTGTTAAACCGAAGTAAGTGTTTGGTTTTAGCTCCTTAATGATTCATTCGGAAATATTACATAATAAAAATAAAAAAAATAATTTAATTCGTTCCGGAAACCTTTATAAAGGAGCTTGTGTAAAAATTAAAAATAGTAATAATACTTTTCAAGTAATTGGTCTCAATTTAGATCAAAAGATTTGTTGGGTTAGAGAGTGGCCATTTGCATTAAATTCTAAAAAAACATTTGCTGTAGAAATAAGTCAAATTACCTTACAAATGTTTTGTTCCAATCTATCCTCAAAATAACTTTGGACTGAAAAAATATGAGAAAAAAGACTCTTATTTCTATATTAATTATTTCGAGTTCATTGTTAATGAATTCTTCTGTTTCAAAAAAAATATCTAAAAAAATTATAGTAGCAAGTTCTGGAAAGATAGAATCCTTAGACCCTGCTAGAGCTAATACTCTTAAGGCAATTCAACTAATAAGTTCTTTAGGTGACACATTATATGAATTAAATTCTGATGGAGATTTGATTCCTGAATTGGCATCTGGAATGCCCTTTATTTCTAAAGATAGACTTCAAGTGACTATTAATTTAAGAAAAAATGTTTTATTTCACGATGGGACGCCATTTAACTCAGACTCAATTAAGTTTACTTTTGAAAGGTTTAAAAGAATTGGGACATTAAATTATATTTTAGGAGACAAGATAGAATCAATAGAAACACCAAGTGAATATAAAGTCATAATCAATTTAAAAAAACCATCGAGTTCTTTAAATGGTTTACTTACATCAGTAAATTTAACACCTATCTCTCCTACTTTTTATAAAGAATATTCTGATAAGTTTTTAAATGATAAATTCGTTGGTACAGGTAAATATGTCCTGAATAGTTTTTCTAATGAATTCCAATCAATTGATCCAAATTTGGATTATTGGGGCAAGAAACCACAAAATGAAGGAATAAATTTTGTTGGTTATTCTAATTCTTCTTCTCTTTTCGGGGCTTTAAAAAGTAATCAAATTGACGTACTTTTATCAAATTCAATTGATGATAGTCAAAGAAACAGCTTAAAAATTCTTAGTAATGCTAATAGTTTTAAAGAGGGAAATAGCCCTTTTACTGAATTAAGTTTTATAAGCCTTAGAACCAATGTTTATCCTTTGAATAATCCCAACTTAAGATTGGCATTGGCAAAAAGTCTAAATAGAAAATTAATTAGTGAAAAAGTAAGTTATGGTTTAAGAAAGCCTACAAGGTCAATAATTCCTCCAATATTAAAAAAAGATAATCAAAATCTCTGGCCTAAATATGATTATTTAGAAGCGAGAAAGTTACTTCAGAAAGAAAACTACTGTAATGGGAACATACTGAAAATCCCCCTTACTTATAGATCAAATGTACCAGCTGATAAACTTATCGCCTTAACATGGCAAGAAGAAATAAAAAATGAACTAAATGATTGCATTGATATAGAACTCAATGGTGTTGAATCCACGACGGTCTACAAAAATCTTAGTTTAGGAATTTATACAGCAGTTATTCTCGATTGGACTGGTGCTTATTCAGATCCAGAAGCTTATCTCACGCCACTTTTAAGTTGTAAGGAAATAGTAGATGGAACATGTAGGAAAGGTGAATCAGTTTATAGCGGTAGTTTTTGGGGCTCTATAAAAGTGGAAAGTTTGTTCCTTGAAAGCGAAAATATAAGTGGGAAAAAAAGGTTAGAGAAACTAGTTGAAATTGAAAAAATAGCAGCAAATTCAATTCCTTATATTCCTATTTGGATATCCTCCCAAAAAGCATGGTCTCAAAATAATATATCAAAACCTATTTTTAATGGTGCAGGGATAATTTCATTAAGTGAGCTTCATTTTATTTATGAGTAGAAATTTAAATAAACTTCTTAACTATTCAATATTAAAGATTTCATTAATGCCTTTAATGTTATGGATAATTTCATCATTAGTTTTTATTTTATTGAGAGTTGCTCCCGGAGATCCTGTTGATGCAATTCTTGGATCTGGTGCCAATGAGGTTTCAAGGGAAATTTTAAGAAATAAATTGGGATTAAATGAAACCTTAAGCAATCAATATTTCTCATACATTAACGATATCTTGCACTTAAATTTTGGACTATCTCTGAGTAATCAAGAGCCAGTACTAAGTATTATTCTTAAGTCTTTACCAGCTACTCTTGAGCTTGGTTTCTTCTCAATATTAAGTGCGATGATAATTGGATTTTCCTTAGGGTTAATTGGGTTAAGGAATAGAGGTAAAAAAATAGATTATATTGTCAGAATTTTCGGTATTTCTTCATATGCTATTCCTCCTTTTTGGGGGGCAATGTTAGTTCAATTATTATTTTCTGTATATTTTAATCTTTCCCCAATTGGAGGTAGATTCCCAATCTTTCAGCAGCAACCTCAAATAACAGGGTTTTTAGTTTTAGATAGTATTCTTTCTAATAATGTTGTTGCTTTAAAAGATAGCCTCCATTATCTCGCACTACCTTCAATTACGCTTGGATTTCTATTAAGTGGTATATTCAGCAGGTCATTAAGAGTTAATTTAGATAAGACATTAAAAAGTGATTATGTAAATGCAGCTAGATGTAGGGGAATATCTGAGAAAAAAGTCTTTCTAAACCATGCATTACCTAATGCCCTTTTGCCAATCGTTACTATTTCAGGTTTAACAATGGCTTCATTAGCGGGGGGAGCCCTACTGTTTGAAGTTACTTTTTCATGGCCAGGAATTGCTTTAAGATTACACGAAGCAATATCTCAGAGAGACTATACCTTAGTCCAAGGTATAGTGATTTTTACCTCTATGCTAATTGTCTCTTTAAATCTTCTTGTGGATATATTTATTGCCTTTTTAGATCCAAGAATAGATTATTAATTTTGTGAAAGTTCTTTTATAGTTTCAAGATCTAAAAAATGAAAATCAAGGCCCATCTCTTTTTGGTTTTTAATTACATTTGGAATCTCGTCGTTGTGAATATTATTTAAAAATTCAACAATAAATTCTAAAGATAAATCCTGTACTAATATAGGATTCGCACCAATAAATGATTCATTTATTTTAAAGATATCCTTATCTTTTAAAAAATTATCATTAACTCTAATTGGAGAGAAATGACTTGCTCCTTCAATGATTAGAAACCTATTTAATGGATTATTTAAAGCAGAAAAAACTCTGAATTGTTCATTCACAAGAGGTGTAATAAGGTCATATGTTCCACCTATGAGGAGAGTCGGTATCTCAATATCAGAACTCTTTTCTCTTGGCCAAATTAAACTGCCAAATGAATTAAAACCAATTATGGCACTCGCCTTCTTAGAGTTGTTTCTCTCTAGATATGGAATTTCTGTTAATTGACATTGAAGTAATTTTGATAAATTCGTTACTGCAAAGTCGCTTAATGCAGAATCACATCTAATATCAAGTTGATCCGTAGGTTTATTACCTTCATATAAAAGTGCGATCAAAGAACCTAGTGAATGCCCCATTAAGATATAAGAATCATTAGCTAAATCAAATTCTCCATTTATATGAGCTTTTAATACTGCATCTAAGTCTTTAATTCTATATAAGAAAAAATCAATACTACCTGGGATTGCTTCCTTTCCTTCAATAACTTCTGCAAAGGCTTTAAGATTACTTCCTCTATGATCTATAAAAACGATTGGCCACCCTCTTCTAGCTAATTCGTTCCCTATCCATTTGAAATTATCTATTTCTCCTGCAAGACCAGGCATAAAAATTATTAGTTCTTTTTCAGGGTTTATTTTATTGCTTTTCCATAATTCAACTTCTAAAGGTTCTTCTCTATGAGGAGCATAAATTTTTTTATTTATTTTAAAAATATTTGATGTAAATTTATTCTCATTGTTTTTCAATATTTCCTCATTAGTTTTCTCTAGATTATTTAATTTCAATATCAGATCTTGTTGCATTTCTAGTTCATTCATCCAAGATGAAATTATTAAAATTAGATTGTCGACATCTAAGGTAATTTCTTCAACTGGCAAAGCTTTAATTATTTCTAGAATTGAAACCTCTTTTTTCTCCTCTAATAAAATTTCGATTGTATTAAAGATGAGAACACCATTGTTGTCATTAGTAACAATAATAGTTTTACTTAATTCAGTAAGGATTTCTCGTCCTACCCAACTTTTTAAAACTTGCCTATTTAATCCTTCTTCTTTGAAAATTGGAAATTCTAAAAATTTTGATACTTCAAAAACTTTTTCCAACCCATTTATTTTTAACCAATCTATTAATTCTGTTGAATCATCTTTATATTTTTCTAATTTTGATAATTGTTTTATAGTAAGGGGGATTTCCATCTCTTCAAACTTAATATTTATCCTTTCAGCAGCTTTTGAAACATTATTAAAAAATAAACCCAAAAAACTTATAAAAATTATAAAAATGTATTTCACTTGTGATTAGTCCAAATAGTTTTCAAATTACTAAAAATTGGTGGAACCAATTCCCAATTCCTTTAAGGTTAATAACCAAGATAAGATTTTACGCTGCATTTGGAGCAGGAGGTGTCATTTATTTAACATCACTCAGTTTTAATAATATTGGATTATCACCAACTGATATTGGTTTGGGTTTTACCATATCAGCGATAATAGGTACCTTAACTAGATTATTAACTGGCAATTATCTAAATAAAACAGGGATGATACAAATACCATTAATTGCCTCATCAACACTGAGTATTGTTGCAAGCTTATTCCTCATTCTTTCAAGAGATACTTTCTTTTACATAATTGGACAATCATTTATTGGAGCTGCTGCAGGAATATATTGGCCTGCTGCTGAGTTTGGCGTGCCTTATTTTTGCTATCCAATCGACACCCGAAAAGCTTATGCTCTTGTTAGAAGTTCGGAGGCTTTAGGAATATCTTTAGGCGTATTATTAGGAGGGATTATGAATAATTATTTGTACGCCAAATCAATTTTCGTAAATGATATATTTTGTATGTTATTAATTACTTATTCAATTGTGAGTAATAATTTTTCTATAGAAAGAAGCTTGAAGAAATCACAAGAAAGTTTAGTAGATTCAATTAAACAGGGACAATTGGAATGGAATAGAAATTCGTCAATAATAATCTTATCAATTTTATTAATAACTACTTCGTTAGCTTTGATTCAAGTCATATTACCTTTGGACCTTGTTAAGGGTGGAGTACTTCGGAATGAATTAAATGAAGGAATTACTATTCTTTTTATTTCTATTAACTTAATTTTGCTTTTATTTTTACAATGGCCTGTGGGGTCTTGGATATCGAAGAAAGATAGATTATTTGGATTGAAATTTAGTTTAATAAATTTCTCTTTTGCTTCTCTTTTATTATTTATTTCTAGTTATTTAAATGCCCCGGCCATGTTTTTGATTTTTCTTTCAATGATATTAGTTAGTTTAGGTTCTGCTTCATTTCTTCCAACGTCAACAGATGTTGTTTTTAGAATAGCTCCATCAAATAAAAAAGGGTTTGCACTAGCACTGTTATCACAATGCTTTGCTATGGGTTATTTTCTGTCATTTATTGCAGGGCGCTTATTGGATGTTTCTGGTGAAGCTTCAATAATATGGTTATTAATTTCATGCGCTTGCTTTATAGTTTTTGCAATTCTATTTAAGAAAAAATTTAATTAATCTTTAAATATTTAGTCGTTCTCTAATTCAATAATTCTTCTCTCTCTTAAAAATAGGAAAAAAGGGGCAGAAAATGCAAATGCTATTAGGAAAGTTCCAAAATAAACAACCCACATGTTTTTCATATTTAATTTTTTTGATTCATTTACTATCCATATAAAAATAGCGCTAGCGCCAATTAATAAGTCTCTAGAAATTGACTGAGCCGCAGGGTTTGCATTCGCTAAGGCGATAAAGTTATTGATATCAAAACTATTCCCATACTCCCTGGCAAATTCGAAATTTGCCAACATTGGAAGTAAAGCACCTAAAATAGAAAGAAAAAGATAAAGATAGGATAGGATCTTTTTATTATCTTTTAAAATGTTAAATGAATCCACTTGTCAAAAATATTTCTCTTAATAATAGTATTTAAAATCATATGGCTGTTGAAATGAATAATGAAATTGAGAACTATAAATTTAAAAAAGGTAATTTAAATTTTGCAGTAGTTGGTCATGTTGAGTGGATAAATTTTTTAAATGTTGATCAATTGCCTAAACCAGGAGTAATTTCACATTCTAAAAATTCCCTTGAATATCCTGCAGGTGGAGGTTCTATTATCGCTAAAACACTTTCTGATTTAACTTACAACCAAATTCATTTTTTTACTGCATTAGGAAAAGATTTTTATGGAGAAGAATGCTTCAAAATACTTTCAAATATGGGTATAAAGTTGCATGTGACATGGCGTGATAAACCAACTCGAAGAGGTTTTAGTTTGATTGACTCTCAAGGAGAAAGAGCAATTACAGTTATTGGAGAAAGGTTAGCCCCAAAATATAAAGACAACCTAGAATGGAATATCTTAAAAAATATGGATGGAGTTTTCATTACTGCATCTGATTCAGAGATTTTTAAAATGGCAAGATCAGCTTCTACACTTTGTACAACTCCTAGGGTGGGATTAAATACGATAAATAAATCAAATGTGATTTTGGATGGATTAATAGGCAGCAATCTTGATCCTGGTGAAATTTTTTCTTTCTCTCAGTTATCCGTAAAGCCTAAATACACTTTTAAAACTGAGGGAGAGAAAGGGGGCATAATATACCCAGGCGGAAGGTACAAGGCTCTTAAAAATAAAAAACGTAAGATTGATTCTTATGGATGTGGCGACTCTTTTGCCGCGGGTATTCTTTATGGATTTGCTTCTAAATGGAATATAGATAAAAGCTTAAATCTTGCTAAAGTATTAGGTAGAGATTCTAGTGAATTCTTTGGACCGTATGCAAAAAATGATAAAGATTAAATGATTTATGATTTTTATGGGTAATTTAGAAAATAAAAACAAAAATATTCTTGTAGATAACCTTATAGTTCTCTTTTTATTTACTACATTTTTGGTTTTTAAATCCTTAAAAACATTATCTAGAGTTTTTACTTATGGATTTTTTAAGAAGGAAGTATTAACTACTAAAAGTAACTTAGGCGTAGATATCTCAATAAAAATCAAGTAGGTAATGAACTTATTTTTAACTTTTTTTATTTTAGGAATAATCCTTTTGTTTTATAAAATTATTAATCCTAATAAATCGAAAAACAAAAATTTAAATAAATTTAAAAATAAGCTACAGAGTACTCAATCAAAGATAGAAAGAATTTTTTTAAGAGAGGAAGAAAAAACTTATTCAAATCCCCAAATTGATATAAATATTGGAATTGACGAGAGCGAAATTAATATAAGTAGAAAATCTAATATACACAGAGCAAGATTATCAAAATTTAAGAAATCTAAGTTAAATGGTGAAATGATATTTCAAGATGATGAACAAAGAATTTATAAAATTAGTAACGGTAAAAAAGTTTACTTATGATTTTAATTTTTTAGCTACACTCAAGGCTTTCTCTCGTTGAAACACCTGTTGTGGGATTAATTCCATCAGCAATTTCACACAGATTTCTTTGGTCTTCACTGTCAAGTATGGCATAAGAAAAATCTGCTCCTTCTATTTGAGCTCCTGCAAAACTGCTGCCTGATGCGATCATATTTATTAAAACAGCATTTCTAAGATCTGTTTTTTGGAAATTAACTCGATCAGAAAGAGTATCGGTCAGATCGATTCCATTTAAATTAGAACCTTTTAAATCAGATAGGGTTAAAGTTGTCCCATGTAAATCAACATCACTAAAATCTGCGTCTCTAGCAACTGCTCCAGCTATAGAAGACAAATGAAGATCTTCTCCATGGAAATCAAATCCTGTAATATTAGATCTTACATAACTTGGAATTTCATCTCCTTCTCCCTTAACAGCAACATTAGCACCAGCATAAACTGGAGAGGATAAAACCAAGAAAGAAAAAGTTATGCATAAAAAATATCTTAAAAAACTAGAAAATTTCATATTAAAAAATTTGAATAATTTTATTTTATAACAATTAGATAATTTTTAAAATTGATGTATAAATTTGGAACTCCTTTTTAAAATTATTTAACACTATAAATTTTAAATCTAGGCTCTAAATTAGTTATACAATCTAGGAGTTTTTTGTTATCTTTGCTGTTCGTAACTTTGAATTCAGATTCAACTGTACCTTCTTTATCCCTAATGGCTTGATTTAATACTATGGAACCATTTTCATCAGATACTGATCTATGAAAAGTTCCTCTAGGTATTCTTAAAATATATCCGCAAGATTCTAATCTAACTTTATAAAAAGGATAATCCCAGCCAAAATTGACAAGAAAAAAAGTTCTTCCCCCAGAGATAGCCAGTAGATTATCTTCTTGATTGTGATGTATATAAAATTGCCAATTATTAAATTCTTCATCATTTGGTGGACTCACTGCAGGTCCACTGTGAATAACTAGATCCCTATAATTTGACTCATTAATACTAATATCAAAAAATCTAACATCTTTTGTATCGCGAAATTTTTCATAACTTATTAAATCAAACATTTTAGACTTGTTTGATTTGATAACTGGAATTTCTAAACTAGAGTTCAATTTTCTTTAAAGATTAAACAAATGAAAACAGATATATATATCTTTGAACGTATCAATTAACACTAAAAAAGAAACATATTTTTATTTATTTATTTTTTTTTAAAAAAAGACTAAAAATTTAACTTTTATTTAATTTCAAGAGGTTTGATTTCCCAGGATAAAGTATTTTCTAAATTATTTTTTCCTATAAAGTTTCCAGTAATTACAGAGGTTAAATTAGATTTGGAAGAAGATACTAATGTTAAATATCTTTCGTCTATTAATCCTTTTCCGCTTGGATCAAAACCTCTCCAACCAGCACCTGGAATATATAACTCAGCCCAAGCATGTAAATCTAACTCAAAGGGTAATGGGTCTTCAAAATGATAACCACTAACAAATCTACTTGGGATACCAATAGACCTGCAAGCTTCAACCATTAGCATTGCTAAATCTCTACATGAACCTATACGCTCTCTAAGTGTTCTGCTAGCAGGCCATGCTGGCCCTGTATGTCTTTTGGTATATTTAACGCGATCTTGGATAATTTCTATTAGTTGATAGGCAAATGATAATGCATTATTAATGCTTCCCGCTAAAGCTTCTTGGGCAAGTTCTACGGCAGAGGGATCATGTTGTCCATTCGGCATCCACCCCTCTAATGCTCCCTGTAAATCTCTGTTAATAATGCTTTTACAAAATGGTAATGTTAAATCTCTATTTTTAACCCCATCAACAATGTTTGGATGTTTAATAGTTTCAACTTCGCTAATTGATTCAATAATTAAATTATCTGTTAATCCATTGAATCTTATTCTGTTAATCTCTTCTCCGCTGGCAGCGAGTAATGGATAAATAATTTCTGGTTCAGGTGTTATTTTTAATTCAAAATTCTTTAGCTTTTGGAATCCGTTAGACCTTGGCTTTATACATAATCTATGCTCGCCTAATTGAACAGGGTCTTCGTATTTGTATTCAATTTTGTGAATATATTTAATTTTCATTAAAAACCTTTTTAATTAATAAAATATTTTTCTTGAATGAGATCATTTAATTTATTCAGATCCATTTGCAATGAATCGATTGCTTCATGTAAACCATGATTTATTATATCTTCAATTCTGATATAACTCCACTTTGCTTGAAGCAAACCTCTCATGCATTCTAATTCTGAAGGATTTTCAAGAGATGGAGAGCTATCAATTGTTTTGAGTGTATTACTTATCCCATCAAGACAGAATCTTACTGATCTCGGAAAAATTGGATCAAGTAAAAGAAATCTTGCAACTGAATTAGGCTTTATAGAATTTTGCACTGCTTTCCTAAACATTTGATAAGCTCCTGCTGAACGTAGAAGTGCAATCCATTGCAGCTCATCAAGAACTCCTCCAAGTTCATCTAAGCTAGGTAAGAGTAAATAATATTTAACATCTAAAATTCTTGATGTTTTGTCAGCTCTTTCTATTAATCTCCCAAGAATGCTGAATCTCCAAGCAAGATCTTTGCTTAGAGTCGCATCTGTAATCCCATAAAAAAGCTGACATTCCCTCCTTATTTCGCTTAATTGTTCTTGTCTTGGTTTATTCCATATTGCCTCTCCTTCTTGCATATTCCAATATAAAATATTAATCTGTTCCCACATTTCTGTGGTCATGACATCTCTGATTTGTCGCGCATTTTCTCTCGCCATTTGAATGCAAGAAATTATACTGTTTGGGTTTAAACGATCTCTTATTAAAAAATTAATAACGTCATCAGGTTTTTTCTCTGGGAATCTTTTATCAAAAGATTCTCTGTCACTTGAAGCATCAATTAACGGGAGCCAAGGTTCTGCACTTCCTGGCGGACAATCTAACGACATTGCTTCACTTACTTCCACGAAACGAGATATGTTTTCCGCACGTTCTAAATAGCGATTAATCCAATAAAGAGATTCTGCTACACGACTTAAAAGCATACTATTTACCTACAACCCATGTATCTTTGCATCCTCCACCTTGAGAAGAATTAACGACTAATGATCCTTTCTTTAATGCTACCCTCGTAAGCCCACCAGGGCTAACCCATGAATTTTTTCCTCTCAAGATATATGGTCTTAAATCTACATGACATGGATATAGTTCACCATCACATAACGATGGCACAGTAGATAATTCTAATGTTGGTTGTGCTATGAAATTTCTAGGATTTCTTTTAATTTTATAAGCAAATTCTTCTATTTCACTTGTTGTTGAGTGAGGTCCAATTAACATTCCATAACCCCCAGCTTCTGATACAGACTTAACAACAAGTTTTGATAAATTCTCTAGAACATAATCTCGATCTTTTTGGTAATGACAAATATATGTTTCTACATTTTTAATAATAATTTCTTCATTAAGATAATATTTAATCATTTTTGGAACAAATGAATAAATCATTTTGTCATCTGCTATTCCAGTCCCAGGAGCATTCGCTAAAGCAACATGACCTGCCTTGAAAACATCTAATAATCCTCTAACACCAAGGCAGGAATCTTTTCTGAAATTAAGAGGATCTAAGAAATCATCATCAATTCGTCTGTAAATTACATCTACTCTTTTTAATCCAGAGGTGGTTTTTAAATATACATAATTATCATTACAAACTAGGTCATGACCCTGAACTAGTTGGATTCCCATTTCTTGAGCTAAATAACTATGTTCAAAATAAGCACTATTAAAAATTCCTGGAGTTAGTAGAACTATCTTGGGAGTATCTGTCCAAACTGCAAGATCTTGAAGTGTTTTTAAAAGATATGATGGATATTCATCGATCGGTTTTACTATTCTGCCAGAGAAAAGATTAGGAAAAATATTCTTCATAACTAATCTATTTTCTAAAAAATAAGCAACCCCAGAAGGGCATCTTAAATTATCTTCTAAAACATGCCAATCTCCATTTCTGTCTCTTATTAAATCAAGTCCTGATATTTGACACCATTTATTTAATGGAGGTTTGAAACCTATCATCTGAGGTCTCCAACCTTCTGAGGTCTCTATTAATTCTCTCGGAATTATTCCATCATTAATTATTTTTTGGGAATTATAAATATCATTAAGGAATAAATCTATTGCCTCAAGCCTTTGTTTCAGTCCTTTTTCTAGTGTTATCCAATCATCTTTACTAATTATTCTTGGCAGTGGATCAAAGGGTAATATTCTCTCGGTCCCCTTTAAACCAGTATCGTTTAATCTAAAAGTTGCCCCATGTCTTAGTAATAATTTTTTTGCTGCAGAATGATTCCTGTTTAATTCTTCAAGCCCCATATTATCTAAAGATGAAAGTAGAGGAATCAAAATTTCTCTGGCAGAGTTCAAATTATCTTTAAAGTATTCATCAAAATTATTTTTAGGACGGTAACCTGAAAACATATATTTTTTAGTTTAGTAATTTTTACTTGAGCTTCAGATCTTTATTAGTATTTATGGCTACCAAAAAGAATATCTCTTAACTAGATCTATTTCATTATTTTGATCATTGAAGTATATTTCTTAAAAATCTAAAAGGTATGAATTCTAGTAATTGGCAATTTGTTTTTTTTAGATATTTTGCAAGCTTTCTCTTTATCCTCTCTCACAGTTTGTTGGTTCTTGATCATCTACCCGTAGGAGCGGCATTGCACGGACTTGGTGAGGTTTTTATCGCGCCTTGGGCTTTTAGGGAAAGAGCGTGGGATCTTGTAGTTATTGCTGTTTTATTTTTCTTCTTCGATATCTGGGGACTTATAAATACTCCATGGAATTAGATAATAATATTTATGAATTCTGAGAAAATGATATTAAAAATAAAGTCAAATTTTTATCAGATTTTTAAATTAATTTTTCTTTTAATCTTAATAAGAAACTGTAATTTATACGCACATAATTTATTTAATGGAGTTTATAAAGGACATATTAGGCAAGATGTTAAACCTGCTAATGATAAAAAAAATTTTAAAAATGTTAAGAATCAAATTAATGATGAGATCAAAAATTCATGTTTAAATAAATTCCTCTGCAGAGGTTGATCTTTTAAAATCTTTTAAAAATATTTTATGAAATTCTATTTTTGATAATTATCAAAAAAGTACTTTTTGCTTGATAATTTTTATTGGGAGGATTTACTTGATTTTTAATTAAAAAAATAAAGGTATATATTAACGGTAGAAGTAATGATAAAGCAGCAACTAAAGCAATTATCTGGTTTAATCTAATAAATGGTTTTTTTACAAGATCCTCTCCGCACAATCCACATATAAGAGTGCCTTTTGGCGATTGTTTTTGGAATTGATATTTTGGATTGCAATAGGGGCAATAATATTTAACCATCTTTTTTATTGTTTTAATAATTATCTACAAAGCTAGAAGAATGTCATCTTATTTTTTAATAAAAAAAGAGGACTTTCATTAAGCCCTCTTTTATCACTTACTTATATTTTTTACTGAAGTTAATAACGCACCTAAATCATGGATCCTTGTTACTAACATCTGTTAAGCTAATGCTCACCAAAATTAACTAATTGTCTTTAACTGGGGCAAAAACTCTAGAATTAAGCTTGTTTCTTAAAGGGCACCTAAACGATGCAGAAGAAGGAAGCTTAGACATTTATAAAAAATAATTGGAGCAGTTAATTAAATTAGTTCGGTTTATTCCGAAATTTCAGGCAGGCTATCGATCATTTTGAAAGACCTCCTAGAACTCAACAATATAAAATTAGGAAAATATTTCTCTAATGACAATCCGTTTTTATACGCATTGCTTTTTAATTAAAAATGTTCGAGAGTAGTAATCAATCGTGTTTTTTTTTAAATTATTTTTAGTAAATATTGCTTATTTCTTTTGATATTTAATTCGTCTATCTTAATTTTAAATAATTGAGGAAATCTTTTATGAGACATTCAAAGGAAAATAATAAAACTAAAGAATCTAATCCGATAGATGAATATTTTCAATGCCTTTCATATTGTGATATTCACCCAAAAGGAATAGATAATGACTGTGAGGTCATTTGTATGGAAAGACATTTAAAAGCTAACTATTGGTAATTATGAATTTCTACTTTTTACTTAAATCCCTTTGAAAAAAGGTTAGTACGAACTTTAAATTTCCATACATTTACAACACCTTTTGCATTAACTGCTGCAAGTGCACAATCATCAGGTCTCCAGGATATTGCCCCTACTAAATCTCCAGCGAATGCAGCCCCAACTGGGTCTCCATTGCCGTCATTCTTTAGGAAACTTGCGACAACAGAACCATCCCTAGATCCTGAGGCTACGAGCATACCTTTATTTGAAAAGGCTAGGCTCGAAATCGGCTCTGTATGGTGACATAGCTCTCCTGGCATAGTCCCTTCTGGACCATTTCCTATAAAGCTCCAAACTGTAATTCTTTCGCTGCCACTAGTTGCTAATAATTTTCCGCTGTCATCAAAAGAAAGATGACTTGGTTTACCAGGGTATCCTGTCATTTCAGCATCCATTCCGGTTGATCTTCTCCAAAAATGAACTGAATTGTCTTGACTCCCACAGGCAACTATATCTCCATCAGGACTTAATTCCATTGATACCAATGATCCTTGCCACTCGAGTTTTTGATTCGTTTTATTATTAACTATGTCAAAGAATGTCACTCTTCCGTAGCAAGCAGTAGCTAGTTCATTTTTATTTGACCATGTTATTGCACTTATAGTGCTTGGGTGGTCTTCTGAGACCCATTTCTCTTCACCAACTTCATTAAAAACATATACCTTTTTTGAGGAAGCTATGGCTAGAAATAAACCGTCATTAGACCACTTGAGGTGTTCTACCCAACACTTACCAAGATCAAGAGTTTTAATGACTTTACCTTCGTGACAATTACAAATTTGAACATTTCCATCTTGACCTGATGTTGCAAAAATTTCACCCTCTGGATGAATGGCCATTGTTAGTAGACCACCAGAGTGTGTATTTTCTTTTTTCCAAATAATTTTTCCAGTATCTCCTTCGAATGCAAAAATACCTCCTGCCACGTCGCCAACAATAAATTGCTTTCCTTTAAGAGCCCAGCCACATGCTATGGCGTAATCGTTAACTTCAGCTGTCCATCCTTCATGGAACATGCCTCTTGGGCTAAATGGTTCTATATCAGGCATTTATCAAATCCTTCTTGCATCTCTTTCTCATTTAGATTTCTACCGATAAAAACAAGTTGATTTCTACGAGGTTCGTTACCCCATTCTTTGTCAGGTTGTGCTGTAAATAACATGTGTACTCCTTGGAAAACTATTCTTCTTGGGTTCCCTGAGTAACTTATGAAACCTTTAGTTCTGAATATATCCACCCCTTTTTCTGAGAGAAGTCTTCCCATCCAAGTATTTAGTTTTTCTGGGTCAACATCTCCAAAACGCTCTATAGCAATTGAGCCAACTTCATCATCATGTTCATGCTCTGCTTGCCAGAACCTTTCAGTATTAAATGGAATTTCTTTATTTTCGTCACATTTAATGACTTTCATATTGAATTCTTCAGCAGTGTGCTGTGTAAACAAACCTATTTTTGTTGGCTTTTCTATGTTCAGGATGAAGGATTTATTTCCTTTATCCTCCAATTTAAGATTTATATGTTCTCCATATGGAATAGTATTTCCAGGCTCTAAAGTATTAGTTTTTTCTGCATAAAGTCTTACGGAGGATTCTGCACCATCTTTAAGTTCTTCTTCACTCTCCCCTTGATTAGTGAGAGCTACTAAAGACATTTCTGGATCTGGTCCTTCTTCTAGCATTAATTGATATTTACCTGCATCAAGATTGTAAACACCTGTCCATTCAAAAGGATATTCTGGCTCAAGGAATGTTGGCCTGCGTTTAAGGATCTGATCAAGATCAAACGCACTTAGATTTAAGACTGTTTCAATTGGTACTTTAGCATTCTCGGCTCGAATAATACGAGTCATTCTGTTCATGTCTCTCAATCTCGATTCAAGAGTATCTAGTGCATCATCAGAGACTAAATCAGTTTTATTAAGGACAAGAACATCTGCAAATGCCACTTGTTCTGAACTTTCGTCACTCCTGCCTAGCTGTTGATCAATATGTGCAGCATCAACTAAAGTCACAATTCCATCAAGAGTAAATTCAGAACTAATCTCTTCATCCATGAAAAATGTCTGTGCAACTGGCCCAGGATCTGCTAATCCTGTCGTTTCTACTAAAACATAGTCAAACTTATCTCTTCTTTTCATAAGGTTGCCAAGGACTCTTATTAAATCACCGCGAACAGTACAACAAATGCAACCGTTTGACATCTCAAATACTTCTTCATCGGCATTAATTACGAGCCCTTGATCTATACCTACTTCACCGTATTCATTCTCAATTACGGCTATTCTTTTCCCGTGCTCTTCACTTAAAATCCTATTAAGCAGAGTTGTTTTCCCAGAGCCAAGGAATCCAGTAAGTATGGTGACAGGTACCTTATCTTTGATACTCATTACTCGAAGTTTTTAAATTGTCTATCATCAATATAATAGTCAAATAATCAAAATGAAAACCGTTTTTATTCGAAATTTCTTATTTACTAAGTGATGCCCATTCACTTGCCAAATTAAGACCAGTTGTCTCATCACATGAGCCACCAAGTTCATTAACAATAGTGCATGTGTTATGTACTGCCACTGTGATAGTATTTCCATCTATCATTAGTCCATCGACAAAAATTTGATCAGAAGAAAGTGGTATTGAACTTTGCTTGCTTAAATTCTTGACTAGTTTTGAAGAAGGTTCTTGCTCTTTGAATATTACTTTGACATCTTCTTCTTTTAACTGCTCTAAAACTTTTGATATGTCCTTAGGCCTTAGGCTAGATGAATGACCCAAGAAATCTAATAAACTTATCGTTTCAAAACCAAATGCATCTCCATAGTATTCCATGGCTTTGTGTTTTGAGACGATTACACGATTTGAAGAAGGGATAGTAGATACTTGCTTGACAATCCATTTATCAAGATCTTCTAGAGTTTTGTCAAAAGTTTTGAATCTTTGGGAGATAGCCTTACGTAGTTTTCTCTCACTTACGTCGTTTTTAAGACTTTTAGATACGATTTCACCCATCTTGATGATGTTATGAGGATCATGCCAGACATGTGGATCTACTCCTCCGTGATCATGGTGATCATGGTCATCATGGCCATCATGTTTAATTGCTGAGTGTCCATGATCATCATGGTCATCATGGTCATCATGGTCATCATGGTCATCATGTTCATCATGTTTAGTTGCTGAGTGTCCATGGTCATCGTGATCGCTATGATCGTCAATATCAATGGCGCTTACGCCTAAAACAACAGTGTTGTTTTTCTTTACCCAATTCCTCATTGCGGGGGTCATTTCTGTCCCTAAAGTAAAAACTTTATCTGCTAAATTTAATAATTTTGCCTGTTTAGGCGTAATTTTTAAATCATGTACGTCTTGTTTTCTGTCTACAAGGCAAGTAACTTCATCTGAGGGGAGTGCTATTGATTTAACGATATCGCAGGTAAGAGGCTCAACTGCTACATAGTTTTTACTTTCAGCAAAGGCAACGTTTGTAGTTATTGAGAATAATGCCGTACTAGCTATAAGTGAATTTCGTAGATGTAATTTTTTATTAGATATATAGCTTGAAAAAATTCTCTTAAAAATAGACATAAAAAAATTATATATATCTTAAAATGATAATCATTTTCATTCTTGTGTGCAAGTTTAGGTATAAAATGTTTTAAAAGTAAATTATTTATCATAATTACTATATTATTTGCCTTAAGTCCGCGTATTAATGTCACTACTAGTAGCAGAAAATTTAACTTATTCATATGCAAAAAATGTAAGTCCTGCTATTACTAAAGTTTCCTTAAAAATTGAACCAGGTACATTAACTGCTCTAGTAGGACCAAATGGTGCTGGTAAATCTACTCTTTTAAAAATATTGCAGGGACAATGTATTCCTGATAATGGTCAGATAAAAATCGATGGGGAGAAGTTAATTAGACAAAGATCTCAGGTAGCACTTATGCCACAAAGAAGCTCTATGAATTGGAAATTCCCAATAACTGTTGAAAAACTAGTTTCTTTAGGACAAATAAAATATTCAAAATCAAAAAGTAATAGTCCTTTTCAAATAAAAGCACTTCTTGCCAACCCTAATGCATGGATTAATAAATGCTGTGAATTGGAAGCCACAATGCAAAGAGTCGGCATTGCAAATATTGCTAACAGAAGGCTTGATTCTTTATCTGGTGGCCAACAACAAAGGGCTTTATTAGCCAAAACTTTAATGTCCCCAGCAAAAATTTATCTTCTTGATGAACCTTGTGCAGCTTTAGATCCACCTGCAAAGGATGATTTTCTAAAAATTGTTCGCCAGCTTGCTGATGCTGGTCTTTCTTTAATGGTAAGTAGTCACGATTGGGGTACATCGTTAAATAGTTATGATCAAGTCATTGTTTTGGATAAAGCTGTATTGGCCTCTGGAAGCCCTGATTCTATAAAAGATAAATTAGAGGATATAAATATCAGTTCAATTGAGGATAATGATTGTTGTGATTAAAAAATTATTTAGTTTTAACTTTGCTCTTGATAACAGTTTTGGCAAAGCCCGAAATATTCGAGGGTATGAAACAACAACTGGAATTTCTTTGGATTTGTTTTGGGTGTATGAATATCTTTTACAGGGCACCCTTCCATTTTTGATGTCTCACCACATTGAACACAGGTTAAATGATGAATATCTCTATCTACAGGAGTGTAAAGAACTTCCCCCGTTGGGAGATGCCTAGAACGTATTAAACCATGCTTTATCAGAACTTGAAGATTCCTATAAACAGTAGTAAGTCCCATTGTTTTTCCGCTTTCTATCAATTGTCTATGCAATTCTTGACCGCTCAATTCATCCTCGCATTTATTAAGTTCTTCAAGAAGTTGTTCTTGTCTTTTGGTAATGTCAGACTTAGTTACCATTGTTTCCGAAATCTTTTTTTGTCCCGTATTTTTGATCATACCGAATCATTCCAATAATGTCTTTTATTAATAACAACTGGTGGATTCTTCCTTTGATAGTAACTATTTTCTCAGGGATCTTATGTCCAGCAATGGGAACTGTATTAATAACACATAAACGATTATTGCAAGTTAATTTAATTTCTCATTGTGTGCTTCCAGGTCTTGCATTAGCCTATGCATTTGAGATTAATCCATCAATTGGAGGTGTTGTTAGTGGCCTTTTAGGTTCAGTAGTTGCAGAGAGCTTAACAAATAGAAAAAGTGAAAATTATGAAGCAGTTATGAATACTATTCTTGCGGGTATGTTGGGATTTGGAGTTATTCTTATTCCTTTGCTCGGAATAAGGATCGATTTAGAAACAGTGCTTTTTGGAGATTTGTTTGTCGCAAATTTTGTGGATTTACTTGAAACAATAATTGCATTTTCTGTATTTATGCTTTTAATGGCTTTTGGATATGAAAAGGTTGTTTATGTTGGTTTGGATCCAGAAGGTGCATCTGCGAGTGGTATAAATGTTTCTTTTTTGAATCTTGCCCTTAGTTTTACAACGGCATTAGTAATTGTAAGTTCAATGCAAGCAGTAGGAGTAATTCTTGTAATTGCTCTACTTTCAACCCCAACTTTGTTAGGCCTAAATAAGGCTCATAGTTTAAGAATTGCCATGATAAGGTCTTCATTTTTTGGATTATGTATCTCACTTCTAGGCTTTATTCTCTCTATAGTTTTTAATCTGTCGCCTGGACCTGCAATTAGTGTTATTTGTGTTGCATCTCTTTTGATTCCTAAACTTCGGAAATAATTAAATCTTAAATGTCCAATCAGAGTTTAATGCTTCTGCTTCTGGATTGTTTTTTAAAGCTACTTGCATAGCCTCTTTTTTATTATTGGCTATAACAACCTCATCAAATTCCTTTCCGTTTTTTTTGAGACTTACCTTGAAACGCATATAATTTTTTTGATTAATCAAACCTTAACCCTTGGGCAATTAAATTTAAATACTTTTAAAACTTTATTGATGAAATAGAAACTTCAGTTATTTTGAAGTTTTTCTACTACAGATTCTTTCTCAATCTTAGCTATATCCTGTAATCCATTAGCATCAAACCAAGGAGCATTTTCCCAATTAAATCCTTCCCCAAACGTATTATCGGGAGCAGCTACGTACCAGTGACATGATGAATCGGGAACATCTACAGCGCATTTTGACCAGTCAGCCTCCCATTGAGGAACTTGTACCCACATGACAGAAGCTAATAAAAAAGAAAAGATAAAGTTCATAATTCTCCCTTAACAAAATTTCGAAAGATTTTTTTCACACTCTTTCTTTCTTTTCTTCCAGTAGGTCTCAAGTATTTGATATTTATGCTTACTTTTAATTTGATTTAAATGAATATTATTCTGCCTAAGATCTGAATTATTTTTAATTTTCATGACTCAACTTGTCTATGTAAAACATATTTAAGACACTTTGTGGATTTTTTGAAGTGAATTTATACTTAATTTTTGTCTTGCTTTTATGTAGGTAAGTATTTTTTGTGATTATTTTCAATATAAGTAAGCGAATCTTTGACAACACTTACTATTACTGAATAAAAAGTAATTGCTAAAATAATAAAAGTGATTTTTTTTAAATGCTGTTCATGAGTTTTTTATGGTTATGATTAACTTTCTCAGCAACCACCCATTTTTGGAAAGATTTAAATAATTAGTAATTTATACTGTAGCCTTTTAAATTACCTACAGAGTAGATTAAATACATCAGAAACTCCTCACACACTTTTTTCTGATAACTTTAAAAGTACTCGATCGCAATGTTTGGGTACTTTTTGTATTTTTTGTGATGTGACAGTTAAGATAGAGGTCTATTAGGTATTACATATTTTGAATTTAAGTGTGATATTAATGTTGTGTGTAGGAGGAATTGATTTATTTCAGTGGAAACAAGGAAACACTCGAATTAAATTAATTTTAAAAGATCTCTCTCAGAGGGATCTTTTTTTTTGGTTGATTAGAAATACATATTTAATACTGAATATAAAATACATATGCTTTCTACAAAATTAATGAGATAAGTTATTACAAATTAGTAATTTGATTCGTTAGATTATGAGCTGCTAAATTCCTTTGTTAATGAAAATACTTTTTTTATCGATTTTAATTTGTTCAAGCTTTTTATTCCCTTCTTCATCATTTGCCTCTCATATAGAGCTAAAACCTTGTGTAGAGATTACTCATTGTGTAAGAGAAGAATGGGAGGTTAAGAATATTGAGAAACCTTTTGAAGAGATTAAAAAATTTATAGAAAACACTCCAAGAACTGAGATTGTAGAAATTGATGGCGATTATCTTCATGCTGAGTCAACCAGTAAATGGATGAAGTATGTAGACGACTTAGAAGTATCCTTTCTACCTGAATCTAACATTTTATCAATAAGATCAGAATCAAGAGTTGGAGAAAGTGATTTGGGAGTGAATCAAAAAAGAGTTGATTTACTAAAATCGAAAATGTTCTAGGATCAAAAGTTGAATCATCTATTTTAAATTATTGTTTTTTGTGTAACTTTTCCATTTTCAAAAAAATTTCTCAGATAAAAAAGTGATAATAATCATCATGCATTGATAATGGTAAATTTATTAGATTTTCTCTAAAAGATGATCATTAATCTTATATATCTTTTTTTATGTAGCTTCGTTTTTATCTGGTTTTACATAAACATTAAAAAATATGGTCTTAAATGGATAATTAAAGGTCTTTTGCAAATCGTAATATTGATATTATTCATTGGAGGGTTTTTCAAAATATTTTTAACCTTACCCCCTAATTTATTTAAAAAAATAATTTTTCTAATTACTTATATATGGTGCACTGTTGGAATAAATGTAAATTTCATGATCCCTTTGATTGATTTAATTGATCAAAAAATAGTGAAAAAATAAACTAAAATTTACCTTAATTCTTAGTAAAAAAATAAATCTATTTCCTTAATATTCAATAATAAAATTAAAAAGATTTACCTTTTTTACTTTAGAAAGTCTTTTTCTTGTATACCTAGTTTTTAATGCCAAATCAGACATTATATATATTCCAAATATAAGAATGATTATTCCAATAAAGTATTTCATTATTTTTATGTAATTACTATGTTTGAGATTTATTCATGATGCCAATTTATTTTAATATCTATTTCTTGAGATAAATTTCTTGTAACTGGACAATCTTCGGAAGCCTTTTTTAAAAAATCAATAATTTTTTTAGAAATGCGCTCTGGCATAAAAATATCTATTTTTAGTTCTTTTATCTTCCTCTCGCTATTTTGTGTCATTGCTTTTTCTATATTTAAATATATCCCTTCCAAATCAAATCCTTGCGAGTTAGCTTTGATTGCCATAATGGTTAGCAGGCAAGTACCAAGAGATGTTGCTAATAAATCAGTTGGGGAAAAACTTTCACCTTTACCGCAGTGATCTAAAGGTGCATCAGTTATAATAAGGCTTCCAGATTGTAAATGAATAGCCTCACAGTTTAAATTTCCTAAATAAGAACATTTAACTTTAGTCATTTTAAAAAATTAAATTAGGAAAATATTATTAATAAAAAAATATGGAACATATAATGATTGTTGATGAGAAATTTTTTATTTGCATATTAGTAGAGTATTAAGGAAATTCATAATCCAAGTTTTGAAATCAGTTTTTATATCCATATTCCTCTAAGCAATATTCAATTAATTCAATAGATTTATTAAGAGTTCTTTCGTTTTTGTTTTCTAGATCGAAGCAATCATTTAAAAGACGTATAGATTCATTTAAGAATGATTCTTCTTTATTTTTTAAATCTTTAACTTGATTTATATAAATTAATTGTTTAATCCCAATAAAGAAAAATATGATTATTGATATTGTAAAAATTGCTATTTTAACTTTATTCATATAATTAGTTATTACAAATATCTTAATTTATTTAATATCTAAAAACTTTAGATTGCAAATAGAACTAAGTAATTACATATGTCGCTGCTGTTATTGCAATTGCAGTAATTGAAATGAAGATGTAAGGAACAACCTTTAAAGGTATATATAGATTATTTTTTGACATAACTAGAGCCTTTAAACAAATTCTTACATTCCCTTTAAACTTTGAAAGTCTTCAATTATACAAACTAATTTTCTTTGCAAAAATTAAATCCTTTTAAAAGATTAACAAATTTATATTCATTGAATTTTCATTAAATAGAGTATTTCTAAATCCTGTCTTGAGTCCGATATTTTTCTTTTTAAGAAGATTAATTCTTCTTGGCTCATTTTTGATTCTTTTATCATCAATTCCGCTTGTTCAATAGCATGTTCTATATTTCTAATTTTAATTTCTCTTATTGAGGGATCATATTTACATGCTTTTTTAGTATTCGCATCTAACATGTGTACGAAAAATAACCTTGAATATAATCTAAATCAAAACTTCATTATGCTACAACCGCAAATTTAATTAAAATAAATTACTATGATAACAAGAACTTTAACCTTAGCTAACCCTCTCTTCAATTGATCGAGTGGGTTTTTTTTATGGTGTAATATACTCCTAGCATTTATTATTAATTTGGAAGATTCAAAACTTAATCCTGAGGAAAATAATTCAATCGAATCGTCCCCCAATTTGAATGAAGACAATAAAGATCTTAATGAGGGGAATAAAAAAGAAGAAAATGTTAAGGCATTTACAGAATTTCTAGAGAAAGCAAGTAATCAAGATTCTTCAGAAGAAAAAGTAAAACTTGATTCTGAGCAACAAAAACTAAAAATTGACAAATCACTTTTTAAAAGATTTCTTAATAATGGATTTGATGGCATTTCAACTAATCCAAACTATAAAATGTTGGCATTATTAATAGTCCTTTTAATTAATCTGTCTCTATTTTTTGTAATTGGCAATATAGGTAAAGCGTTTTTAAGAAATGCAGGAATTATGGGTTAAAAATTATTTATTTCTTTTTGGATATTCATCTTTACAATTTTGATTCTTCAAATGAAACTGTGATATTTTCTTGTCAAATTAATATTTAAAAAAATTTGGATAATAAAGAGCCAGAAAATCCAGTAGTTTATCTTTCTAATTTAGTCAAGAAATTAGATGTAAAAAACAGAAATGGTTTAGTAGCCTTAGCAATAGTAAACCTTTTAGTGATTCTTTTATTTAAATTTTATTTGAAAGGATCTGGATTATTATCTTGAATTTAACTGCTGGTAGTATTATTAAGTGTTTTAATTAATCATTAGAGATTGAATTTGAATTCAACAAGGAAATTGAAGGCCTAATATAAATAAAAATAGACCCATACATATCCTGCATAATTCTCATTTCATCGTCTAAAAATATAATTGAAACCTGGCAATTTGGCGATTCTTTATTCCAAGGTAACTTATTCCATACCTCTTTAACTGGATACCATCTATCCATAAGTAATTTACTAAATAATGGAATCTTATTAAGTCCATCAACTTTGGAAACTTTTGTCTTTTGTAAGTTCATATCAAGTAAATTATTTCTTAAAACTAAATCACTTGCTAGGGTTATTACTCTTCCACCAAAAGTAGGCAATAGTTTGAACCAACCTAAGATAGGAATAGTTGTAAGCCCAAATATTGTAGTGTCAAAAGTAGATATAAATTCTTTTTTTTCAAAATCAATCTTTTGAGCAATTCTCCCAATAGTTGATATGCCAAAGGATCCTACTTGCAATTGATGTAACTTAAAAAAAAGATTACTTTTAAATTCATCATTTAATGCCTTTTCAATAGCAAGGAAGAAAGGAGAACTTCGAAATAATTCAACATTAGAGAAAATCAATTCCCACTCTCCAGACAATAGTTTTTCTGATATTTCAAAACTACAGTCTTTAAGAGCATCAATCAATTCATCCATTTCATTAGCTTTTTCCTCATACATAGGAGAAATTAATTTATTTAATCTTTGCCCTCTATCTGTAACAGCAGCTATTTTATATATATTTGACTTTATCTCTCCAATTTCTTTCATAACTCCAACACGAGAAATACTAATTAATCTTAGGAATTTAATTTGATGTTGATGGCAATTTTAATAATGTTGGTAATAAAATCAATTAATATTCTCCCCACCTTTTACCAATATCAAACCCCCATTCAGTGGTTAATTTAATTACTTCATCATGATTCTTGCATTTTGAAAGGGATAACTTTTTACTAGGATTATTTTTTATAAGCTCAGCAATTTGATTAAGTTGCTCTATTTTTTTTAGAAAATTACTTAGATCTTTATCTGACATTTATCTAGGAAGTAAATTTTTGATCATAAGTAAATATGTAATAAAGAACCCAGGCAACACCAATAATAAGAATTGTAATCATTATATTTACTGACCAAACTACTTCTATCATGTAATTTTTTTATATATTTTTAATATATCCAAAATTTAAATTAAATTAACCGTTAATAATTTAAATCTAGAACAATACACTACTACAACTAGATATATAGAATAGACATAAATAGTTAAAAATTATGGGAGAAGCTAAGAGAAGGGAAGAGTTAGGCTTACCACCTAGAGAAAAGAAAAAGGAAAAACAAACATCGAAAAATCAACTAAACAAAATTTTAAATAAATATCCTTATTTACCTTTCATTTTAGGTTTTTCATTACTAGCAATATTAATTATCGATTTAGTTAATTACTACAAATAGATATATAAAAAGAGGATACTTTTAGCAGAAAAGAAGATTATCTTCGCAATTGCGAAATTATTTTTCCATAATAAAAATAAAACTCATGAAACCGATTAACACCTCATACGCCTTAATTTTAGGGGTACTAACATTGTTTCCAATACCTAATGCAAATGCAGGTGGCTGCAGTTCTCATACTGAGAACAAGGCAGAAATTGAATGCTTGTCTGATGATAAAAAATGTATAGAAGAGAAAGAAAAAGAATCACTATACAAAGTTGAGGCCTAAATGTTTGATAATCTAGGAACTGCTCTAGTACAGGCATTAGGCTTCTTTGCTGTTTTTGGTTTTTTTGTATATCAAACTTTATTCGCAGATAGCAAACCCAAAAATTTAAAATCAAATCCTAAAAAAACAAAGGTTTCCGACAAAAAGGAATCAATTAAAAAAGAACCTAAAAAAGGCTTATTTAACAGAAAATCTAAACCTGTTGAAGAGAATTTAATAGTCCAAAAAAAGGGATTATTTGGGAGAAAAAAAGAAGTTATTAAAGAAGAGATTAAACCAAAGAAAAAAGGTTGGTTTAAATAGATAAAGGTACTTAAACACTTTTTTGATATCTTTTATACAAAAAATTTTTTTATTAACTTTATAATTTACAGAAGATAACTTTCAAAATGAATCATAGAGAAATCACAAAAAAATATAGCGAGTTACTTAACAAGGCTGAGTTTGCTAATGGCCGTAAGGAAGTTGTAGGTCTTTTAAAAAAAGCTGCAAAATTGAAATCTCAGATTGAAATCAATTATTAGATCTTAAAATTAGTTTAATTCTAAATGTAAAAAATATTTTTAAATAAGTTTTTACATGAGATAATCTGCATAGATTATTTTTCTTATGAATAAAAAAGGTTATACAACCGAAAGCGGTGGTAGACAGAATGGTTTTGCAATTGAACCAGAAATTAACCCCATATCAGAAGGTGAATCAAAGAAATCCATATTTTTATTTATTGGAATATTATTACCTTTTCTAATAGGCGGTTTTTATTATTTAAGGACTCTGAATATATTCTGATATTTTATAAGCCATTTTTAGCAATATATTCTTCTGAACTAACTATATCTTGCATTAAGCCCTCTGATGATGGATTAAATCCATTTTGTTCTAAAAATGACTTAACCTTTTCAAACTTTTGCTGAATTTTTTTTGTATAGGGAGTAGTCATCAAATAATCATCTTTTTCTGTTGAATAGTTCATCTGATTATCAAATTGGTTTTATAGTCAAATTTTGCAAAATGTCCAATTAGTGGTGAAGTTATAAATAATACATAAATAGTTTAATAGTAATAAATACTTATAATAAGCTTTTCGGCGAACATTATTGTTTTAATTTTTAAAGAGTACTTATAGTAACAAGTTCCATTAGATCTCTGGACTGCAGATATTTTTGAAATACTTCAGAATAGAATGCTTTTTTTGCAGCAAATTTTGATTCGAATTCTATTACTAATCCAAGATGGCCTCCATCCCATTCGTTTGAATTTGATTCTTGTATTAAATCTCTCTTTACTATTACTCCTCCAACCGATTTAATCCAAGGCAAAACTGTTCTTATATATTCCAGAAATAAATCAACATTTGGAATTGAAATTTTCTTTAGCCAATAGCTCTTTGTCATCAAATCAACATATTCTGGATAGAATATAGCATATGAAGTTGGGTATCTATCCTTAGCTTTATCCTCAGGGTTTATTAAATTGAATTAGGAGATCAATGATTAAGTTTGCTTATTGAATCTCCAAACTCAGATAATATTCGATGTGTTGCCGAAAAACTTGAATATTTTAATAACTTTGCCTTTAGCAAATATAGAAATTATTTACAGGGTGTCTGGGAGCTTAGGTGGACAGTTCTAATAGTTTTTTTTTAAATATTATCCTTTGATTGATAGCCTTCAATTTCTTGCTCCCTTTAATTTTAATGGTCTCAAGTTGCTCAAACAAAGATGTAAAGAGTCAATTATTGGTACTATTATTTTAATTAGACTTAATCACATAAATGAGATAAAAATTAGTTTCTAATTTAAATATGCTGAAGTTATTGGTCCTGAAATTGGAAGAAAAAAAATAAATTAATTTTTTATCCAAATAAACTTTAAAAAGAAATAAATTGGAAAATATTTAAAAGATTCCATAGGTATTTCATAGGTTATAAATTCGATGTAATACTTTACCCAATATCCAATATCAATTCCAAATAGAATTCTTTCTAAAACAAACCAAAATTCTTTATCAAAGATTTTTTGAATGTTTGAGAAAATATATTCATAATGGAAGATATTCCAATATCCAGTTAAGGATGAAGTTAAAATAAGCCAAAATGATATGAATAGAAAACTTTTAAGAAATTTATAAAATTTTTTCATATATCTCCAGCTGTTTTATAAAATTTCAAATATCTCTTATTATTATTAGAATCAAAATTAATTTCTATGAAATGTATCCAAAAAGATATAAAAATATTGAGAAAAATAGTAAATTATTGTGATTAATAACTTATTCTTCTTTTTTTAGATTCTGTGCCTTTAGATTTTTATTTTTAAGCAAAAATCCTAAAAACAGAAAAGCCAAATATATTAGTAAACTTATTCCAAATATTAAAACTATCTTTGAAATATCCATAAATGATTTTTTTATATAACTTACAACATTTTTTCGGGAATTTTTATCTATGGTAATTATTTTTTATTTATCACAATATTAATTAGCAATTATTAAGCTGAATACATTACTTTAATCATATGCAAGTAGTTTTTGCCTGGAGCCTTTGTCTTTCAGTAGGGGTTGTTTTAATTTCAATTATTCCATTAACTATTGGTAGGATTAAAGCAGGTTATTCTGTTGAAAACATGGCAGCACCTAGGGCTTTGTTTGACGAATTACCTTTATTTGGTAAAAGAGCAGTTTGGTGTCATCAAAATTGTTGGGAAAGTATTTCCTTACATGCTCCTGCATGTATTCTTTGCTTGATTACTTTAACTGATTCAAACATTGCAATTATTGCAGCGTGGATACATCCTCTTTTACGTTTCTTATATATTGGAGCCTATATATTTAATATTCCAACCGCTAGGGGTTTAATATGGGCCTCAGGTCTTTTTACGACATTATTGTTGTACAAAGAGGGCTTAACTCAATTGATATAAACTATTTATACAATAAATTTTCTAAGTCATTTAACTGATATTCATTAATTAATTTAACTTTGTTTGAATTAGCTAGTTGCTGGGCTGACTTTGTAAAGCCAGATTTGGAAACTAATATTGCATGAGTACCTTTCCAAAATAATTTACCAGCTGAAATTTCCTGCACAGCTTTATTTCCAATAGCTTTTTCATGGTCTTTGCATTGAATACATATTCTCAAATCATTTATTGATGCAATTAGGTCAACCCCTTGATCTCCAGTATTTGGCGTTTCTTTTACTTCCCAGCCATGTTGTTTGAGAATTTCCATACAATGATTTTCAAATTTAATACCTTTTTTATAGCTTTCGTTAATGTTTTTTGAGTAGTTATTTTCTATTAAGTTTAAGCATGATTTCTCTATTTGACTTGCTATGAATACAAACCAATCCTCATTTTCGAGATTTCTAATAGATCCAATTATCTCATCATCAATAGTAGGATTCTCATCACAATAAGATTTCCACTTTTCGAAAAATAATTCCAAACTTCCAAATTTTTTTAAAATAACTTTTTCCCAAAAGTATGGTATGCCCTCTTTGAATCGCTTCGAACCTTTATTTATATTATTCTCTATAGCTTTTTCACTAAGAGGTGGATTACCAATCCATTTTTTAAAGTCCTCGTTACCATAAGCATCTATTTCCCTTAATCTAATCCTTTCCTCTAATAAATTGTATTTGTTTTCTTCTATTAAATTATTAATTGTTTTAATAAAAAAATTTGAATTTAAGGCATTATTTAATTTAAACCTTTTCTTTTTAATTTGATAATTCCTTGCAACTATAAAAATTAAAAAAATGATAAAAATTAAAATAAAAAAAAATTTCATTAATGATTTTTATTTTTGGATCTAAAAAGTTTTTGTTTTTCTTATAACAAAATTATTTTTTGTTATTACTGAAGATTCATTTACTTCAAACCCATTTATCGCTGATATTTCTCCTTTTATTCCCTCTAATGTTAATTGCTCGATAATTCCTTTTATCACTTCATCTTCGACCAATTTTCTATCAATCCTTTCAGGTGTGATGTCTGTAAGCCATTTTGAGGTCTTTTTTTTTATAACCTCTGTAGGGTTCGTTATTTTTAGGTAGATAGCCATTTTTTTAGTCTTTCTACTGAATTATAAGCATTAAATATTCCTAACTTTTATTATTGTCATTACTTTCCCACTCAAGAAATTGAAAAACAAGAATTGTAAAGATTGAGAAAAATACTATAAACAACCCTAACCAACCTATGAATTTGTGTTCAGTAAAAAGATTTGTAAGCATTGATTTTTCTTGATACCTTGATTCCATTTCATATTGGTAATAATCAATAACTTGAAATATATTCATAATTAATAATTTAATAAATCGTTCAATTAGGGGATAATAATTTCAACCGTTTAATTTAATAAAAGCTTCCGATAGGAAATCTGGCCTTTTTCTTATTATAGAAAAATTTAGTTTATTTATTAAGACTAAATTGACTTCAGCGATTGTTAAGATCTCATTTTTCTTGTTAAGAAATTTTGAATAAACATTAATCCTAGGACTTTTTTCAATATTGAATTTGCTCTCGATTGTTATTTTTTCACCAAGAAATAAAGGAGATTTATATTTTATTGAAGTGTTGATTAAGGGCAAATCTAAGCCTTTTTTAGTTAGTTCGAAATAACTTATACCTACTTCTAAAAGTGCATTTATTCGGCTTTCTTCAAGCCAATTAAAATATGTACCATGCCACATAACTCCTGCATGGTCTGCATGTTGAGGTAAAACAACTTTTTCTATTTTCCATACTGGTTTTGAGTTCATTTTTTATTTTTAAAATATTTTTGATCAATGCAAAAAGCTAATTTTGATATTGTATATTATTATTCTTTATTAATAAAATAATCAGCAAAACTATAATTATAAATTTATGTTTAATCGTAATAATAGGGGCAGAAAAATGAAGAAGATTTTTCAATGGGAAGAATATTTAAATTGGAAAAAAATGACAAAAAAACAGAAATTAAATTTTAAGAGGGCCTGTTTATTCCCATTACTTGTGTATGTAGTTTATGTTTTTCTTAATCAGTACTCCTTTGCAATTTTTTTATTACTAGTTCTTTATTTTTTAATTAGATTCAAAAATAGAAATAAATTAGACAGATGAATATTTTTTATTTGATTTATTTAGATTTGTTCTAAAATAATTAATATCCGACGAATAACTTTATTGGTATAAGAGGATAGTATTAGATACATCGTTTTTATGAAAAGAATTATTTTATTTTTATGTATATTCGTTTTTTTAATATTTTCTAATACGAATAATTTATTTGCAAAAGAAATTGGAAATAACATTAAAGAAGATATTTCTAATAAAATTCAAGAAATTAAGCCTGATATTAATAAAAAAACAAATATTTCTAATTCTTTAGCAGAAGATATATTTGGTGATGAACAAACATTTCCATTTGTTGCAGGTTTAGGAAAAAATGCAGCCCATTAATTTCAAAGTTATTGATAATGTAGAAAAAACAATTTTTACATAACTATGAAAGGTCTTAGGGTCCTAGAGCTTTCTGAAGCACTTAATGTTGACACCTCTGACTTGTTAGCTGTTTGTGCAATTCTAAAAATAAAAGCCACATCTAGATTAAGCATGCTTTTATTTGAAGATTGTAAAAAAATAACTGATTACTATGAAAATAAAAATTAGTTTTTTCTTAATATAAAATATTTTTTTTATTTAATCTCCTTAATCATAGATACTAAAGTAGAATGAATTTCTTCTTCAGATATTTCATTTTTAAAATTGATAATTGCTGACTTGCCATCGTAATTGATTTTTATATAACTGTTATTAATTTCTTCCATATAAGCATTCTCAAAGCTTGATTTCTTCCCATAATGAATAAGATATTTGTGAACTGAATCAATATGATCATTGTTCATATGATCACAAACTCTTTTACTTGTTTCCTTACTGATTATTTTCATTATGAAGAATAAATTTTTAACCTAATGTATTTTTTTCATTATTCAATGTTTTAATCATCTTATTTATTAAATTTTTAACTTCATTTTTATCAATAGCTCTAACCAAGTTATTTCGTAAATTTGATGCACCTTTAAAATCTTTGCATGTCCATGAAATGTGCTTCCTAGCAATTAGCAAGCCGTGATCACCTTTTTCTTTTATTAATTCATCTAGATGCTCAATAATTAAATTTAGTTTTTCTTCTACGTTTGGTTTTTTAAATTTTTTATTTTTGCTAATTGCATAATCTATTTCTCCTATTTTCCATGGGGATCCTAAAATTCCTCTCCCAATCATTACACCATCAGCATTTGTCTTTTTTAAACAATTAAGAGCGTCATCTGGATTCTTGATATCTCCATTAGCAATTACTGGTATTTCCAATAACTTTTTAAGTCTCCCGATCATTTCCCAATCTGACTTACCTGAAAAACCCTGTTTTCTAGTTCTTCCATGAAGTGTAATCATTGCTGCTCCCGCATCTTGAAGCTTAAATAAGAAATCCTCTATATTTTCTTCTTTACTATCCCATCCGAGTCTTGTTTTTACTGTAACTGGGACTTTAACTGCTTTTACAACATTTTTTACTAATTGTATAGCAAGTTTTCGGTCTTTAATTAAAGCACTGCCTCCACCTTTTTTTGCAATTTTTTTTACTGGACATCCCATATTTATATCAATTAAGAAAGCACCAGAATCCTCAGCTTTTTTTGCTGCTTCTGAAACAGCATGTGGCCTATTATCAAATATTTGTACTCCAACTGGACCTTCTTCTGTATCTAATTGATGGATTTTTTGTTTTCCAAATCCTTTTTTAAGACTTGTAGCATTTATCATTTCCGTAAAAAGTAAAGAGTTAGGCGCCCATTTACGAACAATTCGTCTAAATATATTATCTGTAACTCCTGCTAAGGGCGATAGCATCACCTTACTCTTAAGTATCCTGTTAACTCCCGTTCCTTTTAGTTTTATATCTGAAGACATATATTTTTAAATTTGTTTAATATCTCTTTATTATAAATTCTGATACGAAGTTGTTTTTATGTTTTCTATTTATTTTTAAATTTATAATAAGTGCTTTTATTTAAATAGGCCTAATTAGTTTCTTTTTTTGCTAGTTTATATTGAGTTTAATTTTTAAAAAGGAAATTTTTTCTTGTTTTTATTTATATCTTTTTTACTCCCAATAATTATTTTTATTGCCCCAATAAATGCAAAAGCTATTCAAGGTAATTTAGATTTATCGAATGCTCAAACTTCAGTAGGGAAAAGATTTGCTAAAGTTTTTTGTGATGCTAAGAGGGAAGGATTAGATTCTGATTTTGCTAGTGAATATGCCTTGAATAATACATATTTGAAATTTGTAGCATTTCCAGACGATGACGAATATTTGGATAATTTGTGGAATTTTACCCACAATAATATATTAGATAATTGTGGTGAATTTGTAGATATAAATGATTTAAAAGATCTTGAAATATTTTTTAAAGAAGAGGGTTTAATTGCATCAAATAGAGAACTTTACTTACCAACTTTTGAAAATAATTAGATTAAATTATTAACATGTACTAAAATATAAATAGAATATGAAATTTCATGAAACTATTAGGTTTAAATTCACCTGAGATATTCATAATTTTAGTCATAGTACTTTCAATTTTAGGTACAAAAAGAATTGAAAAAGGTTTCTTATTATTAAAAAAACTATTAAAATTTCTTTTAAATACAGAAGAGAATCAAACTTTAGATAATTTAAAAATAAAATCAGAGGAACCCCAAGAAAGTATAGTTAAGGAAGAAATAATAGAGGCAGAAGTAAAATCAGAAGAACCCCAAGAAAGTATAGTTAAGGAAGAAATAATAGAGGCAGAAGTCAAATCAGAAGAACCTCAAGAAAGTATAGTTAAGGAAGAAATAATAGAGTCAGAAGTAAAACAAGAGGAACCCCAAGAAAGTATAGTTAAGGAAGAAATAATAGAGGCAAAAGTAAAATCAATTAAATCTAAAAAAAGAGGGGTTAAAGATAAAATGATGGACGAAAAAGTGAATTCTGATGATTAATAATTTAAAATAAATTAAAGGAAATCATACATGCTTGAATATCAAAAGTTTTATATTTTTTGAAAATAATTGGATTATTTTTAATTTAATATAAAGGGTCTTTTTTTATATTTCAACTTCTATGATAAGAAAATTGTTATGAATCTAGAGCAACTTCAATAGCTGCGACAAGGTTTTCGTCAAGGGGTTTAACACTTGGTTTGAATCTTGCAATAACCTTACTATCTTTCCCTATTAGAAATTTCTCAAAATTCCATTCAACATCACCTTTAGGTTCAACTTTGTTGAGAGTTGTGTATGGTTCTGTGGTATTGCCTTTGGCATGAACTTTTTCATAGATTTCAAACTTAACGCCATATTTTGTGGAGCAAAAATCTTTTATTTCTGAAAGAGAATCGGGTTCTTGTTTCCCAAAATCATTACATGGGAATGCAAGTATTCTTAGACCTTTGCTTGAATATAATTCATGTAGCTTTTGAAGATCCTCATACTGAGCAGTATTTCCGCAATAACTAGCTACGTTAACTACTAAAATTACTTCACCTGTGAATTCACCAAGTTTTATTGATGATCCGTCTGATGAAAGAACAGTAGTATTTTGTACGTCAACTTGCATATCTTAAAAAAAATCACCCCTTGAAGATAACATTGTATAGTCGTTTTTGTGTTGTAATTAGCTGATGTTTTTGGTTATTTCTTTTATAAGTTTTTATTTTTCTCTTCTTTAACACCTATATAATTAATATTATTATCCTTTTTTAAATTTGGACCCTTTAGATCCACTTACTGAAATTATTAATTCCGGTCAAGGTTTTTCACCTGCAATTGCTTTAGAAAGAATCATTTGGGTAATGATTGGAGTCTTTTTTTTAGGAGCAATTTCAAGATCAATAACTAATAGTATGCGAAGTCAAAATTGGTTTGGTAAGAAATCTTTATTTAGTTATTCTAAAGAGGAAAAAATTACAGATAAATCATCTGCACCATTTTCTGGTGATGACGAAAAAGTTTAATAAATATGAAAGATTCAATTTTTTCTAAAAAAAGAATTTTATTACTTGGTAGTGGCGAGCTTGGAAGAGAATTAGTAATAGAATCTAAAAGATTAGGATTAGAAGTTATTGCAATTGATCGATATGAAAAAGCACCTGCAATGCAAGTCGCTGATTATTCGCGAGTAATTGATATGGGAGATAAAAATATCTTAAAAAATGTTATAAAAGAATATGAGCCTGACTATGTTGTTCCAGAAATAGAGGCACTTTCAATTGAGGCCCTAAAAGAACTGGAGGATGAAGGATTCAATATTGTCCCAAACGCAAGAACTGTAGAAATAACTATGAATAGAGATAAAATTAGAGACTTAGCTTCTAGAGATTTAAAAATAAAAACTGCAAAGTTTGATTATATTTTTGAATTTGATGATTTGGAAAAAAAAGCAGATGAAATTGGATTTCCACTTTTAATTAAGCCTCTAATGAGCTCTTCAGGAAAGGGACAGAGTTTTGTTGAAACAAAAAATGATTTAAAAAATGCCTGGACACAGGCACAAGCAAATTCCAGAGGAAAGGTTAAAGGTGTAATTATTGAAGAATTTATTAATTTTGATTTTGAGTTTACTCTTTTAACAGTAAGAAAAGAAAGTGGTGAAAATATATTTTGTTTACCAATTGGTCATTTTCAATCTAAGGGAGACTATCAATGTAGTTGGCAACCCATAGAGATCAATGAATCTTTAATTATTGAAGCTAAGAAAATGACAACAAGAATATTAAACAACCTTAATGGAGCTGGTTTATATGGAGTAGAGTTTTTTATAAAAGGATGTGAGGTTATATTTTCAGAATTATCTCCAAGACCACATGACACGGGTATGGTTACATTAGTCAGTCAAAATATTAATGAATTTGAATTACATTTACGTGCTTTTCTAAATTTACCAATACCGTCTATAGATCTAATAGAACCCTCTGCAACCAGAGTTATACTCTCCAACCAAGAGTGTCTAAATCCTATTTATGAGGGTCTTAATGAAGCATTAGAGTTTGAAAAGACTAAAGTCCTCATATTTGGCAAGCCAGTCTGCAGAAAAGGCAGAAGAATGGGTGTTGTTCTCTCATCAAATTCTGATATTAATTTAGCTAGAAAAAATGCAGATGAAGCTGCTCTTAAAATAAAAGTAAGCTCTAAATAAAGTAAATATTAAATAAAAATAACGAAAAAAATACTTATTTCCTTTGTTTTTGTTCTCTGTTTCTCCGAGTATTATTTGGTTATGTTCTCTATTTCCAAATGATAGAAAATTATAAGGGGTGGGATATAACTTTGAATTGGGATAATAAAAACTATCTCCATAGGGATACCAGTAAAAATAATTTTTTCAATCAAAAGGAAAAATGGATTGGTGTTCACTTAAATGGTGAAAAAATCTATGGTGCTTCTCTTAAAGAAATTAGGCATATAATTGATTATCCAAGTTTGCATTAAAAGCAGGTTAAAAGATTTTTTTAATTATCCTTATTATTTTCATTATCTTCATTATCTTCAATTAGTTCATTAGCAATTTTTCTTAAGTCGCCCTTAATTGAGACCCAAGTAAAAGCAATTATAAAAATCGAAGCTGATATCGCAACAGTAATTTTTTCAATAGGCGACATTCCAAGTGCAATAGCAAACATTTAAAAACAAAAAATAATGTTTTATTATATTGAATTTTTTAGAATTGTTTAAATCAAATTTTTTTTTGCAATGATATTTAATTTTTTAATATAATGAAAAAATTTAAATTACTTATTATATTTTTTGTTTCTGATTTCAATTTTATTCAGTAGGATTAAATAATGGAAAAAAAAAAGTGTCCCCAATGTAAAAATTTAATTTTAATAACTTCTCCAACATGTTTATATTGTGGCAGACCTAATAAATTTATAACTAAGGAATACGTCAATAAAAAATGGCATAAAGATAATAAAAAAAGAGTTTTTGATTATATATTTATTAATAAGTATCTCGTATTTATTTTATTACTTGTAATTACAATTTTTATTATTTTTTTTAATTAAATATCATCAATAAATCAGTCAATTATTGCATCTAATATTTCTTTAGTATTTGTAGATAGTTTATTTTTTTTAATCTGTTTAATGGTTTCAATCATATTACTTTTATAAGGTTCTGAATAATAATTGTATCTACTAAATACTTTCACGAAACGGGAAATAACGATTGGGTTTAATTTATCGAAGTCAATTATCTTTTTTGCAATATATCTATACCCAGATCCATCCATTGCATGAAAAATACTATTTCTTGTTGCGAAAGTATTTAGTATCGCTCTTAATGTATTTGGTGATTTTGAATCAAAAAACTTATTCTCAAATAAATTTTCTATACTCTTTGTTTTTTTATCAGTTTCTATAGATGCCTTGAATGAGAACCAACTATCCAATACCACACTATTATTTTTCCATTTATTGAAGAAAATATTTGAAATAGTCTGTCTTTCAGGACAATCAATCCTACTAATAGAATTCAATGCTGCTTTTGCTAGCGTCATCGAATTACCCTCTACATAAACAATTATTTTCCTTCTAATTTCTTCATCATTACCATGTAAAAGTAGTTTCCACACAGTTTCAATTAGTTTTCTTTCATGTTTCCCTTCTGGCCATAATTTATGAAGGTTTTTCTCTATTTCTTGGAGCTTAAAATATAATTCTTTTTTTAATTTGGCACCGAATAAATTATTTAATTCGTCTATTGTTTTATATATTTTAAAAGGATCTATATTTTTCATTTGCGATTCAATTTCAGCAAAATCAGGCATACTTAGTAATTCTGATAAAAGAGATAAATTTATATCTTTATTTTTTAAAAATGATTTTAAGGTTCTTATTAATTTATTTTCAATTTTATAATTTGGTTTTTCATCTAATCTGCAAGCAATGATATTTTTATAGAATACCCTAACGGTATTGGATATAGTAAAAAAATCTTTTTCATATTTTAAGATTAAAAATTTTTCATCCAAGGTGGTATCAGATTCCCAATCAACGGGTGAAGAAAATTCCCGAAAATAGGAAACTAAGGGAATTGGTAAGTGAGATCCTACATTTCTAAAAATAAATTTTTGCATTTTTGTTTTTAGAACGACTGTTTTTTCTATTGTTTTATTCTCACCGCAAAATATAGCTAAATTTATAGGAATTATTAAAGGTAAATCGTTATATCGGTTCTTCTTTATGGGATTACTTTGAGAGGCTTGAATTATAAGTTTTTGTTCTTTTTCATCCCAGATTCTCTTGAATTTAACTTTTGGTGTGCCATTTTGCTTGTACCAGAGTTTAAATTTTTTAGAATCGATTACATTGTTGTGCTCTAATATTTTATCGACAAATTGGTCTATTGTTGCTGCCTTACCATCATAAGTTGAGATGTAATTTCTAAATCCTTTATAGAAATTTTTTTCTTTTACAAGATTATTAAGCATCCTAATAATCTCAGAACCTTTTTCATATATTGTGGTCGTATAGAAATTATCTATTTCTTGATACTTTTCTGGCATAACAGGATGTGATGTAGGACCAGAATCTTCCCTAAATTGATTTCTTCTAAGAAATTTTGCATCCTCAAGTCTCTTTATTTCATAATTATGAAGGTCTGCAGTGAATTGTTGATCTCTAAATACTGTTAAACCCTCTTTTAGAGATAATTGAAACCAATCCCTACAAGTAACTCTATTACCCGTCCAATTATGGAAGTATTCATGAGCTATCACCCCTTCTATTCTCTCTAATTCCTGATCAGTTGTTGTTTCAGAATCGGCGAGTATTAGTTTTGAGTTGAAAATATTGAGACTTTTATTTTCCATCGCACCCATATTAAAGTGCCTTACTGCAACTATATTGAATAATGATAAATCATATTCAAGGTTATATTTTTCCTCATCCCATCTCATTGCTTTCTTTAGGGATTTTATTGCATGTTGAACATATTTTTCATTACCATCCTCAACATAAATATTTATTTTTACTTTTTTATTCGATTTTGTTATGAAACAGTCTTTTACACAATTAAGTTTCCCTGCTACCAATGCAAAAAGATATGAGGGTTTCGGATATGGGTCTTCCCAAATTATTTCATGTCGATTATGTCTAAGATTATTTTCTTTTATGACATTACCATTTGAAAGTAAGATAGGATAATCATTCTTGTCTGCCTCAATCCTTACGGTGTATTTACTTAGAATATCAGGCCTATCAGAGTGGTAACTTATCCTTCTAAATCCTTCTGCCTCGCATTGCGTGGTGATAATTCCATTGCTTTCATACATTCCTAAAAGGGATGAATTTTCCTTCGGTTTAATTATTCCTTCTATTTTTAATGAAAAATTATCTTTATTTATATTTTTAATTTTTAAGTTATTTGTTTGCTGTGTGTAATATTCCTCCTCTAAAAGTGAGTCATCTATGAATATTTTTTTAATTAATATATCTTTACCATCAAGAATGAGATTTTTAGTATTCTTATTTTTTTTAATCAGTTTAAGTTGCGTTATAACATTAACAATATTTTTCTTAATTACGAAGTCCAAATAAATTTCTGGTATTTCAAAATCAAAGACTTTGTAGTCTTCAAGTTTTATATATTTTGAAATACTCGTTTGTTTTTTTGAATTATTCATCTTTTATAAAGCTTTTAGATATTTAATGCACTAGGTTAATTGTCTTGTAATTATGAGTTCGACCTATTATCTTCTGTTTCACAAAGATGTGTTTTAATTTCTCCAGAAGGAAGTAGTTCGTATAGTGATGGATTAGTAATATTAGGCGATCCGTCCTCATTGAATTGGTATCTCCAGTCCCATTTTTTATCTGTAAATGAAATGTAATCTTTCCTTAGAGAGTATGGAAGCATAAGCTTTTTTTTATTCCAATTAATATTTATAAATGCTCCAGGCTTTAACTCGGATATCTTTTCTACTATGGAAAAGTCACCATTAAAATTATTTCTCATCACAAGATCAAGCTTTGTATCTTCACATATATAGCTACTATTCAAAGCTAATAAAAGTATTGAGTTAATAAAAAATGAATAAATTTTTTGAGCTCCTTTTAAATTAGAGTTACTTTTAAGCTAGATGAGTTAATTAAAGCTCTTTTGGGATTGATTTAAATCATAATAGATTGCATACTCTTTAGATCTACAAGATTACAATTTAATTCATCTTGATAATCCTGAACTGAAATAAAATTATTTAAAAAACCTGAATATTTTGCATCTCCGCCTATGGTGCTTGAAAGTATATATTTTGGATTGAATTTTTCAATTAATTTAGGGATTACATCAGCACCTTTTACAAAAGAACCTACTAGGGGTAATTCTAAATTTTTTGTAGGAGTAATGACTGCATCAAGACTTTGCTTATTTAAATTGTCATCAAGATATCCATGGGGTTCTATATAAAACCCATTATCTTGTTCGTCTTTAACTATGTATCCGTTTTCTATTTGTGGTACTGGAGCCCCAGCAGTGGCTTCAAAACTTAAATCAAAATGATTTATCTTTTCAGTTGGCCTAAGTACTTTAATTGAACTAAAACCAATTTTTTTTAATATTTCAAAAGCACTTTTAGGGCAAATTATAGGAATATCCTTTCTGAACATTTCTAAAGTTGGAACATGACAGTGGTCAGATAATCCTTGGGTTAACAAAATAACATCTATTTTTTTATCTATTGAAATTTCTTCTTCTAATGATCCTTTAAAAAACCATTCACCTGGGGGAAATATTAAATCTCCTTTGAGCCAAGGATCAATAATTAAATTAGTTTTTTTAAATTTTATAAGCCAACCATTTGAACCAAGGTAGGTAGCTTCAAAAGACATTATCGATAAAATGTTTTACTAGATAATAAAGTAATTTTTGCTTTATTGAGAGGTTTCTAATTTAGTTTATTAGTTTGCCTCATTTAAAATTTGAAATGACTTTCTTTTTAAAGAAAATATTAAAACTTGGTTATCTTCATAACTAATTTTAAAATCTTCTTTTTCTAAAATTTCTATAGGAATTAAAGCTAATCCACCTGTACCAGAAAATATGATTGGCATAGTGCTATTTTTCGTGCCATTCATTTTTTGTATGTCAATAGCTTGAGAAACTATTTTTCTGGCTTTCTCAAATCCGTAATCTTCTATTAATTCAGACCATAAAAAGTTAACTGATTCATATTTCGAAAACTCAATTTTTAATGTTTTCATTAATAAATATTAGATATATAGCTATTTATAGAAAAGAAAAATATAAACTTAATTACTATTTTTAAACCTATCCATGACTAGTTGTAACATATCTACTACATCTCCATCTGTTAAATTTAAATCCTTCTTTAAATCATTGCAAGTTAAATTCATTTCAAGTGCTGCTTCAGCCATATGATTAACTTTTTGGTTATCACCGCCCAATGAAATAAAGGGATTGAAGTTCTCTATCATTTAATACTTGTTGTTACCACCTAGTTCTAGCTAAGAAATAATTAATTATCATTTATTGATACAGAAGCTTATAAATATGTTATTTAATATTTAGAAAGTTTTTATTTTTAAACTAAGGATATTGATATACCTTTTGATATCAATGCGAATCTTCTGGCTCTGACTAGTAAAGGAAATATCAAATTTGTTCGTTTATTTGATTTAAACACTTTAGAAAGTAACAAAAGTAAACTACTTGAGGGATTATTTATCTGTTTGCAAATAGTATTAATAGCATCAGCCCCATGAAAGATATCTTTATCTTTCAGGAGAATTGCTCCTTTATCCAGGTCATAACCTTTCTCTAGGAGAGATTGAATTAGAGTTAAATTTTTACGACCATCAAGAATTTTAATATTATTTATCTTGCTTTTGATCTCAAGTAGCTCAGCAAAATGATTGCAGAATGGGCATTCTCCATCATAAATAAAGGTATAATTGGAAGTCATTAGTAAGAAACAGTTTTGATGGTCTTAAAGTGCGCCAACAAAACAGTAATACCTCGATAATAAAACAATTAATAAAAATTTTGTGGATTTTTTAAACGGATAGTTAAACGATTCTCATAATTACGAAGAAATGTCTCAATATAGGTATATTTTTCATAATAATCTGTATGCTAACACGAAGATATTTACGTTTTTAAAATCATGAATTTATTAGCTTCTTTTGCAATAGGTGGTTTTGTTCCTTCTGCAGCCTACGTAGGAATTGGTTCTATGGTTCTTTTTGCCCTACTTTGGATTATTGTTGGACCAAACTATAGCAAATTAGACCCTGATCAATAAATCATCATCTTTAAGATAGATTTTAAAAGACTCATTTGAGTCTTTTTTTTTGCGTTTTTTAAAATTTATTTTTAGAATCAGACAATATTATATTCCGCTAAAGAAATGTTGTTAAACCCTTTTTATCCACTTACTTTTTTGAAAATCTCCTCTCTAAAAGCCACTATTCTTTTTTTATCAATTCTTTTAATCAAATCAAATTTGCTTAGATTAAAAGGGGGACTAATAGGAGGTCTTTTTGCTTTGATACTAATATCAGGAATATTAGCCTCTAGTACCATAGCTTTAGGATCTTTAGTTTATGTCTACAGATTAAAGAAAAAATCTAATCCTGAAGATAATCTAATCCAGGATTTAGAAACAGTTAATGTTTAAGACAATTTAGATATCTTTAATCTAATTCGGCTTATTAGAATGGGGTTCCTGGGACAAAGTGTAATACTAAAAATCCAATGCCTGCAGCAAAAACTATGGATACCGCAATTATAAGAAGACCAGATGCCATTCCTCCTTCGTTAAATGCCATTAAATTAGTGATTTTAAAGTAATCATAAATTATATTTTCTTTTAAGTAATAGTACTAATTACCTAAATCATCCAAATTTACTATTTATAGTGAATAAAAGTAATAAAATAGAAGAAAATGAGATGATAAAACCAAATATTATCATTGGTTTAGATTTAACATTTTCATTTTTATTTAAAGTTTTCTTTGAAGAATTTAAATTTCTATCTTTTTTTTTATAAAGAAGATTGGGAAATGGTTTAATCACGCTAATGTTTCACCCTTAAGCTTAATTTCCTAAATTTTTAAATAAATCTTTATGGTAATCAACAACATTTTGACAACTAATTACGGGTGTAAATTCCATATGAATACCAAATTTAGCCCTCCATGGGGCAAAATGCTCAAATATTTCTTTGTCACTATATGCCTTACATAAACATACTACTCTTCCTTCTCCAGGAGCATGAACTCTAAATAACATCTCAAATTTGTCTGATTTATCTGACTTTGACATTTCACCGTTTTCCCAAGCTTCGACAAACAGTTGATAAGCTTTTATTTGATTGTCAATGTCTGGAAATTGGCAGTCCGCAAGAAATAATTGCATTAGAGTTTTCTTTGAGTTATTTAATTATCCTTTAAAAACTTCTTTATTTATCGTAGTGTTTGAATTTGCAGATCAGATAAATAATATTTTTTAAATAAAGTGAGAAGAGAGAGTGTCTAGAAATTTCCCAATATCCCTTTTATATAGACTATCAGTGTTTTTTAACGAGAAAAATTCATTATTGTTTATTTCTTTTTTTTTATTATCAGAATTAAAATTTTCATTTAGAAAAATATTTCTCATAAACTTTTAATGCCTTATTAAAAATTTAAACAAATTTAAGCGAAAGGCAAATTTCTTTACGTTCTGTATTTATTAGTGATATGTCAAACCAGATTTGAAAATAATTAATTTTTTAATTTATGTATTTATAAACTTTCCTAAAATATATAAAAATGCATTTGTTAAAGAAAGAATTACTGTTGAGATAGATGCAATAATGGGTAATAAATTAAACCATAACTGTGAGGTTGACATTGATGAGTCTATATTAAGAATATGATTTTTTCTCTTAATTCTTATTTGCAGCCAGAATATAGATAGTGGATAAACAATTCTTGAAAAAGTAATTAAAAAAGGATATAAAACACCATTATTTGAATAAAGTATAAATCCTGAATAAAAATATAAAACCCATATTATTATTCTTTGAATTATTTTTGATCTTGTTCGTTTCCTGAACATTACTTTAGTTGTTTATTATTTATTATTTTAAACATTCTATATCTTTCAAAAAAATAATTATTTATATTTACCGTTTCTTTACGAATTATTTTCCATTTATGTTTAATAAATAATTTATAACTTATCAAACTCGCCTCAGTTGATAGATAAGATAAACCTTCTTTCTTAGCCTGTTCTTCTATTTTATGGAGTAATTTGGTTCCACACCCTTTTCTCTGGAATTTAGTTTTACAGTAGAATAAAGAAATTCTATTTTTGGGATATCTTGTGGCAAAAGCAATAATTATTCCTTTTTCAATTAGAACCCATCCTTTCCCTTCAGTTATTGACTTATCAAAATTTGGATTATTCCAAGCCTGACTTGACCAAGCCCTTTTTTGTCCATGACTATATGTTTTTTCATCTAATGATTGAATTGAATCAAAATAAACCTTCTTTAATTCGAGTTGATCTTTTGTTGTTATTTGTCTTAAATTCATAAACAAATCACTTCTTTTCTATGAATAATAAAAATATAGTGGCAATTGGCGGAGGAGGTTTTGGACGTTCTCTCGGATCTCTTGAAATTGAAAAATATATAATTTCTTTAGTTAATAAAAAGAGACCAAGAATTTGCTTCATTCCTACAGCATCTGGCGATAATAGCCTTTATAAACTAAATTTTTATAGAGCATTTTCTAAGTTGGATTGTATAACAAGTCATATTGATTTTTTTTCAAGAACAGAAAACCTAGATGAAAAAGTTCTAACTCAAGATATTATTTATGTTGGCGGAGGTAATACAAAAAGTATGTTAGGAGTTTGGAAAGAATGGAATTTAGAAAATATTTTACTAAATGCTTATGAAAAAGGAATTGTAATGAGTGGAGTAAGTGCTGGAGCTATTTGTTGGTTTGATAAGGGTATAACTGATTCCTTTGCCAAAGAATTGTCTATTATTGATTGCTTAGGAATAATTAAGGATATTGCTTGCCCGCATTTCGATGAAGAGAAAGAGAGAGAACCTTATGTAAATGATCTTATAAATAAGGAAATTATTAAGGAGTGTATTTGTATTGAAGGAGGTTGTGCTTTGCACATCAAAAATGATTTTGAATATTATTCAGTGGATTTTGAAAATGGTAAAAGGTGTTTTAGAGTTTTTAAAGAAAATAATAAATTAAAAAAAGAAATATTACTAAATTGAAAATATATCTAAAGATATTTTAGATTTCTTCATTTTTTGAAATAGAAGTAAATTCAACACCCTTGTACTTTACAAATGAAGCAGTCCACACTTCTTTGGAAAGATTACCTAGGTATTTTAGGAATTGTTGTGTATCTCCGTCTCTTATCCATTCAGATTTAATAAAGGGAAGTTCTTTCTGCATCCTTTTAGGATGCATGTGAACCAAGAGTAACCCTTTATCTTCTGAAGCTCTTTTTAATGCACCTTCATCACTCCTTTGAAAAACTCTTAGTAGAAGATTTAAAATAACCTCTTCTCCAAGTTTATTAAAAATTTCTTTATCATCTAAACTATCTTTAATTTCTTTGCCTCCTAGAGGCATCGCTCTTACTAAGTTTTGCTCTATTAAAGCTATTGCAATTAGGTAATCTTGGCTAGCCATCTTCTTAATTAATACTTTTCGATATTCTAACCTCTAGAGTTCATGAAAAACATTTATATATTCATGATCTTCTAAATGTCTAAGCAATTAATTAAGGATATTCTTTTTAACTTGAAGCTTTAATTTATGTTTATATTATTAATCTTATTAGATTTTTAATATGAGATCATTTTTGTTTCTGTTTTTTGGCTTTTTTGCAGGTCTTTATTTATCATGGCCAGGATTAGTAATCTCAAAGAATTGGCAATGTTTCAACGATATTATTACAAAATCAGCGGAAGATAAAATTTCTTTAAAAGCAGTGATGGAGGTTTCGCCAAATTATCTACTCAAGAGAAAGAATAAAAATATTATCTCAAAAATAAGAATCGTAGCTGATGCGTGTTTTCGCTAAAATACTAGTTATAAATTACTTGTCCTAAATTATGATTAATAATTTAAGATTTGAATTGTCTTTTAAAAATATTTCTCAATTAGAAAATAAACTGAATTTCTGCAAATTTAATGGAATAAAAAATATCAATATTCCATGCAAAGGTTTTATTAAGAAAGATTTATTTAAAGCAACAATTAACTACATATCAAATAATTTTCAGGAATTTAATGTAACTTATCATTATAGTCTTTATCATCAATATTCCAAAAATAGAATAAATTCATATCAGGATTTCTTAGAGTTTATTAAAAATTCAAATTGTAATAGAAGTTATGAAGTGCTTCTTATTTCGGGATCAAACAAGAAAAAGAATTTTGATGTAATAAATGTTTTGAATCACATAAAAAATCAAAAAAATTTGAATATCAAATTAGGTATTGCTCATAATCCATACTTGGAAAAATACTATAAAATAACTTCGGAAAGAGAAAGGTTAGAAAAAAAAATTGCTTCAGGATTAATTGATTCTATTTGGTTTCAATATGGAACAGATATTAAAGTTCTAAATGATGAAGTGACTTATCTGAAGAAAATTGGAAAATATGAAAAATTAAATTTATTTGGTAGTTTATTAATCCCTTCAAAACAGTTTTTAGCTAGGTTTAAATTCCGTCCCTGGAAAGGTGTTTACATATCAGAAAAATATTTATATTCATTAGATGATTTTTATTCTTTTACTAGAGATTTAGTTTTTTTTTATAAAAATAACAATATTACTCCAGTTATTGAGACAGATTTTTCATCATCAGAAAAACTGGATCTAATTTATAATTTTTTTAGAAATTGAAAGGTAAACAATATCATTTTGAACTTATGAAAAGTAAAATCACCTATGATTTGCTAATTATTGGTGGAGGTATATCTGCATGTGTTTTTGCTTCAAAATATCTTCAAAGTAACTCTAGAAAAAAAATTGCATTAATTGAGGCTGGGAGAGGACTTGGAGGGAGATCAAGTACAAGAATAAGCAAAAGATTTGAAGGCTGGGAACTAAATCATGGTGCTCCAAATTTTAATATATCCAATAGTAAAAATAACCTTCAATTAAATAGTTATATTGATGAACTTTTGGAAAAAAAATTTATTAAAATTGATGATTCAGATTTGGTTTTTCTTGATGAGAAATTAAATATGGAAAGTATTGAAAATTCAGATTTTTTTTGCGGTAATCGTTATCTTTCTTTAAACACTATGAGGCAATTATCTGAAAACATAATAGGATTCAATAAAATAAAGGATAAAATTGATTTTTATTTTGAAACTCTAATAGTCGATTTGAAATTTAATAATAATCAATGGATAATATCATCTCAAAATGGAGATGAATTTAAATCTAAATATCTTATTTCTACCTCTAATTTGTTATTGCATAAAAGATCATTGGAAATATTAAACATAAATCAAATTCCATTAAGAAAAGCTATTCCACTAAATAATGATAAAAGTATTGATTTGATTTTAAAATTTCTGGAAAAACAATATTTTATCCCTAGGCTTACTTTTTTAATTTATACAAATAAAAATTATACTTATAAAGATTTTTATTCAAAGCAATATAGATATTTTTATTTAAAAAGAAATCTAGAAAATAAATATAGATTTGAAAGAATAATATTTCAACAGCAAAATAAAAAAATAGGTATTGTAGTGCATACAAAAAATACAGATTTAATTAATTCTTATAGCAAGGCAAAAGATGAAAATATCTTTATAAAAAACATATCCGCAAAATTTAATCAACTTTTTGATGGAAATACTTCAGTAAATCTATTAAGTGGTGATGAGAAAATTTCTATTATGAAATGGAGGGCTTCTCAGCCTTCTGGATGTGCAGTCCCATTATCTCTACAATTTAATAGAAAATATAGAATTGGGTTCTGTGGAGATTGGTTTGAAGGGAGAGGATTCGGAAGAATTGAAGGTTCAATTATGAGTTCATTAAAATTAGTTAGTAAATTCAAGAATTTAAATTAAATATTTTTTCAAGTAATTTATCAATGTTCGTTTCTTTTGTAAAAATAAATTCATTTATCTTTTCTTTTTTATATTTATTTTGGCATTTATCATAATAAATATCCCAAGATTTTAAAAAATCTCTTTTAGCATTAATCTTGTCCTTTCCCCTATCATTTAAATCCCTTTTTATTGCTCTATTCATACATTCTTTTTTATTTATTTTTAACTCTATGAAAGAATAATTATTATTATGCAGAGTACGAGCGAATTCCTTAGCAAAAATACCCTCAACAATTAAATATTCAATATTTTTTGTTTCTTTAAAGAAATTATTTACTATCTGCGTTTTGAAATTATAAGAACGTTCATAAATTGAAATTCCATTATGGATAATTATATTGAAATCTTTTCTAAAAAGAGCGTAATTAAAACTTATACTTTTATCGAAATAACCTTGTACAATTTTTGAAAGTATTTTATTTAATATCCCTGTTTTATAATAATTATCTGTACTTAAAACAATACCATTTTTATTTTTAAATAATATTTGATTTGATAAAGTAGTTTTCCCGCTGCCAGATGGACCACTTATAAATATGAGCTTCATATTTTGAGCTTTTATTTATATTCAAACTCTATTTTTACTAAATAATAGAAACTTGCAATTTTAAAATTTAAATTTGACCTTTATTCTAAGTTGACTTTTGATAATATTTAAAAGCTTACTAACCTTTGAAGGTTGCATATATGTTAAAAATGTGTCTTTATATAAATGTAAATAAATTATTTTATTCAATTTCAAATAATTTAATTATTAACTTCCACTAGAATTTGATAATAAATAGAAATTGTAAATAAAATTTTATTACTCATATATTTAAATGATTTCTAAATTTTTAAGTAAACTAAAATCAATTCTATTTAAAAGTTCAGTATCCTCTGTAACTCCTTTAAAGGAAGTAAAAAAAACAACTAAATCAGCTAAAGGTCCAAAAACAAAATCCGCTAAACCTCAAAAGACAAAATCAAAAAAAGTAAATTCTAAGAAAATTATTGAAACCTTAACTACACTTCCAGGTGTTGGCGAAAAAAGTGCTAAGGCTTTATATCAGGCTGGATTTAAAACTACTAAGGCTGTAATAGAGGCTGACGAAAAAGATCTTCTTGCCATTTCTGGTGTTGGAGTAAATCTTGTTAAAAAGCTTAAAGAACTTAAATAATTTTGGTTAATCTTTTTTCTAGCAAATTAAATACTTTTTAAAAAGTATATTTTATTTGAATTAATGTATAGGAAAAGCTTTAACTTATCTTCTTCTTGCCTTTCTTCTTTGTTGTAACTTTCTTTTGTATTTTTCTATAGGTGTTTCATGATGCCTAAGTCTCTTTAAATCAGCAAATATGCCTGATTTTGAAACTTGTCTTTTAAATCTTCTTAGGGCTGACTCAATACCCTCATTTTCTCCAACGGTAACTTGTGTCAAAATTTTCTAAATAATATATATTGTATCATCTTATCAGCTTGAAACTAATTTAAAGTTCTTTAATTATATTATATTTTTTATTTTTGGTTATTCTTTTGCCCACTCTAAAAAACCTTTTTTATTACTACTAATATCATCTAATGTTTGAAAATAATATTTTTCCCAATTAGCTCTCGGAAGCCCAAGAAATAACATTAGATTTAGTGGATATTGATTGCTATCAGTGCATTTTCTAAAGTCATCTCTGAATAAAAAGATTTTCTTCTTTAGAGCAATAGCAATACCTAACTCAATCATTACCCCCTCATCTGGAGGATTTCCATTAACGATAGCAAAAATGCAATCACAATTTTTTAAATCTTGAAAATTGCTTTTTGCTAGGTCATACGCCCACTCACCCTCCTTTTTTATCATGTGTTTTGTCCTCTCAAAAGGTTCATAAACTTCTATATTTAAATTATTGAAAATATGAATAAATTCGTGCAAAAGGCTTTTAATCTGCTTTGAAAATCCATATGGATTAGCTAAATATAATTTTTTCTTCAATTTAAACCTCTTTTTTTGATGTATTCATCTCGGTCACTATTATAATTTTTAGGATTTTCCCAAGGAAAAACAATCCATTCCTGATTCGCAGCCATATTTACAGTATTCCACCATGTAGGTTTGATTTTACTAAATAACACAAAAAACATTGCTCCCTCAATATCTTTAAAGGGATTTAATGTATTACCTGTTTCATAGATGTCATCTACTATTAGAGAATTTTTAATTGGTTCTGAAATTAATTTTATTTTTAGTTTATGGCTTAACGCTACAGCAAGACATAAACCTCCACGTGGAATTCCATAGATGCCTGAAAATTCTAAAAATCTACATTGGTTCGCTATGTATTCAACATTTTTATCGAAATCTTTCCAGGAATAATGACTTATCATTTTAATCTTCTTTTTTGTCAGTTGTAGTCGCAAAATTAGATGCTATTACACTCAAAAGAGCAACTATCTGCTCATTTGGGCAATTAGTACTTTTTTTTAAATTTTCACATTCTTGTATTATCTGGGAATATGTGTCTTCAACGATTCCGTTCATTTGTTCATTATTAAAAGCGTATGGCTTGTTCATTATTAATTTATAAATAGTTTTATTTTTACTTAAATATTATATGAAGTAAATATTTTTTCATTTTAAAGATAAAATTATCTCCACATAGGATCATTAAACTTATTCATTCTAAGTAAATTCGGCGTATAAGTATGCAGAGTTTCTATTTTTAAAGCCCATTTTTTAGTATTACCTTTTAAGCTATTGCTTTTTATTAAGTTTGTAAGAGAAATTCTTTTCCTGATTTTAAGAAGTCCTAGACATATTATCCAAGAGGCTTGATTTTTATAAATATCTAGCCAAAAGTCAAATATATTTTCCAAGAGGTCAAGTGGAATGTCAAAAGGAATTCCAATAGAGGGCCTTACAATTATATGATTTTTATTTTTTAGATCATTTAGCAAATTATTGACGTTTAGATTAATAGCAAAAAGGATATCTTTTGCTGATTCATTACCTAATAATTCTTTTCTATGACAATCTAAAAGGTTTTTATCCTCAAAAATATTTTCATCACAATTTTTTATTCCTACAAACCAAAACCCTTCTCCATTCTTTTCTCCACTGGCCAAAAATAGAAATTGAGATGAAGTTACCAATAATTTCATATCATTTCTTTATTTTTAACATTTTTTGCTAACTATGAAAATATTGTTTGATTATTTAATAAGAATTTTATTTATTCGCAAATAAAAGCAAATCAATAAATTACGTTTTATTGTTGTTAACTTGAAAGAATTGGAATTAATTTTTTGGATCTCTTAGATTTAATAATTAATAATATAAATAAATTGCTAAGCAAAGAAAAGAAATAAGAATTATTTATTCTTAGGAAATAGTTTCCCTATTTTTTCTTGTTGCAAATTCTCCTTTTTTGTTCTCAATTTTTTATCTTCTAATGATTCTTTATTAGTGCTTACAGCATATATAATATAAAAAATCATGCCAGTAAAAATTAATCCTAAAGCAAGAATTAAGATCCCTAATGGTTCACTGGGACTAAATATTTTAAGATCTAAGGATGAATTCAGAAAAATTTTCATCAATAAAATAATTCGTTAAAGAACTTTTATTGAAACCTAATTAATTTCTTCATAACCAAAAAAACTAGTATCATCAGAATTTTCATATCCATTAGCTGCTTCCTGCGGATTCTGACTGTCAATTTTTCTTGCTTTTGCATGTATCATGTTGAATGGGAAAATAACCGCTCCTACAAAAAAATGAAGTATTAAAAAGTCGGAAGGTAATCCGTTTGTCCAATCAGGAAAAAATAACAAAGTCGTGAAAGTCTCGTACATATAAATAGATCAGAAAGACTTCTGCTATTATTACTGAACTTATTGCGATACTATAAATTTTTAATAAATTGAAATTAAATTTCCCTTTTTAATAATTATGAGATCTCCTTGAACAGCAAGTTCAAAGGACTAGTATATTGTTTATTAAGTATGAATTTCAAGCCATTGTTAAGTTTCTTTTTCGCTTTGTTTCTTTTTATATTAAATCTATTAAAACCTCAGATAGGATGGGCCTTTGACACTTCAGATCCTAGCGTTAGCTTACTCCAAAATAGAATATCTAATAATTTCTCAAGAAAATATTGCAATGCCATTCAAAATGGTTTCTCTAAAGATGAAGCAATGAAATTTGCCATTGTTAAAACAGAAAATATTATTTCTTTTTCTTATAATCCACAGAAAAAATGGATTGAAAAAAATGACCTTGCAAATCATATTTCATTACAAGTAGTAAATGATTGTGGATGGTCCTTTGGTTTAATTGGAAAGGAAGGGATTGATTATTTTAAATCATACTTTCTTGAAATTTATGAAAAAACTACACCTGAAAAAAAATTTTCTAGATAAATTGAAAATATGAATAATATTCCAGACAAATTTGTTATGGTATTAATCTTATTCACAATACTATTTGTATTTGGATTGGTTTTTTCAGTAAAATCTCCCGAAAGTAAAGTTATAAATTCTCCAATAATATGGAAAGATGACTTTACTGATATTTCGGTTTTTCGAAAAAATGAATTAAATTTCATTAAAAAAAACATAACTTTAATTTAACCATAAGTTCAGTATTCCTTAGCTAAAGCAGTTCTATTTAATCCTGATAAAGATATTATTAGAAATTTTATTTCTAATAGTCATATTTTTAGTTTATATACTTCAACAGAACTGACGCTAATCTTAAATCATTATTATACCAAGCACGAATTGCCATAGATCTTCTGGGATCATAAAAATTTTGTTTTCTGTACCAACTCAGGACTTCCGAATCTGATTTCTTTCCATTACACACTAAACAGCATGGGACACAATTACTAGTGTTACTTTTACCTCCTTTTGACTTAGGATGAAGATGATCAAGTGATTCTGATGGTTTGCCGCAATAAATGCATTTATATTCAGTCAGTTTATAAAGTGAATGTCTCCAACTTTTATTACTTATCTTGGGACATAGCTGATCAAGGTGAATTGCATCTTGTTTATGCATAAAGTTCTTGATATTAATTAGATAATAACAGTTTTTACTTAAATACGATTGAAAAGCAAGAAAAGACGATTTAATAAGTCTCTTATTCTTAAGATATAGTAATTGGTTCTTTACTAGAGGTTATTCTGGAGATCATTTATCAATATTAAAAGGGAATATATTAATTAAAAAGCTTTATATTTTAGTATGTCTTTCTGTTGGTTTTATCTTATTTATTAGAGCGATAATAAGCTTTTTGTAGGTTAATTGAAAGTGAATACCAAAACAGTTGTTGTTAAGAAAAGACCCACAATAGCAGTAGTTGTTAATAATGATAAGTTCATTTTTTTGACTTTTTTTAATTATCCTAAGGTGAACTAATTTTTTAATGTGTTAGAAAATACTTTATTAGAAATTTTATTTTTTTTTTAACTAAATACAAAAAAAAGGCCTCACATTTGTGAGGCCGGGTGATGGGGAACCTTATTTTTAAACCAATTTTTAAAAAATTGCAACCCCCTATCCATAGTGCATTTATTAATCATTTATTACGCTATAGGTAGTGCAATAATGATTTCAATAGATATGTTGATCACAAACCTTAGACAAATTTGTAATTTTAAGTCTAATTATTAAATTTATAAAGTCATTTTTGCAAGTGTTTTTTTGGGATTAAACTTGTTAAAAGTTATATACATTGTATTATTCTTATGGAGTTTGTTAATTAAGCGGCTTTAATGATTGAATTAACCTTATTAACTCTTTTGAACTATGTTGGAGATAATTTCTGTGAATATAGAGATTTAGGACATGATAACTATAAATCTTTACTTCTCTCTTATAGTGATGCAAGTTACAAATTTGGAGCTTTAGAAGTTAAAAAAGTAATTGAGAAGTCAGAAAATTTTAAAATTTCAGCTGTTGCGATTGCTGCAATTAAGTGTCCTCAGCATATAGCTGAATAATGAAGTTTGAATTAAAAACTGATAATGAAAAATTTTCAAAGTCATTTTTCAATATTTTTGGCACATTTTTTATTTTCGCTATAATAATTATCTTTTCAGATATTGCACTTAAATTAGGAACCATTTCAAGACATTATCAAACTTATTACAGCTGCAAGCTATTAGTCGTTGAAAAATCAACTTCTAATTTTAAGAAATTGTTAAAGCTTTCAAAGATAAAAAGTAAACAAAGAATCTTAGAATTTTGTAAAGAGCTTGTTAAATAATATTTAGCTTGATGCTGAGGAATAGAATTTCAATGCAAACAACCAGAACTTTCGGGATGTAGAGACAAACAATAAAGCGACTAAAATTTCAAGAAAGATTTTCCATAATTGTGAAAGACCAAGAAAAACCTCAGAAGGGATAGTAGTAATGAATGCGATAGGAATGAAAACGCTGAAAAATATTCTTAAAGAAAATGAAAATGAATTCAAAGGGAATCTTCCAATGTAAAGGAACGACCTTAATACTTCTGTCGCATTCCATGTCTTAACAAACCAAATAGTAGTAGTAGAAATAAAAAACCATAAACTATATAAAATAAAAATTGAGCAGATTATCGTAATAAAAAATAAAGACAGAATATTTAAATTGAAATTTATTTGATTGATTTTGATGCAGTAAAGCAACAAGCAAAATCCAAGAATTATTTCTAAAAAACCAGATGGGTTTATTTTTTTTAGGGAGATAAAAAATTGACTGTCAATGGGTTTTAAAAGAACAAAATCTAATGTCCCTTCTCTGATGTGTTTTACTATTTCTGTAAGATTTGGATTGAACCATGTATTTGTTATTCCATTCAAAATAGTATAAATACCTTGAATTATTAGTGCCTGTTCAAATTCCCAACCTCCAATTCTGTTATTGTTTTGGAAGAAAATAGATAATAAAAAAATACTGCCTATTAAACTTAATATCGCTGTAATTAAATCAATGATTATATTTGTTTTATATTCCAATTCTGAGGCTAATGAAGTATGTAAAAACTTTGAATAAACTTTTAGATATTTTCTTACTCTCATGATCCCATTGCAGTATATTTTTTTGTGCCTAAAGACCATATTTTTTTAAATACTGGCAAAAGCAAAAGAATCCATAGAATTTGCATAAAAAATCCTCTGGTGATATTTGTAGAATTACCAGATAATAAGTTTGCAGGGAAATCTATGAGATATGGAAAAGGAGTTAAATAAATCCAAGATTTTACATATTCTGGAAATGATACAACTGGAGCTAAAAGACCTGAGAGAAACAAGGTTGGGATAAACAATAATCTTTCTACTGAAGATGCTTTTTCTGTCCAGAAGCATAAACATGCAACTATTGATTGAATCAAAAATTGAATTAAGAAAGATAAGAATGTAGATATTGTAGCTAATAATAAGACACCAAAATTTGGTATCCATATAATCTCTGGGTTGAAAATAAAAAATAAAAATACGATTATAAAAGCGAATGGAAATCTGGTTATTTGTTCTGCAATATGTTGAGCAAAATATCTAAAAAATGGATTTATAGGTTGGATTAGATAAGGTGAAACTTTTCCCATTAAAGAATCTTCTTCAAAGCTAAATACGACCCAAACTACTGAAAACTGTCTAACCAAAAAAGCACACAAAAAATACCTAGAAAGCATTAAATTACTAATATTTATCGCTTCATTAAGGTTATTGTTTGTCCATATATTTAACATGAAAAAAGGAATAATTCCTGAAATAGCCCATAAAGCAATTTCTACTCTATATTCAAGCATGTTTGAATATTGAACCTTTAATAAAGTGAATAATTTACGTAAAATCAAATTAGATACTACAGTCTTTTTTAATTAATATTTTCCCAATAATTTCATCTATGGGTGGTTCATTTATATATAGGTCTTCAATATCAAAATTATTTAGAATTGCTTTAAGAGAAGAAGTAATTGATTTATTTTCAACTTTTAGTGTAATTTCATTTTTTCTCTTGTTTTTCACCATAAAACCACTTTTTTCTAATTTGATTGCATCTGATTCTGAACGGCAAATTATTAATATTTCTTTAACCGGAGATAATTTTTTTAATAAAAGATCAAGTTTCCCATCATATGAGATAGATCCATTGTGAACACATATAACCCTCTTGCATAGAGAGGTAATATCTTTCATGTAATGACTTGTTAGGCATATCGTTGCATTAGTTTCTTTATTATATTTTTGAAGGAAATTTCTCAAGTTTCTCTGTGCGTTAATATCCAAACCTAGTGTTGGCTCGTCTAAAAATAAAATATTTGGTTTATGTATTAATGCTGCCAATAATTCTGACTTCATACGTTGTCCTAGAGATAGTTTTCTAACAGGTTTAAATAGATCATCATCAATTTCAAGCATTTCTGATAATTTATTTATCCTTTTTTTTGCTTCTAACTTATCTAAGTCATATATTGATGCATTTAAATAAAATGATTCAATTGGCGGAAGATCCCAGAGGAGTTGTTGTTTCTGGCCCATTATTAACGTGATATTCTTCAGGAAATTTTCTTTTCTCCTGTATGGTAAGTATCCTGAAACTGATATTGAACCTTCAGTTGGATAAATTAAACCACACAGCATTTTTAATATTGTAGTTTTACCTGCTCCATTTGCGCCTAAAAATCCGACTATTTCCCCCTCTTTAATTTCAAAACTTATATTTTTTATAACCTTTAAACTTGTTGTTTTTCTTTTAAAAAAATGTTTTATTGTTCCCTTCAAGCCTGGCTCTTTTGAAGAAACATCAAATGACTTAGACAAATTTTTTACATAGATAATATTTTTTTCCATTTCAATTAAAGTATTCCTTGAACTTTCTTAAACTATTAATCTAATTCTATATTAAAAAAATTTTTCAAATGATTTAAAAAATATCTTTAAATGAAACTGCTAGCCAGATTAGAAAGTTGATTGGATTTACTAATTCGCCTACTTTATTTTTATTCTCATAATTCAATTTTTTAAAAGGTTCAAAAATTAAACTATTATTTTCATTTGTTTTGTAGTTTTTTTCAATTACACATCCGTGCTCATCAAGAAGATCAATTTCATTTTCAAAAAACCATTGCTCTTTCCCATTAGATAATTGCAATACTACTCCTATACCTTTTCCGTCTGTTATTTTGAAATCACTAATTTTGCCCATTGATGAAATTTTTAAATTATCTATAGTCTCTTTTGTAAGTCTATCTTTTGATAGTTCTATATTTATTTGAACTAAATTTCCTATTTTAGCTTTGTCTAAGATTGACATTTTTTAGGTTATTATACTTATAGAAACGCAGGTAACGTGATTAGTTTAACTTTTTGTTTTTTAAATAATTAAGAATTCTTGAATACTGCTTCAAGAATTCTTTTTATAGAAACTGTTAATATTCTCAAAAAGATAAAAAATAACCCTAACCATCCTAGAATTATTGCAATCGATAGCAAGATTGAACCTAAATCGCGCTGTAATAAATTCTGCATGAATTCTTATACTAGTAGATTAACTTTAACTTAATAATAAATAACTTATTTATATACAATAGGTTAAGTGTAAATTTTCTTGCGTTTTTATTTTTTGTTATTAAAATTTCTAATATAAATGATTTTTGAGGTAAAGTTATAAGAGAACAAATTTAATATTTTGGAGCTGTCTCTAAACTCTTATATTGGAATACTTCTTATCATTATAGGCCTAATGGTAAGAATTGATTTTAAATTCTCTATGCAAAGGGATGTTTAATAATTTTTAATAGTTATTTTAATTACGATATAAAAATAACTTACTAATATTGACTTTTTATTAATTACTTTTATCTAATTATATAAACTAAAAAAGCAGCAAAAAGCTGCCTTTAAATGGTGGCGGGGGGGAGATTTGAACTTCCGACCTTCGGGTTATGAGCCCGACGAGCTACCAGACTGCTCTACCCCGCGTCAAATACCATATACATAGCATACATCTGAAAGGGTTATTTTTCTATTCCTTTAGGATTCTTGGAATTTTAATTGACCTTTAACTTCCATTCTTACCCCTTGAGAAAAATTAAGCACCTTATCTTCAATGTCTTGAATTCTTAGTTCAGATATCCACTCTAACTGTTTTAATAAGTGAAGACTTACCGCATGTTTTGCTCTTTTGGATCCATCTTCAACTTTTAAAGCTAGTCCAATCCCTTCGTTTACCTTGCATAGACACTGCACTCCTTCGGCACCTCCTTTACCTATAACATGTCCATGGGATGCCTTAATTATTTCCGTATCAAATTTATTGTTGTCACTAATCATTATTGGATTTGCAGTTATTGCTCTACAGATTTGCTCTAATTCTGCATTCTCTGAACTGCTTAGAAGAGAATATAATTTAGATATCTCTATTAGTTTTAAATAAAGAGTTGGTGCACCACAATCATCACGTTCAGCATTTATTTCAGATAGTGGAATTTCAAGTAATTCGGAAACAATTCTGAATATTTCTTTTTGAAGTGGGTGATTTCCCTTTAAGTAACTCTCTAAAGGCCAATTCAATTTTTTGCATGTTGCTAAGAAAGCAGCATGTTTACCTGAGCAATTATGTTCTAGTTGACTTGTCTTAGATTTTGGGCATTTCATATTATTAATGTCGATGTCATATTCCCATAAAATTTTGAAGGCCTCCCTTGAATGATGTTTCGATCCACTATGTGAACCACACGCTAATGCTATTGATTTTGAAGCATTATTAATTTTTGATGCAGCACCACTGCTAACAAAAGGTATTGCCTGAAATGGTTTTAATGCTGATCTTATGAAAGTTTTATATTCTGGATTTCCTGCACACATTAAAACCCTTCCTTTTTTGTCACTAATAACAGCATGTACCTTGTGAATTGACTCAATGTTGGAACCTCGCATTAATATTGCTTCTAAAGGAGGATTATTTGATGTATAGAGGTTTTTGAAGTTTGAACTCATTTAAAAAATACTATATTGAAAAAGTAAAATTCCTGATAAAGCTAAGACTAATATTATTGATGAAACTTGAATTAAATTTTTTAATATAGGCTTTACTTCAATTGATGCAATAAGTGATTCTTTCTCTTTTACAAATAATGGCTTAAGCCATACTTGACCGTCATACCAGCCTGATTCTTCGTACTCAACTTTTTCAGAAGTCAATCTTTTATAAATATGGTTCCAACCGAGATATAACCTTATAGAAATTAATAAAGGTATTGATAAACTACTAAAAAAACTTAATAAGATATATTTTAATATGGATGTTTTGAAATATACACTTCCTGAGGAAATGACGAGAAATAAAATAAAAGCAATTGCCCAGAACTTAATTAAGACAGAAATTAGTATTTTTTTTGTTTTTGGCCAAGAAAAAATAAAGGATTTTGATAACGCAATGTATTCATTTGTGGGTTGTTGCTCTCTTGGGACTGGGCACTTGCATTCGTTCATAGATAAATATTACGGAAATTGAAGATTATCTCCATTACTCCAGAATGATTCGAGATCATAGTATTTCCTTATATCTGGTTGAAAAATATTTACAATCAAATCTCCATAATCAAGTAAAGCCCATTTAGCTTCATTAAGACCCTCCTTTCTTATGGGTTCTATTTTCGCCTTATCTCTTAATTCACCCTCTACAGAATTTGTTATGGATCTAACCTGCACATCAGATAATCCCTCTGCAATTAATATCCATTCGCTTATGAATGATACTTTATCAATTTTTATAAGTTTTATATCTTTAGCCTTTTTTTCATCACATGCTTTAGCTGCCATTAAAACTAAACTTTTATTGTCCATATACATTTTCACTTGAAACTGATTCTCCAGAACCTTCTTGTTGTGAAAGTTCTGATCTAGCTTTTTCTGCACTTTTTCTTAAAGCATCTAATCTGTCTTCAAAGAAACTTCTTTTTTTCTTTTTTCGTGTTTTCTCAATTAACTCTTTCAATGCTCCGCCAAGACTTTTATAAGCATTGGGCACGCTGTATCCAAATCTACAAGCTAGATCTATAGCTCTTTCATCTGCAAGAATAGCGTCTTGAAGTTTTTTTTCTGAGTTATTTTTTATATATAGTCTATACCCTGCAAAACTTGATAAACCAAGAGCAAGTAGTAATAGAAGCCCATCTTGTACCCATAACTCGCCTATTGCTCCACCAAGTCCTATTGCGAGAGCTGCCATTTCCCATCCATCTCTAGGTATTGTGTCATTTTGAATTTTTCCTACCTCGTGCCAAAATAATAAATTTCTGTGATCAATAGCAAGATTATCCCATTGATCTAGATCTATTTGTATTTCTACTTCGTCACGACCAATTTCCTCAAGTGTTATCAAAGGTGGATCTATAGCAACAGAAGCTTCAATAAATACCCAACTTTCATTCTCTGGAGGCAACAAACTTTTAAGTCGTTGAAGTTCGCTCATAAAAAATTAATTTCTTTCAATACTATAGAAACAAATGTTGTTTTTCAAGTAACTTGATTAACATCTGATGATTTATAAGTAGCATGAAATAAAGCAACGTTTTTTATTATGCCTCAAAGAGGTGATCTAAAAAAAATTCTTATTCTAGGTTCAGGCCCGATTGTTATAGGACAAGCTTGTGAATTTGATTATTCTGGAACTCAAGCTTGTAAAGCATTAAGAAAAGCTGGTTATGAAATTATTTTAATAAATTCAAATCCAGCGTCAATAATGACCGATCCAGAGATAGCTAGCAAAACATATATAGAACCATTAACTCCTGAGATAGTTTCTCAAATTATTTTAAAAGAAAAACCTGATGCTATTCTCCCAACAATGGGTGGTCAAACCGCTTTGAATCTTGCAGTTAAATTATCAGAATTAGATTTTTTGAAAAAAAATAATGTTGAATTAATTGGCGCAAATTTAAAAGCAATTAATAAGGCTGAAGATAGGAAATTGTTTAAAGAATCGATGGAAAAAATAAATGTAAATGTTTGTCCATCTGGTATAGCTTCTAACCTTAGTGAAGCCAAGGAGGTATCACAAATAATTAATTCTTATCCACTTATAATTAGGCCAGCTTTTACTTTGGGAGGAGTAGGAGGTGGAATTGCATATAACCTTGAAGAATTTATTGAATTGTGTGAAACAGGTTTAGATGAAAGTCCTAGTAATCAAATATTGATTGAAAAATCACTTATTGGATGGAAAGAATTTGAATTAGAGGTTATGAGAGATACTGCAGATAACGTAGTAATAGTTTGTAGTATTGAAAATTTAGATCCAATGGGTGTTCATACTGGGGATTCTATTACTGTAGCTCCCGCGCAAACATTAACAGATAAGGAATATCAGAGGTTGAGGGACTTGTCATTAAAAATTATTAGAGAAGTTGGAGTTGAAACTGGAGGAAGTAATATTCAGTTCGCAATAAATCCAACGAATGGAGAAGTGATAGTCATAGAAATGAATCCTAGAGTAAGTAGATCATCTGCCTTGGCAAGTAAAGCAACTGGATTCCCAATAGCCAAGATTGCAGCCTTATTATCTGTAGGCTATACACTTGACGAGATTATTAATGATATTACAAAAAAAACACCTGCTTGTTTTGAGCCATCAATTGATTACGTTGTTACAAAGGTTCCTAGGTTTGCTTTTGAAAAGTTTAAAGGATCCTCTAATACTTTGAGCACTGCTATGAAATCAGTGGGCGAATCAATGGCAATTGGTCGGTCTTTTGAAGAATCATTTCAAAAAGCATTAAGGTCCTTAGAAATAGGCATTTGTGGATGGGAATGTGATTCACTAGCTGATTTTAAAAACGAAAATGACTTACAGAATAGTTTAAGAAACCCTACATCTGAAAGGATTTTAATGGTTAAAAAAGCAATGCAGCTTGGTAAATCTAATACTTATATTCAAAAAGTTACAAATATAGATCTTTGGTTTATCGAGAAATTACGTAATATTTTGAATTTTGAAAATGAATATTTGAAAGGTAAAGAACTTAATGAATTAGATAGAGATTTAGTGCTACATTCTAAGCAATTAGGCTTTTCAGATCAACAGATAGCAAAGCTAACTAATTCTGATTTTTTTGAAGTAAGAAAATATAGAAAAGATTTAAATGTCATGCCAATCTATAAAACTGTAGATACATGTTCAGCAGAGTTCTCTTCCTCAACTCCTTATCATTATTCAACTTACGAAGAGCCCTTTATTAATTCAAATGTCCAAATTTTTGACAATGAGATTTCAAAAAATAATAAAACAAAAAAAATTATGATTCTGGGAGGAGGTCCAAACAGAATTGGTCAGGGAATAGAATTTGATTACTGTTGTTGTCATGCTTCATATCAAGCATCCTCAAATGGTTACAAAACAATAATGGTTAATAGTAATCCAGAAACTGTATCAACTGATTACGATACTAGCGATATTTTATATTTTGAACCGGTAACTTTCGAGGATGTGCTCAACATAATAGAAGCTGAAAACCCTTATGGATTAATAGTTCAATTTGGAGGTCAAACTCCATTAAAATTATCATTACCCCTTTATGAGTGGCTTAAGTCTGATGATGGAGTGAGAACTGGATCAAAAATTCTTGGAACTTCGCCAGAATCTATAGATTTAGCAGAAGATAGAGAGGAATTCACAAAAGTTCTTGAAGAATTAAATATACGGCAACCTCTAAACGGAATAGCTCGCAATCAAAATGAAGCACAAAACGTAGCAAAAAATATAGGATTTCCATTAGTTGTTAGACCTTCCTATGTTTTAGGGGGCAGAGCAATGGAAATTGTTAAAGATGAGAATGAATTATCGAAATATATCTCCGAAGCAGTAAAGGTATCCCCTGATCATCCAATCCTTCTTGATCAATATTTAAATAATGCTATTGAGATAGATGTTGATGCTTTATGTGATTTAGAAGGGTCAGTTGTAATTGCTGGTTTAATGGAACATGTTGAACCTGCCGGTATTCATTCTGGAGATTCGGCCTGCTGTTTACCATCGATTTCTCTCTCAAAAAAAACACTTGATAATGTAAAAAACTGGACTGAATTAATAGCCAAAAGACTAAATGTTGTTGGTTTAATTAATTTGCAATTTGCAGTAAAAAATTCAAGTAATAAAGAAAACGAATTATTTATTCTTGAGGCCAACCCCAGAGCATCAAGAACTGTCCCATTTGTCTCTAAGGCTATAGGCAAACCAGTGGCTAAATTAGCTACGCAATTAATGCAAGGATTTACACTAAAAGATGTAGATTTTTTAAAAGAATTTTCTCCAAAATATCAGGCAGTTAAGGAAGCTGTATTGCCTTTCAAAAGATTTCCCGGATCTGATACACTCCTTGGTCCTGAAATGAGATCTACTGGAGAAGTAATGGGTTTAGCTAAAGATTTTGGGATCGCATATGCTAAGTCTGAATTGGCAGCAGGAAATGGAGTCCCTTCTAAGGGAGTAGCGTTTTTGTCTACTAATGATTTAGATAAAAAATATCTTGAAGAGATTGCTAAGGAATTATTGATTTTAGGTTTTAAATTAAATGCTACGAAAGGTACAGCTTCATATTTGGTTGAGTTGGGCATTCAGGTTGAAGAAGTCCTCAAAGTACATGAAGGTAGACCTAACATAGAGGACCTTATTCGTTCTGGACTTATTCAATTAATAATAAATACTCCAGTAGGTTCTCAAGCTCTTCATGATGATGCATATTTAAGACGTGCTGCTTTAGAGTATAATATTCCTACTTTTACAACTATTCCTGGTGCAAAAGCAGCGATTAGAGCAATAAAAGCATTGAGAATAAATAAGATTGATACTTACTCACTACAAGAAATTCATAATTACTAAGACTCTAATCTATTTCTTTTAGTTTTTCTCTTAATTGATTTGCTAATGAGTTTCGACTAATTGTAAGTAATTTCAATGTATCTTCATGCATTTTAAGTTGTGTTTCTGCTATTTGTAAGCCTTTAATAGATTCCTTTATTTCTTTAGAAAGCTCATTAATAAAATATTTTTTTCCTTCAAACGTTAAAACTGGGTTTTTGGAATCAATTGTGTCTTCACTCATGGATTTAACTTTTTAATAAATAAAATAGAATCATAATTTCTTTATTAATTGTTTTTCACATAATTCTTTATAAATTCCATTCTTATTTAGCAAATCAATATGTTTACCAACCTCTGTAATTTCACCTTTATTGAAAACAATTATTTTATCTGCTTCTTGAGTAGTGGCTAGTCTATGAGCAATTACGATAACTGTTCTATCCTTCATGGCTCTATTAAGTCCTTCTTGAACCTCTGATTCTGATTCTGCATCTAATGCGCTTGTAGCCTCATCTAAGAGCAAAATGGATGGGTTTCCTAATATTGCTCTTGCAATTGCAATCCTTTGAATCTGACCCCCCGAGAAATTTGTACCTCTTTCAGTTATCCTTGTATCGTATTTACCTGGAAGATTATTAATAAAGTGATGAGCATTTGCCTTTTTCGCTGATTCAATAACCTCTTCATTTGTGAAATTTCTGCCCATTCTTATTACATCAATAATTTTTCCAGAAAATAAAAAAGGCTGTTGTTGTACCAGTGCAATTTTGTTTCTTATGTCTTTTGTATTTAATGATTTTAGATTTGTATCATCAATAAAAATTTCGCCACTATTTGGTTTTATAAACTTCAGAATTAAAGCCATCATTGTACTTTTCCCAGCTCCTGAAGCTCCAACGAAAGCAGTAACTTCTCCTTTTTTAATTTCTAAATTTATATTTTTAAGTACTTGATTACCTTTTTTGTATTCAAAATTAACTGCTTTAAAACTTACTTTACCTTCAATATTGTTTATCCTTTTTAAATTTTCTTTATCGTCTTCTACAGGTTCAAGATTTATTTTTTTTAACCTTTTTATCGAAGCTTCTGCTTGCTTATAGTCATTGAAATTTGTACTTATATGGCTTATTGGATCAATAAGCATCAATATCGCAGCAAAAAAACTACTGAATTCTTCACTAGTTAAAAGACCTATGTTGATTCTTGCGGCTCCTAAACCTAATATTGCTAATATCCCAAATGCTTCTACAAAACCTACAACAGGATGTTGGAATGCGAGTAATTTTAATGTTTTATATTTCGCTGTTTTATTTGCACTTAATCTTTTATAAAATCTATTTTTAATCCATTTTTCGGCAGCAAAAGCTCTTACAGTTGACATCCCATTTATAGACTCTCCTATTAATCCTGCTAAGTCACTTGTCGTGTCTTGACTTTTCTCAGATGATATTAAAACTCTTCTTCCAAAATTATTCACTGAAAGAATAATCAATGGTGCCAATACAAAAGTTGATAATGTGAGTGACCAATCTAAATAAAACATATATATTATTACAGCTGATAATTGTAAGGTACATGGAATAGTATCTTGAGCTGTTTTATAAATAACTTCGCTTACTCTATCGGCGTCCTCTGTAAGTCTATAAGTGATATCTCCCGCTGAAATTTTTGCAATAGAATTCATATCTATTTTTTGTATTTTGCTAAATAAATTCCCCCTCATTACTTCACTAATTTCTAATGATGGTTTTGCGATAAAAACATCTTGTCCAAATTGAGCCGTTTTTTGAATTAAAAAGACTAATAATGACTTGATTATTATGCTAGAAACTTTTGATAGATCACCAGAACCAATTGCTGGGATTAAGTTCCCTGCTAAATAAGCTAACAAAGGCCAACAAGCTACATAAACAAGCATGCATAAAAAACCTTTTATAAACCTTTTGGAATATGGTCTGAAAGGAGGTATTAATCGCAAGATATTATAATTTTATTATTAATCATATTTTATCAATATCCTTGTATTTACAAAACAATGAAATTAGATCAATTCTTAAAGTGGCAGAATTTGGTATCTTCTGGTGGAGAGGCAAAACTTATTATTAAATCTGGTTCTGTAAAAGTTAATGGTGAGATTGAAACTAGAAGAGGAAGAAAATTGATTAAGGGAGATAAAGTTATGTTTCTAAAAAATGAATTAATTTTTTAATAGCTGGCTTATTCAACTCAATTTATATTAGTATAATTTTCTTGGTGTTAGTATTTTGAGAAAATCTGTAATTGCTGGTAATTGGAAAATGAATATGACTTGTGCTGAAGCTAAGTCTTATTTAGAAGAGTTTATACCTTTAATAAAAAATATAAGAGATGATCGTAAAGTCGTCATTGCTCCACCTTTTACAGCTATTCAAACCTTTTCTAGTAATTCGGATTTTGATTATATAGATATTTCTAGTCAAAATATTCATTGGGAAGATGAAGGTGCATTTACAGCAGAAGTTTCTCCAAAAATGCTTCTTGAACATGGGGTCTCATATGCAATAGTTGGTCACAGTGAACCAAGGAAATATTTCAGTGAAAGTGATGAGCAAATTAATAAAAGAGCAGTTTTTGCTCAATCTAGTGGACTTACTCCAATAGTTTGTGTAGGAGAAACATTAGAGCAGAGAGAGAGAGGAGAAGCTGATAGAGTTATTACAAGACAGGTTGAACAAGGTCTGGAAAATACAGATCCATCAAATCTCATAGTTGCTTATGAACCAATTTGGGCTATTGGAACAGGTAAAACATGTGAGGCTGAAGATGCTAATAAAATATGCGCTTTGATTAGAAAATTAATAGGTTACGATGATGTGATTATTCAATATGGAGGATCGGTTAAGCCTAATAATATCGACGAAATTATGTCAATGAGTGATATTGATGGAGTCTTAGTTGGAGGTGCTTCATTAGATCCAAATAGTTTTGCAAGAATTGCAAATTATCAATAAGAATAAACCATGGCCAAAAGGCTGGGGACATAAAACCTCAATTATGGGAGTTATTAATTTAACTCCTGATTCATTTAGTGATGGTGGAGATTTAAATTCTGAAAAAAAATTTTTAGATCAAGTTAATCATTTTTTGCTTAATGGTGTTGATGTTATTGATCTTGGTGCTCAGAGTTCTAGACCAGGAGCTGAAGAAGTTGGTTCTAATTTAGAAATAAAAAGATTGATCCCATATTTGAAATTGATTAAATCGGAATATCCAGATGTTTTAATTTCTATTGATACTTTTAATTCTGAGGTAGCTAACGAAGCTCTTTTAAATGGTGCTAATTGGATAAATGATGTCACTGGAGGAAGAAGAGATAGAGAAATTCTGGACGTTGTTTCAAAATTTAACTGCCCATTTGTCATAACTCATAGTCGAGGAGATAGTCAAAATATGAATGAACTTTCCAAATACAATAATTTATTAAGTGATGTTAAATACTCCCTTGAAGGTCTGATAAAAAATGCTTTAGAAAAAAATATACCTAAAAGAAATATAATTGTTGATCCTGGAATTGGTTTCTCGAAAGATATTGATCAAAATTTGGAGATTTTAAAAAACTTAGATGTTTTAAAAAACTTGAATTATCCAATTCTAATAGGTGCATCTAGGAAAAGATTTATAGGGGAAATTCTGAATGAGAAAAATCCAAAAGAAAGGGACATTGGAACACTTGCTATAAGTTGTCTTTGTTCACAATTTAATATTCATCTTGTGAGAGTTCACAATGTAAAACTAAATTATCAAATTTTAAAAGTTGCTGATAGGATTTACAGAAAATAAAAAGATTATTATTCCTTAACTCCTTCGATTTTATCCTCTACCTCTTGGTATAGTTCTTTCAACTGTTCTATATTCTCATCTGAAGTTTCCCAATATCCTCTACCATTAACTTCTAGTAAAGTCCCTACTATTCTTCTGAAACTATTAGGATTTAAATCCATTAATCTTTTTCTCATTTCTTCATCATTTATAAATGTTTCATTAGTTTCTTCATATACAAAATTATCTACTTGTCCACTAGTCGCACTCCAACCAAGAGTGTAATTAAGTCTGTTAGAAAGCTCCCTAACTCCTTCATAGCCGGATTTGAGCATACCTTCATACCACTTAGGATTTAAAAGTTTTGTTCTAGAGTCTAATCTGATAGTCTCTCCAAGTGTTCTAACTTGAGCATTAGAAGTGGTAGTGTCTGCAATGTAGCTGCTTGGTTCTTTGCCGTCATCTCTAAGTGTTTTGATTAATTTGGTTGGATCTGAATCAAAATAATGACTTACATCTGTTAAGGAAATCTCTGAGGAATCAAGGTTTTGAAACGTAACATCTGCTGTTTTCATGACGGACTCAAATACCTCTCTCTTCTGATTCATTTCACCTGGGTTATCAGCATTAAAAGCATATGTTTTACGTGATAAATACATTTCTTGTAATTCATTTTCTTCCTCCCAGGTTGAGTTTTCTACAGCTAAATTAACATTTGAACTATAGCTACCACTGGCATTAGAGAATACTCTTGCCGAAGCTTCTCTGATTGAAGTACCCTCTTTTTCTGCTTGTTCTAATGAATGTTTTCTTACAAAATTTGACTCCAATGGCTCATCAGCTTCAGCGGCTAATTTGACTGCCTGATCTATTAATGCCATTTGGTTGATAAATAGGTCTCTAAATACTCCAGAACAGTTGACGACTACATCTATCCTTGGTCTACCTAATTCTTCTAAAGGTATTAATTCTAATTTGTTGATTCTTCCAACAGAATCTGGTTTTGGTTTTACACCCACAAACCATAAAATTTGTGCAAGGGATTCTCCATAGGTTTTTATGTTATCAGTACCCCACAAAACGCAAGCAATCGTTTCGGGCCAAGTACCCTGCTCTTCCTTTTGTCTTTCAACTAATTTGTCTACAACAGACTTTGCTGCTGCAACTGCAGCTGTAGTTGGAATTGATTGAGGATCAAGTGCATGGATGTTTTTACCACTAGGTAATACCCCTGGATTTCTTATGGGGTCTCCGCCAGGTCCAGGCAAAACATAATTACCATCTAATGCTTTAATGAGACTTTCCATTTCTTTGTCTGCACATACTTGTTCCAAGCAGAAAAGTAAATAATCAAATAATTTATTTAATTCTTTCTGATTTACTTCATTAAATCCATTTAATCTGCAAACTCTTAGCCATGGAGTTGGTAAATTTAGACCAAATACTTTAAGAAAGTCAAATAATTTTGAAAGAAGTGATTTTTCTAAATAAACTCTTCCATCAACAATCTTTAATGAGTTAACCATTGCAAAAATCGACTCTCTTGCAGTCTTTATGATTTTTTCATTTAACTCAACAAATTTGAGTTCCCCTTTATTATTACCATCATAAACTTGGTCAATAGTGATATTTATGGATTCTGCTAGTAGACCAGGAAGAGACCTCAATCCCTCTTGTTCTCTTTCTAATGATGCAATATTTACTAGTGTTGCTACGGCTTCTTCTGCAGTTGGGGCTTCTCCAATTGTATGAAGACCGCATGGTAATAGCCTACTTTCTATTTCCATCAACTGTTTATAGATGTTACCAACAAATAAATCTCTTTCATCCAAGGAAAGATCTTCTACATCTTTTGAGGGAAGCACAACATCTTTATCAAGATTGCATTGTTTAGCAGTCTCAACTATCGCATTAACAATCTGAATACCCCTACTATTTTCTCTTAGTTGTTGATAAGACCCAACAAGCTCACTTAGTTCTTTAAGTCCTTTGTAAAGTCCTGCGTTTTCTGCTGGAGGAGTAAGGTAGCTAATCGTTGAAGCATATCCTCTTCTCTTTGCAATTGTTGCTTCAGATGGATTATTTGCTGCATAGTAATACAAATTCGGCAATGATCCAATGAGAGAATCTGGATAGCATGTCTCACTCATGCCCATTTGTTTGCCTGGCATAAATTCAAGTGAACCGTGAGTTCCAAAATGAAGAACCGCATCAGCTCCCCAGATTTTTTCTACATAAGTGTAATAAGCAGCAAAACCATGATGAGGACTAGCACTTCTTGAATAAAGTAATCTCATGGGATCGCCTTCATAACCAAATGTAGGTTGGACTCCTATAAAAGCATTTCCAAAATGTTTTCCATATATGAGCAGATTCTGTCCATCACTATTTAGGTTTCCAGGAGGTTTACCCCAATTCTCTTCAAGTCTTTGTGAATATGGTGTGAATTCTTCGTATTCTTTTACTGACATTTTATGAGCAATATTTAATTCTGGAGAACCATCCATTGCTTCAGGGTTGTTGATTACTTTTTCCATTAATTCTTTTGAATTACTTGGAAGGTCATCTATTTGATATCCTTTCGATTTCATTTCAAGTAATACTCTGTATATCGAACCAAAAACATTCAAGTAAGCAGCTGTACCGACATTCCCCTTGTCTGGAGGGAAACTAAATACAGTAATAGCTAATTTTTTATCCTTTCTTTGCTTTACTCTTAAAGTTGACCATTTTATAGCTCTTTCAGCGATTACATCAACTCTATCTTGGAGCGTATGTGCCTTACCAGTAGCATCATCGCGACCTGAGAGAATAATAGGTTCAATTGCACCATCAAGTTCTGGAATTGCAATTTGTAGTGCTACCTGAACAGGGTGTAATCCTAGATCACTATCTTCCCACTCTTGAGTGGTTTGAAATACCAACGGAAGTGCGACCATATAAGGTCTGTTTAGCTTTTTTAGAGCATCAATAGCTTTAGGATGATCTTGTCTTGCTGGTCCTCCAACTAGTGCAAATCCAGTTAACGATACAACTCCATCGACTATAGGTAAATCTTTATTTATTGAATCATAATAAAATTCATTAACTGGCTTAGAAAAATCTAGCCCCCCACAAAAGATAGGTAGTACTCTTGCTCCTCTGTATTCCAATTCTTGAATAATAGCTACGTAATGAGCATCATCCCCTGTAACAATATGGCTCCTTTGAAGTACTAATCCTATTGTTGGTGTTTTGTCATCTCTAGTATTTAAATCTTTCCTATTATTTTCCCAGTTTTGATATTCTTTTAAACTTTCAAACATACAAGGAGCTAAAGGATGCCAAATTCCTAAATCCGGGAAGGTTTCAGGATCTTGTATTTTAAATTCTTCTATTTGATCTTTTATATTCTCTGAAACTACATATTTTTCAGAAATCATTAGTAAAAAATTTTTTAAATTCTCTGTCGTACCACCCAACCAGTACTGAAAGCTTAGGATGAATGTTCTTGCATCTTGAGCTTTTTCTACTGGTAGATATTTAAGTATTGACGGTAGTGTATTTAATAATTTCAACATTGAATCTTGGAAGCTTGCTCCATCAGATTCTTTTTTCTTTTTTATTAAGTCTCCAATAATACTTTTAGATTGACCAAGTTGGGCCATACTAAACGATCCTAACTTATTTAATCTCATTACCTCAGGCATCGAGGGGAAGACAATAGAGGCTTTAAGTTTGTCTTTGTATGGAGAAACTGCATCAACCACTTTTTGAGCAAGATCTTCTATGAAAATAAGGGAAGCTACAAATATATCTGCATTAGCTATATCTTCTTTAAAATCCTCAAAATTATTTTCATTTCTAAGTTCTTCAATAAGATAGCCACTAAGGTCAATACCTATTGGCCCATTCATCTCATTTATTGACTTTGCAGCTTCCGTTAAGGAATTTTGGTATTGTGGCTCAAGGACAACATAAACTGCTTTTATTACAACTTTGTGTTTGTTATCCTCAACAGGAGATACTCTGCGGTTTGCTGAGCGGACCTGCGTAAACATTGATTTTCTTTAAGTATTTCTACCAGCCTACGAATGAAAAGGCGTTATTGTGTGCAATATAAATAGCGTGTAACATCCTTTAAAAAAAAAATTTTTTACAAAAATGATTGAAAATTCTAAAAAACTTATACCAGTACTAGTATCTGGAGCTTTAGGCAGAATGGGTAGCGAAGTTGTGAATACTGTATTAAATTCTACAGATTGTGAACTTGTAGCAGCAATTGACATAAACGAAAAGAACAATGGTTCAAATATTTCTGAATTATTGAAAGTAAAAAATTGTGATATTTTTGTTTCAAATGATTTTGAAGGAACTTTATGTTCCGTAAGTCAAAATTATAGAAATGACAATGTTAAACCTGTTCTAGTTGATTTTACTCATCCTGATTCTGTATACGAAAATACAAGATCAGCTATCGCATATGGTATTTCGCCTGTTGTAGGAACTACAGGCCTAAGTCCTACACAAATAAAAGACTTGTCCATTTTTGCTGAGAAGGCATCTGTTGGTTGTGCGATAATACCAAATTTCTCAGTAGGTATGGTTCTACTTCAACAGGCAGCGTCTGTAGCGGCAAAGTTTTATGACAATATTGAATTAATAGAGATGCATCATAATCAAAAAGCAGACTCTCCTAGTGGAACGTGTATTAAAACTGCAGAGATGATTGAGGAATATCCAAAGAAGTTTAATCAAAATTTAGTAAAAGAGTCTGAGTCATTGAAAGGTGTCCGAGGTGGAGTAAGAGATTCAGGAATTAATATACATTCGGTAAGATTACCAGGATTGTTAGCCCATCAATTAGTAATCATGGGATCTCCTGGTGAAACTTACACAATTAAGCATGACACTATAGATAGAAAGGCATATATGCCTGGTGTACTACAGGCTATAAAAAAAATAGGTAATTATGAATCTTTAGTTTATGGACTTGAAAAATTGATTTTTTAAAATGCTGATTCCAATTAATTCTAATCAAGTTTCAAAACTTATTCCTTCAGTTGGTACTGGAAGTCAATTTAAGTACGCTTTAGGTAATCCAAGAAAAATTCTTCAAAGAGTAATTATCTCTTCAATTGGAGGATTTATCTCATTAATTATTAGTTCAAGGGGTGATCAAACAGATAATTATATCTGGTTATTGCTATGTGTGGCATTTTTTTTGTATATCATCTGGGGCCCCATTCTTGAATCAAGTAGAAAAAATTTGCAATTAAGAAAATATAAATTTTTTTCAATATTTGATGGTTATGTATCAGATATCTATAAAACAGAAAAAATTGAGAGTTCAAGAGAACAATCTAATAGGCAAGGTCGATTAGAGGTTATCGAAAATAAAAGGACTTGGTTAGTTCTTGAATTAGAAGATGAGGATGGATACTTAGATACGTTAAGTTTTCCAATGGAAAATAAGCACAGTCAAATCAGAGTGGGTTCGAGTATTAGATGTTTATTAACTTCCAATAATCGTAATTTTGACAGAGATTTTTACTTGACTGATGCATGGTTACCAGAAATTAATTTATGGGTTGGTGAGTACCCCTATTTATTAAGACCAGCATTTGAGGAAATTTGCTATATTTATATCAATAGATAGATGATATTTATATTATCTGATGAAAAATAAATTCAATTTTAAAATTGTTGGTTCGGGTCCAACGGGTTTATTACTTTCAATTGCTCTTTCGAAATTTGATTGCAATATTTTTTTAACTGATGTATTAACAAAAGATAGATTAATTGATAAAGATAAAACTTATGCAATTACTCACTCAACAAGAAAAATCTTGACTAAATTCAGACTTTGGGAAAAATTAGAACCATACTTATTTGGTTTTAATACTCTTTCAATATTAGACAGCGTAACTTCTGCTTTTACCAACTTATCAATTTCTGATTTAGATGATGATATAAGTTCCGCTGAAAATATTGGCTGGGTAGTTAAACATTCAGATCTTATGAATGTATTTTTTCAAGAGATTGATAATTATGAAAATATTTTTTTTATTACCTCACAAAAATTGTTACGTAAAAAGATATTTTTTGATTATCAATTCTTTTCTACTGGAGCAAACTCACTCGATAAAAAATTGCTAGATTTCGTAGATTTAAAAAAATCTTATAATCAGTCCTGTTTAACTTTTAAGGTCTCTCTAAGAGGTAACTGTGAAAAGCGTGCTTACGAAATTTTCAGAAAAGAAGGCCCACTTGCGTTATTACCTTTAGAAAAAAACTTATATCAAGTAATTTGGACTTCCAGTACATTAAAGTCCATTGAAAGATTAAACTCTGATAAAAATTTTTTGATGGATAATTTAAAAACTATCTTGCCAGATGATTTTAAGTTAGATCAAATAATTGGCGAATTTAATATATTTCCTGTTTCATTATCCTTGAATTTACCAGTTTTAAATTTTAAAAAATTAGTTTTTGTTGGAGATGCATTTCATACATTTCATCCTGTAGGTGGTCAGGGTTTAAATAGTTGTTGGAGAGATGTTAATACTATCTTTGATATTTTTAATGAAAATATTGCTATTACAAATATGCATTTGATTTTATTTAAATTTAAGTATTTTTTTAGCAGGATTCTAGATATCATTTTTACAATTTTAATAACTGACTCTTTGATATCAATTTTTGCAAACAGAAACCTTTTTTTATTTCCAATAAGACAATTTTCATTTTTACTTTTAAATAATTTTCTTTTTATAAGGAAATTAGTCCTTAATCAAATGACTAAATCTCTCATTTACGCAAGAATTAAATAAAACTAATGAATAATTATTTATACAAAGAGATGATAATTTATTTATTTAATGAAGTAGGTTTAGAGGAGTCTTCTATTGAACTTGGCCTGAAATTATCTATAAAAAATAACACTCCATTACCTATTTTATTGTGGAGTTATGGAATGCTAACTATTGAAGAACTTGATAAGTTATATTCATTTTTATTTCAAAAAATGCAATAATTATACTGTTATAATTAATTTATACATATTCAAGAACAATTACAGTTTTAACTAATCGAAATCAGGTCTCAAGACATTCTATTGAGAAGCTTGATTTATTATTATTAATTTTAGAAACTATAGATTTAAATGGCATTCAATCCATTTACTCCATTTCAAATAAACTTAATTTAAATGATGTGTTGCCAAATAAAGTTACTATTTGGAAATTAAGGAATAATAATCCATTAAGAAAATCTTATGTTAATAACAATATCAAACTAGATGAATTTGAAGCCTTAATTAAAATCACCTCTGAAATGTCTCGATATTTATATCCTTATATCAGAGAGTTACTTAAATCTAGAGAAGATATTGAAAATAATTCAGTTATTTGGAATGATTTCAATAATAGACTCATCGAGTTAATTAAAGAGAGATTTAACGTAGATAGTATGAGAGTTAAAAAGCTTTTAAGTCAGACTGAAAATGATGAAATTATTTTAAAGTCTTTGCTCACCTTATCTCTTTGCATCTCAAATTTGGGTTATATAAAGTTGAAGAATTTATTATTGAAATTTTAATGTGATGCAAAATAAATTATCATTTAATCAATCCTCGGTTAGTCTTGAAATAACCGGATTACCAGATTATTCCAATAATGAAAATAAAGATCAAATATCAATAATTTCACAATGGAAACTAACCATAATTGATAAACCACTTATCGAAGGCAAATTTGAACACTTAGGACCTATTATGGATGCTTTTTATATCTATTCAAATATCTTAATTAAAAATGAAATCCCAATATATGAGTCTAAATTAATTGATATAAAAGCTGATGATCTCCATATACATAATATTGTTCTCAAGAGCTCTAAACCAAATGTAAAACCATTAATCTTAAATATTGGTAATTCTTTGTTGTCAGATATCATAAATTGTTTTGATCAATTAAATGAATCATCAAAAGTAAGAATAAAAATTGATAATCTATCTACTAATATTCCTAAAAAAGAAAGATATGGGTTTAGTAACAAATTTAATTTCTTCAATTTCATAATGCCATCTTTTATTTCAATTTGTTCTTTAATTTTATGCTCCTCTGCTTTTATTTATTTTTATGATCATTCTGAATATAAAGAAAAGAATGAACTACTAAATTCAAAATAATTATTGGATGGCATAAAAAAAATAAAAACGCTAATATAGTTTAATTTTTGAAATAGTTATCATTTCATCCATTGAAAGATATAAACATCGCTAAATTAAATATGAGATCTGAAAAATATATTTTTAAAAAAAAATTAAGTTTAAAAAGAAAATCTAAAAGGAGACTATTTATTGAGTCTGCTTTTATGTTTATTTTGAGTCTATTTTTAGTTTATATAAATAATTTAATTCCTAATAAGATTTTGCTTCTAAAAAACATACCTAATAATTTTAATAAATCTTTTTCTTTACTTATTGATCTATTTTTAAACCTCTATGAAGTTTTTTTATTGGTATTTATCTTTATTATCTGGATTATTGCGTTGATTCTATTAATAGGTTCTGTTATCAGATTCTTAAAAATTATGAGAAGATAACAAAAAAATTTAAGTTATTAATAATTTCAAATAGGTTGCATTAACCCCCCACTGCCTGAATCCGAATCATCATCATCATTTTCAGTCTCTACGCCGAATATCGCATAGATGCCAAGTATGAGGGAAGATAGAATTATTGTTAAAGGAAAAATAGAATTTTGAATGCTAATGTCTATATATTCGCCCATTTAGAATAAATTTTTAATTAACCTAACTGAAATTAAACTTTTTCGCGGATTTTAAATAATTTTTTAATAATTTATTCTTTATTAATGTGTAGGTCTTTGTCAAAGTTATTTATTTCTTCAATGAAATTACCAAACCAATAAATTAATTGATCAATTTGATTTTGAACTTCAGTAACTCCTAAACCTCTTATATTTATAAAGGACCATTGTTCCCCTTCATCAAAATTAAATTTATTTTGGACACCACTAGGTAATGAACTTTTAAGTATTTTAAAAGTAGATTTTTTTAATTTAGTTTCTATAACGATATTGGGTTTTTTAAGTTTAATTTTGTTAAAACCACATCTTTTGGCAAGTAATTTTAGTCTCATCAAAGTAATTAATGACTCAACAGGTTTGGGTAAGGTTCCATATCTATTAGTCCAGTCTAGAGCTAATTCGGTTAATTCATTATTGTCAGTACATTCACTAGCAGATTTGTAAGCGTCAAGCTTTTCTTCCCTGTTTAATATCCATGTTGCAGGTATAAATGCATTTATTGGGAGATCAATTTGAGTGTCACTAACGTCTGGGATCTCTTGTCCACTAATTTCTGAGATAGCCTCGTGAAGCATTTCAATGTATAAATCATATCCAATAGCATTAACCTTTCCACTTTGTTCTTCTCCTAGCAAACTTCCAACACCTCTTATTTCCATATCTTTCATCGCAAGTTGGTAGCCACTTCCTAGTTCCGAAAAGTCTTTTATCGCTTTCAATCGTTGTTTAGCAGAATCATTAATTTTATTAATATTTGGATAAAATAACCAGGCATATGCTTGTATTCCACTTCTACCAACTCTTCCTCTTAGTTGATAAAGTTGTGAAAGTCCAAATTTGTGAGAATCTTCAATGATAATTGTATTTACTTTAGGGATGTCTAATCCACTTTCAATTATCGTTGTACATATCATCAGATCAACTTCTCCGTTATTAAAAGCAATCATTGCATTTTCAAGCTCTGTTTCGTTCATTTGTCCATGAGCAACAATAAATTTTAAGCTAGGAAACATATTTTTTAATTTTTGTACCGCTTGATCAATATCAGAAATTCTTGGAAGAACATAAAATATTTGTCCTCCCCTATCAAGTTCTTTATTAATTGCAGTTCTTATAACATCCATATCTATTTCAGACAAATATGTTTTTATTGATCTTCTTGATGGTGGAGGAGTATTTAGTAAGCTCATTTGTCTTAGTCCAGACAAGCTCATATAAAGAGTTCTCGGAATTGGGGTAGCAGAGAGAGTTAAAACGTCTATATTTTTTTTAAATTTTTTTATTTTCTCCTTTTGTCTTACTCCAAATCTTTGTTCTTCATCAATAACAAGCAGACCTAAGTTTTTTATTTCAATTTCTTTCCCTAATATTTGGTGCGTTGCTACTACCAAATCAATTTGGTTATTTTTTAAACCTCTATAGATTTCCTTTCTCTCATTAAGGGTTTTGAATCTATTTAGTAATGAAATTTTGATTGGGTAAGGAGAAAATCTATTGTTTATTGTTCTCCAATGTTGCTGAGCTAGGATTGTTGTAGGGGCTAGTAATATTACCTGCTTACCTGATGTAATTGCCTTAAAAATAGCCCTGACGGCAACCTCCGTTTTGCCAAATCCTACATCGCCACATATTAATCTATCCATTGGTTTATCGCTTTCCATATCAGATTTTATTTCTTTCACAGCAGTAATTTGATCAGGTGTTGGCTGATAAGGAAATGATTCCTCTAATTCGTTTTGCCATGGTCCATCTTCGGGGTATATGTGGCCCTTTAATTTTTCTCTCTTTGCATAAAGTTTTAAAATATCGACAGCAACTTTTTTAATTTGTTTCTTATTTTTATCTTTTATTTTTTCCCATTCTGTCCCTCCTAATTTATTTATTTTTGGCTTTATTTTTCCACTAGATCTATATCTGTTAACACTTCCGAGTTGATCAGCGGCAACACTTATCTTCCCATCTTGATACTGAATCACTAAATAATCTCTGGAATCTCCGGTTATATTTATTTTTTCTATTTTTAAAAATTTTCCTATTCCATGATTTTTATGAACTATAAAATCACCTGGACTAATCTTATTCACATTTATATTTGAATTGACACTTCTTTTTTTTCTTCTTATAAATACACTATTAAATAAATGTTGTTGTGAATATAATTCTTTATCTGTTAGGAGGATTACTTTCCATATCGGAAGATAGAAACCCTCGATTTCATAATTGTTCTTATTTTTTATAATTAAAGGAATCGAATTATTTATTGACTTAAATGCTTCATCAATATTATTAGGATTGTTTAAAAAGTTTGTATTACATTCGTGTTCAAAAAGTAAAGTCCTAGTTCTCAATGGCTGTGCAGATAGTATCCATACTTTTTCTTTGTTTTTTATATTTAAATTTATATCGTTGGATAATTTTCCTATATTTTTAGAGTATGAATTTAATCTTTTATCGTTCAATAAAAACCTATTATCAATATTGTCTTTAGATTCAAATTCATACAATTTTATTAAATTAAAATTTCCTAGGGAATATAATATTTCGTCAAACTTTAAATGCAAATTAGGTTTAGCCTCTAAATTAATATCATTATTTTTAAGGTTCTCATTTAATTCATACGTACAATTATCAAAATTACTTTCTGAATCTAGATACCAATTATTTGCAAATTTTTTACACTCTTCTAATTCATCAATTACTAGAATTGTCTCCTCATATATAAAATCTATTATATTTGAAGGTTGTTTATCAATTATTCCTAAATAACGATTAAGATTATTTTTATTTATATCTTCTGAATTAAAAATACTGTTCTTAGATAAATTATTTAACTTATCTTTTATTAGCAAATCAAATCCAGCCTGTATTATTTCAATATTATTGATACTTTCTAATGTTTTCTGTGTATTAGGATCATATTCTCTTATTTTCTCAATTACATTATCAAAAAATTCTAATCTTATAGGAAACTCATTATTGACAGGATAAATATCTATTATTTCGCCTCTCCTACTCCAGAATCCCTCTGTTGAAGTCACATTTTCCTTTGTATAACCAAGCAATGCAAGTTTATTTGCTAATTCTTGAATCTCGATTTGAAGCCCTTTTTGCAAATCTAACTTGTTTTCAATGAATAAGTTTTTATTTATTAGATGAGGTTGTAGTGATCTCTCTGTTGATATAACAATATTAAGTTCCTTTTTCTCTTTTTTTAATAATTTAGATAAAACAGTAAGCTGACTAAATTCAATTTCTTTGGATTTATTAATTGATGCGTATGGTAGATGTTCTGTTGGAGGATAATATAAAACTGCTTTATCATTTATACTTTCAAAATAACCAATCCATTTGTAAGCAATTTCTACATTAGGACAAATTAATAATATATTTTTTTTCTCTTTTTTTGCGATGCTATCTAAGATTATTGATTTAGCATATCTACTTGAACCAACAATATTTAATTCATTATTTTTTGAAATTCTTTTTATTAATTCAGAAGTAATTTGTGAGTTAGAAATATAATCAACTAAAGTATTTAAACTCATTTATATTTATCAATCTTGATTACAAATATCGGATACATTATATTAGATTTTATACTGATTGTGAATAATATTTGATGGATTCAGCCGCAATAAATTCTTTCATACCAACACTAGATCAGGTAGATAGTTGGTACGAAATCTTTACACTTTTGCCAATATTAATTGCTCTAGAATTATTATTGTCGGCTGATAATGCTGTAGCACTAGCTTCTCTTACTAAATCCCTCGACAGTTCAGAATTAAGGTCAAGAGCCTTAAATATTGGTATAACAATATCTTTATTATTTAGAATTATTCTCATAATATTATCTAATGTTCTTCTCAAGTTTATTCTTATAAGGGTTTTTGCTGGTTTTTATTTAATATACTTATTCTTCTCTAATGTTTTTTTTAATTCAGATATAGAGAACGCTGAAGATGGTACAAATAATAAAAATAATAATTTTAGGTTCTTAAAAGTTGTAGCACTTCTTTCAATTACTGATTTTGCATTTTCTATAGACAGTATTACTACAGCAGTAGCTATCAGCGATCAATACATATTAATTATATTTGGAGCAGTAATTGGTGTATTGGCATTAAGATTTACCTCGGGGATTTTTCTAAAACTGCTGGATATATTTTCTAGATTAGAAACAGCAGGTTACGTAGCAATTTTGATTGTTGGGATTAAACTTTTACTAAATACGTTAATTAAAGAGTCTATTCTTCCAGACTATTATTTTTATATTTTGATTCTTTTTACTTTCATTTGGGGATTCTCTAAGAAAGAAACTAAAACTTAATCTGAGAAATATTCCCCTACTATTGGCTTTAACTGTTGTATCAATTGATTTTTGCTAGATATGTTTTTGCCTTCAAGTTTTGCTTCTAACAAAATAATCGGATCAGTTTTAGTTGAAATTATTATGCCTTCATTTTCTATGACAGCAAGAATAATACCTGGTTTTGAATAATTGCTCATTAAAAGGTATTTTTCATTATTAATTTCATCACTACTCAAAACTTTGATTTTAATTATTTTTAGGTTCTTACCTCTAAAAATTGTATTTGCTCGTGGGAATAATGCTTTTATTTTTC
>QCLZ01000004.1 GCA_003214175.1 Prochlorococcus sp. AG-418-I20
ATAAAATTTTTGAAACTGGAAGACAATTCGTTGATGGAGTATCTGGTGCTAGGCCAGGTAAAAGAAGGAACTCAGATTTTCAAGGAATAACGAGTAAGGGTGTTAAAAAAGTAGGAAGATGGGTATCAGAAAAAGTGGATTTATTGTTTGATGAAGATAATGATGATTGGAATGATGATAATTTTTACGATGATAACAGTGATATTAAGACATTCACTAGAGAATCAAATTCTTATGAATCTACTAAAACACATTCAAAAAGACCTTTAGAAGCAATATCTTTAAGGCAACCAAAAAATTTACAGACAACTGAGCAAAAAAAATTACCTTATGGTAAAGAGATTAAAGACGATGATTGGCCAGATGAAATGGATTTCAAAGTTGAAAGATGGCAAAGAGCTGCAGAAGAAGAAAATAATATATTCAGAGATCAATCAAACAAACAAGGTCAATCAAAATCAAGAAATCTTCCTAGATCAAGAAGAAGAAGAGTATAGTTTCCTAAATTCTTTAATTCCTGAATAGCCTAATAAACTTTCTAAATGTGGATTGAAGACTTCTCTAATAATTGTTAGGGGCTTTTTGTCTCGAAAAAATCTATAATTTCTTGACCAGAATGGACCTTTAAAACAAAATTGATCCTCTAACCAATTTGAATTAACAAGTGAAATTCGATCAACTTCTCTAAACAATTCTGATCTGTCTTGTGTCAAATTCTTCCAAATTGGTTCTTCTTTGGCTTTTAAATTTTCATTTACTTGTTCTGCATTCCACCAACTTTCAGCCCATGCTAGGTTTTTATTATTATTATTAATCCATACTTGTCTTCTAATTAAAGGTCCATTTAACTGATTTAATTCTTTAGGACCTTCTTCAATAAATAGAGGATCTTTTTGCATTGAAATTAATTTAATTTTCGTCTCTTGATTAGTTAAAAGCTGTAAATGTCTAGTTGGACTTCCATCCCCAAGCAGCATTAATTTCCATGGACCAGATATTTTTGGTAGTGAATTTTTCACTAAAAAAGTAGAGGCTTTTTCTTCCCATAAAATTTTTGGAGATTTAAAAAGTTTTTTATTCAGTGCTCAGACGGAATGCTTTTAAGATGATAACTTTTTTTCGACAAAAATATTTGCCTTTTCTTTTTTTATTTCTCTTATTTTTAGCCAAACAAGTAATGCAGTTAAATCAGCTTTGCTTACTCCAGGAATTTTTGAAGCATCACCAAAATTTTTTGGCTTTATCTTATTCAAATTTTCTCTAGCTTCTAAAGATAATGTATCTATCTTTTCATAATTTATTTCTTGAGGCAGAGATTTACAGCTTTGACGATTTATTTGTTCAATGTTGTTTTTTTGTCTTTTAAGGTAACCCTCGTATTTAATATCTATTTCAACGCCTTCCTGTATTGAAGAATCTAGATTTTTTTCAGTCAAATTATATTTAATTAGATCTGAATAATGAAAGTTTGGTCTTTTTAAGAGTTCTTTCAAAGTCGTTGAACCTTTGATTTTCGAGCCCGTGTCTAATTCTATTTTTTTTGATGTTTCATCGGTATTTTTTAAACGGGTGTTATGTAATCTTAATTTCTCTTCCTCAAGGAGTTTCATCTTTTCTTGATAGGCCGACCATCTTGTCTCATCAATTAGCCCTATTTGATAACCTAATGGGGTTAATCTTCTATCTGCATTATCTCCTCTAAGAGTGAGCCTATATTCACTCCTACTAGTGAGAACTCTGTATGGTTCTTTGAGATCTTTGGTAATTAAATCATTAATCATTGTTCCTATATAGCTGCTTTCTCTAGTGAAAATTATTGGGTCTTTTTTGTTTAGTTTTCTTGTCGCATTGACTCCGGCAACTAATCCTTGTGCTGCTGCTTCTTCATAACCAGTAGTTCCATTAATTTGTCCAGCGCTAAATAAATTTTCAATTTCTTTCGTTTCGAGTGATGTTTGGAGCTGTGTTGCTGGTATATAGTCATATTCGACAGCATATGCTGGTCGCAACATTTTACATTTACTTAATCCAGGCAAGGTTCTTAAAAGTTCTAATTGAATATTTTCGGGTAAACCCGTAGAAAATCCTTGTACATATATTTCAGGTGTATTAATTCCTTCTGGTTCTAAGAAAATTTGATGTGATTCTTTATCAGCAAATTTAACTATTTTATCTTCAATTGATGGACAATATCTTGGCCCTTTACTGTCAATAAAACCGCCGTAAATGGGAGTTAAATGTAAATTGTCTCGAATGAGTTGATGTGTTTTGGAAGTTGTTCTTGTGATATGACAACTAACTTGAGGCATATTATTTTTGATATCTGGATCAAAAGAAAAATATTTATCAGCTGCAGTACTGGGTTGAATATCTAATTCATCAAAAATGATACTCTTTTTATCAACTCTTGCTGGAGTTCCTGTTTTCAAACGTTCTGTTTTAATACCAATTTCGTGTAAGTTTTGAGTCAGACCTTGTGCTGATTGTTCACCCGATCTGCCTGCTGACATTGATTTATTCCCAATCCATATTTTTCCTTCTAAAAAAGTACCAGCTGTGATGATAACTGATTTAGCGGAATAATAACTACCAAAAAATGTTTTTACACCTTTTATTCTTTTTTTTATGATTTTTTTGGAGTTCAATCCAATTTCTTCAGTTATTGCGATATCCAGTTCAGTAATCATTGCTTCTTTTAAAGATAAATTATCTGTATTCTGAAGGATTTCTATCATCTTTTTTGAGTATTCTCTTTTGTCTGTTTGAGCTCTTAATGCCCATACAGCTGGCCCTCTACTTGCATTTAATATTCTTTTTTGTATAGCTGTTTTATCAGCTAATTTTCCAATGATTCCTCCTAATGCATCAACTTCATGCACTAACTGACTTTTTGCTGGCCCGCCCACTGCAGGGTTGCAAGGTTGCCAGGCAATCCTATCTAAATTGATTGTGAATAGGGCTGTAGAAAATCCTAATTTTGCTGTTGTTATAGCTGCTTCGCATCCTGCATGTCCTCCTCCAATAACGATGATGTCAAAAGATTCATTTGTTGAGTGATGATCTTGCATTTTAGGATCGATTTAATTAGCTAAATTCCTAAATCTCGTAAATTGAGGTTCAAATAATAATTTAACAGTTCCTACGGGTCCATTTCTATGTTTAGTGACAATGATTTCTGTAATCCCTTTATCTTCAGTCTCTGGATTATAGTATTCATCTCTATAAATCATTAATACTAAATCTGCATCTTGTTCAATAGATCCTGATTCTCTCAGATCGCTTAACATTGGTCTTTTATTTGTTCTAGACTCAACTCCTCTACTAAGCTGAGATAAAGCTACTACTGGTACTTTTAATTCTCTGGCCATGCTTTTGAGACCTCTTGTTATTCGTGAAAGTTCTTGGACTCTATTATCAGGGGTTGATCCTTCCATTAATTGAAGGTAATCAATCACAATTAATCCAAGTTCTTTTTTTTGTTCAGCTATTAATCTTCTGCACAGAGATCTCATCTCTAAAACAGTTAAGTTAGGCTTGTCATCAATAAATATTGGTAATTGACCTAATGAATTGATACCTTCTCCGAGTAATGGCCATTCATCTTGCTGTAATCTTCCTGTTCTTAACCTGCCACTCTCTATTCCAACTTCCATAGAAAGTAATCTATATGTCAACTGTTCTTTACTCATTTCAAGACTAAATACACACACAGGTAAATCTTGAGATTGTGCAACATTTTTAGCCAGATTGAGAACTATTGAAGTTTTCCCCATAGAAGGTCTTCCAGCTACGATTATTAAATCACTTCTTTGAAAACCTTGAGTCATCGCATCAAGATCGTAGAAATTTACAGGAATTCCAGCTACTGAAGTACCTAATGATCTTGACTCTATTTCATTGAAAGTACTTGTAAGGATTTCAGCTGCTTGAGTCAGACCTTTTGAAGGTTTTTCTTGACTGATTTCAAATATTTTTTGCTCGGCTTTATCTAGAACTTCATCAGTATCTTGAGTTTGATCAAAACCTAGTTGAACCACCTCATTTCCAGATCTGATAAGTTGCCTTCTCATGAATTTGTCGTTAATTAAATTAGCAACTTGTTCTATGGAAGCGGTAGAGGAAACATTTTCAACTAGTTCTACTAGTTTGTTGTTCCCTCCAATTTTTTCTAGTGATCCATTATCTGCTAACCAAGCACTCATTGATGTTAAATCAGTTGGTTTACCCTGGGTATGCAACATTAATGCTGTTCTATAAATCTCTTGATGGGCATTTATATAAAAAGCTTCAGATTTAATTAAGTCTGCAATTCTTCCGATCGCGTCTGGATCAAGAAGTATGCCACCAAGAACAGCCTCCTCTGCTTGAACGTTTTGAGGAGGGACTAATCCAGTATTTTCATTATTAAAATCTTTTTTAAAATTTTTATTTTGCCCATTATTTGGAAAAGGTACTGAAACCATATCTTTAATTGCTTAGATATATACTCTGGCTACTTTTCAAAATAATGCAACAAATTGATTAACTTGTTACTTCTATATTTACCTCTGCATTTACTTCTGGATGTAATTTTATTTTTGCAGTAAAGGAACCTAAATTATGAATATCAGGAACAGTAATGTTTCTTCTATCAATTTCTTTTTTAGTTGCCGCTTCTATCGCTTCGGCAACATCCCCATTGGTAACCGTTCCAAAAAGGACACCATCTTCTCCAACCTGTTTTTTGATAGTGAACCTACCTATTGTAGATAATGCAGTTTGGAAATCTAAAGCTTCTTGCTTTAATTTATCAGCAGCGATTTTTTCTTTTTCTTTCTTCCTTTCAATTTGTTTAAGGACTGCTGGTGTTACATTCATTGCCTTTCCATAAGGTAAGAGAAAATTTCTTGCGTATCCAGGTGCTACTTCAACTAGATCTCCTTCTTTACCTAGTGATGCGATTGATTCAGTTAATGCGACTTGTACTCTTTTAGCCATGAAAATATTGAACAATATAGTTAATAATAAGACCTAGAGGGTAACTTTACTTTTTTTGCAAGACCAAATTTCGCAAGAATCTTAATATGTTCCCATGTTAAGTCTATCTGCCCTCTAAATAATCCTTGTTTTGCCGAATTGGGAAATGCATGATGGTTATTGTGCCAACCTTCTCCAAATGTTAGTGCAGCAACCCACGCATTGTTTTTCGATGAATCGCCACTCTCAAATGGTGCTTTACCCCAACAATGAGTCGCGGAGTTGACTAGCCAAGTTACGTGATAAACAACCACAAGCCTCAATGGAATTCCCCAAAGGACTAGAGCCCAACCTCCAACTCCTAATTTTTGACCTATTGCGTACAAAGAAAGTCCAATAGGAATTTGTAAGAATAAAAAATATTTATTTAGAAATCTATAGTATGGATCCTTGATTAAATCTGCACTTAGTTTTGGAACAGCTTTTAGTGCTTCAACGTCTTTAAACATCCAACCCATATGACTCCACCAAAACCCCTTTTTACTATTGTGATGATCTACTTCAGTATCTGAAAAAGAGTGGTGATGCCTATGTAAACCTACCCAATCTATTGGTCCATGCTGGCAACTTATAGCCCCACAGGTAGCAAAAAATCTTTCTAACCATCTTGGAACAGTGAACGATCTGTGTGATAACAATCTATGATATCCAAGAGTGACTCCTAAACAAGCAGTAACCCAGTAAAAAAATAATAATGAAGTGACTGCAGGAAGACTCCAAAATTTTGGTTGTATAGCTATGAGAGAAAGAATATGAATTGCAACCATAAAAAATATTGTCCCCCACGTTTTATGCAGTCTTGGAGGATATCTTTTTGAATGACTGGAAGGTTCCAGCAATTTTTCTGAGAGTTCTATAACTTTTTCAGCTGGAACAGGTTTTTTTAATTTTGCAGTTTCTTGGAAAATTACTGAATTCATGATATTGAAATACTATTTTCAAAATTACCGATATGTAATATTATCATACTATACTATTAATAAGTTTAATTATCTGTGAGTCTCGGATATCGCGATAAATTATCAAGAGGTCGAAGGGCTATGGCTCATTTGATACACCTCTGGCATGAAAGAAATGGATGGTCTCACAGAGTTTTGCCATTACTTTCTGAAGTTCTTGATTTAGGTAAAGTTCATAATTCGCAAATTTCTAATCTTAGGAATGGGAAGTTATCTTCGCCAGGTCCAGAAGTTTTTCTTGCTTTAGCTCAAGTTAATACGATTCTTGATCAAGGTATTGAAAAAATCAGAGATCGTTTTGAAACTGATTACCCAGAGTTATGGAAATCTTTGGAAGAGTCTGCATTGCCCCTAAAAAATGATTCTGGTAATCCATTGTCGGCCGGTGAGTTATTCGAGATATTTTCAGGATTAAAATCTCTACCTTCATCTTTTGACTGGTACATAGAAGATGAAGAAGCTTCTGCTTTAAGTGATGCTCTTTCAGTGCATTTTTGTCAGAATAAGGCTTGGAGATCATGTAAAATTCAGGTAATGGAAGCCTATGCTGTCAATAAATCTGCCCGTAGAGAACGTTTTGTTGAGGTAATAGCAGGAATTAGAGATTATACGGCAGAAGAATTAGATGGAGAACTTCTTGATTTATATGAGGCTTCAAAAAAACTTTCTTATTTTAAGGGTAGGGGACCTAATGCTTTCCTCGCAGAATTAAGAAATTTAGCTTCTAAAAAATAACATGAATTTTCAAAATAAATGACGTTAAACAATAACTTAAAACTGGCTGAAAACGTTGTTCTTTCTGTCGAAGAGAGTTTAAGTAAAGTTTTCGAAGAAAGGTCCAATCAGGTTTTCCAGAAATTAGAGAATATTTTGACAATTTTTAAGGAAGAAAAAGTTTCCACTAGTCATTTCAATCCATCTTCTGGTAGTGGATATGATGATATATCTAGAGAAAAAATTGATGCGGTATTTGCAAGATTGTTTCTTGCTGAAAAGGCAGCTGTGAGGATGCAATTTGTAAGTGGAACGCATGCAATAAGTTCTGTCTTATTTGGAATTCTTAGACCTGGAGATGTAATGTTATCTCTTACAGGACAACCATATGACACGTTAGAAGAAGTCATAGGAATAAGGGGAGGAGGTAAAGGCTCACTTAAAGATTTTGAGATTGAATATAAGCAAATAAATATCTGCGAGAATTTTGATTCTTTTAAAGAAAAAATTGTTCATTCTTTTAAAGAAAATTCATGCAAATTAGTATTCATACAAAAAAGTTGTGGATATAGTTGGAGAAAGTCTCTTACGAATAATCAGATAGAAAAAATTTGTAGTCTTATTCATTCTCTTGATCCTAACTGTATATGTTTTGTTGATAACTGTTATGGGGAGCTTGTTGAAGATAGTGAACCAATTTCTAAAGGGGCAAATATAATTGCTGGATCATTGATTAAAAATTTGGGAGGAACAATCGTTCCTACTGGTGGGTACGTTGCAGGAGATGCAGAGTTGGTTGAGATGGCATGTTCTAGATTAACCTCACCAGGTATTGGTTCTTCTGCAGGAATAAATTTTGGACTAGGAAGATTAATTTTGCAGGGTTTGTTTTTAGCACCACAAATTGTTCACGAATCACTAAAAGGTGCTGATATGGTTGCCGCAGTCTTTAAAAATTTAGGATTTAAGGTTTTACCAGAGCCAGCAACTTATAGATCTGATCTTATTCAGTCAGTAAGATTGAATAATCCTGATTTGGTACAAAAAGTTTGTCAATCTTTTCAAAATTCTTCACCAGTAGATTCTTTTCTGAATGTTGTTCCATCATCAATGTATGGATATGATTCAAAATTATTAATGGCAGGAGGCACATTTATTGAAGGTAGTACAAGTGAATTTTCTGCTGATGCTCCTTTAAGACATCCTTACAATATTTTTGTTCAAGGTGGTTCTCACATAGCTCACATCAAAATTGCATTAATTCGATTATTATCTGAATTATTAGAGGAAAAATTAATTTCAAAGGATTCTCTACTTCCTTTAACTATTTAATCATGTCTTACAAGTTTCCAGACAACCTCAACTATGCTGATACTCATGAATATGTCTTGGAAGAAAATGGATTATTAAAAATTGGAGTTAGTGAATTCGCTATAGATCAATTAGGAGATATTGTTTTTGTTGAATTAGCTGATCAAGGGGAGACTTTAGAGAAAGGGGAGACTTTTGGAACAATAGAATCAGTTAAGGCCGTTGAGGAAGTCTATCTGCCTTTTTCTGGGGAAATAGTATCTGTAAATGAAAGTGTAATTGAGAATCCTGAGCTTTTACAGAATGATCCGATTGGAGACGGTTGGTTAGTCATATTGAAACCAGAATCAAAAGCATCAATTGCTGATTTGATGACTTCTGAGGAATATCAATCAAAGGTTGTACCAAAATAAGGCAAACTTTTTAAAAAGAGCTATTTTAAAGAAAAATATTTTAATATGACATCCACATTTGGGTCTGATTTGTTTATAGATAGGCATCTTGGGTTGGGAGATAATGATGAAAGAATTATGCTGAACAAGCTAGGTTTTAATAATATTGATCAATTTATAAATCAAGTTATTCCTGAGGATATTCAGCTTAAAGATAAATTTTCAGAAATATTACCCCAAGGTTGTTCAGAAATTGAGGCTTTAAATGAATTAGAAGAGATTGCGAATAAAAATACTAAAATGAGATCACTAATAGGCCTTGGTTATTATGACAATCACATGCCTAAAGTAATCAAAAGACATGTTCTTGAAAATCCAAGGTGGTACACGTCTTATACTCCCTATCAAGCAGAAATCGCACAAGGAAGATTAGAAGCTCTATTTAATTTTCAGACTATTGTTTGTGAACTAACAGGATTCCCTGTCGCCAATGCATCTTTGTTAGATGAAGGTACTTCTGCTGCAGAAGCTATGGCGATGAGTTTTTCCGCAAGAAAAAATAAATCTTCAAAAGTGTACTTAGTGGAATCAAATGTTTTTGATCATACTTTTAATGTTCTGCAAACCAGAGCAAAACCTTTGGGAATATCCTTAAAACGCTTTACTCAAAGCAACCTTCCTAATCATGATGATGTTTTTGGAATGTTGTTGCAATTACCCGGTAAAAATGGGGAATTATATGATCCCACATTCTTAATATCCCAAGCACATAGATCAGAAATTATTGTTACAGCATGTATTGATCCACTGGCACAAGTTTTGATTAAACCAATTTCTGAATTTGGTGTTGATGTAGCAGTGGGTAGTATGCAAAGATTTGGTGTTCCAATGGGTTTTGGTGGCCCCCACGCAGCATATTTTGCTTGTAGCGAAAAATATAAAAGGCTGATACCCGGAAGAATTGTTGGGCAAACTCTATCTAAAAATGGAGAAAAGTCTCTAAGACTAGCATTGCAAACAAGAGAGCAACATATTAGAAGGGAAAAGGCCACTAGTAATATTTGTACTTCTCAATCTTTGTTAGCCATAATTTCTTCTTTTTATGCTATTTATCATGGACCCTCTGGATTAACCCAAATTGCTAAGAGATTAGTGGAGTTGAGAATAAATTTAGAATCAAGTTTAGCTGCTTTAGGTTTTGATATTCCTGATGGGATTAGATTTGATAGTGTTGATGTTTATTCTGAGCACTCCCAGAAGATCCACAATGAAGCTTTAAAAAATGGCTATAACTTAAGAATTTTGCCGTTGGGATCAACTATTGAAAAGTCAACTGGCTTTGGGATCTCTTTAGATGAGCTTAGTAATGAAAAAGAAATCAAAGATATTTTGACTTTCATAGCAAACCTTATAGAAAAAGAAGAAGATTTAGAGCATATAAAATTTGATAAAGTATTTCATCTTGAAAGTTTAGCTTTGAGATCCAGTGCATGGATGCAGCAAGATATATTCACAAATTACCAAAGTGAAACTGAATTAATGAGATATATATTCCGACTTGCAGAAAAAGATTTTTCTTTAGTAGATGGGATGATGCCATTGGGAAGCTGTACCATGAAGTTAAATTCTGCAGCAGAGTTAAATCCAGTCTCTTGGGCTAATTTATCTTCGATTCATCCTTTTTCCCCACCAGATCAAACTAAAGGCTACTCAAAAATCATATCTGACCTAGAAAAATGGATAAGTGATATTGTTGGTTTAAAATCAGTTTCTTTTCAACCAAATGCTGGCTCTCAAGGAGAGTTTGCAGGTTTATTGGCAATAAATTCTTATTTTGAATCAAAAGGTGAACTATTAAGAAAAAAATGTTTAATTCCTAAAAGTGCTCATGGAACAAATCCTGCTAGTGCAGTTATGGCAGGTTTTGATGTGTTAAGTGTTGAATGTGATGACGAAGGAAATATTGATTTTCAAGATTTGTCGATCAAAGTCAAGAAATTTGATAACCAAATAGGGGCTCTCATGTTGACTTATCCCTCTACTCATGGAGTTTTTGAATTACAAATCAGAAAGATATGTGATTTAATTCACTCTGTTGGAGGATTTGTCTATTTAGATGGAGCAAATTTGAACGCTCAGGTTGGATTATGCAAACCGGGGGATTATGGTGTTGATGTTTGTCATTTGAATTTACATAAAACATTCTGCATTCCACATGGAGGTGGCGGTCCAGGAGTAGGTCCAGTTGCTGCATCAGAAATCTTAAGCCCATTTCTTCCTACGCATTCTTTAATGGATAATAATTTATTTAATAGTTCCAATTACGTATCTTCTGCCAAGCATGGAAGTGCAAGTATTCTTCCAATAAGTTGGATGTACATAAAAATGGCTGGTCTTAGTGGTTTAAGGAAAGCAACTATGCATGCAATTTTATCTGCAAATTATATTGCGCATTCTTTAAAGCATAAATTCAAGATTCTTTATAAAGGAAAAAATAATTTTGTCGCACATGAATGTATTTTAGATTTTAGAGATTTAAAATCCAAAACTGGTTTGAGTGTAAATGATTTAGCTAAACGATTAATAGATTATAGTTTTCATGCTCCAACTATAAGTTGGCCTGTTCCAGAGACCATAATGATAGAGCCTACTGAAAGTGAAAGTTTGGTTGAATTGGATAGATTTTGCGAGGCTATGCTATTGATTGGAGAAGAAATCAGCGAAATAGAAAAAAATAGTGAATTAAAGAATAATAATGTAATAAGTAACGCTCCCCATACGCTGAAAGAATTAATTACTGATAATTGGTATTATCCTTATTCAAAAGAAAAAGCTTCTTTTCCTTATAAAACTCATACAAATATTAAGTTTTGGTCTTCAGTTTCTCGTATTAATAATGCATATGGTGATCGCAATTTAATTTGTTCTTGTAATGTAAATCAGGGAGAAACTTTAGAAGAGAAAAAATGTGCTTAAAGGACTAGCATCTTTGCATTTACTTAGTTATTATCAATGTGAATAAAAATTTAATATTTTCTTATAGAATTTTTTTAAATTTTTTTATTAAAATATTCAAGCATCAAATTTTTTTGGGGTATTTGAGGCTATGACCAAAGATTTTAAATCTGGTAATGTAAAGCACCTGCCAGTAAAAAACGTCGACTTGCCAAATTTCGTCAATAATTTTTCTGGAGATAATTCAAATATTTGTTCCATTGAGGGAACAAATGTTATTAGGGTACCTTTTGGTAAAAAATTCTCAAAGAAAAAAAGGCCTGAGAAGAACCAAAACATTGCTACTTTAATACTTCCTTTAAGTTCATATAGTAGTCCTACGCCTCCACACGTAGCTTAATTTAGATTAAGTTTTTTCTATTTCTTTGAGAGTATCAGAATAGTAATTTTGAAGTTGTATCGTTGCTTGGTTCCAATCCCATTTTTCTGCTTCGTTCCGTGCTTCTTGCCTCATAACTTCTCTTTTATCTCCATTTTCTAGAATTTTTTTTGTCGCTTCAATTAAACTTTGTTCTCCATTATCTTTTTGATCAGGATCATATAAACAACCATTAATTCCATCACTAATTATATCTGGAATTCCCCCCTTGTTGGCTCCAATAACTGGACAACCTGCCGCCATTGCTTCAAGTAAGACTAACCCAAGGGTTTCTGTACTTGAGGGAAATAAAAATATATCTCCAGATGCATAGGCGCTAGCAAGTTCATTTCCAGATAAATATCCTATGAAATTTGTCTTAGTATTTTCGAAGATTTTTTCAAGCTGTTTTCTATATGGCCCGTCACCTACAAGTGCTAGGCATGCATCAGGAATACTTTCTAAGACCGGTTTAATTCTCTCAATTTGCTTTTCTGCTGATAATCTTCCTACATAAATCAATAAGTAATTAGCGTCTTTATATTTCCCAAATAATTTCTTTCTCATGGTCTCAGTTCTCAAATCTGGTCGGAAACTGTAAGTATCTACTCCTCTTTGCCATAGGGCAGTTCTTTGAATACCTTTATCTTTTAACTCATTTACCATAGCGGTGGAAGTACATAAATTTAATAAGGCTTGATTATGAGCTGCTTTTAATAATTCCCACAAAAGTGGCTCTAACATACCCATACCGTAATGTTCCAGATATTTTGGAAGATGAGTATGGTAGCTAGCAATTAAAGGAATATTATTAGTTTTCGCCAACCATATGCCACCTAAGCCAAGTACGGCTGGATTAACAACGTGTATCAAATCTGGGTTAAATTTTTCTAACTTATCTGAGACCGCAGGGCCTGGCAAACCAAGCTTCAACTCTGGGTATAAGGGTAATGGCACGGCAGCAACTCCAACTACAGTTGCTCCCATATATGATTCTGGACACCCCTCTGGACAAAAAATTATAACTTCATCACCATTTTTTATTAAAAATTCAATAGTTTTAGTCAGTCTTGTGACTATGCCGTCAACTTTAGGTAAAAAAGTTTCAGTAAACAAAGCAATTTTCACTTTCTTAAATTAATTATTTCAGGAATTTTAATTAGTCTTTATAGCCTCAGCTTGTTTTTTAGTCCAGGATGAAACACAAGGTATGCGCTTAAGATCACACCTATTGGAGTATTTTTTAGCAACTTCAACAACTTCTTCTAATAAGCCATTATCAAGAGTAGTTGGGTTTAAACCTAATTCTATAAAGCATTTATTATCAACAATTAGATCATTTTCTACTGCTTCATTCCTTGGATTTGGTAAATAGTTGATATCAGCTCCTGTTAGAGACGCGACTTTTTTAGCAAGTTCTCCAACTTGATGACTCTCAGTCATTTGATTAAAGATTTTGACTCTCTCTCCAGATTTTGGAGGATTTTCAAGAGCAAGTTGTACACATTTTACAGAGTCTTTTATATGTATAAACGCTCTCGTTTGCCCTCCTGTCCCATGAACACTTAGTGGATACCCTATTGCAGCTTGCATTAGAAATCTGTTTAAAACAGTTCCATAATCTCCGTCATAGTCAAATCGGTTTGTCAATCTAGGATCTTTTAAAGTTGCTTCTGTATTCGTTCCCCAAACTATGCCTTGATGTAGATCCGTGATTCTTACAAGATCATTTTTGTTGTAGTAAAGAAATAATAATTGATCTAAAGTTTTAGTCATATGGTAAACACTACCTGGACTTGCAGGGTGTAATATTTCTTCTTCAAATCTGCTGCCATCTGGTTGTGGAACTTCAACTTTTAGATAACCTTCTGGAATTGTTGCACCTCTATGTGATCCATATCCGTAGACTCCCATTGTTCCTAAATGAACAACATGAATATCTAAATTACTCTCTACTATTGCAGCAAGAAGGTTGTGGGTGCCATTAACATTATTATCTACTGTATATCTTTTAGTGAAACTCGATTTCATTGAGTAAGGCGCTGCTCTTTGCTCTGCAAAATGGATCACGGAGTCTGGTTTTTCATCAATGAGCAAATTGAGTAATTTTTGATATTGTTTAGAGATATCCATATTAAGAAATCTCATAGGCTTGCCTCCAATCTCTTCCCATGCAGACAGTCGTTCTGTTATCGAAGCAATTGGAGTTAAAGATTCTACCTCTAGATCAATATCAATTTTTCTACGACTTAAATTGTCGACAATAATTACATCATGATTTTGTTCTGCTAAATTCACCGCACAAGGCCAACCGCAAAAACCATCTCCACCTAGAACAATAACTTTCACTCAGAACTCCAGAATTAATAGATTCATAATATATTTATTAAATTACTACAGCGTGCTTCCAATTTGCGAAAAAACATTGTAAATAGTTTCAAATCTTTTTTCTTAATGGGAAAAATCCAATCAAATTTAAAAAAATTAAAGTCTCATTTAAAATCCTCTACTTTATGGAACTTAGATAGATATATTTTCTTCTGGTGAACTTGATATTGCAAAGTTTTGTTTTTTAATTCTCCCTGCAAGAAAAGCTTGTCTTCCAGCTTTTACTCCATAATTAATTGCTTGAGCCATTAGAGGTGGATTTTTAGCTAGTGCGATTGCACTATTTATCAAAACACCATCAGCTCCTAGTTCCATAGCTTGAGCAGCTTCACTCGGCGCCCCAATTCCTGCGTCGATTATTACCGGCACTTTCGCATTCTCAATAATTATTAATATATTTGAAAAATTTAACAAACCCTGTCCAGACCCAATTGGCGATCCTAATGGCATAACAGTTGAACAACCTACCTCTTCTAGTCTTTTTGCAAGAATGGGATCTGCACTGATATAGGGAAGTACAGCAAAACCTTTTTTTATTAAAACTTCAGCCGCTATTAAAGTTTCTATTGGATCTGGTAGTAAATATTTTTTGTCAGGAATTACTTCCAACTTGACAAAATTATTTTCTTCTTGACCAGATAATTTTGCAAGCTCTCTTCCCAAAATTGCTATTCTGATTGCTTCATCGGCATTTACACAACCCGCTGTATTAGGCAGCATCCAGTATTTTTTCCAGTTAATCTTTTCGAGTAAATTTTCTCCGGTTTGATTATTTTTAATTCTTCTAACAGCTACGGTTATAATTTCCGTTTCGGAATTTGACAAACTTTCTACCATATCTTTATTGGATTTATATTTTCCAGTACCTACCATTAATCTACTGGAAAACTGTTTTCCTCCAATCACTAAAGATGAACTATTTTCCATATTTAAAATCCCTTATCTTTTATACCTTTATAGGGTTTGTAATTATTTCTTTTTTCTAATTCCTTACTTTTTTTAAGAGCCGTTTTGTTGCTTGGATCTATCATTAAAACTTTTTGATAGGTCGAATATGCTAAATCGTATTCTAATAATCGCTGTTGTGCAGAAGCTAAATTATTTAGGGCTATTGGATATTCTGGAAGTGATTTTATTGCTGAATTATAGTATTTAATTGCTTTTTGAAATTCATTTTGAGCAGCATAAGTAAAACCTAAAGCATTGTTTATTATGGCTTTAGCTTCCTCAGGTTCATTTTCATAATTTTCAATCGCTTTTAAAAAGGTCTTAGTTGCTTCAGAATATAATCGTTTTTTTATCTGAATAGACCCAAATTCATATAATTCGGTAGCTTTAGTTAGAGAATCTAAACCTTTCTGCTCAAATTTTACTAAATTTAATTCTTCGTTTCTCGTTTTTAGAAATTGTCTGAATACAAAAATAGAAATTATTATTAGTACTATAAAAAGAATTATTAAATAGGATTGGAAGGAAGATATTTCCATTATTGAAAATTATTTTTTTAGATTATATTTTTATCTAATCGCTCACGGAAGAAACTATTTTTTCAAAACACTTAGGATCATTTAAGGCTAATTGAGCAAGCATTTTTCTATTAATGATAACTTTGGAATTTTTCATGCCATTTATCAATTTGCTATAGTTTGTCCCATTTATTCTTGCTGCGGCGTTAATTCTAGAAATCCAAAGTCTTCTAAAATCTCTTTTTCTTCTCCTTCTATCCCTGTATGCATTACAAAGAGCTTTCATAACTCTTTGATTTGCAGTTCTGAAAAGATTTTTGTTTCCGCCTCTAAAACCTTTTGCAAGATTTAAGATTTTGTTTCTTCTTTTTCTGGCTATATTGCCTCTTTTTACACGTGCCATGAATTTTTAAGGAAAATGGGTTAATTCTTTATGCGTATGGAATCATTAATTTTACATTATCGGCATCTCTTTCATCAACTACTGCTTTTGTTGAAAGATGTCTTTTTAATTTTGAGCTTTTATGATCAAGTAAATGATTATGGAATGCTCTTCTTCTCATGAATTTACCCGTTGCCGTAGCTTTAAATCTTTTGGCAGCTGATTTACGAGTTTTTAGTTTAGACATTTAAGTCAAATGTGTTTAATTAGGATAATCTAAACCTTTATAGGCATTGGTGCAAATTAAATTTTTAATTTATAAGGAAAGTTGCCACTTATGAAACGTAAATTTGCTTTTTTAAATTTATTTTTAGGATGTGTTTCTCTTTTAACAATTCATACCAAATTTACTCCTCATCTAGTTGCAGAAGACTTGATTAAGATTGATCTCGATTTAGAAATAAAAAAGGGATATTTTTTAATTGGTTTAAAGCAATACCTTGGTGGAGATTATGATAGTTTTTCTATGAATCAGGAGATTACTTTTGTAACTGATAAAGGCTTGTTAAATTTATATTCTTCTAATGGGATTAAACACAAAGCAAAAAATATTACTATTCAATGGAGTGATATACCGACCAAAACTCCTAATACAATCCAAAGAATTGTTTTTGGTCCTTTTGCAAGTTTTGAATCAGCACAAAAACAAGCAGAGATACTAAAAGAAAAAGGATTTGATGCTACCGTTGCTTACCCAAAAAACTGGGAGGTATGGATTCCATTTGAAGATGATCTGCCTGAGCTTGCATTAAAAAGTAAGATTTTCAGAAAAACAAAAGATAGTCAAATTACACCATCGCTTAAAAGCGATTCTTTTGTAAAGAAACTGGAAGGTCCCATACATATTTATGCTGACGAGGAAATCACAATAAATGATGTTCAATTTGGTAAAAATTTTTATTTAATACAAGATTCATATGGGACTTGGACATTAATTCAAAAAATTAAGTTTGATGATTATTTGGCGGGTGTTTTGCCACATGAAATTGGACCGAGTGCTCCTCTAGAAGCACTTAAGGCACAAGCAGTAATTGCAAGAACTTGGGGAATTTTCAATTCTGATAGATTTAATATGGATAGTTACCATTTATGTATAAGTACCCAATGCCAAGTGTATAAGCCTCCAAAAGTAAAAAATAAAAAAGTACAAAAAGCTATCGCAGCAACTTCAAATTTTATTCTCACATATGAAAATAAGCCAATAAATGCTTTTTATCATGGTTCTAATGGAGGTATATCTGCTACTGCTAGTGAATCTTGGCAAATGCAGGATTATCCTTATTTTATTTCGATTATAGATGGTTCTAAATCGTTGAATAAAATTTTTAAATTTCCAATTGCTGATGAATCTGAATTAAATCATCTTTTAGATTTTAATACTGAAGAGTTTTATGGCAGTAATCACTCACGTTTTCGCTGGAATAAGAAAGTTTCTAATCTTCACATTAAAGAAAAACTAGTTGAAAATAAACTCATAGATATTAATGATGATGTTTTAGATTTAAATGTTATTGAACGAGGTATAAGTGGCAGAGTAACAAAATTGGAAATACATACTAACAAAGTTAATAAAACTATTCTTCTTGTAAAAGATGATATAAGGCGAATATTAAGTTTTATACCTAGTAATTTATTTACTATTAATAAATTAAGTGATAATTTATGGCTTTTCAAAGGTGGAGGCTTCGGTCATGGTGTAGGTTTATCACAGTCAGGAGCTATTGAAATGGCAGAATTAGGATTCTCTTATGAACAAATATTGAATCATTATTATCGAAATGCAAAACTTCAAAAAATTGGGATATTTTCTCAATGAAGGGTCAATAGTTATAAATTTACTTTATGAGCAAGGGTTTTTACAAAAATCGAAGATTGAAGTCCTTTGTATTTCTTAGCGCTTGTTTTTTTGTAACTATAATTCCTCATTTTTACAATATCAAAGGGTTTTTTTACTTTATTATTGCTCTTTCTTTTGTGATTGCTTTTTACGGCTTAATAGTTATTTCTAGAAATTTCAAAAGAAATAACTTATCAGATACTTTTAGCAGTAATGTTACTAATAAAAATTTACCTTCACTTGATATTTGTGTCGCTGCAAGAGATGAAGAGAATGTTATTGCAAGATTAGTTGAAAGATTAGTTAATTTGGATTATCCAACAAATAAATTAAATATTTACATAATTGATGATGGCAGTTCTGATAAGACGCCTTTAATTCTAGATCGATTATCTAAACAATTTGAAAAGCTAAAAGTACTAAGTCGTTCTCCAAATGCAGGAGGCGGTAAGTCAGGAGCTTTAAATTATGCTTTAAAGTTTACTCATGGTGAATGGTTATTAGTTTTGGATGCTGATGCTCAATTAAAACAAGATTCTTTGATACGGTTGTTTAGCTTTGTAGAAGAGGGTGATTGGTCGGCCGTTCAATTAAGAAAATCAGTAACAAATATTAGTGACAATTTTTTAACTACATGTCAGTCAATGGAGATGGCGATGGACGCAATCTTTCAATATGGAAGGTTATCAGTAGCTGGGGTCTCTGAGTTAAGAGGCAACGGTCAATTAATCAAAAAAGATACATTATTGGCATGTGGTTCTTTTAATGAAGATACAGTTACTGATGATCTCGATTTAAGTTTGAGATTATTATTATCAAAATCTAAGATTGGGATCATGTGGGATCCTCCAGTTATGGAAGAAGCTGTTGAGAGTTTAAATGCTTTATTATCACAAAGGCAAAGATGGGCAGAGGGCGGTTTGCAAAGATTCTTTGATTATGGAGATCAATTAGTATCTAATAGAATTGATTATTTACAGAAATTTGATTTAACTTACTTTTTCATTTTGCAATATGCACTTCCAATTATTTCTATTTTTGATTTAGCTCTAAGCATCATTTTGTTAAATAATCCAATTTACTGGCCTATTTCATTCACAGCTTTTCTTCTATCTGGAATTGCATTTTGGTATGGCTCTACTTGCAAAAGTGAAGTACCTGTATTGCATAAAGAGAATTTTCTGATGATATTTTTATCTGTTTTTTATTTATCACATTGGTTTTTAGTAATCCCTTGGGTGACATTAAAAATGTCTATTTTTCCTAAAAAGATTCTTTGGCGAAAAACTCTACATACTGGCGTTTAATTTATTCATCAAGGTCTATTATCTCTCCATTAAAGAAATTTGCTAGGTTTTTTGAACTATCATCATAAATTTCCTCTGTTGATTTATTTGGCGGTAAATTAGTTTTTGGTTCTATTTTTTTTATCGGTTTTAAATTATTGACTTCATTGTTTTTAATTTTTGTAGAGTTCGATAGGTTACTTTTAGTGAATTGTTTGGTTGAGAAAACGAGTATTATTTGATCTCCAAATATCTTTTTTACTGTACTTTCAATTAAAACTTTTCTGCTTTTTATCATATTTTCCCAGTTTGGAGATAATGCAATTGTTATTTTCTTAGAGTCAAAACTTTCGAGTTCTGCTTGTTGTGAAAGTAACATTCTTGTTGAAGGTAACTCTAATTTAGAAAGAATTAGTTCCCATTTATTTTTTAAATTATTAGTTTCACAATCAAGTTGGCTATTGTCAGTAATAGTTTCTGTACTTTCTTTCTCTAGACTGTTAGGGTTTTTCAATTGCATGTCTTTTTTTAAAGTTAATTCTTCGGTACTTTTTACCTCTTGTATGGTGGTTTTTTTAATTTCATAAGGGACATTTTCTTTATTACGAATTTCTTCATTTTTTAAGATCTTTTTTTGTTTATCTTTAGTGTGATTATTTTTAATTTCGGGTTTATTTTCATAACTATTTATTTCTTGATTATCTAGAAGTCCAGTTAAATGTATTTCAAACCAAAGCCTTGGATTATCGCTTGTTTTTATTTGATATTCAATGTTTCTCAGTTTATTATGCCAATTAATTATTGTTGATTTATTTATTATTTTTGAGATTTTATCCAATTCATCTTGAAATTCGTCAGACGTATAATAAAGATCTGAATGTTTATTATTTGTAGTGTGTAGTAATAGATCTCTTGTTATGTTTAATAATCCGATAATTATTTGATGGGGTTCGTTTCCTGCATCATATAATTTGTTGCAAGTGATAATTAATGATTCTGGATTATTCTCAATTAAGGACTTAATCAAATTTGTTAATTCAATTTCAGATACTTCTCCAAGCAAGTTTTGAATATTTTTAATCGTTATACCTTCTGGTAGAAGATTAAGTTGTTCTAAAAGGCTTTGTGCATCCCTCATTCCTCCATTGGATCTTTTTGCAATCATTTTTAATGCTTGTACTTCGTACTTAATGGATTCTTTTTCTGCTATTTCTGATAAATGTTCAAAAATGTCACTAGGGTTTATTCTTCTAAAATCAAACTTTTGACATCTACTTTGTATTGTATTTAAGACTCTTTCAGGATTTGTTGTCGCAAGGATAAATACAACTTTTGAGGGCGGTTCTTCAATTGTTTTTAGTAAAGCATTTGAAGCTGCTGTGGAAAGCATATGACATTCATCAATAACATATACTTTCCATTTCGCTTGAGTAGGTGCAAATCTCGCTCTTTCTATGATTTCTCTTATATTCTCAACTCCTGTATTTGATGCTGCATCAATCTCGATAATATCTAGCGCATTTCCATCTGTAATTTGTCTACATAAGTCACACTTACTACAAGGATTTATCGTTGGATGTTTGAATGCCTGGCAGTTTAAAGATTTGGCAAATATTCTCGCACTTGATGTTTTTCCAGTACCTCTCGGACCATTAAAAAGATATGCAGGAGCAATTTTGTTTGTTAATAGCGCTTGTTTTAAAGTAATAGATATAAATTTTTGGCCAACCAGTTCATCTAAGTTATTTGGTCTGTATTTTTGATGAAAAGGCTTATGGTTATTAGGCATTTATTTTTCATTAATTAGAAGAATTAGGAATTATGATGACAACATTTAAAATCTAATTTTTATGCAGACTCTTTAATGATTCTTTTTGATCCTGAAGGAAGTTTAACAATTTTGGATGAGAATAAATTATCTACCATTTTTTTCGTAATTGTGAATTCTTTGGTATTTTCTTCAGAAGGTAAAGTATACATTATGTCTAGCATTAGTTCCTCAATTATTGATCTTAATGCTCTTGCTCCTGTCTTTCTTTTATATGCTTCATTAGCTATCGCTTCAACTGAATCAGGCGCAAATGATAATTCCACATTATCCATACTCAGCAACGTTTTGAATTGCTTTATTAGTGCATCTCTTGGCTGCGTTAAGATAGATTCTAAAGTTTCTTTAGTAAGACGATCTAGTACAGCACAAACCGGAATTCTTCCAATAAATTCAGGAATAAGTCCGTACTTTACTAAATCATCTAACTCTAAATTTCTCAGGGAATCTCTTGGGTCGACTATTTTTTTTGTATCAACTTTGTTTTGATCTGAATTGGTGGTAAATCCTATGGAATTTTTACCCATACGCTTTTGAACGATATCTTCCAAACCTATAAAAGCTCCCCCACAGATAAATAAAATTTGACTTGTGTCAATTTGTATACAATCGTGATAAGGATGTTTTCTGCCTCCTTGCGGTGGAACATTAGCAATTGTTCCTTCAAGCATTTTTAATAATGCTTGCTGTACCCCTTCACCAGAGACATCTCTGGTAATAGAAGGATTCTCGCTTTTTCTAGCAATTTTATCTATTTCGTCTATGTAAATGATTCCTTTTTGAGCTAGTTCTACATTCATTTCTGATTTTTGTAGAAGTCTTAAAAGTATATTTTCAACATCTTCCCCAACATATCCAGCTTCTGTCAAAGTCGTTGCATCGGCTACTGCAAAAGGAACATCTAGAAACTCAGCTAAAGTTTGCGCTAATAATGTTTTTCCGCTTCCAGTAGGGCCGATGAGTAAAATATTTGATTTTTGTAACTTTGTTGCTTGAGCATCTCTTGAATTGCTATTTTTACTTTCTTCTTTAACCTGCCAAGCTAACCTTTTGTAGTGGTTGTATACGGCTACTGATAATATTTTTTTTGCAGATTCTTGTCCAACAACTTGATTATCTAAAAAACTTTTGATTTCTAGTGGCTTAGGGATTGACGTTAATTCTAAAGGAATAGATTTTCTTGTATTTTCAGCAGGTAATTTCTTTTTTACTTGCTGAGAGTTGTTTGAGTTCGCTTGATTATCAAGTAGTTCTTCATCGAGAATTTCATTGCAAAGGTCTATGCACTCATCACAGATATAAACCCCAGGACCAGCTATGAGCTTTCTCACTTGGTCTTGTGATTTTCCGCAAAATGAACATTTAAGATGGGCGTCGAATTTAGCCATCGATTGTGAAGTTTAATGTGAAAGGTGTGAAATATTACCTATTCACTAGGATTGCTTATAAATATAGATTCGTCATCATATTCTTAAAAAATTAGTGTTCCTTGTCACTTTTTGATAACTTTATCAATTAATCCATATTCGACTGCTTCTGAAGGAGATAAGAAGTAATCTCTTTCTGTATCTTCATTAATCTTTTCTATAGGCTGTCCAGTATGTTCCGCTAACAGGGAATTTAATGTTTTCTTTAGAAAAAGTATTTCTTTAGCTTGTATTTCAATTTCTACTGCTTGGCCTTGTGCACCTCCAAGTGGCTGATGAATCATAATCCTAGAATTAGGTAATGCTAATCTTTTCCCCTTTGCTCCACCAGAAAGTAAAAATGCTCCCATACTTGCTGCTACTCCAAAGCAGATTGTTGCTACATCAGGGGATATTTGTTGCATAGTATCGTATATGGCCATCCCTGCAGTTACCGAGCCTCCAGGAGAATTGATATATATTTGGATGTCTTTTTCCGGATCTTCAGCTTCAAGAAATAATAATTGAGCAACAAGAGAGTCAGATACTTGATCATTAATTCCACTACCTAAAAAAATTATTCTTTCCCTCAATAGTCTTGAATAAATATCAAAAGCTCTTTCTCCTCTGCCGGATTGTTCTATAACGGTAGGAATAGCGGCACTAGTTTTATTCATGCTTTCGTGGGAACTTATTGAGCTTTGAATTAAATGTTTTTTTACTGAGTTCACAAAATAGTTTTCATCCTATAGATAATTTAAGGGTTTTTTGTTTAATTAGTAAGAAATTTCATAAATTATTTTTTTTCTTTTTTATTTTGAGTTTTTGTTGTAGTTTTTGTAGCTTTTGTTGATTTGGAGGTTTTGGTAGCTTTAGAAGTTTTTGTAGTTTTTTCTTTTACTTCGGAATTTTCTTCAAGCCAAATTATTAATTTTTCTTTCAGTAAATCGTTACTTATTACTTCTGTTAATTTTTTAATATCTATTTGTTTTGAAGATTGAGAAATTGCCTCTTCATAATCTTTCATTTTTAAATCAATTTTATCTTGTTCAACTTTAATGTTTTCTCTTTCTGCTAATGCTTGTAGAGCTAAATTTCTTTGAACATTTTTCTTAGCTTGAGGCCTTGTAGACTCTGCTAATGACTTTACTAATTCTGGCGTGAAAGTAGATTTAACATCCAGACCTTGTTGAGCAAATCTTTGCGCGGTTTGTTCAATATTATTCCTCACTTCTATATCAATCATAGATTTTGGTATTTCAGCAACCAATTCGTTGGTTAAAGCATCTAATAAAGCTTCAATTTTGATATCTTTTTGAGATTTTTCGAAATTGTCCTTAAGTTGCTTTTCAATATCTTTCTTTAACTCTTTTAATGATTCTTTGTTGCCAGATTGTTTTGCAAAATCGTCATTAAGTTCAGGTAATTCTTTTTCTTTAAGATCCTTAAGATTTACTTCAAAGATTGCCTCTTTGCCTCTTGAATCCTCATGAGAATAATCTTCAGGAAATTTAAGGCTAAGTGTTTTAGTATCACCAATTTTCATCTTTACGATTCCCTCAACGAAACCGGGAATCATTTTGTTCTTTTCTAACTCAAGATCCATTGATTCACTAGTCCCACCATCAATCTCTTTTCCAGAATCTTTATATTTTCCTTTGAAACTAACTACAGCAATATCTCCTAATTTCGCTCCTCTATTGGTTACTGGAATAATATTTGCAAACTGACTTCTAGATTTTTCTAGCGCTTCGTCTACTGACTTAGGATCAAACTTTGTTTTTGGGATTTCAACACTTAGTCCTTTTGATTTTTTTAGTTTTAATTCTGGGGCAACATCAGTTTGAAGAGTTACCTTAAGAGATTTTTCAGGACTAAACTTTGCAAGCAAAGATTCAAATCCATCTACCAATTCTGGCTCACTTAGTGGCTCTACAGATTGTATTTTTAATGCTTCTTGCCATGACTTATCAATAATTTTTTCTAGAGCAGAAGCGTATAATTGCGTGATGCCAATTCTTTGGATTAGTACTTGTTTGGGAATTTTACCAATTCTAAATCCCGGAATTTTAGCCGAACGACTGATAGTACTGATAGTCTCATTTAAACACGTTTTGCATGTCTCAGATGGTATTTCTAATTCAAATGAAATTCTACTTTGAGGCAGAGGAGTTGTTTTGACTCTTAATGCTTCTTTAGCCATACTTTTTATTTATTACTAAAAGCCGAATCTTATTATTTCACATTATGTGATTTCCTTGAAAGTTATTTTTTTGATAAAGTAAAAAAAATAGTCAATCTATTAAATAAAAAATCATTTTAAAGTGTGAGACAATCTCCGTTTTTGCCACATAGGCCATTAAAAGTTGCTGTTTTAGGATCTTCAGGTGCTGTGGGATCTGAATTACTCAAAATTCTCGAACAACGTGATTTTCCAATATCAGAATTGGTCTTGCTTTCGTCAGAGCGTTCAGAAGGAAAAAAAATTATTTGGAAAGGTGAAGAATTAGTTACAAAAAAAACAACTAAGGAAGAATTTCTGAATCTTGATTTAGTTTTTGCTTCAGCCGGTGGAAGTATTTCAAAAAAATGGTTGTCTACCATTTTAGAACAAAATGCTTTATTAATAGATAATTCAAGTGCTTTCAGACTAGATAAGAATGTACCTCTTGTAGTTCCTGAAGTTAATGCTAGTGACGTACTCAATCATGATGGGGTAATAGCGAATCCAAACTGCACTACCATTTTGTTGACCTTAGTTTTAGCTCCGTTAAATAAACTTTCGACTATTCAAAGAGTTGTTGTCTCAACATATCAATCTGTAAGTGGTGCAGGCCAATTGGCTATGGAGGAACTAAAACTTTTAACTGAACAATATCTTCAGGGTAATCCTCAAAAAAGTGAAGTTTTACCATACTCGCTGGCTTTTAATTTGTTTTTACATAATTCACCCATGCTTGCGAATAATTACTGCGAAGAAGAGATGAAAATGGTTAATGAGACTAGGAAAATATTAAATATTGCTGATTTAAAGCTCTCTGCTACATGTGTCCGAGTCCCAGTACTAAGAGCACATTCTGAATCTATCAATATTGAATTTGCCAGTGTTATTGAGCCTAAAGATGCTCTTCAAGAATTAAAAAAATCTCCTGGAATTGAAATTATTGAGGATTACAAAAGTAATAGATTTCCAATGCCAAATGACGTTATGGGAAGGGATAATGTTGCTGTTGGCAGGCTAAGAACTGATATAAGTCAGCCTAATGGATTAGAATTATGGTTATGTGGAGATCAAATAAGAAAAGGAGCAGCTCTTAATGCTGTTCAAATAGCTGAGTTATTAATTCCAAAAAAATGATTACAGACAAAACTGAGTGTAATAACCCACTATTTGGAAGAATATTGACTGCAATGGTTACGCCATTCACTGAAAATGGAGACTTAGATTATGAACTAGCTATAAAACTTTCAAATTATCTTTTTGAGAACGGTTCCGATGGAATTGTTTTGTGTGGTACTACTGGAGAATCCCCGACTCTTTCATGGGCGGAACAGCATGATTTATTTATAGCAGTAAAAGGATCTTTGGATTCAAGCTGTAAAGTAATAGTTGGCACTGGTAGTAACTGTACAAGCGAGGCTGTAGAAGCTACAAAAAAAGCCTACGACTCTGGTGCCGACGGTGCTTTGGTTGTTGTTCCCTATTACAATAAGCCACCTCAAGAAGGTCTTTATAAACATTTCAGTTCAATTGCTAATTCTGCAAAGGATTTGCCGATAATGCTTTATAACATTCCTGGAAGAACAGGATGCAATTTATTACCTGATACTGTGAAGAAACTTATGGATTTATCAAATATTCTCAGTATTAAAGCTGCAAGCGGTAGAATAGAAGAAGTAACAGAACTAAGAGCTATTTGTGGCTCTGAACTCTCTGTATATAGTGGCGACGATTCATTGTTGCTTCCAATGTTATCTGTGGGTGCTGTAGGAGTAGTAAGTGTTGCAAGTCATTTGGTTGGATTGCAATTGAAAGAGATGATTCATTCTTTTCAAAGTGGAGAGGTTTCCAAAGCGCTTGCCATTCATGAGAAACTTCAGCCTCTTTTCAAAGCACTTTTTATGACTACTAATCCAATCCCAATCAAGGCTGCTTTGGAGCTATCTGGATGGAATGTAGGTAATCCTAGAAGTCCTTTGTCACCATTAACCACTGACATGAAAAAGCAACTATCTTTTATCCTGAAATCCCTATAATAGGGATTATATTTAACTTGATAATTAAATTTAAATAAACCTTATTTGATTACAAGCAGGCCTTCATAAATTTCAAAATTATGCAATCAATTACAAATTCAACTGTGAATAGATCTACTAATGATTCATCTAGATCTAAAAGTAATACGCCCTCTCTACGAGTAATACCTCTTGGAGGATTACATGAAATAGGAAAAAACACTTGCGTTTTTGAATATGGTGATGAATTGATGCTTGTTGATGCTGGCCTAGCTTTCCCATCTGATGGCATGCATGGCGTAAACGTTGTTATGCCTGATACAACTTTTTTAAAAGAAAATCAAAGAAGAATAAAAGGAATGATTGTCACTCACGGTCATGAAGATCATATTGGAGGTATTTCACATCATCTAAAGCATTTTAATATTCCGATTATTTATGGTCCAAGACTTGCTATGTCAATGCTTAGAGGAAAAATGGAGGAAGCAGGGGTTTCTGATAGAACAACTATACAGACAGTTAATCCAAGAGATGTTGTAAAAGTTGGACAACATTTTTCTGTTGAATTTATTCGAAATACCCATTCTATTTGCGATAGTTTTTCTTTAGCAGTTACAACACCTGTCGGCACAATTATTTTCACGGGAGATTTTAAGTTTGATCACATGCCAGTAGATGGAGAGCAATTTGATATTGAAAGAATGGTTCATTACGGAGAGAAGGGCGTTTTATGCATGTTCAGTGATTCTACGAATGCTGAAGTTCCAGGCTTTTGCCCCTCTGAGAAGACTATCTATCCCTCTTTAGAAAAACATATTGCGGAGGCAAAAGAACGAGTTATCCTTACCACTTTTGCTAGTTCTGTTCATAGAGTGACAATGATCTTAGAGTTGGCCATGAAACATGGAAGAAAGGTCGGTTTGTTAGGTAGATCGATGATAAATGTTATTGCTAAGGCGAGAGATATTGGTTATATGAAATGCCCAGATGATTTGTTCGTTCCTATTAAGCAAATTAGAGATTTGCCAGATAGAGAGACTTTATTATTAATGACTGGAAGCCAAGGAGAGCCCCTAGCAGCGTTAAGCAGAATATCTCGCGGTGAACATCAGCATGTTCGTCTTAAGACTACAGATACTGTAATATTTTCGGCCAGTCCAATTCCTGGTAATACTATTTCTGTTGTTAATACAATAGATAGATTAATGAAACTCGGAGCAAAGGTCGTTTATGGAAAGGGTGAGAATATTCATGTTTCTGGTCATGGTTTTCAAGAAGATCAAAAGTTAATGTTGGCACTCGCAAAACCTAAGTTTTTTGTTCCTGTTCATGGAGAACATAGAATGCTTGTTTGCCATGGCAAGAGTGCACAAACTATGGGTGTTCCAAAGGACAATATTTTAATTATTGAAAATGGAGATGTAGTTGAGTTAACACCTAATTCTATTCAAAAAGGTGATCCTGTAAAAGCTGGTGTTGAACTCCTTGATAACTCACGTAATGGGATAGTAGATGCTCGAGTGTTAAAGGAAAGGCAGCAATTAGCTGGGGATGGTGTAGTAACTGTTTTAGCTCCTATTAGTACTGATGGGAAGATGGTTGCGCCTCCCAGAGTTAATTTAAGAGGAGTTATTACTACTGCAGAACCAAGAAAAATGTCTATGTGGACAGAACGAGAAATAAGTTGGGTCTTAGAAAATAGATGGAAACAATTATCCAGACAAACTGGGCCTAATAATTTTGAAGTAGATTGGATTGGTGTACAAAGAGAAATTGAAAATGGGTTATCGAGAAGAATGAGAAGAGAATTACAAGTTGAACCACTTATTTTGTGTTTAGTTCAACCTGCTCCAAGTGGAACTCGTGCTTATATTCCAAAGATTACCGAAGATCAAAATTTTTCGAATAAAAATAGAAATAATAATAATTTCCATAGGAAATCTAACAATAATCATTCAAATAGCTCAAGTAACTCGCAAAATACCCAAAAAACTTCCAAAGTTTCACAGAATCCACCAGCTGAAACTGCTTCAGAAGATTCATTTGAAGGCAGAACAAGAAGAAGAAGATCTGCTGTCACATCTTAACTTTTTTCAAAATTTATATATTCTTTATTCCAAACAATTTTTAAAAAATCTTGTACGTTAATTTGACCTTTATTTTTTTTATAAATTGAAGTTGCTAATTTTGCCAGATTGTTAGAACTACATTGTTTCGCAGATATTTCTTTTAAAAATCTATTTAAGATTGTGCACCTCGCTTCAATACACATTTTATTTAAGAAATTCCTATTGATACCTTTTACATCTTTACAATATAAGTATGCTAGTTCACTAAGATCATTACGTTCATTATTGTATTGACTCATTTTTTGGGAAAAATTATTTATCCTTTCAGAACAACCTGGATAGATAACCTCTAAAGCAGGAATAATTTTTTTTCTAACTAAATTTCTTTTTAATTTAAGATCTGTATTTGTAGGATCTTCCCAGACTGGGATTTTCATATCATTACAAATTTGTTTTGTATCTTCTCTACTGAAAATTAATATTGGCCTTATTAGAAAAATTTGATTTTCTAGTAATCTTTTGCACTCAATATTACTCAGACCGGCAAAATTGCTCCCTCTAGATAAATTGAGGATAAATGTTTCTGCGTTATCACTACTCGTGTGACCAGTTAACAAATAAATATTATGTTTTTGCTGGTTCTTATTTAGTAAAGTTTTGGCCCTTTCACATAATTTTTTATATCTCCATTCTCGTGCTTTTTCTTCAGAAGAAATATTTTTTTTATTTGCTTCATCAAAATAGAATGGAATATTTTTGTCTTCGCAATAACTTTTTAATTCAAGAGCGTACACTGAGGATTTTTCGTGCCACTGATGATCACCATGCCAAACACTAATAGACCAATTATGAAGTTTTTTTAGGTCATTAATTAGGGTTAATAAGACCATCGAGTCTTGTCCCCCGGAAACACTTATTAAAATATTCGATCCTTTGGGAATTAATATTTTTTCGCTAAGAATCTCTTTATGAAGCTTATGATGCCACGATGACCAATTTTTCTTATTTAATTTTTTATCAGACATTTTGTGTTGCTCAGGTAATATTTTTTAAAAAATGCACTGTTTTACTAAAACAATGTCACAATCGGGTAATAAATTCATTAAGTAAATGAGTCTGATTAATCTTTTGCCACAAAAAATCAAAGAAGAGTTAAAAAGCAAATCTTTACTCAAAGTTATTTCAGGATTGAATAATTTCGATGTTCAATCGGTGAAAATAATTGTTGAGGCTGCTTCATTAGGAGGTGCAGATCTTGTCGATATTGCTTGTAAACCTGAACTTGTTGATTTAGTACTTAAGAATTCATCACTACCTGTGTGTGTTAGTTCAGTAGTGCCTCGATCTTTTCAAGATTCTGTAAACGCAGGAGCATCATTAATTGAGATAGGAAATTACGATACTTTTTATGAAAAAGGTATTAATTTTTCAGATAAAAAAGTTTTAAACATTACAAAAGAGACGAGGGATTTATTGCCTAATATTCCTTTATCAGTAACTGTTCCTCACACTATGCCTATTGATAAACAAGTTGATCTTGCTGTAAAGCTAGTGGAAGAAGGTGTTGATATTATTCAAACAGAAGGTGGTACTAGTTCTACTCCTTACTCTCCAGGAATTCAAGGATTTTTTGAAAAATCAGTACCAACTCTCGCAGCTACCTATGCTATTCATCAAGAATTTAAGAAACAATCTCTGAATATACCAATCATGAGTGCCTCTGGATTAAGCCAAGTAACTTGTCCATTAGCAATATCCTCTGGAGCCTCAGCAGTTGGCGTTGGATCTGTAGTTAATAAATTAGATGATTTAATATCTATGATTGCGGTTGTTAGGGGCTTAAAAGAATCTTTGAAAAATTCAATAATTGGAGAAAAAATTTCTTAGTATAGCAATATCCTTTAGCTATTAGCTTGATGAATAACTATAAGCTTCAAGCTCCTTACGAACCAAATGGAGATCAACCAGAAGCTATAAAAAAATTAGTTAAAGGCGTTCATAATGGTAGAGAGTTTCAGACTCTTTTAGGAGCTACTGGAACTGGTAAAACATTCACCATTGCGAATGTAATCCAACAAACAGGAAGGCCAGCACTTGTATTAGCACATAACAAAACGTTAGCAGCACAACTATGCAATGAATTAAGGGAATTTTTTCCAAAAAATGCTGTTGAATACTTCATTTCTTACTACGATTATTATCAACCTGAAGCTTATGTCCCTGTAAGTGATACTTACATCGCAAAAACTGCTTCAATTAATGAAGAAATAGATATGCTCAGGCATTCTGCAACACGATCTTTATTTGAAAGGAAAGATGTAATTGTTGTAGCTTCTATAAGTTGCATTTATGGTCTGGGTATACCAAGTGAATATTTAAAAGCTGCAGTTAAATTTGAAGTTGGAAAATCTATTAATCTACGTTCTTCTTTAAGATCTCTTGTTGAGAATCAATATACTAGAAATGATATTGAAATTACTAGAGGTAGATTCAGAATTAAAGGCGATGTTTTAGAAATTGGTCCAGCCTATGAAGATAGACTAATAAGAATCGAATTATTTGGTGAAGAAGTCGAGGCTATTAGATATGTTGACCCTACTACTGGAGAAATACTTGAAAGTTTAGAACAAGTAAGTGTTTACCCTGCGAAGCATTTTGTTACTCCAAAAGAAAGACTTGATAGTGCAATCAGTGCAATTAGAAGTGAATTAAAAACTCAACTCGATAAATTTACATACGAAGGAAAATTATTAGAGGCTCAACGTTTAGAACAACGCACAAAATATGATTTAGAAATGCTGAAAGAGGTTGGTTATTGTAATGGGGTTGAGAATTATGCTCGTCATTTGTCAGGCAGGGAGGAAGGGTCACCTCCAGAATGTTTAATAGATTACTTTCCTGAAGATTGGTTGTTAGTAGTCGATGAAAGTCACGTAACATGTCCTCAACTTCATGCGATGTACAACGGTGATCAATCTAGAAAAAAAGTTTTAATAGATCATGGTTTTAGATTGCCAAGTGCTGCAGATAATAGACCTTTAAAATGTGAAGAGTTTTGGGAAAAATCAAAACAGACATTATTTATAAGTGCAACTCCAGGTCAATGGGAATTAGATCAATGTGATGGTGAATTTATTGAGCAAGTTATAAGACCAACTGGGGTATTAGACCCTGTAATTGATGTAAGACCTAGTGAGGGCCAAATAGAAGATCTTTTATCTGAAATAAGAATTAGAGCTGAAAAGAATCAAAGAGTGCTTGTGACAACACTTACTAAGAGAATGGCTGAAGATCTAACTGATTTTTTATCTGAAAATAAAGTAAGAGTTAGATATTTGCATTCCGAAATTCATTCAATTGAAAGAATTGAAATTATTCAAGACCTTAGAATGGGCGAATATGATGTTTTGGTAGGAGTTAATTTATTAAGAGAGGGACTAGATCTTCCTGAAGTTTCCTTAGTTGCCATTTTAGATGCTGACAAAGAAGGTTTTCTAAGGGCAGAAAGGTCATTGATTCAGACAATAGGAAGAGCTGCAAGACATGTTGAAGGTGTTGCGTTGCTTTATGCAGATAACTTCACAGATTCAATGAAAAAAGCAATATCTGAAACTGAAAGAAGAAGAATTATTCAAAAGAAATATAACCAAGTCAATGGTATTACTCCAAAACCTGCAGGCAAAAAAATAGAAAATTCAATATTATCTTTTCTTGAACTTTCCAGAAAATTAGATGCTGGTGGTTTATCTAAAGATTTAATAAATATAGTCAATAACAAAACTGACGCAATTTTCAATTCCAGTGATAATCAATTTTTGCTAGAAGAATTGCCTGACCTAATAGAAAAATTGGAAATTAAAATGAAAGATGCTGCAAAAGAGTTAAATTTTGAAGAAGCAGCAAATTTGCGGGATAGAATCAAAAAATTGAGACAAAAATTGGCAAGAAATAATTAAAAAGAACTTATTTTTCTAATTCGAAATGATTATGAATTGCATTCACTGCTTTGTCACAATCTTTTTCTAAGACAACACATGAAGTTCTGATTTCACTAGTAGCAATCATTTCAATATTGATATTTTGATTAGCCAATGCTCTAAATATTTTTCCAGCCGTTCCAACCTTAAATGCCATTCCTGCTCCAACAGTACTTACTTTGGCTATGGCGGGGCCATCTTCAATGTATGATCCGGGTAATTTTTTTGTTAAGGCTTCAAAAACTAAGTTAGCTTTTTCTCTATCTTGTTTATTCATTGTAAGACTAATATCCTTAGTTTTTAAAGAGGAAATTCTTTCAGACTGCACGATAGTATCGAAAAGTAAATTATTTTCAGCTAATGCTAAACATATCGATGCTGCTACACCTGGACGATCAGGCAGTTTTCGAAAACTTACTTGAACTTGGTTTTTATCTAATGCAATACCTCTTACTTCAGGTTGATCTTGTTTTTCGTTAATTGGATTAACAAATATTTGTGTATCGGATAACTTGAATTTCTCAGCAACAAATCTAATAGCTTTTGGAATATTAATAATTTCAATTACGCAGCTGACTTTAATTTCACTAGTAGCTATTAACCTGACATTTATATTCGCTTGAGATAAAGTATCAAATAAATCAGCTGAAACACTAGGTCTACCCATAATGCCCGCTCCTTGAATACTTAATTTAGTCATTTTTGTTTTTAAATTATATTCTCCTCCTAATTGATTAGTTATAAGTTCACATTGTTCTACAGTCTTTTTAACTTCTAATTCACTAATAGTAAATGTAATATCGTTATTATTTCCATCATTTGTAGATTGTATGATTAAATCTACATTAATACTTGCTTCTGAAAGTTTTTCAAATATTTGTGCAGCAATCCCAGGTCTATCAGGAATATTTGAGAGACTGAATACTGCTTGGTTTTCTAATACTTCAAGACTATTGACTGTTTTTGTTAATTCTAAGCTTCCTCTTTTTAGCGGGAGAGGTTGGATTTGACTTTCTAGGAGAGTACCACTTGAGTCACTTTGGCTTGATTTGACACATAATTTAATTCCATAATTGCGAGCAATTTCTACTGCTCTTGGATGCAGAACTGAAGCTCCGACACTTGCAAGTTCAAGCATTTCCTCACAGCTAATTTCATCTAAGAGTTTTGCATTAGGAACAATTCTTGGATCAGTAGTAAGAACCCCTGGAACGTCTGTATAAATTTCGCAAGTCTCCGCGCCTAAAGCTGTTGATAAAGCTACTGCGGAAGTATCTGAACCACCTCTACCTAAAGTTGTAATTTCCATTGAACCCGTATGGCTTAATGTTGTTCCTTGAAATCCAGCCACTACAACTACAAAACCCTGATTTATATAATTTTGGATCCTTTCTGTTTTAATATCCAGAATTCTTGCTTTCCCATGAATTGATTCAGTAATAATTCCAACTTGGCTACCAGTCATCGAAATTGCAGGTATTCCGTATTCGTTTAATGCCATTGAGAGAAGAGCTATGGTTACTTGCTCTCCAGTTGAGAGAAGCATATCCAATTCTCTTCGATTAGGATTTTTACTAATTGATTCTGCTAAACAATTTAAATCATCTGTAGTTTGCCCCATTGCAGAGACAACTACGACAATTTCATTTCCTGCTTCTTTACTTTGACAAATGCTACTTGCAATATTTTTAATTTTTTTAATATCGCCGACAGAAGTACCGCCAAATTTTTTTACTAATAAAGCCATATTTAAATCATAATGTAAATTCTTAAACTTATAATTTGGTTAACTTAAATTAATTAAATTCTCCGTAAAAACATTTATAGGATTATTACCTTGTTTTAGTAATGATTCAATATCTAATAAATTACTCATTAAATTTATTAAATATTCTTGAGATACATTTTTGACTTTTCTACGAATAAAAAAAATTCTTTTTGGATTAGAAATGCCTGCAAGATTACAAATCTTGTCTGCATTATCGTTTTCTGAATTAACTGCTAATTTTATAATTGTATGCATTCTTATCTGACTAATTAAACCTGCATTAAGTCTTAAAGGAGGTTCTCCCTTTTGTAAGGAATAATTTATTTCAATGAGGCTTTCATTAATATTTTTTTGTAAGAGAAGATCAATGATTTTGAAAATGTTGGATTGATGATCACTAAATATTTTTTTTACATCAATACTTTTGAGAAAAAGTTGTGAATTCAAATCACTTGATACTGCAGAAAGGTATGTTTTTGCTTTAGCTAATTCATTTATTAATTTAAAGCTATCATTTCCAACAGAATCAATAATTAGTTCAACTGCATTTTCATCAATTTTAATATTGATTTCATTTGCTGCATCTTCTACGAATCTTTTTTGTCCCTCATAGTCCCAGATTTCTGGTAAAGAAAATGATTTTTCTTTGGCTAAATTATTTTTGATAAGTTTTTGTAAAAATTTAGTACTCTTTAGTCTTGAGTCTGGTTTTTTTGTATTTTGTAAAATCAAATAAGTATTTTGAGGTATATTGTCATGAATTTTTTCAAATTTAATTCTTAGATCCTCATTTTTTGAAGTAAAAATTGGATTATTTTTCAATGCAACTATTCTGTAACCATCTCCAAAAGGAGGTGTAAGAACGTCATCAAAAGCTTTTTTGACTTGCTCATCATCATCTCCATTTAAATTAGTAACATTTATTTCTTTCCATTCTTTTGATACTTCGTTATCAATTAATCTTTGAATAAATGTATTTTGAGCATTTAGATCATTACCCCATAATATTTGTATTGGCATAATCGCTCAATAAAAACCATATATTAACTATGATTACTTTTAACACAAATTAAATTTAATGGTAATAGATCATCCAATTTTTTTGGAAAGCATCAGATTTATAAGATCTCATTTAGGAGCCAACGATCTAAATTATTTGGAAAAAAAAGTTTTAGAGAGATTAGTCCATACTTCAGGAGATTTTTCAATTCAAAATCTTATTAATTTTAGTGAAGGAGCTTGCGAAAAAGGGCTTCAGGCACTTAAAAATGGCGCTCCGATTTTAACTGATACCGATATGGCAGCAGCAGCCATAAAATCTATGGTAGAGAATACCACTAGGAATAAAGTATTTACGGCGCGAATGTGGTTTGGAGAAAATAAGCACATAGATTTAACTAAAACTGCATATGGCTTAAGTGAAGGTTGGAAGGAGTTATCTGCTATAAATTCTGGAAGCAAATCACCTATTGTAGTTATTGGCAGTTCGCCTACAGCTTTAACTTATTTAATTGATATTTTAGAGAATGCAAAAGATTTACCTAGTTTAATTATCGGAATGCCCGTCGGATTTATTGGAGTAGAGAAAAGCAAAAACAAACTCATTTCTACTGATCTTCCTAGAATAGTTTTGAATTCAACTAGAGGGGGTGCTGCTATGGCAGCAGCAGCAGTTAACGCCTTGTTGAGGGAAACTATTTAAAAAGTATGTATTTTATAAAAATGTCAAAAATCTACTGCATATCATAATTTAATTTATTATTTTCTTCTAAAGAATTTAAAACTGATTTTGCTTTTTCTATAACGTCTTTTGGAACTCCTGCTAATTTAGCTGCTTCTATACCGTAGCTCTTGTTTGAGCCTCCTTTGACAATCCTGTGACTAAAAATTAGCTGATCGTTATTTTGTTCTACTAAAACTTGAAAATTTTGTATATTCTTATTTGAATTTTTTAAATAATTCAGCTCATGATAGTGTGTAGCAAAAATAGTATTACATTGAATTTTTTTTGCAAGATATTCACTTACTGACCAAGCTATTGAAAGTCCATCAAAAGTAGATGTCCCTCTACCTATCTCATCAAGTAAAACTAGCGAGCTAGAAGTCGCCTGATTTAGAATTGATGCAGTTTCAGACATTTCTACCATAAATGTTGATTGTCCAGATGATTGATCATCAACCGCCCCAATTCTTGTAAAAATCCTATCTGTAATCTTGATTTCAGCATTATTAGCAGGAACAAAGCTACCAATTTGTGCGAGAATTTGTATTAACCCAAGTTGCCTTATAAAGCAACTTTTTCCGCTTGCGTTGGGACCGGTTAATATAATTAACTTTTGATTATCATCAAAAGAGACATCATTCGCTATAAACTTTTTATCATTTAACAATTGCTCTACAATTGGATTTCTTCCTGCGATAATTTTTGTACTATTTTTTGTCATTGAATCATTTATTGGTATTAATGAAGGCTTTATAAAATTGTTTTCTACTGAAGTAATTGATAAACCAAGTAATGCATCAAGAGAAGCTATAGATTTTGCGATTGATCTTATGTGTTTTGTTTTTTTAGCTACCAAATTTCTTAATTCGCAGAAAATTTCATATTCTCTTGACGAAGCTCTACTTTTTATTTGGAAAATCTTATTTTCTTTATTTTTAATTTCTGAAGTGATATACCTTTCTTCATTAGTAAGTGTTTGCCTTTTGATCCAATGTTGGGGAGCTAAATTTACTTTTGATTTATTTATAGAAATGTAGTAACCAAAATTTTTATGAAATTGAATTTTTAGGTTTGAAATTTTGCTAATTTTCCTTTCTTTTAATTCCTCTTTATTTAGCCACTCAGAGTAATCATCCATTAAATTACGCAAACCATCTAATATATTGTCAACACCATCGTGGATCATGCCTCCTTCACTAATATTTAGAGGAGGATTTTCTATTAGTTTAAAACTTATAGTGTCAGCTAATTCTAGGAGTCCTGCATCAATATTTTTTAATTGATCAGTCCAATCTGGGAGATCATATTTAAATAGTTCAATTATAGATTTTAGTCTAGGCAATTTTTTTAAACCTTCCGCTATTGCAATTAAGTCTCTAGGACTTGCATGGCCTGCACAAGCTCTACCTGCAAGTCTTTCTAAATCCCCCATTGCTCGAAGTAAATTTTGAGTATCTATACGTAATTTTCTAGATTCAATAAAGTTTTTAATTATATTTTGTCTTTTATAAATTTCATTAACTTTTAATAGTGGTGAATCTATCCACCTTCTTAAACACCTTGCACCCATGCAAGTATAAGTTCTATCAATGCTCCATAGCAGCGAACCTACATAATTGTTTTCTCTTTGTGTATTTTTGATTTCTAAGTTTTTTTGAGTTTGATAATCAATAATTAATTTGTTGTGACCAAATTGAATTTGTGGAAAGTCTAATGAGATTTTTACAGAAGAATCTTTATCTAAATCTGAAGGATTAATTTTTTCTAAATAATTTAATAAACCTCCAAGAGATCTAGTCGCATTGTTTAAACTTTTAAGTCCTATTCCTTCTAGGTTTGCAATTTGGAAATATTTTTTTATTAGATAATTTGCTTCATTAATGCCAAAATTAGTCTCTTTAGAAACAGTATATGTTATTTGACTATTTCCCTTAATTAATAAATTTCTTACTTCATTGCTTCCTACAACGATTTCTGAAGAATCTAATTTCATAATTTCATCAAATAGTTTTGACAGAGATTGACCTTCTAAAGTTATTAATTCTCCTGTGCTTACATCAGCTTTTGAAATGCCCCATTCATAAGATTCATCTAAGGTTTCTTCTGATAAATAAATAGCAGTAATCCAATTATTTTTCTTTGCTATCAACATCCCCTCTTCAATTACAGTTCCAGGAGTAATTATTCTTGTTATTCCTCTTTTAATAGGAGTCCCATAATTTCCAGAACTTTTTTCTAATTGGTCGCATATAACTACAGAATAATTTTTTTTAATTAAATCAGCACAGTATCTCTCCATTGCATGATAGGGAACCCCTGCCATAGGGATCTTACCAATCTCTTTGCCAGCATCTTTACTGGTAAGTGTTATTTCTAAAAGGTTAGATATTAATACAGCATCCTCAAAAAAACATTCAAAAAAATCTCCTAATCTATAAAGTAATAACCTATCTTGATTTTCCTCTTTTAGAGTTACATAATGCTTCATTACAGGAGTTAATTTCAGTTTTGAAACAGTTTTATAGCTATAAGATTCTTCATTGATGCAAACATTTTTGTTATTTGAAATTAAATCAGTCTTGAATTTATTTATTAAATTAGTTGAATTTTTTCTTTGTCTAGGTCTTTTTTTCGATTCTTTTTTTAAATCTTCCCAAGATAAATCTTCTGGAATTTTTGTTATTTCTTCTTGCTCATTATTTTCATTACCAATCGCAAATAAATTCTTTTGAATTATCGTATCTTCTTGCATACTTTTTTAATTCCTAAATAGATATTAGGTAGAAAAATTTTTTTTGCATTTTAAAGTGTCTAAAGTATGTAAATTTTCTCTAAAAATTATCATTTTCATGAGATTATAGTATTTATAATGATTTGAAACCTAAGACTGAATTATGCAGGCTGTTAACTTTTTCTTCGTAAATGCTCTATTATTTGCTTCGTTAATTGCGGTAGTTGGAGTACCCGTTTTATATGTGACTCAACCCTCTTCTGAGGAAGGACAGCGAGAAAGTAGGAGAAAAATTTATTCTATTGCTGCTGTTTGGGTTGTTTTGGTTTTTGTTACAGGAATTGTTTCTTCATTAGTTTGAACTTAATACCTTTTCGTGAGAGTCTATTAATATATCTAAGTAAAATTTAATGGCTATTTTTGAGGGATCGTTTACTAATGCATCTACTTTAAAAGTTGGGATTGTAATAGCAAGATTTAATGATTTAATTACAAATAAAATTTTATCTGGTTGTCTTGATTGTTTAAAAAGACATGGTTTAGATACTTCTGACTTAAGCAATCAAGTAGATATAGTTTGGGTTCCTGGTTCATTCGAACTGCCAATCGCAGCTAAAGCCCTCATGAAAAAAAAGAGTTATGACGTTGTAATTGCGCTTGGGGCTGTGATCCGTGGGGAAACTTCCCACTATGATGTAGTTATATCTGAGGCTAGCAAAGGTATTTCAAAGGTTTCATATGAGAATAATGTTCCAATTATTTTTGGAGTTTTGACTACTGATACTATGCAGCAGGCTCTAGAAAGAGCAGGGATCAAAAATAATCTTGGTTGGAATTATGCTTTACAAGCAATTGAGATGGGATCCTTGATTAAAAATTTAAATTAATTGAAAAAATTGAATTATTTCTATCATTGATCCCTTCTTTGAGATAAAATAAAAAAGTTATGCGGATGTAGCTCAGTGGTAGAGCATCTCCTTGCCAAGGAGAATGTCGAGAGTTCGAATCTCTTCATCCGCTTTTAATGTTTGTATCCCTTTAAATTTTTATAATAAACATTTAGTAATGACAACAGTAATTTCTATTGAGGATTTAAAAGGATTATTTACTAAGCCGTATGGTATGAATGCACCAACAAAACAAAAATGGGCTGAATTTTATAATGAGAATGTTCTTTTTGTAGATCCAACGCAGGAAACAGAGGGCTTGGATTCTTATATTAAAGCTCAAGAAAAGCTTATTAAAAGATGTGATGATGTTTTTTTAGAAACTCATGCGATTTCCATAACTGGAAATTGTGGATTTGTTGAATGGACAATGGGTTTAAAAATTATGGGTAAAGAATTTATTTATCCTGGAACTACTCGTTTATTATTTGGCGAAAATGGATTAATAAAAGAGCATAGAGATTACTTTGATTTTTGCGGTCCAACTTTTGGACCAGTTCCTATTTTAGGTCCTTTTATAAGATGGCTCTATAGTAAATTTGTTTCTTGATTCAACTTTTATAGAAGAGAACTTTATATTTCACGAATTAATAAATCCTGAGAAATAACTTCTTTAAAGTCAAATTGAGAGTAGAAAATTTTTTTATTTGTTGTCATTAAATATAATTTCTTTGTATTTTTAATTTTTCTAGAAGATAAAAGATTTTTTATAATTAATTTGCCAAACCCTTTTCCCTGATGATTTTGATCGATAACTATATCCCAAAGAACACCTCGGTAAATCCCATCCGTTAAAGCTCTGCCAAAACCAACTATTTCGTTTCCAACCCAAAGACTAATTATAACGTCACTGTTCGCAAGACATTTTTTTAAATCATGTATTGTTCTATTTTTTGCCCAAAACGCATTTTTATCAAGTAATTTTTGAAGCTTATTTAATCCATCTGTCGGCTTGAGATTAGGGCCTAATCCAAAAAGTCTTAACCCCAAAGCTCCTTTCGAATGTTTTATTAGAGATATTGCCTTCATTTTTTTAAAGATGTAGAAAAAAAGATGATAAATAGGTTATTTTTGTGTTTTTAATTTAAATACCCTAGTCGATCGTTTCTACAAAATAAAGAGTTAAAAATTTTCTTCATTTTGTTGTAACGCACTGATTTATAATGATTGTAATAAGATGATTTTTTAGGGACTATTACTTATGCTAAAACTTTTGTTGGGAGACCCGAATACACGAAAGTTAAAGCGCTATCAACCAATAGTGGAAGAGATAAATTTTTTAGAAGAAGAAATTTCTCAATTAACTGATGATGAGCTAAGAAAAGAAACTTATAATCTAAAATTAAAGATCTCATCAGAATTAGATTTAAAAAAGCAAAAGGAACTCTTAGAAGAATTTCTTCCTAAAGCCTTTGCAATAGTTAGAGAAGCAAGTAAACGTGTTCTTGATATGAGACATTTTGATGTTCAGTTAATAGGTGGGATGGTTTTACATGAGTGTCAAATTGCTGAGATGAAGACTGGAGAGGGAAAAACTCTTGTAGCAACATTACCTTGTTATTTAAATGCTTTAACTGGAAAAGGAGTTCATGTTGTTACTGTAAATGATTATTTGGCGAGAAGGGATGCAGAGTGGATGGGGCAAGTTCATCGTTTTCTAGGTTTATCTGTAGGTTTGATTCAGCAGGATATGAACCCAGTTGAGAGAAAGAAAAATTATGATTGTGATATAACTTATGCTACAAATTCCGAATTAGGATTCGATTATTTAAGAGATAATATGTCTACTGATATTAATGAAGTAGTACAGAGAAAATTTAATTACTGTGTAATTGACGAGGTTGATTCAATATTAATTGATGAAGCGAGAACACCTCTAATTATTTCAGGTCAAGTTGAAAGACCTCAAGAAAAGTATCAAAAAGCCGCAGAATTATCACTGGAATTAGTTAAAGCAAAAGAATTAAGTAAAGTAGATGGTATTGATCCAGAAGGTGATTATGAAGTTGATGAAAAGCAGAGAAGTTGCATATTAACTGATCAGGGTTTTGCTAAATGTGAAGAGTATTTAGGAGTTAATGATTTATATAATCCTCAAGATCCCTGGGCCCACTACATAACTAATGCTTTAAAAGCCAAAGAATTATTTATTAGAGATGTAAATTACATTATTAAAAACGATGAGGCTGTGATAGTTGATGAATTTACTGGTAGGGTGATGCCAGGAAGACGATGGAGTGATGGACAGCATCAGGCAATAGAAGCAAAAGAGAGTCTTAAAATTCAGCCTGAGACGCAAACCTTAGCATCCATCACTTATCAGAATTTTTTCCTCTTATATCCTGGTTTAGCAGGAATGACAGGAACTGCAAAAACTGAGGAAGTTGAATTTGAGAAAACTTATAAATTAGAATCAACAGTCATACCGACGAATCAAATTAGAAAGAGACAAGATTGGCCTGATCAAGTATTTAAGACAGAGATTGGTAAATGGAAAGCTGTTGCTAAAGAAACTGCACAAATCCATAGAGATGGCAGACCCGTTTTAGTTGGTACAACAAGTGTTGAAAAAAGTGAGTTATTAAGTTCACTTTTATATGAAGAACAAATCCCTCATAATTTGTTAAACGCTAAGCCTGAGAACGTTGAACGTGAGGCGGAGATTGTTGCTCAGGCAGGAAGAGCAGGTGCTGTTACTATTGCGACTAATATGGCTGGAAGGGGAACAGATATTATTCTTGGTGGTAACAGTGACTATATGGCAAGACTGAAAGTAAAAGAAATTTTAATTCCTTTGCTAGTAAAGTCTGATAATGAGCATAAACCACCAATACCTAAACAAAGAAATTCGAAAGCAAAGGAGGGGTTTTCTTCAAAAGTTAGTTCAAATAGAAAAAAGAATATTCCAAATTCTGCAACTGGTCTTTTTCCTTGCAAGCTGAATGAAGAAATTGAGAAGAAACTCTCTCATTTGTCTGATGAACTAGTTGCAAATTGGGGAGATAGAAAACTTTCTGTATTGGAACTAGATGACAAGATAGCTACTGCTGCAGAAAAAGCACCAACTGAGGATAAGTTGATAAAGCTTTTAAGAGAATCTTTGTCGGATGTAAAAGACGAATATGAAAAAGTTTTAATTCATGAAGAAACAAAAGTAAGAGAAGCTGGAGGTTTACATGTTATCGGTACTGAGAGACATGAATCAAGAAGAGTAGATAATCAACTTAGAGGTAGAGCTGGGAGACAAGGTGATCTTGGAAGCACAAGATTCTTTTTATCTTTAGAGGATAATTTATTGAGGATATTTGGAGGTGATAGAGTAGCAACTCTAATGAATGCATTTAGGGTTGATGAAGATATGCCTATTGAGTCAGGAATGCTTACTAGGTCTTTGGAAAGTGCTCAAAAGAAAGTTGAAACATACTATTACGATATTAGAAAACAAGTGTTTGAATATGACGAGGTTATGAATAATCAAAGAAAGGCAGTTTATAACGAGCGATTGAGAGTCTTGCAAGGAATTGATTTGAAGACACAAGTAATAGGATATGGAGAAAGAACTATGAGTGAAGTTGTAGAGGCTTATATTAATCCTGATCTCCCTCCTGAAGAATGGAATATTGATCAATTAATTTCTAAAGTTAAAGAATTTATATATTTATTAGATGATCTCAAAGAAGATGACATTAATCTATTGTCAATCGAAGAGTTAAAAAATTACCTTCAAGAGCAGCTGAGAGTAGCATACGATTTAAAGGAATCACAAATAGAAAAAATTCGTCCAGGATTAATGAGAGAAGCTGAAAGATTCTTCATATTGCAGCAAATTGATAATTTGTGGAGAGAACATCTTCAATCAATGGATTCTTTAAGGGAATCTGTTGGTTTGAGAGGTTATGGCCAAAAAGATCCTTTAATTGAGTACAAAAATGAGGGATATGATATGTTTCTTGAAATGATGACTAATATGAGACGCAATGTTATCTATTCAATGTTTATGTTTCAACCTAGAGCTGATAATGAAAATGAAAATTAATTGAATATTTAGTTATCACCCAGAAATTCTATAATCTCTTTGTCTTTAATATTTTGAGAATCACCGAGTTTAGAAATATCAATAGATTCTGAATTGGCTAGACATTGCAAAATTTTTTGTAATTTAAGAATTTCATTTTCAAGCAAATCTATTCTATCCATTAAATTTTTTATCACATTAGCTTCTGCATCAGGCAAGGCAGAGTGGGCTAATGGATTGACTTTTACTCCACTTTGATGCACTATTCTGCCCGGAACACCAACTACAGTACTGTTTCCCTCTACATTGCGAACAACAACGGAACCAGCTCCAATACGTGTATTAGAGCCGACTGTTATTGATCCAAGAACTTTTGCACCTGCGCCAACTACAACATTTTCCTTTAAAGTCGGATGTCTTTTTCCATGACTTTTACCAGTACCTCCCAGCGTCACTCCTTGGTAAAGCAAACAATTATTTCCTATCTCAGCTGTTTCACCAATGACAACGCCCATTCCATGATCAATGAAAACCCGTTTACCAATTTTGGCCCCAGGATGTATTTCAATACCTGTTACTGACCTATTGAGATGACTTAACAAGCGGGGGATTAATGGGATTCTTAATTGCCATAATTTATGAGTGAACCTATGAATAACTATTGATTGAAAGCCTGGGTAGCAAAGAAAAATTTCTAAGATTCCCCTAGCAGCAGGGTCTCTTTCTTTGATAATTTCTATATCTGATTTAAAAGTTCTTAGCATTACAGTCTAATTAACTACTCCAATTTCTTTTTTTAATTGATTAATTGTTTCTATACTTAAATAATTTTTAGCACATATAATTTGAGGTAATCTTATAAGCTGAGAACGATTTTTTAATAATGTGTTCTCTACGACCGATAAACTAGGACCATCGCACACTACGTGGTTTGAGGCCTTTAAAAGTGATAATAATCTATTGTTATTATCTGAGATTGCTGTCATAAGCATTAATTCGTTACCTCTCATACTGTGTATGATAATTTCTGCTGCTCTCAGTAACCCGGGACTAATACTAACAATACCTACACAACTTCCAGAATTTAATTCTTTAAGAATTTTTAACTCTTTTTGAAAGTCGCTCAAGTCAACCGCAACAGCACGAACACCATGATGTTTAGCAACTTTTTCTAGAGGCTGTAAAAAATATCTGCTTGTAACAATAGTACCATTATTTGAATTACTCAAAACTTTTTCTAATTCTTCTACAGGAACAACTTCTACTGGCACATTAATTTTTGGAGAGAGGTCTTCTGCAATTAGCATTGACGCTCCAATATCCTCTCTAGGAGTACTGACAATGATTCTTGCTCCACACTTTATGCGCCAATCAATTTCATTGGTTAATATTTCCCTTGCTTCTTGTAATGTGCAGCCAAGATTTATGAATTTATCGATAGCCTTCTTTGCTTCTTGTTCAGGGGGCTTATTTATTTTGTCTTTTGAGTAAACTGATTCTTTAAAATTTTTTTTAGTAAGATTATCTCTTACATAAATACCTGATCCAGCTATAGCTTCAACAACTCCGTCTATTTCAAGTTGTCTGTAAACTTTGCTTATAGTATTACGATGCAGTCCAGTCTGCATTGCTAGTTGCCTTGTGCTTGGAAGTCTATGACCTGGAGGATAATGTCTTGCCGCTATTGCAAAACATATTTGATTATATAATTGAGTTGATGCTGGAATATCGCTTTCTTGTTGAATATGAAATCTCACTTTAGAAAAAATCCTTACTAATTAATTTTCATCTATAGTGACACTTTAACATTCGGCATACTTTTTCGATAAAAATTACTTATCCTTCATCTTTTTTAACTAGAGGAGTTTTTCGAGGACTTAAAAACATAATCATGTTTCTCCCTTCTCTTTTTGGTTTTTGTTGTACTTCCGATTGCTCTTCCAAATCATTAGCCATTTTTAATAGAAGTGTTTCAGCTAAATTTGAATGTTGAATTTCTCTTCCTCTAAAAATCACAGTGCATTTTACTTTATCTCCCGATTTTAGAAATTTAGTAGCTTGCCCAATGCGTACGTCGTAATCGTGCTTGTCAATTTTGTACCTCATTTTTACTTCCTTAACTTCTGTTTGATGAGATTTTTTTCTTGCTTCTTTTGCTTTCTTTTCTTGTTCAAATTTATATTTTCCATAGTCCATGATTCTGCAAACAGGAGGATTTGCTTTTTCGCTTACCAAAACCAAATCAAGTTCTCTTTGAGAGGCTATTTCTAAAGCTTTTAATCTATCTATGACACCTAACTGTTTCCCATCTGAATCAACGACTCTTAATTGAGGGTATTTTATTCTTTCATTAATATTTGGAAGCTCTCTTACTGGAGCGCGGCGGTCAAAGCGTGGGCGTGGTGGCATTCAGTTTCGTTAATAATTTGATTGGATGATGGGCAAATTCTATTACTTATAAAGTTAGCCTAAAAAAGACTCTATTTTAATTATTGCATCTTTTAGCAGGTTTTTGTTATTAAGCCAAAGAGGACTATTTTTATTTCGAAACCATGTTTTTTGTCTTTTGGCAAATTGGATGGTTTTTGTGGTAGTTAACTCAATTGCCTTATCTATTGTTAAATTATTGTTTAATACATCTCTAGCCTCAAGATAACCAATGGTTTTTAATATTGATAAATTCGATCCATATTGAGTAATAAGTTGTTTAGTTTCATCGATAATTCCAGATAAAAACATATTTTTAGTTCTATGTAAAATTCTTTCTTTTAAATTATCTCTATCTAATCCAAGTTCTAAGATTTTCCAGGCAGGCGGTTTTTGAACCTTTTGAGTAGATAAAGGTTTACCTGTTACGTAAAAGACTTCTATAGCTCTAATTGTTCTAATCTGATCAGCCATATTAATTTTGTTTGCTGATATTGGATCACAATTTTTTAAAAGTTCCCAACATTTTTCCTGACCCAATTCTTCTAATTGTTTTCTCAAATCTCTTTGTGGAGGAATATCTGGCACAAGAAAACCTTTTGTTATTGAGTTCATATACAAACCACTTCCTCCAACAAGAAAAGGTAAATTATTTAATTTGAGTTCTCTTTTTATTGATTTTTGAGCAATTTCTTGAAATTGTTTTACATTAATTGGATTAATAGGATCTTCAATATCTATTAAAAAGTGCTTTACTCTTTTTTGCTGATAATCAGAAGGTTTGGCTGTCCCAATATTCATAGACCTATATATTTGTCTTGAATCGATATTATGTATACGAGTTTTAAAATATTCTGCAATTTCAATAGCTAATTCTGTTTTGCCGCTTGCTGTTGGTCCAATTAAAACTATTACATGAGGTAGATATGAAGACATTTTAATTTCTGAAGAAAAATCTATTAGTTATATAATTAAAGTAATTAAATTTTTCATAGACTTCGAGCCTTTCTCGTAAAGCGGTGGTAAGTTAAATGAAAGAACTTTTAAAGAAAATTTTTTAAAAGTTTAATTTTTTTTTTATATTAAATGAGTGAGGAAAAAAGTTCTAATAAAATCACAAATAACTACGGTGCTGAACAGATTCAGGTTTTAGAAGGGTTAGAACCAGTTCGAAAAAGACCTGGTATGTATATAGGCTCTACAGGGCCAAGAGGTTTACATCATTTAGTATATGAAGTAGTTGATAACTCAGTTGATGAAGCTCTTGCGGGACATTGTGATCATATAGAAATAGTTCTTCGGGAAGATGGATCGGCTTTTATTTCTGATAATGGACGAGGTATCCCAACAGATATTCATCCCAGGACTGGGAAAAGTGCTTTAGAAACTGTACTAACTGTTCTTCATGCAGGGGGAAAATTCGGAGATGGCGGATATAAAGTATCAGGTGGCTTGCATGGTGTTGGAATATCTGTAGTTAATGCCCTAAGCGAATGGGTTGATGTAACTGTTTATCGGGATGGTAGTGAGTTTAATCAAAGATTTGAAAAAGGGCTATCAAAAGGTGAATTGCATAGTAAAAAGCAATCTGTAAAACCCTTTAAAAAAGGAACAACTATATGTTTTAAACCAGACATAACGATTTTTTCTGGAGGAATCGAATTTGAATATGCTCTTCTTTCGTCTAGGTTGAGAGAGCTGGCTTATCTTAATGGCGGTGTAAAAATTGTTTTTAGAGATGAGAGAAATCAATTATCAGATGGTTCATTTAAAGAAGAAATCTACTTATATGAGGGAGGTATTAAAGAATATGTTCAATATATGAATGCTGAAAAGGAGTCTATTCATCCTGAAATAATTTATGTTGACTCGCAGAGAGAAAATGTTTACGTAGAGGCAGCTATGCAATGGTGTTCAGATGTATATTCAGATAACATTTTAGGGTTTGCAAATAATATTAGAACTATTGATGGAGGTACTCATATTGAAGGATTAAAAACAGTTTTAACAAGAACTTTTAATAATCTTGCAAAAAAAAGAGGCAAAAGAAAAGATGTTGATAAAAATTTGGCTGGTGAAAATATTAGAGAAGGTTTGACAGTAGTTTTATCAGTAAAAGTCCCAGATCCCGAATTTGAAGGACAAACAAAAACAAAATTAGGGAATACTGAAGTAAGAGGAATTGTTGATTCTCTTATTGGTGAGGCTCTTACAAAATATATGGAATTCAATCCTGGTATTCTGGACTTGGTTCTTGAAAAAGCAATTCAATCATTTAACGCAGCGGAAGCTGCAAGGAGGGCTAGAGAATTAGTCAGAAGAAAAAGCGTCCTTGAAAGTTCAACTTTACCTGGTAAATTAGCAGATTGTAGTTCCAGAGATCCTTCTGAATCAGAAATTTATATCGTTGAAGGAGATTCTGCTGGAGGTTCTGCAAAACAAGGAAGAGATAGAAATTTTCAGGCTATTTTGCCTCTCAGAGGTAAAATTCTTAATATCGAAAAAACTGACGATACTAAAATATATAAAAATACTGAGATTCAATCATTAATAACCGCTCTAGGACTAGGAATTAAAGGCGAAGAGTTTGATGTTAGCTCTTTGAGATATCACAGAGTTGTAATTATGACGGACGCGGACGTTGATGGGGCTCATATTAGAACTTTATTATTGACATTTTTTTATAGATATCAGAGAGAACTTGTTGAGAGAGGTTTCATATACATTGCTTGTCCTCCCCTTTACAAAGTTGAAAGAGGAAAGAATCATAAATATTGTTATAACGAGAATCAATTAAAGGATACTATTGCAGGCTTCGGGGAAAACGCTAATTATAATATTCAAAGATTTAAGGGACTTGGTGAGATGATGCCAAAACAATTATGGGATACAACAATGAATCCTCAAACGCGAATGATGAAAAGGGTTGAAATCGAAGATGCACTTGAAGCTGACAGAATATTTAATATATTAATGGGAGATAAAGTTGCACCAAGAAGAGAATTTATTGAAACTCATAGTAGTAATTTAGATATGGCAACTTTAGATATATGATTAATAATGTTCTCAAGAATTTTTGTTTAATTACTTTTGCATTAATTGCTCCTATTACATTACCTGCTGGTGGGATCCAAAAAAGTTTAAATCAAAATAAGTTCTCTCATAACCCAAATGAAATTATATTGAGTTCCAATACTTCTCTTTATTCTTGTCCTGAAATTTATGCTAAAGAATTATTACTTCTTGATGTAGGTACATCTTTAACCGTATTGCGTAATTGGAGAGTAAGCAAAAGTGAAACTTGGGTTAGGGTTGAATTAGCTTCTAATAAATTTTTAGATGATCCTAATAAGATTTTAAAAGGCTGGATAAAAATGTAAATTTTGGATTTTAGTTCAATAAGTATAATTTTACTCGGCAGTACTTTTGGATTAATACTTAGAATTTTCATACAAAATAAATTTAAAAAAAGAATAGGTTTTAATATTCAAAACACTTCAATAGTAAATTTTTTATCATCTTTTTTTTTAGGAATTTTAGTAGCTTTAAATTTTTTAAATAACGAAATATTAGTGTTATTTTATAGTGGTTTTTTAGGATGTTTTAGTACATTTTCTTCCTTTATATATCAACTATTTATTCTATTTAAAAAGAGAAAATTCCTGAGATTATTTTTCCATTATATTGAAGTGATCATTTTTTCATTCCTTTTCTTTTATTTAGGTTATTTTCTTATTAAGTTCTTTTAAAGTGAAAAAAAATAATTTTATTTATATTCTTTTAGCTGCTTACATTGCTACTTTTTTAAGGTTAAATATAAATAATAATTTTCTTATTTCAATAATTGGGTCATTTTTTGTTGGCTTTTTTATCAGTAAAAGATTAAGTTATTCAACTGAAAACATTTTATTTAGTGGTTTTTTTTCTTGCTTTACATCCTTTAGCGGTTTTATATATTTTTTGTACAAAGTTTTAAATCAAGGGGATTTGATAAAATTTATAATTTTTTTTAATTTAATTATTATCTTAAATTTATTCACAATGCTTTTCGGGTTCTGGATAAGTAGAAAAATTAATTAGATTTCATATAATGGTGTTGTTACTTTGATAAGGATTATATTTATGAATGAAAATAATTTTGAAAAAGTTACATCTTTATCTTCAGATTTAAGTACAAGAGAAAATATTACTATTCAACTTGAGGAATTGCTCATCGCTGGAAATTATGATGAGGCAAAGTTACTTTTAGAACCTTCCCAACCTGTTGACATTGCAGATGCTATTGGAAGCCTTCCACTAATATTGCAGGCATTAGCATTTCGATTACTAAAGAAAAATGAAGCAATTGAGGTTTATGAATACTTAGATCCAGTAGTTCAGCAAACTTTATTAGAAAGACTTCGCTCAGGAGAGGTTTTGGAAATCGTTGAAAAAATGTCTCCTGATGATAGGGTTCAACTCTTTGATGAATTACCTGCAAAAGTTGTACGAAAATTTTTGTCTGCTCTTAGTCCTGGTGAAAGGAAAGTCACAGCTGAATTACTTGGATATGAGCCTGAAACTGCTGGAAGATTAATGACAACTGAATTTATAGATCTTAAAGAGATGCAAACAGCAGCTGATGCACTTTCTTTAGTTAGAAAAAGAGCTCCATTTACTGAAACTATCTATAGCTTATATGTTACAGATAAAGAAAGACATTTAACTGGTATTCTCTCTTTAAGAGACCTTGTAACTGCTGATCCTTCTAAGCCAATTGGTGACGTTATGACAAGAGATGTAGTTAATATCTCTACTAATACAAATCAAGAAGAGGTTGCTAGAGCAATACAAAGATATGATTTTTTAGCTCTACCAGTCGTTGATAAAGAAAAAAGACTGGTTGGGATAGTAACTGTTGATGATTTAATTGATGTTATAGAACAGGAAGCAACAAGAGACATTTATGCAGCGGGGGCAGTACAACCAGGAGATGAAGATGATTATTTCCAAAGTAGTTTGTTTACGATTGCACGAAGAAGAATTTTATGGTTATTAATTTTGGTTTTAGCAAATGGTTTAACGACAAAAGTTATAGCTATGAATGATCAAATATTAAAAGAAATAGTTTTATTAGCTGCATTTATTCCACTACTTATAGGTACTGGGGGGAATGTTGGTGCTCAAAGTTCAACGGTTGTCATTAGAGGTTTAAGTACTCAAAAATTGAAGTCTTTGGGTGCTATTAAGGCAGTAGTTAAGGAGGCAATAACTGGAGCTCTTTTGGGTGTTTTTATGATGCTTGTAGTATTTCCTTTCGCTTGGTGGCAAGGAGAAGGGCCTTTAATCGCATCTGCGGTGGGGATAAGTTTAATATCCATAACAACTTTAGCTGCTACTGCAGGAGCGATCCTTCCTTTATTGTTTGACAGAATGAAATTGGATCCAGCCTTAATGTCATCGCCTTTCATTACAACTGTCACTGATATTGCTGGTGTATTTATTTATCTAAGTACCGCTAAATGGCTATTAAACTCATCATTGGCCTAAATTCACTAGGTATTTATTCTCATTTTTGTAAAAATGTGGATTATTTTGTTTAACTTTACATTTCTTAATGGTATTGTTTACAAAACATCATTCAACTTTCATGTCTTCTGAAACAATAAGTGAAAATAAACTATCGACAATCGCTAGTTTAAAAGCCAATAATGATGTTGATCTTGTTCGGTCATACTTAAGGGATATAGGAAGAGTTCCATTACTATCTCATGAGCAAGAAATTACTTTAGGCCGACAAGTTCAAGAGTATATGCAAGTTGAAAGAACAGAATTAGAAATTATTGAATTAACAGGAGATAAGCCTAGTATTGAAGAATTATCGACCAAATTAAATTTATCTATCTCTACTATAAAAAAAAGATTGAGAGCCGGACAGAGAGCCAAAGAAAGAATGGTGGCGGCGAATTTAAGATTGGTAGTAAGTGTTGCAAAAAAATATACAAAAAGAAATATGGAACTTTTAGATTTAATCCAGGAGGGAACTATAGGATTGGTTAGAGGAGTCGAAAAATTCGATCCAGCTAGAGGTTATAAGTTCTCAACATATGCGTATTGGTGGATTAGGCAAGGTATTACGAGAGCAATAGCTGAAAAAAGTCGAGCCATAAGACTACCAATTCACATAACTGAAATGTTGAATAAGTTAAAAAAAGGTCAAAGAGAGCTCAGCCAAGAAATGTCTAGAACTCCAACTGTAAGTGAACTTGCAAAATACGTAGAGCTTCCCGAAGATGACGTTAAAGATTTAATGTGTAAAGCTGGGCAGCCAGTTAGTCTCGAAACTAAAGTCGGTGATGGTGAAGATACTGTTTTATTAGATTTACTGGCAGGAGGCGAAGATTTGCCAGACGAACAAATAGAGATGGATTGTATGAGAGGTGATCTGCAGTCTCTTTTACATCAATTGCCTGATCTGCAATGTAGAGTTTTAAGAATGAGGTATGGGATGGATGGTGATGAGCCAATGTCTCTTACAGGTATAGGAAGGGTGCTAGGTATCAGTAGAGATAGAGTAAGAAACTTAGAAAGAGATGGATTAAGAGGCTTGAGAAGACTAAGTGATAATGTAGAAGCTTATTTTGTTTCTTGAATAAATTCATTAATTAATTTATTTGTTTTTTCAGGTTCTTCATCATGAGGACAGTGACCAGCCCCATTTATAATATCTAATCTTTTGATATTACTGAATTGTTTCTTCCACTCTCTCGCTTCATTTAAAGATTCCCAAGGATCTTTTTCACCCCAAATTAATTGGATTGGAGCATCAACTTTTTCGAAAAGGTCGGTAGCAAGATAGTCATCAAATAAGTTAATAAAACCACGAAATGCTTCTTTAGAATTTTTCCTTTGAGAAGGTTGATAAAGTATGTCAATCAATTCTTTATCGATATTTTTTCCTGAAGGGTAAGCTTGTTCAAGTATTTTCTTTATAACTTTTGGATTAGCGGCTCTTGTAAATAGTGTATTACTAATTACTCTTTGTCTTACTATCGTTTTAAGGACGGGTCTCACTAGATTCATTAAGATATCACTTTTTTTTAAACGTTTATCATCCATAGTTCTTTGTGCACAATCAATCAAAATGATACCTTTACAATTATCTTTGAGGATTTCAGCAGCTTTTAATGCAATAACTCCACCAATTGAATTCCCTACCAAGTAAACAGGAGATTTTATTACTTCTGCACAAAAGGTTGATATTTGATTACCCCATAATTCAAATGAATATTTAATTGAGTTTTCTTGATCAGGTTCGTAATTTAATAAAGCATTAGGCTGACTGCTTTTCCCAAATCCTAATAAGTCAATTGCGTAGCAGTTAGAAAATTTACCCAGAAAATCTTGATTATGTCTCCAGTGGTTTTTTGATGCCCCAAAACCATGAACTAATAAAATTGTAAAATTTTTTTCAGAAGTAGATTCTTTTGATAAAGACCAAGAAATTTCCCAATTTTTCCACTTCCAAATTTCAGATTTATTTAAAGACACTATGAATATGCTTTTAATTAAACTTTAATTCAAAAAAAAAATATTCGTCTTGTGTAAATTATTCTTAGTTAAGAAAAAGCGTTCATTCTTATGAAAAAGAAAAAGGTCATATGTATTGGAGAGGCTTTGATAGATAGAATTAGAAATAAGTTAAATCAAGGATTTACAGATTTTTTGGGTGGTGCGCCGGCTAATGTTGCTTGTGCATTAAGAAAATTAAAAATCGATTCAATATTTATAGGAAGTTTGGGTAATGATGATTATGGAAAAAAATTTATTACGAAGTTTAATGAATTGGGCGTTAATTTAGATTTTTTGCAATTAGATAATGATTCATCTACTCGCGTGGTTAATGTAGATAGAGATCAATTTGGAGATCGTTTTTTTTTCGGTTTTGAGGAAAGTTCTCATTCATTCTTTGCAGATGAAGTTCTTTGTAAGAAATTAATCGAAAAAGAAATTTTAAATTTGGAGAAATCTTTTCTAGAAATAAAATATTTGGTTACAGGAACGATCTTATTATCATCTCCAATATCAGCAGAGACTATTTTTTTTCTTCTCGAACAGGCTAAAAAATCTGAAGTCAAAATAGTTATTGATTTGAATTGGAGAGAGGTATTTTGGGATCATTCAAGTTTTTCATCAGAAATTAGTAAAGCCGCGAGAGTTAATTTAATCAAGAATTTTTTAAATCATGCAAATGTTTTAAAGCTTGCTAAGGAAGAAGCAACTTTGTTTTTTGAGGATGAAAACCCCTTGCTAATATCTCAACAACTATCTAATAAACCAGATGTAATAATAACTGATGGGGAATATCCCGTTTCTTGGTATATCAACGGATTCCAGGGAATTACCGCAACTCCTTCTTCACAAAAAATTGTTGATACAACTGGCGCAGGCGATGCTTTTCTAGCTGGCTTTATTTCAAAATTAATTTCTTCTGGCTATCCTTCAAATGAACTAGAGATAGAAGATTGCATTAAGTTTGCAGGTGTTTGCGGATTATTAACTTGTCTTGGTGAAGGCGCTATCGAGCAACAGCCATATTATGAGAAGGTTAATGAATTTTTGGGATCTCTTATTTCGTAATGTCTGCCATATTTTTTTGCGTAACTAATTTCTATTTTCCAGAAATTATCAATAACTGGTTCTATTAATTCTGGCCATTCAATAACTAAAATAGCTTGTTTTTGTATTGCCTCTTCTTCTTCTGAAAAAAAAACTTCTTTTGCTGAAGAAACATTTTCTAACCTATATAAATCAAGGTGAATTAGTGGAATTTTTCCAGAGTTATAGTGATGCGATAAAGCAAATGTAGGGCTTGTAATGTCCTCAGAGATTGATAAGCCTTTAGCAATTCCTTGAACAAATGAAGTTTTTCCAGCTCCAATTGGACCCTGTAATAAAACAATTGATTGGGGATTTAATTTGTGTGAGATTTTTTCCCCTAAATTTAAAGTCTCATTTAAATTCTCTACAAACACAAAATTATACAAAAATCATTTATAGTTTAATAGAAAATTTATAACTAAATATGGTTATCTCAGATTCGGTTAAGACCCCTACACCTAATTACGTAATTGTTGATATTTCTTTATCAGATTTTGGCCGTAAAGAAATTAAAATTGCCGAAACGGAAATGCCTGGATTAATGGCACTTAGAGATAAATATCAATCTGAAAAGCCACTAAAAGGTGCAAAAATATCTGGAAGTCTTCATATGACTATTCAGACAGCAGTTTTAATAGAAACTCTTGTTTATCTTGGCGCAGAAGTTAAATGGGCTTCATGCAATATTTTTTCAACTCAAGATCATGCGGCTGCAGCTATCGCAGATCAAGGAATTTCTGTATATGCAAAAAAAGGTGAAACTCTTGATGAATATTGGCAATATACCCACTATATCCTTGATTGGGGTTCAGACTCTCCAAATATGATTCTTGATGATGGGGGAGATGCAACTGGCTTATTGATCTTAGGTAGTAAAGCAGAAAAAGATTTATCTGTTTTAGATAATCCAAGTAATGAAGAAGAAATTGCTTTGTTCAATTCTATTAAGTCTAAGCTGAAAAATGATAGTAACTTTTATTCTAGAATTAAGAGTAATATCATTGGTGTCACCGAAGAAACTACAACGGGAGTTGCAAGACTTTATCAACTGCAAAAGCAAAATGCTTTACCTTTTCCTGCTATCAACGTTAACGATTCAGTAACTAAGAGCAAATTTGATAATTTATATGGCTGCAGAGAATCTTTAGTTGACAGCATAAAGCGTGCCACTGATGTGATGATTGCTGGTAAGGTCGCTTTAGTAATGGGTTTTGGAGATGTAGGTAAAGGTTCAGCACAGTCTCTAAGAGGACTTGGTGCAATTGTGAAAGTTGCTGAGGTTGACCCAATTTGCGCTCTTCAAGCTGCAATGGAAGGTTATAGCGTGGTTACTCTGGACGATGTTGTAGAAGATATAGATATCTTTGTTACCGCAACTGGTAACTTCCAGGTAATAACACATGAAAATCTTGTAAAAATGAAGGATGAGGCCATAGTTTGTAATATCGGCCATTTCGATAATGAAATTGATGTAGCTTCATTGAAGGATTATCCATGGGAAAATATTAAGCCGCAGGTTGATCACATAACTTTACCAAGTGGCAATAAAATAATCCTTTTAGCTGAAGGCAGATTAGTGAACTTAGGTTGTGCCACGGGACATCCAAGTTTTGTAATGAGTAATTCTTTTACCAATCAAGTTCTAGCCCAAATTGAACTTTTCAATAAGTCAGAGAAATATTCTAAAGAGGTTTATGTTTTACCAAAACATTTAGACGAAATGGTAGCTAGATTGCACCTTGATAAAATTGGTGCAAAATTAACAAAATTAACTAAGGAACAAGCAGATTATATTAACGTTTCTGTTGAAGGACCTTATAAACCAGAACTTTATAGATACTAAGTTTGAGTTTAATTTTTATAAATATATTTCAATTAATACCTGATTTTATTGAGAGGGCTGTAGAAACAAATTCAACATTGGCTTACCTCACCATTTGTTTGGCTATGTTTTTAGAAAATATCATCCCTCCAATTCCATCGGAGATAATAATGCCTTTGGGAGGTTTTTTTGTTTATCGAGAAAAATTAAATTTTTTTATCTTAGTTTTTTGGGGCTTATTTGGAACAATTTTAGGATCTTTGCCTTGGTATTATTTGGGAAAGTTAGTTAATGAGAAAAAACTGTCAAAATTTTTAGATAAAAGAGGAAAATATGTAGGAATAACTTCTGAGGATCTCTCCAAAAGCAAACTTTGGTTTGATAAATATGGTGTTTCTTTAGTTTTCTGGGGTCGATTAGTACCAGGAATAAGAACATTGATTTCAGTTCCTGCTGGTATGGAACTTATGCCACTTAGAAAGTTTTTAATTTGGACAACTTTAGGCAGCTTAATATGGGTTGCAATTCTTACTTATGCAGGATTTATTCTTGGGGATAATTGGCAGGTTATTGAAAGTTATCTAGATCAATATAAATATATTGTTAAGCCTGTATTAATTGTTTTAGTCTTATATTTATTATTTAAGTTTGTTTTCGGAGTTTACAAAAGAAATAGAACTTAGAAAGGAATTTCGCTTGAGTTATTGTTGTTGGCATATTGGTTGTTTTCAGATTCTTTACGAGAGCTCAGCAAGTTTAATCTATCTACTCTCACTACTGGTTTGTATCTATCTTCACCAGTATTTTTGTCTTTCCAACTATCAATCTTAAAGCTTCCTGTAATTCCAACTAAAGAACCCTTTTTGACGTAATCTGCCGCTATTTGGGCTTGCTTACCCCATATTTCTAAATTAAACCAGTCTGGTTCCTCATCCCTACTCCTTCTGTTTACTGCCAGAGTAAAATTCGCTACGATACTACCGGATTCAAAATATCTGACATCTGGTTCTCTACCAGCTCTGCCTACTAGATTGATAGTGTTAATTTCCATAAATTTTTTTTTTTATACTACTCATATTTTTAGTTTCTGCTCAAAGTTTTACGTGCTATTCATAACTAAACGAGAAATTTATGAGAGCTCAACAAAAATTAGATATATTATTTAAAAAAAAGATTTCTTATTGTGATTTTTAACAGATTTAAATTTTCTAGAGACATTGGCATCGATTTAGGGACTGCGAATACTCTCATACACGTAGCAGGAAAGGGGGTCGTTTTACAAGAGCCTTCAGTGGTAGCTATGGATTTAGAAGAAGGGATTCCATTGGCAGTTGGTAGTGAAGCGAAATTAATGCTTGGGAGAACTCCTGGGAATATAAGAGCTGTAAGACCATTAAGAGATGGTGTTATTGCAGATTTTGATGCAGCGGAGCAAATGATAAAAACATTTATTCAAAAATGTAATGAAGGGAAGGGTATATTGGCTCCAAGAATAGTTATAGGTATCCCCAGCGGTGTTACTAGTGTTGAGAGAAGAGCCGTTAGAGAAGCTGGATTAGCTGGAGCTAGAGAAGTTCACTTAATCGATGAACCTGTGGCAGCGGCAATAGGAGCATCCTTACCAGTAACTGATCCAATAGGAACTATGATTGTTGATATTGGTGGGGGCACTACTGAGGTCGCTGTATTGAGTTTGGGTGGAACTGTAATTAGTGAATCTGTTAGAATTGCTGGTGATGAAATCAATGAATCAATTGTTATTTACCTTAAGAAAGTTCATAATTTAGTAGTTGGAGAGAGAACAGCAGAAGAAATTAAGATTAAAATTGGATCTGCATTTCCAGATGATGATTTTGATAAAAAGTCATTAGAGGTCAGAGGATTACATCTTTTGTCTGGTCTACCAAGATCAGTTTCGTTGACATCAGGTGAAATAAGGGAAGCTATGACTGATCCACTTAGAAAGATAGTTGAAGCGATAAAAAGGACTTTAGAAAGAACCCCCCCTGAACTTGCTGCAGATATTGTTGATAGAGGTATTATGCTTGCAGGTGGCGGAGCTTTAGTTAGAGGCATAAATGATTTGGTTAGCGATGAAACTGGAATTTTTACTCACATTGCAGAAAATCCATTGTTATGTGTAGTTAATGGTTGTGGAGAGGTGTTAGATAATTTTAAGAAACTTAAAAAAGTTGTTGATACGCCTGACTTTATAAGTAATGCAATAAGAGATTAAAAAAATGTTAGATGTCCGAGGAATTTCTACTAGTCGTTGGTGGCATAAAAAGAAAACTTGGATGTTGATTGGAGTTTTTTTATTTTTGGTTTTTGTACGAATATCAAAAGGTTCTTTTTATAAAGATTTTTATTATTTTATTTCAAAGCCTTTTTGGCCTGGTCAATTTCAAAAAGAAGTAATTGTTAAAAGTACAGAACAAGAATCTCTAATCAAATTAAATCTTCTTGAAAAAGATAATATTAGATTAAGGGAAATTCTAAATCTTCAACAGTCATCTGATATTGAGACAGTCTCAGCGGCAGTCATTTCGAGAAAAACTGGTAGTTGGTGGAGACAATTAATATTAAATAAAGGTTCAATAGATGGCGTGGAAGTTGGCAGCCCTGTTATTGGACCGGGTGGACTTTTAGGAAGAGTAGAGAATACTTCATTATTTACTTCGTCTGTTAAATTGTTAACTTCTCCAGAAAGTAAAGTAGGTGTTTGGGTGGATCGAATCCAAATTAACGGACTACTGGTCGGAGCAGGATATGATTATCCTAATTTAATACTTTATTCAAAAGATGCTGATATAAAAGTAGGCGATTATGTTTCTTCTTCTCCTGCAAGTACTTTATTACCTCCTAACATCCCTATTGGGATTGTTCTATCTGTGGGGGAGACATTTCAAGCAAAAAAAACAGCGAAAATATTACTTTTGGCAAAACCTCAAGCAATAGATTGGGTACAAATTTTGAAAGAAAAGTTTTAATGCATAAATTTTTTAAAAAAAAATTATCTATGGTAATTTTTATTTTTATCCCAATTATTTTTTTATGGCATCCAAATTGGATTGGATTTTTACATATACAGCCATATTGGCCTTTATTTTGGTTGTTACCATGGTCAATGATTAATGGACCAATTAATGGATCGATATTTGGCTTGTTTTTAGGCTTGATTTTAGATTCTGTAACTCTTGATGGTAATTTCACTCAAATACCAGGTTTAATTTTATCTGGAATTTGGTTTGGAAGAATTAATATTGATAGTGATCTTTTGGTAGGACATTTTCAGTATGGTTTAGTTTGTTCTCTTGGAAGTTTGATATGCGGAACTTTGTATTTCTTACAAATTTTGATTAAGAATTTTTCAGATGGTACTTTTTTACTTTTTATCCCTAGTGTTCAAAACATTTTAGCTGAAGTTTTTCTCACAGGATTTTTTGCCCCATTTATTTGTTCCAAACTTTTCAGACTATTTAAATACTCTAAGGAGAAAAGTACAATAATAAATTTCTCAAATAAGTAAAAAGTTTTCTAAAGACTTACATTTTTTAAATTATTTAAAAATCTTTGTAAATCTAAGGCATATCTCTTTGAGGCTTCGTAATGTTATATTTTTAATTGTTAGAATGAGTTTCAATAGCAATGAATTTTTGCTTTGAAATATCTGGAAATTTTTTTTAACTATGTCAAAAGCTAGAATTTTAGTAGTTGATGATGAACCAGCTGTATTGAAGGTATTAGTTACAAGACTTCAATTAGCAGGATATCAAGTTTATTCAGCTACTAACGGCGAAGAAGCTCTTGAATCTTTTCACAGAGATTCGCCAGATCTGATAGTTCTTGATGTTATGCTCCCGAAAATGGATGGATTTGCAGTTTGCCGAAGAATTAGAGCTGAATCAGTAGTTCCAATTATATTTTTAACTGCATTAGAGGCAATTTCAGAAAGAGTGGCAGGTTTAGATTTAGGAGCAGACGATTACTTATCAAAACCTTTTAGTCCTAAAGAATTAGAAGCCAGGATTGCTACTATCTTGAGAAGAATGGGACCTACTGTAACGGTTGCTGAAACCAAAGAGGTTCCATCTGGTAAAGGAGTTATGAAATTTGGAAGTTTAGTTGTCGACACTAATAGAAGACAAGTATCAAGGGCTGGAGAAAGAATTAGCTTAACCTACACTGAATTTAGTCTTCTCGAATTATTGTTTGATGAGCCTGGCAAAGTTGTTCCGCGAGCTGAAATTTTAGAGCAATTATGGGGTTACCCTCCTAGGAGAGCTGCAGATCTAAGAGTTGTAGATGTCTATGTTGCAAGGCTGAGAGGTAAATTAGAACCAGATCCAAGAAACCCAGAATTAATATTAACTGTTAGAGGGATAGGTTATGCATCACAGAGAGTTGGAGAAACAGCAACATCTTTGGCAAGTTGAGCCTCAGTCTGATACTTTTATTAAATAAAACAAATAACTCTAAATAAATTTTGTCTGAAATCAGAGAGGTTCGCTTACAAAAAGCTAATTTACTATTAAATAAAGGATTTGCTTCTTACGCAGAAAGTTTTAAGAGTTCTCACTCTACACAATTCCTTAATCAAAAATTTGATTATTTAGAAAATGGTCAGGAGGAAGAATTTAGTGTTGCTATTGCGGGCAGAGTAATGGCAAAAAGGATAATGGGTAAAATTGCTTTTTTTACACTAAGAGACCAAGTAGGCCAGATTCAGCTTTATTTAGATAAAAGAATTATTAATTTAAATTTAGAAAATCATAAATTGCTTTCCTATGAAGATATCAAGGAAATAGTTGATATTGGTGATTGGATAGGCGTTTACGGAACTATAAAAAAAACTAATAAAGGTGAGCTATCAATTAAAGTCGAAAGGTGGGAAATGTTATCAAAATCATTACAGCCTTTGCCTGATAAATGGCATGGATTGACTGATATTGAAAAAAGATATCGACAACGTTATTTGGATTTAATTGTTAATCCTAACTCTAAAAATGTATTTCAAAAAAGAGCAAAATCTATAAGTTTTATAAGAAGATGGCTGGATAAAAGAAATTTTTTAGAAATAGAGACACCAATTCTTCAATCTGAAGCTGGTGGTGCTGAAGCCAGACCATTTATTACTCATCACAACACATTAGATATTCCGCTTTATCTAAGAATAGCCACAGAATTACACCTAAAAAGGATGGTTGTTGGAGGATTTGAAAAAGTTTATGAACTGGGAAGAATCTTTCGCAATGAGGGAATAAGTACAAAGCATAATCCAGAATTTACTTCAGTTGAAATTTATCAAGCCTATTCTAATTATGTAGATATGATGGATTTAACAGAAGAATTAATTAAAGACACCATAGCTGATGCATGTGGTTCTTTAGTTATAAATTATCAAAATAAGGAAATTGATTTTTCTAAACCTTGGTTAAGAATATCCATGAAAGATATAGTAAAAAAATATACAGGTATTGATTTCGATTCTTTCAGTGGAGACTTTAAATCCGCACAACAAGTTGTTAAAAGTATAAATGTAGAAATTTCTACTAAAGTTAATACTATGGGAAGACTCTTAAATGAGGTGTTCGAGCAAAAAGTAGAATCACAACTTATAGAACCTACTTTTGTCATAGATTATCCCGTTGAAATTTCTCCTTTGGCTCGACCTCATATTGATAATAAAGAAATGGTCCAGAGATTCGAATTATTCATCGTTGGTCGAGAATTAGCAAATGCTTTTAGTGAGTTAATAGATCCAGTAGATCAAAGAGAAAGAATGCAATTGCAACAATCATTTAGAGATCAAGGAGATCTTGAAGCTCATTGTATAGATGAAGATTTTCTCAATGCTTTAGAGATTGGCATGCCTCCTACTGGAGGATTGGGAATAGGTATTGACAGACTTATTATGTTAATTACTAATAGTTCATCAATTAGAGACGTAATCCCTTTCCCATTGTTAAAACCAGAAATAACTTCGAAAAAAAATGAAAAATTACCCTTGAATGAAGTAAAATAAAGGAATTATTCCAATACGAAATTTTGAAATGAGTGGTGAACGTGTTGGTTTCCGTTTCAAACACGCGGATGCAGTAGTAAAAAGAAATCCTCAAGGCCGATCAAGAAGAGGATGGGTTATTGAACCAGTAGAGCAAACTACCAGTAGGGGAACAAAAATGCCTGCTTATAAAATTCGCTGGAGAGATAGTGAGAGGCCTGAAACTGTTTTACAGCATATGTTAATTGCCGATCCAGATCCTTCGCCTCCTCCAACTTCAGTAAGTTTAGATTCATAGTTGTATAAGTTTGATTAAAATTCTCATCTTTTTAGTGCAGAGTTGATTTCTTTTTTAATACTTTTTTGTTTTTCATCTTGACGTTTATCATGTAATTTTTTACCTTTACCAACTCCAATAGTTATTTTTATCCATGAGCCTTTTAAATAAAGAGATAAAGGAACAAGGGTCATCCCTTTTTTTTCAGTATTTGATTGCAGTCTTATTATTTCTTTCTTATGCAGTAGCAACTTTCTATTTCTTAATGGATCATGATTAAAAAAAGACCCGACATTTTTGTGTGGTGAAATGTGAACATTTAGTAATAAAATCTCTCCATCTCTGAATGAACAGTATCCATCTCTTAAATTTGCTTTTCCATTTCTAATAGATTTTACTTCAGTACCCAAAAGTTCAATACCAGCTTCGATAGTTTCAGATATTTCATATTGAAATTTTGCGTATCTATTTTCAGCTAGACGTTTAAAATTGTTTTCTTTTTCAATATTTTTTTTTACTTTGTTTGATTTTTTTGCCATTTTAGTTGTAAAAATCTTTCTACTAAGAGCAATTGCAATTAACCTTTTATTATGGCAATAATTTCCTCGAATATAGGTGATAATGACTTTTCTCTTCGTAAACAAGAGCTTAGAATAGTTGATTCAAAAATCATTCCAGAAGAAAAAAGAAATAAAAATCAGAACTTAGCTCGACCTCTTAGCCTTAAAGAATTTGTTGGCCAAGAAAAAATTAAGTCTTCTTTAAGAATAGCTATAGATGCTTCAATTTATAGGAAAGAACCTCTGGAGCATATTCTTTTATATGGACAACCTGGTTTAGGTAAAACCACACTAGCTTTTTTGATAGCCCATGAAATGAATACAAAATGTAGAGTGGCCACAGCACCTGCAATAGAAAGACCTAGAGATATTGTAGGTTTATTAATTGGATTAAAAGAAGGTGACGTTTTATTTATTGATGAAATACATCGTTTAAATAGGTTAACTGAAGAGTTGTTATATTCTGCAATGGAAGACTTTAGGCTTGATTTAACTATGGGAGCAAACAGTGGGGCACGTTGCAGAACAATTAATCTTCCTAGATTCACTCTGATTGGTGCGACAACTAAATTAGCTTCAATTAGTGCACCTTTAAGAGATAGATTCGGGATATCTCAAAAAATTGAATTTTATACAAATGACGAATTAAAACAAATCATTGTTAAATTTGCACAATTAATAAACCTTAATTTAGATGATGAAGCTTCTTATGATTTGGCGAAGATATCCAGAGGAACTCCAAGAATTGCTTTAAGATTATTAAGACGAGTTAGAGATTATGCTCAGGTTGTAAATAAAACCAATCTTATCTCCACAAATTTAGTAAAAAAAGCCTTAAATTCTTACCAAATAGATTCAAATGGCTTGGATTCTTTAGATAGACGTTATTTATCTTTTTTATGTCTCAATAATGATATTCCAACTGGCCTCGACTCAATTGCAGCCGCTTTGGGTGATGATGCTTCAATGTTAGAATTTGTAGTTGAGCCATATCTTATTCAAATTGGTTTCATCATGAGAACTCCTAGGGGAAGAGTGCTTACCGATTTAGGAAAAGAGTACATTGTTCAGAAAAATGATAACTTTTAAAAAAGTAAACCTTTTTTTTGTTTTAATTTTTGTTTTTGTCAATATTTTTTGTATTGAACCATGCTATTCATTGTCTGCGAGAGAGGATTTGTTTAAAAATGCATTAGATTTAAGCTCATCTGGAAAATTTAATCTTGCCTTACAAGAATGGAATCGCTATTTAAATGCCTATCCTGATGATGCTGCAGGTTTGAGTAATAGAGGAAATGTAAGACTTGTTATTGGAGATGTAGAGGGATCAATAGATGATCAAAATAAGGCAATAAATCTGGATCCTAATGAAATAGATCCTTATATTAATAGAGGTATAGCAGAAGAAGCATTGGGTTTATGGTCTCAGGCGAAAAAGGATTATTTGCTTGTTATTTCAAGAGATAGTAAGAATTTTTCTGCAATATATAATTTAGCTAATGTTGAAGGTTCAACATCACAATGGCTAAAAGCAAGAGATTTATTCTCAAAAGCTGCTTTTTATAATCCTGGATTTGCCATGGCAAGGTCAAGTATGGCTTTGGCAGATTATCAGTTAGGTAATATTGATGAATCTGAAGAAGAATTAAAAAAATTAATTAGACGTTATCCAACTTTTGCCGATGCTAGAGCAGCTTTAACTGCTTTAAATTGGTCTAAGTTTCAATCTGGTAATGCAGAAAGTAATTGGATGGCAGTAACTGAATTAGATCCTAGGTATAGTGATGAGGAGTGGTTAACAAAAGTAAGAAGATGGCCTCCAAAACCAACTAGAGATCTAATGAATTTTATTGATTTAAAATGAATTAATGAAAAGAGATCATTTTTTGAGAAGAATTGATTCGTTCAATGATGAATTAATTAATTTAAGAAGACATATTCATGCACATCCTGAATTAAGTGGACTTGAAAATCAAACAGCTATTTTGATTAGTGGGTATTTAAAGAATCTTGGTTGGAGTGTTACAGAATCTATTGGCAGGACTGGAGTCGTAGCTGATTTTGGCCCCTTAGATAAAGGCATTATAGGCTTAAGAGTTGATATGGATGCTCTGCCAATATTTGAGGAAACTAAATTAAGTTTTTCTTCAAAAGTAGATGGTGTAATGCATGCGTGTGGTCATGATTTACACATATCGATTGGATTGGGTGTAGCAAAAATTATTAAGGATTTAAAACTTAATTTTGGGACTAGGATAATTTTTCAGCCTGCTGAAGAAATTGCCAGTGGAGCTAGATGGATGATTAAGGATGGAGCAACTAATGGTTTAACAAATATTTTAGGAGTTCATGTCTATCCAGATTTATCCGTAGGGACTATTGGGATTAAAGAGGGAAGTTTAACTGCAGCCGCTGGAGAACTCAAGGTGGAGATTAAAGGAAAATCAGGGCATGGTGCTCGACCTCATGAAGGAATTGATGCTATTTGGGTTGCCTCTAAAGTAATCTCAGGAATTCAGGAATTAATAACAAGGAAGTTAGATCCTTTAGATCCTGTGGTAATAACTTTTGGGAAGATTAGTGGCGGCAACGCATTCAATGTTATTGCCGAACAGGTTAATTTACTTGGTACGGTTAGATGCACAAATCCTAAATTATTTAATAATATTGGTAAATGGCTGAATGAAAATATCTCTTCTATAGCTAATAGTTGCGGAGCTGATGCAAAAGTAATATTTAGAGAAATTACTCCACCAGTTAATAATAATTCTGAAATCAATAGAGTCCTTCGAGAGTCGGCAATTAAGGTTTTAGGTCAAGAAAATGTTATCGAATTACAAAAACCATCCTTGGGTGCTGAAGATTTTGCTGAGTTTTTGAATGAGATTCCTGGATCTATGTTTAGACTTGGTGTTTCCAACTCAAATGGTTGTGCTCCCCTACATAGCTCTAAATTTGATCCAGATGAAAGAGCTATTGCTATTGGAATTAAAGTGATAACAGAATCCATAGTAAAATTAAATAATGAGAAAATTAATGCAGCTGATAAATGAAACTTAATAAAGTATTTCGATTATCTTTAGTAGCTCCTTTGATGATTGTCATATCTTTTATTGGCTTAATATTCAGAGAAAATACTAAGAAGATTTTTTATTTACCTATTGGCTTAATGGGGATTGCAATTATTTTCGAGAAAGATGTAAGAAGGAAAACGTATAGGAAAAATATTTTAAAAAAGATAAAGTCCTTTAAAAAAATTAAATAAAATTATTTTATTTATTTTCACGTAACATGAGATGACTTCTTTTTAGAAAAGAGCTATTAATAAGATAAATACTAGGGGTGCTAAGAAATTTAACTTAGCTGAGATCATACCCTTTGAACCTGAATCAATAATTTCGATGCAGGGAAGTGGAGATTTGATCAAACTTTAGTAATAACATTTTTAAACATTAAGAAATTATGAGAAGTTCTTGGATTAAGCCTCGCCTTGGGAAAGACAATGTAACTCAGATGAACTTTGCGAGAAATGGACATATCACTGAAGAAATGGATTTTGTTGCTAAAAAAGAGAATCTACCTTCTTCTTTAATAATGGAGGAAGTGGCAAGAGGAAGATTAATTATTCCAGCTAATATTAATCATTTGAATCTTGAGCCAATGTCTATAGGTATTGCTTCTAGATGCAAAGTTAATGCAAATATTGGTGCTTCCCCTAATGCAAGTGATATCAATGAAGAAGTAGAAAAGCTCAAACTTGCTGTTAAATATGGCGCTGATACGGTTATGGATCTTTCTACGGGAGGAGTCAATTTAGACGAAGTAAGGCAAGCCATTATTCAAGAATCTCCTGTTCCCATAGGAACTGTCCCTGTTTATCAAGCTTTAGAAAGTGTTCATGGTTCGATTGAAAGACTAACGGAAGATGATTTTCTTCATATTATTGAAAAACATTGTCAGCAGGGCGTAGATTATCAAACTATTCATGCTGGTCTATTAATAGAGCATTTGCCAAAAGTTAAAGGAAGAATTACCGGAATTGTCAGTAGAGGTGGAGGTATTTTAGCCCAATGGATGTTACATCATTTTAAGCAAAATCCTCTCTATACAAGGTTTGATGATATCTGTGAGATTTTCAAGAAATATGATTGTACTTTTTCTCTAGGAGATTCACTAAGGCCTGGATGTTTGCATGATGCTTCTGATGATGCTCAGCTAGCTGAATTGAAGACCTTAGGCGAGCTTACTAAAAGAGCATGGGAACACAATGTTCAAGTAATGGTTGAAGGCCCTGGTCACGTACCTATGGATCAAATTGAGTTTAATGTAAGAAAGCAAATGGAAGAATGTTCAGAAGCGCCTTTCTATGTACTTGGTCCATTAGTAACAGATATTTCTCCTGGTTATGACCATATATCAAGTGCCATTGGGGCAGCGATGGCAGGGTGGTATGGAACTTCTATGCTATGTTATGTAACCCCAAAAGAACATCTAGGACTTCCAAATGCAGAAGATGTACGAGAAGGATTAATTGCTTATAAAATAGCTGCTCACGCTGCTGATATAGCAAGACATAGAGCTGGTGCTCGAGATCGAGATGATGAACTTAGTCATGCAAGGTATAACTTCGATTGGAATAAACAATTTGAACTTTCATTAGATCCAGAAAGGGCAAAGCAGTACCATGATGAGACACTCCCTGAAGAGATCTTTAAAAAGGCTGAGTTTTGTTCAATGTGTGGCCCAAAACATTGTCCAATGAATTCAAAGATTTCAGATGAATCTCTAGATCAGCTAAAAGATAAACTTGAAGAATGTAATACTTCAGTCTAGTTATCAATTACAAGTTATAGAATTTCCTTCGTTTTATTAACTACGTTTTCGACTGTAAATCCAAAATTGTTCATACATTCTCCACCTGGTGCTGATGCACCAAACCTATCCATAGTGATACAAATACCATCAAAACCTGTATATTTATGCCAACCAAATGAATGGGCAGCTTCTACTACAACTCTCTTTTTCACACTACTAGGTAAAACACTTTCTTTGTAAGATTCTTCTTGCTCTTCGAAAAGTTCTACACATGGCATAGAAACAACTCTAATTTTTTTACCTAAGCTTGAAATTTCCTTACTTGCTTCAATGCAAAGATTTAGTTCGCTTCCAGTACCAATAAATATTAGATCTGGCGTACCGTCGCAATCCGAAACTATGTAACCTCCAAGGGCAACTTTGTCGATCGAGGTATTTTCTTGATTTGGCATACCCTGTCTACTTAAACAAAGGGCAGAAGGTCTTTTTCTATTTTGAATAGCAAGTTTATAAGCTCCACTTGTTTCATTTCCATCTCCTGGTCTGAAAACTAGCATGTTAGGCATGGCACGAAGTGAAGGGATAGTTTCAATAGGTTGATGTGTTGGGCCGTCTTCTCCTACACCAATTGAATCATGGGTTAATACATAGATCACTCCTAGTTCGCTGAGTGCCGAAAGCCTCATTGAACCTCTCATATAATCGGCGAAAACAAGGAAGGTTCCACCATAAGGAATAAGACCACTATTGTGATAGGCAATACCATTAAGTACAGCTGCCATTGCATGCTCTCGTACACCAAAATGTAAATATCTTTTTTCAGGACTATGAGGTTGGAATGATCCAGTTTCTCCCTTTATATCTGTGTAGTTAGAGTGAGTTAAATCTGCGGATCCACCAATTAATTCAGGAAGGTTAGGTCCTAAGGCACCTAAACATATTTGTGAATGTTTTCTGGTAGCTAAACCTTTATCATCAGGTGTATAGGATGGGAGATCTGAGTCCCAATTATCAGGTAATTCGCCTTTTAACATTCTGTATAACTCGGCTCCTTCAGAGGGATATTTTTTTTGATAATTTTTAAATTTAGAATCCCATTCTTTCTCTAAGTTTTCACCTTTGTTTATTGATTTTCTAAAATGCGCATAAACTTCATCTGGTATTTCAAATGGAGGATATTCCCAATTTAGAAACTCTCTAGTTAATGCAGCTTCTTCTTCTCCAACAGCTGCTCCATGAATTCCAGCGGTATCTGATTTATTCGGAGAACCATAACCTATAGTTGTAGATATTTTAATAATTGAAGGTTTGTCTGTAATTAATTTTGCTTTTTCTATAGCTTCAGTTATTCCTTTAACATCATGATTACCATCTTCAACATGTTGTACATGCCATCCATAAGCTTCGTATCTTTTTAAAACATCTTCGGTGAAAGAAACGTCGGTTCGCCCATCAATCGTAATTTGATTATCGTCATAGAGTGCAATTAACTTTCCAAGCTTAAGGTGACCAGCTAATGAGCAGGCCTCTGATGCGATACCTTCTTGATTACATCCGTCACCCATTATTACGTATGTATAGTGATCAACGATATTGCAATCTGGCTTATTAAATTTTGCTGCTAAGTGAGTTTCAGCTATTGCTAAACCAACTGCATTTGAAATTCCTGCTCCAAGAGGCCCAGCTGTAACTTCAACACCTTCAGTTTCAAATGTTTCTGGATGTCCAGGAGTTTTTGATCCCCATTGCCTAAATTCTTTAATATCTTCTATGGAAACTGATTTGTATCCTGTCAAATGAAGCAAAGAATATAACAGCATACAACCATGACCAGCTGATAATACAAAACGGTCTCTATTGAACCATTTTGGGTTATTAGGGTTGTGATTAAGTATGTTGTGCCATAATGCATAACCCATAGGAGCACACCCCATTGGCAATCCAGGATGTCCACTATTAGATTTATTTACTGCATCTACAGCAAGCATTCTTATACTATTTACACAAAGAGATTCTAATGAAACAGATGCAGCGACCATTGTTTTAAAATAAGTTAAGTTTGAAATAAATAATTGGTTGTCTTCAATTCATTTTGCTGAAAGCAAGGCAAACATTGTGACCACCAAAGCCGAAAGAATTAGAAAGAGCAACTCTTATTTGAGCTTCTCTCGCATTATTTGGTACATAATCAAGATCACATTCAGGATCTGGATTGACGTAGTTAATTGTAGGAGGGATAAAATTATGTGTCAAAGAAAGTATACAAGCTACAGCTTCTATACCTCCTGAGCCTCCTAGGAGATGTCCAGTCATCGACTTAGTAGAGCTTACAGGAATGAGGTAAGATCTGTCTTTAAAAACAGATTTAATTGCAGAAGTTTCATTTTTATCATTAGCTGACGTACTTGTTCCATGTGCATTTATGTAATCAACCTTTTCAAGGCTAATACAAGCGTCTTCAATTGCTAATTTAATAGCTTCAGCGCCTCCTACCCCGCCTGGAGATGGAGCAGTAATATGATGAGCATCACATGTTGTTCCATATCCAATTATTTCTGCATAAATTCTCGCATTCCTTTTTTGTGCATTTTCTAAAGTTTCTAAAACAAGAATTCCTGATCCCTCTCCAATAACAAATCCATCTCTTTCTGCATCAAAAGGTCTGCTAGCAGTTTGAGGGCTATCATTTCTGAAAGAAAGAGCTTTGGCACTGGCAAAACCGGCTACTCCAAGAGGCGTAATACTTGCTTCTGCTCCTCCACAGATCATTGCATCTGCTTTTCCAAGTTGGAGTAATCTAAAAGAATCACCAATTGCATTTGAACCAGCAGCGCAAGCGGTAGAAACAGAGGAACTAGGTCCTTTTGCACCCAAAGCAATTGCAGCCAAACCGGTTGCCATGTTTGGAATCATCATTGGGACTGTAAATGGACTTACTCTTTTGGGTCCTTTATGACTCAATATTTGAGCTTGACTTTCCATAGTTAGTAAGCCTCCAACACCAGAACCAATAATCACTCCAATTCTTGATGCATTAGCTTCAGTTACTTCAAGTCCAGAATCATTAAAGGCTTGCTTTGCAGCAATAACTCCAAACTGGGAAAAACGGTCCCATCTTTTGGATTCTTTAGCTTCAATAAAATTTTCAGATTGAAGATTTTTTACTTCTGCAGCAAATTTGCATGGATGTTGTTCAGGATCAAAAAGAGTTATGTCTGTAACCCCATTTGTTCCTGTTTGAAGACCGACTAAATATTCATCAATGTTATTACCAATTGGAGTTACTGCTCCGATACCAGTAATAACTACTCGATGGAAATTTGGCATTCTTTAATTAACCTTTTTTTTCTTCGATGAATTTTACTGCATCGCCAACAGTTGCAATTCCTTCAGCCGCTTCATCAGGAATTTCAATATCAAATGCTTCTTCTAAAGCCATCACGAGTTCTACGGTATCTAGAGAATCAGCACCTAAATCATTTTGAAAATTTGAATCTGATTTTACTTCTCCTGCTTCAACGCTTAATTGTTCTGAAACAATAGAACAGACTTTTTCGAGGATTTCTTGTGACATAATTTATGGAAAATTACTAATTATCTATATGATTTTATGCCCTAGAGTTAACAAGAGTGAAGCATATCTTAATTTTTTTAATTTCTTTGTAAGACAATAGTATTATAAAACGAGGTTTAAAAGACAATTTTTACATGTCACACGCAGTTAAAATTTATGACACTTGCATTGGTTGTACTCAATGTGTAAGGGCTTGCCCACTTGATGTTTTAGAAATGGTTCCTTGGGACGGATGTAAAGCTGGTCAAATAGCTTCATCTCCTAGAACAGAAGATTGTGTAGGTTGCAAAAGATGTGAAACTGCATGTCCAACTGATTTCTTAAGTATTCGTGTTTATTTAGGAGATGAGACTTCTAGGAGCATGGGCTTAGCATATTAATTTTTATAGTGCAGTTTTAAGAGAGTCCATGCTTTAGTAAATACGCATTTTATTTCAATATAATTGAAAAAAAAATGCGTATGTGTGGAATAGTTGCTGTTACTGGATATAAAAAAGCTTTACCATTGTTAATGAATGGTTTAGAAAAACTTGAATATAGAGGTTATGATTCTGCAGGTATTGCAATAATAAATTCCGAAACAAATTGTATTTCTTGTAATAAAGCAGAAGGAAAACTAAAGAATTTAATAAGTAATCTTAATGATCAAAATATACCTGGAACTGTAGGTATAGGTCATACCCGATGGGCAACTCATGGAAAGCCTGAGGTTAAAAATGCACATCCTCATATTGATAGTTCAGGAACTATTGCAGTTGTACAAAATGGTATTATTGAAAATTTTCAAGATTTAAAACATAAATTAGAGAAAGAGGGCATTATTTTTAATTCTGATACAGATACCGAGGTAATTCCCCATCTAATTCAGAGAGAGTTAAATACATTAAGTAAACTTAATCTTGAGAAGAATGGTTCAACATTACTAGTAGCTGTAAGAAATGTAATATCTGATTTAGAAGGATCTTATGCTTTGGCAGTTTTATGGGCTGGTGCTCCAACCTCTTTAGTTGTTGCTAGAAGACAAGCGCCATTGATTATTGGTTTGGGTGAAGGAGAATTTATTTGTGCTAGTGATACTCCAGCTATCGCAAACTTTACGAATATTATTTTGCCTATGGAGGATGAAGAGATAGCTTTATTAACTCCGCTTGGAATTGAAATATATGACTCAAACAATGAGAGACAATATCGCAATCCTGTTTCATTAAAAGTATCAGAGCAAATAATGGATAAATTGAATTTCAAGCACTATATGTTAAAGGAGATATATGATCAGCCTGGGACTGTAAAAAATTGGTTGGAAAATTATTTAATTAAAAATTTGGATAATGGCCAATATCAAATCAACTATCCCTTTGATACAGATTTTTTTGAATCAATAGAAAGAATTGAAATTATTGCTTGTGGTACAAGTAAACATGCTGCAATGGTGGGCAGCTTTTTATTAGAACAATTTTCTGGTATTCCTACAAATGTGTTTTATGCAAGCGAATTTCGATATTCACCACCACCACTATTGCCAAATACTTTAACTATTGGAGTTACTCAATCTGGAGAAACTGCTGATACAATTGCGGCTATCGATATGGAAATTAAAAGACGTTCTTCAATTGAAGATAAAAAATTTAAACCCAATCTTATTGCAATAACAAATAGAAAAGAGAGTTCAATAGGAAGGCAGGTCTCAAATATAATTGATATCTGTGCAGGAATAGAAGTTGGAGTTGCAGCAACAAAAACTTTTTTTGCTCAATTACTTTCTTTTTACGGATTAGCCATAAAATTTGCTCAAATTAAAGGTAATCAAAGTTCTGATGAAATAGATAAATTAATCAACGCACTTATAAAACTTCCGCCATTACTGGAAGACCTATTAGAAAAACATAATAAATCTTCTGAAAAGCTAGCGCATGACTTTTTTAATATTAAAGATGTTATTTTTTTAGGTAGAGGAATAAATTATCCAATTGCTCTTGAAGGGGCTTTAAAACTTAAAGAAATTAGTTACATTCATGCAGCAGGATATCCTGCTGGTGAAATGAAACATGGTCCAATAGCTTTATTAGATAAAAAAGTACCTGTAATTTCAATTGCATCCCCTGGTGAGGTTTTTGATAAAGTTATTAGTAATGCTCAAGAAGCAAAAGCTAGAGATTCATATTTGATTGGAATTGCTCCTGAATGTAATGGAACTCAAATCTTTGATTATTTAATGAAAGTTCCTTCCTCTAATGAATGGATTTCACCTCTACTTAATATAGTCCCTTTGCAATTGTTGAGTTACCATATCGCAGCTCATAGAGGACTTGACGTGGATCAACCAAGAAATTTAGCTAAAAGTGTAACTGTGGAATGATAAGTTTCTTACAAATTTTTTTAAATTTATAGTTCTAGAAGTCCTTTTGGAGGATTAATGATTAAAAAATTTTTTTCAATATCTACTAATGGGACTATTGCTTTAACAAATGGTATTAGAACTTTCTTTTGATTCTCAATTAGTTCAATAACAAGTAAATTATTTTTCTCATTTTCTAAATTAATAACTTTCCCAATTAATTTTAATTCATCATTTTCTAAAGTCTTGACTTCCAGATTTATAAGTTCCAACAAGTGAAATTCTTCTTTGCTTAATTTAGGTAGTTCATCACTTTTTACAAGAATTTTATACTTTTTAAGTTGTTCTGCTTGGCTTCTCGTACTTATTCCTTGCAATTTAATGATGAAGGTTTCTTTCCCAGGCTGCTGATAACCAGAAGTAAGTTCAATTTTTGTAGGAGTCTCCTGTTCTTTTTGTAACCATCTTATACCTGGTTTTAGAAATCTTTCTTCAAAATCGGTGAGTGATTTCACCTTTAGTTGCCCTTTAATTCCATGACATGAAGTTATTAATCCAACAACTAACCACTTATTTATTTTTATCATATAGTGTAATAAGTAGGATTCATTATGGAATTATCGAGCAAACCTATACTCCCAGGCTCTGTAGTTGTCGTAAAAGATATTAACTCCATATATAGAGGATATAAGGGTTTTGTGCAAAGAGTTACAAAAAACAAAGCAGCAGTTCTTTTTGAAGGTGGTAATTGGGATAAACTTATTACCTTCCAACTAACTAGTTTAGAATTAATTTGAGAATGGAATCTTACCTGAATTTATATATTTTTCTATTAAATTTTTAGCAGCATTTTTTTCTGCTTGTTTACGAGATTTTCCAAATGCGGATGATTCTTTTGAGCCTTTGATCAATATATCGCAATAAAATCTTTTTGGGTCTCCATTTCGTTTGGTGACTTCAATTATTTTATAGATTGGCAAATCAAGAGCTCTACTTTGACACCACTCTTGTAAAACTGACTTCGCGTTATATTTATATGGAGCCTCTAATAATATTTTTGAATCTTCTTCCCACATTTCATCGAGCCACATATTTACTTCTTGAATTGAATCAAAGCATTTATAGATTGCACCAATTAAAGCTTCTGTAGCCTCCCCAATAATTGTGTCTTTTGAATTTCCGTCACCAAGGGCTTTAGCTCCTTTGATTATGAGTTTTTCTATGCCAATTTTTTTTCCTAACTTAGTTAGCCATTCATCACTTACGATTTGGGCTCTTAGCTCTGAACTTTCTCCCACACTCATTTGAGGGTAATTTGTTTCAATAAAATTCGATGCGGCTAATCTGAGTACTGCATCTCCAAAGAATTCTAATTTTTCATAATTGTTTGTTTGATCACATGAGGAATGGGTTAATGCTTGATTGAAAATTTGAATTACTGAAGGATTATGTGTTTTAACAATTTCAGAAAATCTTTTTGATCTTATCTTTAAAGAATCTAAGAAAGTAATTATTGTATTAACTCTTTCTATATTAATTATGTTTGCCATATTTTTTTAAATGATCACAATAATTAAAAAGCAGGTCATAAGCCGGGTTCTGTTCATCTTAATTAAGATGGGCAATCATCTATCTAGGGCTGGAATTACTTCACAGTCTCAAGCGGCGCTTTTAAGTAGATTGTGTTGTGGTCATAAATCTACTAAGCCTTGCTCCCAGCCGGGGTTTACCTAGCCAACACTTCTCAATGTTGCTGGTGCGCTCTTACCGCACCCTTGCACCCTTGCCATACATAAAGTATTAGGCGGTATGTTTCTGTGGCACTATCCTCGCGGTTACCCGCACTGGGAATTACCCAGCAAGCCTGACCACGTGGGAGCCCGGACTTTCCTCAAAAAAGTTTTATTTTGTTTCCAAAATAAAACTTTTTTGCGATTGCCTCTCCTGCTTTCATTTAGCATAATGCTTATTACTTCAAAAAACATCTATTGGGGCTGTAGCTCAGCTGGATAGAGCAACGGTTTCCTAAACCGTAGGCCGTGGGTTCGACTCCCGCCAGTCCCGTCAAAGTAATAATCTATATGTAGTATGTGTGCAAAGTCTCTACTCTCTAGCTAGCGTATAGTTAGTAATAAATCTTTTATGGCTAAGTTGCATGATATGCGTTTAAAGCTCTTAATTCAACAAGAGCATGAACGTATTTCTAAATCCCAACCTAATGATTTAGATCTTTCAATAGTTCAAGCAAGATGCTTATGCTGGCTCGCTTTATTGGCCGAGGCTCACGAAGACCAAGCTAATGATGCCGAAAAAAGGGGAGATGCTGAACAAGCAATGGGATGGTTTGCTGATTCTATGAGATTGAGAGATGTTATTAATTTAGTAACTAGTATTGAGATACCTTTGCCAGATAATCCAGATTCTCTTGATGAAAATGACGAATTATTGGATGGTCCTACAATTATGCCTAAATAATGAGATGATATAAAAAGAGTTACTTTATCTTGTGACAGAAGAACCATGTCAATGTGCAGATTGCCAGAGATTTTATAAAGAACATGATCGGCTAATTAGAGAATTTCCTACTTTTAAGCAGCAACAAGAACTGAACTGGGCATCAATTCAATCTTTTAGAACTCTTTGCAGCAAAGTTAGTAATGAATTACAAGGACAACTATCTGAAAGAGAATCAAATGAAGATATGAGTCTAGTAGAAAAACATATTTCAGATACTGAAATTTCTGAAGTTTTAGATGAACTTGAAAGTGTTAATGCTTATTTATATTCAATTGAAGCATTAATGGAGAGAATATTGGATACAAAAATTTCAAACAATATTGAATCAAAATTCAAAGAAATTGCAGATGAATTAGCCCCAGATCCATTAAATATGGATAGATTAATTTTGAATAGATTATTTCATCAAGCCCCAGATTCACCCGATAAGAAAAATATTAATTAGTTAATTCTTCGACGTCGCAAGTAATTTCAACAGGCATTGGAGAGACTTTCCATATAGATTTACAGTACTCTCTAATAGATCTATCTGAGGAAAAATATCCTGATCTAGCAGTATTTAATAAAGCCATTTTATTCCAAGATTTTTTATTATTCCAGCATTCACTTACCACATCCTGTTTATTTAAGTAGTCTTCAAAGTCAGCCATAACAAAAAATGGATCATGTCCAGTCAAGCTATTTAGTAAAGGTTTAAATAATTCTTTATCCCCATTACTAAAGTGACCAATTTCAATTAAATGTATAACTTCTTGAAGCTCTGGACATTCGTCAATAAAAGTTTTGGGAGAATAATTATTATTTTTTAAATTCATAATTTCGCTTTCAGTTTTACCAAAAAGAAAGAAATTTTCTTTTTTTACCAGATCTCTTAATTCCACATTGGCTCCGTCTAAGGTTCCAATCGTTAACGCTCCATTCATGGCAAACTTCATATTTCCCGTTCCAGATGCTTCTTTCCCGGCAGTTGAAATTTGTTCGGAAAGATCCGTTGCGGGATAAACTATTTCGCCAAGTTTCACGTTGTAGTCTGGTAGAAAAACAACTCTTAATAAACCATCCATATCTGGATCAGAATTCACTACATCAGCAATACCATTAATAAAACGAATCATGAGCTTCGCCATAAAGTAACCTGGTGCAGCTTTACCTCCAAATATTATTGTTCTTGGAACTTCATACTTGTTTGAACCATTTTTGATTCTTAAATATTGAGCAATAATTTGTAAGGCGTTTAAATGTTGCCTTTTATATTGATGAATTCTTTTGACTTGAACATCAAATAAACTTGCAGGATCTACAAGTATTCCAGTTTTTGAATGGATAAAATTAGATAATTTTCTTTTGCCATTTAATTTAGTTTCTTCAAATTTTTGTAAAAAATTGTTGTCATCTTTTTTTTGTTCTAACTTCTGAAGAAGTTCCATATTTGTTATCCAATTGGGACCAACTTCTTCTTCTAGAAGGATTGATAATGATGGATTAGATAGAGCAACCCATCTCCTTGGAGTAACCCCATTAGTTACATTTGTAAATTTTTCTGGCCATAGAGCTGCAAATTCAGGAAGAAGTTGTCTTTTTATTAGATCTGAGTGAAGAGCTGCAACCCCATTTATATGATGCGCTCCAATTGTAGCCAGATGAGCCATACGAACTGATTTGGCCCCTTCTTCATCAATTATTGAGAGTTTTTGAAGGATTTTGTCATCACCAGGATAACGTAGTCTTAATTGTTGTAGAAATCTCCAATTAATTTCATAAATAATTTCTAGATGACGAGGAAGAAGATCATTAAATAATCCTAAATCCCATTTCTCTAAAGCTTCTGGTAGTAATGTGTGGTTGGTATAAGCAACTGAGGAGGTTGTGATGTTCCAAGCTTTATCCCACCCTATTTGATATTGATCAATAAGAAGTCGCATTAATTCTGCTACTGCAATAGCAGGATGGGTATCGTTTAGTTGAACTGTCCAATGTTGAGGGAATTCTGTTATTGGGATTGATCTTTTTTCAAGGCTTCTCAACATATCTTGAAGAGAACAACTTACAAAAAAATGTTGTTGTTTGAGTCTTAATCTTCTACCTTCGTCAGTTCCATCATTTGGATATAGAACTTTTGAAAGAGTTTCAGATGCGACTTTTTCTTCTACTGCGCCATAATAATCACCAATATTAAATGCATAAAAGTCAAAACTTTCTGTTGCATCTGCTCTCCATAATCTTAATCTGTCACATGTATTTACTCTGTATCCTAAAACTGGAACGTCATGAGGTACACCGATCGCATGTTCAGAAGGAATCCATCTCGATATGTAGTTTCCTTTATCATCTTTATAACTTTCAGTTCTACCTCCAAAACCAACGAAACATGATTCGTCCGGTTGCGGAAGTTCCCATGGCCATCCACCTTTTAACCATTTGTCAGTGACTTCAACTTGCCAACCATCCCTAATTAACTGATTAAATATACCAAATTCATATCGTATGCCATAACCAACAGCTGGAACTTGTAAAGATGCTAATGATTCCATATAACAAGCTGCAAGTCTACCAAGTCCACCATTACCTAATCCAGGCTCCTCTTCAACTTCAAGAATTGTTGACAATGATTCAATTCCAAATCTTTTTAAAGCGTCTTCTGCTTCTTGAGTTATTCCAAGATTGAGAAGATTATTACTTAATTGAGGGCCTATTAAAAATTCTGCTGATAGGTAGGCGACTGTTCTTTGGGGTTTTTTTCTTATTGCTTCTTGGCTGGCTAAGTATCTTGTCATTAGCCTATCTTTAACTGCATAACTTAGAGCCATATACAAGTCGTGAGGACTTGCAGAAGTAGCTAATTTTCCGAGAGTATAAAAGAGATGGGCTGTCATACCTTGGAAAACAGCATCTGAATCCATGCCAGCTTTCTCTGGATCTAAGTAGCAGCCTGGGGTAGGCAAACGTAGATCGAAGGGTTCGTTGGTATTCATTGGATTGGCCATATGTAAGAACAATAGCCATTTTTTAGAAAATTTCTTTGTTGTAACTTCAGATCCACACTTGTTGAGTATTTTTGCTTTTTTCTTACATATTTCTTAAATTGGGCCCTTAATAAACTATCTTCCAATTAAGTAGTTTATTTTTTCTTTCAATTCATATGTATTCTTTACTCGCAGAATTAAGTGCACATGATTTAGAAGTTGCTGAAACATTGATAGGAGTTATCAGGTTTCTATTGATATTTTTAGCTGCAAGAGCATTAGCAGAAGTATTAGTAAGACTAAGTTTGCCAACTATAGTAGGTGAGCTTCTTGCAGGTGTTGTCATAGGGGCATCAGGATTCCATTTGTTGATACCGCCCTCAGCTGGAACTGAATTAAATGAAGGACTTGTAAATGTTATTAGCTCATTAGCTTCAATCCCCCCAGAAGCTGTACCTGATGTTTATTTCGAAAGTTTTCCCTCTCTCCAAGCAGTAGCAACTCTCGGTTTATATGCTCTTTTATTTTTAACAGGATTAGAAAGTGAATTAGAGGAATTGGTAGCAGTCGGAGCTCAGGCATTCACTGTTGCTATGGCTGGTGTAATTTTACCGTTTGCCTTTGGAACTCTTGGACTAATGTTTATTTTCCAAGTTGATCTAATTCCAGCAGTTTTTGCTGGAGCATCTATGACAGCAACAAGTATAGGAATTACTGCAAGTGTTTTTGGTGAGTTGGGATATTTAAAAACTAGAGAAGGACAGATTGTTATTGGAGCAGCTGTTTTGGATGATATTTTAGGCATTGTTATTCTTGCTGTAGTAGTCGCCCTTGCTGCTGGAGGCTCTTTGCAAATTGCTCCTATCGTTAAATTAGTCGCGGCAGCTGTAGTATTTGTTATTGCTGCTATCGCATTAAGTAGAACAGCAGCCCCAGGTTTTGATTGGTTATTAGATAGATTAAAGGCCCCTGGAGCCGTTGTGGTAGCTTCTTTTGTCATACTTGTGTTGTGTTGTTTTGTCGCAACAGCTATTGGATTGGAAGCAGCTTTGGGTGCTTTTGCAGCTGGATTAATTCTTAGTAGTTCAAAAAATAATCACGCAATTCAACAATCTGTTTTACCTTTAGTATCCTTGTTCGCAACTATTTTCTTTGTATTAGTAGGAGCTGGAATGGATTTATCAGTTATCAATCCACTTGATCCAACAAGTAGATCAGCTCTTGTAGTAGCAGGATTTTTATTAGTTGTAGCAATTATTGGAAAAATTGCAGCAGGATGGGTATTTTCAAGTGATAAACCTACAAATAGATTAGTTGTAGGTTTGGGTATGATGCCTAGAGGAGAGGTCGGTTTAATTTTTCTTGGATTGGGAACAAGTGCCAAGTTGTTAACGCCTTCTCTTGAGGCGGCTATTTTATTAATGGTTATCGGAACTACATTTCTTGCACCTGTGCTATTGAGAATTGTTCTAAAAGATAAGCCTCCAAATGATGGTAATAAAATTTCAGATGATGTTGCAGCTGATCCTGTGGGTCTTCTTTAGGAAATAAGTTTATTAGAATCAATAAACTTAAGATTCTCAATAAATGGAAAAATCAGTTCAGATAGATAGTGATGTAAATTATGATTGGAATTTTTTAAATTATCCAATACATACTGTCTCTTCTAAGCCTGAGCAAGCATTAAAAGAGTGTGCAATTTTATTAATTCATGGTTTCGGAGCTTCCACGGATCATTGGAGATTCAATATCCCCACTTTGAGTAATAAATACGAAGTCCATGCTATGGATCTTCTGGGCTTTGGAAAAAGTCCTAAGCCCCAAGATGTTGAATACTCAGGATCTTTATGGAAGGATCAGGTTGTAGCATATGTAAAAGAGAAAATAAAAAAACCTACAATTGTTGTTGGAAATTCATTAGGTGGTTATGCCGCATTAGCGGCTGGTTCAGAATTAAATGAACTAAATGCAGGAGTGATATTACTTAATGCTGCAGGATATTTCAGTGAAGAAAAAACTATCAAAAAGAATATGTTGCAAACTTCAATTGAAACAGTTGCAGGTATATTTTTGAAAAATATTGTTCTTCAGCGTTTGATTTTTGAGAACATGAGAAATCCAAAAAATATTAAAAAAACTTTGAATCAAGTTTATGTTGATAAGAAAAATGTTGATGATTTTTTAGTGGAGTCAATAAGAAGGCCCTCTCTAGATCATGGCGCTTTTAATGTTTTTAGAAGTGTATTTAATCCATCAGGTCCTCAGGGATTGCCATTAGACAAGTTATTCTCAAAACTAGATTCACCATTATTACTGCTCTGGGGAGGCAAAGATCCTTGGATGAATACTCCAAAAAAAAGAAATCTATATAAAAAATTTACACCAAAGAATACACAAGAAATCATTCTTGATGCTGGACATTGTCCTCATGATGAAATACCTGAATTAGTTAACCAGCATATTTTGGATTGGGTTGATTCTCTCTAAGTAACTATTGTGCATATTAAATTTTCTAATAAAGACAAAGGAGTTTTTGTCTTACAATTAGATCAAAATAACTATATTAAATTTTGTCCTGAAAGGGGAGGCGTTATCACTAATTGGGTTTCGGATGGTAAAGAGATACTTTATTTCGATGAGACAAGATTTATTGATAAGACAAAAAGTATTAGGGGTGGAATTCCAATCTTGTTCCCAATTTGTGGAAACCTTAGTACCTCTAGTTCAATTTTTGGAACAGAGTATTTGCAATTAACTCAACATGGTTTCGCTAGGGATTTGCAATGGCATTACTCCTTGAATGAAAATGAAAAATCTTTATGCTTATTTTTAAAAGAATCTAAAACAACCAAAAAATATTATCCTTTCGATTTCGAACTAATAATAGAAATTACCTTAAAGATTAACTGTTTAGAATTTGAAATTACGATTTTTAATAAAACAGATATTTCTATGCCTGTAAATTTTGGATTGCATCCATACTTTAATGTTTCAGATTTCAAAAATTTAGAATTTATTGATACTCCACTTAATTGTCAGAATCAAGAAAAAAATAAAATAAGTAATACTTTGGATGAGTTAAAAAATATTAATTTAGGAGTTGATCTACTTATGTATACTTCTGGTAGGAGCTCTTTTAGGGATAAAATTTTAAAAAGACAGGTAACTTTAAATCACCCATATCCGTTTGACTTAGGCGTTATTTGGAGTGATCCTCCAAGAAGAATGATATGTCTTGAACCTTGGACTAGTCCCCGAAATTCTTTTGTTGATGGATTCAGAAACATTATGATTCCTTCAAATAATAAGCAAAGGTTTGATTGCTCAATACAAATAAAATCTCTTAAATAATTATGCAATACTTATGAAATTTGTAGTTATTGATGATGATCCAACAGGCTCTCAAACTGTTCATGATTGTTTATTACTTCTCAAGTGGGACTACTCAACTTTAGTCAAAGGTTTTGAATCTAAATCTAATTTATTTTTTATTTTGGCTAATACAAGGTCACTACCGGAAAATGATGCAAAATCAACAATAGAGGAAATTTGCAAAAATCTTAAGACTGTAATTGCTGCTCAGGCCTATGAAGAAGAAATTATTTTTATAAGTAGAGGAGACTCTACTCTTCGAGGGCATAACTTTTTAGAGCCAAGTACCCTAAATTGTTGCTTAGGCCCTTTTGATGCTACTTTTCATATTCCAGCTTTTATAGAGGGTAAAAGATTAACAATTAATGGAGCACATTTTATTGATAGAACTCCTATCAATAAAACAATTTTTGCAAGAGATAAAATTTTCGGATATGAGACAAGTAATGTCAAGAATCTTTTATTTCAGCAGAGTAAATCGCAAATAAATTTTGAAGATATTAAAAATCTTTTTTTGTCAGATCTTGAAATGCTAAATGATGCAGAAAATAATATTGTTTTTAAAACACTAAAGAACTTGAAGAATAATAAACATGTAATTGTAGATGTAGAAAATTATTCTCAACTAAATAAATTTTCTTTAGTAATTAAAAAATTAATTAAACAAAAAAAATACCTTTTTCGAACTGCAGCAAGTTTTATAAGTTCAATTTCAGAGAAAAAAAGTTTCTCTCAAAGTGAAATATTTTTCTCTAATTTAAGATTAAGAAATAAAGAAAAGTTTTTGCTTCCAGGACTGATAATTGTTGGGTCTTATGTAGAACTTTCAACAATACAATTGAATAATTTATTAGAGATAAGTAATTGCCATCCAGTTGAAGTAGATGTTTTTGAATTCTTTAAAATTAATTCATCAGATAATAATCACAAGCAAAGGAATTTGTTTAAAAATAAATTTTTGAAAGAAATTAGATCTTCTTTTGAGAAAGGAAAAACTCCTGTTTTGTTTACGTCAAGAAAATTTATGTCCCTAGATTCTTCTGAACTATTTAATTTTTATAATTTACTTGCTTGTTTTATTGCTGAATTAGTCGCAGATTTGAAGTATGAAATAGGATATTTGATTTCAAAAGGTGGAATAACAACAAATTTTATTCTTAGTAAAGGACTTAATGCAAATTATGTTTATCTTGAGGGACAGATTTTAACAGGGATTTCAGTTGTGACTTATAACCTGAAAAATGACAAAAAACTTCCGATTGTTACTCATCCTGGAAACATTGGCACTAATGATTCACTTGTTAATATTTGGAAAGTTTTTGAAAATAAAAATATTTTTTGAAATTAGAAATTTGAGATAATTTCTTCAGCAAAACTGCTGCAGGACAAGGGTTCTACTTTTGGTTCCATTAAGCGTGCTAGATCGTAGGTGACTTTTTTTTGCTCTATTGACTTGCTTAAACCATTAGTAATTAAGTTAGCTGCTTCATCCCAACCAAAATATTCAAGCATCATTACACCACTAAGAATTACTGAACCTGGATTAATCTTGTTTAAGCCTGCATGTTTTGGAGCGGTACCGTGCGTAGCTTCGAAAATTGCTGCATTATCTCCAATATTTGCACCGGGAGCCATACCTAGGCCTCCAACAATTGCTGCAGCTGCATCAGAAACATAGTCTCCATTAAGGTTTAATGTTGCAAGAATTGAATATTCTTGAGGTCTAGTTTGAATTTGTTGGAATATACTATCAGCTATTCGATCATCAACAAGAATAAGTTCTCTCCATTTTTCATCTCCGTGAGAATTTGATATTGATGCAATCACTTCTTTGATTTCTTCGCAAATGAACGCTTTTTTGTTATTTGTAAGCTTGTCAAACCCAGGTTCAATTTTTCGAGCATTATTTTCAATTGTAATTTCTGGATTTTTCTGAATATTATCTAAAATCCAGCTTTCTCGTTCTGTAATGCAATCTTCTCTAAATTCATTTATTGCTAATTCATATCCCCAATCTCTAAATGCACCTTCTGTATATTTCATAATATTCCCTTTGTGTACAAGAGTCACATGCCTTTTATCTCCTGATAATCTTTTAGCATGTTCAATGGCTTTTCTAATATGCCTTTGGCTACCAGATTTACTCACCGGTTTTATTCCAATACCTGATCCGTTTGGTATGGATCTATTTTTTAAATTTTTACTTTTTGGTATGACAACGTTATTTAAGTGATTAATTAATTCAAGACAATTATTATCCTCTGCTTCCCATTCAATTCCCATGTAGATATCCTCAGTATTTTCTCTATATACAATAACGTCTAAATCTTGGGGATTTTTGTGAGGGCTTGGAGTACCTTGATAATATTTGCATGGTCTAACACAGCTATATAAATCAAAGATTTGCCTTAATGCAACATTAAGAGATCTAATACCTCCACCGATGGGGGTCGTTAAAGGACCTTTGATGGCTACACCAAAGTGTCTGATTGCTTCAATAGTATCTTGAGGGAGATAGTTATAAGTTCCATAAATTTCACACGCTTCATCGCCTGCATAGACTTTGAACCAATTAATTTTTCTTTCATCTCCATAGCTTTTTTTAATCGCTGAATCAAGAACGATTTGAGTAGCAGGCCAAATATCAACTCCAGTACCATCACCCCTAATAAATGGAACAATTGGATTATTAGGAACGTTAGGTTTGCCTTGATTAAAAGTTATTATCTTGCCTTCAGTGGGTAAAGTTAATTTTTCAAATTTTGGCATAGCATTGAATTAGTAAAAGATAACTCATTGAAGTTCCTCGTATTGTAATTTGCGATGAGTTATTTTCTTTAAAACCTAGAAATTTATTATTCAAATGTGAATAGAGAATACTTTATTGATCAGCATTTCAACATCTTTATTAAAAGAAAAAGTAGTTAATAAGCAAGTTAAAGCAAAATATGTCATTTTCAGAAAAACACTCAGCAACTTATGAATGCGAGTTCAAATGTAAGTAATATTGAAATAGCTAATAAAATTGCTTCTACTGCAGTTTTGTTTCGGAAATATTTTCCAGATGCAAGCGTAAACTTTAGTCCCTGGGACAATTCAAATAATGAATTCATGCAAGATACTATTGATTTTGCTTTCCATTTCCCTGGTTGGAGTCCTCTGATTGAATGTAGAGCAATACTCCTACAATTAAGAATTGAAAATGATAATAATGACAGAGTCCCGAAATTGTTGGGAATAATAATGCGAGGTATGATTGTTCCCTCCGAGAGATGGAGAGTGGCTACCATCGGTGATTGGGAAATGACTGGCACTCATCTACCGCAAAAGGAACAAAAAGATAACCTTTTTTTGGTTTGTAAAGAACTTTATAAGCTATTCTCTACAACATCCGCTGGTAACAAAAATTAGCTGTTTTATGTATTTTCCTTGTAGATTAAATACACTTACTAAAATAATTAAAAATTTATGGCAGTCGCTCTTGCAGGACAATTAAGAGAAGGGACAAAAAAATCTCACACTATGGCAGAAAATACTGGCTTTGTGGCTTGTTTTTTGAAAGGAGTTGTTGAAAAAAAATCTTATAGAAAATTAATTAGTGATTTATATTTTGTTTATGAAGCTATGGAAGAGGAAATTGAAAGACTGGTCATTGAGGAACATCCAGTAATAAAACCTATAGGTTTTAAATCATTATTCAGGAAAGAAACTCTTGTAAATGATCTTAAATTTTATTTTGGTGATAACTGGAAGAATGAAATTAATATTTCTCACTCAGCAAAAGAATACGTTGAAAGAATCCGAGAGGTCGCAAACAAATCACCAGAGCTATTGGTTGGACACCACTACACTCGCTATATAGGAGATTTATCTGGGGGGCAAATTTTGAAAAGGATCGCTAAAAAAGCATTAAATTTGCAAGGAAATGATGGTTTGAATTTTTATGAGTTTGAATTAATTTCTGATGAAAATAAATTCAAGGAAGAATATTCCCTTACTTTGAATCAACTTCCAATAAATCAACAGACTGCTGATCAAATAATTGATGAAGCTAATCAAGCTTTTACTTACAATATGAAAATGTTTAAGGAGCTTGAAGGCAACTTGATTGCTGTTTTAGGCAAGATTGTATTTAATTACATTACAAAAAAAATAAGGAAAGGAAGCACAGAGACCTAGTAATTTATGTTTGATTCATTAGTTGATTTCCTTAAAGCCAATATTGATGAATTAAATGGTCATGAAGTACAAATATCTAGCGAATTCAAGGAACATCATAATGAAGACTCAAAATATATTATTAAAAATTGGCTTTTTTCATCTCCCGAATATAGAAAGTGGCGAATAACAAGATTAGATGGTGGCAAAAAACTGCAAGTGTTTAATACGGTCGCATATCCAAATTTTGATAGTGAAATGCCTATTTTAGGAGCTGATATTTTATGGTTTGGAACCTCTCAAAAGTTATTAGCAATACTTGATTATCAACCTTTAATTCAAGAAGGCAAGTATCTTGAAAAATATTGTTCAAGTTTAGGTAGTATTAAGAAAAAATATTCTGCATTTGATAATAATAATAAAATGAAGAATATATATGATTCAAAAAAGTATTTTTCGCCATGGGTTATTATCTGTAGAGGAAATAAATTAAATCTTGATAGAGATTTAAATAATATATTCCATTTATTTGTAAATAATTATTTGAGCATTTATAAATCGAATCCTGTTAATCAATTTTTAAATACAGAAGAAATAAAGATTAATCAAATTAAATATGATAAGTACAGTTATGAAAAAGACCCTGCAGATAAATTGTTTAAATCTTTTTTTGGAGAAAAATGGACAAAAAAGTTTATCAATAAATTTCTTTTTACATTAAATAATGAGATTATTCATTGAATGTTAATACAAGATACTATTTTTTATAGTCCAGATTGGAGATGGCATAATTTTCTAAAATATTTAACTAATAATTTGAGTAAATATAACTGTTTAGAAAAAATAATACCCTCTGCATATTCTTATAAAGATTCAACTTATGGTTCAAAAAATTCAAAAAAAAATGTGAATCTCTTTACTTGGGGTGTAACGCATAAAAAAAGAATTCAATTAGCAAGAGCAGTTTGTATAAATAGTCCAAATTATTCTGTTTTAAATTTTTTAATTATTCCTAATACTATTTATAACGTCCCGTTTTTTGGAGTAGATTTTGTTTCTCTACCTAATAGTCATTTATTAGTATTAGATTTTCAGCCTTCATTAAAAATACAAAATCAATACAATAATGAGTTATTAGAAAAACTTATAAAACTCAAAAATCATTGTCATTCATCACTGCCATTAGCTGAAAAAATGTCTGCAGATGTAGCGAGATTTTTTTCTCCAGGAGTAATCTGGTCAAAATTACCAAAAGAAGAAAGAAGTGATTTTTTAATTGCTAATCAGCTTTATCTCTCATTTAAGGAATATCTTGATTTGTATTTGGAAATTCTTTTCGAAAGCAAAGAAGTCAATATGAAACTGCAAAAAGAATTAATAAATGGTCAAAATAATTATTTGAAATATAGAAGAGATAACGATCCAGCAAGGCCGATGTTGTCGAGTTTGTTTGGTAAAGAATTTACTGAATCTTTAATTAAAGAAGTTTTATTTACTACTTAAAAGTCTTATAATTTATTGAAATTTTAAATCATATGAAGAAAATTTCTGTTCTTTTTGTATGTCTAGGAAATATTTGTAGGTCTCCTGCTGCAGAAGCTATTTTTATAAGTCTACTTGAAAAGAAGAGATTAACTGATGCATTTATTGTAGATTCTGCTGGAACTGGAAGTTGGCATATTGGAAAAAAATCTGACTCTAGAATGAGAATTGCGGCGGAAAGAAGAGATATAAATATCTTAAGCAGGGCTCGTCAAATTACTAGCAAAGATTTTGACGAATTTAACTATATTCTTGCTATGGATGACTCAAATTTTAGAAATATTCAAGATCTTAAAAATAGAACAGCTTCATCTGATTTTGCATCAATTAAGAAAATACAAGATTTTAAATCGGTTTTTAATGAGCAAGAAGTTCCTGACCCATATTTTGGAGGTGATGAGGGCTTCGATTATGTCCTTGATATTTTAGAAGACTCTGTAAACGGTTTTTTGGAAAGTATTTCTTAAATTTATTTAATCTCAGTCTCTTTAGGAATCTTGTCATTATAAAGATCAATAATTTTATCCACTACCTCATTTATTGAATATCCATCCGTAATAATTTCTATTGCGTCATTCGCTTTTATTAGAGGTGAAATTTCCCTATTGGAATCTTCAAAATCTCTTTTTTTTATAAGTTCTTTTAATTTATGAAGATCTATTTCTTGTGAGTCTTTACTATTTTTATCAGATTTTCTTCTTTTTGCTCTCTCTTCAATGCTAGCAGTTAAAAATATTTTAAGTTCTGCATGAGGAAAAACAGTAGTTCCTATATCTCTTCCTTCAGCTACAAGTCCGCCTGATTCTCCAATTTTTCTTTGTTCTTCTACTAAGAATTTTCTTACTTCTTTTAATGAGGAAATTTTAGAAACGATGGAACTTATCTTTTGCGACCTAATTTCTTCAGTAACACAATAGTTATTAACATAAACATCCTGCTGGGAATTTGTATTCGAATTGAAAACAATAGATATATCTTTAAGAATATTCTGTAATTTTTTTTCTTTTTTATAATCAATATTTTCTTTTATCAAAAGCCAACTCAATGCCCTATACATTGCTCCAGTATCTAAATATAAAAGTTTAAGTTTCTTCGCTATTAACTTTGTTACAGTACTTTTGCCTGACCCTGCAGGACCATCAATTGCAATAATCGGCCTTCTTTTCATTAGAAAAACGTGATCTATTAATCTTGTCTCTCCACATCTTATCGCACCAGCCAGTAACGAAATATTATCCTCAAGTCTTGCTTTTTGGAGTGTATGAGGGTGTAAATGTTCTAAATATTCAATTGAAATTTTTTTTACTGATAGCTGTTTAATGATTTCGTTTAAATTGATCTTTTTTTCTTGCTGAAAAATTTTTTTTGCTTCTAATAACTCACTTGAAAAAAACCTCATCAATTTTCTTTCGTTTTTTGATAAATTTACATTACGTGAACTTAAAGGAATTCCATCAAAATCTCTTTGTGTAGGAATAGATTTAATAGCAACATTTAATTTCTTTCTTTTCACGAGATTTTTTAAAATTAAAAGTTGTTGCCAATCTTTTTCTCCTAAGTAAAGATTTTTTGGCTTGATGAGATTAAGTAATCTATAAACTACTGTACAAACGCCATCAAAATGTCCAATTCGATTTAATCCACATAATGCAGAAGATAATTCTATTGGAGCTTTTAGTAATTTAATATTTTTATTATTAGGTGGATATATATCTTCATTACTTGGGATGAAAATGGCATCTGCGCCATTTGAAAAGGAAATTTTTATGTCATTATCAATTGTTTTAGGGTAATTCTCTAAATCTAACTTGTTATCAAATTGAAGTGGATTAATAAAAATACTTACTAAATTAACGTTACAATTGTCATTTTTTGCTGTTGATATTAGTTTTATATGTCCATTGTGAAGATTACCCATTGTTGGGATGAAGTTAATTTCACTATTTATATTTCTCCTCCAATTTTTAATGTCTTCAGCTTTTCTTATGATTACTTTCTTCACTTTGTTTTTAAAAAATAAATCTATTTGATAAATAATTACTGGACAAAAGCAATCTTAGGAGGAATATCTATATAGGGAAAGTCTATCATTTTTATTTCATGGATTACAAAACATCAGGTGTTGATATAGAAGCTGGGCGAGAATTTGTTTCCGAAATTAAACAGGCAGTTGAAAGAACTCATACATCTAATGTGATTGAGGGCATTGGTGGATTCGGAGGTTTATTTAGAATTCCTATCGAGAGTTTTCAAAAGCCAGTGCTTGTCTCAGGAACCGATGGTGTTGGAACAAAATTAGAATTAGCCCAAAGTAAAAACTTTCACTTTGAGGTTGGTATTGATTTAGTTGCTATGTGCATGAACGATATCATTACTAGTGGTGCAAAACCTTTATTTTTTCTGGATTATATTGCTACTGGTAAACTTGATAAGAAACAATTATTGAGGGTTGTTCAGGGTATTTCACATGGCTGCGGAGAAAATAACTGTTCATTACTCGGCGGAGAAACTGCTGAAATGCCTGGATTTTATTCAAAAAATAAGTATGATCTTGCAGGATTCTGCGTTGGAATAGTTGATGAGGATAAACTTATTAATGGTAAAAAAGTATCTGAAAATGACTTAATAATTGCTTTAAAAAGTAATGGGGTACATAGTAACGGCTTTAGTTTAGTAAGAAAAATTATTCAAAACAATAATCAAATAGATAAAGAATTTGAAAAAGTTTCTCACCTAAATTTTTATGATGAGTTATTGAAACCTACAAAAATTTACAATAATGTGATTAGCCAAATGTTATCTGAAAATATAGAAATTAAAGCAATGTCTCATATTACAGGAGGAGGAATTCCAGAAAATTTACCAAGATGTATGCCTTCTGATTTTATTCCTTATATCAATACTAGTTCTTGGGAAATTCCTATTTTATTTAAATTCCTTAAAGATAAAGGATCGATTCCTGAAAAAGATTTTTGGAATACTTTCAATCTTGGAGTGGGATTTTGTTTAATTATTGATAAACAATTTAAGGAGTCGATATTAAATATCTGTAAAGATCATGACATAGATAGTTGGGAAATTGGAAAGATAGTTCGAAAAAAGGATTCAATAAAAAGCAAATTTTTGCCTGAAATATTAACTTAAATTTTATTAATGCTTTTAAAATTACTTTAAAAAAGTTTTTTATACACAAATGAAAAAGTTAGATGTAATATAATAAAATTACCGCCGAATTATATCGGAAGTTTAAGTATTAAGATTTAACATTTAATTCAATGCCTTTTGCAAATAATCAAAGAATTACACGTAGACGTAGTTCAGCTGGCCCAACACCTCCAAAAAGACCTTTGGGTAATAATTCTGAATTTAGTGGTAGACAGGCTCAAGGCCAAAGACCTACTTTCTTGACATTAAGGGATCATGGGAAAGTTTTTGTAGCTGACTTACCTAACTTGTCGGATGGTCAATTAGCTCATATTAGTAAAGAAGCTAATGAAGTTTTAAATAGTTTAGAAAAAAGGCTTAATGATCTTGAAAATGAGCCAAATATTAGTAATCCTGAAAACGATACTTTGATAAAAGCCTCTACCAAAAGAGATGTCACATTAAGGTTTATTAAATCTATAGAAGAAGAACAAGAACACAGAAAGAATAACCCAGCATTAAGAGATGCTGCTTCTGAGTCTTTGCCTCGAACTTTTCTTGAGGTTGCTAGACATAGATTGCCAGGAGCAACTTTTGATTCACTACTTCGAGAGGCTCTTGAAGCATGTGCAGTTGATGACAGTTCTGAAGAGACTCAAATTATTGATGAGCCTAAAGAAACTGTAAAAATTATGGATATACCCTCCTCCAACACAAATGCTTCACTTGTTGTTAGTATCGATTCAACTGATGATTCTAAATAATGGATCTGTTTGATACAAAACATAAGTTAACTACTATAAAGGTTCAAAAAAATTCAAAATTTAATCTTTCTTTGCAGGAAGAACCTCTTTTATGTAATCATTGCAAAAGAACAGCATCAAATGGAGTTAGATGCTTAGGAATGTGTGTAGCAGATAATGATTACTAAAATAGTTGAAATATCAATTTTCAAGACTTGAAGTATAACAACTATTACTCCAAACTCCTTTTCCTGCAACGGTTAATAGAGAAATATGTTACCAAATTACAAAAGGCGACACCCAGATTCGAATTGGTGTATGAATTCTCATAAATAATACTATAACTACTTTTTCAGCGATATAAATTAACAACTAACCGCCTACTAACCGCCCATAAGTGATATTTTTAGTGCTTATTTTTGCTTTTAATTAACTTATACTTCAGGAATTTTGGGCGGTAAAATATAGGGCGGTTTTACGTGGGTTTTACGAAGCACCTTTGCTCTATCTCTTAAGAGAAATCGTATAAAGTCTAATTTCTCTACAGTGGTATATTAATTGAAAATAAATTTTGATATGAAAAAAAGAACTGCTTTTATTGGTGCAATATTATCTTTAATTCCATTAGGGCAATCATTAATTATTAAAACTGGTTTAGTTTTATCAACTACAGGATTGATGCTCGTAAGTTCTGAAAAGATACATGCAGGAGATAATTCTTATTACTTTGATCGTGCTTATGATAAGGCAAAAAGAGGTGATTATTACGGAGCGATTGCCGATTATACAAAAGCAATAGAAATTGATCCTAAAGATTCAGTAGCATTTTATAATCGCGGCATTTCTAAACGAAAATTGAAAGATTATTATGGAGCAATATCTGACAATACAAAAGCAATAGAAATTAATCCTCAATATGCAAAAGCATATGTAAATCGCGGATACTTAAAAGATGAATTAAAAGATTATTACGGAGCGATTGCCGATTATACAAAAGCAATAGAAATTAATCCTCAATATGCAAAAGCATATTACAATCGGGGAATTTCAAAAGTTGAATTAGAAGATCATTACGGAGCGATATCTGACTACACAAAAGCAATAGAAATTAATCCTCAATATGTAAAAGCATATTACAATCGTGGAGTTGCAAAAGTTAAATTAGAAGATCATTACGGAGCGATTGCCGATTATACAAAAGCAATAGAAATTAATCCGCAATTAGCAAAAACATATGTAAATCGTGGAAGGTCATATTATTTTCTAAACAACAAATGGGATGCATGTGAAGACTTTAAAAAGGCAGTATCTATTGGGCATACTTCCACTGAAGAATGGTTAAACACAGAAGGCGCTTCTTGGTGTAGAGATATGTAGGGTTCTCTAAAATTAGTTCATCTAATTACAGGGAAAAATATAAAGAATAGAAGTCTTTGGTTTGTCACGGGTTTGTTTTGCAAAATCTTAAAAGACAAACTTTTCATATATCTAAGATTTTATTACTTATATTTGCTGCCAGTTTATTGAAAAATATTTTTTCTTTCTTTATAAGGAAATAAAATACTATTAAATTTTTTTTAAGAGTTCTTTATTTTATCAAAGTTTTGTTTATTAAATTCAGAAAACATTTTTGTAGATTTTAATACCAATAAGTTTTTCAATAAATCTACTTTTTCTTTTTATGTTTTCTGAAAAAGTAAATGCAGAGAGTTTTGATTTCTATTTTGATCTTGGGTTAAAAAAAGTTGAATTAGGAGATTATAAAGGTTCAATTAAATCGTTTAGTGATGCAATTAATGTTGATCCAAATTATCCAAATGCCTGATTAAATAGAGGAATATCAAAGGAAAAAGTAGGGGATATTATAGGTGCTTGCGCTGACTATAAACACTTGGCAGATTGCCGAGTTTCAAAAGGCAAGCGTTATTATCAACAGACTTGCACAAATAAAAGTGTTTTTGAACATGCATTAGATATCTAAGATGCTTTTGATCAGTTCAATAAATAAATTTAGGTTTGTTTTAATGTATTTTTACTTTATCTAAACTTTCATTAGTGAAATTGAAAAAACAAATGTATTCTCTACAACTAATTTGCATAAAGAGACAAGGAGTTTTCATCATAGTTTGAATATTCTTCAAACCAATTTGAACCTTAAATTATTTACTGATGAAGAGGTGACTGATAACTAAAACTTTCCTTACGGGCGGTAAATGAGATAATAAAAATAGGTTCAAAAAGACCTGATAATTTATCAGTAAACTTACAGCCCACTAACCGCCCATTTCTAAACGTCTTGAGTATTAAGAATCGCTACAATAAACTCTTGTGTTTGGAACGCTTTACAGCGAAATTATTTACTAATTTAAAGAAGGCGGCACCCAGATTCGAACTGGGGATAAAGGATTTGCAATCCTCTGCCTTACCACTTGGCCATGCCGCCGAAAAAAATTCAATAGAATCTTGTAATGATCTTAACAGTAAGATGGCTCATTCTATATTATTTATATGTAATGGCCACGGAGAAGATGTAATTGCATCAGAAATAATAAAAAAATTATTAGAAAAAATAAAGAATAAAAATATTGAAGTTTTACCTTTAGTAGGACATGGTGAGGTATTTAATTCCATAAAATCTAATAATTTTCGTAAAATAGGATATTTAAAAGAGCTGCCTAGTGGCGGTTTTAGTAATCAAAGTCTAAAGGGATTTTTGCTTGATTTGTTCGCAGGATTTTTAATTTATAGTTTAAGAAATTTTTTTATTGTAAAACAAAAATCAAAACACAACTGCAAAATTATTGCAGTAGGAGATTTTCTGCCACTGCTTTTCGCATGGAGTTCTGAATGCGAATTCAGTTTTATTGGGACTCCTAAAAGTGACCATACTTGGAGTAGTGGACCAGGTTGGGCTTTAAGCGATTTTTATCATAAGATGAAAGGTTCTGAATGGGACCCATGGGAAATGTTTTTAATGAAATCTCCAAGATGCAGAAATTTAATTATGAGAGATAAAATAACAGCTTATAATTTGAACAAAAAGAATATTCATGCAAAATACTTAGGTAATCCAATGATGGATTTTGTTAATGCATCAAACGATAAGATATCAAATATTATTTCTTTTAAAAGGATTATTTTATTAGTTGGAAGTAGATATCCAGAAGCATTTAAAAATCTAAACAATTTTCTTGATTGTCTGCAAGATTTTAATTTACATATGGATTTAGTCATACTTCTACCTTTAAGTTTGAATGCTGATGTGATGCAAATTCAAAGTTATTTAAATAAATATGGTTTTACAAAACAGAGTAAAGTTAATTTTTTAATTGATGAAGATTCAGTATGGAAAAAGAAAGATCAATATGTAGTGATTGGAAAAGGTAAATTCAATTCATGGGCAAATATGGCAGAAGTTGGCTTATCTAATGCAGGAACTGCTACGGAGCAAATCGCTGGCCTCGGAATTCCATCTCTTTCTCTGCCGGGACCCGGACCACAATTTACAAAATCATTTGCAAAAAGGCAATCAAGATTATTGGGAGGTAGTGTTTTAGTTTGCAAGAACAAAAAAATTCTTTTAAAACGTTTAAGTTTACTTTTGAAAGGAAAAGTTGATAGGTTAGAACAAGCAAAAATTGGAAAAAAAAGAATGGGGGAATCCGGCGCAAGTAAAAAAATCGTAGATGCCATAAACCTTCATTTGTTATCTTAGTAAATGACACTAGCTTATTAATTATTAATTCTTTTATGTATCCAATAAATGATCGAAAATATCTAAAAATTTGTGCAGAAATTGCAAAACTTATGAGTATAAGCTTATCTTCTGCTAAGAAGAAAGTAGAAATTCAAATTGCAAAAGAAGGTTCGAAAACTATTCAAGAAAAAATACAAGTTGCGCAAAATGTTTTAAAAATTTGTGAAAAAAATGATGGAGATAAATTAAGTTCTTCAAGAATACTAGATAAGCTTATGGAAACTATTGATGGTGAAGATAATTTTTTAACTGAAGATTGATTCTTAATGTTCAAATATATTTGAAAATTTTAGGATGTCTAAATCAGCATGTACAGAAACTGTTTCGAAACATTTTTGAGCTAATTTATATCTATTCTCTCTCTCTAAGATAACTTTTAATTTATGCATAGCTTCAATTAAATATCTAACATCATTTGCTGCATAATCTAATTGATCTTTTGTTAAATCTTCGTTGCTACCCCAATCACTACTTTGCGAGCTTTTATCCAGCTCTATACCTAACAATTCATAAATTAAATCCTTTAATCCGTGTTTATTTGTATAAGTTCTTGCCAACTTACTAGCAATTTTTGTACAAAAAATATTTTTTGTATTAATTTCAAGGTTGCATTTTAGAGCTGCTACATCAAATCTCGCATAGTGAAATATTTTAGTAATTTTGTCATCTTCAAGAAGTGCTTTTAAATGAGGTGAAGAAGATGTATTAAGTTCGATTTTTATACAGGATGTTTTTTTAAATTCATTGCATATTTGTACTAAACAGAGTCTATCTCTTCCATGAATTAAACCCATTGCTTCGGTGTCTATAGCTAGGTAGGATGATTTTTTATAAAGATTGTATAAATCTGCTGTTAAATCGCTATAAAAAAGATCAATATTTTTATTTTCAATAGTCATTTTGAATAAGTATTTAAGGTAATTTAAGATTTAGAATATTACTTAAGATTTATTTAATTAAGAATTTTTATCTAATAGGAATATTTTACAGAATAATTCTAAAAAATTATAATATGATGTAACTTTACTTTTTATTCTCGATTTACTAGGAAAAATTTATTTAATGTCCTATTCCTTAAATTCAACATTATTGCTGACAATTCTCTTGGCTATAGGATTATTTTTTTTCCTTAGGGCTTCCAGTAAAGATAGAACTACCATCGTTGAGATTTCATCTTCTCTGCAGCCAATTAAGGTTTTAAATGGTTTATGTGAATGGCTTAATTTGAGGGGTTGGAAGCAAACAGGAGGAGATTTTGAACAAAGAACTTTAATATTCAAGGGTCAAGTTGTTTCTAGTAAATTTTTAGCAATTTTTTTAGGTTTTCTTGGCGGTTTTGGTTCTTGTGCTTTGGGATTAGTAATTATTCAAATATATCCTGAATTAGGTTGGTGGCCTATTCTTTTAGGATTAATTGGCGGCCCTTTGTCTGGCATTGTTTATTTTAAAAAATCAGCAAGAGAGGAGAAATTTGAATTAAGGTTGATCAACGAAAATGAAAATGATTCAACTTTCATGAGATTAAGAGCGCATAGGGATGAATTAATCTCTTTAGAAAATGAACTTGGAGAAAAACTTCAATTGAAAAGTGACGGTTCTTTATTTAAAACACCTATTTAAGATACTTAAAATACTATTCGATAATCTTTAATCAAAAATATTATTTTTCTTGCAGAATTTTTCTAAATCTTTATCATTTAACCAATCTTGGGGTTTTGTGAAAATTGATGTGAGAAATTCCTCTCGAGAACCCTTTTTAGCTTTATATCCATATTCCCATCTAGCTAAAGGCGGTAAGGACATTAATATAGATTCAGTTCTGCCATTTGTTTGTAGTCCAAAAATCGTCCCTCTATCCCAAACTAAATTGAATTCGACATATCTTCCTCTTCGATATAACTGGAATTCTCTTTCCTTCGATGAATATGTTTGAGAAGCTCTTTTTTCAATAATGGGCAAATATGAGGGTAGGAATGCCTTCCCACAGTTTTCCGCTAAAGAAAATAAATTATCCCAATCTAAATTAGATCTGCCCATATTTTCTGAAGCTTTTGATGCCTCTCCATTTTGATTATTTCCTTTATAAATATTGCCTGAACCATCTTGATAATCATAAAAAATACCTCCTATGCCTCTAGATTCATTTCTATGCTTCAAGAAGAAATATTCATCACACCATGGTTTGAAAACTTTATGCAAATCTTTATCAACTTTCTCACAAGCTTTTTTATGCTCATTATGAAAATTCCTTACATCAGATAGATAAGGATAAAAAGGGGTTAAGTCTGCACCTCCCCCAAACCACCAAACAGGACCAGCTTCGAAATATCGATAATTCAGATGAACTGTAGGAATATAGGGATTCTTAGGATGCAAAACCATAGAAGTTCCTGTAGCAAACCATTCATGACCTTTTGCTTCGGGCCTTTGAGAAATTATAGATTGAGGTAATTCTTTTCCCTGTACTTCCGAGAAATTTACGCCTGCTTGCTCAAATATAGAACCATTTTTTAATACTCTGGATCTTCCACCGCCACCTTCGTCTCTTAGCCAGGATTCTTCTGTAAATTTTCCTTTTCCATCTACATTTTCAAGCCCTGAACAAATTTTGTCTTGTAGAGTTAATAAGAGATTTTTAGTTTTTTCTCTCGAGTTTTTAGGAGGTTCTTTCAACATGTATTTAGTAAATCTTGAAGAAAAAAATTTTTTTGGTTAATTATAAGTTTCTCTTTATAATTTCTCTTAGGGGGACCTTATTGCCTATTATTTGATAGTTCGACATAGTTCTTAATCTTTTAAACAGTCGGCTACCTTCTCAAAATATTTAAAAATTTAATGACCACAATAGAAGATGCGAATTTTGCTTTACAAAAAGTTTTAGATGCTGGATCACAGAAAAATGTAATTGAATTAGCTTGGATTAAAAATGTAAGAGTTAATATACCGAGAGTAATCGTAACATTATCATTACCATCATATGTAAATTCTCAGAGAGATAGAATTGTACAAGAGGTTAGAAAAGTACTACTGGATTTTGAAGATATTAATGATGTTCAAATAGAGATAGATAATAATCCTCCCAAAACAGAATCTCAGCATCAAAGTAATGTTCCTGAGTTACAGAAGATTGATGGTATCCAACATATAATAGCTGTTAGCAGTGGTAAAGGTGGAGTTGGGAAAAGTACCATTGCAGTTAATCTTGCTTGTTCTCTAGCTAAATTAGGGTTAAAAACTGGTTTGCTGGACGCGGATATATATGGACCTAATACTCCCCTAATGATGGGAGTTGCAGAACAGAATCCAAAGGTTACAGAAGGTAGCGGCAATGATCAAAGGTTAATACCAATAAATAAATATGGAATTTCATTGGTATCAATGGGTTTCCTCATAGAAGAAGGTCAGCCAGTTATATGGAGAGGACCAATGCTTAATAGTATTATCCGACAATTTTTGTACCAAGTTGAATGGAATAATCTTGATTTTTTGGTTATTGACTTGCCTCCAGGGACGGGAGACGCTCAAATATCCCTTTCTCAATCTGTGCCTATTTCTGGAGCGATAGTTGTCACTACTCCTCAAGAAGTATCTTTACAAGATGCAAGGAGAGGATTAGCAATGTTTAAACAACTCGGAGTACCTTTACTGGGAATTGTAGAAAATATGTCAGTATTTATTCCGCCAGATATGCCAGATAAACAATATGAAATTTTTGGTAAAGGCGGTGGACAAACATTAGCTAAAGAAAATGACTTACCATTATTAGCTAAAATTCCCATTGAAATCCCTCTTGTTGATGATAGTAATAAAGGTGTACCAATCTCAATAAGCCAGCCCAATAAAGAAAGTTCTGTTGTATTTGGTAATTTAGCTCAATTAATTAAGAATCAATTTGTTAATAGTTAATTGATGTTTAAGAGAATTTCTTTATTAAATAACAGAGGATTTTTACAAAAACAAGATAATTCTAGTAGTTTTTTATTTTCTTCCTTGCTAATAATTCCTTTATTTTTAGTAATTATTTCAGGATTTTTGATAAAAAGTATTCAGGCAGATTTAATGGCATCTGATTACTTAAAGCATATTTCAACTGGTTTCTTAGGTTATTTTTTAGCGTTTTTTATTTCCTATATACCTCTAGAGAGAGTTAAGAAGTATTTAATACCAATATATTTTTGTACTTTAATATTTTTATTTTTAATTTATTTTGTCGGGATCTCAGTTTCTGGATCACAAAGGTGGTTAGACCTAGGAATTTTTTCCTTTCAGCCATCAGAAGTAACTAAATTGAGTACTGTATTAACCCTTGCTTTAGTTCTTGATAAAAAAACTATTTCATCAGTAAGGGATTTAGTTTTGCCTTTATTAGTGGTTATTTTCCCTTGGTTATTAATTTTTTTTCAACCTGACTTGGGAACTTCTTTAGTTCTATTAGTTTTAACTGGTGTGATGCTGTATTGGTCGCAAATGCCAATTGAGTGGATTTTGATATTAGTCTTTTTTCTTTTTACATCTATATTGTATTTAACGATCCCAACTAGTCTTATTTTTTGGATTCCCTTTGTGGGTTATCTTGCTTATAGATCTTCAAAAAAGAAACTTATTTTTTCTACGATCGTTATTTTATTGCATCTATTGGTCGCAAAATTGACACCAATTTTGTGGCAATATGGACTAAAAGACTATCAAAAAGACAGATTAGTATTGTTTTTAGATCCAAATAGAGATCCTTTAGGTGGTGGGTATCATTTAATACAGAGCAAAATTGCAATTGGTTCAGGAGGATTTTTTGGGACTGGTTTGTTACGAGGTAAGCTTACTAATTTACAATTCATACCAGAACAACATACCGACTTTATATTCAGTGCTCTAGGCGAAGAATTAGGTTTTCTGGGATGCATATTAGTCTTGTTCTTGTTCTTTATCTTGATTAAAAAACTTATTAATATCGCAAAAAATGCTAGAAGTGAATTTGAATCTCTAATAGTTATTGGGATTACTGCTACTTTTTTGTTCCAAATAATTATTAACTTATTTATGACTATAGGATTAGGTCCAGTCACAGGAATCCCTCTTCCTTTTATGAGCTATGGTAGAACATCTTTATTAATTAACTTTATATCTATTGGATTCGTCTTATCTATATTGAAACGTTCTAGATCATTGAGAGGTTGATGAAAAGACAAATCACTATAAAAAATATTCAAGACCTCTTGATTAAAGGGGCTCAAAATATATATGTAGATGATGATACCTCCAGAAGAATGTGGTGGGCATCTTTGGAGGTTATTCAAAAAGAGTTCCTTTCTAAGAATTACAAACAGGGTGGTATTTGGGTTGCCTCTCCTTTACCAGCTCTTAATGATAAAAAATTTTTTAAGCAACTTCATGGTTGGTTGTGGTCACCAGAGGGTTTTCCATATTTTCAAAAAGAAAATGCAGGTTTTTTACCACCCAATCAAGCAGATAAGATAAAAAAAGATTTTGATTTTATTAGGAATTATAAAGTCTTAAATCTTTGTCAGGAAGATGGATATGAACCTTTTTTGATGATAATTACTCCAAATTTTCAATGTATATTATCAATAGCAGGAGAAAAAGATAAGAAAATTCTATTAATGAAATGTGATGAAGATAGCCTAAAAATTTCAATTGAATTAATGAATGCGAAATTAAATCAAGAAAATTATGATGAAGGTGTTAAATTTCGTAATGCAATAAAAAATTTAGGAAATCTGAATATTAATCATCAATTTGAAAAAAATTTTTGGCCAATATTATCTTCAAAATTGGCGCAGTTGGGACCAAACCATAAAATACAAAATTCTTTGAAAAATAATAGAAAAAATGAACTGATAACTGAAGCAAAATTGTTAAGTGCAATTTCTCATGAAGTAAGAACTCCTTTAGCAACAATAAGAACTCTAATTAGCTCTACTTTAAAAAAATATACTATGGATGAATCCATGAGAAATCGGTTAATTCAAATTAATAATGAGTGTGATGAACAAATTGATAGATTCGGTTTAATATTCAATGCTGCAGAATTAGTAAGCAACGAAGTTCCCTCATTAAATAACTTGGCAAAAATTAATTTAGCCGAAATTTTCAAAAAACTTGCTCCTGCATGGAATAAACAACTAAATCGACGTGGAATTTCATTAAAGATTGATATTCCCAGTCAACTACCGCAAATTTTGAGTGACTCAGAGAAATTAGAATTAATGTTAAGAGGATTAATTGATAAAAATACTAGAGGATTAAAAGAAGGTAGCACGTTAATTTTAGAATTAAGACCAGCTGGCCAGAAACTCAAACTTGAACTCAAAGTGCAAAAATTAGATAGTCATAACAAAGAAACACTCATAAGAGATAGAGGTTCAGATATAGGACCTGTTTTAAATTGGAACCCTCAAACAGGTAGTTTACAACTAAGTCAAAATGCTACTCAAAAGCTTTTAGCTAGTCTAGGTGGGTACGTCACAAAAAGACGTGATACTGGTTTGACAGTATTTTTCCCTATTTCAGATTCTCAATAGACTATAAAAAATATTTTTACATTTATTAAATAATGTAGAAACTTTCCTGTAAATTGTGAATTTTGTAAATTATGAATGCTAATTTCTTATTATAAATAATTAAAAATCTAGTATGACGGAAACTTTAGTTGGTCAATTTCCCAAGCATATAGGAAGTACTGGGGGTTTATTAAACTCTGCAGAAACAGAAGAGAAATATGCAATTGTATGGAAAAGTGCAAAAGAACAAGCATTTGAATTACCTACTGGTGGTGCTGCTGTAATGCATGAAGGCGATAATTTAATGTACTTCGCAAGAAAAGAACAATGCCTTGCTTTAGGGACACAATTACGAGCTTTTAAACCAAGAATTGAGGAATTTAAAATCTATAGAATTTTTCCGGGTGGTGATATTGAATTCCTACATCCCAAAGATGGTGTTTTCCCCGAGAAAGTAAACGAGGGAAGAGAAAAAGTTGGTCATAACCCAAGGAGAATAGGAGAGAATCCTAATCCAGCTGGGTTGAAGTTTACAACTAAGAATACTTTTGATTAACTTCTTTAAAGTTGATATAAAACAAATATATAAGTATAGTTTGGGTTGACATTATACATATGATCAGCTCACAGAAAAGTAGTTTTTTTAAGGCTTACAAAGAGGGTAAAAATTTTATACCTATTACTGAAACTTGGCCTGCAGATTTAGAAACTCCATTATCGGCATGGTTAAAATTATCCGAAAAAGATTCACATGGTGTTTTTCTTGAGTCCGTAGAAGGTGGAGAAAATTTGGGTAGATGGAGTATTGTTGCTACTAAACCTCTTTGGGAAGCGGTTTGTCATGGTGAACAAATAGTTAAAACTTGGAACAACGGAAAAAAAGAAATATATAAAGGGGACCCATTTAATATGCTAAGAAATTGGACCAATAAATATAAATCTTCTATGCTTGTCGGCTTACCATCAATTGGACAATTATATGGTTCTTGGGGGTATGAATTAATTAATCAAATAGAACCAACCGTTCCAATTAATGAAAATGATGCAAAGAATATACCTTATGGTTCCTGGATGTTTTTTGATCAGTTAGTTATCTTTGATCAAATAAAACGATGTATAACCGCAGTAGTATATGCAGATACAACTTCAACAACAGATTCTACTATTGAAGAAGTTTATCAAAATTCAATATCTAAAATTAAAAAAACTAGAAATTTAATGAAAGTTCCTCTGGAAGAAAACCAATTTTTAGAGTGGAGTGAGAATGATAATTCGAATTTAGATATTAAAAGTAATTGGAAGAAAAAAGATTTTGAGGATGCAGTTCTTTCAGCTAAAGAATTTATAAGAAAAGGAGATATATTTCAAATAGTTATAAGCCAGAGATTTCATACTGAAGTCAAAAATGAGCCCTTTAATTTATACAGAAGCTTAAGGATGGTTAATCCATCGCCATATATGTCTTTTTTTGATTTTGGTTCATGGTACCTAATAGGCTCTAGTCCTGAGGTTATGGTTAAAGCTGAGAAAAATAAAAAAAATCAAATTGTCGCAAGTCTTCGACCGATAGCTGGCACAAGACCTAGAGGTAATGATCTTCAACAAGATCTAGAATTAGAAAGGGATTTGTTAAAAGATCCAAAAGAGATAGCTGAACATGTAATGTTAATAGATCTTGGAAGAAATGATCTTGGGAGAGTTTGTGAAGTTGGATCTGTGGAGGTCAAAGATTTAATGGTTATTGAGAAATATTCACATGTTATGCATATAGTTAGTGAAGTTGAGGGTATCTTAAAATGTAATACTGACGTATGGGATTTGCTAAAGGCATGTTTTCCTGCCGGTACAGTAACTGGTGCGCCAAAGATAAGAGCTATGCAATTGATTAAATATTTTGAAAAAGATGTTAGAGGACCTTATGCTGGAGTTTATGGATCTATTGATATTAATGGTGCATTAAATACGGCAATTACAATAAGAACTATGATAGTTAAACCCTCAAAAGATGGAAAATTTGATGTTTCAGTTCAGGCGGGAGCAGGAATCGTTGCTGATTCTTTACCTGAAAACGAATATCAAGAGACAATAAATAAGGCAAAGGGGATACTAAAAGCTTTAGCCTGCTTGAATAAGTAAATGAGTAAAAATAATCTTTATAAGGGCTTTGAAGTAGAACTTTTTACAGGTTCATTTAATTCTCATATTGGTGTTTCAGTTGATATTGAGAAAAACTTTTCTAATTTTGTGAAAGAGCCAGATAATAGGAATGTAGAATATATAACAACACCTGAAAAAGACTACAAGTTTTTATACGACAAGTTAATAACTCCAAGAAAAGATTTAAGAAAATGGCTAAATAATAAAGGGTTAACAATCATTCCTTCATCCACTCTTTGTTTTAAACACGATTTTCAATTTCAAAGATCTGATATTGACAATATTTATCATAAATTTATAGAAGATAATTATGGAATAGCTGTTGCAACTTCAAGTGTCCACATAAACATAGGAATAAATGATTTAGATAAGCTTTTTGCCGCTATTAGGTTGATAAGATCTGAGGCTGCTTTGTATCTATCAATAAGTGCTAGTTCACCATTTTTAAATAATAAAATTACCGGAAATCACTCTCAGAGATGGATTCAGTTTCCTAAAACACCAAGTAAAGTACCTTTTTTTGTAAATCACAATAGCTATGTAGATTGGATCGAGGAAAATATAGCTAATAAAAATATGCAAAATATAAGGCATTTTTGGTCTTCAATCCGTCCCAATGGTCCCCAGAGGCCCTTAATTCTTGATCGTTTGGAATTAAGAATTTGTGATTTTGTTCATGATATTAATTTGCTACTAGGGATCACTGCTATGTTAGAACTAAGGATTTTACAGCTTTTTGAAAATTTCAATAAATTAGATCCTTTGACTGCTAGTAATTATGATATTGATGACTTATCAGAAATATGTGATCAAAATGAAATTAATGCTGCTAAAGATAGTTTGAATTCCGAATTAATTCACTGGCAAGATGGCAAAAAAATTGTTTGTAAAGAATGGATTCAAAATTTATTGTCAGATTTATCATCTACTGCAGAAAAATTTAATATGAAACATCTTTTGAAACCCATTTATAAAGTCCTTGAAGAAGGTAATCAATCTATGCAATGGATAGATCAATATGACAAAGGTCTTTCTATAGAGCAAATAATGAAAATTTCTATCCAAGATATGATCAAGAGTGAAGACGATTATGTTTGATTATTTAAATAAATATTTGATCTGAACATTTTTACTTGTGACATAATAATTATATGGAATCATTTCAACAGATAAAAAATAATAATGTGGATCTGATAACTAACAATGATCCACTTGATAAAAATCGTCTTTTAATAGAGGATCTATGGGAATCTGTTCTCAGAGAAGAATGCCCAGATGATCAAGCAGAGAGATTGATACAGCTTAAAGAATTAAGTTATTCAGAACAAATTGATGGTGATAGTTCAAAAACTTTTAAAAGTGAAATAGTTGATATTGTAAATTCTATGAATTTGGCGGAATCCATTGCAGCGGCAAGGGCATTTTCATTATATTTTCAACTAGTCAATATTTTGGAACAAAGAGTTGAAGAAGATAGATATATTCAAAGTTTTACCAATAAGAATGTTCAAAAATCTCCTGATAATCTTGATCCTTTTGCCCCAGCATTAGCCAGACAAAATGCTCCAGTAACTTTTAGAGAATTATTTTATAGGCTAAGAAAATTAAATGTTCCTCCAGGAAAATTAGAGGCTTTATTGCAGGAAATGGATATTCGTTTAGTTTTTACTGCACATCCGACCGAGATAGTAAGACATACGATTAGACATAAGCAAACCAGAGTTGCAAATTTGTTAAAAAAAATACAGATTGAGCAATTTTTAACAAAAGAAGAAAAACATTCTCTAAAACTCCAGTTAAAAGAGGAAGTAAGACTTTGGTGGAGAACAGATGAATTACATCAATTTAAACCATCAGTTTTAGATGAAGTAGATTATGCATTGCATTATTTTCAGCAAGTTTTATTTAATGCAATGCCTCAATTGAGAGGCAGAATCGCTGAAGCACTCACCGAAAATTATCCCGATGTACAGATGCCCTCTGAGTCTTTTTGCAACTTCGGTTCTTGGGTTGGCTCCGACCGAGATGGTAATCCATCGGTTACTCCTGAAATAACATGGAGAACTGCCTGCTACCAGCGACAGTTGATGTTGGAAAGATATATTATTGCAACATCTAATCTTAGAGATCAATTGAGTGTCTCAATGCAATGGAGTCAGGTAAGTTCTTCTCTACTGGAGTCATTAGAGACAGATAGGGTTAAGTTCCCTGAAATCTATGAAGCCAGGGCCACAAGATATAGATCAGAACCTTACAGATTGAAATTAAGTTACATATTAGAAAAATTGAGATTAACTCAAGAGAGGAATAATTTACTAGCTGATAGTGGGTGGAAATTTGACCTAGAGGGAGAAATTGATACCAAAAATATAGATAAAGTTGAAAACTTATATTACAAATCAGTAAACGAATTTACTTATGATCTCGAACTAATTAAAAATAGCCTTATTAGTACAGATTTAACTTGTGAGGCAGTAAACACATTACTTACTCAGGTGCATATTTTTGGATTTTCTTTGGCAAGTTTAGATATTCGTCAAGAAAGCACAAGGCATAGTGATGCTATTCAAGAGCTTACAAATTATCTCGATTTAACTGTTAAATATGACCAAATGTCTGAGGAAGAGAAAATTAAATGGCTTGTAGATGAGTTAAATACAAAAAGGCCTTTAATCCCCTCTGCCGTTAACTGGACGAAAACTACAGAAGAAACATTTTCAGTTTTTAAAATGGTTAAGAGACTTCAGCAAGAATTTGGAAGTCGTATTTGTCATTCCTACGTAATTTCAATGAGCCATAGTGCGTCTGATTTACTTGAAGTTCTCTTATTGGCAAAAGAAATGGGACTTGTAGATAAAAATTCACAAAAGTCAAATTTATTAGTTGTTCCTCTTTTTGAAACTGTTGAAGACCTTAAAAGGGCACCAGAAGTAATGGAAAAGTTGTTTAAATTAGATTTTTACAGATCATTATTACCAAAAGTTGGAGAATCCTTTAAACCTCTTCAAGAACTGATGCTTGGCTATTCTGATAGCAATAAAGATTCAGGATTTGTTTCTAGTAATTGGGAAATTCATAGAGCCCAAATCGCTCTTCAAAATCTTGCAAGTAAAAATAATATATTGTTAAGACTTTTTCATGGAAGAGGTGGTTCTGTTGGAAGAGGTGGGGGACCAGCCTATCAGGCAATATTGGCTCAACCAAGCGGAACTTTAAAAGGCCGAATAAAAATAACAGAACAAGGAGAAGTTTTAGCTTCTAAATATAGTCTTCCTGAACTGGCTTTGTACAATCTTGAAACTGTTACTACGGCTGTTATTCAAAATAGTTTGGTAAATAACAGACTTGACGCTACTCCAGAATGGAATCAATTAATGTCTAGATTGGCAGAAACTTCAAGGTCTCACTATAGAAAATTAGTTCATGAGAATCCTGACCTGTTAAATTTCTTTCAAGAGGTCACGCCAATTGAAGAAATAAGTAAACTGCAGATATCTAGCAGGCCCGCTAGAAGAAAAAAAGGTGCAAAAGATTTATCAAGCTTAAGAGCTATTCCATGGGTATTTGGTTGGACACAAAGCAGATTTCTTTTGCCAAGTTGGTTTGGTGTAGGTACTGCATTATCATCTGAATTAAATTCAGATCCACAACAAATTGAATTATTAAGAGTCCTCCATCAAAGATGGCCATTTTTTAGGATGCTTATATCGAAAGTAGAAATGACATTGTCCAAGGTGGATTTGGAAGTTGCTAGATATTATGTTGACACCCTTGGGAGTAAAAAAAATAAAGATTCTTTTGATGTCATATTTGAAGTAATTTCTAAAGAATATAATCTTACAAAATCTTTAATACTTGAAATTACTGGAAAAACAAAGCTCCTCGAATCTGATAGAGACTTAAAATCATCAGTAAGCTTGAGAAATAAGACAATAATCCCGTTAGGATTTCTGCAGGTCTCACTTTTAAGAAGACTAAGAGACCAAACAAGACAACCTCCAATTAGCGAATTTCTTATTGATAAAGATGAATCCAGAAGATCTTACAGCAGAAGTGAACTCTTGAGAGGAGCACTTTTAACTATTAATGGAATAGCAGCTGGTATGAGAAATACAGGTTGATAATTGCAATATTTTCCTAAAAAAAAACTTGTTCTTCCAGAAGGTTATTTTGTGAACTCTTCTAAGATCCCCTTAGCAAAAGAGGTTAATAAACTCTTATCCAGTTGCGGTTGCGAGACATTTCCAATAAAACCCCTTTCTGAGGCTATTCAAAAAAGTAATTTCTTTTTTACCATACAGCATGAACTAAAAAACAAATTATATGGATTTGTAAGGGTGACATCCGATAGGGGATTGAATGCAAACTTATGGAATTTAAGTGCATCCCCTGGCAATGATCAGAAACTTTATTATTCAATATTGCTTCAAGTAACTCTTGAGAAAATAAATAGAGAAATGCCTGGTTGTAGTATTTCTGTACAAGCTCCAGTTTCTTCATTTAATAGTTTAGAAGAAAGTGGATTTATACTTGATCCGAATGGAATTAGAGTAATGGGATATAAACTCTAGAGATAACGTTAGACGTTACGAGCATGGAGGGATTCGAACCCCCGACTCTCAGAACCGGAATCTGATGCTCTATCCAACTGAGCTACATGCCCTTTAATTTTTCAATTTCTTTAAAGAAAATCTAAATATTTTAAACTTAGCTAATTTAATTAATGAATGCACAAAAAACATTTTTTTAAATAAATTAAAAATTAAAAATTTTCGGAACTATAAAAGTTTTGAAATTGACTTAAAAGAGCAAAGAGCGATTGTTCTTGGTTGTAATGGTATTGGAAAGTCAAATTTACTAGAATCAGTTGAGTTCTTAAGTCAATTAAAATCTAATAGAGCACTAAGTGACAAAGATTTAATAGAAAATGATAGTGATATGGCTCTAGTTGTTGGACAAATAGATTTTAAAGATGATTTAAAGTTAAATTTATTCCGAAAAGGACCAAAAAGAATTTATGTGAATGAATCACTTTTGAAGAAGCAGAATGACATAAAGAATTATATAAGGAGTGTATGTTTCTGCTCTAATGATATAGATATTGTTAGAAGTGAACCTAGTTATCGAAGAATATGGATTGATAAAGTCGTATCTCAGCTTGAACCAGTATATTCTGACTTGATAAGTAGATTTAACAGACTTCTAAAACAACGAAGTTATTTTTGGCGTTCAGAAAGCGCCTTAAATAGTGAATCCTCAGATATTGTTGAAAGCTTTGATATTCAAATGTCTATAATAAGTACAAGAATTTTTAGGCGGAGAAGAAGAGCTTTATTAAAAATTAAACCATACGTGGAATATTGGCATAATCATTTAAGTGAATCTAAAGAGAAAATAGGCATAAATTATCTTTCTGGGATACAAAATTTAAGTCCAGAAGAAGAAGGAGAAGAAGTTATTAGTAAGAAAATAGCAGAACAACTATTTAATCAACGTTCAATCGAAGCATTGACTGGTAAATGTAATTTTGGACCTCATCGTGATGATATTGAGTTTCTAATTAATGATATTTCAATTAGGAAATATGGATCATCTGGTCAGCAACGGACTTTTATTTTGGCTTTAAAGATGGCTGAACTAGATTTATTAACTAAAACGTTAAATGTCCCTCCAATACTTATATTGGATGACGTTTTGGCGGAACTAGATATAACTAGACAAAATTTGTTATTAAATTCTGTTGGGAAAGACAGTCAATGTTTGATAAGTGCTACACATCTCGATAAATTTAATAAGTCTTTCACAGGATCTTCACAAATGATTCACCTCTAATTTTAAAAGTCACGATTTTTAGCTAATCTTATATCTATATAATTTTCTTCAATGGAAGTATACAAAAAAAAACAAATTTTAAGTTCGTTTAGCAATGACCAGAAATTAAGTCATCAAGGGAAACACCTTTTGTTGGAACTTTATAGATGTGATTATGAAAAATTAAATGATGAATCCTTTTTGCGCTGCAGCTTAAATAGAGCTGCCAAATTGGCAAAAGCTACAGTTCTGAATTTGATAAGTAATAAATTTGAGCCACAAGGGGTTACGGCGATTGCATTGCTTGCTGAATCCCATATGTCTATACATACTTGGCCTGAATCAAATTATTCTGCTGTTGACATATTTACATGTGGTCAAAATATGTTGCCAGAATTTGCTAGTCAATATTTAATTGAAGCTTTGAAGGCTGAAGAACATACTTTACGTGTTATCGCTCGAAATCCACCTGCAGAAGTTTTGAAACAAATGAGAACTGTTGTTTGACTTGTAATATTTATCTATTTAATTTTCCGCTTATTAGACCTTCAAGATCTAAACTTGTACAATTAAATCCCAAATGAGTAAAGAATTGAACTAATTCATTAAGGTTATATTTGTTAAAAAAATGCTCGAATTCATTTTTGGGGATTTCTATCCTTGCAGTTGTGCCTTGGCATCTAACTCTAACCTCTGATAAACCACCTAATTTAAGGTATTCTTCTGCTTTTTCAACCATTTTTAGTCTTTCACTAGTAATCTCATTACCATAGGGAAATCTTGATGAGAGGCAAGGTTGAGCAGGTTTATCCCACCAAGGAAAACCTAATGCTCTTGATATATCTCTAATGTCTTGTTTTGAGAAGTTAAATCTTGCGAGGGGAGAAAGAACTCCTGCTTTTTTTGAGGCTTTTATACCTGGTCTGTAATCTTTAAGATCATCCATATTTACGCCATCCAAAACAATCTTGTAATTAAGTTTTTTAGATAAGTAGGTGGTATGTTTATGCAGTTCTTTTTTACATGCAAAGCACCTATCCTTAGGGTTCTTAGTATAATTTAACTCATCTAACTCTGATGTTTTAATTTCTAAATGTTTAACTCCAATCCATTTTGCTTGACTTCTTGCCTCTTCACGAAGTGTATTAGCTAGTGCAGGAGAAATGCCAGTAATTGCAATGGCTTTACTACCTAATTGCTCAAATGCCAACGATGTCACAAGTGTACTGTCTACTCCTCCTGAATAAGCAATACAAACACTATCAAGACTCTTAATATATTTTCTTATTGTATAAAGCTTTTCACTTTGTTCATCAGAGAGGATTTCTAGTTGATTGAACATACTAATTATTGTAAATTCAAATTACCTATGAATAGGTTGAATTTATTATTAAATTTTTAATAATACTCTTAACTATATCTTAGATTAAATTAATTAATGTTGTTAAATTGACTGATACAGGTAGAAATAGAGGAATAGGAATTGTCACGGCAAGTGATAGCCAGGAGAGATCCAAAGGTCAATTACATATTTATGATGGCGAAGGTAAAGGAAAAAGTCAGGCAGCCTTGGGCGTTGTCCTCAGGACGATAGGACTGGGAATTTGCGAAAAAAGACAGTCAAGAGTTCTTCTTTTAAGATTTTTAAAAGGTCCTGAAAGGGCATATGATGAAGATTCGGCTATTGAGGCCTTGCAAAGAGGATTTCCACACCTGATTGATCATGTAAGGACAGGAAGATCTGAATTCTTTACTTCTGACCAAGTGACAAAGTTTGATATTGGTGAGGCTAAAAGAGGTTGGAATATTGCTAAAGGTGCAATTGCTAGTTCTCTCTATTCTGTAGTTGTACTAGATGAGTTGAATCCAGTTCTCGATTTAGGAATGCTTGATATCAAGGAAGTTGTTGATTCGCTACAGAATCGTCCTGATGGACTTGAAATAATAATTACAGGCAGGGCAGCTCCTCCTTCATTAGTAAGAATATCGCAACTTCACTCAGAAATGAGATCGCGTTTAAAAGGAGACATATCAAAAATAAATGCAAACAGCAGATTTAATGGTGGAATTGAGATTTATACAGGTGAAGGTAAAGGTAAATCTACAAGTGCCCTTGGCAAGGCTCTTCAAGCTATTGGTAAAGGGATTTCTCAAGATAAAAGTCATAGAGTTTTAATTTTACAGTGGTTAAAAGGTGGAAGTGGTTATACCGAGGATGCTGCCATAGAAGCTTTGAGGGAAAGTTACCCGCATTTAGTAGATCATTTGCGCTCAGGTAGAGACGCAATTGTATGGAGAGGTCAACAGAAACCAATTGATTATGTTGAGGCCGAAAGAGCATGGGAAATTGCAAAAGCTGCTATTTTGAGTGGATTGTATAAAACAATTATTTTGGATGAATTGAATCCAACTGTTGATTTAGAGCTACTTCCTATGGAATCAATACATCAAACGCTTTTAAAAAAACCAGCAGAAACTGAAGTTGTTATTACTGGGAGATGTAAAAATGAACCTTCATACTTTGAACTCGCTGATGTTTACTCTGAAATGGTTTGTCACAAGCATTACGCAAATGTTGGAGTTGATCTAAAAAGGGGAGTAGATTACTAAATATTATTATTCTAATTGCATAATATTTTGTTTAGCTTTTCAATTCCACCCTCAATAGATCTGGATTTAATTTCAAATTTAGATAAGATTTTTGAAGCTTTTTCAGAGCGTTTCCCTGATTTACATATGGTGAAAACTTCTTTAATTAAGCTTTCTTTTTGAATAAATTCTAACTCAGGCTTTAGTTTTAAATGACTTAGGGGGATTGATATAGAACCCTTTATTGAAAAGGTGTTAAATTCTTCATTTTCTCTAACGTCAATTAAAAGAATTTTACTTGGGATTGTTTTGTATAAGTTATTAAATTCATTAGCATTGATTTTTTTGATTTTATTATTATTTTCAGAACATTCATCCTCACTATAAAAGTCTATAAACTGAGAAAGATTTTTTATTCTTTTATTTATCTGATCACTTTTCAAATGTAATTTTTTCATATTCATATTTAATAAATCAAACACCAAAATTTTCCCATCTAAAACCTCACCTTTGTTCAAAATGATTTTGATAATCTCATTCACTTGAAGAATTCCTATTAACCCCGTTGATACTCCTACAACGCCATACTCTGCACAACTTTGGACAGCATTTTTTGATGGTGATTCTGGAAGCAAGTCCCGTAAATTAGGACTCGATTTATGTAGATTAAAAACACTCACTTGTCCTTCAAAGCCTTGTACACTTCCAAATACTAAAGGTTTGTTTAGTATCAAGCACGTATCGTTTATCAAATATCTAGTGCTAAAGTTATCTGTGCAGTCACAAATAACATCAAATTCTCGAATTATCTCTAGTGCATTTTCCGAGGTAATTCTTTTATTAAGAGTAAATACATCACTATTAGGATTGAGTCTCTTAATCCTTTCTTTAGCAGAATCAATTTTTAATTCACCAATTGTATTTGATTCATGAATAATTTGTCTTTGAAGATTAGACTTTTCTACATGATCATCATCAACTATCCCAATTTTTCCAATTCCTGCAGCTGCCAGATAAATTAGTACTGAGGATCCTAGTCCTCCTGCTCCTATGCATAAAACTGAACTATTTTTGAGTTTTAATTGTCCTTCGTTTCCTATTTCTTTTAGCGTTAAATGTTTTTGGAATCTTTCTTGTTCATCTGCATTTAAGAAATTAAATTTAATATCCTTCGAGACTGTCATTTTTAATTTCTTACAATAATCTTATTAAGTCATGATAATTAAAAAAAATTTTTTTAACCTTCCTAAGGTTTGTAATTCTTGGGATTTATTAATGTTTTTGTTAGAACAAGATAATATTTGAAATTATTTTTTTAAATAAGATTTCCTGCAGATTATATTCAAAACTAATGTATATCAATCCTTCTAAAAAATACAAATTGTGTCGGTTCGGAATTACACATAACAAAAAGGTAGCAAATAGACAATTTTTCCGTTATTGTCTGGTTCATATATTGAGATTACTGATTTCATGAGTGATAACACACCAGAGTCAAATCAAGACTCCGGCTCCGCTACAAGCTCAGAAACTAAAAGCTTTTCAGAAAAGTATTCTGATGTGATGGGTAAAGTCAACGAAACACTTGGAAATGTTGATTGGACCCAGATGGGTAAATACGGCAAGGCGGCAGGAATCATTGCTGTTGTTGTTATTGCGCAAATAATCATAAAAGTTGTTATCGACACAATAAATTTTTTCCCTCTCTTGCCTGGTCTTCTTGAACTTCTCGGAGTTATAGTTGTAGGCCAATGGAGTTGGCAGAACCTACGTACAAGTGAGAATCGTGAAGCTGTTTTAGATAAGGTACAAAATCTTAAGAAAACTTATTTAGGATAATAGCTTTCACATATTAATTATCGATTTAACATAATCTTTGACTTGATAAAGGTATGAACCTTTAAACATATTCGCATGATTTAGTATGTGATAAAAATTATAGATAATAATTCTTTTATCAAACCCCTTCTTTATGGGGAAAATTTTATGGTACTCATCATAAAATTCCTTTCTAAAACCCCCAAAAAGTTTTGTCATAGCTATATCCACTTCATTATCTGCCCACCATGATGCAGGGTCAAATATAACTCCTTTACCATTTTTGTCTATTCCTGCATTTCCTGACCACAAATCACCATGAACAAGAGTATTTTTTGGTTCATGATTTAACAATACTGATTTAATTTTTTCTTTAAGTTTATTTATTGTCTCGTTGTCTAATAAATGATTCTTAAGAATTGATAATTGTGGGAGTACCCTTAAATTTAAAAAGCAATCTGACCAATTATTTTCCCAGCCTTTTTTCTGATCTGTTGTTCCAATAAAACCTTCAACCGGGAACCCAAACATTTTTGGATTACATTCTGCTGATTTTAAGTGCATTTCTCCTAAACCTTTTCCAAGTTTTTTTTGGTCGAATTTTTGCATATCTATCCATTCAATCAAGAGAATCTCAATATTGTTTATATTTTTATATGCAATAACTTCGGGAATAACCAAGATTTCTCTATTAATATACTTTCTTAAATTTTGAAGACAATATTTTTCAAATTCAAGAAATTTTTTGTTTCTAATGTTTTTTTTAAGGAATAATTTTTTGTTTGAGAATTCTATTTTCCAGGAACTATGAATATCACCTCCATGGACTTGTTCAATACTTTTTGGATAGGTTTCACCTAATTCTTCACAAATTTCGTTAATTTCAATGGGAGATAATTTTTGCATTTTAATGAGACAGTCCGAAGTTGTTGTTATTGGCGCCGGTATAGCAGGACTAACCTCTGCAGCAATTTTATCAAAACAAGGCTTATCAGTGACTTTAATCGAATCTCATACTCAAGCAGGAGGATGTGCCGGTACCTTTAAAAGAAAGAATTATATATTTGATGTTGGTGCAACTCAGGTTGCCGGTTTAGAGAAGGGAGGAATACATTCTAGAATTTTTAATTTTTTAGATATTCCATCCCCAGAAGCCTCAATTTTAGACCCAGCTTGTATTGTTGATTTAGATGATGGTAAGCCCATATCTATTTGGTATGAAAAAAGTAAATGGATTGCTGAACAAGAAATGCAGTTTCCAGGGAGTAGTAAATTTTGGAAACTATGTACTCTCATTCATCAAAGTAATTGGATATTTGCAAATAATAATCCCGTATTACCAATAAGTAATTTTTGGGATTTTTCCCAACTTTTTAAAGCACTAGTACCATCAAATCTCGTCACAGGTATTTTACTTAAATCTACTATTTTTGATTTATTACGGATTTGTGGATTATCCAAGAATGAGCGCTTGATAAAATTTTTAAATCTTCAACTTAAACTTTATTCTCAAGAGGACGTTTATAACACAGCAGCGTTATACGGAGCTACTGTTCTTCAGATGTGTCAACAGCCACATGGTCTATGGCATCTTAAAAAATCTATGCAGTCTTTAAGTGAAGCATTAGAAAGTTCATTAAGTAAAACTGGAGTTAATCTAATTTTTGGACAAAAAGTTAATTCTATAAATTTTGATGATGTAAATACTTGTTGGGAAGTATCTGCAAGTTCTAAAAAAAATTCTTTTACTTACCAAGCAAAAGATCTGATTTATACCCCGCCTCCTCAATCTTTGCTGAGGCATTTAAAAGATCCTATAAAAAACAAGCAAAGGTATAAAAATCGACTTAATAATTTGCCTGATCCAAGTGGAGCTTTAGTTTTTTATTCGGCATTAAAAAAAGAACATATAAAAAAAACTTTCTCCAATCATTATCAATTTGTTTCGAACGAATTTGGCTCTTTATTTGTATCAATTAGTGATGAAGGTGATGGAAGAGCTCCAAAAGGCGAGGTTACGTTAATTGCGAGTATCTTTACCAATACTAAAGATTGGTTTGATTTAGATAAATCAACTTATCTGAACAAGAAAAATGATTCCATGAAAAAAATATCGATTGAATTGGAAAAACAATTTGATATTGATCCTGAAAATTGGCTACATAGAGAATTAGCCACTCCATTGGGATTTGAAAGATGGACTAATAGACCTAATGGAATAGTTGGGGGGCTTGGTCAAAATCCAGATATTTTTGGTTTATTTGGATTATCAAGTAGGACTCCTTTTGAAGGCTTGTGGCTCTGTGGAGATTCAATTTATCCAGGCGAGGGAACTGCAGGTGTTAGTCAGTCTGCATTAATGGTCGCAAGGCAAATTTTAGCTGCAAAAGGTATAGAAAATTTTAATTTATGAAATTTTCTCTGACTTCTTTTGCTTCAGCAAGTTTGTTAGAAAGTAAATCCCAATTTTTTTCTTTAATCAAAGATTCCAGTGTATTCAGCTTGTTCTTAAAATTATTTATAGCATTTAAAACATTAATCTGATTATTAATAGCTAAATCTAAGCCTAATTGTTTATTGCCGCCCCCAACTCTTGAAGTGTCAGCAAATCCTGTAGCTGCCAGTTTTTGTGTGATATCTAATAAAGATTGATTATTTTGTGTATTTACAGTTTCTATTAGGGCTGTAGCCAAAAATATAGGTAAATGAGAGATTAAAGAAACTGCTTCATCATGCTCTGTTGGCGATGCATGGCAAATTTCACAATCCATTGATTTTATTAGTTGGGAAAGAGTGCTTAATGCACTTAAATTAGTTTTTTCTGTAGGGGTAATAATCCATTTTGCATTTTTAAAAAGATCTTCAAATCCTGAATCAACTCCTTTTTTTTCTGTTCCTGCCATTGGATGTGATCCAATAAATAAAGGATGCAAATCTTCCCATGTTTTTACAATTGGTTCTTTTACAGAGCCTACATCAGTTAGTATTATTCCCTTAGGTATTGATGCTACTAATCGTTCAGATGGACTGATCAAATCTTTGATAGGCAATGCCAAAATTATGAGCTCACATTTTTTTAGTAAGCTCAGATCACAGCTAACAAAATTTGCAAGCTTTTGTTCCTTAGCTTTTTTTTCATTAAATTCATTATTTACTATTCCATAAATTGTATGGTTTAGACTTTGGAGTTTTAATCCTAAAGAACCGCCTATTAAACCTAAACCTACTATTCCAATTTTCATAGATTGATTAATTTAAGACCCTCTTATATTGATACCAATTTTTTGTATATTAGGTTAATAAATTTTGTATGTATTGAAAATTAAATTAATTATAAATGCTTGAAATTTTAAGTCATCAATATTTGAAAAATTTTTTGAGAGATCAAAGTATTAATTGGGAACACATATATTCTTTTGGGAGGATAATTTCCAAATGTATTGAAAATAATTCTACATACTTAATTAATTCAGAAATCTTCTCCAGCTATGATTGGTTATCTCCAATTTTGATTTCTCTATTTTTAAAGGAAGAGGATTCAACTTTTATTTTATCTGAAGAAAAAATTGAATACATCAAACGATTCCAGATTGATTTATTGAAAAATCTAGGTTTTAATTTTGGTTTAAAAAATGATCAACTGATTTTTGCAAATCATCATGTTCGCTTGATTACAATAAAAGGCTTACTTAACGATCCTAATTCTCTTAGTCTTAGAAATCATCGAATAGTTTATTCTGGAATTGAGGATATAAAACAGGATTTAGAAAATCATTTTAGAATTTCTTTACTTAAAAAGGATTGGAGAAGAAATTCTAAAGAATTTGAATTAATCAATCAAAAATTTATAAAAGTATATGATTCCTTGAAGAAAAAGTTCTTTTCGAGAAAGCTCTTAGGAAATAATTATATCAAGTTAGATGATAAAGAAATTAGTTTTTTTTCAAGTTTTTTTCATGAATATTCTTTTTTTTCTGATAAATTTTTAAGTATTGACAAAGCTTTATATCAAGGTTGGGCATGTTGGGTGAAATTAAATCATATAAATTTAGATTGGAATTTGTATTTGCAGCCAATAGATGAACTTTCTCAAATTAAGGAATTTTTTTCGAATAATAAATTTGTTTTTTTATCAGTATTGAGAAAAGATAATTTTTTTCAAATGTATCTCAAAAAGCACAGTTTAGAAATTGACTTGGTTATTAATTTTAAAAGTAATTTTGAAGAGAAAAAGATTTCATTATATATACCCTCTAAACAGTTGCTTCCTAATAATCCTCTTTTTACTAATTCAATCTTGGATAAATGCAAAAATTTAATACTTTTTAGAAAGGGATTAACTTTAGTTTTGTCTGACGATATTGATTTAAAAAATAAACTTGCTACAGAATTAGCTTCTAAGTACGGGAAGAGGGTATTGCTAGAGTCAATTCCCGCTGGTGAAAATGAAATCCTTTGCTCAAGTTTTGATTGGTGGATCACTAATTCTTATTTAATTCAAATTCCAGAACAAATTATCATTCCGTTACTACCGATTCCTAATATGTTAGAACCTATTAACTCAATTACTGTTTCTCATAAAAAAAAGCTTTCCCAAGATTGGTTTAGAGACTTCTTTCTTCCTCAAGCCAGATTAAAACTTGAAAGATCTATTTCTCCTTTAAGAAAAAATTCAGGTAAGTTAGTAATTTTAGATGGAAGAGTAAATAAAAGAAACTGGGGAAGATTACTTTTGCAAAACATTCAACCCTCAAAACAAATTAACTATATGCTACCTTTTGATTAGGCTATGATTTTGTAAATAACTAAAGAAATATGGGAGAATCAAAAAGACGTAAAATACTTGGGTTACCTCCCAAAAAAAATAATACTAATACTAAATTTGATGAGTCTCCAAGATTATTTGAATGGCTTCCCTTTACAATCAATCAAAGAGATAACCTAATTAAATTAAGTATTAAGGCGAGTTGGTTTGGAATTGGAGGTTTAGTAGTCTTATGGGTTGTAGTAAGATTTATAGGACCTGCTGCTGGTTGGTGGACTTTGGCTGATTCTATATAAATCTAAGCTACTGTTTTTATATCATTAACAGCCATTGTATTAGCAGAATTGCTATTTAATGCTTTCATTGAATTTGAACTTACTTCAGTACCTTCTGTTAATTTCTCTCTAACCATCGATTCTAATTGATTCCTGATTTCTAAGTTTTGATCAAGCCAAATAATTGTATTATCTCTTCCTTGTCCAATATTCTCTCCCTCATAACTATACCAAGCACCTCTCCTTATTATAATATTAGTCTCTTCTGCTAAATCTAATAAACATCCTGTTGTACTAATACCTTTTCCGAAGAGAATATCAAATTCTGCAATTCTAAAGGGTGGTGCAACTTTGTTTTTTGCGACTTTCACTTTTGCTCTTATACCGTATTCTTCAGTACCTCTTTTAAGAGTTTGCATTCTTCTGATATCGAGTCTCACTGAGGCGTAAAACTTTAATGCATTACCTCCTGTGGTTGTTTCTGGATTGCCGTATGTAACACCAATTTTTAGTCGTAACTGATTTAGGAATATTACCGTACATCCAGATTTGCCAATATTTCCTGTTATTTTCCTCATTGCTTGACTCATTAGCCTTGCTTGGCTTCCAATTACGTGATCTCCCATCTCTCCTTCTATTTCTGCTCTTGGAGTTAGTGCTGCTACCGAGTCAACAACTACAAGATCTACTGCACTCGATCTTATAAGTTGGTCAACTATTTCTAAAGCCATTTCACCAGTATCTGGTTGTGAAACTAACAAATTTGCAACATCAACTCCTAATGATGCTGCATAAACCGGATCGAGTGCATGCTCAGCATCTACAAATGCAGCTACTCCTCCATTTTTTTGGACTTCCGCAATCGCGTGAAGCGTTAATGTAGTTTTTCCTGAACTTTCTGGTCCGTAAACTTCTACTACTCTTCCTTTTGGATATCCTCCTCCTAATGCTAAATCTAAGGTGAGTGCTCCAGTAGATATTGTTTCAACTTTCATTCTTGAGGCGTCACCAAGTCTCATTATTGACCCTCGCCCAAAATTTCTTTCTATTTGACCTAAGACGAGACTTAATGCCTTGTCTTTTTCTTTTGAGTCAGGTTTTTTCTTTTCTTCAAGGCTCATTGTCTGAATTTATATGTTTAAGTTTCTTGTAATTATTATAAATTTGGAATTTTTTATTTAAACCAAACTTCATAAATACAAACTATAGTACATCTGTACCCTAGCTGATTATCTTTAAATTGCAACTAATTCTTCAAGTTCGACTAATTTTAATAATTTGATTTCATTACTTAAATTATATCTATCTAATCCTTTTAAATATCCCCAATCAGCTAGGAAGCATGGAATATGAGAAGTTTCTGAATTTTGTTTAATGTCGATTAGCGTTTTTTTTCTATCTTCTATAAAACCTAAAATTTCGTGATTTTGTGAAAGCTTTTCAGCTATTTTGATTTTTGTTCCAGATTCATAACCAAAAATAAATTCTGGAAAAATATTTAATTGTTTAAGAATTTTTTCTGCAAATATTTTTCCTTTTGTTGTTATGATTCCTGTTTTGATTTCTCTTCTCTTTAATTCTTTCATAAAATTTATAACTTCAACAAATGGATCATGTAACTTTACCCACGATTTAAAATCTTTATCAATTTGGTACTGGCGAGACTTATCTAATATTTTTTGTAAATCTTCAGCAATCCAGGAATTATCATTTAATATCCTCTGGCAATTTTGATAATAATTATTAATGAAATCATCTTTATTATGATTTTTTAATGGATTTTCTACTTTTATAATTTCGTGAACAATTAAAATCATTTCCCAACCATATTTTACCCAAGGCCTAATTTCTTTAAAAGAATTTGGTACTCTTTTATAACGTTTTTGATCAATAGAGATGTGTGATGAATTTAAATATTTTTCACAGGCCAGCAAGGAACTATGCCAATATTCATGCATTCCATCGACTATTACTCCATCAAAATCAAATAGAAATATTTTTTGAGTAGACACCAATTCAATATTAGGACTGGGCCGCTAGGATTCGAACCTAGGAATGTCGAGACCAAAACCCGATGCCTTACCACTTGGCGACGGCCCATTGAATTTTTATTTTAATACATGAAAAGATTTTTTTCTATCAAAAAAATACAAAGTTTTTATAAAAACGGAGCATGTTTTGAAAAATATTATTTGAATTAGCTTGATTTCCATGGCTCTAGAAATTTCTGAGCTTTTTTAATCGCTAAAGCCATTCTTTCAGGATACTCATAGAGTCTTTTGTTATTTTTGTGAGCAAATTCAATTAGGGGCTGCATAATTTTTCTTGCAGCACTTCCAAATGCTATTCCATCTGGAAGATTGTTTGACTTCAAAAATTCATGAGTTTTTTCATTTGTTCCTCCTGCTAATTGAATTAATCCTGGTGGAAGATCCGAACCGATTTTTTCGAATAACTTAACTGTATCTCTACTTGTTGTCGGAGCAAGATCACCGGACATTGGCCTTCCATCTAGCTGCCAGATAAGGGGAATATTAAGTTCTTCAAGAATTTCATATCTTTCCCAAAGAGCTTCCAAAAGATCTTCGGGTTCTTGTGATTTTTTGAAAGATTGATTTAAACCACAACTGATAGATATCTTGTCTAATTTTGGTCCAGAACTTTTAAGGATACTTACAATTTTTGTAAAAGAATCTAGGCGATTTATTTCTGTATGAATTTCTACTGCATTAGGTTTTATTTTTTGAAGTGTTGATGCCAAATCATCTTTTGACAAATTATATTCATATTCACTAATTAGATTTAGGGGACAGCTATTTAAACATCTTCCACATCCATAACATTTACTCTCGTTGATCCCAAAATTATCAATTGCGAAGGTGGGGCATACTTTTTCGCACGGTCTTGGACAATGAGGAGGACATTTTAATGGATTAAATTTTGCTTTACGAAAATGGATATCATTACCATCACTAATGCTTATCATTAATCCAGGGGAGTTTTTAAAGACTTTTTTCGCCCAATCGATTCCTTTTTTTGCTGCATGAACTATAGAGTCTTCTGCTGCAACATCTATGTAGTCGACACCAGCAGCAGTATAAATTGCACATAAATCTTCTATAGCAAAAACATCTTCATTACTGGCACCACAAATCAACTTAATCCATTTATCTTTTTTATTTTTGGTTTTAATCAAACAATTTAACTTTCAAATTCATCCAAAATATAATCACTTAATGGCTTCCATTCAAGTTTTCTTGAACCCCCCATTTCAATAACAATTGTTAGTTTGTTATCTTTAGTGCAAATCTCAATTAAGCTCTCTAATTCAGATTGAGAAAATACTTGACCTTCCAATAACCATAGTAGCTTATTTTTATCATTTTCATTAAACAACTCAGAAGCTTGTGGGATTACTTGTTGAACTTCCCCAAGTGCTCCATTTCTTCCTACGCTTTGATGGCCAAGGTGAGGTGGTCTAACGCCATGCAATTTGAGCAAGAAGACTTCTGGATCTCCAAGCCCTCTTGCTGAGGTTATAAAAGTTTTAAAGCCCTTGGCCCTCATTCTCCTTAAAAGACGAGTTTCGTAACCACCTTCAAGAGGAGAAAATATTGCAAGACATTTATTAGTTGTTAAATCGTTATGAAACTTTTTCCCTGTGAGAAGTAATGGCATAAAAATTTCCTTTATTTCTATTTTATTTTATTTTATGGTACTTGATGATGTACAATTGTAACTCAGTGAATTTTTAAGCTCGTAAGTTAGCCGAGCCTCTACAAAATTTCACATTTTTTAGCGTTTCGTTAAAAAATTCAGGTGGGTTTATCCCAGGAGAAACTATCTATTTTTTTAGATAAGTCTCAACCTTATTAATTTAATTGTTTTTTATTAGCTTCACCTTAATTACTGAAGGGTTTAGATAATTAAAAAATTATTACGAGCTAGCCTATTTTAGTCTTATGTCTATAGGAATTTTAGGAAAGAAATTGGGAATGTCCCAACTTTTCGACGACAACGGTAATGCAGTTCCAGTTACTCTCATTGAGGCTGGTCCATGTCGAGTCACGCAATTAAAAACTACAGCTTTGGATGGCTATACTGCCGTTCAGATTGGATATGGCTTGTCTAAAGAGAAGCATATTAGTAAACCTGAAAAGGGACATTTGTTGAAATCAGGTGAGGAACTTTTAAAGCATTTGAAAGAATATAGGGTTGAAGAAACTTCATCTTATGAAGTAGGTAATCAAATAACTGTAAAAAACTTTGAGGTTGGCCAAAAAGTTGATATCAGTGGCAAATCTATGGGTAGAGGTTTTGCTGGTTACCAGAAAAGACATGGTTTTAGCAGAGGTCCTATGAGTCATGGTTCAAAAAATCATAGAGCGCCAGGCTCTACAGGAGCAGGAACAACTCCAGGGAGAATTTATCCTGGGAAAAGAATGGCAGGAAGATATGGAGGAAAACAGATAACTACAAAAGGTTTGTTAGTCCTAAAAATTGATGGCCAGAAAAATTTGATAGTAGTAAAAGGTTCTGTCCCAGGGAAGCCTGGCTCAATAGTCAATATAAAGCCAAATAACATTGTGGGTAAAAAAGGAGGTGAAAAATCATGACAACACTCGAAACTCTTAAGTGGGATGGTAAAAAATCAGGCAAAGTCTCACTTGACTTAGCTGTTGCTAAGGAAACGTCTGCGGGAGACTTAATCCACAGAGCAGTTCTTAGGCAGTTGGCAAATAAAAGACAAGGAACTGCCTCAACTTTGACAAGATCTGAAGTACGAGGCGGTGGCAGAAAGCCATATAAACAGAAAGGCACAGGTAGGGCACGTCAAGGATCAATAAGAACTCCCTTAAGGCCTGGTGGCGGAATTATTTTTGGCCCTAAGCCACGTTCTTATAAGCTTGATATGAATCGTAAGGAACGCAGATTAGCTCTTAGAACAGCACTTATGTCCAGAGTTTCTGATATGAAGGCTGTTGAAGATTTTGGATCTACCATAAAGCAGCCTAAAACGAGTGATATCATGAAGGGCCTTGCTAGATTAGGAATCCAAAAAACTGAAAAAGTTTTAGTTATTCTTGATAGTCCATCTGAAGTAATAAAAAAATCTATAAATAATATTGAAAAAGTAAAATTAATTGCCGCTGATCAATTGAATGTATTTGATATTCTCAACGCTAACAAGTTGGTTATAGGTCAATCAGCAATAATTAAAATTCAGGAGGTTTATGCATCATGAGGAAATTATTCGATTCTCGTTTGGCTGATGTAATAAAAAAGCCAATTATTACTGAGAAAGCTACAAACGCTATAGATCTTAATCAATATACTTTTGAAGTAGATCATAGAGCGGCAAAGCCACAAATAAAAGCGGCAGTAGAAGCTTTGTTCAGTGTTAAAGTCATAGGAGTTAACACTATGAATCCTCCCAGGAGAACAAGAAGAGTCGGAAAATTTTCCGGTAAACGTTCTCAGGTCAAGAAGGCAATTGTACGTCTTGCTGAAGGAGACAAAATCCAATTATTTCCAGAATCTTAAGGAGTTTTAATCATGGCAATTCGTAAATTTAAACCTTATACACCTGGCACTAGACAAAGAGTAGTTACTGACTTTAGTGAAATAACAGGTGCAAAACCTGAGAGATCACTAATAGTTTCAAAACATAGAGTTAAAGGCAGGAATAATCGTGGGGTTATTACTTGCCGTCATCGGGGAGGTGGTCACAAAAGGCAATATAGATTGGTGGACTTTAGAAGAGATAAAAAAAATATTAATGCTAAGGTTGCGGCTATTCACTATGACCCTCATAGAAATGCAAGGCTTGCACTATTGTTTTACGAAGATGGAGAGAAAAGATATATTATCGCCCCAGCTGGAGTAAAAGTCGGCCAAAATGTTATTTCTGGAGAGAGTGTTCCAATTGAGGATGGCAATGCAATGCCACTCTCAGTTATGCCATTAGGATCTAGTGTTCATTGTGTCGAGTTATATGCAGGTAGAGGTGCTCAAATGGTTAGGTCAGCAGGATCAAGTGCTCAAGTTATGGCAAAGGAAGGAGATTATGTTGCTTTGAAACTTCCATCAACTGAGGTAAGACTTGTAAGAAAAGAATGCTACGCAACTCTTGGAGAAGTTGGCAACTCAGAAATAAGAAATACTAGCCTAGGTAAAGCAGGAAGAAGAAGATGGCTAGGAAGAAGGCCACAAGTAAGAGGAAGTGTAATGAATCCATGTGATCATCCACATGGAGGAGGAGAGGGAAAAGCACCAGTTGGAAGAGCAGGCCCTGTTACTCCATGGGGTAAACCAGCTCTTGGGTTAAAGACACGTAAAAAGAACAAACCAAGTAATAAATTAGTAGTTCGAAGACGTCGTCGCGTTTCTAAGAGAAGTAGGGGAGGAAGAGACTCTTGATTACTTCATTTATTACTTTAATTTCTATTTTATAAACATGGGACGTTCACTAAAAAAAGGACCTTTTATAGCAGATAGTTTGCTCAAAAAGGTTGAAAAACAAAATACTGATAATGACAAGTCTGTTATTAAAACTTGGTCTAGAGCCTCTACGATTTTACCTGTAATGATTGGCCATACAATCGCGGTACATAATGGTAAGACTCATATCCCAGTATTCATAACTGAACAAATGATTGGCCATAAACTTGGCGAGTTTGCTCCTACGCGCACTTACCGTGGTCACATTAGAGATAAAAAAGGAGCAAAATCATGACTCAAACACCTGAAACAAGAAAAACAGCTGTTGCTCATGGAAATTATGTTCGTGGATCAGCCTCTAAAGTAAGAAGGGTGTTGGATCAAATAAGGGGCCGTTCATATAGAGATGCATTAATTATGTTAGAATTTATGCCTTATAGATCTACTGATCCTATTACTAAAGTTCTAAGATCTGCAGTTGCTAATGCAGAGCACAATCTTGGAATGGATCCCTCCACTTTAGTTATTGCCTCTGCATGGGCTAATAATGGCCCTGTAATGAAGAGGTATAGACCTAGAGCTCAAGGTAGAGCTTTTTCTATCAAGAAACAGACTTGCCATATTAGTATTTCTGTTGAATCTGCTCCTACTCAAACTAATGCGGAGGTACAAAACTAATGGGACATAAAATACATCCTTCTGGACTAAGATTAGGTATTACACAAGAGCATCGCTCCAAATGGTTTGCCACTTCAAAGACATATCCAATTCTTCTTCAAGAAGATTTTAAAATTCGTACTTTCATACAGAAAAAATACGGGACAGCGGGCATTAGCGATATATTAATAGCTAGAAAAGCTGATCAACTGGAACTTGAATTAAAAACAGCAAGACCAGGCGTAATTGTTGGAAGACAAGGAAGTGGTATTGAAGAGTTAAGATCTGGAATTCAGAAAACCATAGGCGACAGAACAAGGCAAGTTAGAATTAATGTTGTAGAGGTTGAGCGAGTTGATGCAGATGCTTTTTTACTAGCTGAATACATTGCGCAACAATTGGAAAAAAGAGTCGCATTTAGAAGAACTATTAGAATGGCTTTACAAAGGGCTCAAAGAGCTGGAGTCTTAGGTCTTAAAATTCAAGTAGGTGGGCGATTAAATGGTGCTGAAATCGCTAGAACTGAATGGACTAGAGAAGGAAGAGTACCTTTACATACCTTAAGAGCGGAAATTGACTATGCAACACGTGAAGCTAATACCACTTATGGTGTTCTAGGTATTAAAGTTTGGGTTTTCAAAGGTGAAGTTCTTCCTAAAGAAGAACAAACTATTCCTGTGGGTGCTAGCCCCAAAAGGAAAGCAAGTAGAAGACCTCAGGAATTTGAGGATCGTTCAAATGAGAATTCATAGGAGGTATAAAAATGCTTAGTCCAAAACGAACAAAATTCCGTAAACAACACAGAGGCAGAATGAGGGGGGTAGCCTCTAAAGGAAATACAATTGCTTTCGGGCAATTTGCTCTCCAAGCTCAAGACTGTGGTTGGGTAACTGCACGTCAAATTGAGGCAAGTAGACGAGCAATGACAAGATATATCAAACGTGGAGGTCAAATATGGATAAGAATATTTCCTGATAAACCTGTCACTATGAGACCTGCTGAAACTCGAATGGGTTCTGGTAAAGGTAATCCAGAGTTTTGGGTTGCTGTTGTAAAACCAGGAAGAATACTTTTTGAAATGGGTGGAGAGGATATCACTGAAGAAACTGCCAAAGAAGCTATGCGTCTAGCTCAATACAAACTTCCGGTTAAAACAAAATTCATCTCGATTGATAAAAATCAAGAAGTTTCTTCCCAAGAAAAAACAAAAAATAATAAAGAATCTCAAGAGGAGGTTAAACAATGAAAAACTCAGAGTCACTAAAAGAATTTAAGAAATTAAATTCTGCTCAAATTAATGAAAAGATTGATCAATTAAGAAAAGATCTTTTTGATTTGAGATTCAAGCAAGCTACTAGACAGCTTAATGAAACTCATAAATTTAAATTCATGAAGAAACAAGTTGCTCAGTTACTAACTCTCAGTAAAAGTCAATCTACTTCTCAAACAACTTCTGATTAATTATTAGTTATGGCACTTAAAGAAAGAATTGGTACTGTGGTAAGCGACAAAATGGACAAAACAGTTGTTGTTGCCGTTATTAACAGGTATCCACACCCCACTTATAAAAAAATTGTAAGTAGAACCACAAGATATAAGGCACATGATCCTGAAAATTCGTGTGTTTTAGGTGATCGAGTAAAGATTAAGGAAACTAGGCCGCTTAGTGCTCATAAAAGATGGGCAATAGAAGAGATTCTTAATAAGAGTCAGACGAAGGAGGTAAAAAAATGATTCAACAAGAGACTTATCTAACAGTTGCAGACAACAGCGGCGCTAAAAGACTTCAGTGTATTAGGGTTTTAGGATCTAATAGAAGATACGCACATGTTGGTGATGTAATTGTAGCAACTGTAAAAGATGCTCTTCCTAATATGGGAGTTAAGAAATCTGAAGTTGTTAAGGCCGTTATCGTTAGAACGAAAGCAACATTAAGGAGAAATACTGGTAATTCAATTAGATTTGATGATAATGCTGCAGTTTTGATTAATGAAGATAAGAATCCCAAAGGTACAAGAGTTTTTGGTCCTGTAGCTAGAGAACTGCGGGATAAAAATTACACTAAGATTGTTTCTCTTGCTCCGGAGGTGATTTAAATGTTGGATTCATTAAAACAAAAGAAGAATTTCCAAAGAATAAAAATGAGGATCAAAACAGGAGATTTAGTAAAAGTAATTAATGGTAAGGAAAAAGGAAAAACTGGTGAGGTTTTAAAAACCATTCCTCTTGAAAATAGAGTTGTAGTTAAGGGAATTAACCTTAGAACTAAACATGTAAAACCAACTCAGGAAGGTGAAACTGGCAGAATACTTACAGAAGAAGCATCTTTACATGCATCCAATGTAATGTTCTTTTCAAAGGATAAAAATCTTACAAGTAAGATTGAATATTTTATTGATAAAGAGGGAGTTAAGAAAAGAAGATTGAAGAAAACTGGTGAAGTAATTGATTAATTTTTCATCAGCAACCAGATTTAAATTTTTTCTTATTTAACAATTCTGACAAAGACCAGAATTAACAAAAAATTATGACTCTAAAAAATCGCTACAAAGAATCAATTAGACCAAAACTTTTAAAGGACCTTGGTCTCAAAAATATTCATCAAGTTCCTAAAGTTGTCAAAGTCAACGTAAATAGAGGTCTTGGTGAAGCTGCTTCAAACTCAAAAGCTCTAGAAGCTTCTTTAAACGAAATGGCAACAATTACAGGTCAAAAGGCACTAGTCACTAGGGCTAAAAAAGCTATCGCGGGTTTTAAAATTCGTGAGGGGATGCCTATTGGTTGTACTGTAACTTTGAGAGGAGACAGAATGTATTCCTTTTTAGAGAGATTCATAAATCTGGCTTTGCCAAGAATAAGAGACTTTAGAGGAGTTAATCCGAAAAGTTTTGATGGGAGAGGGAATTACACTCTTGGAGTAAAAGAGCAATTAATTTTTCCTGAAATCTCTTTTGATAAAATAGACTCAATTAGGGGAATGGATATCACTATTGTCACTAGTGCACGATCAGACCAAGAAGGTAAAGCTCTCTTAAAAGAGTTAGGTATGCCTTTTAGTAAGAATTAAATTAAAAACATGTCAAATCACGATCCTATTTCAGATATGCTTACTCGAATTAGAAATGCGAGTCAAAAAAAGCATACAACAACAACAATTCCAGGTTCAAAAATGTCCCTAAGTATTGCCAAAGTCCTTCAAAAAGAGGGATTCATTTCTGATATTAATGAGGAAGGTGAAGGTTATAAATCACAAATAATACTTGGTCTTAAATATAGTGGTAAAAATAAATTCCCAACAATTCGATCTATGCAAAGAGTTAGTAAACCTGGTTTGAGAATTTATAAGAATACTAGAGCGTTACCAAAAGTTCTTGGAGGTCTTGGGGTTGCTATCATCTCGACTTCTAAAGGTGTCATGAGTGATCGTGATGCCAGGAAGCAAGGTATAGGTGGCGAAGTCCTTTGCTATGTCTATTAAGGAGAATTAATCATGTCAAGAATTGGAAAAACACCAGTACTGATTCCAGAAAAAGTTACAGTTGATTTTGATGGATTAACAGTTACAGTTAAAGGCCCCAAGGGTGAATTAAAACGTTTAATGCCTGAGGGAGTTAGTTTTGATAAAAAAGATAATGCTGTTATCGTAAGCCCCACTACAACCAAAATATTTTCAAGGCAAAGACATGGTTTGTGTAGAGCCTTGATTGCCAATATGATTGAAGGCGTTAGTCAAGGTTTTTCTAAAAAACTTGAAATTGTAGGCGTTGGATCCAGAGCACAGGTAAAAGGCAAAAATCTCATCGTAAGTGCGGGATATAGTCATCCTGTAGAAATGATCCCCCCTGATGGTATAACATACAAAGTTGAGAGTAATACAAACGTTACCGTATCTGGAATTGATAAGGAAATTGTTGGCAATGAAGCAGCAAAGATCAGATCAATTAGACCTCCAGAGCCCTATAAAGGAAAAGGAATTAAATACCATGACGAGAGAATTCTCAGAAAAGCTGGTAAATCTGGCAAAAAATAATTCCATCTAAAAAAAATGACCAAACTTTCCAGGAAATTACAAACCCAAAAAAGGCATAGAAGATTAAGAAAATTCTTAATTGGAGATACAACACGCCCAAGATTGTCTGTTTTCCGTTCCAACAACCATATTTATGCACAGGTTATAGACGATAGTGCTCAAAAAACTATTTGTTCAGCTTCAACTGTTGATAAAGAACTCAGAGAAAAATCAGAGAAATTACCCTCTGATTGTAACTCCTCTTCCATTGTTGGAAAATTATTAGCTAAAAGAGCAATTAAAAAAGGCATTAAGCAGGTGATTTTTGACCGTGGAGGAAATTTATATCACGGAAGAGTAAAAGCTCTTGCTGATGCTGCTCGAGAAGCTGGCTTAGAATTCTAATTTTTTATTACTATGACTGACACTCCAACAAAACAAGAAACTCAATCCAAGACTGATAACATTCCTGGAAAAAATCCTAATGAACAAAAAAGGAATAATCGAAATAATGACCGCAAAAGAAATAGAAGAGGTGATGCAAAAAATCTTGAAAGAGAATCTGATTGGCAAGAAAGGGTTGTTCAAATAAGACGTGTATCTAAAACTGTAAAAGGTGGAAAAAAAATGAGTTTTAGAGCAATTGTTGTTGTAGGAAATGAAAAAGGTCAAGTGGGAGTTGGAGTGGGTAAAGCTGGAGATGTGATTGGTGCAGTTAGAAAGGGAGTTTCAGATGGTAAAAAAAATCTTGTTAGGGTCCCTTTGACTTCAAATAATTCAATACCAACTTTATCTAAAGGTAGAGATGGTGCTGCTAATGTACTTATTAGGCCAGCCGCTCCTGGTACTGGTGTAATTGCTGGAGGTTCCATTAGAACAGTTTTAGAGTTGGCAGGCATAAAAAATGTCTTAGCAAAAAGATTGGGTAGTAAAACACCTTTGAATAATGCAAGGGCTGCTATGGTAGCTCTTTCTCAATTAAGAACACATAAATCTGCCTCAAGGGAGAGAGGCATCTCACTTGAACAGCTTTATTCTTGAAAATTATGACTTCAACATTAAATACACTTAAATCAAACTCAGGCTCTAGAAAGAAAAAATTGAGAAAGGGTAGAGGCATTGCCGCAGGCCAGGGAGCTTCATGTGGTTTTGGAATGAGAGGACAAAAATCTCGTTCTGGAAGACCCACACGTCCAGGCTTTGAAGGTGGACAAATGCCTTTGTATAGAAGAGTTCCAAAATTAAAACATTTTGAAATTATCAATCAAAAGAACTTTTCAACAATCAATTTAGATAAATTAAATGATTTCAAAGACAATGATACTGTTAACTTAGACTCATTAGTTAAGAAAGGTTTAATCTTTAAGCCAAAATATCCTTTAAAAATTCTTGGCAATGGGAAAGTTACTGTAAAACTAAAAGTTCAAGCACATGCATTTACAAAGGTTGCTCAACAAAAAATCCAGGATGCAGGAGGAACTTGCGAGCTTATAGATAATAAATAAGTTTACTCAAAAATTTAGTTAAACTTCAAAATGTTTGTTAACAAAAGTAGAAATCCTAGCGCTTCTGAAATACTTTCTCAATTGTTTTTAAATAAAGAACTAAGGGGTAGAGTTTTAACAACTTTAGGCCTTCTTCTTTTAGTAAGACTTGGGATTTATATCCCCATGCCTGGTATTGATAGGGTTGCGTTTAAAAGTTTTATTGATCAAGGCGGCCAATTAATAGGTTTTTTAGATATATTTACTGGCGGAGGAATTTCAACTCTTGGTATTTTCGCATTGGGGATTCTTCCTTTTATTAATGCATCAATTATTATTCAGCTTCTTACAGCTTCATTGCCTGTCCTTGAAGATTTACAAAAAAATGAAGGAGAAGCTGGTAGAAGAAAAATTGCTCAAATCACAAGATATGTTTCCTTAGGATGGGGGTTTTTGCAAAGTATAATTTTTTCTTTAATTCTTAGACAATACGCAATTCAAGGGATAAGTGAAACTACATTTGTTTTGCAAACGTCTATTGCTTTAGTTACTGGTTCAATGTTAGTTATGTGGTTTAGTGAAATTATTACTGAAAAAGGTATTGGTCAAGGCGCTTCATTGGTAATTTTTTTAAATATTGTCTCCACTTTGCCTAAGGCTTTAAGTTCAACTATTGAAAAAGCTCAAACTGGTGATAGAGGGGATGTTTTAGGAATAGCAGTTTTACTGGGGGTATTTTTACTTACAATTGTTGGGATAATTTTTGTACAAGAGGGTTCCAGACGTATCCCAATTGTTAGTGCAAAAAGGCAAATAGGAAATTCAACATTACTTCCTACAAGGCAAAGTTATTTACCATTAAAATTAAATGCAGGTGGAGTCATGCCTATTATATTTGCATCTGCTTTAATTTTTTTACCAATAACTATTGCAAATGTCACTGGTAATCCTGTGTTAATAAAATTAGCAAGTAGTTTAAATCCAGGATCATCTAATCCCTGGCCATATGCTCTTACATTTTTCTCGTTAATTTTGGGATTCTCCTATTTTTATGCCTCACTTACAATTAATCCTATTGATGTGGCTTCAAATTTAAAGAAAGGAGGAGTAGCGATACCAGGAGTCAGACCAGGAACTAATACAGCCAACTACCTATCTGGAATACAAAATAGGTTGACATTATTAGGAGGATTATTTTTGGGTTCAGTTGCTATAATCCCAGCTGCAGTAGAAAGAGCAACAAATGTTCAGACTTTTCAAGGTTTAGGAGCAACTTCGTTACTTATTCTTGTGGGAGTTGCAATTGATACTGCTAAGCAGATTCAAACTTATGTTATTTCTCAAAGGTATGAAGGATTAATTAATAACTAATGAAAAAACATTTACTATTTTTAGGAGCGCCTGGAGCCGGGAAAGGGACGCAGGCAGACTTACTATGTCAAACCAATTCTTACTTACACCTTTCTACAGGCGAATTATTAAGAAAAGAAATTGAAATGAATACTACCCTTGGTAGAGAGGTAAAGGATATTATTAACAGAGGAGAACTTGTTAGTGATGAACTCGTTTTAAAAATAGTAAAGCAAAATTTAAATAAGGATAATAAAGGTTGGATTCTTGATGGCTATCCAAGAAATTTATCTCAAGCGAACTCATTGCATAACGTTTTAAATGAAATAAACCAACCTTTAGAAGTAGTTTTTTACTTAGATATTCCAGAAGAAGTTCTTATAGAGCGTTTACTTTTAAGAGGGAGAAAAGACGATACTGAAGAGACTATTCGAACTAGGGTTAATATTTTTAAAAAAACTACAGAACCATTAATTCAATACTATGAAGACCTCTCATTGCTTGAGTATATTGATGCCGATAGAGATTTAAAAACCATTTCCTCTGATATCAAACAAAAAATGGCTTGATGATGATGTAGAATATAAAATTAACGTTTAATTCGTAAAAACCCCATGAAGGTCAGATCTTCAGTCAAAAAAATTAGCCCTGACGATCAGATCGTGAGGAGAAGAGGTAAAATCTTTGTTATTAACAAGAAAAGACCTCGCAATAAACAGCGTCAGGGTTGAATTCTAAACCCTTCAAATCAAACTTTTACTTACTTAAAACACGTGGCCAGGATTGCAGGAATCGACATACCTCGCGAAAAGCGAGTTGAAATTGCACTAACATACGTCTATGGAATTGGTTTAACCAGATCAAAGCTGATTCTTGCTAATACTGGAGTAAGTCCAGATATTCGTGTCAAAGATCTTTCTGATTCTGATGTTCAAAAACTTAGAGCAGCGTCAGAGGAATTTACTTTAGAGGGAGATTTGCGCAGAAAAGAGGGGATGGCATTGAAACGTTTGCAAGATATAGGTTGTGTAAGGGGAAGAAGGCATAGAATGAGCCTCCCAGTAAGAGGTCAAAGAACTAGAACTAATGCAAGAACAAGAAGGGGTTCAAGAAAAACAGTTGCTGGAAGGAAAAAATAATTAATTAAATCTATTCAAAACTCCAGTATTACATCTAAACATCATGGCAGCTACAGTTAAAAAAACAGGTTCAAAGAAATCCAAACGTAATGTACCAAATGGTGTGGTACATATTCAAAGCACATTTAATAATACTATTGTTTCAATCACAGATACTTCTGGTCATGTAATTTCTTGGTCTTCTGCTGGTGCCAGTGGATTTAAAGGGGCTCGTAAAGGTACACCATTTGCCGCTCAAACGGCAGCTGAAGCTGCAGCGAGGAGAGCACTTGATCAAGGCATGAGGCAGATAGAAGTATTAGTTAGAGGGCCAGGCTCAGGTAGGGAAACGGCCATAAGAGCTTTACAAATGGCCGGTTTAGAAATAACTCTAATAAGAGATGTAACTCCATTACCTCATAATGGATGTAGAAGACCTAAACGGAGACGCGTTTAAGTCCTAACCACCCCCCCCCCCCCCCAAAAAAAACAACTTTTAACCTTATTTTTTTCCGTGTTGCAATACCAGATTGACAGAATCGACCATCAAATATCAGATGATCGCTCCCAAGCAGGAACTTTTTTAATTGGCCCTTTAGAAAGGGGACAAGCTACCACTTTGGGTAATTCACTTAGAAGAGTCCTAATGGGAGGACTTGAAGGAAGTGCAGTGACTGCAGTGAGAATAGCGGGCATTAACCACGAATATGCAACTATTCCTGGAGTGAGAGAAGATGTTTTAGATATTCTTCTCAATTGTAAGCAACTATCAATTAACAGTACTAATCCAGAGCTCGAAATAGGCAGATTAGTTGCAAGTGGTCCAATGGAGGTGAAAGCGAATGATATTCAATTCTCATCTCAAGTTGAAATCGTGGATGGAGAAAAACCGATTGCAACCATACAGGAGGGTCATAACTTAGAGCTAGAAATCCATGTAGAAAGAGGAGTTGGATATAGGCCTGTCGATCGTAAGAATGAAGAAACTACTGCCATTGATTTACTGCAAATAGATGCTGTATTTATGCCAGTAAAAAGAGTTAATTTCTCAATTGATGAGACTGCTGTGGCAGAGGGGGGGACTGGACGAGAAAGACTAAAAATGGAAGTTGTAACGGATGGCTCAACAACTCCTGACGATGCTATAGCTGAAGCTGCCAATCAGTTGATTGAACTTTTTCAACCACTTGCAACTGTTACAATGGTAGAGGAAATTCCTGAAGAACCTGAACCATCTCCTGAAGCTCAAATTCCTCTTGAAGAACTAAACTTGTCCGTTAGAGCATATAATTGCTTAAAAAGAGCACAAGTTAACTCAGTTTCAGATTTAATGGGCTTTAGCTATGAAGATCTTCTTGAAATTAAGAACTTTGGCTCTAAATCTGCGGATGAGGTTATTGAAGCACTTGAGCGAATAGGAATTTCTATTCCACAAAGCAGAACCTCTGTTTAACATTTTTAAGATTATGAGACACCAACTTAGAATTCCATTATTAAGTAAACCTGCTGACCAGAGGAAAGCACTTTTAAGAGGTTTGACTACACAGTTGATCAGGGAAGGGAGAGTAACGACAACAAAAGCCAGAGCAAAAGCTTTGAGAACCGAGGCAGAAAGGATGATTTCACTCGCAAAAGAGGGTAGTTTGGCCTCTAGGAGAAGGGCTATTGGTTATATTTATGATAAGAAGTTAGTTCATTCATTATTTGAAAAAGCAAAAGAAAGATATGGAGATAGAAAAGGTGGTTATACTCGAATAGTGAGAACCATTTCTAGAAAAGGTGACAACGCCCAGATGGCTATTATTGAACTCGTTTAAGTTCTCGATATAGGTCTTTATTATAAATTAACTTTTGAAAAGGGTAGCTTTACTTATTCAATATGATGGGTCAAATTATTCTGGTTGGCAAAGACAAAAAAATGGAATCACAGTTCAGGAAATTTTAGAGAATGCTCTTTTGGAAATTACAAATCATGTGGTAAAAACCTTTGCTGCAGGTAGGACTGATTCGGGAGTTCATGCATCAGGTCAGGTCGTACATTTCGATATTGATAGTGTTATTCCAGGAAATCGTTTTTCAGATGTTTTAAATAATCTTTTACCCTCAACAATTAGAATCTTGGAATCAGTTGAGGTTAAAGATAGTTGGCATGCATGCTATTCAGCAACTTATAGACATTATCGATATGTCATAAATAATGGCAAATTTCCTAACTTATTCATAAATAAATGGTCATGGCATAAGTACCAGAAAGTGCTTGATGAAGTTTTAATGTCAAATGCATCAAAGGGAATGCAAGGAGAACATGATTTTTTTGCTTTTCAGAAAAGTGGAAGCAACAGAACGACATCAATTACAAAAATAAAAAATATTGATATTAAAAGAGTAGAAGATCTGGTTTTAGTTGATATTAAAGCTAGTGGTTTTCTCTATGGAATGGTCCGTTTAATCGTTGGTCAATTAGTATTAGTTGGAGAAAAAAAAATAACTCCAGAAATTTTTACAGATAGATGGGTAAATAAAAAGAAAAATGATGTTAAAGAATCTGCGCCTGCAAAGGGGTTATGTTTTATAAACGCAGTTTATCAAGAAAATGTTTTTAAAAAGATTAATAAAAACGATTTTTTCCCGATATTTCTAATTAAGGGTTCTTCTTAAGTAACTTTAATTTTTGAATTATTTATTTAAAAATATCCAAAATTATTGTTTATTATTACTCCAATAGGGTAGAATTTAAAATTGAATTTTAATTTATTCCTATAAGTTTGGTAAATGAATAAAACAAGTACTCCGTCTATTGAAACTATTGAAAGGAATTGGTTTTTAGTTGACGCAAAAGATAAGACACTTGGAAGACTTGCTACAGAAATTGCAACTGTTTTAAGAGGAAAAAACAAACCAACATTTACTCCTCATTTAGATACTGGAGATTTTGTGATTGTTGTAAATGCCGAGAAAGTTGAGGTAACAGGGAAAAAAGCATCACAGAAATTATATAGAAGACATTCTGGAAGACCTGGAGGGATGAAAATTGAAAAATTTGAATCTCTTATAGAAAGAATACCTGAAAGAATAATTGAGCAAGCTGTAAAGGGTATGTTGCCTCATAACTCTTTAGGTAGACAGCAATTTAAAAAACTTAAAGTTTATAAAGGTGCTGAACATCCTCATGCAGCACAGAATCCTGTATTATTAAATAGTTAATATATTAAAATGAATAGTCAAATAAAAAACAAAGCTGTTTATTGGGGGACTGGGAGAAGAAAAACTTCTGTAGCTCGTGTTCGCTTAATTCCAGGAAATGGGCAAATTAAAATTAATGGTCGTTCAGGAGATGATTATTTAAACTTCAATCCTCTTTGCTTAAATTCAATAAAAGCACCTTTGCAAACATTAGGTCTTGAAAATTCTTATGATATTTTTGTAAACGTTTTTGGTGGTGGATTGACAGGGCAAGCAGATGCTATTAAGCAAGGGGCTGCAAGAGCATTGTGCGAACTATCTCTGGATAACAGGAAGCCGCTGAAAACAGAAGGTCATCTCAGTAGAGATCCAAGAGCAAAGGAAAGAAGAAAATATGGTCTTAAAAAAGCTAGAAAGGCTCCACAATTCTCTAAACGTTGAGGTTTTTAATTATGCCAAAATCAGAAATTCATCCAAAATGGTACCCAGATGCAAAAGTTATTTGTAATGGAGAAGTAGTAATGACGACAGGTTCAACTCAGCCAGAACTGCATGTCGATGTATGGAGTGGTAATCATCCATTCTTTACTGGAACTCAAAAAATTCTTGATACAGAAGGTAGAGTTGATAGGTTTATGAAGAAATATGGAATGGGTTCAGCTAATTCAGCTACATCAAAAGAAAAAAAAGAAGAAAAAGATTCTAATAAATAGAATTTTCAAAATTAAGCATAGTTTCAATTGGAATACACAACACTAATTGCAAGGTTGAAAACTGCTTCAGAAAGTTTTGAAAATTTAGAAGTTCAGCTTGCAGATCCTGATATAGCAAATGATCCTAAGAAATTAGAATCAATAGCAAGAGAAAGGTCAAAATTAGAACCTTTGGTGATTGATTATAATAAGTTGCTTGATACTGATAGGGAAATTGAAGATTCGAAAAACTTACTTAAAGAAAACAGACATGATAAAGAAATGGAATCATTAATAAATGAGGAATTAATTAACCTAGAGGAATGTAAAAATTCACTTATTCAAAAAATTACTATTGCACTATTACCTAAAGATCCAAGAGATGAGAGAAGTGTAATGTTAGAGATAAGAGCTGGTGCTGGAGGCAATGAAGCTTGTATATGGGCTGGGGATTTAGCAAGAATGTATGAAAGATATGGACAAAAAACCGGATGGTCAGTAAAACCTGTGAGTGCTTCTGAGTCAGATATGGGAGGATTTAAAGAGTTAGTTATCTCTGTAAAAGGAGATTCTGTATATAGTCAACTTAAATTCGAAGCTGGTGTGCATAGAGTTCAAAGAGTTCCAGCTACTGAATCTCAAGGTAGAGTTCATACGTCTACGGCTACTGTTGCTGTAATGCCTGAGGCTGATCCTGTTGAGGTTAAAATTGATCCAACTGATTTAGAGGTTGGTACGGCAAGGTCAGGAGGTGCAGGGGGACAAAATGTCAATAAGGTTGAGACTGCTATTGATCTTCTTCATAAACCCACAGGGATAAGAGTATTTTGTACTCAGGAGAGATCTCAATTGCAAAATCGTGAACGAGCAATGGAAATCTTAAGAGCCAAACTATATGAGATTCAATTAAAAGAAGCTAATGCTAAAGAGAGATCTCAAAGACTTTCACAGGTGGGAACAGGTGATAGGAGTGAAAAAATTAGAACTTATAATTTTAAAGATAATAGGACAACTGATCATAGGTTGGGTTCTAATTTTTCACTAGAACCAATTCTTGCTGGTCAACTAGACGAAGTAATTGATGCATGTATAGCTAAAGAACAAAAGAGAATGATGGAAGATTTTAATAACGAAAATAATTAACTTTTATTTTTATTAAATTGCTACCCCAATTACGTATTTACTCCATTCTTTATGTCTGCCGGAGTCAATTTGCCTCGTAGCCTCGAAATTGAGATTACTTAGTGGACGGTATGGTTTTCGCTTTAAAGGCATATTTGCTTCTTCTGGAGTTCGATTACCTTTTTGTACATTACATCTAAGACAGGCTGTAGTAACATTTTCCCAATGATCAGTTCCACCTCTGCTTCTAGGTAAAACATGATCTATTGATAAATCATTACCTCTATAGTTACAGTATTGGCAACAATTATTATCTCTCAAAAGAATATTTTTCCTCGTTAAAGAAACCTCTCTAAAAGGCACCTTAACGTAGTAACGAAGTCTTATGACTGTGGGTAGTTTTCTGCCGCAATGTATTGAATAGGATTGATCTTCCTCTAGACTTTCTGCTTTACCTTTGATCATTAAAATAACTGCTCTTCGCCAAGAAGTAATGTTTAAAGGTTCATAAGATGCATTTAAAACTAGAGTCTGGCCCATGCCAAAATACAATTTACATGTCATGCTAACTGTATATTTCAATAAGCGCATATAGTTGTGCAAAGTTAATGCAAATTAGGCAAAAGAATCAGAGTTGTAATTTTGATAATTATCCAACTTGTGAAAAAGATATAGACCCAAAACAAAGAGCATGGATTGAAGTCAGAGGTACAGCAATAGAAAAAAATGTAAGGCAGTTAAGATCTAAATTAAGTAAAAGTTGTCAATTTATGGCAGTTGTTAAAGCAGACGGATATGGACATGATGCAAGAGTAGTTTCTGAATATGCTATTAAAGGTGGAGCTTCGCAATTAGGAGTTGCGACGTTAAAAGAGGGGATTAAGCTGCGGTCTTCTGGAGTCAAAAAACCAATTCTTATTCTGGGTAACCTTTATACAAAAAAAGATTTGATAATGTCATTTAAAAATGATCTTATGCCAACTATTAGTAGCATAGGAGAATGTTTAATTTGCAATAATATTGGGAAGCACTTTGGTTCTCAATTTTCTTTGCATCTTAAAGTTGATACTGGAATGTCAAGATTAGGATTTGAACATAGTAAGTTTATTCAGCAATTTGAAAAAATAAAATATTTTGAAAATATTTCTATAAAGGGAATATATAGTCATTTATCTTCGGCAGATCAAGAAAACTCATTAGATCCTAAAAGTATTACACAATTGCAAAGAATTAAGTTTCAGGAATTATTAAAACAAATTAATGTTGATAGAAATCAAATTATTAAGACACATTTGGCTAATTCTGCAGGAATGCTTCTTAATGAGAACTTTCATCTACATATGGTACGTATTGGACTTTCTATGTATGGATATAATCCTTTGGCAAAAACAGATATAGGTTTATCGCTTCAACCAGCCTTATTTTTGAAGGTTAGAGTTTCATTTACAAGAATTATTGATAAGGGGGTAGGTGTAAGTTACGGAGGTAAATTTGTCAGTAGTAGAAAAACTAAGTTAGCTGTATTAAGTATTGGTTATGCTGATGGAATTCCAAGAAATCTTTCAGGAAAGATAAATGTTATTCACAAAAATAAATTTTATCCTCAAGTTGGATCAATAACAATGGATCAAATGATGGTAGATATAACTGGTTCAAATGAAATTAAAGTAGGCAGTACTATGATATTACTAGGATCTGACGGAGACAAAACAATTTCTCCCGTTGATTGGGCGAGAGCATCAAATACTATCCCATGGGAAATTCTCTGTTCTTTTAAAAATAGATTGCCAAGAGTTCAAGTTGATTAGACATTTCGATTAACTAAAAAATTTTGAATGTTTGCAAGAAAATTGATAATGTATAAGAACTGGAGAGGTGGCTGAGTGGTTGAAAGCGGCTCCCTGCTAAGGAGTTACAGGAGGTAACTTTTGTCGAGGGTTCGAATCCCTCCCTCTCCGTATTATTAGAAGTTCAGGAAGTCCAATATTGTCCCAAAATGGTTAGAAATGCCCGTAAATAGGGGATTTTTTGTCCTAGAGGTATTCATATCGTCCCACAAGATATCTGGAATAGGGGTTACGGCTAGGGTTGCGAAATAACTTTTTTATACTCAAAAAGGGGTTACGGAACAGGTTCTTGAAATTTAAAAGTTTTTTGAGTAACAGGAGTAGCAATACCTTTACCTATATCAGGAAAATTCGTAGATAAGAACTTGTCTCCTTCTTTTATTTGAATTAGTTCTTGACCAACCATTTCCATCTTACCTTCATTGTAGAAGCAGTTTCTTCTAGGCAACCATCTTGTGACCATTTCGTAGCCACTTCCTTCTTGAATATAAAACTCACCTCCTTCCTTCATCCAACTTATGCATTCATTCCAAGCAAGCTCAGGAGTTTCATATACGACTTCAGTTGTATATACTGGCAAAGCAAGTGCAGCTAGCAATGGGAGTAGTAAGCGTTTCATTTGTTTACCAGTATTCATCAATTAACAAATAACGAAAAAAGCAGGCAACCGCAAAGAAACAAAAAAAAGTTAAAAGCAATATCTACACGCCCAATAATTAGGGGAATAATTACGAAGACAGTGAGAAGGAATAAAATGTCTTTTCTCATCAGCAAAAGCGTTTCATTTATTTTCCTTTAATGCAATGGAATTGTCTGGTGTATTCATTCATTAAATGAGTTGAGCTACTAGTCCATTTTTCACCTTCTCTTTGACATTCTTCTGCACTATTCATTTCTATCTTTTCCAATGCACCTCCTCCTTTCCCTGACCTATAGTTAATTATTAGCCAATGACTTTCAGCATTAACAGCAGTAGGTAAGGCAAAGGCAGCTAATAAAGGTATTAATAATTTACGCATTAAAAAAGAGGGTTTTATCCCTCTATGTTAAATCGACTGTCAATCGTTTTAAATATAGCGTTTTGAGCAGTAAATTTTTGATTAAAGTGCTTTTTTTGTAGGGTTACGAAAAGGGTTACGAAACCTATTTATCACCAGAAAAGCGTCCTATTTTGTCCCATTTCGTCTCATATTGTCCCATTATTAAATTTCTTACTCCCTCCCTCTCCGTAATTAATAAATTATTATTTTTTAAATTGTTACTTTTTTTAAAACAATTCAAGATTAATATTTTCAAGGTCATTAATAGAATTCAAAATTAAGTCAGCACCTGCCTTTTGTAGATTTTTTTCATATGAAATTCTTTCTTTAAATCGAGATCCTAAATGTAAATGGGGGGGAGCTATTCCAATACTTACGAATTTTTGAGATGGTATTTCCTTTCTAGCGTTTATAACTGTATTTATATCTGCAATAGTATCTCCTACATATGCAATGGGAATATTTGATGCTCCAAGTTTATCTCCAAGAATCTTTTTTGATAAGTTAATAAAACCTTCAGGATTAGGTTTGTCAGGGGCATCTCCCATCGATATTAATGGAGGTGATTTTAGTCCAAGTCTTTTTTCTAAAACGAATTTTGCAGAAGCAGACTCTGCACCACTTACAAAACCCCAAGTTATTCCATTATTCTTTAATAATTCAAAAAACTTTTTATCGACTAATAACTCTTCATTTATTATTGATCCAGACCAATATTTACTATCTTTATTTGGATCACCTCCAAAGTAAAACTCCTCAAAACATTTAACTATTTCCTCTCTTGAAGGTACTTCAAGCTTTAAGTTATCTTTTTTTATAATTCTTTTTATAAGTTCTAAACTTAAATCCCAGTCATTATTCCAAATCCCTTCATTTTTTGCATTATCAATATCAATATAACTTGGCTCCCATCCGGAAAATTTGTAAACTGTTTTTACTAATGAAAGTCTGTAACTATTCTCTACGCTGCGTATCACACCATCTATATCAAATAAAATTAAACCTATATTTTTCAATTAATTTTCTTAATCCTTGTTATAGAAAGATTAGTATCCTTATTAAAAAAATGCAAAAAGAAAATTCTAAAACTAACTATGTGAACAATCCAAATTTAATTTTGTAAATATCCTCTGGGAGTGAGAAATATTTCATCTACTAACGTAGTTTTAGAATTGCCAATAATAATGATTGATAACATATCTATCTCTTTCAAAGGAATGGTGCTTAAAGTAAAGAATTTTTTGGATTGATTGGACCTACCTACTTGTCTAGCTATTAAAACGGGAGTATTACCTGACCTAGATTTTAAACATTTATCTAGTACACTTTTTAGCTGCCAATTTCTTTCAATTGATTGAGGATTAAATAAAGCTATAACAAAGTCACCCAGAAGAGCTCCTTCAATTCTTTTTTCTATTAAAGACCATGGGGTTAACTTATCACTTAAGCTAATTGAACAAAAGTCATTCATTAATGGTGCTCCACTAAGCGCAGCCGCTAATTGAACACTACTTATACCGGGATGAACTTCAAAGTAAGGTCTGGATTTTTTTTTGATTTTTTGAAGTAACTCCAACAGTAAACCAGCCATTCCATAGAATCCAGATTCACCTGACGAAATTAAAGCCACTTTTATTCCTTCCTCGGCTAGTTTAATTGCTTTACTGCATCTCTCTTTTTCTTCAGTAAGTTTACTTTCAACTAAAATTTGATCATTCCTTTTTAAGGGTTTAATTAAATCTAAATACATTTTGTATCCAATCCAAATATTACATTTTGAAAGTGCTTTTCTTGCATTATTGGTTAGGAAGGAGATATCACCAGGCCCACTTCCAATAATATGTATTTCGCCATGGGTTGGATTATATTGATTTTTTGATTCTGCTACAGCTATAGTTACTGCCCCAGATTGATTTTTGAAAATTCTTTTTTCTTCTAATAATTTTGATTCTTCTCCTGCTGCGAGTAAGCAAGAAGCCTCTGCTACAGAAGATGTGCCAATTTCTTTTTGAACTACACTTGATGGATTTGGAACAATTATTTTTGAAAGATCTTCTTTATTAAAAAACTTTATAGGCAAGTTTTCTTCTTCAGCAAGTTCTAAAATTCCTTTCTCATCCCTTTTAATATCAATAGTTGCAAATCCCGCAATTGATTGCCGTGATAAATTTCCTGACTCCAAAAAATTATTCAAAGAATTTGCTATTAATTCTTTGCTTGTATTTCTCTCGCATCCAATACCAACCCATAATACGGGAGGATGCCAAGTAGTTTTATGACTTTTGAATATGCTTACATGAAATGTTGAATCTGGTTTTTCAGTTGCTTTTTCATTAATTTGGTTAATAATCTTAGCTGATTCTGAGTTTTGCCATAAGCTATTACCAGTTAATTGCTTGCAAAATATTTCTTCTTTCTTAGATTGTTTAATTACTAGTTTTGACCAATCCTTTATATTGCCAGATCTTTCCCAACCCCATTGATTTCCAAATGAATCAAGATTTAATAAACTTTGATCATTTGAATTACTAGTTTCTATTATTTCGCCACCAAATAAATTAGCAATTTGCAATGCGATATTTTGATTATCTGACTGATGTAAACCAATTAAAGGAACTATCTTGGAACATTTACTATCTATCACTATCACCCCTGGATCTTTATCTTTAGAGGTTAAAAAATAATTTATTATGCGTATTGATGCAGCAATGGATCCTACAAATATTATTAAATCTAGTTCATTCCATTTTTTAAGTAAGATTTCTCTAGGTTTTTGTACTTGAAAAAGTTCATTTTTCAGCTCATCACCTTTTGAAGCACTTGCGATATATATATCTTTAACAAATTCGGTTTTTTTAAGCCTTTTTAAAATTTCTTTTGAATTATTTGATAGACCTATTGCAATTCCTTTCAAATCAGAAACTATTGTTTGTTATGTTGAAATTATATCCTGTCGCTGGATTTAGAAATTTTCTTTGAAATATAAAAAAAAATTTAAGAAATTTATATAAAATTTGGGTAAAAATACTTATAACTTAGTCATAGGAAAAAATTTAACAAAATATTCATATAGTAACAATCGTTAGAACATTTGTTACGTTAATGCATAACGAAAGAATCTTTGCCTTATTATTTTTGAAACGAATATTTAAAGTCCTGAAAGATTAGTTTTTTGAACTTTATTATTAAAAATAAGTTCAAGATCCGATCAATCGGCTTTTATGTCAATTATTTTCGAGGTGCTAGATGACCATCAGCCCACCAGAAAGTGGAGAAAAAAACAAGAAAGTTTTGGAAGATCCTGTCAAGGCCGATCCAAGACCTATTGATTTTGCCAAATTAGATAAGCCAGGTTTCTGGTCAAGTAAATTATCTAAAGGTCCAAAAACTACAACTTGGATCTGGAATTTGCATGCTGATGCACATGATTTTGATGTGCATACAGGCGATGCTGAAGAAGCAACAAGAAAAATCTTTTCAGCTCATTTTGGACATCTTGCAGTCATCTTTATATGGATGAGTGCTGCATTTTTTCATGGAGCTAGATTTTCTAATTATTCAGGTTGGTTAGCTGACCCAACTCATGTTAAACCCGGTGCCCAACAAGTATGGGCAATTGTAGGCCAAGAAATGTTAAATGCTGATCTTGGTGCTAACTATAACGGTATTCAAATCAGTTCAGGAATTTTCCACATGTGGCGAGCATGGGGCATAACCAATGAAACTGAACTGATGGCTTTAGCAATAGGTGCTGTAGTAATGGCAGCACTCATGCTTCATGCAGGAATTTTTCATTATCACAAGGCAGCTCCAAAAATGGAGTGGTTTCAAGATATTGAGTCAATGCTTAATCACCACATCGCTGGTTTAGTAGGTCTAGGATCTTTAGCATGGGCTGGCCATTGTATTCATATTGGAGCTCCAACTGCAGCTCTATTGGATGCAATTGATGCAGGCTCTCCTCTAGTAATTAACGGTAAAGAAATAGCAACTATTGCAGATATGCCTATGCCACATCAACTCTGCGATCCACAGATTATCAGTCAGATATTTCCAGGATTAGCAAGTGGTACAGGTAACTTCTTTAGTTTAAATTGGTTAGCTTTCTCAGATTTTCTTACTTTCAAAGGTGGACTTAATCCTGTGACAGGCAGTTTATGGATGACTGATGTTTCACATCATCATTTAGCTTTTGGTGTAATAGCAATAATTGGTGGTCATATGTATAGAACCAATTACGGTATTGGTCATAGTATGAAAGAAATATTAGATTCACAACAAGGTGACCCAATATTATTTCCAGCTCCTAAAGGACACCAAGGTCTTTTTGAGTTCATGGCAGAAAGTAGACATGCTCAGCTAGCAGTAAACCTAGCCATGCTTGGATCAATCAGTATTCTTGTATCACATCATATGTATGCGATGCCTCCATACCCATATATAGCTACAGACTATATGACTGTACTTGGATTATTTACTCATCACATGTGGATAGGTGGATTATTCATAGTAGGAGCAGGAGCGCATGCTGGAATTGCAATGGTTAGAGATTACGATCCAGCAAAACATATTGATAACGTATTAGACAGAATTCTTAAAGCAAGAGACGCCTTAATCAGTCACTTGAACTGGGTATGTATGTGGTTAGGATTCCATAGTTTCGGACTCTATATTCACAACGATACTATGAGAGCTTTGGGTAGACCCCAAGATATGTTTAGTGATTCTGCAATTCAACTTCAGCCAATTTTTGCTCAATGGGTACAGAGTATTCAAGCATCTGCTGTTGGAACTTCTCTTTTAGCAGGTACTGCAGAAGCCTTACCTCACAAAGCTTTAAGTGAAGTTTTTAATGGAAGTTTAGTAGAGGTTGGTGGAAAGGTTGCTATAGCTCCAATTCCATTAGGAACAGCTGATTTAATGATTCATCATATTCATGCTTTCCAAATTCACGTAACTGTTTTGATACTTCTCAAAGGAGTACTTTACGCAAGAAGTTCAAGGTTGATCCCTGATAAAGCTTCTTTAGGATTTAGATTCCCTTGTGATGGTCCTGGAAGAGGTGGTACATGTCAAGTTTCTTCATGGGATCACGTGTTTTTGGCTCTTTTCTGGATGTATAACTGTTTATCAATAGTTATTTTCCACTTTTCTTGGAAAATGCAGAGTGATGTTTGGGGACTCACTGGTGGTAATTTTGCACAAAGCTCCATTACTATTAATGGTTGGTTAAGAGATTTCCTATGGGCCCAAGCTTCTCAAGTATTGACAAGTTATGGCCAATCCATAAGCATGTACGGTTTGATGTTCCTAGGAGCTCACTTCATATGGGCATTCAGTTTAATGTTCCTCTTTAGTGGAAGAGGATACTGGCAAGAATTATTCGAATCCATTGTTTGGGCGCATAACAAACTTAAAGTTGCTCCAACAATTCAACCAAGAGCTTTATCTATCACTCAGGGTAGAGCAGTAGGTGTAACTCACTTCCTTGTTGGTGGTATTGCTACCACATGGGCTTTCTTCCACGCTCGCCTTTTCGGCCTGGGCTAATTACCTGAACTTCACCTTTTTAATTCAATGGCAACAAAATTTCCATCATTTAACCAGGGTCTAGCTCAGGACCCTACAACTCGACGAATATGGTACGGAATAGCTACCGCTCATGACTTTGAAAGTCATGATGGTATGACTGAAGAAAAGCTTTATCAGAAGCTTTTCTCTACACATTTTGGTCATCTAGCAATAATCGCCCTATGGGTAGCTGGTAACTTATTTCATATTGCTTGGCAAGGTAACTTCGAGCAGTTTGTACTTGATCCAACTCACGTTCGTCCTATTGCTCATGCTATTTGGGATCCACATTTTGGATCTGGTATCACAGAAGCAATGACACAAGCTGGAGCTAGTGGTCCAGTAAACATAGCTTACTCAGGTCTCTACCATTGGTGGTACACAATTGGAATGAGAACTAATGAGCAACTCTTCCAAGCTTCAATATTTATGAGTATTTTGGCTTGTTGGACTCTATTTGCAGGTTGGTTACACTTACAGCCAAAATTCAGACCTTCTCTAGCTTGGTTTAAAAATGCAGAGTCAAGATTAAATCATCATTTAGCTGTTTTATTTGGTTTTAGTAGTATTGCTTGGACAGGTCATTTGGTTCATGTTGCTATACCTGAATCAAGAGGACAGCATGTAGGTTGGGATAACTGGTTAACAGTGCTTCCACATCCTGCAGGATTAGCTCCTTTCTTTACCTTAAATTGGGGAGCATATGCCCAAAATCCTGATTCTCTAGATCAAGTATTTGGAACAGCTGATGGAGCTGGTACAGCAATCTTTACTTTCTTAGGTGGTCTTCATCCTCAAAGTGAAGCATTATGGCTTACTGATATTGCTCATCATCATATTGCGATTGGAACAGTTTTTGTAATTGCTGGTCATATGTATAGAAATACCTTTGGTATTGGTCATAGCCTCAAAGAAATTACAGAAGCTCATAATACAAGACATCCTAATGATCCTCATAAAGGTAGTTTTGGAATTAACCATGATGGAATATATGAAACTGTAAATAATTCATTACATTTCCAACTTGGACTAGCATTAGCATCACTTGGTGTAGCAACTTCTTTAGTAGCTCAACATATGGGTGCACTTCCTTCTTATGCTTTCATTGCAAGGGACTACACTACACAATCGGCTTTATATAGTCATCATCAGTACATAGCAATGTTCTTGATGGTTGGTGCTTTCGCACACGGTGCTATATTCTTCGTTAGAGATTACGATCCAGAACTAAATAAAGATAATGTACTAGCAAGAGTTCTTGGAACCAAGGAAGCTTTAATAAGCCACCTTAGTTGGGTAACAATGTTGCTGGGATTCCATACTCTTGGAATTTATGTTCATAACGATGTTGTTGTGGCTTTTGGTAATCCTGAAAAGCAAATTCTAATTGAGCCAGTATTTGCTCAATTCGTTCAAGCTGCTCAAGGTAAGATGATGTATGGTTTTAACGCTTTATTATCTGATCCTACAAGCTCAGCAAGTCTCGCAGCTAATTCATTGCCAGGTAATCATTACTGGATGGATCTTATCAATAGACAAGATGCATTAAGTGCTTTCTTACCTATTGGTCCTGCAGATTTCTTAGTTCACCATGCTATTGCTTTAGGTCTTCATACAACTGCATTAATTCTTATCAAAGGTGCACTTGATGCTAGAGGAACAAAATTAATTCCTGATAAGAAAGATTTAGGTTATGCATTCCCTTGCGATGGACCTGGACGTGGAGGTACTTGTGATAGTTCATCTTGGGACGCTATGTACTTAGCTATGTTCTGGGCATTAAATTTACTAGCATGGGTAACTTTCTACTGGCATTGGAAACATCTAGCAATTTGGCAGGGTAATGTAGCACAATTTAATGAATCAGGAACTTATCTAATGGGCTGGTTCAGAGATTATCTCTGGTTAAATTCTGCTCAACTTATTAATGGATATAATCCATTTGGAGTAAATTCTCTATCACCTTGGGCTTGGATGTTCCTATTCGGCCACTTAGTTTGGGCTACAGGCTTCATGTTCCTAATATCATGGCGTGGATACTGGCAAGAATTAATTGAAACATTAGTTTGGGCACATCAGCGTACTCCAATAGCTAACCTTGTTGGCTGGAGAGATAAGCCAGTTGCACTTTCAATTGTTCAAGCTAGATTAGTTGGACTAGCACATTTCACGATTGGAAACATTCTTACATTCGGTGCATTTGTTATCGCATCAACTTCAGGTAAGTTTGGTTAAATTTTTCTTAAATAATTCAAATCACCACTTTTGTGGTGATTTTTTTTTGTTTAATTTTAGTGTTCTAAATTAAGTTAAAATTATATAATTATTATTAAATATAAATGTCAGATATAAAACAATTAATTTCTATTATCGTCCCTGTTTTCAATGAAAGTGAGAGTATAGGTCTTTTATTGGATGAAGTTATAAATGTAATGTCCTTTCATAAATTTAATTTTGAATTGATTGTTGTAAATGATGGTTCTAAAGACAATACTCATGAAGTATTAAAACAACTAACTCTCAAAATTAAAGAATTGTCAGTTATTTACCTTCGCAAAAATTATGGGCAAACTGCAGCAATGTCAGCTGGCTTTGATAATTCTAAAGGTGATATCGTCATTACTTTGGATGGTGATTTACAGAATGATCCAAATGATATTCCTAAATTAATTTCAGAAATTAATAATGGTTATGATTTGGTTTGTGGATGGAGGTTTGATAGAAAAGATAAATTAATCAATAGAAAGATACCATCAAAAATAGCGAATAAATTAATCGCTCAGGTAACAGGTTTGAAGTTGCATGACTATGGATGCTCATTAAAAGCTTTTAAGAAAGACATAATAGATGATATTAAGTTATATGGTGAACTTCATAGGTTTTTGCCTGTTTTAGCAAATATTGAAGGTGCAAGAATAAAAGAAATTAAAGTCAATCATAGAAGCAGGCAATATGGATCTAGTAAATATGGAATCGATAGAACTTTTAGAGTTTTAATGGATTTACTAACTGTTTGGTTTATGACTAAATTTTTAACAAGACCAATGTATGGATTTGGTTTTGTTGGAATTATTAGTATTTTGACTAGTCTTGCAATTAGTTCTTATTTGATATTTTTAAAAATAATGGGTGAAGATATTGGAAATCGTCCATTACTAATGTTTGCATTAATATTGGGAATTGCGGGGGTTCAATTATTTAGCTTTGGATTATTGAGCGAACTGTTAATTAGGACATATCATGAAAGTCAAAATCGTCCAATTTATAGAATTAGATCAATAACTAGTACCAAACAAAATTGAATTTATTTAAAATTTCTTATTAATAAAGCAGAAATTTTAACCACTTCAGGAGACATATCTCTTAAGCCTTTTCGTAAAATTGATAAAGTTGATTTATCAGCCAATTCTTCCGCAATTTCTAATGCTTTTAATTTGTCTTTTGTATTTCCTTGAAAAAGACTAAACATTTTATTTCTTAGAGATTTTTTATAAAATAATGAGTACTTTTTTGTTTCGTGATCATATAAAAAACTTTTTTTATTAGAGAGAAATTTATTATTATTTTTTTTATTTTTTTTTAATTTAACAGAATGAAATTTGTTTGTATTTATTAACTTTCTAAAGCTTCTCTTTTTAAAAACTAGAATCAAAATTCCTATAAAAACAATAACTATAATTGCGAAAAAATTTAACATGTAAAAAGTTAATAATTTTTATATCATCCAGTAATAAAATTAACACTATTTCGCAGATAAATACTAAAGTGTTTAAAGATGTTTAAAGAACTAAATGCCATCTGATTTACCAAGTCTCTTACCTTCAATTTTTGTTCCATTAATTGGTATAGCAATGCCTGCTGTTTTTATCGTATTGATTGGAAGATTTATTACAGCAACTGAATAAATTATTAAACACTAAACTATTAAAAAAATGAGCGACTTTCAAAAATCATTCTCAGAATCAACAAGTTCAATTAAGTTTGATGAGAAATACATAGATAATTCTGTACAACCAAATGATATTGGTGTTGCAGAACAATGGGCAGTAAAAACAGTTGCTGATCCATGTGTCGGTAATTTAGCTACCCCAGTTAATAGTGGCTATTTTACAAAAGCCTTTATAAATAATTTGCCTTTTTACAGAGAAGGTATTTCTCCTAATTTTAGAGGATTAGAAACTGGAGCAGCATTTGGATATCTTCTATACGGTCCTTTCACCATGACTGGCCCATTAAGAAATTCTGAATTTGCTCTGACTGCTGGACTTCTTGCTGCTATTGGAGCTGTTCATATTTTGACAGCACTTTTAGTTCTTTACAATGCACCTGGTAAAGCACCTAATGTTCAACCTCCAGATGCGACTGTTAATAATCCACCAAAGGACTTATTTACAAGGGCTGGTTGGGCTGATTTTACAAGTGGATTTTGGTTAGGAGGCTGTGGGGGAGCAGTTTTTGCTTGGCTACTTGTTGGGACATTGCACTTAGATACCATAATGCCAATAATTAAAAATATTTGGACAGCTGGTTAATTCCTAAAAATAAAGAATAAGCAATATTTCAATTTAATTTTAGATTAAGATGTGAACTCTACTTACTACCGTATGGTTCTATCCCATCTATAACTTCTAACGACTCTTCCTGCCGAAATGAGTTTAGATTTATAATGTAATGAGATTTTATCATTAGTTTTTTTTAGGCTATCTATTCCTATTCCATTCCTTCCAAATTCACTGCCAGAACAGTGGTAATACAATCCATCATCTTTGTATATTCCAATATGATCGCATTTTTCTTTATTCCCAAAAAATAAAAGATCTCCAGGTTGAAGAGCTAAATAAGATGCTTTGAAATTAAAAAGGTGCTTACAAAAACTCTTTATTTGAAAAGAGTCTCGAGGTATATTTATATCATGTTTAAAAAAAGATGTCTGTATTAATCCGGAACAATCAAAATTTGGTCCTAATGTGCCTCCCCAAAGATATTTATTATTTAACTCAGATTTTTTCTGAATCCATTTTAGAATTGAAGGAATTTTTTCCTTTATAAGGGACTGCTCATATTTTAAATTCTGATTTTGTTTTAACTCGCATTTCTCAATAATTAATCCATCTAAATTTATCCAACAGACGTAACCATCTTCGTATAGTTGAACTAGAATCCTAAAATGTTTATAGTTTCGTTTATGGATATTTGGATAAAGGAGTCTGAAACTTCTATTTTTAAAAATTTCTGTAACTAATTTATTTTCTGTTTCATTTTGATATGCAGAAATATTAACTTTTAATTTCCACCAAATAGTATTTGAAAAATTAGTTTGTTTAAATAGTGAAATAGGGTCTTTATAAATTTCCATAAAATGTCCTTCTACTATTTGAATAAAGAGATGGGTCTAGCCTTAAATGATATTTTAGGGAGATTATGTTCCTATAATAAAGATTTTTCAAGAGAAGATATCGCCGTAACTTGGATCAACTACAAAAGTGAAAATAAAAAAATATTTAAAGGTTTTGGATTTGGTATTAATAATAAAAAAATGATTTATCCAGCAAGCGTTGTTAAGTTGGTTTATGGTTTGGCCGCATATGATTGGATTAAAAGAGGAAGTTTATTATTGACGGAAGAAATCATTGATGCAGCAAGTAAAATGTTATCTTTTTCCAGTAATAACGCGACAAGCTTTTTAATTGATTTACTTACTGGAACAACAAGCGGACCATGTGTGGAGGGGGAATTGTGGGAAAATTGGAAATTTCAAAGGAATTTAATAAATGATTGGCTGTATGATTTACGTTGGGATGAATTGACTGGCATCAATTGCTGTCAGAAGACATGGGATGATGGACCTTTTGGTCGTGAAAAAGAATTTTATGGATATGAAAATAAAAATAGAAATGTTATGACAACTGATTCAGCTGCAAGGGTTTTGGAAGAAATTATGATTCATATTGATTATCAAAAGAATGACTTAAATTTAAGAAACTTTTTAAAAAGAAATTTAAATAAAAGTTTTCTTGAAAACGATTCTCTTAATCAAATAGATGGTTTTCTGGGAGCAGGGTTACCAGAAAACATTAATCTATGGAGTAAAGCAGGCTTAATGTCTGAAGTTAGACATGATTCTGCGTGGTGGATTAATAGTCAATCCCTGCAAACATTATTGGTCGTTTTCTGTGATGGAGAAAAGTATTCCAAAGAGACTTCTCTTCTACCTGCAATTGCAAAACAAGTTTATGAATTTAACGAGAAAATTTTATAAATGATTAAAGTCAATCGTCTAAGTAATTCGAATCTAATTTGTTAGTGTAAGCTTCATAAGGTAACATCATTACTTCTTTGAAATCTAATTTATTCAAAATCCATTCTTTATATTCTGATAATAAACTTTTCCTATCATCATGATTTAATTCATAAATTCGCAATGCTGTATCTTTGAGATTTTCTTTAATTAAGTTTTCAATTTCTTTATTTGTCATTTTATTGTAATTCTCCTTCCATAATTATTCTCCTGATTGTTGATAAGGCAATACCTGTTTGTGATCTGATTGATCGATATGAATATCCCTCATTACGCAATCTGATTACTAAAGATTCCTTTAAAGGACTTATTTTGGGCCTTCCTCCCAGATTATTTCCAGATAATTTTCTACGTAATAGTTGTTCTTTTTTCTTTTCACCTAAAGTTTTGTCTTCTAAATTTTCTAATTCATTTAAAATCGTAAAAATTGAAGAATTTGCTTTAGAGGATTCATTAGCCGCAAAAAAACCAGTCAAAGTTCGTAATTTAATATCCTTATTAATAAGTTTATTTATTATCCTCAAACATTCTTTTTTATTTTTAAATGCTCGATCAAGCTGAGTTATTATTAATTGATCGCCTTTAGATAAGCAATTTATAGCTTGATTGAGTTGGGGTTTGATCTCTTCATCTAAACTTATAAATTCAGAGAAAACTAAATTGCAACCCTCATCCTTTAAAAATTTTATTTGCTCTTCTAAATATTCATATTGATCATGAGTAGCTCTAGCATAACCTATCGCTTTAGATCTTTTATATTTCTCAGATAGTAAAAGACGTTTCCTTTTAAATTTAAAAGTCAATGTTTTATTACATATATTTTTTACTGTATCAATAAATATATAAAAAAACACTTTTTAGTACAAAAAAAATAATATTAGTAGGAATCTATCAAAAACTTATATAATTAAACTGTTCTGATATTTGTATTAAAAATAACGTTCTGAATACTGTTTGAATTCTAGTTGATAGAACAAAAATATTGTGTAATTAGTAACTTGTGTTATGATTTTTAAAATTATCGATAGACTAATTAATTTTATAATTTTTTTGACTTCTATCGAATAGACTTCATTTTTGCAATGATTAATAGTTAATTCAAATTGTTTTTAGTAAAATAAGAATACAGGTTAAAAAAATTAATTTGACTAATAATCCTAATAGTTTAATTTCAAAACCTGATTGGTTAAGAGTAAAAGCTCCGCAAGTTGAAAGAATTGGGAATACTGCAAATTTGTTAAAAGATTTAAATCTCAATACTGTATGTCAAGAGGCAAGTTGTCCAAATATTGGTGAATGTTTTGCAAGTGGAACTGCCACTTTCCTCATAATGGGTCCCGGCTGCACTAGGGCATGTCCATATTGCGATATTGATTTTGATAGATCTAAAAGAGAATTAGATCCAACAGAACCATATCGTTTAGCCGAAGCTGTTTATAGAATGCAACTCAAACATGTTGTAATCACATCCGTTAATAGAGACGATCTTGAAGATGGTGGCGCATCTCAATTTTTTGAATGTGTTTATCAAGTAAGAAAAAAATCTCCTGAAACTACTATTGAGCTTTTAATACCTGATCTTTGTGGCAACTGGAAAGCTCTTGAAAAAGTTCTTGATTCAAATCCAAACGTTTTAAACCATAATATTGAGACTGTGTCTTCGCTATATACAAAAGTAAGACCACAGGGTAAATATGAGAGAACTCTTGAGTTGCTTAAAAGGACCAGAGAATATTCTCCCAAAGTTTATACAAAGTCAGGCTTTATGCTTGGTTTAGGGGAAAAAGATGAGGAGGTCTTGAGTCTTCTTAAGGATTTAAAACGTAATTTCGTTGATATTGTTACTATTGGCCAGTACTTATCTCCTGGCCCTAATCATTTACCTGTTAAAAGATTTGTGAGTCCCTCAAAATTTAATTATTATAAAGTTTTTGGTGAAAAAGATTTGGACTTTATGCAAGTAGTTAGTTCTCCTTTAACTCGTAGCAGTTACCATGCTGAAGAAATTCAAAAACTTATGAAAAAGTATCCAAGATAGTCATTTTCATTTATTTGAATCTACCCACTCATTTAATTTCCATTCAACTAGATCATTTTTAATCATTGGATCATTCTTAATGATTTTTAGTGCATTTCTATAATCATTCATCTCAAGAATGAGTAATCCGCCATCACCTGGCCTTTTTAACTCATCTACTAAAAAACCACTTCTTATATTAATTCCCTCTTTTTTTAATTTTTTTATCCAATCAATATGTTCGTTAATTATTTTTTGTTTTAAATCATGATTAATTAAGTATTCTTTTTTTATAATTTCAGTTTTTACAAAGAAAGGCATTTAAATTTTCTTTATGCCAAGCATTTCTTCTTCGCTTGGGGGAACTATTAATTTGAAAGTACTCTTATAATAAGACCAATTTTCAATTATTTTGGCGGCTTTAAAGCTATTTGTTTTTGCTCGATATTCTCTAATAATTCCCAATAAGATATCTTCCTGCTTTGATGTAGTTAATTTATGAATGCTAACTATTTCTTTATTAATTTTATTACTCAAATCATTATTTTCATCGATTATAAAAGCTATTCCACCAGTCATACCCGCACCAATATTCCTTCCTGTGGAACCTAGAATAACTACTTTTCCTCCAGTCATGTATTCACAACAATGATCACCTGCTCCTTCGGTTACCGCTGTAGCACCACTATTCCTTACTGCAAATCTTTCGCCCGATTTCCCTAATGCAAATAATTTCCCACCTGTTGCTCCGTAAAGACAGGTGTTTCCTAAAATAACCTGTTCGGAGGAAGTTTTATCTATTTTGGGTGGAATTATTGTGAGTATTCCTCCATTCATTCCTTTACAAACATAATCATTAGCTTCCCCGATTAATTGAACATTCATTCCCTTCAATAAAAAAGCACCAAAGCTTTGTCCTGCATATCCTTTGAAATTTAAGTTGAGTTCGCCATTGAAGCCAGTGTTGCCATGAAGTTCTGCGATTTCGCCTGATATTTTCGCACAAACACTTCTATCTGTATTTTTTATCTCAATTTCTTTGGTTAATATTTCGTGATTTTTAATTGAATCTATAAATTCAGTATCATACAAAAATTCGTCTTCTAATACAGAACCATTACTATGAGCATTCTTTGAATGTTTTAACCATGATCTATCAGAGGTTGAGTGTTTATTTACTAAAGAAGAAAGATCAATATTAGAAGTTTTTGGAAGATCGATATTTCTTGCAGAAAGAAATTCTTGATTACCAATCAGTTCTTCCATATTAGAAACACCGATTCTACTCATTATCTGTCTTACTTCTTCAGCAATATACAAGAAAAAATTGACAACATTTCCGGGAATACCTTTAAATCTTTTTCTTAATTCTTCTTTTTGAGTGGCGACTCCAACAGGACACTTGTTTGTATGACAAACCCGAGCCATTATGCATCCTTCAGCAATCATAGCTACAGAACCAAATCCGTATTCTTCAGCACCTAGTAAAGCTGCAATAACTACATCCCAGCCTGTTTTAAGACCTCCATCAGTTCTCAAAATTACTCTTTCACGTAAGTTATTCTCTAAGAGAGATTTATGAACCTCAGCAACACCTAGTTCCCATGGTAAACCTGCATGTTTAATAGAACTCAGGGGTGAAGCACCTGTACCCCCGTCATGGCCTGATATTTGAATTACATCTGCATTGGCTTTGCTTACTCCAGCAGCAATAGTGCCTATACCAATTTCAGAAACAAGTTTAACGCTTACTTTCGCTTTTGGATGAACTTGGTGTAGGTCATGGATCAGTTGAGCTAAATCTTCAATTGAATAGATATCATGATGCGGGGGAGGAGATATTAAAGCTACTCCAGGCTTACTGTTTCTTAGTTTTGCGATGTAAGAATCAACTTTTGGACCAGGCAATTGTCCCCCTTCTCCGGGTTTTGCACCTTGAGCCATTTTAATTTCGAGTTGTTTACCACTTCTTAGATATTCAGGTGTGACTCCAAATCTTCCTGATGCTATTTGTTTGATAGCTGAGCATGCGGTGTCTCCATTCTCTAGACCTTTAATAAATGGCAACGTCGCTGATTGAGTATTTTCATCTATATCATTTAAAACATTAAAACGAGCTGGATCTTCTCCTCCTTCTCCACTATTACTTTTTCCTCCAATTCTATTCATTGCAACTGCTAAAACTTCATGTGCTTCTCTGGATAAAGCACCTAAACTCATTCCTCCAGTACAGAACCTTTTGCAAATTGATTCAACACTCTCAACTTCTTCTAATGGAATACTTTTTCTTTGTGAATTAATTGTTAGTAAATCTCTTAGAGATGTTGTCGGTCTATTACTAATAAGTTTTTTGTAAATTTCAAAATGATCGTATCCAGGCCCTTGTTTTACTGCTGAATGTAAAACTTTGGACATCTCTGGGTTATTGGAATGATATTCTCCATTATTTCTAAATTGTACAAATCCTAAAAATTCTAATTTCTTTAAATCAATCTCTGGATAGGCTTTTGTATGTATTGAAAGTGTTTCATTTGTTAATTCTTTTAATGTTATGCCAGCGATACGGCTTGTTGTACCATCAAAAGCAATTTTTATTAAGTCAGATCCAAGGCCTACAGCTTCAAAAATTTGTGCACCATGGTAACTAGATAAAAGTGAGATGCCTATTTTCGAGAGAATTTTTCTTAGACCGTCTTCTAGAGCTTTTTTAATATTTTCTTGAACATTAATTATTGATAATGGATTTATTTTTTTGCTGTCAATAAGTTTTTGTGTTTTTGGATGTTTTAACCAGTTTCTACCTGCTTCGAAGGTCAACCAAGGACAAACCGCGCTTGCACCATAACCAATCAAGCAAGCCAGGTGATGTGTGCTCCAACATTGACCTGTTTCAATGATTAGAGAAGCTTTTAGCCTGATTTCTTTTTTTAGAAGGTAATGATGAATTGCTCCAATAGCAAGTAAAGGAGGAATAAAGGTCTTTGTAGGATTAATACCCTTATCAGAAATAATAATTAAAGAGCAACCTTCTTTTATAGAGAGCTCACTCTGTTTGCAAATTGCTTTTAATTGGTTCTCTAAGCCTTGAACACCTTCCTTAATATCAAACAAACTTGAAATTGTTTGAGATTTAATTTTTGATTTTTTAATGGAAATGAGTTCTTCCTCATTGAGAATTGGACTTTGTAAATGAACAAAAGGTTTAGGATCTTTAATCTCAAATGGTGTACATCTTTCTCCAAGATGCATTTCTAAACTCATGACCAATTTTTCTCTTAAAGGATCAATAGGAGGATTTGTAACTTGTGCAAATCTTTGCTTGAAATAGTCGTATAAAATATGTGGTTTTGAAGAAAGCACTGCTAGTGGGATATCATCGCCCATGCAATAGGTAGGCTCTTTTGCTACCGAAGCCATTGAATCCAAGATAAGATCATTATCTTCTGCTGAAAACCCGTATGCAGTTTGTTGTTGTAACAACTCAAGGTCTTTGAGTTTACAGTCTTTAAACCATTCATTATTCTCAATTTTTATAGTTCTATTAATAAGGAGGTTTTTATAATCATGCCTTTTAGCTGCTTCAGATTTCACCTCCCAATTTCTAAGGATTTTATTTTTATGAAAATCAACTGCCAACATTTGTCCTGGACCTAATCGACCTTTTTCTATTACTCTTTTCTCTTCAAGATCTACTACTCCTGTTTCAGAACCCATTATTACAAAACCATCATTTGTGATTGAATATCTTGCTGGTCTCAGGCCATTTCTATCAAGCGTTGCTCCCACAAAATTCCCATCAGCAAATACAAGGAGCGCTGGACCATCCCAAGCTTCTTGTAGGCTTGCAGAATATTCATAAAAAGCTTTTATATCTTCTCTCTGTTCAAGCTCTGGTTGATCTCTAAATGCTTCAGGAACAAGTTTTAATAATGAGTCAGTAATGGGCTGACCTGAACGAATATTTATTTCAAGAGTTGCATCAAGATTTGATGAATCACTTTTATTTATATCTACGATTGGCTTAATTTCGTTAGATAAATCTCCCCAAAAATCATCTATATGAGTTTCTGATGCTTTAGCCCAGTTAATATTACCTAAAAGAGTATTAATTTCACCGTTGTGCCCTAAGAATCTCATTGGCTGAGCTAGCGGCCATTTTGGAAGTGTATTAGTACTAAACCTCCTATGGTAAACGGAAAATGAGACTTTAAAACTTTCTTCTTTCAAGTCCTGATAAAATTCAGATAATATTTCAGAACGAACCATACCTTTATATACAACTGTTTTTGAACTTAGTGAGGCAAAATAAAATTCACAATCCCCAACATGGTTTTTAAAACTTTCTCTTATTTTTTTCTCAATTCTTTTTCTTAATTGAAATAAAAGCCTCTCAATATCAATCTGATCTTTTTTATCTATGAATAAAATCCACTGACATATAAATGGAGCATTTGCTTTAGCCAAAGGACCTAAGATTTCATTATTAACAGGAACTCTTCTCCAAGATGTTTTGTTTATTCTTAATTTTTTTGCTTCCTCCTCGCATATTGATTTACATTCTTCAATTTTCTTTTTTTTATTAGGCATAAAAATCATGCCTAAGCCTTTGTAATAGTCTTTCTTGTTTTTGGGATTAAATTCTTTTTCTAAGTAATTCCATGGTATTGAACATAAAATGCCCGCTCCATCACCTGAGTCACTATCACCTCCACAACCTCCTCTATGCTCCATGCAGTTAAGGCCTTTTAGGGATTGTTTAAGGATCCAGTTGCTTTCTAAACCTTTAATATTTGCTATAAAACCAACTCCACACGCATCTTTTTCACCAATTATTCCATTTGGGGAATAACTATCTTGATATGGCCCAACAATTCTTTTGATACTCTCGCCCATAGATTATTTAATTCCACTTAAGTGATATATGTATTTCCATTATAAAAAAAATTTGAAAATAAATCTAAAGATAATGAATATTTAGCAAAGAATTTTAATTTGACAAATTTTTTAAAAAATATGATTAAAAACTTTTAGTTGGTGCTCGTAAAAGGTTATGATGGATAGATGTTTATTTTTATCCAAATATAATAGATGCCTACCATCTCGCAATTAATAGGTTCAGAAAGAAAACGTCTGACTAGGAAAACAAAATCTCCTGCTTTAAAAGCTTGTCCTGAGAGGAGAGGGGTATGTACAAGAGTCTATACATCTACACCCAAAAAACCTAATTCAGCTTTGAGAAAAGTAGCTAGGGTTAGATTAACTTCAGGCTTCGAAGTAACAGCTTACATTCCTGGAATTGGACATAATTTGCAAGAGCACTCTGTAGTGCTGCTTAGGGGCGGTAGAGTTAAGGATTTGCCAGGAGTTAGATATCATATAATTAGAGGAACTCTAGATACTGCTGGGGTCAAAGATAGACGTCAATCCAGATCTAAGTATGGAGCAAAAGCTCCAAAAGATTAATTTGTAAACATCAATTTCTTAAAAAAAAATGTCACGTCGTAATGCAGCAGTAAAAAGACCTGTTCTTCCAGATCCTCAGTTTAATAGTCGTCTGGCTTCAATGATGGTTTCTCGATTAATGAAGCATGGTAAAAAATCTACAGCTCAAAGAATATTGTCTGATGCTTTTTCATTAATTAGTGAGAGGACTGGTGGTAATGCAGTTGAATTATTTGAAACAGCTGTAAAAAATGCAACCCCGCTTGTTGAAGTAAGAGCAAGAAGAGTTGGAGGAGCAACATATCAGGTACCCATGGAGGTGCGCCAAGAAAGGGGTACCGCAATGGCGTTAAGATGGCTTGTTACATTCTCTCGCGCAAGAAATGGCAAAAGTATGTCCCAAAAACTCGCTGGTGAGTTGATGGATGCCGCGAATGAAACTGGTAGCGCGGTGAAAAAAAGAGAAGATACTCACAAAATGGCTGAAGCTAATAAAGCATTTGCTCATTACCGATACTAATTTCGTCAAAAAGGTACTTAATTAGTTTATTATTAAAAAAGTTTGCTTTTAGTGTGAACTATACTTATCAAAATTATTTTATTTGGAGCTTTAAAATTGGCACGCGACTTTCCCCTAGAACGAGTAAGAAACATAGGTATAGCCGCTCATATTGATGCAGGGAAGACAACAACAACAGAAAGAATCTTGTTTTATTCAGGAGTAGTTCACAAGATAGGTGAGGTTCATGATGGTGCTGCTGTAACAGATTGGATGGCTCAAGAAAGAGAACGAGGAATTACAATCACTGCAGCTGCGATATCTACCAGTTGGCAAGATCATAGAATAAACATTATAGATACACCAGGTCACGTTGACTTTACTATTGAAGTAGAAAGGTCAATGCGAGTCTTGGACGGAGTCATAGCTGTATTTTGCGCAGTTGGTGGAGTTCAACCTCAATCTGAAACAGTTTGGCGTCAAGCAGATAGATATTCTGTTCCAAGAATGGTTTTTGTTAATAAAATGGATAGGACTGGTGCAGATTTTCTAAAAGTTAACACACAAATTAAAGAAAGACTAAAGGCCAATGCACTTCCAATTCAGCTACCTATTGGAGCTGAAGGTGATCTTACTGGCATTATTGATTTAGTAGCTAACAAAGCATACCTTTACAAGAATGACTTAGGTACTGATATTGAAGAAGCACCAATTCCATCTGAAATGGAGGAGGAGGCTGCTGAGTGGAGATTCAAGTTGATGGAGAGTGTCGCAGAAAATGATGAAGAGTTAATTGAAAGTTTCCTTGAAACAGGAGAATTATCCGAAGAACAACTGAAAAAAGGAATAAGGGAAGGGGTTTTAAAACATGGGCTAGTTCCCGTACTGTGTGGGTCTGCTTTTAAGAATAAAGGCGTCCAACTTGTATTAGACGCTGTAGTTGATTACTTGCCAGCTCCAGTTGATGTGAAACCAATACAAGGGGTTTTGCCAAGTGGGAAAGAAGATGTTAGACCTTCAGATGATAATGCTCCTTTCAGTGCATTAGCTTTTAAAGTGATGTCAGATCCCTATGGGAAATTAACCTTTGTAAGGATGTATTCAGGTGTTCTCTCAAAGGGTAGTTATGTAATGAATTCTACAAAAGATGCTAAAGAGAGAATATCTAGATTAGTCATTCTAAAGGCTGATGAAAGAGAGGAGGTTGATGAATTGAGAGCTGGGGATTTAGGTGCTGTATTAGGTCTTAAGAACACAACAACTGGCGATACTTTATGTAATACAGAAGATCCAATAGTTTTGGAAACATTGTTTATCCCTGAACCAGTTATCTCAGTGGCTGTAGAGCCAAAAACCAAAGGAGATATGGAGAAACTATCCAAAGCTTTAACAGCTTTGTCTGAAGAGGATCCAACATTTAGGGTAAGTACAGATCCAGAGACGAATCAAACTGTTATTGCTGGTATGGGTGAGTTACATCTTGAGATTCTTGTTGACAGAATGTTAAGAGAATTTAAAGTTGAAGCTAATATTGGAGCTCCTCAGGTTTCTTATAGGGAGACTATTAGGTCAAGTTCTAAAGGTGAAGGTAAATATGCAAGACAAACAGGAGGAAAAGGTCAATATGGTCATGTTGTGATCGAAATGGAACCTGCTGAGGTTGGTAAAGGCTTTGAATTTGTTAACAAAATTGTTGGTGGATCAATACCAAAAGAGTTCATTGGTCCAGCATCTAATGGAATGAAAGAAACTTGCGAATCTGGTGTTCTTGCCGGTTATCCACTCATTGATGTAAAAGTAACACTAGTCGATGGTTCATTCCACGATGTAGACTCATCTGAAATGGCCTTCAAAATTGCAGGTTCCATGGCTTTTAAAGATGGGGTTAAAAAATGCAACCCTGTGCTCTTAGAGCCTATGATGAAAGTTGAGGTCGAAAGTCCTGACGACTTTCTTGGATCTGTAATTGGTGATCTTTCTTCTAGAAGAGGTCAAGTAGAAGGACAATCTGTTGACGATGGATTGTCTAAGGTACAGGCCAAAGTGCCATTAGCCGAAATGTTCGGTTATGCCACCCAACTCCGATCAATGACTCAAGGTCGGGGTATATTTTCAATGGAGTTCGCAAACTATGAGGAAGTTCCTCGTAATGTTGCTGAAGCTATCATTTCCAAGAATCAGGGCAACTCCTGATCTCTAAACTAAAACACTCTTAAACCCTCGATTCTTTAATTCAAAATGGCTCGCGAGAAGTTCGAAAGGAACAAACCACATGTCAACATAGGCACAATTGGCCACGTTGACCATGGAAAAACAACACTTACAGCTGCTATTACAAACGTATTAGCAAAAAAAGGTCAAGCCCAAGCTCAAGACTACGGAGACATTGATGGTGCTCCCGAAGAAAGAGAGCGTGGCATCACCATTAATACAGCTCACGTTGAATATGAAACGGAAGGCAGACATTATGCTCATGTCGACTGCCCAGGGCATGCTGATTATGTAAAAAACATGATTACAGGAGCTGCTCAAATGGACGGAGCTATCTTAGTTTGTGCAGCGACAGATGGTCCTATGGCACAAACAAAAGAACATATTCTTCTAGCTAAACAGGTTGGAGTACCAGCTCTTGTAGTAGCTTTAAACAAGTGCGATATGGTTGACGATGAAGAAATTATTGAGCTTGTCGAAATGGAAATTAGAGAACTTTTAGATAGTTACGATTTCCCTGGAGATGATATTCCCATTGTTCAAGTTTCTGGATTAAAAGCTCTTGAAGGAGATTCAACCTGGGAATCAAAGATTGAAGAACTCATGAAAGCAGTTGATGCTAGTATCCCTGAACCAGAAAGAGAAGTTGACAAACCATTTTTGATGGCAATTGAAGATGTTTTCTCAATTACTGGTAGAGGAACTGTAGCTACTGGTAGAATTGAGAGAGGTAAAGTAAAGGTTGGAGAAGAAGTAGAAATAGTAGGAATAAGAGATACAAAAGTAACAACTGTTACTGGAGTTGAAATGTTCCGTAAACTTCTTGATGAAGGAATGGCTGGCGATAACGTTGGTTTACTTTTACGTGGAGTGCAGAAAGAGGATATTGAGAGAGGAATGGTTCTTGTTAAGAAGGGATCCATAACCCCTCATACTCAGTTTGAAGGAGAGGTTTACGTTCTAAAAAAAGAAGAAGGTGGAAGACACACTCCTTTCTTTGCAGGATATAGACCTCAATTTTATATCAGGACAACTGATGTAACCGGTCAAATCACAGCATTTACCTCTGATGATGGCTCAAATGTCGAAATGGTTATGCCAGGAGACAGAATTAAAATGACTGGGGAATTAATATGCCCAGTAGCTATTGAACAAGGTATGCGATTCGCTATTCGTGAAGGAGGCCGTACTATTGGAGCTGGAGTTGTTTCTAAAATTCTCAAATAACATTTGAATTTTAAGAATTTAACCTCAAGCATCTAAGATAGATTATATGGATATACGGGTCATTGATTAACAATGACCCTCCACATGAAGTTAATTTAAAATTATGACTGCATCAATTGCACAACAAAAAATAAGAATAAGATTAAAAGCATTTGATAGGAGAATGCTTGATTTATCTTGCGATAAAATAATACAAACTGCTGATACTACTTCTGCTTCAGCCATTGGTCCAATCCCTCTACCAACAAAAAGGAAAATTTATTGTGTCTTAAGGTCACCACATGTTGATAAAGATTCTAGAGAGCACTTTGAAACAAGAACTCATCGAAGAATAATCGATATTTACAGCCCTTCCGCAAAGACCATCGATGCTTTAATGAAACTGGATCTTCCGAGTGGTGTAGATATAGAAGTTAAACTTTAATATATCCCGAAAACTCTATTAATTGATTAGTATAAATAGATGTAAATGAGGTTTAAATGGGAGAGCTCTCAGTAAGGGAATTACCTTTATTTCCTTTGCCAGAAGTGGTTCTTTTCCCTCAGGAAGTATTGCCTTTACATATTTTTGAATCAAGATACAGAATAATGCTCCAGTCTGTACTGGAGAATGATTCTAAGTTTGGAGTTATAAAGTGGGATCCAATCACTAAAAGTATGGCTAATGTTGGATGCTGTGCCCAAATAATAAAACATCAAACCGCAGAGGATGGAAGAAGTAATATTATTACTCTCGGTCAACAAAGGTTTCAAATACTTGAAATTATTCGTTCAACTCCATTTTGTTCTGCGATGGTAAGTTGGATTAATGACGAAAATATTGATAACTTTCAGAAGCTAGATTCTCTAAAAGATTCAGTTACTGAAGCCCTTAGTGATGTTCTCAACCTAACAAGTAAGTTGACTAATACCAAGAAAAATATACCTGACAAATTACCCGATAATCCTATGGAATTATCATTCTGGATAGGGGCCCATTTGGGTGGCGCTGTCGCAGAGGAACAGCAAAGACTTTTAGAGGAAAGAAATACTTACACTCGTTTGAAAAGAGAATATGAGATGCTTGATCATACAAGAAAACAACTTGCAGCAAGAACAGCCTTGAAAGAAAGCTTCCCTGACATAAAAGAAAATTAAATGTTTGAATTATTATTAACTTCTTTTTTATTTATTTTAACTCTTTATATTATTTGGAAAATTAATGCTAGAAAATATATTTCTTCTGGAACAGTGGCATCAGCATACGATGCTTGGACCCAAGATAAATTACTTGAAAGATTGTGGGGAGAACATATACATTTAGGATTTTATCCTTCTGAAAAAAATATTGATTTTAGAGAGGCAAAAGTACGTTTTGTTCATGAGTTAGTCAAATGGAGTGGTTTAGATAAATTACCAAAAGGTTCCAGAATACTCGATGTAGGTTGTGGAATAGGAGGAAGTTCTAGGATCCTCGCAAAATATTATGGGTTTAATGTTACTGGAATTACAATCAGTCCTGGTCAAGTTAAAAGAGCAAGAGAACTTACTCCTACTGGACTTAATTGCAATTTTCAGGTTATGGATGCATTGGATCTAAAGTTTGGAGATGGATCTTTTGATGCGATTTGGAGCGTTGAGGCAGGTGCACATATGAATGATAAAACTAAGTTTGCTGATGAAATGCTTAGAACTTTGAGGCCTGGCGGGTATTTGGCGTTGGCTGATTGGAACTCAAGAGATCTTAGAGAATTTCCCCCATCTTTTTTTGAGAAGATAGTACTTAAACAATTACTTGAACAATGGGTTCATCCCAATTTTATTAGCATTAACGAATTTTCTACCATTCTAAGAACTAATAAAAATAGTGCAGGAAAAGTTATTTCTGAGAATTGGAACTTTTATACAAACCCCTCATGGTACGACTCTATAATTGAGGGCGCAAGAAGACCATTAGCAATTCTTTCTCTTGGTCCATTTGCATTAATAAAGTCTATTAGAGAGATACCTACAATTATTCTTATGAATTGGGCATTTAAAAAAGGTTTAATGGAGTTTGGGGTTTATAAATGTAGAGGATAAATTAACCTAAATCGACATTTTCAGAAAAATAATTTCCAAAATCTACAAAATTCTTGCAAAGAGGTTTTAATTGGTTTTTTAATTCAAGATAATTTTTAATTTTATTTTTATTGTTTATTTCTAAATCAATATAAATGATATATTCGCCTAACTCTCTTTTAGAAGGCCTAGACTCTATTTTACTCATATTAAATCCAAAATCTGCAATGCGACTTATAGCTTGAAGTAAGGCACCAGGTTTGTTTGAGATTAATGAGAAAGCAAAACTTGCAATGTTAGCTGAAGTATAGTTAGATTCTTTGCTTAATAAGACAAATCTAGTGCAATTACCCGGTACATCATTAATGGGAAATGCTAATTCTTTCAGTCCTTCAATTTGAGTTAATGATTTTGAACCAATAGCTGCTCTAAATTTACTTCCTTTAACCATTTTGACGGCTTCTGATGTTGAATTTGTTGGGAGAGGTATTGCATTTGGAAGATTCTCAGATAACCATTCTGAACATTGAGCTAATGCTTGAGGGTGAGATAAAACTTCTGAAATTATTGAAAGTTCCCCATCACTAATTAAGGCATGTTTTATAGGTAAAACAATTGCTTTATTGATATTTATATCGGGAAACTTCCAAAGTGCATCGAGAGTTGCTGTAACCCCTCCTTCTACAGAATTTTCAATGGGAACTACAGCAGCATCACAATTGTTGTAGGCTATTGACTTAATGACCGAATATAACCCATTACATGGTACAAATATAGGTGTCTGAAAATTGGCAAGCTTTGATAATATATGAGCTGCTTTTTCTGCGTATGTTCCTTGAGGACCTAAATATGCAACTTGTTTGCGCATGATTAATTGTAAGAAAAAAAGAGATCAAATAAGCATTGGAGGGTCATAGGAAATGCTACTTTCTTTCGATGCTAAACAGAAACTAAAACTTTCTGTTAAACGAAATAAAGAATATCTTTCTAAATATCTTTTGGAAGAAGAAAGAGTTGTTGGAGCAATGCTGGACTCCAAAAAATTAATACCTGAAGGGGAAGGTAGGTACAAATATACAGTAACAAGTTTTAAGGTTTTTCAACTAGATATTAACCCTGTTGTTTTAATTGCGGTAGAAAATAAAGATGGCATTTTAAGAATGAGTGCCCTTGAAAGCACTTTGGATGGTTTGGGAATGATAGATGACTTTAATCTTATTTTGAAAGCCAATTTAGAAGCAACTGATACTGGACTAGAAGGAGAGGCGCTATTAGGGGTATCAGTAAGCCAACCTCCTTTATTAAAGCTGGTGCCAAAGAAAATTTTGGAATCTACTGGCCGTTCTGTATTAAATGGGATTTTATTAGGTATAAAGTCAAGAGTTCAACAGCAATTAGTGAAAGATTTTTTGGATTGGTGTGAATTAAAAAAGATTTAATTTTTTTAAAAAACTTTTCCTATGAAGATTAGTTATTCCATTTTCTTTGATAATTGAAAGATGCTCTCTGGTACCATAACCTTTATTTTTGAATATTAAATATCCTGGGTATTTTTTTTCTAGCCTTTCCATCAGATTGTCGCGACATACTTTTGCAACTATGCTTGCTGAGGCTACTGAAGTAAATTTAGAGTCACCTGATACTATATTTTTTTGAATTCCGTTCCATGGTCTTAATAATAAGGGACCATCAATTATTATTTCATTAGGCTTTTCTTTTAATTTTTTTAAAGCTCTAATCATTGAGAGTTCAGTTGCAATTCTGATGCCGAATTTATCTATTTCTCTGGCTGAAGATTGCCCAATTCCATAGTCTGAAGAAATTAGTAAAATTTTTTGGAATAGTAATTTTCTTTTTTTGGAAGTTAATTTTTTACTATCTTTTACTCCCATTTCCTTTAAGAAAAATTTATTTTTTTTAGTTAATACTACAACCGCGGAGAAAACCGGACCAAACACTGCTCCCTTTCCAACTTCATCTATTCCAATTTCGGATACTTTAGTCAATACTTGCTGAAGACCTTCTTCTTTTTTTTCTTGCATTATTAACCTCATCTGCGAGTTCAGTTTCATCATTCTTCTCTAAA
>QCLZ01000005.1 GCA_003214175.1 Prochlorococcus sp. AG-418-I20
GATAGGATATATAAAGGTTTTGTTGTTGATTTTATAAAATTAAGTTTTATAAATTTTCCAGTATTTAATATTGCAGATATATTTATTAATATTGGTTTCATTTTTTTACTCTATAACATTTTTAAAAATAATAGATAAAATGAATTACTTGAAACTAAAGTATATAAAGTATATTCTATTAATATTATTTATATATATTTTATTTTCTATATTTATAAGGACTTTAAATATTTATAATCTTTTATTTTTAATAGTAATTATTTATATTTTTTATAGTTATGATAAAAAATTATTTAAAACAATAGTTTATAAAGTTATATATAAAAATAAAAAAAATACACTTTCATACAAGAATACATATGGCGCTGCAAAGATAAGTTTGGAAGGAGTCGAGAAAATTAATAAAAAAATTAAAGATAAAGTAAAAGTTGAATTGTTAAATTATCAAAAAACTAAACTAGAGTCACAATTAAAAACAGGTGATTATAAAGTTACTCTTTTTGGAGCAGGTTCCTCAGGAAAAACATCAATAGCAAGATCTTTATTGAAAAATATTGTCGGACAAACCTCAGCAACAATTGGTACAACAAAGAAAATTAATAGCTATAAAATTCGTATCCCAATTTTAAAAAGAAACATTAATATAGTTGATACTCCGGGTTTATTCGAACCATCTAAATTAGGAGAAGAAAGAGAAAAAGCAACAATTATACAAGCATCAAATTCAGACTTAGTTCTTTTTGTGTTAGATCAAGACATAAATAAATACGAAAACTATTTGATTATAGAATTATTAAAATTAAGGAAAAAAATAATAATAGTTCTAAATAAATGTGATTTGAGGTCTACACATGAAAATAACCTCATCAAAGAAAATATAATTTCTATAACTTCCGCTAGAAAAAATAAAATTTCAGTTGTTCAAACGATTGCAGTATCTCAACAATCTCCCTATATAAAATCAGATGCTATAAATTTAGTTCCAGATGTAGGAAGTTTATTTAGAGAAATAATTGAAACACTTGATAATAATGGTGAAGAGTTATTGGCGGATAATATTCTTTTTCGCTCAAATAAGTTAGGTATTAAAAGTAAAAATTTCGTACAAGAACAAAGATATTTAATGTCAAATAAAGTGATTAATAAATATATGTGGATAACAGGAGGAGTAATACTAGTTAATCCACTACCAGCTGTTGATTTTCTTACTACTACCTCCGTAAACCTTCAAATGATCATGGAATTATCAACAATATATGAAATAAAGCTTACTAAAAAAGATGCAAAAGATTTAGCGAAATCCTTGTTAAGCGCATTGGCTAAACAAGGAATACTAAAAGGGGGGCTCGCCATTCTTTCTCCTGCTTTAGCTACAAGTTTAACTAAAATAATATTATCTAAATCTATACAGTCAGTTACAGCAGGCTGGTTAATAAGAATAGTAGGACTAAGTTTGATTGAATATTTTAAAAATGGGCAAGATTGGGGAGATGGTGGAATTCAAGAAGTAGTAGATAAGATCTATAGAATAAGTAAGAGAGAAGACATTTTAAATAATTTCGTAAAAGAAGCTATTTCAAAAATTCAAATGAAAAAGAATTTTACATCAAATAAAAGTTTGCCTCCATTTAATATGTAAAATTTGATAATTGATCATTTATATAAGTTCTGAAATCAAAGATAGTTATTAAGAGTAAATAAGCAATACAAATAACTATAGATATAAATCCTGTTACTATTGCAATAATTTTTGGTCTACCCATATTCATTGGTTAAGTATCTAAAAGTCTCAGAAGTTCTTTAATATGAGATTCTTTTGTATTGTAATTTCCCATGACAACCCGTAAAAAATATTTACCTTTAAATTTTGGTCTAGAAAGCATAAAATTATTGTTAATTAGTTCATTTACTTTAGTTTGAGTCCATGCATCAGAGTCTTTTGGTTCAAGCTTCTTTGGTAAGAATGAGACAATGTGAAGAGGGCCTGAATATATATCAAATTTATTTTTACTAATATTTTTTATAAAATAATCTTTTCTTTTAATTGATGATTTTAATATATTTTCTATTCCATTCAGACCTAAAAAACGTAACCCAAGCCATAGTTTGATAACCTCTGCAGGTCGAGAACCTTGTATGCCTATTTCTCCTCTATTTATAATATCTTCTTTAGATGATATATACGGTAGTCCAGTATTAAAAGTATTTTCTAAAGTACTCATATTTGAAACCAATAACAAAGATGAAGTTTTGGTAATGCCTATGATTTTTTGAGGATTTATCGTTATCGAATTAGCCATTTTAATATTGTTCAAACCTTCTATTGGAATAGATGTTAAAGCAAAAATTCCTCCAATAGAACCATCAATATGTAACCATATGTTTCTTTGTTTACAGATTTCACTTATTTCTTTAATAGGATCAATAGATCCTCTTACTGTTGTCCCAAGGGTGGCAACAATAGCAAATATTTTTTTATTTTCTATTGAACATTTATTTAAAGACTTTCTGAGATCGTTTATATCCATACGACCTTGACTATCAGTTTTTATCCTAACGAGATTCTTAATATCGAGACCCATTACTCTTATACATTTAACGAAGGAAGAATGAGCATCCTCACTAACAAGTAATACAGAATTAGGATTTTTACCTAATCCAGCATTATTTCTAGCTGCTATAAGTGCATTAAGATTACTTAATGTACCTCCGCTAGCAACTATACCTCCTGAGAATTCATTAAACCCTATTGTCTTGGCAAACCATTTGCACAATGATTCCTCAAGCAAAGTTACACTTGGTGATAACTCGTAAGCTAGAAGATTATTATTTAAGCCAGCAGCAATTAAATCTCCCAAAATAGAAAAAATTAAAGGTGGGGGATCAAGGTGAGCTAGTGAGCCAGGATGAACGGGATTAAATGAATTATTCAAAAGAGATTCAATCTCGGAAAACAAATCTTCTTCTGAGTTGCCATCTTCAGTAGGCATAATGCACTTGAAACTCCCATCAAAAGGTAAAGGACCATTTTCCTCAGCTTTAGATAACCACTCACAAAGAGTTTGACTTGCTCTATTCAGAAGAGTAATCAATTTGTCATTAGTCCCTAAATATGAGGGAAAATATATATCTTTATTATTTAAATCTTCAGCCATCAGATAAGATATCTATTAATAATTCTATTCTCAATATTGGTAAATGAGATATATTTTTGAAAATGGAAATAGTAAGGAAGATCAAGAAAAAAAAACAAATAATTCAAAATACACTTTGTGGATGAATTCAATATTAAGAAGATCCAAAGAAATTGGAAAAGTTGAGCTACCAATCTGTGCAATAATTTTAGATGAGAGAGGAAGATGTATCGGGAGAGGGGTCAATAGTAGGAATATAAATAAAGACCCATTAGGTCATGCTGAAATAATGGCACTTAGGCAGGCATCTTTAATAAAAAATGATTGGAGATTTAATGGATGTACTATGATAACAAATTTAGAACCTTGTACTATGTGTTCCTCTGCTCTTATTCAAGCGCGGATGGGTAAAGTAATCTTCGGGGCTTACGATAAGAAAAGAGGTGGATTAGGTGGCTCAATTGACCTATCAAAACATGAAAGTGCTCATCACAAAATGGAAATAATTGGAGGCATCCTAGAACATGAATGTAGTCAAATTTTACAGATTTGGTTCAAAAAGTTGAGGACTCAAAAATAGAAAATTTCTTTAGCTCAGTATCAAATAGGTTTAATAATCTGTCCACATTCTCCTCACATGAATTAAAACCCATTAGACCAACGCGCCAAACCTTACCAGATAATTCTCCAAGTCCATTTCCTATTTCAATTCCAAAGTTTCTCAAGAGATGATTTCTAAAACCATCCCCATCAACTGCTGGAGGTATTTTAACTGTGGTTAAAGTTGGCAATCTATAATCCTCTGATACATGTAATTCCATTCCTAGACTTTCTAAACCATTCCAAAGTTTCTTTGCATTAGTATTATGCCTATTCCAAACATTTTCTAAACCCTCATTAGCAATTAATCGTAAACCTTCACGAATAGCAAAATTCATATTTACCGGCGCAGTATGATGGTAAACACGATCAGAACCCCAATATTTATTTAATAGAGATAAATCTAAATACCAGTTAGGTACTTTTGTTTTTCTTGAACTTAGTTTTTCTTCAGCTCTTTTATTCATTGTAAAAGGACTTAATCCTGGCGGACAACTTAATCCCTTTTGACTACAACTGTATGCTAGATCAATTTTCCATTCGTCTATTAATAATTCTAAAGCACCAAGTGAAGTAACTGCATCTACTAAAAACAAGCAGTTATTTTTTCTACATATTTCGCCAATACCCTCAAGAGGTTGTAAAACACCACTAGATGTTTCAGCATGGACAATAGCAAAAATGGCTGGTTTTTTAGTTTCTATTTCATACTTAATTTCATCATATGTAAAAGCTTCACCCCATGGTTTATCCATAACGGAAACTTGAGCTTTATATCTAGTCGCCATATCAACTAATCTGTCCCCGAAATATCCTTTTTTAGCAATCAAAATTTTTTCTCCTTCTTCAATAAAATTAGCTATTGAAGCTTCCATCGCAGCACTACCAGTACCGCTCATTGGAAGTGTAAGTCGATTATTGCACTGCCATGTATACCTTAAAAGTTGTTGGACATCAGACATCAATGAGATATATGCTTCATCTAAATGTCCAATAGGATTTAAAGACAGAGCGCTTAAGACTTCTGGATGAGCATTTGAAGGACCAGGACCTAATAAAAGTCTAGAGGGAACATAAGTCTTTGAGAAATGAGATAAATTCTCTTTATTTAAAACAGGAATAAGTTTTGCTTCTGTCAAAGCATTACATTCAATTACTTATAAATTAGACTAATTTCATCTCTTAAGCGATATTTCTTTAAAGAAATTAATTCAATTTAAATAATTAAGTAAATAATTATTGAAGTTATAACTTGAAACGCTGAAAGAAGACATCAAGTGTTAAAAAGGTTACGGTTGATACATAATAAGAATCATCAAGTAATTAATTTCATAGAAGGTATATAAAAAGTTATGTCTAAGTCTCCACAAGATGTTTTAAGTCAAATTAAAGACGAAGGAATTGAACTCATCGATTTAAAATTTACTGACATCCATGGTAAATGGCAACATTTAACTCTTACATCAGACATGATAGAAGAGGATTCATTTACAGAAGGTCTTGCTTTTGATGGTTCATCAATAAGAGGTTGGAAAGCAATTAATGCCTCCGATATGGCAATGGTTCCTGATGCAAGTACAGCATGGATAGATCCTTTTTATAAACATAAAACTTTAAGTATGATTTGCTCTATCCAAGAGCCTAGAAGTGGTGAGCCCTATGATAGATGTCCAAGATCATTAGCTCAAAAAGCTTTAAAATACTTAGGATCTACTGGGATTGCTGATACAGCATTTTTTGGACCGGAACCAGAATTTTTCTTATTTGATGACGTGAGATACGATTCAAAAGAAGGTTCCTGCTTTTACAGTGTAGATACAATTGAAGCTCCATGGAACACGGGAAGAATTGAAGAAGGTGGAAATTTAGGGTACAAGATCCAATACAAAGAAGGTTATTTTCCAGTATCTCCAAATGATACTGCGCAAGACATCAGATCTGAAATGCTACTTTTAATGGGTGAATTAGGCATACCCACAGAAAAGCATCACCATGAAGTAGCTGGTGCCGGTCAACACGAACTTGGAATGAAATTCGATTCGTTAATAAATTCTGCTGATAACGTAATGACTTATAAATACGTTGTCAGGAATGTTGCTAAAAAATATGGAAAAACTGCTACGTTTATGCCCAAGCCTGTATTTAATGATAATGGAACTGGAATGCATGTTCACCAAAGCTTATGGAAGAGTGGCCAGCCACTATTTTTTGGTGAAGGAGCATATGCAAATTTATCTCAAACAGCAAGATGGTACATCGGAGGCATACTTAAACATGCTCCATCATTCCTAGCATTTACTAACCCAACTACAAATAGTTATAAACGATTGGTTCCAGGATTCGAAGCACCTGTAAATCTAGTTTATTCTGAGGGTAATAGATCGGCTGCAGTAAGAATACCTTTAACAGGTCCAAGCCCTAAAGCTAAAAGATTAGAATTCAGATCAGGTGACGCACTTGCAAATCCTTACTTAGCATTTTCTGTAATGATGCTTGCTGGAATTGATGGAATTAAAAATCAAATTGATCCTGGTGATGGAGTAGATGTAGATTTATTTGAACTTCCAGCTGAAGAACTTGCAAAAATTGATACAGTACCTTCATCTCTAAATGACTCACTTAATGCGCTAAAAGCAGATAAAGATTATCTATTAGCTGGTGGAGTATTTACTGAAGATTTTATCGATAACTTTATAGATATAAAATACGAGGAAGTACAACAATTAAGACAAAGGCCTCATCCACATGAATTCTTCATGTATTACGATGCCTAATTAAAAGAACACATTATTTTAAATTAATCAATTTGAGAAATATCACAAAATATTCTCAAATTGATTTTTTTTTTGTTGGAATATATATATATAAATTGAACAATGGCTAGGGATTCTATTTCAAAATTTGCATATAAAACGCTACAACAAAGTAAAAGCATTGCTGGTTTCGCTCACAAGCAAATCAGTACAAGATTAATGAATTTTATTCTTCCAGATTCGAAGCTAGAAAATTTTGATATAGATAAGAATCTTCTAATACAAATCCAAAATTCAATGGATTTTTTAAGAGAAGAAGATTGGAATGATGCTGAAAGAAATATATATCCAAAAAAATTATTGTTTGACGAGCCATGGATTAGATATTTAACTCAATACCCTAAAATTTGGCTCGATATGCCTAATACATGGGATAGACGTAGAAAACAAAACTTTGATGATCTTCCGAAATCAATCGATAAAGATAGTTATCCTCAATATTACTTGAGAAATTTTCATCATCAAACAGATGGTTACTTATCAGAATTTTCAGCTAGCATTTATGATCTACAAGTAGAGATCCTTTTCAATGGAAGTGCTGACTCAATGAGAAGAAGAATAATTAAGCCAATAAAAGAAGGACTTGAAATTTTTAGCGATAGAAAAAAAAGTTCTATAAGAATACTTGATGTAGCTACAGGATCAGGAAGAACATTAAAACAATTAAGAGCCGCATTCCCTAAAGAGAAAATTACAGGAATTGATTTATCTGATTCATACTTAAAAGAGGCTAGTAGATATATTTCAGATTTAGATGGAGATTTAATTCAGTTAATAAAAGGTAATGCAGAAGAATTACCTTTTGAAAATGATAGTTTTCAATGCATTTCTTGTGTTTACTTATTTCATGAATTACCTAGAACAATTAGAGCTAAAGTATTAAATGAATTTTTTAGAGTTCTTGAACCTGGGGGGATATTAGTAATAGCTGATTCAATTCAAATAAGTGATTCACCTGACTTTACATCTATAATGGAAAACTTCTATAAATCTTTTCATGAGCCGTTTTATTGTGATTACATAAAAGAAGATATAGATTCTAAAATAGAGGAAGTAGGGTTTAAAGATGTAAAATCAAATTCCTTTTTTATGACAAAAGTATGGTCTGCAGTAAAGTAAATAAAAAATTCTATGACCTATTGGGATAAAGATACTATTCAGCTTGTTCAAAGCCTTAATGACAAATTAAAGATTGATCATTCTAAATGGCATAAAGATAAAGGAAATAAATATAAACGATCTGCAGAACTAATTTCTGCGGGATTATGCCATTTAATTATTTCTTGCAATGAGAATGAAGCTATAGAGTATATAGAAGAAAGTATTAAATGGTTAAAAGAAATTAACGTAGACCAACCTTGCCCTAGTAAAAATCACCTTTTCAATGCCAACTGAAGCCTATTTCCTTTACTACTCCATCTAATATCATCAAAACATTCATTAATAATGTATAGGCCACGACCATTTACACTACTTATTTTTTTTGGTAAGTTATAATCTCTTCTTTTTATATCTAAACCATTCCCTTGATCTTGAATTTGCCAAACACACCAATTAGGAGTAATTATTCTTCTTACTCTAATATGTTTTTTAGGATCTAATTTATTTCCATGTTTTACTGCGTTAACAAGAGCTTCATGTAAACCAAGTTTTATAAGATAGCTTGATTGAGAATTCTTAATAGGTACTAATAATTGATCGACAAATTCATTTAACTGTAATGATGATTCGAATTCGTAGTTTGACCAGTTAATCTTTGGTCTTTTGAATAATTTTTTTAAAATATTTTTGCCCCGAAATAAGGACATAATAATATTTTGATACTTTCTTAATTTTAACTTATTAAATACCTCAAATTAAAGAATATTATTATGTCTCTCTGCAATAGCAGGATGCCGAAGGATGGAGTCCATAAGTCTTACTCCTCTTAGTTGATTTATTAAGGGCATATGTCCATCAGGAGCATCCAATGACCAGCAAAAAGATCCAGGATATCTAGTCCATAAACCCTCTTTTTTCCAACCTATTTTTGGCCACATTAGTTCATATTTTTTCCCTACTGATTTTAATATCTTTGCCTGAATTGAGAATCCAAATCTACCAGTGGAATAAATAGTCCATAATCTATCTATTGTTTCTAGATCTTTACATGACATATTCCTAACTTCACTATAGAAAACATATCCACGCTTTTCAGCTAATTTTCCAGCTAATTTTCGTAAATAGGAACTTGTTAATCTATCTGCCTCTTCAAATTTTTGTTCTACCAACATCAATTGCAAATCTTCATAATTAATATCAATATCTGAATATGTATTAAACCAATTATTGAATTTAGAGTTTTCAAAGAATTCTGGTTTTAATTTTTTTAAAACCTGCAATATCCAACCAGCAGCCCAGTCGTCGCTATCACTATCAAAGATATCAAACAGTGAGGGGCCAAGATTAAAAATATTTTCGACTTCGGTTTCTATTTTAGTTAAGGAATTTATTCTTTTTCGTTGATTTGAATCTACAAATTTTCTTATCAGATCCAATGTGGCATTATTATAGTTATCTTGTTCTTTGTTATTCATTTTAAAAAATCAATCTAAAAAAATAAAAACTATTCATGTATTTCAAAAGAAAAGAACTAGAGAAATTTAGAAGTTTTAAAGGACCACTTATAGATGTTAGAAGCCCGAGTGAATATTATAAAGGACACCTGCCTAATTCTATTAACATTCCACTATTTGATAATTATGAGAGATCTATAATTGGCACGATTTATAAAAAAGAAGGAAGAAAAAAAGCAGTTATAGAGGGATTAATATTTTTTGAAAAAAAAATGGAATTACTTCTTGATAATTTATTCATGAGTATTGAGTCTTATAAAACTATTCCTAATAACAATAATGAATTTCATATCAGACTATATTGTTCTAGAGGAGGAATGCGTTCACAAAGCATTTCTTGGCTATTACAAAAATATAAATTAAATCCAATAACACTTAAGGGAGGATACAAAATATATAGAAGATGGGTATTAGATAGTTTCTCAAAAAAATTAAATATAGTTGTTATTGGTGGAAAAACAGGCACAGGGAAGACCAGATTATTATCATTACTAGAGAAATATAAGTATCAAACAATTGATCTTGAAGGATTTGCTTGTCATAGAGGCAGTACATTTGGAGGTTTAGGAATGAAAGAACAACCTTCAAATGAGCAATTTGAAAATATAATTGCAGAAAAATTAAATTCTTTTAAATGTTTCAAGAATATTTTTGTAGAAGCTGAAAGTGCAAATATAGGTAAATGTAAAATTCCACATCAATTCTTCAATCAGATGAAACACTCTAGGAGAATTGAAATTATAAGAAGCGAATCTAACAGGTTAGATGAATTGATAAATACTTATAGTATATTTAAAAAAGAAGAGCTTAAAGACTCTGTACAAAGGATTAAAAAAAGATTAGGTCCTCAAAGAACAAAAATAGCCCTTGAATCAATTGATAATGAGAAATGGGATTTAGTATGTAAATCAGTTTTAGATTATTACGATAGGTGTTATGAATATGAAAAAGTTGGCAAGGAAAATATAACTTTATTAGATTTAACCGATAAAAAATATGATGAAAGGATTCTAGAGTTACTAAATAATGTTTTATAAAATAATTACAAACGAATGTGAAAAATATTTCCTAAAATAAGAAATTATTAAAGGAATATTATGACAGCAAATAAAACTGCAAAAATACAATTTTATGAAGGGACTGATGAACCAGTAGTGCCCGAAATAAGACTGACTAGGAGTAAAGATGGTACCACTGGCCAAGCTTTATTTTCATTCGAAAAACCTCAGGCATTATCTTCAATTACAGACGGTGAAATCACAGGAATGCGTATGATTGATTCCGAAGGTGAAATACTTACTAGGGAAGTCAAAGTAAAGTTTGTTGATGGAGAACCCATATTTTTAGAAGCAGTTTATATTTGGAAGAACACATCAGACTTTGATAGATTTATGAGATTTGCAAATAGTTATGCCAAATCAAATGGATTAGGATATTCTGAAAAGAAGTAGAATATTATGAAAATTGAGTAGCTCATCATATTTCAAATTAGCAGTAATACTTATAACTTCTTTAATAATATGGATTTTAAGAGATTTCATACTGTTAATAATTTGCTCTTTGGTAATTTCAAATATTGTATGTAACTTATGCAATCAAATTCAAAAGTGGTTGAAAATCCCCAGATCTTTATCATTGTTTATTGTATTAACAGTTATCTCATTGATAGTTTTCACTATCTTCATTCTTGTCTTGCCACCGTTTGTTAAGGAATTCAACGAAATATTAGATGACATACCAAATGGCTTATCTAGAATAAATCTTTTACTTAATACAAATTTGAACAAATTGAATAATTTATTTTATGGTGAAGAATCTGGAAATGTTATAGACATATTTAATCTCATAGATAATGTAGTTACAATTCCTGATACTGCAACTATTGCTAAAGCTATTCAAGAAAGTTTTAAAAACCTAATTAATTTTGCGGGTAATCTTGGTTCTGGTCTTTTAAAATTAATTTTTGTATTAGTAGTAAGTTTGATGATATCCATTGAACCAAAACAATATAAAGAAAATATTCTTCTATTAATTCCAAAAAATTATCGAAATAAATTTAGAAATATTCTAGACAAATGCAATATAGCATTAGCAAATTGGACTTTTTCTATGGTCATAAGCTCAATATCTGTAGGTCTATTATCATTAATAGTTTTATCAATATTAGATGTAAAGTATGTAGTCTCTAATGCTCTAATCGCAATGGTTTTAAATATAATCCCGAATATAGGTCCAGTTATTAGTGGTATATTTCCAATCTCAATCGCACTATTAGATAATTTTTGGAAACCGCTGGCAGTATTAGGAGCCTATATAATCATTCAAAATATTGAAAGCTATATAATAATGCCATCAATAATGAAGAAAAAAACAAATTTACTTCCTGGTCTAACATTAATATCACAATTTGGCTTTACTTTCATTTTTGGTCCATTAGGTTTACTCTTATCTCTTCCTTTAGCAGTAGTAACTCAAGTTCTAATTAAAGAATCAATTAAAGATATTTAAGATATTATTTCTTTAAATTATTATATAAATATGGATAGGAAAGAAGGATAAAGAAAGCTAAGGGATGTTTTGAGATAGCAAAGTATAATGAAGTAAAGCTAAAATGATCAATTAATATTCGTAATTCAGTAGAAAGATCTATAAAAACTAAAGATATTAAAATTATCAAATAGAAAGTCAATTTCATAATTTTAAAATATTATCTTAATCTTTAAGCAAAAAAGATGGAGCCAATAAAATACTTGAATAACTTCCAACTATAATTCCTAATGATAACGACAAAGAAAACCAGAATAGAGAAGAGGAACCATACAAGATTAGTGCTAATAGGGGTATTAGAGTTGTAATACTAGTAAAGGTTGTTCTCCTAAATGATTCATTAACTGATTTTTGAATAGTTTCGTTATAGTCTTCTTTCTGCGATTTTAAATTTTCGCGTATTCTATCAAAAATAACAACAGTATCATTTACAGAGTAACCCGCAATAGTTAACAAGGACACTGCAAATAAAGTATTTACCTCAATAGATAAAATAATGCCTAGCCAAGAAAAAATACCGAAAACTATAAATAAATCATGGAAAAGAGCTAATAAAGCAAAAAAAGCGTATTTCTTGTCAAAACGAATATTAATATACAAAGATATTGCTAATAAGGAAACAAATAATGAGATTGAAGCATCCTTAAGTAGTTTGGGACCAAGTTTAGGACCAATTTCTCTAGAAACTAAATTATCGTAATTTAAAGGACCAATAATCTCTTCGATATCATTAATTAATTTTTCTGATTCTTTAGGATTCAAAAAAGATTTTGTTCTTATTAATAAATCATTTTTATTTAGAAATTTTAATTGAACATTATTTATAATATTTTGTTGTGATGAAGATTTTATTAATTCCTCTAAAATCTTATCCGGAGAAATATCAGTACATTTGATATCGCAAATCCTTTCAATTCTTAATTCGTATCCACCATCAAAATCAATTCCTAGATTAATAGGTCTTTTATAGGAAGTATAAAAAGTTGAATATATTATTCCAATCAGACTTAATAAAATAAAAAAGGATGAAAAAACAAATGTCTTTTTTTTGTTTTTAACTAGATCATAATTAAATGATTTCATAAGCATATTAGAAATAAAAAACTTAGTTAGAAAAGTTTCTCCTTGGAAGGTAAAGATCTTTTTGCCTTAAGGATTGATAAGTTGTAAAAAATCTCAAAATAGTTTTAGAACAATTTAACGAAGTAAATAAACTTATTCCAACACCGAGGCCAAGAGTTACAGCAAATCCTTTAACAAAATTAGTACCTAATAAAAACAACACAAAACAACTTAAAAAGGTTGTAATATGTCCATCAATAATAGATGAATTTGCTCTTTGGAAACCACTATCAATTGATCTTATTAATGTATTACCATTTCTTAATTCTTCTCTTATTCTCTCAAATATCAAAATATTTGCATCTACTGCCATACCAATACTCAATATTAAACCAGATATACCAGGTAAAGTTAAAGTGACAGGAATTAATGAATAAAAAGCTAAGTTAAAGAATCCATATAGAATTAAAGAGACAACAGAGACTAAGCCTAATATTCGATAATTGAAAATCATAAAGATACCAACTATTAGCAAACCACTTATTGCAGCATAAACACTTTTAATAATATTTTTTTGACCTAGCAGAGGGCTAATTTCATTTCTCTCAATTATTTTAATTGGCAAAGGCAACGAACCTCCTTTTAGTTGTACCTCTAAATCTCTAGCTTCCTGAGCATTAAAATTGCCACTTATTGTGGCCAACCCACCGGTTATTCCATTAGCAGAAAATTGAATACCTACACTAGCCTCGCTTATTGATTCACCATCAAGAATTATGGATAAAGTTTGATTAGTACCGGCTATCGACTTTGTAATAAGAGCAAATTTTCTAGCTCCTTCATCGTTAAAAGTTAAGGTAACTTCCCAGTTATTATTTGTTTGTTCTTGACGTCGCCCAGCATCAATAAGGTCTTTACCCGTCAAATCTGTTTTCGTAAATAATTCACCAATTTGATTATTAATGTATTGTTTCGTTTCTATTAATTTTTTGTATAAATCTTCACTTTTAGGAGAAAAATTTAAATCATTTTGAATATTCAAAAGAATATTATTTATATCCGTGTAATCGTTTTTTTCATCTCGGTTTTTAATAAATAGAAATTGATCAATAAGATTATTTATATCTGATCTTTGAGATTGTAAATTATTTAAATCATCGGTTGTCCCAACCTTTTGTATCCTAAACTCTAATAAAGCAGTCTTTCCTAAGATACGCTCGGCCTCTTCAATTTTATTCACTCCAGGCAATTCCAAGATTAATTTATCACGACCTAAGGTTTGCAAATTTGATTCTGATACGCCTAAATTATTAACCCTCTTATCAAGAACAAATTGAACCGCTTCAAGTTCATCATTGGTAACATTACCGCCTTCTTTAACTAATTCAAGTGTTAGAGAAGAGCCTCCTTCAAAATCAAGACCAAACTTTAATGGATAATTAATTAATAAATAAATTGATAATGTGAGAAGGAATATTATAAAAAAAAGCCATCCTTGCCTTTTTTTCATTGACTAAATACTCCCACTTATTAAATTTTCTACTTTTTCTACTATTTGGTGTGGCTGGATTATTGTCAAATTCTCAAGATTTCCATTATACGGAGTTGGTATATCTTGACTGGATAACCTAATTGGTCTGGCATCTAGATCATCGAAGCACTCTTCTGTTATCAACGCAATTAATTCTGCACCAATACCTCCAGTTTTCATACATTCCTCAACAATAATTACTTTATTTGTTTTTTTTATTGATTTCCCAATGGTATTCATATCAAATGGTTTTAAACTTATTAAATCAATCAATTCAACATCTATTCCTTTTTTATCTAATTCTTCAACAGCTTTAAGGCAGTGATGTCTCATTCTAGAATAAGTTAATAAAGTAATATCTTTACCCTCTTTTACAACGTCAGCCTGATCCAAAGAGCAGGTATAGTCTCCCTCTGGTAATTCTTCAGACAAGTTATATAAAAGAACATGTTCGAAAAATAAAACTGGATTTTCATCTCTAATTGCTGCCTTCATTAAACCTTTAGCATTTGTAGGAGTACTACATGCCACAATTTTTATACCAGGAACAGCATGAAAATATGCTTCAAGTCTTTGACTGTGTTCAGCACCTAGTTGGCGTCCGACTCCTCCAGGACCGCGAACTACTGCTGGTATCTTATAGTTTCCGCCACTTGTATATCTAAGCATCCCCATGTTATTTGATATCTGATTAAAAGCTAAAAGCAAAAAACCCATATTCATTCCTTCTACTATTGGTCTTAAGCCAGTCATTGCTGCACCCACAGCCATACCCGTAAAACTATTCTCTGCAATTGGAGTATCTAAGACTCTTAACTCTCCATATTTTTCATATAAATCCTTAGTTACCTTATAAGATCCTCCATATTGACCAACATCTTCACCCATAACACAAACATTTACATCATTTGCCATTTCTTCATCAATTGCCTCTTTCAAAGCATTAAATAATAATGTTCCAGCCACAATTAATTACCTAATTCATCACATATATAATCCTACCACTTTGATTAATTAATTTATCCTCCTTCTGCAAAGGTTATAAGTAATAATATTGACAAAATCATTCCCGGTGAGAGCAAAAGAATTAATAGGCCCAGGTCATGTAAGGACATTCAAAGAAAGTGTTTTCTTAATAATATTGGCAATTCAATTTTTCTTCAGAAAAAAACTGCGAATAAATACAATAAAAAGTCCTATCCCTATAAAAGCAAATGAGAAGGTTAGCAAAAAAGATAATCCAATTATTAAGGTATTAATACTAGAAGAAATATTTTGGACTATTTCAGAAGTATTAGATGGTTTATGTACTGAAAAATAAATCGCAATTTTATTACTTAAAAAATAAAAAAATATAAATAATAAAAAACTTGTTAATGATCCTACAATAAAACTCAATGGTCCTTTTTCGGGAGTGTTTTTTTCAATATTCTCATTACTATTATCAGCCACAATAAAATTTTGTATAAAAAAATTTAAATGAATGTTATTCCCTTTTCAAGGAAAGTGCAAACCCATGAATGATAACCTTTACTTCTAAACAATTTATAATTTGCTGTTAATTCTTTTTTAGCAGTCTCGATATCTTTAAATAGTGCAAAGCATGTAGGGCCTGATCCACTCATTGAAAATGTGAGACAATTTTCTAATTTAGAAAGTAAATATAATGCTTGCTTAACAGAATCATTTTCATTTTCAACAACTAACTGTAAATCATTTTTAATAGATAAATGTTGATTATCAAAATTTAAGTTATTTATACCATTATCTTTTAAATTTTTTCTTATGTTCTCAATCATTTCTCGATCAGTAAGATATTGATCACAAAATCTATTACTATATTTCTTATAAGTTTCAGCTGTAGATACTGATACATTTGGATTTTTTAAAAGAATTACTCCATATTCAAAGTTTGACTCTAATTTCTCCAAAATTTCTCCTCTTCCAAAACATAATTGAATACCACCATTAATAAAAAAAGGAATATCAGATCCTAAAGTTGATGCTAATGAACATAATGTTTCTTGATCTAAGTTCAAATCCCATAACTTATTAAGACCAATTAATGTTGCTGCTGCATTACTTGATCCACCAGCTAATCCTGCGCCAATTGGAATATTTTTTCTTAAAAATATATTCGCACCGTAATCTATATTTGATTTTTTTCTTAATAGATTTGCCGATTTAACAATTAAGTTATCATCAGATAAGCTTAAATCATTACAATCAGACTCAAGTTTAATTAAACCTTCATTATTAATTTCAAATTCCAAATAATCAGAAAGATCGATATTTTGCATAATCATGGCTAACTCATGAAATCCATCCTCCCTTTTTCCAATAACTTCAAGGTGCAAATTTATTTTGGCAGGAGATTTTATATTAATTTTCGTTTTAGCTAAATCTTGCATATACCTAAATTTTTATTTTTTAATTTTAATACAATTTTCAGCAAGCTTAATCCATTGGTCAATTGAAATATCTTGTGGCCTTAAATTAAAACAAACTTTTGAAGATTCAGATAATTGATTTATCTCTTCATTTGAAAGTATTGAATTAAGAGTATTTCTAAGCATTTTTCTTCTTGAATTAAATGAAATTCGAAGAAGTTTATCTATATATTTTTCTAGACTAATTTCTAATCTTAAATCATTTTTAATTGGTTCGAAAACTACTAAAGAAGAAAAAACTTTTGGAGGCGGACTAAATGATGAAGGCGGCACATCACATATTCTTTTTATTTTTGATAGAAGTTGCATTCTTATACTAAGCGCACCAGCATTGGGACTACCTTCTTTTGATAAAATCCTATCTACAACGTCTTTCTGCATTAAAAATATTATTTTTTCGTAATTATAGTTTCTTATAATGCCCAATCGACCTATGAAAATATCCAATATTGGGCCAGTTATATTGTAAGGAATATTTGCAATCACTTTTGTAATCTTCTTGTTAATCGAATCTAAATTTACAGAAAGAATATCTCCCTGCTGCAGTGAAAACTTATCATTATTATTGAATTTATCATTTAATAAATTTATTAAATCTTTATCTAATTCAATTGCATGTAATTTTTTAATTTCTGAATCTAACAACTTAGATGTTAAAGCTCCTTTACCAGGACCAATTTCTAAAATAAAGTCATTTTCATTAAGAACAGCGATTTCTTTAATTTTTTCTAATATTTTTTTATTTACCAACCAGTGCTGTCCAAATCTTTTTTTTTGATGATAGTTTTTAGAATTCATCTAAAAGATAAATAATATGTTTAAATTAATTATGAATTTATTTAATACTTTATATCATGAGCTTATCAAAAAAAAATTTAGATAAACTCAATAAATTTAAAAAAAAGAAAAATTTAAATAATGAAAGTAAAAATATAAATAATTACACAAATATAACTAATAATGATAATTTAATCACCAATCCACTTAATTCAGAAGATCCCAATAAAATTTTTTATTCGTTAATTGATAATTCAGAATCTCTAGGCGAAACTTCTAAAGTTAATCATTCTTTAAGAAATAGTGAGCTTAATCAAATTAATATGAATTCTAAAAAAGATAATTTTTCCAAGAAATTAACAACCGAAGAGGAACTCTATGATGAATTTAATTATCTTCTTGATGAATAATTAGTTTTAATATTTACTTATGCTTCAGAGTAATAGATTAGCAATTTATGCTATCGGCAAAATAAAGAAACTTTGGATTAGAGATGGAATTAATCAATACAGAAAAAGAATGCCTGAACTTATCATTAATGAGTTAAAGACTTTTAATTTAAATAATCTTAGATCCAATGACAATATTATTATCTGCCTTAGTGAAGAGGGGAAACAGTTTAATTCAGTTGAACTATGTTCCTTACTCTTGAATTTTAAAAATAAAAAAATTAATTTCTTAATCGGTGATACTGATGGAGTTAGTTCAGATATAAAAGAAAAATCAGATCTTTTACTAAGCCTGTCTCCTTTAACTTTTCCTCATGAATTGGCTAGATTAATCCTAATCGAACAAATCTATAGAGCTATTTCTATATCTAACAACTCCCCTTACCATCGTTCTTAAAAGATTAGATTCAATCTAAAATTAATCTATAAAAGTTTAATAACTAACTATTTTTTGTTTTTTGCTATATAGTACATATATACTATTAATTTAGCCTTGGGTTCTTTTAATTCAACTACTAAATTTTTTAAAATCCCCTTATTAACTGATTCGGTATCAGCAGGGTTTCCTTCTCCTGCAGATGACTATACAGAAGAAAATATTGATTTAAACGAACATTTAATATCTAATCCGTTTAGCACTTTTTTTCTTAGAGTTAAAGGTGACTCAATGATAAATGCAGGAATTAAAGATAAAGATTTAATAATAGTAGACAAGAGCCTAACAGCCAGGCCAGGGAATATCATCATTGCAATGATAGACGGAGAATTTACAATAAAAAGATTATCTATAAAAAATAATGAATTATATTTAAAAGCAGAAAATCATAATTATCCTGATTTTAGATTTAAAAACCATATTGATGTACAGATATGGGGAGTTGTTATTTATTCAATACATAGCTATTTATGAGAATTTCAAATATTGATGCAATAGCTCTCATAGATGCTAATAATTTTTACGCGTCATGTGAACAAAATATTAACCCTTATTTGAGAAATAAACCAGTAGTAATTTTATCTAATAATGACGGATGTATCATTGCAAGAAGCCCTGAAGCGCGAGTTTTAAAAATTAAAATGGGAACTCCGTATTTTAAGGTCAAAGAAAGACTAAATAAATTAGATGTAGCAGTCTTAAGCTCAAACTACTCGCTTTATGGGGATATGAGCAGAAGACTAATGAATTTACTGAAAAACTACTGTGAACAGATAGAAATTTATTCTATTGACGAAGCATTCGTCTCGATTTCTAGACCTAATGATGAAAATCTATATCCTTGGGCAAGAAGCATAAGATCATTAATATATCAGAATCTAGGGATTACCATAACAGTAGGAATAGGAGAAAATAAAGTAAGAGCAAAAATTGCTAATAAACTAGCTAAAAATATTGATTATTCAGCTGGAATATTTGATTTAGCTAGAACCGAAAATGAGAATAATTATTTAAAAAGAATTAGTATAGATAAGATATGGGGAGTCGGGAAACAAACCTCTAATTGGTTGCGAAGTAAAGGTATTAAAAATGCGAGAGAACTAAGAGATATGGAAGAAAATGAAATCATTAAGAAATTAGGCATCGTAGGGAAAAGACTGCAATTAGAACTGAAAGGCCATAGATGCCTGCCCATAGAAAAAAACAAGAAACCAAAAAAAGTAATTCAGGTGAGCAGGAGTTTCGGTACGCCTATCACAAAATTAGAAGACTTAACTCAAGCACTGGCAACTCACGCAATACAAGCCTCTGAAAAAATGAGAAGTCAGAATTTGCAATCATCCGATATTAGAGTATTTGCCAGAACCAGTAAATATTCAAGTCAAAATTATCAAAGAAGTGCTCATAGAAAACTTACAAATGCAACAGATGACACAAATAAAATTTTAAAAATAGTAGTTGAATTATCTAAAGAAGTTTATAATCCCGAATATAAATTCTCAAAAGCTGGTGTTTTAATGCAGGATTTAACAAATAATGGATACTTACAGCAATCAGTTATCAATTACAAATCTCAGGAAGACCTTAAAAAAACAAAAACCCTTATGAGAACAATTGATTCATTAAACAAACGATTTAACAACAATGCAATTACGTGGGCAATTACAAAAAAGCGACAAAGTTGGTCGATGAATAAGAATTTTCTAAGTCGCTCATCTACAACTGATATTAACCATCTTCCAACTATAGTAAAGTAAAAAAATAAAATGGAATTTATTATATTTTTAAGTAAAACAGATAAAGAAATTCTTGACTTATTAATAAAAGCAAACTATGTAGTTGAAGAAAATAAAATTGAATGTCTCATAAATAAAGAAATAATCGGACTACATAGTTCTATAGAAAATAAAATAATAATATGTACTGAGAATGCAAAAAGGAAAACAAATTATAAAAATAAAAAGAAGCAATCAACAAAAGATAACTTCAAAACAGAATTGGCAATCAGTAGAGCATTAAGACATGAAGCTACTCATGCTATACAAAGATGCAATAACAACGAAACGGTAGGGGATATAAAAGATTTAGAAGATAAATTACATCCAAGTAAGAGGAAATCATTAGAGTTCTCTACTTCCAATTTTTCTGGAACTTATGCAAAAGAAGTAGAAGCTTATATTCTTGAATTCAAGCCCAAAAAGGTAAAAAATATGATAAAAAAATACTGCCTATAAATTTAAAACAACTAAATTAACTAGCAATGAAATTAGCGCAGCGTTGTTTGTCCAAAAGATTTATGTGTTGTCTTTCTAAATAATATAGTTCTTGAAATTTAATGGCATCTGAATTGAGATCCTTAAAAAGATCATCAATCTCTTTATTGGTATTTGATGGATCTGAAGAGGAATTATCAATTAAAATTGAAATACAATTTTCTAAAGTTTTTAATCTTTGAGATCCCCAAGATTCAATCAAGTGTCTACATCTTTTTAGAGAATTATATCTCTCAAGAAGTGATAAAGTTCCAAGTAAATTGTCTTTAGGATTAGTTAGCATAGTTAAAAATAACTCATTCGGATTAACAAATTCATTAACTTTATTTGATAATTCATCATTATTAAGAGCCAAGTAATCTGGAAGAAGTGAAATTAAGTTAATAGCAGTAAACTCTTTATGAATAATTTGACTATTTGATTGTTTTAAATCATTTAAATAATTTAAACCCAAATTATTTTGTTCAATTTTTGAAATAGAGTCCCATAAATTTTGAATGTATTTAGTATTAAAGTTATTAATTTCTCTTTTGAGGAATTCATCACGAATAAATAACCTAAGATCAGGACAATGCAGATAATAAAAAATTATTTCAGATTCATTCTTCTCACGCCGAGAAATTTCATTTGGTTGTTCAAATTTTCTAGATCTACCATGCCACCGAAATCCCTTAACTTGATTTCTTAAATCTTGTTCAAACTGTATTGCTAACCTAGCTTGTCCCTTACTTAATAGTTCGGCAACTTTTTGTAAATAATGAGTTCTAGTTGATGATTGAGGTAATTTACTCAACAATTTTACTAACGATGAAATAACACTCTGGAAAATATCAGACTTAGTTAAATCTTTATCTTTAAAGATCTGATCAATTTCCCAATCAATCCAAAATATTGAATTATCAATCAAATTAAAATAGTCTTCTGGAGTATGACTATTCAAATATTCATCAGGATCTTTAAAATTACTTAGTTGAAGTATCTTAAGATTAATTTGATCATGAAGAGAAAGACTCTCCACCTCTTTAATTACTCTTTTTGTAGCTAATACCCCTGCATTATCAGAATCAAAATTCAAAATTATATTTTTATTATCTGTACATCTACATAGTTGAGAAATCTGATATTTATTTAATGCGGTGCCAAGAGATGCCACAGAATTAGTAATACCTTTTGAATGAAGAGAAATCACATCAAAATAACCTTCAACGATAATAGCTTTATCTCTTTTTCTGATATTGCTAGAAGCTTTTTCGAATGCAAACAACATTTTTCCCTTTTCAAATATCTCTGATTCAGGAGAATTAAGATATTTAGGTTCCTGACCATCAAGAGATCTGCCTCCAAAGGCAACTACTCTGCCTTGCATATCATATATAGGAACAATTAATCTATTTCTAAAACGATCATAAATCTTATCAGAATTATCTTTAGAAATTGCAAGGCCTGAAGCTAATATTAGATTAATAGGAAATTTCTCTACCTTGGATAGATAGTTAAATAAATCATTCCATGAATTTGGAGCAAACCCTAATTCAAAGTTATCGATAATTTTGTTATCTAAGTTTCTTATTGATGTTAAATATTTCAATGCTTCAACACCAGATGAATTATTTAATTGTGACTTGAACCAATTTTTAGTTACTCTTAGAATTTTATAAAGTTCTTCTTTTCTTGATAATTGCTTTTTATATGCTTCTACTTGAGGACCCTCAAGATTTTCAACGTTAATATTATTTTTCTTTGCAAGAGAAAGTACAACATCAGAAAAATTAGCACGAGTGAATTCCATTAAAAATTTAATCGAATTACCACCAGCACCACAGGAAAAACAGTAATAAAATTGTTTAGTTGGTGATACTGTCATAGATGGCTTAGTATCATCATGAAAAGGACAAATTCCAACAAATTCTTTCCCTTTCTTCTTAAGAACAATATGTTCAGATATAACATCAACAATATCTGCCTTTTCCTTAACCTCTTGGATAGTTCTTGGATGTATGGAATGAACCATTGAGATTCCTATCAAAAAATAAATAATGATTTATTTGTTATAGTTCAATATCAAATAAGAATCTACATAATTTCACAATAAAACTATTTTATTAAATGAGAAATATCGCAGAAATAGAAAAGAAATTTAATTCATTGAATAAATATAATTTGGTATTTGCTTCGTTCTTCTTTAGTTTAATGACCTTGTGTGTAAAAAATATTGATAAAAGGATACCTATTTATGAACTAGTTTTCTTCAGATCCCTGCTAAGTTTAATAATTACTATATTTATAATCAAACTGAAAAAAATAAACCCTTTAGGAAAAAATAGACCACTACTTATATTAAGAGGTGTTTTAGGAACTCTAGCTTTAATTTGTATTTTTTATGCAATTAGAAATATGCCTCTCAGTATATCTACTGTCATTCAGTACACATATCCTATTTTAATATCTATATTTGCTGGATTATTTATAAACGAAAAAATAACTAGAAATTTATTATTTGCTCTAGTTATTGGCTGGATTGGAATATTAGTAATATTAAATCCAACTCAACTGTCAAATATAAAAGTAAATATTGAAAGTCATTCAATTTTCATAGCATTTATTGGATCCATATGCACTGCATTGGCTTACGTTACGGTTAAGAAACTTTCATATACTGAAGATGTTTATGTAATTATTGAATATTTTCCACTTGTTTCTTTTATAACATTAATGCCATTTGTAGTAATCAACTGGGTTACTCCTAATGGGAATGAATTATTATGGATTATTGGAATTGGCTTATTTACTCAATTAGGTCAGACTTTTTTAACTATAGGATTAAAAAATTTGCCTGCTTCTGAGGCTGCAACCATTAATTATTTACAGGTGGTATTCGGTTCAATTTGGGGGATATTGTTTTTTAGAGAAATAATAAACGTAAATTTTTTATTAGGCGCTTCACTAGTTTTATTAGGAACTATTATTTCTACTACCAAAATAATCAAAAGTACTTAGACTGTTAAAAGAATAAAAAGTACATTGAAATTTTTTCATTTAACTTTCTTACTTTGTTTCTTTCCTGTTTATCAAGTTAATGCAACAACGCCAAAGTCAGTAACCTGTACCAGAACTGAATATAGAGAAGAATATATTCCTGGAACTAAGACAAGTCCAGGTTACGTAAAAAGTTATGAAGTTGACGTGGTAATTCCCTGCAAAGGAGAAAGCAAAGTAGATGATAATGACTGTAGCGATGGTTCTTTTATTGGAGGTCTTCTTGGTGCGGGTATAGCACTTTCTTCATCTAAAGGAAAAGATAGATTTTGGGCGGTGCCAGCTGGCGGCACAGCAGGAGCACTAATAGGATGCCAGCTGGATGGTGGTTAATTGATTAGTTGGATAAGTGGAGAACTGCTGGAATTATGGCAAGCAAATCACAAATTTTTTATCTTAATAAATTGTCAAGGATTAGGATATGAAATTCAAATAATAGAGTCTCTCTTTGTCAAATTAAAAACAATTCAATCCTCTAATAAAAATATAATTCTCTGGATAAAGCATATAAAGAAGGAAGAATCAGATTTATTATTTGGTTTTGAATCGAAAGATCAAAAAAAATTCTTTATTGAAGTTATAAGTATTAGAGGTATTGGATCACAAATTGGTATTAGTATTTTAAATAAACTATCAATTCCTCAGATTATTAACGCTATTAAAACACAAAACAAAAAAGAAATTAGTTCTATTCCTGGAATTGGACAAAAAATGACTGAGAGATTAATTTTAGAATTAAATAATAAATTTAAAAAAGAAATAGAAATTAAAGACAAAAAAAACAAAGATGATTTTGAGATTATCAATCCGGAAATTAGTCAAATGTTGGATGACCTTCAATTAACTTTACAATCTTTAAACTATACTAAGAATGAAATCAAAAGAATCCTACCAGTAATTATTAAGGAAACATACAGCGATACTAAAAAAAATAGAAATACTTCATTTGAAGATTTATTGAAGTTAGCAATGAATTATTTAGAAAATGATAGTAGTAATTTAGTCATATAACGTAGTAATATAAAATTAAGAAAAATAAATTTTATGTCATTAGATACAGCCGAAAAACAGAAGCTTATTGAAACCCATCAAGTACATACAACTGACACAGGCTCAGCTGAAGTTCAAGTCGCAATGCTCTCTAAAAGAATTTCGAAATTAAGTGACCATCTACAAGGTAATATCCATGATTTTGCCTCTAGGCAAGGATTATTAAAAATGATTGGTAAAAGAAAAAGATTATTATCTTATTTAAAAGATAAAAACGTTCAAAAATATCAAGATTTAGTGAAGAAAATTGGAATCAGAGGATGATTTCCCTTAATGAAAAAAAAACAATCAAAAAAGAAGATAATTAATAGAAAGAAAAAAAATTCCTCTGAGAAAACCGCTTTTAGCAATCTGGAAAAAACTTCTAACACAGTAGTAACTAAAAAGAAATCATCAAGTGGGATCCCAAAATATGTAGCCGATAGAATGGCGAGAAGAATATTTTTTACTGCAGGAATACCGACGATAATGGGAATGTCTGTTTTCGTCGTAAGCTATATTATCGTTACAAGAAATATTGCAGAAATACCTCCTTCTTCAACAATTGCAATTTCAGCTTTGTTTTTTCTATTAGGACTGGCAGGATTAAGTTTTGGAATATTGTCAGCTAGTTGGGACAAAGAGCCTGGATCTTTTTTCGGTATTGAAAATATTCCAATGAACATACAACGAGCAAAAGCAGCCTTCAAACCTGCAACTCAAAATTTTGACGAGAATAATTAATTTAGGAAACTAGCGATTTCAAATTAACCTGGAATGATTTATCTTCTAATAATTTAGATGCACCATGTATATCACCAATACAGAATTGTTCACCAAATTTAACATAAGTAACACTATTTTTATTTCTAACTGCAGCTATAACAGGAATCTTGATTCCTAGTTTGCTTTTATCAGGTTTAAATTTAATTAAACAGTCTCTTAACGTATTTTGTACTCTTACATCTGATGCTTGAGAACTTTCAAGATTAATAATGAGCAATTTTAGGTTATCAATCTCTCTGCAATCATCTATTATTAGTTGAGTTTTATCACTTTTTTTATCTATTGTTCCCCACACCAACAATCTAGTGTCTGTCAAAAGAAACTCTGATAATCTAACATAGGTTTTGGGGAAAACTATCGCTTCACAAGATCCGGAAAGATCTTCAAGTTGAACTATAGCCATCCTATCTCCTTTTTTTGTAGTAATTTGCTTCAATTCAGGTATCATCCCAACCAAAGAGACTTTAGTTCTATCTTTTGTTTCCTCTAATTGAGAAATACTAATTGGAGATATAAGTTTTGCTGGTTTAGTTAAATGTTTTAGCGGATGATCAGATAAGTAAAAGCCTAAAAGCTGCTTTTCTAACTTTAACTTCTCAATAAGTGCATAATCGTCGACCTTCGCTAACTGTGCATCTGAAAACGCAACGTTTGAAAATTCATCTTTAGAGTTAAATAGATTTCCTTGTCCAGATAATCTATCACGATTACGGGAGGAGGCCCATTCAATTACATGTTCAAGATCTGATAATAATTGAGCTCTATTATTATTATTCGAAAACTCATCAAGTGCTCCACAATGAATTAGAGATTCAAGGCTTCTTTTGTTAAGAACATTTGAAGGTAAGCGATCGCACAAATCTGCTAATGACTTAAATATTCCAAAATTATTACGATTTTCAATTATATTTCTAATAGCAGAATCTCCTAAATTTTTAATAGCAGAAAGACCAAATAAAATCTGATTATTGTTAATGGTAAAGTCGATTCCAGAGAAATTAATGCTGGGTGAAATAACTTCTATACCCATTGAATAACAATTAGAAATATATCTCTGCATCTTGTCACTGGAGCTAGAATTAACACTTAAGAGTGCTGCCATATATGCAACAGGAAAATGGGCTTTTAAAAATGCTGTTTGATAAGTTACTGCGCCATATGCGGTTGAATGGCTTTTGTTAAAGCAATATTCTGCAAATAAAACCATTTGATCAAAAAGATCATTAGCTAATTTTTCATTTACACCCTTCTTCATAGAACCCTGTACAAAAATATTCCTATGTTTTACCATCTCAGATACTTTCTTCTTCCCCATAGCTCTTCTAAGTAAATCAGCATCGCCAAGAGAATAACCCGCTAAGTCTTGAGCAATTTTCATAATTTGTTCTTGATAAACCATGATTCCATAGGTTTCAGTTAAAATTGACTCAATAAATGGATGAGGAAAATCAATATTTTCATTCCCATTTTTTCGATTTATGAATTTAGGTATAAGACCAGCATCAAGAGGACCAGGTCTATATAGAGCTAAGATAGACGAAATATCCTCTAGCGAGTTAGGTTTAAAATCTTTTACAACCTGTTTCATCCCTGAAGATTCAAGTTGGAATATACCTTCGAGATCACCTCTCCCAATAAGCTCAAATGTTTTGCCATCATTTTGAGGTAAACTATCGATGTTAATTGTCTTTCCAGTAGATTGATTGATTAGAGAAACTGTCTTTTCAATCATAGTAAGATTCTTTAGACCCAGAAAATCCATTTTCAATAATCCAAGTGATTCAATATCGTCCATAGAATATTGGGTTATTATTTGACCTTCATTATTCCTTTGAAGAGGTACAAGTTCATCTAGAGGATCTGATGCGATAACAACTCCCGCAGCATGAACACCATATGTTTTATTAGTGCCTTCAATTCTTAAAGCCAAATCAACCCATTTTTGTACCCTCTTGTCATTAATATATTTATCTCTAAACTCTTGGCTAGGAGAATTCTTATCAATCATTTCTTTCAGTTTATAAGGTTTCCCTCTCACAACAGGTATTAACTTAGCCAATTTATCAGCCTCCCCATAAGAGATATCTAGAACTCTTGCAACATCTTTTAAAACGGCTTTAGAAGTCATTTTGTTAAAAGTAATAATTTGTGCAACTTTATCCTCTCCATATCGATTAGTAACATAATCAATAACTTCATTTCTCCTATCAATACAAAAGTCTGTGTCTATATCTGGCATAGACTTTCTTGCAGGATTTAAAAATCTCTCAAACAATAATCCATGCTTAACAGGATCTATATTTGTAATTTGAAGGACATAGGCTACTAGTGAGCCTGCAGCTGATCCTCTACCTGGTCCTACTGGTATAGAGTTATCTCTTGCAAACTTTATATAGTCCCAAACAACCAAAAAATAATCTGGGAAACCCATATCTTTTATAATTTTCAATTCGGTAGAAAGTCTTTTTTTATAAATCTCCTCTACTTCATTAAGATCGTTTTTTTTAAGTCTTTTTAAGAGACCTTCATTAGATAATTGTGTTAAAAAAGAAAAAGAATCATTATATTTATCGAGAGGAAATTTTGGCATTCTATATTTACCAAACAAATCAAATTCCTGAATTTTTTGGGAAATTTCTTCTGTATTATTTACTGCCTCTTTAATTGATTCATCATTTATGTGATCTTTAAAAAGTTCAAGCATTTCTTTTTCACTTTTTATATATTCTGTACCCGTATATCTCAATCTTTTCTCATCACTTATAAGTTTTCCCGTTAGTACACAAAGTAAAGCATCATGTGCTTCAACATCCATATTTGAAATGTAATGAGCATCGTTAGTTGCAATTACTTTTATTTGATTTTTCTTCCCAATTTTTACCATTTCGACATTAACAATTCTATCTTCGATAGAGCCGTGATCCTGTATTTCCAGATAAAAATCATCTGCGAATAAATTCTTGTACCAAAGAGCTATATCTTCTGCAATATCTAATCTTCCTTTCAAGATGGCTTGAGGAATTTCGCCACCAAGACAAGCTGTAGAAACTATTAGGCCTTCCTTATATTTATTTAATAGAAATTTATCAATACAAGGTCTAGAAAAAATACCTCGACCTCTCATACCCTTTAAATGACTAATTGTAGTTAACTTTACGAGATTCTTATAACCAGTATAATTTTTTGCTAATACAACTAAGTGATATCTTTTTTCTTTTTTTGGCTGAGGGTCATCGATAGAACCATTAATAACGTACATTTCATTCCCTATAATTGGTTTTATACCTTTCTCTTTACACTTCTTGACTAAATCTAGAACTCCATACATCACTCCATGATCAGTCAAAGCAATAGAATCCATTCCAAGATCGGATGCTCTATCAACCATTTTTGATATTTGACTCGCCCCGTCAAGTAGACTGTAGTCACTATGATTATGAAGTGGAACGAAACCCATAATTAATTAATTTATATATATAAGATAGAGAGAAATTCTAAAAGGTCTATACTTTATGATTACAAATTAATTATTTATATGATTTTATTTTAAGGTTCTATTCTTTATTACCTGAGCATCAAGTTCAAAAATATTTGCAGCATTTAATATTTTATTTTCCTCTAGGACATTACCAATTAGTTGAAGTCCTATAGGTAATCCTTTAGTATCAAATCCACAAGGAATACTAATAGCAGGGAGACCGGCTAAATTTGCTGGAACAGTTAGGAGGTCAGACAAATACATAGAAAGTGGATCATTGACAAAATCACCCTTCAAAAAAGCTGTAGTTGGACAAGTTGGAGTTAATAAAATATCTACTTTCTTAAAAGCATCATCAAAATCTTTTCTTATTAGTGTTCTAACTTTTTGTGCTTTCTTGTAATAAGCATCAGCATATCCTGCTGACAAAGCATAAGTTCCAATCAAAATTCTTCTTTGAACTTCGTCTCCAAAGCCTTCAGCTCTGCTTTTTGAAGTCATATCAATAAGATTTGACCCTTCTTTTGATCTGTACCCATATTTAACTCCATCATATCTTGCTAAATTTGCAGATGCCTCAGATGGCGCTATTACATAGTAAGTTGCAATTCCATCATTAAACCTGGGACATTCAACTTCAAGGATTTCAGCCCCTAAATTTATAAATCTTTTTACTCCAGCCAAAACAGATTCTCTTACTTCTGGATTAAGACCTGGATGTTCAAAACATTCTTTAATAATTCCAATTTTTAAATGCTTTATGGATTTATTTAAATCAGTCAAATAATTAGGCACTGGTTTATCAAGACATGTCGAATCAAACCGGTCTTTGCCAGATATTATGTTTAGGATTTCAGCTGCATCTGAAACAGTATTTGTAATAGGTCCTATTTGATCAAGAGAGCTTGCAAAAGCTATTAATCCCCATCTACTTACTCGTCCATAAGTAGGCTTAAGCCCTACAACACCACAAAAAGAGGCTGGTTGTCTTATTGATCCTCCGGTATCAGAACCTATAGCAGCAGAACAAAGCCCAGCAGCGACTGAGGCGGCACTTCCTCCTGAACTCCCTCCTGGTACTCTGTTAATATCCCAAGGATTCGAAGTTACACCAAATACAGAAGTCTCTGTTGAACTCCCCATTGCGAATTCATCTAAATTAGTTTTACCTAAACAAATAGCGCCTGAAGACCATAATTTACTTGAAACTGTAGATTCATACGGGGCAACAAAACTTTTAAGCATTTTACTTGCGCAAGTTGTTTCAACTCCCTTTGTGCAAATATTATCCTTAATTGCTATTGGTATTCCTGCCAGAGGAGGGAGTACTTCTTTTCTTTGAATAATTTTATCTATATTTTCTGCTTGCAATAATGCATTTTCTTTTGTAGTCCTAATATATGAATTAATTTGAGGATCTTTAGAATCAATTTTTAAAAAAATATCATTTACTAATTCCTTAACAGAAAAATTTCTACTATTAATTTCATTTCTAAAAAGTTTAAAATTCATATAACTAAAAGTTCTACAAAATTAAATATTATCAGACAGTTAATGGTTCTTCTTTTTTGCAACGAACTAATGTATGTTTTATATTTTTAGAACCTTCATCTGAAAGATCTTTAATAAAGGAAGAAATATTTTGATTTAAACTACTTTTTGTAATAAATGGGCCAAACCAGTATGTTGCATCTGGTTCATTCGTCTCAATTTTAGCCCACCAAGCTAATCCAAGTTTGTTTCCAAAATTTCTAATCAATTTAATTACCCTTTAGTAGGAAATCAATTCTTGTTAAATTCTATACAATATTTGTAGTAAATATTCAATATATATTTATTTATTATATAAATGTATTGAAACAACAATATTTAAATAAAGTAAAATTTAGATTATGGAATAAATAATTATTTGCTTGTCAAGTAAAATAGCGAGATAGCAGCAGCGACAGAGGCATTTAAACTTGATGTTTTACCTTTTAGAGGAATCCTTAAAATAAAATCACACTTTTTTTGGGTAAGCAATGAGATGCCTTTATCTTCTGAACCTACAACTACTACCAAGGGAGTTTTTTCATTAAACTTTGAGATCGGTAATTGACCATCCCCAGATAATCCAATAACAATAAAACCATTTGCTTTTAGTTCTTCTAATGATCTATTTAAATTAACGACTCTACTTACTGGCAAGTGTTCCAGAGCTCCAGCAGCAACTTTCGCGACTGTACCTGTTAAACCAGCTGATCTTCTTTGAGGAATGATTATACCCTTACAGCCAAATGCTTCTGCTGATCTAACAATCGCGCCAACATTATGAGGGTCAGTTATTCCGTCTAAGGCCAGAATAATAGGATTCGTAGAGTTAATTTTAGAAATACTTATTAATTCTTCTAAAGATATTGTTTTAGAACATGCTAACTGCAATGCTACACCTTGATGTGAAGAGCCATATGTCAATTGAGAAATCCTGTTCCATGAAACTTCTTCGATGAGGACTCCTTTTGATTTAAGGTCCTTAAGTAGAATATAAAACTTCTCAGAAGAAAATATTTCTGTTGTACACCATATTCGATTAATAGGTCTTTGGCTAATAAGAGCTTCATAAACTGAATGTTTACCCCATACCCAATCATCAAGATTTTTTTTATTTGAATGATCTTGATAAATATCGAAAGTTTTTTTAGATAAATCTAAATTGGTTTTATTTGTTGGCTTACTTCTTTTTGAATATGAAAAGTTACCTTTCTTTTTATCAATTTCGTTTATTTTGTTAACATTTTTATTTTTAAAAGAATTACTCGAAAATCTATCATTCTTTTTAGAAGAATTTAAATTCTCAGAATAATAGTTTTTTTCATCAGAATTTTTTTTAAATTTTCTTGTATTTTTACCAGAAAAATTTTTATTTGAGTAGTTTTTCATTGATTCATTTCATATTAATTTCAAGATATTCAAAAAGCATTGATAATCTTTGAGGATCTTTTAGGAATAGCCAGCCAATTAAGGTTTCAAAACCAGTTGCTCTTGAGTATATGGTTGGATTTGAAGACTTTGGGGCTCTCTTACTTTTATTTCTAGCACGTCTAATTAAATTAATTTCATTTGCATTTAGCAAATGTTCAATTTGACTTAATGATTTTGATTGAGAATTAGCTTTTACTTCGTTAACAACAGATAAATGAAGTTCTTTAGATTTTAAAGGAAAATGAACGTGTTTTAATCTTTGATGAAGTTCCCACACAGAGTCACCAAGCCAAGCAAGTTGAATAACACCTATATCTTCAGGGGTTCCATATGGAACCAAATTTTGAATCCAATAATTCAACTTTTTAAATACGTTAAAGCTTCCTCAAGACTTGAATTTAAATTAAGAAAATCGCCTAGACGTACAAGTTTAATTGTTTGAGCAACTCTAGAATTTCCAACTACTGAAAAATCAAGTTTCAACTTTTTACACTCTTTTGCAGTCTGAACAAGAGCACCTAAGCCAGAAGAATCTAGAAAATCAATTTTAGTAAGATCTAAAACGAATGGAAGCTCTTTGTTTAAGTTATTAGTTACAAAAGTCTTAAATTGTTTTTCTGAAAAGGCATCAAGTTGCCCTTTAAAAGTAAAAACAAGTATATCTGCCTTTAGATCGATGTTTCCTCTTAGAGAAACAGTAAGCTTTTGGAAATCTTCTATGATCTATAACCTCCGAAAATTAATTTATCAAATGTAATTATCAAATCAAAAGAAAACGACATGTCAACATCTTTCTAACATTAGAGAAACAAATTTTTTAAATAAATAATCCGAATCATGTGGACCTGGTCCTGCTTCTGGATGAAATTGAACACTAAATATCGGCTTATCATTAACTTCTAATCCAGCAACAGTATTATCGTTAAGGTTATGGTGAGTTATTTTAACTAAGTCTTTTGAAAGAGAATCAGGGTCAATAGCAAAACCATGGTTCTGACTAGTTATCTCAATTTGATGATCCTTTCCACAAGGATGATTTAAACCACGATGTCCAAAAGGTAGTTTATAAGTAGAACCTCCTAAAGCCAATCCAAATATTTGATGGCCAAGACAAATTCCAAACATAGGTATTTCACCATACTCAATAAGTGATCTTGCTAAATCTATGCCTTTATATACAGAAGAGGGATCACCAGGTCCATTTGAGAAAAATATACCATCAGGATTATTATCAAGAACATCATTTATTGAAGAGCTAGAAGGTAAAACTAGAACTTCACAACCATAGGAAACTAACCTATTTAAAATTGATTTTTTGATTCCAAAATCTATTGCCACTATTTTTAACTTATGAGAAGTCTCAGTGTCTCTTTTTCTGACGTCAAAAACAGTTTCAGAAAAATTTCTCCACAAATATGGCTTCTTTGTAGAAACTATTTGTGATAAATTCAAGCCCTCCATTTTAGGAGTTTGATGGATTAACTTTAGACAACCTTCTACAGATTTATCTTCAGAAGTAAGAACTCCATTCATCGAACCATTGGATCTTAATATTTTAACAAGTGCCCTAGTATCAATACCATAAAGACCTATGATTTTTTTTTCAACTAGCCATTCATCAAAATTCATTGTTGATCTCCAATTACTATTATTTGATGAATAATTTCTAACAATTATTCCTTTAATGCATTTGTTAGATTCTGAATCTTCAAGATTAATACCAGTATTTCCAATTTCTGGATAAGTAAATGTTAATATTTGTCCATAATAACTAGGATCAGTAATGACTTCCTGATATCCAGTCATTCCCGTATTAAATACTACTTCGCCAACAGAAGTTCCAGCAGCACCAAAAGAAAACCCATGAAATGTGATTCCATTACTTAAAACTAGTTTTGCATTTTTTCTAAAGGGATTAATCATCAATTTAAAGTTGATTCATCTGATGCTAAATAAGTCTTCAATTGTAAGAATTTTTTCCAAGGATCTCCTTGATTAATTGAAGATAACGCTTTATTAAATCCTTCTAATAAATTATCTTCAATTCCTGCTGCCCAGAGGACTAATGCAGTATTGAGTGCTACCACATCTTTATGAGCTTTTTGTCCAGAACCATTTAAAACAGACTTTAATATTTCCTCGTTAGAATCATTTTTGGAAACAACAAGTTTATTGTTTGAAATATTGTCATGATTAAAATCTTTAATGTTTATGGTTGAAAAACGTAATTTACCTTTTTCAACAAATACTAATTTGTTATCTCCTTGAAGTGAAGCCTCATCAAGCCCGCCAGAGCCATGAACAACTATTACTCTGTTCATACCTAATTTTAAAAGGGCTGTTCCCATAGACTCTAAAAGATCTTCAGAGGCGACACCTAATACTTGAGCATTCGGTCTTAAAGGATTCACCAATGGACCTAGTTGATTAAATACAGTTCTTATTCCAAGTGTCTTTCTTAATGGAGCAAGATTTATTAATGATTTATGCCAAACTGGTGCAAATAAAAAAGTAATCCCAATATCATTTACTGCAGAGATAACTTTTTCTAAAGAGCAATTTAAATTTAAACCAAGATTAAACAAAACATCTGCAGAGCCAACTTTTCCACTTGCACTTTTATTTCCATGTTTAGCAATTTTTACACCACATGATGCCGCCACAAATGCTACTGCTGTAGATATATTGAATGTATTAGCCCCATCACCTCCAGTTCCGCAAGTATCTACAAGATACAAACTTGGTCTTTCAATTGGCAATTCGCAAACATTTAATAGTTCTTCCGCCATGGAAAACAATTCAAGTCCTGTACATCCTTTTGCTCTTAAAGCACTCAAGAAAGCTCCCGTTTGTACATCAGGTATTTCATTATTTAGCCATCTTTGCATTAATGATCTCGAAGTTAAATCATCAAGATCATCTCCTTCTAAAAGGATATTTAGGATTTCAGTGTTTGATAGTTTAGGAGACATTTATTTATGGAAAAAATTATGCTGACAAAATTTAATTTGATGTGTCAAAACCTGATCCAATTAATTCTTTATTTGTATTTGAAGGCCTGAAACTTTTATCCCAAATATTTCTTGTTTTTGAAAAAAGTTCATTTTTAGAGATTTTCCAGAATTTTAAAGTTTTTTCAATATCATTTTTAATTTCTATTTCACCCGGAAAATTTGTATAACGATTTATTAATCTAGCTAAATTAATAAAATCAATATCATCTGGTTTATCTTTAGTAATTAAAGAATCTATAATATTTTTGTCTTTTATATGTAATGGATGAGTTTGTTCGTTACTCATGAAAAAAATGCTGAATCATTTATAAAATTAGCTCACATATTTAAAAATGAAACATTATCTTAATCATATCGGCAAAATTACATGAAAAATTTAAATTTAAAAGTTATATTCAAATACCTTAGACCGTATAAAAAAGAGTTTTTATATGGTGCTTTAGCACTTCTGATTGTTAATATATTAAGTGTTGTAATACCCTTAGAAGTAAAAAATATAATTGACCAGTTACAAAATGGATTCTCTTCAGATTTTGTAATTTCTAAATCATTATGGTTAATTTTATTAGCTAGTTGTATGGGTTTAATAAGATTATTTTCGAGACAGATTGTATTCGGCATAGGAAGAAAAGTTGAAGTAAATCTTCGTCAAAAACTTTTCGATCATTTACTTATTCAAGATCCCGAATGGATACAAAAAAAAGGAAGTGGAGACATTATTAGTAGAGCTACTAGTGATGTTGAAAACATTAGAAGACTTTTAGGTTTTACAGTTTTAAGTCTATGCAACATCGTATTAGCTTATTCTTTTACAATTCCATCAATGTTTACGATTAATAAAACATTAACGATCTCTGCTTTAATGATTTTTCCCTTAATCCTTGCAATTGTAAGCATGTTTGGAGGCCAAATGGTTACCCAAAGAAAAGCTCAGCAAGAATCATTATCAAAACTCAGTGACCTAATACAAGAAGATCTCTCTGGTATTAGTGCCATCAAAATTTACGGACAAGAAAATGCTGAGAAGAAAGAATTTAATCAATATAATAATGCCTACAGGAATTCAGCAATAAAACTTGCAAGAACAGCAAGCACCTTATTTCCTTTACTGCAGGGAATTTCTTCTATTTCATTATTGATTTTAATAGGATTAGGAACCTATCAATTAGATAGTGGTTTTATTTCAATAGGTGGTTTGGTAGCTTTAATTCTTTATGTTGAGAGACTTGTTTTTCCCACGGCACTTCTAGGTTTCACGTTGAATACTTTTCAACTTGGACAAGTAAGTTTGGATCGAGTTGAAGAAATCTTTAAAAACAAACCAAAAATTTTAGATAGACCAAACTCAAAATTTCTAAATGGAAAGGTGAAAGGTTTATTAGAAGCGAAAAATTTAACAATAAAATATCCAGGTTCAAAATTTAATTCATTAAATGGTATTAATTTTAAAATTTATCCTGGAGAACTTATTGCCATTGTTGGTCCTGTAGGTTGTGGCAAAACAACCTTAGCTAAATCTCTTGGTAGAACTATTGAGATACCTGAGAATCAATTGTTTTTAGATGAAATCGATGTAAAGTCTATAAAGTTAGAAGATTTAAGAAAAAATATTGCTATTGTTCCACAAGAAGCATTCTTATTTACTTCTACAATCTCTGAAAACTTACGTTTTGGTGTACCATATGCTTCTAAAGGATTAATAAAAGAAAGTGCTATAAAGGCAGGATTAATTGATGATATAAATAATTTTCCTCAAAAATTCAAAACAATTGTTGGAGAAAGAGGCATAACACTTAGTGGAGGCCAGAGACAAAGGACAGCACTTGGAAGAGCATTACTTGTGAATTCATCAATCGTCGTACTAGATGATGCGTTAGCTAGTGTAGACAATAAAACAGCCGCAAAAATAATAGAACAGATGCGAGAAAGAAATAATAAAACAATTTTAATGATTAGTCACCAACTTTCAGTTGCTGCAACTTGCGATAGAGTATTAGTAATGGACAAAGGAGAAATAGTACAAGAAGGTATTCATAAGGATTTAGTAAAGGAAAATGGAATATATAAAAAGCTTTGGGAAAGAGAGCTAGCAACTAACATTGTTAAAAGCTAAAAATCAATTTTTTATTTATGATATAAAGTTTTAAGTTATGTTTGAATTTTTAAAAAAAATTATGGAAAGTAAAGATCTAATTTCAAATAAAGATGATTATTCAATTCATAGGATATTAAGAACAGATATAAAAAAAGATCCTACACCCCAAGAAGACGAAATAATATTTGGATGCGGTTGTTTTTGGGGTGCCGAAAAATGTTTTTGGAAACTACCTGGAGTTGTTACAACTTCGGTAGGTTATGCTGGTGGCGGGAAAAGCTTCCCAACATATTATGAAGTTTGTTCAGGTATAACTGGTCATTGTGAGGTCGTAAGAGTGGTTTGGGATAAAAACGAAATAGATATAAGTGATTTATTAAAAATGTTTTGGGAATGTCATGATCCTACACAAAAAAATAGACAAGGTAATGATATTGGAACACAATATAGGTCAGCGATTTATTTCAAAAATGAAAACAATAAAGATATTATATTAGCTAGTAAAGTTCAATATCAAAAAGAACTTAATAGGAATAATTTTGGTTTAATTGAAACAGAAATAAAACTAATTGATAATTATTTTTATGCAGAAGATTACCATCAACAATACCTTGCATCAGAAGGGAGCAGGCAATATTGTTCAGCCTCTCCAACAAAAGTTAAGTTAGATTTTTATAATGGATGTAATTACAAATTAAAAGAATCTATATGGGAAAACTTTAACTGGAATATTGATAAATGTGTATTGAGATCTGATAACAAACCAATAAAAAATAACAATTAAATACATCATATATTTATAGTAATAATACGGGGCGTAGCGCAGTTTGGTAGCGCACCACTTTGGGGTAGTGGGGGTCGTGGGTTCAAATCCCGCCGTTCCGATTAATTATCTTCTTCATTTATGAGAGATTTGTATAGTTTATATGAGCTAATCCCCACAGCTATAAATGTAAAAGATGAAAAGAAAGCTAAAACTATTATAGTAAGATTTGACACTTCAACTTCACCAAGCTGAAATGATATTAAAATATTCATTAGAAAAGAATTTTCTAAACCTTAACACAATTGATAAAAAAAATTTTTAAACCAATTATAAATTAAAAAGAATTACAACACCAAAAATAATCCTATAGATAATAAATAATTTCAAACCATTTGAAGAAAAAAACTTTAATAAGAAATCTATAGCGAATAAAGAAGATAAAAATGCCGTAATAAGACCAACAATTAAGGGAAAGACATTAAATGTAGAAAATCCTTTAAATGATGAAATAATTTCGACAATAGCCGCCAGAGATATTGCAGGCATACCTAATAAAAAAGAGAATTTCGCAGCATCTGCTCTTTCCCAACCTGAGATTAAAGCGGTAGAAATAGTAACTCCGGATCTTGAAACACCCGGAAAAATAGCAAATGCTTGAGAAATACCTATCAAAATACTATTTGATAGAGAATGATTTTTCAAATTAATTGAGCCTTTTTTCGATTTATCTGCTAAGTACATAAACATTCCCATAAAAATAGAGACTAATGCTATTGACAAATTAGAACGAAGTACATTATCAAAAAAATTAGGAATAAAAAGTTTTACACTCCCACCAAGCAAAACTATCGGTGTAGTGCCAATCAAAATAGACCTTATTAAACTTTGATTCAATAAATAATTAAGAAAATTACTTAATGATTGCCTTCTTTTTTTAAAAATATCTTTCCTAAAATAACAAATCAGAGCGAATACACTTCCTAGTTGAATAATTGCTGATAAAGAAGGACCAGGATCATCAATTCCAAGAAAAAAAGATATGACTTTTAAATGTGCAGTACTACTTACAGGAATAAATTCTGTTAATCCTTGAATTAAACCATATAATATAAACTTTAAATATTCCAATATACAAAATTTACTAATCTATTAATAGCATTAAAAAAGATCCTAATTTACATTAAATAAGTAAAAGCTAAAAAAAAATGAAAAATAAATCTATTTCACTACTTTTATTCCTTTTTGCTACTTTTTTTGTTTCTGATTTTGTAGAAGCTAAATATTGGTTAATAATAGGAACATATAGACAGGGACCAGGAAGCAGGCCAGAAGTAAGTGGAATAACAAGTCCATCACTATATTCAATACCTATGCAGGATTTAGATACTTGTAAAAAAGCTGGAGAGAAAATTACAAAAGAAATATATAAACCAGTCTGGCAATTTGATAGTAAATGGACTTGTGTTTTTAGCGGAGATTATAAATAAAATTACCTTTTTACATCATGGGCACAGCCATCACCCTTATAATTTTCACTTTCGTAAAAATCATTTTTTGTTCCAAAATAAATGGTCAATAAAACAAAAGGTAAACTAAAAATAAATAAAATAGTTGTTAAATCCATAATTTAGAACTTTGAGTTAAGAAGTTTATAAAAAAAACCAATTTTAAGAAAAAAAAGTATTAATAATCTGTGGGACCTTTTATACCAAGGTAAAAGAATGCTCCTAATCCAACCAAAAGTAAAGAACCAGCTATGGCTGCAGAAGGAACAAAACCTCCAATTGCGAAGGAAGATAAATAGTACATCTATAAAACTAAAACTAGTTTGATAATATCAATAAAAAATAGGTATTTGTAGAAAATTTTGACTCGAAGACAATTAGATAATATAAGTCTTATGCAACTAAAGTCGAATCTTCGTTATCAGCAGAAATTCTTATTCTTTCTTCCAACTTGGGCCCATATAACTCATTTCCCCAGATTTCAACTCTTGAATCATTTGGGGCCATAAAAGTAAGAATGTCAGTTGGAAATAAAACTCTCTCTAAGAAAAAATTTGATGGACCAATGCATCTCAAGACAACCATCCTACAGCCTTCATTTTTGTAAGAAAACTCAACCATCGCTTAAAAGCAAAATATTATTAATTAAATACTATTTAGAGCTATAAAAAATGTATAAAAATTTACTGAAAAAAAAGAAATTTAGAAAATACTACAAATTCAATCCAGCCTCAACTAAATTTCTTTCCTGATCAATTAATAAAAGTGCGTAGGATTTTATAACATCAAAACTTTTATGAGGAATTGCAACATTAAGCATTCTCAAGAAATTAGATAATTTTTCATCTTGAAGGGCATTACCTTTCTGTAGAAACATTTCTTTTTCCTGATTTGTTTTCCACATATTCATGTACTCAATCTTCAAGGGCTTTAAGTGCCAAATATTGTCTATTAAAGTCCAAATATCTAAATATTCGTTAAGGTTATTTTGAATTTTTAATACATACGATGATTCATGAAGACTCAAATTTTTTGTATTTATGGGTCGATCATTTATGTCAATAGAATAAGGTTTTATTCCCAAAAACCATCCCTCAATAATTAATAAATCAGGATTCTCTAATCTCCAATGAGATCTATCTCCCAAACCATTTCTCAAAGATTTATCGAAAACTGGTACATTTAATTCACCATTTATCTTCCAATTTAATAATTTTTCATGCATCAATTTTACTGAGTGGCTACCAGGAAACCCTCTTGAAACATTCCAAGGGTTATTCTTAATTGCTAATTTCATTTCATTTGACGGAAGATAAAAGTCGTCAATTGAAATAACCGCAATTTTGAAGTTAAATTTTAACGATATAGCTTCGAGCCATTTACCTAGCGTTGTTTTACCTGTACCAGGTAAAGCTGAGATTCCAATTATTTTTCTATCAGAAAAATTATTTTGAAATTTATAAGCCTGAGATAAAAGAGGTAAAGCTAAACCCCAAATCCAATCATCATTAACTTTTTTGTTCCAATATTGATCAATTGAAAGGATTTTTCTTTGATTATCCCAAAAATTGAACCAAGCATCCAAGGATTCCCAGCCAATATCAACAATTAATTTCTCAAATTTATCAAGAGGAAAACTAATATCTAAATCTTTCATCTTTCTAAAATAGTTCTCGCTTATTTATCAGTTTATTGATTTCATTTTTCCAACCATATCCATTGGGTTCAGAAGCCAAAGTAAATTCCAAATCTTTTAATTGATCAAGTAAATTGAAGTTAGGCCCATCTATGCCAGGTATAACAATTCTAATATCTGAGTTTAAAAGTAGTGGTAAATCATTTGGAGAATCGCCTAAACCTATGATTTCAATATTTTGAACATTTGAATATTCTTTAAGAGCATTTATTGCTTTACCTTTATTAGATTTTGTAGATAATAAGTGACACATTCTATTTCCCTTGAAAATATCAACATTGAACTTTTTACAATAGATATTAATTTTTTCTTCTAAATAACTTGGCGGATTTAAAAAAGGCATACTCCAATGCCTATCACGCATTAAATTCAATGAATCGCCTTCTAAGCCTGTGAGCTGAGTGGCTTCTTGATCAGTGAGATTATTAAGAGGAGTAAGTTCATAATCGATTTCATTAGAAATAAAATTTAAGATTTCTTCAAGAGATTCGTATTTTATTCCAAGAATAATTTCTCCATTTACTCTTTTAAGAGATTCACCATATATTGCTGCTCCATTTTCAACAATATAAGGATCCGTCAAGTTAAGTTCCTTTCTAATAACTTTTACTTCAGAAGCAGTTTTGCTTGTACAAAGAATTACGGGAATAGATAGTTTTTGTAGTTTTTTTATAGTTTCTTTAGCAGGTGATAAATCATATGAGTGATCCATTAAAGTACCATCTACATCACTTACTACCCAAACAGAAGAATTTTCTATCATTTTTATAAAGCACTAAGCCAAATTACTTGAAAAGGTTCAAGACTAATATTTTTGCAATTGTATTTAGTAGATGTTAAAAAATCATGGGTATTGAAATCATTATCAATTATTTGTGGTAAATCATTATCATTCAATTGATAATTTATTTTGTTTTCAGTCATATTATGAATTGCAAAAACAGACTCAGGACCTTTACTTCTTTTGATTACAACAATATCACTTCTACCTTTAGACAAACATTTCATTTCCGAACAAGGATGAAATTGATTTAATTTTGATCTGACATCCATAGCATTACGTAGATATTTTAAATTTCTGTTTGCGTTAGATTCAGGATTATTTAAAACTGATAAAAGATTGTCCCATTTAAATTTCTCTCTATTTAGGTCTCTCCTTTGACCTGTCATAGAAAATTTTTTAATATCATTTTCGGAAGCGAGTAAGGCTGGTAAATAAAACGCAGGGACTCCCTTCAGAGCTATAACTAATAATTGAGTCAAAATAAATCTTTCATATTGTAATCTTTTAGCATCTCTACCGGAGTCTTCCATTGCGCTCCACCAACTAATATTTAGTTCATATGGCTTATCTACCCCACTCGATAAACGTCTATGACTTACTAACCCACCTCTTTTCTCACAATTAATTAGTAGATTTTTTATTCTATGCTCATTCATAAGGCCCTCTAGAGCTCTTAACCCAATACCATCATGTGATGCCGTGAAATTAAAAAGAGTAGTGTGAGTAGGTAATTTTGGCCAGTCAAAAATCCATGAGTTTAAAATATCAGCTCTAGAAGTAATAATTGCTTCTAAAAGAAGAGGGGGTAATGGAAAATTATATGCCATATGGGCTTCATCTTCTGGCATCAGATAAGATAAATTTTCCTTCTGGGGAACATTAGTTTCCGTTATTAGCACGCCATCTTTAAGAAGATTACTTAAGAGGATTCTTAAGATTTTTACTATCGAGTGAGCTTTAGGTAAATGTAAACAAGTTGTACCTGATTCCTTCCAAATAAATCCTACAGCATCAAGCCTTAACCATTTAATCCCATTAGATAAATAAGTGATAATTAAATTTAGAAACTCAACAGACATTTTTGGATTATGCCAGTTCAAATCAATTTGATCTGGACCAAAAGTTGTCCAAACTTGTTTAGGACCATCCTGCGTATTAATTTTAGAAAATAGGGATGAACTTCTTGGTCTAACTACATTTGACCAGTCAAGATTTTGATCAGGAGAAAAGATATTGGATATTCCTGGTTCTTTAGATTTAATAAATTGTTGAACCCATAGATGAGAGGAAGAAACATGATTAAGTACTAAATCAGCCATCAAAAAATGATTTTTCGAAATACTTTTAAGATCATCCCAATCCCCAAATTTTTCTTCCAGTGAATCATAACTTGAAACTGCAAAACCCCCATCGCTTGTAGATTTTAGAAAAGGGAGAATATGTACAACTTTGGAAAGACCGACAAAATATTTGTTCAATAAATCACGAAGAGTAATTAATGTTGGCTCATCATTTTTATAAATACTATCTGCATAAGTAATTAAAACAGAATATGATTCATCCCACCTTTTATTATTGCTTATTTCTTCATAAGAAGATTTCTCTGAGAAATCATCTAAAATCTGTAATAATTGATTTGAAATAAAATTAATTTCTTCTGTAGTATTATTTGAATAAATTGTTTTCAACAATTTACAAAGTTTAAATCTATCCAATTTTTTCTCTGAATCAATTTTCTTCACTTTGAAAAAATCACCGAAGTATTAACACTATTCTGCACATCAATTAGAAAATGGACTTTCAACAAGGGTTAATCACAACAATACATGAGTACGGTGTAACGAGTGATCTACTTAAGGAATTAAATAAAAATCTGAAAAAAAGAGCAACAAGTATTTTAATTCCTTGCCTATATGAGGAATTTGAGCGAGCAGCTCTTAAAGATATAAGAGAAGTTTTAAGAAACCTTACAGGATTAAATGAATTAGTAATTGCCCTTTCAGCAAAAACTTTAGAGCAAGTTAAAGCTGCTAAATCATTTTTCGACTCTATGCCATTCCCGGTTCATGTTCAATGGACTAATTCTCCCTCTGTAATAGAGCTTTTAAAAAACCAAGAATCAAATGGCTTAGAACTTTTGGGAACTCCTGGAAAAGGATGGGCTGTCTGGCAAGGCATAGGTGTTGCTACAAGAAAATCAGAGGTTGTTGCTCTTTTTGATGCCGATATAAGAACTTTTAGTCCTTTATATCCCTCTAGAATGATACTTCCGCTTCTGGATGAATCATACGGAATATCTTATGTAAAAGCTTTTTATAGTAGATTATCACTAGAAACAAACCAACTACAGGGTAGAGCTACAAGATTATTTGTTGGTCCCCTTTTAGCAAGTTTAGAGCAGTTAGTAGGGAAAGGTCCTTTTTTACAATATCTTCAATCATTTAGATATCCATTAGCAGGTGAGTTTGCTTTTACCAAAGACCTTGCTATGAATTTAAGAATACCTTGCGACTGGGGGTTAGAAATAGGTTTATTATCAGAAGTTTATAGAAACGTAAGAACCTCTAAAATAGCCCAAGTTGATCTAGGTTTGTTTGATCATAAGCATAAGAACATTGGTGATTCATCAAAAGAAGGATTACAAAAAATGTGTACTGAAATCCTTTCAAGTGTTTTGAGGGGTCTCATGGAGCATCAAGCCGAAACTTTAACTAGTACTCAGCTTGCAACTTTAGAAGTTCTTTACAAAAGAGTAGGAGAAGACAGGGTAAAGCAATTTGGATTAGATTCAGCAGTAAATCAGCTTCCCTATGATAGACATGAAGAAGAACTATCAGTGCAAAAATTTGCAAAACTATTGAGACCAGCTACTCAAGATTACCTAGCTTCTCCTACGACACAGCAATTACCAAGTTGGTCTAGAGTTCTTTCATGTGAAAACAAACTGCAAGAAGACTTAGCCATTGCGGGGTCAAAAGATATAAAGGCAGCGAAACAACTAGTAAGTTAAGCCAGGTAGTTATTGATAAATTATTATGAGTTTAAAAAAAATATTGAAGTAAGATCAAAAAATTAATATTCACATCTTATAAGGTCTATACTGTTTGGATGATCATTAATGTACTTATTAAACTCCATAGCAAGAGCTTTGGCTTCGAAAGCGTCATAAGCATAAAAACAATTTACTAATCTTATATTTCTAAAGTCACGATAATAAACTGTATATGGTTTTAAATTATAATTATTTATCATGATATTTTGCTATGAGTAATTTATCTATATTTCTAAAATGCATACAAACAATTATAAAGAGTATATCTTTTGTGGTTATCAAAATAATTTATTCCAATAATTTATAAAAACTTATTAGAGTCTGTTTTTTCTTTTTTTTTATTTTGCTTCTTACCTTCTATCAAAAATACAAATTTAGATAAAATGTTGCCAAAAAAAGGTACCCAAAACTTTTCATACAAAAAATTCATTATCTATCAGGCAGCTATTGAATCATTATCTTGAAATTTAGTTGTTTTAATATTCTTCAAATCAATTGAATTAAAAATATGTTGAATAAGTAAAAAATCAAGCTCACCTTTCAATAGATCTACATCAGAGTCCAATAGATCATCTACAAAATAATCAAAAGTATCAGAAAGAAAATTCACAATAAAAATATTTATTTAAAATATTATTATTGCCTTGAAAATAAAAGTCAACTAAATATACAAAAAATATTATTAATAAAATTATCGAAGAAAAGATTTTATCCATAGCAAAAGAAAATTTAAATTAGTCAGAGTTTAAAGAAATTTGCTTATAATAAATAAATTGTTTGTAGATAATTATTTATGTGCAGATAACAAAAAATAAGGCTTACTACACTTATTTAAATCTTTATATAAGGTAAACCAATATAAACTCAATTTATCCTAAAAATTATTTGTATTTTTTATGAGTTCGAAGTATCCATTTTTATTCAATAAGTATTTATCAAACCAAAGGCTTAAGAGATTATCTAATCCGATTCCATTCATTTTATTAACTTGAGAAGATTTATAATCAGATAGTGCAAGTAATAAATAAGGGAAAATCATATCAGAAACTCCTTTTGGCAGTTTATCTATAGGCAACCCGTGCGCTCTATCCCATAAAATTTGCATATCCTGGGAAAATATGGAGCTCCAATAATTAAAATTACAATATAATTTCTCAGGGGGTAGCAGATTCAGTGATAGATGGGAAGATGAAGACTTCATGATTCATTAATATTTTATGGGTTAATTGATTTAAGGATTTTCAAATAGTAATTAATAATTCCAGACAATTAAAGAACCCTAAAATTAATACAAACATATAGTAACGCATAGTTCAGCACTTATCAACACTTTTAATCATTAAATTCATCCAACATTTCTTTAAACTTCAAGAAAGAAATAAATTTCTTATAAGTTTGTAAATCAAAATCATTTTGATTTATTTGTTTTGCAAGATTTATTTTATTTGGATTATTTTGATTAAGTATTTGTGTATTCATCTTAAATTTACTATTTTTAGTTAAATCTGTAGAATTATCAGATAAATCATTTAAATCATTTTTAAACTTTTGATATGATTGATTTAAGGTTCCAGTTTTATAGCTAAAAATACCTCTTATACTCAGTGCTTCCTCTACCAAAATACTAATTATTTTTGAATTACTTAAATTATTTTCTATGCTCAATTTATCAATTATTTTCATAACATCTTCTCTGGGAATAAAACCAACTCTTTTTTTCTTTGTAGGCATTTATAAATAAATTAAAGTACAGCACTTAACTTTAATAAGTGTTGCACTATATTCATAATAAGTCAATAACTTATGAATGATCATACGAACAAGCTAATTTTTACTAACCCATGAATAGTTTTCTATACTAAAAAGAATATCTATATAATGAAAGAAATGATCCCTATGTAGAAAACAAAATAAGGTATGTTTTATAAAAATTTAAATTTAGTATTTAAATAATTAAGAACTTTGTTTCTTGACTAATGATATACAAAACCTTAACCATAATTAAAATAAATATAAAATCAAAAAATCTATGACTGTCCATCAAGATTACGAAATAAAAATCAATCTAAATGAATTGATTGAGAAAAGAATTCCATGCTGTGATTTACTTCACCCAGACCATTGTCTGACAGAAAAACAAGTATCTGAAATTGCACATGACATTCGAATGGATTTAAATTTGCATGATGTTTATAAACAAGTTGATCAGCACATCATGAATTATGTTAATGCAGCTGGCATAGATAACAAAGAGCATTGGGTAGAACCTAAGCTTCCAGATTTGGATAGAGATCTAAAGGAAGAAGTTGGTATAGAATTTGATTAATTTTTTTTTAGAAAACAATTAATATATATACTTTTTTTCTAAATCATCAATTAATTTATAAATACTTTGCGCTGATCTCTTTCTTTTTTTTAAAATTGAAAAAATAATAAATCCTATAAAAACAACAAGAATAGGTGTAAAGATTATAATTTCATTATTCATAACCATCAAATAAAGATATATTAAATAAATTATTAAAAAATTAACCTAAATAAAATAGGTACTTTATACAAATATTTTCACTATAAACAATTAAGATTTTTTATAAAAAAATGAAACAACAAAAAATTTTTTATAAATTGATTAAGAATCAAACATTTTTTTCATAATGATAATTATTAATTATTTTGCATTAACAATAAGTGAAATGGGTATAGGAAAAATAGAATTAGCAGTTATAGGAGCAGTAATTTTAATATTTCCAGTTTTGTTTGTTTATGCTTCTAAAAATCTCGATGCAAAAGGGGTTTTCGAGTGGATGATGGAGAAACCCAATGATTGGATAGGGAAAAAATAAAACTTAAACAAATTCTTATTTTCTAATTAAATTTTAAATTTTCTAAATCATTAATATCAAAATCGAACGCTTGGCAATTATTTTCTAAATCATTAACTATTGAATTTTTTAGTAAAGAATAATCTATTAACTTATTTTTTTTATTATTTTTGAATTCTTTATTAGTCTCTCCAATAGCAAATGCTAAAGCTCCTTCATAGGAAATACCGAATTTAGTAGTGTTGCAATATGTTCGTGTAAATTTATTAGAGATCTTTTTTGTATATTTTTCAAGAGTTTGGGAGGAAGTATCTAATGAGTAAACTTGGCTACTAAACAGAAGATGCATAGTTATAGTAAAAATAGTAATAATTCTTTTGATCATAATCTTAATGTAAAGCAAATATAATATAATTTATGATTTAAATATACTGACTATGTTTTATCAAAAGTTATATAAATCAAAAGTTTTTTAAAAGCTAAATGATTTTGTTTTAGTGAATAAAACATATAGTTATATAAAAGATTCCAAATAATTATTGGATAATCAATAAATCATTATCCAAAAATAAGTAAATTAATTATTAAATAAATCAATTTTGGTATGGAAATGTAATTGAACTTGAATTATGTTTAATTAGGAATTAAATATAAAAGTAATATGGCACTTCCAGAACTTATATACGCCCCTATTGATGGTGGAACAATACATAAATATGAAATTAGTGGAGGCAAGAGAAAATTCTTAAGATTTATTGGCTGTTATCTCGGTCAGTGCAATTTTCACAAAAATATTGACGATGCTATTGATTACATAAAAAATTTGAAAGAATTACAAAAGGTACAGAAAATATGAAGTAACAATACAAAAAATTGCTCAGTATTTTTTAAGAACGACATAATTATTGCTACAAATAATAGAGAATTTTCTTTTTATAAGAAATTGATTATTTACTTGGGTTATAGTTCCGAAAGATAAACAGTCAATTAAAAAAAGAAATTAATTTATGGAAAACAGACAAATTAATTTTTTTAAATCAAAAGACTTTAATACCGTCCTTAAACCATTTAAAGAAGGAACGGTAGTTAAAATTGACTCATTAGATAGTAAAGAAAATCAAAAAGAATTAAAAGTAGGTTTATTTGGTTGGTATGCAATTTGTCCCTCAAAAGAATTAAAAAAAAATAAACTACATTATTTTTCCCTTTATGATGAACCTCTAATTCTCTATAGAGATGAGAGTGAAAATGTTAGATGTATTAAAAATATATGTCCGCATAGGGGGGCCTCCTTTTTTGGAGGAACATTGTCAGATGGAGTAATAACTTGTCCATATCATGGTGCTAAATTCTCATCTGAGGGAAGTTGCCAAAATATTGATAGAATTACATGTAGTCATATTGTTGATAATAACTACGATAACTACGCCAAAAGAATTCATTTATCTCAATACAAAGCATTAGAAAAGAATGGATATGTTTTTGTACATTTTTCAAAAAATTCAGAGACTGATTTAAACAATACGAGTGAAAATGCACCTATAAGTAACCACGAATTATCTGATAGTGGTTTTTCCCAAGAGGATTATGTATATGAAGAAGTAATAGTTGACTTTAAATGTGATTGGTCGAGGATAATTGAGAATCACTTAGATATACTTCATATTTTCTGGGTTCATGGTGATACAATCCCTGATAAAGAAGTTAATAAAAACGTACTTGTTAGTTTTAACCAGAAAATTAATGTAACTCCTAAATATTTTGAGAGTACTTATTACTATAAGAATGAACCCTCAAAAGAATTTATTCGGATAAAATTTATTCCACCTGGAAGAATATTAATTTATAAAGGTGATCCCTCAATATCACGATATTTACAAGTTCTGGATCATATTCCATTAGGAAACAACAAAGCAAGAGTAATAGTGAGACACTATAGGAAATTTTTAAAAAATAAAATACTTAATAACCTAATATTATTTAAAGAGACTCAAAGAAAAATTTTTTATAAGATATTTGATGAGGATTATATGATTTTAAAAACTCAAACATATAATCACAAAATGGGATTTATAAATAAAGATGAAATAAAATTATTGGGAGAGGATAGGATAATTAATTACTTTTGGAAATGGTACAAGAAATCTGAAGATAAAGATGAACCTTGGGAAAATATCAATAATGATAAAAACCTTTCTGTATACGATAAAATTATTATGAAATATCCTCCAGAGATAAAAAAATTAGAAATAATTAATAATATAGAGATTATAAGAAAAACATTTGTAAGATTTGCTGCTCCACTAATATTTTTATTGTTAATAATTTAATTAATGAAGAAAATAAATAGGCCTTCATGGTTGAATTGGCTTTATCTTTTTATATTTATTTTAAGTTCAATTCAATTGTTCATATTTTGGAGCAATAAGTTTTAGTGGTTAATAAGTTTTGGTTTGAAACGAAAAATATAAATTGTTTTAAAGGTGGTTTTAGAGTAATTAAAAATTTAAATTTAAATTTAGCTTATTCAGAGAATGTAATATTGATAGGACCTAATGGTTCAGGTAAATCATCTTTAATAGAATTAATTAATAGAAACATATACCCAGTAATAACTAACAAATCAAAACTAAAGATATTTGATAAAGAACTTATTAATTTATGGGAACTAAGAAAGAGAGTAAGTACCGTAAATACTGACATTAAAAATAGAATTAATCCTGATCTACAAGTTTTAGATTTAATTTTAAGTGGACTATATGGAGGATTTTGTTACATACCAAATAAATCTGAAAGAGATCTTTATAAAGTGGAAAAAATAATGAAAAATACGGATATATCAAATTTATCTAATAAAAAATTTTCACATTTATCGGATGGAGAAAAACAAATATCTCTAATTGTCAGAGCTTTAATCAACAAACCAGATATATTAATCTTAGATGAACCAATTACAAATTTAGATTATAAATCAAAGTTTTTTGTACTTGATAAGATTGATGAATTGTCTAAATTAGAAACCAAAATATTATGTGTAACACATAATATTTCAATGATCACCAGAATCTATGATCGGGTAATAATGCTAAAAAATGGAGAAATAATCGCTGATGGACATCAGAATAATGTTATGAATAGTGAAAATCTTAAAAAGTTATATGGGATTAAACTAGAAGTAAATAAAAACAACGGAATCTGGACTATAAAAAGATTATCTAATAACAATTAGAAAAATAATTATCACAACAAAAATAAAAAGAAAATTCTTCCTTCTTAAAAATGAAGATGATTTATTTTTAATAGAAGAACTACCGCATCTAGAACATACTATCTTGCCACCTAAAGATCGATCTGAGACGAATGAAGAACATCCACAATTAAAACAGACTCTATTTACACTCATCTAAAATTAAAAAATTTAGTAATTATATTTGCATTATATTCGTTATGACAATGTAAAGAAAAACATCAAAATAATCGGTGATAATGAGAATCTATTGCAATAATAATTTCTATAGTGCATAATTGATAATAATTCTCATTATCATATTAAATTAGATGGATTTCAATATTTATGGAGATTTACATTCAAAAACAATAAGGTTAATAACTGGCCAATCCGTTTTAATTGACCCTACTTCGAGACCAAAAGGAACTTGTTTAGAAGTAGAAACTGGAATAGCTAGGGTTTATTGCCCTTGTGAAGAAACTGAAGGTATGACTCTTGCATTTTTACAGTCAGGTGATCAATTAAGAACGGACCTTTTGTGTAGTGAAGGTGTCTGTGTTGAGGCACTTACAGATTTATCTTTTCATAGCAATGTGAATATTGATGAGAAAATTGGTTTTGATGCAGTAAATGAGTGGACTTTGCAACTCCTCAGAATTAGACACTTAGGAAATGCGGAACAAAGATTACAAGCTTTATTTTCAATACTAGTAAATCGTTTAGGAAGAAGATGTGGTCAATGGTGTGAACTCCCTTTTAGGTTAACTCATGAAAGGATAGGAGAATTAATCGGATCAACACGCGTAACATCAACAAGATTAATTTCAAAATTAAGAGCATCTAAGTTATTACTAGCTCCAATTGGTACACAAACAGTAAGTGTTGCTCCCACTTTTATTGAAACATCACCAATATAGAAATATGGAAGAATCACATTCACTTACTAACAACTTACTGATAGAAGTTGATTTATTATCGAATAGACTCAGAAATATAAAGCAATCATTCAAAATTACTCATAATGAAGTATTGAAAGCAAGGTTAATTTCTGAAAACAAAAATATTTTTATAAGGGTAAATGAGATTTCTAAAATAGCTGACCTCTTAAATACAAAAAACTATGAGAAAATAAACTTTACAAATTTACTTGTTGAATTAACAAAAAGGATATTGAATGAAAATAAATTTGAAAGTAATTTATTTTTTCTTTAAATCACTGTCTATCAACAAGATTGCAGAAGGTTGATTAGATGCAAACTTAACTTTGCCAAGTATATTTGCAAATTCATCTTCAGATTTTGTTTGCGCATCTACAATTGGATCCAAGAATACATTGGTTCTAGTATCTGAAATCCTTTCTGAAATGGAATAAAGTTGTTGTAGAGATGATGTTAAATCAGCTTCCATATTGAAAGAATAAGAAATCAATTCCTCAATTGAATCCCATGCTTGAACTGGTGCAGGAAGTTCATCTAATTTGACGCTTTGTCCTCTTGCTATTAAATAATCTGCAAATTTTTGCGCATGTTCCATTTCACCTTGTGATTCACTTAGAAAATGTGAGGCAAAACCATTCAAATCCCGCTCTTGAAACCAAAGGTATATAGAAAAATATTGAACATTAGCAAATCTTTCCATTGTTAGATGTTCAAAAATATTATCCAATAAACTATTATCCATTGGTTGAGCAACAGCTCTTCCAGATGGACCAAAATTAACTGATTTCTTTGTTTTTAAATTATTTGCATTCATTACTAATAAGAAACTATATAAATACTACAACATTTTGTATAAATTAGTAATTAATAAATCCTAGAAATTAAATTAAATTATATGATAATGAAAATCAATCGCAATATTATAAATGAATTTGAAATATAGTTTTTCTGAACTGCTAATAACTAATAAAATATATTCAAATAAAAAAAAGAAATGTAAAAAGAAAAAATGCTCTAATTGGAAGGGAGGAAAGTGTAATTGCCTATAATTAAAGTTTATATAGATACCTTATGTGCACCAGGATATAAAAAATAATAACTATTTTTATCTATAGAAAGAGAACATTTATCACCAGTATTTAAGAGATTATTAATATTAGTTCTAACTCTCAAAATGTTATCGTTAATAGATACTTTATATATGAGAAATTCTCCAAAAAACTCTTTAGATATTACAATTGCATTGCCTGATTCTGATTTTTTAATTGAAATAAATTTAGGCGAAATTGACATAATTTTTATTTGTGTATTGTTTATTAACCCTGAAGGACTTATTTCACCTAAGCAAGTCATAAATGAATTACCAGTTTTTTTAAGTTTAATAATATTATTTCCCAAAATAAAACTACTAACAAATATAGTCTTGGGATTATTTAAAAGGTTAATTGGTGTATCTATTTGATGAATTTTACCTTCATTCATAACGGCCACTTTATCGCAAATTGACATTGCTTCTTCAGGGTCATGAGTAACCATCAATCCGCTTGCATTACAGCCTCTTAGAATATTAGGAAGTTCACTTCGCAATTTAAGCTTGACATGTGAATCAAGACTACAAAATGGTTCATCTAATAAAATAAAATCTGTTCCAGGAGCAAGAGCCCTTGCAATTGCGAGTCTTTGTTTTTGACCTCCAGACAATTCATGTGGGTATCTACCAACATAACTATCTAGTCCAACAATATTCAATAAATAGTCAATTCTAGATCTATCTTTTTTATGTTTTAAGCCAAACATAACATTTTCCATAACGGTTAAGTGAGGGAAAAGTGCATAATCTTGAAATACCATTCCAATATTTCTTTTCTCAGGACTAACAATTTTATTCCTACTTGAAATCTCCTTATAATTTAAAGAAATCATCCCTTTTGAAGGATATTCAAACCCTGCAATTAATCTCAAAAGTGTTGTTTTTCCACAACCAGATGGGCCAAGCAAACCTAATAATTCACCATTTTTAATTTTTAAATTAACTTCATTTAATATCCAATTTGAATAATCACCCTTATCATATTTATGATGCAGATCATCAATTATTAACGCATCATTTTTCACAAAATTCTTCTACTTTAAATATATTAAATTAGCAGAAAATATTAACCCAAAACATCTCTTGTATAATTTTATACATCATATAATTTATTAAATTTAATGAGAAAGGCTGAAAGAGCAGAAATTATAAGAAAGGAACTCAAAAAGCTATATCCAACGCCTCCAATCCCACTAGATCATACAAATGCATATACACTTCTTGTTGCCGTAGTTTTAAGTGCACAATCAACAGATAAGAAAGTGAATGAATTAACAAAAGGTCTATTTAAGGTTGCTAATAATCCAGAAAAAATGTTGGAGTTGGGGATTAATGGCATTTATCAACACATAAAATTTTTAGGTCTATCTAATCAAAAATCAAAGAACGTATATAACCTATCTAAACTATTAATTGAGAAGCATAAAAGTATAGTCCCAAATTCTTTTGAGAAGCTTGAATCCCTTCCAGGTGTAGGTCATAAAACAGCGTCAGTTGTGATGTCACAAGTATTCAAAATTCCCTCATTCCCAGTTGATACACATATACACAGGTTGTCACAAAGATGGGGGCTATCAAATGGAGAAAGCGTAGTTCAAACTGAAAAAGACCTAAAAAAAGTATTTCCTATTAATGAATGGAATAACTTACATTTGCAAATAATTTTTTATGGTAGAGAATACTGCACTGCAAGAGGTTGTGATGGAACAAAATGTTATTTATGTAAAACTCTTTATCCCAAAAGAAAAAAGAAATTTATATGTAAAAAGCCATAAATAATTTATATAATGATTAAATTAGTTTTTTAATCATGAGAATTGCAATTACTGGTGCCTCGGGGAAAACAGGTTACAGAATTTCTGAAGAGGCAGTTAAGAAAGGATATAAAGTAAGGCAAATTATTAGGAAGAATTCTAAAGTTTCAGAAGGTCTAGAGAGTTTAGAAACAATTAGAGTTTCATTAGATAATAAAAAAGAACTAGATAAAGCCTTAAAAGATATTGATGCTTTGGTAATTGCTACTGGTGCTAGAGCATCATTAGATTTAACCGGTCCTGCAAAAGTTGATGCATTAGGGGTATACAGACAGTTGGAGAGTTGCAAAAGAGTTGGGATTAAGAGAGTTATTTTAGTAAGTTCTCTTTGTACTGGAAAGATATTTCATCCATTAAACTTGTTTGGTTTGATTCTTATTTGGAAGAAAATAGGTGAAAACTTTCTACGAAATTCAAATTTCGAATGGACTATTATTAGACCAGGAGGACTGAAGGAAAACGAAGATATTAAATCAGAAAACGTAAATTATTCAAAGGAGGATACTCAAATTAATGGATCAATCGCAAGAAGATTAGTAGCACAATGTTGTATAGATTCTTTAAAAAACAAAGAATCCATAAATAAATTAATAGAAGTAACAAGTTCGATTGAGAATAAAAAGATATCTTTTAAAAAAGCTATGCAAATGATTTAAAAGATGTAAGTATATAAAATAAAACTATGAAAATAAACTCCAAAATAGATGCATTACAATTAATGCTTACTGATTTAAGAACTAGAAATGAGCCAATAAGACACAAAGCTGCATTTAAAGGATGTCAACCAGAATTTCAAAATCTTGTATCAAGGTTAATAAAGCAGTTAGAGGACGAATTGGTTTCTGAAAAGCTTTCTAATCGTGATAGTTAAAAATTTAGATTATCTAAATGAACTTAAGTTATCCAATTTTGCTTTTTCTGAAAGTTCATCATATCCTCCAAAAAATATATTATCCAAAAATATTTGAGGAAAAGTATTATGGCTACTTTGAGCCATTATTTTTTTAAAGATCTCATCATTATCTATTAAAATAACTTCATGAGGGATAGATAAAGAATTAAGCAACCTAATTGCTCTTTTAGACCAAGGGCAATCCTTTAAAATATATGCTTTTACACGTGATTCATTTTTAAAAAAATCACTATTTGATATATTAATAATTTTTTGTTCAAAAGAAATTAATAATATATCAGTACCTTTTTTTACAATACATCCCTCTTCAAGATGACCTCCAAAGACATTACATCCCTCATCTGCGAAACTTAAGTGTAAGTGAACATCTCCTTTATTAAAGTGTCCATTTAAAGATACTATCTCTAGATTTCCCTCGAATTTATTTATCTGTAGATTCCCTGGGCATTGAATACAAACTTTTCTAAGATTACCAACCACTCCAGAAACATACCCATTTAAATTATTCGACAAAGAATATTCTTTAATTGAATTTATCAAATCAGATTCTGGAGATAGCTTTAGGCTATGAGGCTGCATTATATAGAAAGTAATAATTTTGTAATATAAAACATCATCAATCATAAAGAGGAGATGAGTTTATAAACTTTAGGATTCTGATTTAAATTAAATTTTAGAATCTATCATTAAAAACTTTAAAAATTTCTATTAAGAATTTAAGCTTGTTGAGAGTGTAATATATTTTTTATACACAAAAACTAATTTGATTTTTAGAAAAAGTTTTAACAATTTGGCATTGAATATTCCCAACTTATTATCGATATCCCGCCTTTTCCTTGTATTTCCATTAATACTCTTTATAGAAATTAACAGACCTTTTTATGTTTTTATATTGATTATTATTGGAGGTTTAACTGATTTTTTTGACGGGTTAATCGCGAGGAAGTTTAATCTTAAAACCAGATTAGGAGCTATCCTTGATCCCTTAAGCGATAAAGTATTCTACCTAATTCCTTTGATCTACCTTTATAAGAATAATTTAATACCTTTCTGGTCTTTGACATTAATTTTATTTAGAGAATTAATTATCTCTAGCCTAAGGAACGCTAAAAAAGACGGTTTACCAGCATCTCAGTTAGGTAAATTTAAAACATTCTTCTTTTTTATTTCTGTTATGACCTTTTTCATGACCTTTTTTATACCTTTAAAAATAAACTTATTGAATAATTTAGCTTTAATTTTTTATTGGATAGGTTTCTTCCTAACTTTTATTACTTTATTGGGCTATTTAAGAATTAAAAAGAATCTTATCTGAATTCTCGTCAAACCCCTCACTCTTTTTAAAATTAAAATCATTCATAAAACTATGCTTTAAACCATTAAATAAATCAAAAGTTGGAGCCCATTCTAAATCACGTTTAATCTTAGAGATGTCAGTCTGATAATGATTTAATCTAATTGGAAATCCCTTTCGAGATTTAGGATCTAATTTTTGATAATCAAATGTTCTTAAAGAAATCTCATTTTGGTTTAATCCAAGAACTTCTGCACATAAATGAATTAACCCTTTAATCGTAACTCCTTTTTCACCTGAACAGTTGTAAATATTATTTTTAGAATTTTCAAAATTTATGCATCTAATCATTACATCAGTCAGATCAGAAACATGGCCTAGCTGAGTAATTAAAGATCCGTCACCAGGTATAGGAATGGATTTATTGGTAAATAATCTCTCAAAAAACCAATTTTCAACATTATTATAATTTCCTGGTCCATAAATATAAGTAGGTCTAAAACTTGTAAAAGGAATCTTCTGTTTTATCAACCAATTTTCTGTCTGAAATTTTCCTTTGTGCCGACTATTTGGATCAATGGAATCGTTTTCAAATAAAGGTAGTTCGCAATTATCTTTATAAACCCCTGCAGAGCTGACATATATATATCTCTGAAAAGTGTTATCTAGATTTTCTATGAGAAGTTTCGTTTGTTCTAACTCTCTTCCAGAAATATCATAGACTACATCATACTTTTCATCTCTCAGTTTAACTAAACTTTCTAATTTATTCCTATCACCCTTAATTAAATTTGTTTTTTCATGATTAGTTTTATTACCTCTTGTAAAAATATCAATATCATGATTTTTACTTAATAATTTTCCAACCAAAGACTTGCCAACAAATCTAGTGCCGCCCATTACAAGAATTTTCATATTCAAAAAATATTTAACTGAAGTAGTAATCTTAAATAGAATTACATATTGAATAGTACTACTAAGAAGTAATTAATGAAAAGGATGATTCTATGGAACTAATACCAGCAATTGATTTAATGAATGGTAAGTGTGTAAGGCTTTTTAAGGGCGACTTTAACAAAAGAAAAGACTTCACAAAAGAACCTCATGAGCAGGCTAAATTTTGGGAAAGCGAAGGGGCAAAGTATATACATATAGTTGATTTGGACGCCGCAAAAACTGGATTCCCAACAAACGATGAATCAATAAAAAAGATTGCAAAAACAGTTAACATACCTATACAAATAGGTGGGGGTATAAGATCTCAAGAAAGGATAGAACAATTATTTTCTTATGGTATTGAGAAAGTTATCATGGGGACCTCTGCAATAGAAAATAAAAAATTAGTTAAAGACTTATCGAATAAATTTCCTGGAAGGATAATTGTTGGGATAGATGCAAAAGATGGGAAAGTTAGTACAAGGGGTTGGCTCGAACAATCAAATATTTTAGCCACAGATCTAGTAAGGGATTTTTCTTCATTCAAAATCGCTAGTTTTATTGTTACAGATATAAATACAGATGGTACCTTAGAAGGAACAAATGAAGAATTCATAAAAAGCATACTGGAAATTACAGATATTCCAGTAATTGCCTCAGGAGGTGTTGGTTCAATTTCGGATTTATTATCCTTAGTTAAATTTGAAAATTCTGGACTTTTTGGCGTGATTGTGGGTAAAGCTCTTTATGAAAACAAATTTAAAATAAGCGAAGCGAATAATGTATTGTCGTCAGAGAGATTGAATGACTTTGATTTAAATAGAAAATACTTCGCTTAAAAGAGTATAAAAATTGATTTAAGGCTGGTATTTGCAGTAATTGTTAGTTAATTTTGTATAAGAGATAAGAAATCTAGTATTGGAATTAATTTCAAAAAAAACGATATTGATTATTGCTCCAAGCTTAATAGCAGAATCTTTATCGCTTAAGCTAACATCACTAGACCAAAATTTAGATATTAATTTTAGTGATGGAATAAGTGATAAAACTCCGGATTTAGTTATATGGAATGTTCTTAATTTTCAATCAGAAGATCTTATAAGGTTAGAATTATTAAATTTAAGAAAAAAATATGATTCAAAGTTTCTTATAATACTATCTGGCGAAATTTTTTATGAAGCAAAAACCTCTCCATCATTAAATGCTGAAGGTTTTCTTTTAAATCCCAGTGCCGAAAAAGTACTTGAATCTATTGATACCATATTAAATGGAGGAAGAGTATTTGATATTGAAAATAAATTCCGGGTTCAATTAAACAAAAATAAGCATCTTTCTTTTAGTCAAAAAATTCTTACTTCAGGTCTGAAACAAATCGACACTGAGATTAACTATATATTTAAATATGCAAACTCTGACTCAACTCCAGAATTTTATAAATTCATTTTAAAGGGAAGATTAAGAGAACTAATTACTGTTAAATCATTCCTTATTTTCTTATGGGGTAATTCATTAGAACTTTATACAGAGGCAGTTTATACAGAAAACAAAATAAATCTTGAAAATAAGAACACTGTATTCATTAAAGATAAAAATACTATAGAAATATGGAATTTAATTTTTGAAAGACTAAAAGAAAGATATAGCTTAAATAACTTAGAGGTTGAATTTAATAATTCATCAATAATTCTCTCTGGGATAAAGAAAGAGTTTATCTCACGTCTAATATGCAAAATGTTAGATGAGTTAGATAATCTGGTAAAAAATATTAAGGAAAACTATAAAGAGAAAGATTTTAAAGATGATTTAAATTCTCTTATAAATGAACTTAAAATTAATACTATTTCAAATATCACAGATAGTTATTTTAGATTAAAAAGAGGAAGCGAATCAATTTCAATAAATGATTTTCTTTATAATGAAGTTAGTTGTAAAGAGATAGATAAAGAATCTCATGAATCAATAATGTTTATCGAACCAATTATTAAAAATGAAGCTCTTGACTATGATGGAAAATTACTACCTTTATATGAAACAGAATCGTTTTTAATCCTTGAAAATATAATTTCAAATTGGACAATTAGGAACTGTAATTTATTAGCTTCTGAAATCTTTAATATTTGTTCATCTTGGCCTGAATTAAGAACTGTACTTATAAATCCCGAATTACAATCAACAAGAAATTTTGAAAGATTTAGAAATAATATTAATAACTACAATCGTTGGCATGACTATATTTATCTGCCTATCTACTTATATGAGAGTAAACGAGAATATATTGATATTATCGATAAGAAATTTACCCGTTTCTTTAAAAATGAGAATAGGGAGAAAGAATTAGATAATCTAGAATGGCTTCAAAAACAAGTTACATTATTAGTTGAGATAAGAGATGCCGTAGCACCTCAGCTAGAAGTTGCGGTAAAGTATATCGGTAATCTTTTCGTAACTTTCCTTACAAAGGTCGTTGGCAAAGCTATCGGTTTAGTAGGAAAAGGAATCCTACAAGGATTAGGAAGATCAAGTTCAAAGTAAGTTTTAAAACTTTAATGAAAATACTTCAATGGATCCTAATAGCATTAATTTTCTTAAGTCCATATAAAGCAAATGCCTCAAGAGATACTAATAGTTACGATGGCAACATTTTTCCTATATATGCAGGTAATGGCGCAATAGTTCCTCCCCAGACAACTCTTCAGGAATCATTAAAAAATAAAAGAGTCGCAGTTTTATTTTTTTATCTTGATGACAGCTCTGATAGCAAAGCTATGGCTCCGATAATATCTGGTTTAGATTTGATATGGAGAAATAATATAGATATTATTGCTCTAACCACTGATGAATTACAGAATAAAGAAAAGTCTGATCTTCCAAATGAACCTAATTATTATTGGAATGGATTAATTCCACAAACCATCATAATTAACAGTGATGGAGAAGTTAAATATAATGAAAATGGAATGATTAATATCGATGAATTAAATAATGTTATAGGAGAAATAAAAGGAATTGATTTAAAAAATACTCAATTTTCTGTAGAAAGTTTTAATGAATACAACAGTATAATTTCCGAAAAAGAAGATAAAACAAACATTAATTAAACAAAATGATATTAATAAATATCTTCTTAATTATTTTAATTTTTTTAATTCTGTCAGATTTATATATTAAAAACTCACCCAAAACAAAATTAAATCTGGTACCTCTAAATTACAAAATTAAAAAAAAGGATGGTTTAACCGAATTAATTACTGATTTAAAAATAACTAATACAAGTAAAAACAAAGAGACGATGGTATCTAATATAAATTTTGAATTAGATTTTTTCAAAGGTAAAGGTAACGAATATTGTCAAAATTTAAACTATCAAGAAGATATTTTCATTCATGATAATAATAAAATTAAGAATTTAAATAATTATTGGCCAACAACAATTATCAAATCAAATTCAGAATTATTTGTAAGAATCATATATAAATTTAGAAATAATAACTTTAGAGAAAAAATAAAATATCTATGGTTAAAAGTATTTTGGGAGAACTATGGACATTTTGGTATTTCAAAAAATAAGGATTGTTTCTTGATTAATTTAGATGTTCAGAAACAAAGGCCGATAGAAGTCTTTGAAATTCCAATAAATAATAAATATAAGGCTTTTGCAATTAAAACTGATTTACTTGGTTGTTTTGATGACCCTGTAAATACTGTGATTGATTACTGTAAAGGAATTGTAGAAGAAAATGATATTTTAACAATTGGTGAGAGTCCACTTGCGATTATGCAAAATAGATATATAGCCCCACAAAATTTAGAATATAGTTTATTTTCGAAAGTATTCTGTTATTTTTTTCACCCCACAAGCAGTCTCGCAACAGCTTGTGGAATGCAACTATTAATAAATAGGATTGGAATCACAAGAATAACATTTGCATTAATTTTTGGATTTCTCTTTAAACTATTTGGTATTAAGGGAATGTTTTATAGATTAACTAGTTCAGAATCATCTCTAATTGATGATATAAGTGGTACAGTCACACCTTACGACAAAAGTATAGTTATGGGTCCTATTAATGCAGATTTATTTTGCAACGAGGTCTCGAAATATTTAAATATAGAAGTTGCTGTAGTGGATGTTAATGATCTTGGAGGTGTAAAAGTTTTAGCTAGTTCAAATAAGACAGTAAATAAAATACTCAAAAGAAACCTAGTATCTAATCCAGCTGGCAATGGAGATGAAAAAACTCCTATAGTGATAATAAGAGAAAAAAAGTAAATGAAAAAAGGCATGAAAGTAACTTTTGAAGAACTCCATATAAGGCACATTAACCTTTTAATAGATATTAAAAATAAGGAATTAAATAATTGGTTCTTTAAGATGGCAATTATAAATACATTTGATGACTTAAAAATTTTTTTAAATAATCTTAAGAAAAATAAAAATAAATGCATAATTGCTATATCTGGAAACGAAATCATTGGTTATTTGAATATTTTTCCTCTAAACAAAAAAGAGACTTGCTTAAAAATATCTAAGCCAAAGTTAATTAACAACAAGTGCTCCTTAACTGATAAACAATTAACTTTAGGATTGATAAAAAAATGCATCTCAATAAAAGACATCAAAACCTCAAGTTGGATAATTAACGCTGATATAAACAATATTGACCTTATATCAACATCAAGAGAATTAGGATTTCAACCTTTGGGAGAGATTATACTTTGGGATGGTTTCGATCTAAATAAATCTATAAAGCAAAACACCCTAGGCTATGCCTTAATTAATGAATTCCAAAACATTAATAAACAAAATATATTGAAAATAGTGAATTTCATCAGATCAAATCAATCTCCCTTAATAAGAAATATTTTAGATTTTGATCAAGTTGACATTCTTAAAAGAAATAACTCTAAAAGTGGAGCCTTAATATATGAAAATTCTGTTTTATGTACAATTTTGAAAGATATAAATTATCAAAACGAAGAAATTTATACTTTAACTATTAGTAGATATTGGGATAAAAAATTCGATTCCATTTTAAAAGAATTTATAAAAAGATTTTCTGAAAAATCTCCTAATTCATATTTAAAAACCTATAAAGAAAATTCTCAATTAAATCTTTTTCTCGAAGAATGTAATCTAAAAGAAAAAAATCAAGAACTTATTCTGATCAGGAATACAATAGTTAAGAATGAAGCCAAACAAGTAAATAAAATAAATCAATCTTTGGAAACAATCTTTGAAAAATTAAGTCCGCAAGGTAATCCATATCCATCTCCTTTTCCATTAAAAACGAAGTGAAATTCAGCAAACCTAAATCCAAATCAATTTTGAGTCTGGATGTAGGTACCAAAAGAATAGGATTAGCTTATTGTGATCCCCTATGCATAACATCAAATATTCTTCCAGCCATAAATAGATTTGAAAATCATCAAGAGATTAAAATCATTAGAAATCATATAGATGAATTAAATTTGACTGGTTTTATTGTGGGTATTCCACTTAATGAGGAAGGTCAAATGACTACTCAAGCTATTGATTGTAAAAAATACGGTCACTTACTTTCAAAAGAATTAAAGCTTCCATTTTCTTACGTCAACGAACATAGTTCAACTTGGGAATCTTCAAATAGATTTGGAATAAAAAAAGATAAATCTGGATTAATTGATAGTCTTTCAGCAAAAATAATACTTGAACAATGGATCGAAGAAGGTCCTGAATTAGAAGAATTAGCTGGTAAACGTCAGATAAAATATTAATATTAAAAAGGATAGAATTTTTTAAATGAAAGAAACTAACTCAAATAATACATATGATGCACAGACTCTAATATTAAATGACTCAAATGGGAACGAGCTATTTTGTTATCTTGAACAATTAGTAAGTGTTGAAGGTCAAGAATATGCTTTATTAACACCAGTTGATACCCCTGTTAGTTTATTCAAGATAAATGAAAAAGATGAACCTGAACTAATTGAGAAAATTGATAAAAATGAACAAATTCTAAAAAATGCTGAATCAGTTCTACAAGAACATGATTTAAGACTTATTAGATCAGCAGTTACATTAACAGTATCAGGAGAACTTGAAGAGCCAATATACGATGAATTAGAAGAAGATTACGTTGATGATGATACCGAGAGTTATGAATTACTGATTAACTTTAATCTTTTTGACCAAGAATATGGCTTATATATTCCACTAGATCCTTTTTTTATTGTGGGTAAATTAAAAGACAAAGAGGCCTTATTAGTTGAAGATGATGAGTTTGATAGAATTCAACCTCTGATTGAAACTGAGCTTGAAAAAAGTAGTTCTTAAAATAAATGAGATCTATCCTAAAAGCCAATTGGGATTCAAACTTACCAATATATTCGATTTCTCAATCTGAATTGCAAAAAAAAGGAATTCATTCTTTATTGCTAGACGTGGATGGGACTCTGGTAAATAGAAAATCAAATATGATTCCAAAAGCTGTAGAAAATTGGATCTTAAAATCTAATCAACTTTTCTCCTTATATCTAATAAGTAATAATCCATCTAAAAAAAGAATCTCAAAGATAGCGAAAGAATTAAATTTAAAATACAAATACAATGCCTCAAAACCAAGAAAGAAGGTAACTTTATCTGCTATCAAAGAAATTGGCAGTGATCCAAAAAATATAGCCATTATTGGCGACAGAATTTTTACAGATATAATTGTTGGGAATAGATGTAATATAAAAACAATTTTAGTTAAGAGATTAAATAAAGATGGCTTGCCTATAAGATTTAATTTAACTTTGACAATAGAAAAATTAATTTCTCATTTTATAAAATGAAAACTTGGGTTATTAAAATTGGTACAAGTATTTTAAGGGGAACAGAGGAAACATCCACTGAAGAAGTTATTGAAACCCTTTCTAGATCCTTTACAAATTTTCTTTCAAAAGGGAACAAATTAATTTTAGTAACTAGTGGAGCCGTCGGATTAGGTTGCCAAAAATTAAATATTAAAACGAGACCAAATGATTTAAGCACCCTTCAAGCTACTGCTGCAGTAGGTCAAGTTAATTTAATGTCCTTGTACGATAAAGTATTTAATAATTTAGGTCACAATATAGCTCAAATTTTAATAACCAAAGCTGATTTCAATTCAAGAGAATCCTTTAATAACGCTTCTAAAACTTTAAAAAAATTAATCGATTTGAATGTAATTCCAATAGTAAATGAGAATGATACCGTAGCAAATGAAGAGCTTAAATATGGAGATAATGATACCCTTTCTGCTTTAGTTGCCTTAGCTGTAAATGCTAACAAGCTTATTTTATTAACCGATATTGAAAATCTATACTCAAAAGATCCACGTATTAATAAAGATGCTCTACCTATTAAAGAAGTTCATATTAGTGAATTAAAAGAAATTAAAGATAAAAATATTCAAAACTCAAATAATGAATGGGGAACAGGAGGAATTTCTACAAAATTAATTTCTGCAGAAATAGCAACAAAAGGAGGAGTTGAAGTCCAACTAGTTGATGGAACTAATAAAAAAAACTTAATTGAAATATTTAGTGATAATAAAATTGGAACTTTATTTTATCCAGTGGAAAAACCTATTGGAAACAAAAAAAGTTGGCTTTCACATGCAATTCAAACAGTAGGGAAAATTACTTTAGATGATGGCGCTTCTTTTGCAATTAAAAAAAAAGGTGCCTCACTCTTAGCGGTTGGTGTTAAGAATGTAGAAGGAAACTTTACGATTAATCAGGCAGTTAAAATCGTAAATACAAATGATAAAGAAGTTGCAAAAGGTTTAGTATCAATAAGTAGCGACAAATTAAGAAGTATCTTAAATAATAAAGAAAAAAACAACTCCTCGATAATTGTCGTTCATAGAGATGTTCTTGCTCTCTCTTAGAAAAAAATTAAAACTGAAAAATGCTTTTAAGTGATTTAGTTGATCTAATAAAAAAAGGAAATTCAAATTTTATTAGTGCCAATATTATTGAAGATTTAAATATAGATGATGCTGCCTCATTAGATGATGCAGATAACCATCAAATATCTTTTTTAGAAGAAAATAATATCCTTAAAGAAAAATTAGATCAAACTAAAGCATCAGCAATAATAACTTCTAACAACAATGAAATTATTAGTTCCCTAAAGAAACTCAATATATCAAACATAATTGTTAAAAATCCAAGAATTGCATTTGCAGAAGTATTGGATTGTTTATATAAACCTGTCAATTTCAAAGCTGGAATTCACGCTTCAGCCTTTATAGATAAAACAGCAATAATTGGAGCTGATTGCCATATTGGACCTAATGTCTATATTGGAGAAAATACTGTAATTGGCGAGAATAATCATATTCTCCCTGGAACATCAATTTTAGGAAATGTTCGAATAGGAAATAATAATATAATCCATCCAAATTGTGTTATTTACGAAAATACTACTCTAAAAAATAATTGTGTAATTAATTCAAATTCTGTTATTGGATCAGAGGGATTTGGTTTTATTCCTAAAGATGGCAAATGGGTAAAGATGCCTCAAAAAGGTGGTGTAAAAATAATGAGTTATGTAGAAATCGGAACAAATTGCTGTATTGATAGACCTGCAGTAGGATTTACTTTTATTGATGAAGGAACAAAGTTGGATAATTTAATACAAATAGGTCATGGAGTTAAAATCGGTAAGAATTGTGCATTTGCAGCTCAAGTTGGTATCGCTGGAGGAGCAAAAATTGGGGATGGGGTTATTTTGGCAGGACAAGTAGGCGTAAATAATAGAGTAAAAGTTGGGAATAATGTCATAGCAAGTTCAAAATGCGGCATCCATTGCGACATAGAAGATGGCAAGGTAATTAGTGGTTTCCCCGCGATGGATAATAAATCATGGCTAAGGAGTTCAAGTATTTTTAAAAAATTACCAGAATTAGCAAAAAAACTTAGACAATTAGACAAGCAATAATTTATTGTTCTATTAAACAAAAATTTAAATGAAGAAATATAAGATTGTTTTATTGTCAGGAGATGGAATTGGACCAGAGATTTCAGAAGTTTCAAAAAAAGTTTTAAAAAAGCTTTCAAAAAATCATAATTTCGAAATTGAGATTATTGAAAAATTATTTGGAGGGATAGCCTATGAAAAATATGGGACTCCTGCTCCAGATGAGACATTAGATCAATGCAAAAAAAGTGATGCAGTACTTTTAGCATGTGTTGGAGATATTAAATATGACTCTCTTGAAAGAGAATTAAGACCAGAAACTGGCTTACTAAAATTAAGATCTGCCCTAAACCTTTTCGCAAATATCAGGCCTGTCAAAATAAGAAAATCTCTTTTAGATTCAAGTTCATTAAAAAAAGAAATCGTTGAGAATGTAGATCTTATTGTTGTAAGAGAATTAATAGGAGGTATTTATTTTGGAAAACCAAGAGGGCACATAACAAATACAAAAATCCCAAAAGCTTTCAATACGATGGTTTATGATGCGGACGAAATAGAGAGAATAACTGAAATAGCAATAAAAATTGCTAACCAAAGAAATAAAAAAATATGTTCTGTTGATAAATCAAACGTTCTTGAGGTTAGTCAATTGTGGAGAGATACAGTTTTAAATATCACCTCAAAAGATAAAAAAATATCTTTAAGCAATATGTACGTTGATAATGCAGCAATGCAATTAGTTAGAGATCCTGGTCAATTTGATGTAATTTTAACTAGTAATTTATTTGGTGATATATTAAGCGATTTAGCCGCAATGTTAACTGGTTCTATTGGTATGCTTCCATCTGCATCTCTAAACAATAATGGGCCAGGAGTTTTTGAACCTGTTCATGGTTCGGCTCCTGATATAGCTGGTAAAAACATAGCAAATCCTATTGCGATGCTTTTATCCGCTTCCATGATGTTAAAAATTGGTTTAAATGAAGAAGAAGCCGCAGAAAGTTTAGAAACTGCTGTTGATAAAGTATTATCAAAAGGATTTAGAACAGCCGATTTAGCTGATGGGTCTTCCGCAGTATTATCTTGCAGTGAAATCGGAGATAAAATAATAGATGAAATTTAAAAATAAATTAATAAATAAAAAAATATTTTTAAGTTGAACATAAAGTTGGCATATGACCTGTCAGAATCATTAGATATTGTTTTTAAAAAATGTCAAAACGTCATCCAGTAGTCGCTGTAACAGGATCTTCAGGAGCAGGAACAAGTACAGTAAAAAGAGCCTTTGAGCATATTTTTGCCAGAGAAGATATTGTTCCCGCAGTTGTAGAAGGTGATAGTTATCACAGGTTTGAGAGAATGCCTATGAAAAAAGCTATGGCAGAGGCTCTTTCAAAAGGTGAAAATTTTTCTCACTTTGGTCCAGAGGCTAATCTTTTTGACAAGCTAGAAGAACTTTTTAAAATCTATGGTGAAACTGGAGGAGGGAAGAAAAGATATTATCTACATAGTCCTGAAGAAGCGGAAGAACATAATACAAGACTTGGGACATCCTTAGAGCCAGGACAATTTACTCCATGGGAAGATATTCCTGAGGGGACAGACGTACTTTTTTATGAAGGGTTACATGGCGGGGTGGAAGGTGATGGATACAATGTGGCATCTTATGCTGACTTACTTGTTGGAGTTGTTCCGATAACAAATTTAGAATGGATTCAAAAAATTCATAGAGATAACGCAGAAAGAGGTTACTCAGCTGAAACCATTGTTGATACTATATTGAGAAGAATGCCTGATTACATAAATCACATTTGTCCACAATTTAGTAAAACCGATATTAATTTCCAAAGAATACCTACAATTGACACTTCCAATCCTTTCATATGCAGGAATATTCCAACTCCTGACGAGAGCTTTGTGATTATACATTTCAGAAAAGGGGCGAGAGAAAAATGGGGAATTGATTTTCAATACTTGCTTGGAATGATTCACGATTCATTTATGTCAAGTCCAACTAGTATCGTTGTAAATGGTGGAAAAATGGGTTTCGCAATGGAACTTATTCTTACTCCAATAATTCATAAAATGATTGAGGAGAAAAATAAAGGATAATTAATAAATAGTTTTCAATTATCAACTCAAAACATTATATATTTTTTAAAATTTAAGGAGTTTCTAATCTAAAAAATCTCAAATTTTTATATATCTTTCTTGATAAAAGTACCTTACTTAGATTTAAATAGAAAAAACAGGTAACATTGTGTCATTAATCGACTGGTTTGCCGCAAGGCGTAAAGATCAATTTGTTGGGAAAGTTTCGCAAGATACTGACGAGGCAGATGGTTTGTGGGTTAAATGCTCAGAATGTTCGCAAGTGGCCTATAGAAAAGATCTAATTTCAAATTTCAATGTTTGTAGTAATTGTGGACACCACAATAGGATTAATAGCGATGAAAGGATAAATATAATTGCTGATAAAAATTCATTCAAAGAATTTGACAGTTCACTTAGTCCTACAGATCCTTTAGGTTTTAAAGATAGAAGGGCATATGCTGATCGGATTAAAGAAAGTCAAGCAGGTACGGGTTTAAGAGATGGAGTTATAACAGGTTTATGTTCTGTAAATTCAATCCCTTTAGCATTAGCTGTTATGGATTTTAGATTTATGGGGGGATCCATGGGTTCAGTAGTTGGTGAAAAAATTACAAGGATAATTGAGAAAGCAACCAAAGAAAATTACCCTGTTCTAATTGTTTGCGCATCAGGTGGAGCAAGGATGCAAGAAGGAATGTTAAGTCTGATGCAAATGGCAAAAATATCTGGAGCACTAAAAAAACATAAAGAAAAAAATCTTCTTTATATGCCATTGTTAACTCATCCAACCACTGGAGGGGTAACAGCCAGCTTCGCGATGTTAGGTGATTTAATTTTGGCGGAACCTAAGGCTCTTATTGGATTTGCTGGTAGAAGAGTTATTGAGCAAACATTAAGAGAAAAATTACCCGATAATTTTCAAACAGCTGAATATCTTCTTGAGCATGGTTTTGTTGATGTAATAGTAAAAAGGAAAGATCTCAAGGATACTTTGACCAAAATTTTAAAAATTCACGGTGTAAAAGAATTTGCAGAATCAAACATATAAAATGAAAATTATTTCTAATTTATTTTATTTTTCATTAACTCTTTTATTTTTGATTCTAAATTTTGCTCCCTATTCATATGCAATAGGAAATGTTGATTGGGTTCTTCTAAAAGAGAATAATGATGGGAAAGAATGGCTAGATAAAGGAAGTATCAAGTCTCTTCCTAATGGTGAAATAAGTGTCCTGACCAAGTTTTTTAAAAATCCAACTAATTCTGATGATGATGGAGAGTTATCACTTTATGTAATGAGAATTAACTGCGATGAAAAAAAGTTCAAAGATACTTCCATAAATGGAATTCCTCAATTCAATTCAAAATGGCAAACTTCTAATAATGATGAACTTATAGATGATGTTATTGAAAATAGTTGTTCAGAGTTTATTAATGGATAAGAATGAATACAAAAAATAAAAAATTAAAAATTGCAATCGCTGGACTAGGGTTTGGGAAAAAAGTTCATTTAGAAGCGCTAAAAGAGTCGGATTATTTAAAGCCTGTAGCTATTTATCATTATGAGAAAGCGCAACAATCGATTTTAGAAAAAGAAACGGAATTAGAGTTTTTTTATAATTGGGAAGACTTAGTTAAATCTCCTGAAATTGATGGGATTATTATTGCTACCCCTCCTGAATCAAGATTCAAATTAGCAAAACAAGCGCTTGAGAATAATAAAAATTTGCTATTAGAAAAACCCGTTTCAATATCGTCCTCTGAAATTGAAGAACTTCAGAGACTATCTTTGATAAATAACTTAAGCGTATGTGTTGATTTCGAATATAGAGCAGTACCTCTTTTCCTTCAGACAAAAAAACTTATTGATGAACAAATCTTAGGAGATATGTATTTAGTCAAATTAGACTGGTTAATGGGAAGCAGATCTGACCCTAAAAGAGCTTGGAATTGGTATTCTTTGGAAGAAAAAGGTGGAGGAGTTATTGGCGCCTTAGGTACTCATGCATTCGATATATTGAACTGGTTTTTTGGAGAATCAATAAACGTATCTGGCAAGTTAGCAACATCAATTAAAAAAAGACCTTTACCTAATTCATCAGATTTAAATGATGTTACTAGCGAGGATGTTTGTTTAGCTAATTTAGAAATATCAAATTACAGCTCGAATCTTATTCCATGTCAGGTATCTTTATCATCGATTTCTAAAAACGGTAGAGGATTTTGTTTGGAAATATATGGAAGCAAAGGTTCACTTATTCTTAAAAGCGAGAACCAAAAAGATTACGTACATGGTTTTAATTTGAAATATTCGAACAACGAAAATAAAATACAAAATTTAACTGCAGATTCAAGTTTTAATTTCGAAAAAACATGGACTGATGGAAGGATAGCTCCAGTTTTGAGAATTCAAAATTTATGGGCTGAGAGTATAATTAATAAAACACCTGTAATCCCAGGCTTATGTGAGGGACTTGCTAGTCATAAAGTTTGCGAAGCAATAAGAGAATCATCCAAGAGTGGTTTAAATACAAAAATATAGATTTTGTATATCTAATAACGTGACATTTGATCCCTCTTTGTACTAAACTCTCGGAAACAATTGCTTTGTATAGCAACTAACTAATTTTAATTATGGCCCTCGTTCCACTAAGACTACTTTTAGATCACGCTGCTGAGAATGGTTACGGTATTCCAGCTTTTAATGTTAATAACCTTGAGCAAGTCCAAGCAATCATGGAAGCAGCCTATGAAACTGATAGTCCTGTAATCCTCCAAGCTTCAAGAGGGGCAAGAAGTTATGCAGGAGAAATTTTCCTACGTCATTTAATACTTGCTGCAACTGAAACCTATCCAAATATTCCAGTCGTAATGCACCAAGACCATGGTAACGAGCCATCTACATGCTATTCAGCAGCAATAAATGGTTTCACATCAGTAATGATGGATGGTTCTCTAGAGGCAGATGCAAAAACACCAGCTAGTTATGAATATAATGTTGCAGTAACTAAAAAAGTAGTGGATTTTGCTCATTCAGTTGGAGTTAGTGTTGAAGGAGAATTAGGATGCTTGGGTTCATTAGAGACAGGAAAAGGTGAGGCTGAAGATGGTCATGGATTTGAAGGTGAACTTTCTACAGATATGCTTTTGACTGATCCTGATGAAGCTGCAGATTTTGTTGCTAAAACAAAAGTTGACGCTTTAGCTATTGCTATAGGTACAAGTCATGGTGCTTATAAATTCACAAGGAAGCCTACAGGAGAAGTTCTTGCAATAAGCAGAATTGCTGAAATCCATAAAGCACTTCCAAATACACATCTTGTAATGCATGGATCTAGTTCAGTGCCTCAGGAATGGTTGGATATCATTAACAAATATGGTGGTGAAATTCCTCAAACATATGGTGTTCCTGTTGAAGAGATTCAAGAAGGAATAAGAAATGGAGTTAGGAAAGTTAACATTGATACGGATAACAGACTTGCTTTCACTGCCGCGGTCAGAGAGGCAGCATTTGCTGATAAGGCAAACTTTGACCCAAGACATTTCAACAAACCTGCTAGAAAATACATGAAGCAAGTTTGTCTTGACAGATACAAGCAGTTCTGGTGCGAAGGTCAAGCAAGTAAGATCAAGCAAAACAGCACTAATTACTTTGCTGATCTTTACGCTAAAGGTGAATTAGATCCCAAAGTAAAAGCTACTGTTTAATTAATAACGAAATCAAACAAAAAAAAGACTGCCAGAATTGGGGGTCTTTTTTTATTTCAATATTAATGATTTTAATGTAAAGAGACCATCAGTCCCACCAATTATCTCGTCACATGAACGCTCTGGATGAGGCATTAAACCTAGAACATTTCCCTTTTCATTAGTTATGCCTGCGATATCGAATGAGGATCCATTTGGATTATTTTTATATTTCAAAGCAATCAAGTCATTATCTACAAGTTTTTTAAAAGTATCAGAATCACAATGATATCTTCCTTCCCCATGCGCTATTGGCAACTTAATAGTTTGTTTTTCACCTTCATTATTAAACCAACCTCCTTTTGAAGAAACAATATCAAGTTCAACATCATCACAGATGAAATTAAGGTTTTTATTTGCAGTAAGAGCACCAGGCAAAAAACCTGATTCTGTTAAAATTTGAAACCCATTACAAATTCCTAAAACTCTTTTTCCGCTTTTAACAAATTCATCCAAGGCATTTATTAATGGCGAGAATCTAGCAATTGCGCCGCATCTTAAATAATCACCATAGCTAAATCCTCCAGGTAAAACTATTGCATCTACATCGCTTAAATCTGAAGACTCATGCCACAAGTATTTTGTTCTTATGTCTAAACAACCTTCCAGTGCCCATGAAACATCGCGATCACAATTAGAACCAGGGAAGACAACAACTCCTACAGTAAAATTATTCATCTTATAATTTTTCTAGTGAATACTCATAATCTTCAATAACAGTATTTGCGAATAACCTATCACACAATAAATCAATTTTTTCTCTTACTTCGTTTTCACCATTACCTTCTATTTTTACTTCAATCATTTTTCCTATACGTAATGATTTTATTCCCTCGGCTCCAAGTTTTATAGAAGCAGATTTGGTAGCTTCCCCTGCTGGATCTAAAACTGAAGGTCTTAGTCTTACAAAAACTTTTACAGCAAATTGGTCCAATTAAAAAATAATTTCTACTAGAAGATTAGTTTAAATTCAAATAAAAAGTACTTTTGATTAATAAACAAATATTTTTAGCTTAAGGTTTTCTGAATTTTTAAATGTTTATGTAGCCTTTACCAAAACAAACAAAGCAAGTTCTTCTTGAATTTTCAGGTGTTTTAAAATTTCCTGCCCCACCACATTTGGAACATTTGATTTTATCAATTGATATTACATCCTCAGAGATTATTTGTTTTAAAGCAATTTTTGGATTTTCCATTTAGGACTATCTACTGTAGTAAGTATCCCGACAGCTAACTATAAAGTCAAATTGCTATTTTTGGGTCACTTAAAATCTTAAATTTCTCTTTAATTTTTGTATTCAAAATTTTTATAGAATTTTTATCAAAGGAAATTATTACTAATTCAAGACCAGCATTATCATTTGGTCTCCAACAATTGTCTGGGGCTTCTTCATACCAAGTATTAATTTTTTTTCCAACAATTTGTATTTGTAAAGGAAATGATTTGTTTGGTATCCAAATACGTCCTTTTATTCGAAGAATATTTAATTCATCCAAGATTTTTGAAATCTCTTTCTCAAAGTCATTTTTTTCAAGGAAATAATTTAATTTAATTGAATCTGATACAAGCTCAACATGATTATGATCATGTTCTTCAGTTAAAAATTCTTTATAGGTCTCTTTTTTAAATTTAATATCAAATATGTAATTTAAATCAATTTTGCCATTTTTGGATTTGACGACTGGCACATATGAGTTCAGACTTCCCTTGATTTTGTTTTTTACAAAATCAAATTGATAATCATCTAAGATGTCTGACCTTGAAACTAAAACGATATCAGAGACTTCGAGTTGCTCCTCAAAAAGTTCTTCAATAGAAGTGTTGTGATCAATTTTATCTGTATCATTATATTGTTTTGTTATTTTATTTAGATCATTAATTGGTGAGCCATTAAGCATTGATTCTCCATTAACGATGCCAACAACAACATCAAGGTAGATAGAAGACCTAATTTCAGGCCAGTTAAGTGCTTGAATTAAGGGAATTGGTAGTGCCAATCCGCTTGTTTCGATAATTATTGATTCGATAGGAGGATTAAATTCGAGGAGAGATTTTATTGAGGGAATAAAATCATCTTGAACAGTACAACATAAACAACCATTATTTAATTCGATTACACAGTCCTCTTCAGTGTCATCGCATCTATCGCAACTTTTAATCAAATCACCGTCAATTCCAACATCACCAAATTCATTGATTATTAAACCAAATTTTTTATTACTCTCTTTTAATAAATATCTAAGAAAAGTTGTTTTACCTGAGCCGAGAAACCCTGAAACTACTATTACGGGTATTTTCTTTTTCATAATTAGTTATTAACATCCTAAACTATACTCTGTACTCTCTCCTGTAGAACTATTTGTACCATTAGCTATCGCACATAATTGTTTTTGTTGTGTACGACTAAGAACAGCATCAGTAAAATCTGCACCATCTATTTTTGCTCCTTCAAAATTACTCTCCATTAATAAAGCATTTGTAAAATTAACATCTGAAAGATCTGCATCTGTAAAGTCGGTTGCATAGGCAAGCGCGTCTCTCAAATTAGCCCCAGTAAACTTTGCATTTTGCAATTTACTATTATTAAATACCGCGCCTTCTAAATTACTTTCACTGAAATTAAACCCATTCAAATCAAACTTAACGTATTCGTTACCGCTTAAATCTTGACCATGCATATCTGGCTCTAAATTAAGGTCTTGTTGGTTTCTAATCTCAGGAGGTCTTTTAGCCCATACAGAATTTACTGAATGAAAAAATAATATCCCAACGAATAAAAAAGCAATTAATGCGTTCTTTAGTGAGGGGAAAACAATTGATTTAATCATAATAAAACTGTATTTTAGAACTTAAGTATTTAAAACTTGTAAGAGTATCTTAAAGGAAAATATATGGCAATGTCACTAAAGGTTATTGTTCCTCCTCATCCATTAATAAAACATTGGCTTTCTATATTACGAGAAAAGAACACTCCAAATATTTTGTACTCAACAGGATATGAACAATTGGGGAAATGGCTTACTTATGAAGCATTACGTAATTGGCTACCATATAAAAAAGAAATCATAAATACTGAGAATGGGGAATCACATGGATTTTTTATTAACAATGAATATCCAATAAAAGTTTTTGCAATGATGCCCGAAGGCTTATCTCTATGGCTCGGATCTAAAGAGGTAATTCCCAATTCGACACTTTCATTGGGAGAGCTACCTAAGAGTATTGAATCAAATGAGGGAGTTATATTTTATTCGGAGCAAATAACGACAAAATCAGCAACAATAGAAAATTTAATTAATTTAAAAAAATTAGGAGTTGATGCAAATAGGATTTTATTAATAACTTCTATTTGCTCAAACAAAGGGTTAAATGAAATCGCGAAATTATTCCCTAATCAGGTAATCTACACCTCTTGCATAGATGAGGAAGATGAAAACACAAAATTATTGGTACCGGGCATTGGGAATCCTTTATTGCGTTTGAGTACTATATTTCGAGATAAGAACTAATATATAATATAGGAGTGAAAATTTTACTAATGTCTGAATACAGAGATTCGTCTTCAAATAATCTTTTATCATTAATAAGCGGTGCTTTTATTGGAGCGGCAGGTCTAGCTTGGTGGTTAATATCCGAAGCAGACAAAAGAAAGGAGGAAAAAAAACAAAAAGCAATGATGTATTCCTCCAGAATTCAAGACGGGTCTGAAGCGATTGATTCAAATGAAAATATAAATGAAGTTGCAGGAGAAAATCTGGAGAAGAAAGTTGAGCAACTTAATTCTGCAATTGCTGATGTGAGGAAGCAACTTGAAGAGTTGGGGCAATAGAATAAAAAAGGTTCTCAAATAATATGAATAAACTAAGATCATCTGCAATAACCCAAGGTGTGCAAAGATCGCCTAACAGATCAATGTTAAGAGCTGTTGGATTTAATGACGAGGATTTTAATAAACCTATTATTGGAGTTGCGAATGGATACAGCACCATAACGCCATGCAATATAGGTTTAAATAAATTAGCTCTCAAAGCTGAAGAGTCAATAAAAAGATCTGGTGGGATGCCTCAGATGTTTGGAACTATCACAGTAAGTGATGGAATTTCTATGGGAACAGAGGGCATGAAATATTCCCTAGTTTCAAGAGAAGTTATTGCTGATTCAATTGAAACAGCATGCAATGCTCAGAGTATGGATGGAGTAATTGCTATAGGAGGATGTGACAAAAATATGCCGGGTGCCATGATAGCGATTGCAAGAATGAATATTCCCTCAATTTTCATTTATGGAGGGACAATAAAACCTGGGAAATTGCATGGAGAAGATCTTACTGTTGTTAGTGCATTTGAAGCTGTTGGACAATTAACATCAGGTAAAATTAATGAAGAAAGGCTAATCCAAGTTGAGAAAAATTGTATTCCTGGTGCTGGTAGCTGTGGAGGGATGTTTACAGCTAATACAATGTCTGCGGTTATTGAAGTATTAGGGTTAAGTCTTCCTCACAGTTCCACTATGGCTGCTGAAGATCTTGAGAAAGAACTAAGTGCAGATAAAAGTGCTGAGATATTAGTCTCTGCAATAGAAAAAGATATCAGACCTCTAGACCTAATGACTAAGAAAGCATTTGAAAATGCAATATCAGTAATTATGGCAATTGGAGGATCAACAAATGCGGTATTGCACATCTTAGCCATTGCAAATACTGCAGGAATAGATATCAACATTAATGATTTTGAAAGAATAAGACAAAAAGTACCCGTTATATGTGACCTTAAACCGAGTGGTAAATATGTGACGGTGGATCTTCATAATGCAGGTGGGATACCACAAGTAATGAAAATACTTTTGAATGCAGGATTGATTCATGGAGATTGCAAAAACATTGAAGGCAAAACCATCTCAGAATACTTACAGAATATTCCAGATAAACCTCCAACGAATCAAAATGTAATAAGAGACATAGATTACCCTCTTTATAAAAAAGGGCACCTGGCAATATTAAAAGGCAACTTGGCGAGAGAAGGTTCCGTAGCCAAAATCAGCGGAGTAAAAAACCCTGTTTTAACAGGTCCAGCAAAGATTTTTGAAAGTGAAGAGGATTGTTTAAAATCGATATTGAATAATGATATTAAAGCTGGTGATGTTGTTGTTATTAGAAATGAAGGTCCTGTGGGAGGACCAGGGATGAGAGAAATGTTAGCTCCTACATCTGCGATTGTTGGTCAAGGCCTTGGAGAGAAGGTAGCTTTAATTACCGATGGCAGATTTAGCGGAGGTACTTATGGGCTTGTTGTGGGTCACATAGCCCCAGAAGCTGCTGTTGGCGGAAATATTGCTCTAATAAAACAAGGTGATTTGATTACGGTAGATGCTGTAAAACAGCTAATTGAAGTTCATTTGTCTAACGAAGAATTAGAAAAAAGAAAAAAAGATTGGGTAAAACCTACACCAAAATACAAAAGAGGAATACTCTCAAAATATTCGAGAATAGTAAGCACATCAAGTTTAGGAGCTGTTACTGATTTATAGATCAGCTCAAAGTTTATTTTCTTAATCAATAAAGCTTTTTATCCTATTGGCTAAGTTTTCCAATCTAGCGCTGTATTTTGGAGAACTGCATTTTTTTCCATTATTGCTATTCATCCACAATGTTTTAACTCCAAACCATAATATTGGTTCATCAGGAAAATTAAGCTTGGAGATAACTAGAACTAACTCTTTATTAGATTTAAAAAGTTCTAATTCAAGATCGTAAATTTCTAATCTTTTTCCTTCTTTATCTCGACATAAGATATTAACTGTCAAATCAATATCTTCTCCTTCGAATTCGTAATCACCATTTATTTTTACTACAGAATGAACAAAAGGTTTATGTGTTAAATCTGCTGACTTAGCGATTAAGCTCTCTATATTTTTAAGTGGATTTTCAAATAACACTTATTGATTTAATTAAAACTTTTATGGAACCCTGTTTAAACTCATTATTAAGTAATCCATCATCACCAAACTTAGAATGTAGTAGTTGCAATCTTTTAATTTTTGATGGCTTGAATTTAAATGGAAACCGAACCTTATTAGCTCTTACTGAAGGTTTTAGCTCACTAAAAGGAATTTGAATATTTGTTGTTCCGAATTTTTTTGTTGGGAATGATTTAATCCACCTAAGACCACCTGGAATAAATTCGGTTAGTCCTAATAGATCATCTTCACAAGCGACCGCAAATTTAAAAGTTCTTCCTTGTCCATCAATATTTAATTCAAAGGATGAATATTCAGATACATTTAAAGAGGGTTTATAAACCGACGATCTACAACTAACAAATCCTCCTGATTTCTCGACAATATTACCCTTTAATAACAAACCAGAATTTGAAATTTCACAAAAAGCTGAACTTGATCCGCCCATAACAGTATCATTTAATGTTTTCCAACCATCGAACTCTTTTTTCTGGAATAAAAATTTTTTCTTACTCATTAAATAAATTAGATTATTAATAGACTTTAACTAAATTTTTAATTCCTTTGCTGATTCCTGATCACAAAATATTGAAATTTGATTAATAGATTTAATTAATTTTGATGGTGTTCTATCTGGTGGCTCTTTTTCATCTAATAACCTCTCAAGAGCAGTTCTTTTAGAAGCTCCACTAACCAAAAATAAAATCTTTGAAGAGGCTGAAAGCACTTTTGGAGTTAAAGAAATTCTTCTTAATCCTTTACCTTCATTAAAAATCACAAATTCATCTACATTATTATTTTTTTGGTAAGGGAATAGTGAAGCAGTATGTCCATCGTCTCCAAGACCTAATAAAGTTAAATCAAAGGTTGGAGGGTTTGATCCGCATTTTTCAAATAATTTAGAAATATATTGATTTTTTATAACCTCATCATCAGTCTTTAAATCATTGAAAATTTCATAAAAAAAAGCTTTAGATCCAAAATTAGTTAATAATGAATTTTTCAACATTAATGAATTACTTAATTCTGAATTTGGTTCAACACATCTTTCATCTCCTAAAAAGACATCAACCATTTCCCATTTAAGATCACTTTTTGATAGAAGCTTATAGACAGATTTAGGAGTTGAGCCTCCACTTACACAAAATTTGAATCTATCTTTCTTTTTTAAAATATGAATCATTTGACCTTCAATAAACTTAAAAACAGCTATTGAAAGATCTAATTTGTCTTTGTAAATATTTAGCGTATATCCATTTGTAACCTTTTCAATCATTTCATCCACTCTGTATGAAAACTACCTTCTTTATCGATTCTTTCATATGTATGAGAACCAAAACAATCTCTCATTGCCTGAACAAGATTCTGAGGAAGCCTATTAGTTCTGTAACTATTCAAATAATCTAGAGTACTAGATAGGCATGGAACCGGTATACCAGCTTTTGTAGATAACGATACTACTTTGGCTAAGTTATCTAATCTTGTCGCGATTTCATTATTAAACCAATCATCAAAAATTAAATTTTTCAGATTAGGATCTTTGTTATAAGCATCTTGAATTTTACTTAATAATTTTGATCTAATTATGCAACCACCTTTCCATATTTGAGCAATTGATGGCATATTCAAACCGTAGTTATAGACTAAAGATGCTTCTCTTAAAATATCCATACCTTGGGCATAGCTAGCAATTGTGGCAAGGACTACAGCATCAAATAAAGGTTTCATTCCATCTGATATATTTCCTAAATCAAAATCCTCTATCTCTTTAGTTGGGATAGTTTTTTCAATCTCAATACGTTGATCTTTTAAAGAACTCATTACTCTTGCATTTAAGGATGCATAAATAGTTGGGACTGATACCCCAAGTTCTAAAGCACTTACAACAGTCCATAATCCAGTACCTTTCTGACCAGCTTTATCTAATATCTTTTCAACAACATCATCTCCAGTTATCTCATCTTTTGTATTTAGACAAATCTCTGTTATCTCAACGAGATAAGAAGCTAATTCATCAGTATTATTCCAAATGCCAAATACTTCTGACATCTGCTGTCCATTCATTCCTTTGACTCTCTTCATAAGGTCATAAGCTTCTGCAAGTATTTGTTCAATTCCATATTCGATTCCATTATGAACAGTTTTTACAAAATGACCAGAGCCTCCTGGCCCAACGTATGCGACACATGGTCCGTCCTCAACTTTTGCGGCCATTTTAGTTAATAAGCTTTCTATTGCATCATATGAAGCCTTAGTACCGCCTGGCATCATACTTGGGCCTTCAAGAGCTCCTTTAGCTCCACCCGAGACTCCCATTCCAATGTATCCAAAGCTTTTACTTTCAAGAGTATTTACCCTTCTTTCTGTATCTTTAAATTGAGAATTGCCGCCATCTATTAATAAATCGCCTTCCTCAAGGTATCCAGAGATATTATCTATAACAGCGTCTGTTGCCGGTCCAGCTTTTACCATCATCAAGATTCTTCTAGGTCTCTCAAGCTTATTAACAAATTCTTGAAGAGTTTCAGCTCCCTCAATATTCTTCCCAAGGCCTCGACCTTTTAAGAATTCTTCAGTTTTTGAGTAAGTTCTATTAAAAACTACACTAGAAAATCCATTTCTCTCTGCGTTAAGAACTAAATTTTCGCCCATAACACCAAGACCAACTAAACCAAAATGTGCCTTGGACATAAATAATTAAAAAACTCAATAAATATAGTGTGCCTACAACTCAATAAAATTGCTCAAAAAAAATACTTATGTCAGCGAAAAATGATCGAAAAGATTTAAATAACGGTTCCGTTTGCAATAGTTGCATTTTTAACCACTACCACAATTCCATTTCTTATGTAGAAGCCTAATTCTGGCTTATCTGCTTCTTCTACTCTATCTTTATTAATTATAACAACATTATCACCAATCCTTGTATTCTTATCAAGAATTGCCCTTTTCACGGTAGTACCTTCACCTACTCCAAGAGGAGTTCCGCCCCCTTTTCTTAATTCAATCCTCTCTTCAGGTGATTCAAAGAAATCTGCACCCATAACAAGAGTATCTTCAAGAACAGAATCACTTTCAATTCTACTTCTTACGCCTAAAACACAATGCAAAATACTGCATGATTTCAAGATTGTACCTTCACAAACTATTGAATTAGTAATTTGAGCATCTACAAGTTTGGAAGGAGGCAGGAATCTAGGTCTTGTATAAATTGGAAATTTTTCATCGTAAAAACTAAATGGGGGTTTTGGTTGTTCTGTTAAGGCCAAATTTGACTCGAAGAAGGCGCCAATGGTTCCGATATCTTCCCAATAATCATCGAAAACATAACTCTTGAGATTATCTCCCCTTTTTAGAGCTTCAGGGATTATGTCCTTACCAAAATCTGTATAACTAGGAAATCTATTAAGAAGATCAAAAAGAGTATTTCTACTAAAAACATAAATACCCATAGAGGCAAGATAAGGTTTATTTGCTGCTGACTCTTTAGTTAATCCAAATTTTGAAGTATCTACTGCCATTGCTTTTAACTTCTCTCCAGTGGGTTTTTCACTGAATTCTTTTATATTCCCTAAATCATCCGTTCTCATGAGGCCAAAGCCTTCTGCCTGAGATTCATCCACAGGCAAAGCTGCAACAGTTAAGTCAGCACCATTATCTCTGTGATGTTGAACGAATAAACTATAGTCCATTCTATATAGTTGATCACCTGACAATATCAAATACTCATCAACATCCCATTCTTGAAATAACCATTGGTATTTTCTGACGGCATCCGCTGTACCTTCAAACCACTTTGGACTTTCTGGTGTTTGCTGAGCGGCTAAAACCTCCACAAAACCCTGACCGAAAGGACCATTAAGATTATAGGTTCTTCCTATATGTCTATTTAAAGATGCACTATTGAACTGAGTCAAAACGTACATTTTTTCAATACCAGAATTAATACAGTTACTAATTGGGATATCTATTAAACGATACTTTCCTGCTAATGGCACAGCAGGTTTCGCCCTCATTTTAGTTAAGGGGTAAAGTCTAGAACCTTTTCCTCCTCCGAGGATGATTGCCAACACACGCTTCATTCAATCTAATGGAGGTAGATACAACTATTTAAAGTAACTGATTATGGACAAATTTAGGAATAAGGATGGTCAGTTTACAAAGGTATTTCGATAAATTACTAGAAAAACTTAATATAAATTAGAAAAAATTAGTTATTTTTTTCTTCTTCTGCTAATGAAAACAATTTTTCAACGATTTTCAAAGAAACTTGTCTTTCTTCTCTTGATTGAGGACTTCTTAACTTAGTAACAGGCGTGTGAAGAATTTTATTGATAATTCCTTTAGTAAGAGCTTCCACAACTTTTCTTTCACGAGCGGAAAAATCTGGGCCCATCCTACTAAGCGCTTTTTGCAATTCCTCTTTTCTTATAAACTCCAAATCTGATCTAAGTTTATTGATTACAGGAACTGCCTCTAGACTTGCCCACCATTCTAGAAAAATGATTCTTTCTTCCTCCACCAAAGATTCCGCTTCCTTCGCAATTTTCTGCCTAAATTCTTGATTTCTTGAAACAACCTCCTGTAAGTCATCTACATCGAATGATTTCACATATTGATGTTGCTTAACATCATTAGAAATATTTCTTGGCACACCTATATCAATGAATTTAAGTCTATTACTCAAATTTAGGTTTTCAATTTTAGCAAGATCAATTATTGGCTCTTCAGAGGCTGTACTTGTAAATATAAGTGAAGAGGTAGATATGTTTTGATCTAATTCGTTTAATCCTTTACAAATAATCTCTAAGTCAGGGAAGTCTTCTGCAAGATTTAAAGCTCTATCAATATTTCTATTAATAAGAATAAGTTTATGACATCCTTTTGATTTCAAATGAGTAATTAAGAGCCTACTCATTCGTCCAGCACCAACTACAAGAACCTCCTCTGATTCCAAACCTACAAGAATATCAACACCCCTTTCCTGTCCTATTTTTAATTGAGCAAGTTCTACCGCTGCTGAACTTATAGATACAGCACCAGTTCCTAAATTTGTTTCGGACCTAACTTTTTTACCTGTACTAACTGATTGAGTTAATAATCTATTAAGGATAGGGCCAGTTGATTGATTCTCCTGACCTAATCTCATCATTTTTTTTACTTGCGAAAGGATTTGTCCTTCACCTAAAACAAGGCTATCCAGTCCTGCAGAAACCTTCATCAAATGTAGTACTGCATCCTCTTGTCTAAAGCAAAAAAGATGCGGGTTCAAATCTTCAAAGACAATTCCAGAATAATCTGAGATAAATTCTTTAATAGATGAAATTCCAGAATTTTTTTCCTTCACAAGCGCATATATTTCAAGCCTATTACAAGTGCTTAAAATTGATACTTCTAAGACATCCGAAAAAGCTTTTAATGCTTTTAATGCCTCTGTTATGGACTGGTCAGGAATACTTAACTTCTCACGCACTTCGACAGGTGCCGTGCGATGACTTAGTCCGACGACAACAATATGCATAAAATCAAAAGTAAATTATTAAAGACTGATGCTTTTTGCACCATCTTTTATGTGAACGGTATTTGTGAATCTTGCAGTACTATCTAATGTACTGATTACTAGACTGCTTGTTCTAATGCAATCCCTTTCAAATTTAACTCCATCAAATAATAATCCATCAGTTATTCCACTACCAGCAAATACAACGTTTTCTCCAGAAGCAAGTTCATTAGCTTCATATATTTTATCTATGTCAGTTATTCCCATTTCATTAAGACGTTTTATATTTCCTTCTTTTGTGTAATCTGCCCATTCAGAAGTTTGAGCGATTGCAGGATCATATACTAATTGTCCTTGAAAATGTCCTCCTAAAGCTCTCATTGCCGCGGCAGAAATGACACCTTCTGGTGCTGCGCCTATCCCCATCAAGCAATGTGTTCCAGTTCCTGCAAAACCGCATGCAATCGCAGCTTGAACATCACCATCAGAAATCGGCTGAACTTTAGCCCCACACCCTCGTATCTCTTTGATTAGGTCCTTATGTCTAGTTCTATCCATTACAACAACAGTAAGCTCATCAATTGAAAGATCTAAACAATTACTAAGTATCTTCAAGTTTTCAGTAGCAGAATTTCTAATATCCACTTTCCCTTTCGCCGCAGGAGGAGCTGCCAATTTGTTCATATAAAAATCAGGAGCATTAAAAAGGCCGCCGGAATCTGAGGCAGCTAAAACGGCCATAGAACCTCTTTGATTATTTGCACATAGATTTGTTCCTTCACAAGGGTCTACAGCAAAATCAACTCCTGGGCCATTTCCACTACCCACCTCTTCACCTATATAAAGCATAGGAGCTTCATCTCTTTCACCTTCTCCAATAACAATTTTCCCTTTCATTTCAATTTTGCCCATTCGCAATCTCATTGCTTCAACAGCTGCAGCATCAGCTTCATCTTTTTGACCAAGTCCTGTAAGTTTTGCTGAGGCAATGGCTGCTTGCTCGACGACTTCGAGAATTTCTTGAATTAAAGTTTGATTCACAATTAAATTTGTAGGATTTTCTAAAAGGTTTTGAGTATGATCTCATAAAAAATGTCATTTTTTATGAGAATTAGTATGCTAATAAGCTTTTTTAACTCTTTACAGCTGTTACTTTATCAGGCCGTGAATTGAAATTAGGAATAAACAACTAAATATAGTATCTTTATTAAATATTTTAAAAATAGTATGACTGAGTCAAATCAAACAAATTTAGCTGGTGTAAATAGACCAATTCAGATAATTCCTTCTGTATTGCCAGCAGATTGGGCTAATATGGGAGAATGCGTGAAAGAGTTAGAGGAAGCTGGAGTAGACAGAATTCAATTTGATGTAATGGATGGGAATTTCGTTCCAAATCTTACTTTTGGGCCAGATATGATTGCTGCATGCAGGAAATACTGCAGTGTGCCGTTTGAAACTCAATTAATGGTGAGCCAATATAATTGTGAAACTATGCTTGAGTCATATGTAAACGCTTCAAAAGGAGCTAATGGCGAGCCCGGAGTGGTGATTGCTCATGCAGAAGCAAATATTCACTTACATAGAGTTCTTGGAAGGATAAGAGATCTAGGAGGATCTCCTTCCGTTGCATTAAACCCTCATACTCCATTTGAAATGATTGAAAACATCATGGATATGGTTGATCATGTTTTAGTTATGACTGTTAATCCAGGATTTGGTGGACAAGCTTACATACCAACAATGCTTAATAAAATAAGAAAAATAAGAAACTTTATTATCGAAAAAAACTTAAATATCGATATTGAAGTTGATGGAGGCATAAAAGCCAATTGGACCATTTCACAATGTGCTGATGCAGGTGCAAATTGTTTTATTGCAGGTAGTGGAATGTTTGCTTATCAAACTTTAAAAGAAGGATGTGATGACTTGAGAAAAGTTGCTCAAGAAGCGCAAAATGGAAAGGTAATTTCGGAACCATAATAAATATTTGGATGATTTGTAAATCATCCAAATATCCACCCATAACTATGTAAACCTAATCCTAAAAAATTTACTCCCAAATAACATATTAAAACTACGATGAAACCAATCGTAGCTAATATTGCTGGTCTTCTACCTTGCCATCCTTTACTTATCCTCATATGTAGATAAGCTGCATAAAACATCCATGAAATAAATGCCCATGTTTCTTTTGGATCCCAACTCCACCATGTGCCCCATGCCTCATTAGCCCAAACCGCACCTGAAATTAAACCGAGAGTCAAAAGAACAAAACCTATCAGTATAGACCGATAACTCAAAGTATCTAATTCTTCTGAATTAGAAAATTGAATAGGATCAGTTAAATCATTTATGGGGTAGTTATTGGAAATTTTGAAACCCCCTACGCCTGTGGAGCTACTTCTAATTTGAAGCGGTTTATTTTTATTAACTATTAGAACTGAAGCAGAAAGTAAAGAACCTATTATTAATGCCGCATAACTAAGCATTACTACACTTACATGCATTACTAACCAACTAGATCTTAAAGCTGGAACCAAGTTGGATGATGATTTCAAATCTTCAGGCAAAACAAAAGATGCAAAAGCCACAGTCAGTAATTCAATAGGTATAGCAATTGAGGGGATTATTGGCGATTGATATTCCCTCTCAATCAATAGTTGTCCCATTGAGATCCCCCAAGCAAGGAAATAAAGAGATTCATACAAATTGCTTATTGGGAAATGTCCAGAAATTGACCACCTAAAAAGTAATTGTGATGTAATTAATAAATTTGTTAGAACGGTAAATAGTCTTACTGCAAAAGATGATTTTTTTTTGAAAACTGCAACTAAAGATATTGGTAAATTAATTAGTAAAATATAAAAAATTAAAAGACCTAGAAATGAAACCGGATCATATATTAAATTTTTAAAAAGATTATTTAGTATCATTTATGGAGATTTATTTATTTTGATATTTAAGGAAATAGATAATAATTTAAATTACTCTTATAGTAGTAAATCATTAATAATTTAGTTTCATTTATTTTGAAAATTATTTCAAAGTTTGAAATTATTTCCTAGATAATACTTCTTGACTATTGGATTATCTGCTAGTTCACTTGATGATCCGTAAGCTAAAATTTTTCCTTCACTTAACACATATGACTTGTTAGTAATTAAAAGGGTTTCTCTTACATTATGGTCTGTAATAAGAATACCTACCCCGGCACCACTTAACTTAAGAATTAGTTTCTTTAAATCATTAACAGCTAAAGGATCGATTCCGGCAAAAGGCTCGTCTAATAATAAATATTTAGGTCCTTTTTTCCCTACAGTGAGAGCTCTCGCTATCTCACACCTCCTTCTCTCTCCTCCAGAAAGTTGATAACCGTAGTTATCTACAAAATTGTTTAGATTAAATTCGTTAATTAGTTGTTCTCTTCTATTTCTAATTGCGGCTCGACTGTAAGGCGAATTCTGCAGAGCTAAATCTATATTGTCTTTAACAGTTAGATCTCTAAATATACTAGCCTCCTGAGTTAAATAACCCAACCCAAGTCTTGATCTGATAGGTAGTGGGAAATTAGTTATATTTTTACCATTCATTAAAACTTTACCTTTATCAGGTTTTAGATTCCCAACTGCGAGATTAAAGGTAGTTGTTTTCCCAGCACCATTAGGTCCCATCAAACCTACAACTTCTCCTGGATTTACACTTATAGAAACATCATTAACGATTAATCTTCCCTTAATTGAAAGGGTTACATTTTGAATTTTTAGGTTCATCTCCCTTTAGAAAGAAAAGTTATCTTATTCTCATGAAAAAGAAAAGAGATAGGGAAAAACGATTCAATAATGGAGAAAGATTTATTCATATATATCAAAGAGGTTTCAAAAAAGGTTTATCGTATTCATTTAAAATCTCTTTGTATTGTAATTTTCTTAGTAAATCTTCTAAACATCGGCAGAAGGATTCAAGATCAATACCTAAATTGATTTTAGTTCTTGTCTTTATTCTACCTAAACCTTCTCCAAGCAAAATAGTAGCTCCATTTAAATTACCCTTACTTAAGTGAAACTGTGATACGGATACTTGTAAAATACCTTGGATAACTTGTCTTTCATCACCATCAACAGAATTCCAAATTTCCTCAAAAGCATCATGAGCTTCATACCATTCATGATTATTAAAAAGAACTAATGCTGTGAAGAGGGACTCTTTAAAACTTTTTGTAGTTTCTTCGTTCATGAATTAATTATTAAAATTTTTTCTTCTTATTTATTTTTCTCATTCTTATTGAATCTGGTGTAACCTCTAGCATTTCATCTGGACCAATGTATTCAAGCGCTCTTTCAAGAGTAATATCCACAGGCGATTGCAAAGTATCAAGTTCCTCCGCACCTGCAGACCTCATATTAGTCAACTGCTTAGTTTTACAAATATTTAACTCAAGATCTTGAGGCCGATTATTCTCTCCAATTATCATTCCCTTATAAACTTTAACCCCAGGTTTAATAAAATAAACTCCCCTATCCTCAGCATTCTTTAATGCATAAAATGTGGCGACCCCTTCTTCAAAGGCTATAAGAACACCATTTCTCCTCGTTTCAAAATCTCCTGTTTTAGGTTTATATTCATAAAAAGAATGACTCATTATCCCTTCGCCTCTAGTTATACGAACAAATTCACCACGAAATCCAATAAGTCCTCTTGAAGGCACAAGAAATTCTAATTGCGTCCTTCCATCTGAACTTGTCTGCATGTTTTTCATCTCTGCCTTTCTAGATCCCAGTCTCTCAATGCATGAACCAACTGATACCTCAGGGACATCAAGTACCAAAGTCTCTATAGGCTCACATTCAACATTATCAATTTCTCTAAAAATCACTTGAGGTTGTGAAATTTGGAACTCAAATCCCTCTCTACGCATGGTTTCAATCAATATCCCTAGATGTAATTCTCCTCTTCCTGAAACTGAGAACCTATCAGGAGAATCAGTTTCTTCAACACGTAGGGCAACATTTGTTAAAAGTTCCCTCTCTAACCTATTTTTTAATTGTCTACTTGTTACAAATTTCCCTTCTTTCCCTGCGAATGGAGAGTCATTGACAACAAAAGTCATGTTTAGGGTAGGCTCATCAACTTTGATTAATGGAAGAGGATGAGGAGAATCGGGACATGCTATTGTCTCGCCAATATTGACGTCATCAAAACCAGAAACTGCAACAATATCACCAGCGGAGGCTTGATTTATATCAATTCTTTGTAATCCCTCAAATCCTAATAGTTTACTAACCTTACCTTTAATAGTTTTTCCGTTTTCTTTAATTAAACTAGCTTGCTGACCATTTTTTATTGTTCCATTATGGATTTTACCAATTATAATTCTGCCTAAGAAATCAGAATAGTCTAAAGTAGTTATTTGTAACTGGAGAGGCTTATCTGGGTCACCTACTGGAGGTGGAACATGTCTAATAATAGCTTCAAAAAGAGGCATCATATTGTCACTATCAGATTCCATCTCTTCTTTGGCGAAACCAGATAAGCCACTACCAAAAAGATAGGGGAAATCACATTGATCATCATCAGCACCTAATTCTAAAAACAAATCAAGTACCTTATCAATTGCAATTTCTGGGACTACTCTGGGCCTATCAATTTTATTTACAAAGACGATAGGTCTAAGTCCTTTTTCTAATGCTTTTTTCAAAACAAATCTTGTTTGAGGCATAGGCCCTTCATTTGCATCAACAATTAATAAACATCCATCAACCATTCCCAAAACCCGCTCAACTTCTCCTCCAAAATCAGCATGTCCTGGTGTATCTATAATATTAATTCTTGCATTTTTATAGTTAACTGCAGTATTTTTTGAGAGTATTGTTATCCCTCTTTCTCTCTCAAGATCATTTGAATCCATTACACAGGTCGGGATAACTTCATTATCTCTAAATATTCCGGATTGAGATAGTAATGCATCCACAAGAGTTGTCTTTCCATGATCTACGTGGGCAATAATTGCAACATTTCTAATTTCTTTTATCGAAGATGACATTTATAAAATTTATATAAATAGATGTTTGTCTTTATGTAGGCTAACCCAAAGAATGCTTATTATGAAAATTTTCTCTCTAAGAGTTTGAAAACATAATCATATTATTTAATAATTTCAATTAAATAAAACTTATATTTCTTTATTTGAAGTTTCAAAAACCTTTAAGGCATCAATTGATCCCTCGTACCTCCAATGCCAGGGTTCATAATCTATATATTTGTTATTTTTGTCAAAAGACAACTTAAAATGAAACCTAGCCGCATTCTTTCTTAACCATCTAAAGGCATCAGTATTTTCGAATTCAGTCTCAAAATCTGTTTCTCTTTGAGTTGCATCACCAATATCAATTGCAAAACCAGTACTATGTTCAGAATATCCTGGAGGCGCAGAAACTCTAGCTCTTTCTGCCGCCTCTTGATTTCTAATAGATTTTAGAGAATAAAAAATATCATTTTGCAAATTTATAGATCTATAACCACTCAGGAAAACTAGATATATCCCATCCCTACTGGCTTCTTCTCTCATATTTAGAAGAGAATCCCTCATATCAATATGAACTTCTATATTTGGCTCAATTAAAACTAGTTTATTTTTAGGGACTTCGCTATAGGGTAAATGACCCAAAATTCTATTCTGTTGATCTTTCTCAGCCTGAAAATTAATGTTATTAAATGATCCTAGTTCTATATTTCTAATCAAACGCCATGAAACTGTAAAAAAAAGAAGGAAAAAAAATGGAGAAAATATCAATAATTTTTTTATTAATTTTGAATTAGGGTTGCTTAGATAAGTTCTTTTGGCTAGCGGTATATCAAATTGATTTATATCTTCGTCTTGTTCCAAATAACTAGGGTCAGATTGCAAAACATATTTCGATATTAACTATTATTTTAAGAAATGCACTTTTATAAGCAAAATAGTTGTAGTTTTTATATACAGTATAATTTTTTTGTATGTTGAGGGTAGCTGTTATTGGAGGAGGTCCTAGTGGTTCATGTGCCGCAGAAACACTTGCCAAAGCCGGAATAAAAACTTGGCTCTTTGAGAGAAAATTGGATAATGCAAAACCATGTGGAGGAGCAATTCCTCTTTGCATGGTAGAGGAATTTGATTTACCTGAATCAATTATTGATAGAAAAGTAAGGCATATGAGAATGATATCCCCCTCAAATAGAGAGGTAGATATCAGCTTAGATAGAGTTTATGGGGAAAGCGATAATGAGTTTATCGGGATGTGTAGAAGAGAAGTTATGGATGCTTTCATGAGAAACAGGGCATCAGATCTTGGAGCAACACTAATAAATGGATTAGTTACTTCAATTGATACTGGCAAAAATAATCTAGGACCATATAAACTCTCTTATTCAGATTTTACGAATGGAGACAAAAAAGGAGAGCTTAAGGAACTTACTGTTGACCTTTTAATTGGAGCTGATGGAGCCAATAGTAGAGTTGCTAAAGCAATGGATGCTGGAGATTACAAAGTTGCTATTGCATTTCAGGAGAGAATTAAACTTCCTAAAGAAGAAATGAGTTACTATGAAGACCTTGCCGAAATGTACGTCGGCACTGATGTTTCTCCAGATTTTTATGGGTGGGTATTTCCTAAATACGATCATGTTGCAGTGGGCACTGGAACGATGCAAAAGAATCAGTCATTAATTAAAGGGCTTCAAGAGGGAGTAAGAAATAGGGCGAAGAAAAGACTAGTTAATGGTGAAGTAATAAAGGTAGAAGCGCATCCTATCCCTGAGCATCCAAGACCAAGAAGGGTCGTTGGGAGAATGGCTTTGGTTGGTGATGCTGCAGGTTATGTGACGAAGAGTTCCGGTGAGGGTATTTATTTTGCTGCGAAGAGCGGGAGGATGTGTGCTGAAGAAATTGTTGAGGCATCAAAAAACGGTCAGGTAATTCCATCAGAAAAAGATTTAAAAAACTATTTAAAAAAATGGGATAACAAATATGGGACAACTTATAAAGTATTAGAAATCCTTCAAAATATTTTCTATAGGAATGATTCTGCTAGAGAAGCCTTTGTAGAGATGTGTGATGATATGGATGTACAAAGACTCACTTTTGATAGTTACTTATACAAAAGAGTGGTCTCCATGAAGCCATTACAGCAACTTAAAATTACAATGCTTACACTTGGTTCGATCTTAAGAGGTAAAGCCTTAGCACCTCAAAGCTACAAACCTGTTGATAGTGCTGTCAGGGAGAATAAAGAAGTAGAAAAAATGCTAGAAAACTATTCAATAAAAGGGGGTATTAAAGTTAAGAGTTCAAAAGTGTAAAGTCAGCTATTTTTAGAGAATAATTTCTAATTAAACTCAACAAATTGAGTCTATTATTTCTTATTTTTAAATCCTCTGACATTATTAGTACTCCCTTTTCATTATCAAATAAATCATCGATAGTATTTATATTAATCTCGAACAAATTTAAAAGTTCTAAATAATTGCAATAACCTTTTGAAAAAAGTTTTTCTAATTTTTTAATGAATTCAAAAACTTTAAATTCACAATCTTTTTCAAAAAGTTTTGTGTTTACATAATCTCTAGTTGAAAGATTGTCTGTTGAAAGATTACTATTATTAGCTAATTTGCTTACCCTAGTAATTACCTTCTGAATTTCAATAAAAGTTTCCTTTTCTTTGAAATTAACTATGGCTTTCATCCTATTTTTAAGATCAACAATATTCAATACTCTTTTTTGAGATAATTCATCTGAAGAGCATAATGCCTTTATTAATTCTTTACTTAGTAATATCTCTTCGAGATGACTAACAATTCTTTGAATTAAAAATTCATTTAAATCATTAAATACTGACTCTCTTGAGAAGTTTAAATTAGGAAATGCGATTTTCCAAACATCAATAAGTTCTTTAAATAATTTATCTAAAGGCAAATCTATTTCATAATCCCAAATTATTTTAATCACTCCATTCAAATTTCTTCTTAAAGCATAAGGATCGGATGATCCACTTGGTCGTTTACCAGAAATAAATATGCTTATTAAAGTTTCGACCTTATCTGCGATAGAAACTATTGCACCATATTTTGTAGAGGGCAAAGCATCTTTAGAGAAAGAAGGCAAATAATGTTCAGCGACAGCCAAGCAAACATCCTCATTAAATCCTTCAAATTTAAGATATTTACCACCCATTATTCCTTGCAGCTCAGGGAATTCAAAAACAATTTCACTACATAAGTCGTTTTTACAGTATTTAGCAGCTTCTATTATTTTTTTTTCTTCTAAAGACTTATCATTTAAAAATTTAAGTATTTTTCTAGTAACTTCCACTATTCTTTCTACTCTCTGAAAAATATTTCCGAGTCCTTTCAAATAGGAGACAGATTTAAGCTTTTCATTTCTGTCGATTGAAGCAACTTTTTTATCACTTTCTACGAAAAACATTGCATCTGAAAACCTTGCCCTTAATACTTTCTCATTACCTTTGGCAATATTATTATTTGATTCTTCAAGACCATTTGAAATGACGAAGAAAGTTGTACTAATATTTTTTTCGGAGCTTAAATCTAGTTTAGAAAAACTATTATTTTTTAATAAAAGAGGAACATATCTCTGATGACTTTTCATGACGGTTGAAAGAACTTCAACCGGAAGATCAAGAAATTCATCACTATATTTACCAATAATTAAGTCAGGCCATTCAACTAAATCAGTTAGTTCATTAAGCAATCCATCTGAAAGATCAGGTTTCAAATTTAAAGATTTAGATGCCTGATTGATTAAACTTGCAATTTTTTCTTTTCTTTCTTTTCGCATAGCTAATACTCTATTTAGTTTCAATAATTCAAAAAAATTATCAGGATTTTGAACTTCTAAAACTTTATTGATTAGCCTATGACTTTTTGATTTATTACCTATTTTGATCTTTGGATCACATTCATCAAATTCAAAATCAAGAATTTCATCGTTATAAATAGAGCCAATCCACCTAATAGGTCTTGAAAATTTTATGTTCCCAGCCCCCCATTTCATAAATCGAGGGCCTTGAAGACTCTTAACTAGTTTTGGGATAATTGAAGACAACGAAATTTTTGTTGAAATGCCTTTCTCAATTTTTTTTCCAAATACAAAATCACCCTTTTTTGTATTTTTTATTTCTAGCTCAGCCACATCTATATCTAAGCTATTAGCAAATCCTAAAGCAGCATTAGTTGGAGATCCATTTAAATAAGCTGAATTTGCTTTAGGCCCTTTTCTTACTATTATCTTATCTTCTGCATAATCGACTAGACCTTCTAGAAGTAGAACTATCCTCCTTGGTGTGGAGGTAACAACTATATTTTCGAATTTGATTAAATTTTTATCCAATTCAAATTCTATTAAAGATTTAAATTGCTCTAGAACAGAATGAGAAAATTTTGCGGGCAACTCTTCTGTTCCTATCTCAAGTAAATATTTAGACAAGAAAAAAATATGACTACACTTACTATAATTTACTACCAGTTAAATAAGCTTTTCGCTAATGTATAAAAAGAGATATGTTTTCGTCCTTTGATCAAGGTTGAGAAAGTAAAAAAGAAAAAAGATTCTGCCAAGGAAGAAACTGTTTGTTTGGCAAATGGACTAGAAGTTTCTAAATTTGAAAACTTTAAAGAAAGTAGCCAATTTCTTAAAGAACCACTTGCTACGGAGTTAGTCAATAAGAGCGATCATTTTACTAATGATGCAGTTCAGTTATTAAAATTTCACGGTAGTTATCAACAAGACAACAGGGAAAATAGAAGACCGGGCAAAAGTAAGGATTGGCAAATGATGCTTAGGTTAAGAAATCCAGGAGGTGAAGTTCCTGGGAAATTATTTTTAGCATTAGATGAATTATCTGAGAAACTAGGTAATGGAACACTTAGGGCCACTACAAGACAAGCCTTTCAAATGCATGGAATTAGAAAGGAGAACCTAAAGGAAGTAATTCAAACAATCGTAAATTCAATGGGCTCCACATTAGCTGCATGTGGAGATATAAATAGAAATGTTATGGCCCCTGCGGCGCCATTTGATTCGCCAGACTATAAAATTGCAAGAGCATTGGCAAAAAAAGTTGCAGATCTTCTCACCCCAATGGCTGGCCAAGGCACTTTTTTAGAGCTTTGGGCTGATGGAGATTTAGAGTACACCATAAAACCTGACAAAGATATTGAAACAATTAGGAAACTCCAATTTAACGATAATGTTTTTAGTGGGATAAAAGATGAGCCTCTTTATGGTTCAACTTATTTACCGAGAAAATTCAAATGTGCTGTGACTGTTCCTGGAGACAATTCTGTTGATCTTCTTACCAATGATATAGGAATAGTTGCCTTTACTTCTAAAGATGGAAACTTAGAAGGGTGCAACTTCTATGTTGGAGGTGGTATGGGTCGCACACATAATAATGAAGAGACCTTTGCCAGAATTGCAGATCCACTTGGATATGTTGAAGAATCTGATGTTTATGAATTAATACAAAGCATTGTGGCTGTTCAAAGAGATTATGGTGATAGAAAATCAAGGAAAAATTCGAGAATGAAATACCTTCTTCATAGAAAAGGTATTAAATGGTTTAAAAAGATACTTTTTGATAAGTATTTCAAAAAAGAAATTAAAAAAATCAGAAATGAACCGGATAAGGTTCTTATTGATTACCTAGGTTGGCATAAACAAAATAAAACCTCCTATTTCGTAGGTTTACCATTATTATCAGGTAGATTATCTGGAGAGAAGAAGAATATCATTACAAGTATTGTTAAAAAATATAATTTAGATTTAAGACTCACTCCTAATCAAGATATTTTACTTTGTAATATCGCCAATAAAAACAAAGGTGAAATTCAAAAATCTCTATCAAAAATAGGATACGAAAATTTAGAAAACATTAATGAAATACAAAGACATGCTTTAGCTTGTCCTGCTTTACCACTTTGTGGTCTTGCGATGACTGAAGCTGAAAGAATATTACCTGATGTATTAAAAAGGATTGAAAATTTACTATTAGATCTAAAAATACAAAAGACAATATTATTCAGAATGACAGGATGTCCAAACGGGTGTACCAGGCCTTATATGGCCGAATTAGCACTTGTTGGAAGTGGGCAAAACAAATACCAATTATGGATGGGGGGAAGTAAAAATCTACAAAGGCTGGCCAGACCATTCTTACAAAAAATGGAACTTAACGATTTAGAAAAAACTCTTCAACCATTATTTAATAAGTGGAAGAGAAATTTAAATTTGGATTTCGGAGATTTTATAAATACCCAAGATGAAAGTTTCATTTTAGAGTTATTAAATGAGATTCAATAGAATTTAAATTTTTCCATAAATGGCATATTCTTTTTTATTTTTCCATGCCCACAATTGATCACCATAACTAAAATGCCACCATTCATTTGGATGTTGAACAAAACCATATTTAGTCATAATTTCCCTCAATAAATTTCTTCTACTATTCCAAATAATTGCTTCTTCATTCTTAATGTTTGCATAAAAATCAGGATTTGAGGTCTCATCCATTTGATCAACCGTGCCACCCATTTCAATAAGATTTCCGTCTTTATCTGATAAACAAACATCTAGTGCGCCCCCAGTTGAATGAGGAGGAGGGTACCTAGAATCATAAGAAGGATATGCCCAAAATTTTTCAACTTTTTTTAAAATAGATGGATAAGATTTTATATTTTCAAAAGAAGCATTAATATCGGATTTTTCACACTCTAATAAAAATGCTCTTTTAAACATAAATTCCTGTACTTCTAAAGGTCGCCAACTGTCATAAATTAAAAGGTTAAAACTATTTTTTGAAACAAAATAATCACTTACTTTTACTAATCTATTTACAACCTCCTCTCTTAAATTCCAAATAGAAGTTTTATCTTTGTAAGGTGCTCCTAAATCAGAGTAAGGGTGCGGATCTAAAAATTTTAAATAGCTAGGTATAGCTACTAATTTATCTCCATTATCTTTAATTGGTATTTTATTCCAAATTTTCAATTGAAATTTGCAATTGATTTATAGTGGCATATATATCAAAAATTACAATGATAGTTTTCAATTCAAGAAATCATGAATGAATTTATTATCAGAATTATCAATAAGTATATTCCTTAAAACAATATTTTCTTTTAAATCAGGATCATCACAAACAATTTTAATAGCCTCTTCACGAGCCTTATCAATAAGAAATTTATTGTTAGGTAAATTGTCCAGTACAAAATCAGGCAATCCAGATTGTCTATAGCCTAAAATCTGGCCTGGTCCTCTAAGCTCCAAGTCTTTTTCAGCTATATAAAAGCCATCATTAGATTTTTGCAAAACACAAAGTCGCTTATTTTCTAATCCATTTTTATTGGAGGTTACCAGATAACAAAAAGATTTTGTTGATCCCCTACCAACTCTCCCCCTTAATTGATGTAGCTGGGACAATCCAAATCTGTCCGAATTATAAATAATCATAATTGTGGCGTTAGGCACATCAATACCAACCTCAATTACTGTGGTTGAAACCAATATATTAATTTCATTCTTTAAAAAAGAATTAATGACTTCATTCTTTTCTTGTGAACTTAATTTGCCATGTAATAATCCAACTTTTTTGTTAAAAAAGACCTCTTCTGATAAATATTTAAATGTTTTCTTTGCGGAGCTTAAATTCATTTTTTCTGAATCTTCTATAAGTGGCAAAATCACATAAGCCTGCTTTCCCTTATTTATCTCATCCTCAACAATCTTAAACAAGTTAGTTAAATCATCTTCTGAAATTATTTTTGTAGTTATAGGAACTCTCCCAGGAGGGAGTTCTGTAATCTGACTCACATCTAAATCACCATAAATAGAAAGCGCAAGAGTCCTTGGAATTGGTGTTGCTGTCATTGATAACAAGTTAGTATTTTCTCCTTTATTTAGTAATCTATTTCTTTGAGTAACTCCAAATCTATGTTGTTCATCAATTACGACCATCCCTAATGCATTAAAGATGACTTTATCCTCAAATAATGCATGAGTACCTACTAGGATATCAACTAGTCCATTTTTCAAATTAGAGAAAATTTCTTTTCTCTTTTTTTGAGGAGTATTCCCGGTAAGTAGTTCAACAGAAACTAAAAGGGGATTCAAATATTTTAATAAATTTTTATAGTGTTGTTCTGCCAATACCTCAGTTGGGACCATAAATGCACCTTGCAGGTTTTTTTCAATGACAAGTAAAAGAGAGGCTATTGCAATTATGGTTTTACCGCTGCCAACATCCCCCTGAAGCAATCTAGACATTGGTACGGGATTAGATAAGTCATTCTTAATTTCATTTAAAACATTTTCTTGAGATTTTGTTAATTCAAAAGGAAAAGTATTTAAGAATTCTTTTAATAAAGATTTCTTTCGAGGTAATTTCTGGGAAGTTACATTTCTGTTTGTCTTTCTTTTTCTAAGTAGGAACTTAATTTGAAGTAGGAATAACTCATCAAAAACCAAACGTTTTTTTGACTCAATAAGTGCCTGTTGAGTTGGTGGAAAATGAATATTAATCAACGACTCTCCTTTTGATAATAAGGATAATGAATCAAGTTGGTTTTTATTTAAAATTTCTGGATATTGCTTTGCATAAATTAGTACCTTTTTCATGAGTTTTATAAAACTCATATTTGATAATGCTTCACCTAATGAATACAACGGTAATATTTTGCCTGAGAAATTAAAATTATCATTGTTATCCTTAAGAATTTCGATCTGCGGATCTACAAAAGTTTTGCCATACTCTGTCAATTTAATCTTACCGGAAATTGCTAATTTGGTTCCAGGAGTATACAAAGATTTTTGAGATGTGAAGAAGGAGTAAGATCTAAATCTTCTTCCTAAAAAAAATTTTGTAACCTTTATTGAAGACGTTTCATCAGAAACAACAAAATTCATTATTGATAAATTACTATTCTTTTTACTCTTATGAATATAAAATCTCTTAACGTTAGCGATGCACGTGTATAAATTATCTGGTTTTAAATTTATTATCTTAACCCTATTCGTATAGTCTAGATATGTTCGTGGGAAATAATTAATTAGATCTTTTATATGAAATATCCCTAATTCATTAAGCTTATTTTTATAAACTTTTCCTACATTTTTTATTAATGAAATATCTGAATCAAAAGACAAACTAGAATCAGCTTTATTCAGAAAAACTTTATTAGAAATATTTTTAGAACTTTCTATTTCAAGAGTTTTTCCTAATTTATAAAGATTTTTTCTTGTATCTATAATTAATCTTTTTCTTTGATTTTCATCTAATTTATTATATTCATAATACTTTTTAGAAAATTCATAAAATATCGTTAAATACTCTTCTGAGATATTTAGATTATCTAGTTTTTGCAATGATTCATGCAAATAATCATTAAAATATTTTTCTCTTCCTAAAGTATTAATAAATTTGTTTTCAGTTTCGATAGTAAGAGACTTTTGAAGAGGTCTTATCCAATCTTTAATTAATTTATCATTATTCCCGCTAATAGTCACATTTGAAAAAAGAGTTATTTTTTCAACGTATCTTATTCAAAGTTATTTCTTTTTGCCTCCAATATGTCTCTTTTTTAATCAAATGCTGAAATTGATTTTTTAGCTCATTTATTTTGTTCCTTTGAATAGAAAGATTTAAATTTTTAAACTCTAACTCAACAGTAGATATATTGAAGAAAATAATGCTTGGCAAATCATTACCGTTTAATGATGACTGATTTAAGTTTAATTCGAAGTTAATAACAAAAGGATGTGGATGTTTTATCATAAAATTTTTGCCTACTAAGTAATTAAAGGAATCTTTAGATATCATCTTTTTTAATAGATTTGCCTTGAATAATTCTTGGTTAATATTATATGAAAGGTTTGACAGTAAATTTTCCAATGACTTGTCTATTAAATCAAAATCATTAAGAATCTGATTTTCTGGTAAATTATCCACCTGATTAATATTTTCTTGTTTTGGATATCTTTGTTTTTCCACCTTTTCTTCTCCTATTAACTCAAGTAGTGAGGAAATAAATTGTTTTTCAACTCCTAAATTTTCAATAATATTGTTTTTAGATAAATAATTATTATGGTCGTTATTATCTAAATCAAGTGATACTAATTTCTCATAATTATGGGCTTGATAATATTCACAAGTATTTGAAAAGTCTTTACTAATTTCAAACTGAGTGGGTTCTTTTAATTGAAAAACATCTGCATATTGAAACTTTTCTTTTTGATCATCCTTTGTTTTTGTGGAACCATCAAAAATAGTAAAATTAATTTCCTTATTTATATTTTTTTCAATTTCCTTTATCTTTAATTGTTCTAGTGTAAAAAAGGGCAAATTCGTAAATACTAATTTACTTATTTTTTTTTCAAAACGACTACAGAATTCATTTTCATTTAAGAAATTATCACTGATTGTTGAATAACTATATATTTGATTAAGGCCTTTTTCTACAGAGATGAAAAGTAGATCTCTTACGAGATTAAGATAAATTTCATATTCCTTATAAATATTTCTAGTTAATATTCTTTTTTGTATTTCTGCTCTCTCTAATTGAGAATTAATTTTATCTATATCTATGTAATTATTCAAATCGTTCAAGTAACTAGTTTGTTTGCATTGATGCAACCTCTTCAGCAAAGTCCATCTGATTTTTTTCGATACCTTCACCCAATGTATATCTTGTAAAGCGTCTAACTTTGATATTTTCTCCAATTTTTGCTGCTGCTTGTTTTACAAGATCCTCAACTGTTAGAGAACTATCTTTAATGTAGGGTTGTGAAAGCAAAACAAGCTCATTAAGTCTTTTTGCTATTCTCCCTTCAACTATTTTTTCTTTAATTTGTTCTGGTTTTCCTGACAAATCATCCCTACCCATTTCAATCTGCTTTTCTTTTTTCACAACATTTTCTGGTATTTCATCAATGGAAACATACTCAACATTTGGGCAAGCTGCTACTTGCATTGATACATCTTTCAACAGAGATTGGAATATATCACCTCTAGCAACGAAATCAGTTTCACAATTTAACTCTAGTAAAACTCCGACTCTTGATCCAGTATGGATATAACTACCAATTGACCCTTCGGCGGCTACTCTTCCCGATTTCTTCTCAGCACTAGCTATGCCTTTCTTTCTTAACCATTCCAAAGCTTTATCTAGATTTCCTTCCGTTTCGTTAAGTGCTTTTTTGCAGTCCATCATTCCTGCGCCAGTTTTGTCTCTAAGATCTTTTACAAGTTTTGCTGTAATGTTTCCCATGTGAAGTAATAAAAAATAGTGAACAATAAGTTTTAAATTGGAATTTAATTTTTTCTTTCGGAATTAGAGCCCTTTCTACCCTCATTTATGGCATCTGCAAGTCTTCCTAAAATAAGTTGAACAGATCTTACTGCATCATCGTTACAAGGAATTGGAACTTCACACAAATCCGGATCACAGTTTGTATCTAACATAGATACTAGTGAGATATCTAGTTTCCTAGCTTCAAGTACTGCATTTGATTCTCTTCTCTGATCTACCAACACAATCACGTCTGGTAATCTTCTCATGCCCTTAAGTCCGCCAAGGTATTTTTGTAATCTTTCAAGTTCTCTTCTTAAAACTGCAGCTTCTTTTTTAGGCCTCATTGCTATAGAACCACTACTTTCCATTCTTTCAAGATCTTTCAATCTTTCTATTCTAGCTTTCATAGTTGTCCAATTAGTCAACATACCTCCAAGCCATCTTTGATTTACGTATGCAGCTCCACATCTAGAAGCTTCTTGGGCTACTACGTCTGATGCTTGTTTTTTTGTTCCTACGAAAAGGAATCGTTTCCCACTTTTTGCTGCATTTCTTGTCCATTTATAGGCATTGTTCATACATAATGCCGTTTTTACGAGATCAATTATATGTACCCCATTTCTTGCGCAATATATATATTTAGACATCTTGGGATTCCAACGTCTAGTTTGATGCCCAAAGTGAGCACCAGCTTCCATCATTTCAGATAGTGATACAACAGCCATAATTTAAAAAGGTTTCGGGTTAGCCTCCATCTGACTGGGAATTTATATTAATAAATCACCCGAAACTGTCAGATGTGTGGATTTAATTTTAATAATTGTAGCAAGTGATGAGTATTTCTAAAAGTTTTTTATTTTAATTTGGTTAACTGATTAATGTAAATCATATTTAAAGGTATCCTCAGTATCTCAAGTGCGAGTCTATTTCTCCTAACATTTACTAGAAACCTTAATAAGGGCAGGATTCTATTAACGCTTATTAAGCCTCCCAAGCAAAGAATATACCAAAGTAAAATATGAAGAGGAGTTAATTGAATCATAAATCTAACTCTTAAGTTAGGATGTTTCTTATAAAACACTAAAGCCATTTTTGCCCTTTCCTTTTCTTGAGCTATTAATGATTCTATTTGTTCGCAATTAAATGGTGGATGCCAATGAAAACCCACTGCATTTGGACATTTAATTAATTTTGTCCCTATTTTTTTTAACCTTTCTCCAAGTTCCAAATCCTCCCAACCGTAAAGACTAAAAGAGGTATCAAATAAGCCGACCTTTAAAATTAATTCTTTAGATATCGCAACATTACCAGTAGCGAAATAAGCAAAAGAAGTATCAATTATTTTATGCTTTTCACTTTGAGGATTTAGAAAATTAGATGTATTCACTACCGAGCCATAGGTAAAACATTTTTGGTCATTTTTTTTCCAATAAGCAAGTAATTTTTCTACATGGCAAGTTATAAAATCATCTAAGACGATAAGATCACTGTCAATAAATATAATAATTTCATATTTTGATTTAATCACCCCGAGATTTCTTCCTAATGCAGGTCCTCCATGTTTTTGTTGAAATAAAACCACATGTGGGAAATTAGCTTTATTGTTATTTATCCATGAACTTGTACCATCCGTAGATCCATCATCAACTACTATTACTTCATAATTACTAACATTTGTATTTAACTTTTGATTCTCTAGCGCAACTAGACATTTCTCTAATATAGGTTTTCTATTGTAAGTCGGTATAACAATACTTACATTCATGATCACGATTTAGATATTAATAATGAATAGGACTCCAAAAAAGTAAAAATAAAAGATATTGCCTAATCAGCAGCTCCGCCATTATTTGCTGTACCTGTTACATTCCCACCCTCAGGTCTACCATCAGCTCTCAATTTACGTTTTTTGAACTTTCTAGCATATGCACGATTACGTTCCTGCTTTTCTTTTTTTAGATTCCTTCTCTTAGACATGAAATTTTTAACTTTTAATTATATTAGCTCACCATGAGCACTAAATATTTTACCATCTTCCATATTTAATATCCTATCTGCCATATCAGAAATTCTTGGATCATGAGTCACCATAAGTACAGAACAATTTTGCTCTTTCGCAAGTTTTCTTAAAAGGGTTACTATTTCTCTACCCGTTACACTATCTAAAGCAGAAGTTGGTTCATCAGCTAGTAAAAGTTTTGGGTTAGCAGATAATGCCCGAGCAATTGCTACTCTCTGTTTCTGACCACCAGATAAATCATTAGGTAACTTTTTATAATGATCTTCTAACCCTACTGCTGACAACCAATTTCGTGCTATTTCGCGCCTTTGCAAATATGTTAAACCTTTAATTAGATCAGCGCCCATTTGAACATTTTGTTCAGCAGTTAAACATCTCAAAAGATTATGACCTTGAAAAATCATGCCAATACTTCTCCTGAGAATCTGACGCGTTTTTCTTGATGCTCCATTTAACTGATTATTTAAAACAGTTAAATCCCCACTTTGGCAGGTTCTTAAAGCACCAATTAAGGTTAAAAGAGTCGTTTTACCACACCCAGAAGGTCCTTTTAAAAGAACCAACTCTCCTTTTTCAATATTTAAATTAACGTCATCAAGAACTTGTTTTTTATTTTCATTTTTTCCATAAAAGTGACTCAAATTATTTATTGAGACTGTTTTCAAGTTTTTAATGTTTTTTTTTAGTTGATTACCATTAGTCATTTAAATTAAATTATTAGAAAATTTCGGCAGGATCGGCGTCAACTAATTTTCGCATAGCAATCCCAGCTGAACCCATACACATTACTAAAACTAATACGAAAATTAAAATCGTTTTATCGGCATCCATTATTATTGGAAGCTTAGTAGAACTTCTTATAACTGAGTAAAGTATTTGACCAGAAAAATACGCAGGTAAATAACCAAACAAAGCCAACAAAAATCCCTCTCTAGCTACTACGAAGAAAAGTGATTTCAGTCTATAACCCATTGCCAATAATGTAGCGTACTCAGGGAGGTGGTCTGTAACGTCGCTATAAAGAATTTGATAAACGACAACACATCCCACAACAAAGCCCATCAAAGCTCCCAAACTAAATATAAAACCTATTGCAGTACTGTTTTTCCAATAATTCTTTTCAAATTCTATAAATTGATTTTTTGTAAGAACTCGAACATCATTTGGAAGTGAATTGTTTAAAATTCTTGCAACAAATTCATGATCAGATCCTTTCTTAAGCTTTACCAGACCAATTTCAATACTTCCGGGAGGATTCGCAGGGAATAGTCTTAAGAAGGTTTCTCGGCTAGTTATCAAATTACCGTCTGCACCAAAGGATGGTCCCAACTCGACAAGACCTTCAACAATTACTCTTTTCCCAGCAACCTCAGTTTCAACTTTTTGATCTGATAAAAACCATTCTTCAATTGGTCCAAATTCAGGTCTAGAAAGCCTGTCAAAAAGAACTCTTGATGGATTTCTCAATTTATAAGCATTTTTTGAGAATCCTTCATCTAGTAGAAGTGAGTCCGATGGGTTAAATCCTAACGCAAGTATAGATCTAGTTTTTAAATTTTCCGGATTTCTCCAAAGTAGATAATTCAAATTGACAGGTGCAATTTTATCTACATCCTCTACAGCAAGAGTCTGAATCAATCTTCTTTTTGGAAATCCACTCATGCTAATAGAACTTTTAGATCTAGGACTTATTAAAACAAGATCAGCATCTAAAAGTTTATGAATAGTTACGCTCGTATCAAATAAGCCATCTCGGAAACCTAGTTGCATAAACATCAAAATTCCTGCAAAACTTATTCCTGCGATAGCCACAATCAACCTTAAAGGTTGTCTGGTCAACAACAGCCAGGCTAAGGGTATTTTTCTAAATTTAAAAAAAGAAAAATTCATTAAGGAATAAATCTTGCAATAACTTTCATCCCTGCGTAATTTTGAACAAGATCTATTGACTCTTTATCTAGTTTTACCAGTACCTCTATAATCCGCGAATCGGCATCTCCAGTTGGGTCAGTTGATAAAACTTTTCTTTGCTTTACTTGAGGACTTATTCTTATTACCTTACCTCTAAGAGTTTCTTTAAAACCACCATTTTCACTAATTAATTCAACATTCTGAGAAATAAAGACTCTATCAATATCAGATTCATAAACTTCAATCAGCGCCTCCATCTCTTGACTAGAACCAATATCCATAATGCCTTCACTTTTAGGCCTCTCACCAACTCTCGTATTTATCTCTAATATGAAGCCGTCAATCGGACTACTTAATTTAGAATTAAACAGATCTATTTCAATATTTTTTTTATCTCCGATAAGGTTTATTTTTTGTTTTTGCAACTTTAGTAATTCATCTTTTCTTTGAGATAACTGTACAAAAGAATATGCATCTTTACTCAATGCCAGCTCATATCTTTTAATTTGATCTTTTTTTAAAGCAATTTCTTCGTTAATGGTTTTAAGTAGATCATCATTCCTCTCGAGATCAACAATTAACTTTTCCCTGTTTTCAAAAATCGCAAGGATATCTCCTTTTTTTACAAAATCACCTTCTTTTACAAGTATTTCTACTATGCGCGGCGATGAACCAAACTGAGTAATGGGAGCTGCCAATTGTCTGATCTCTCCCGAAGGAGAAAGTTGACCTAGTGCAGCAACAGCTGTAATGGATGGTATTGAATCTGAAGCTATTTCTTCTTTTGACTTGGAATTTGTCTTGTAATTACTAGAACAGGAAATAATTCCGAAAGTCAATGGAATAAGTAATAATAAACAAACAGATAACTTTTTAAATATTTTTATATCCATTAAAAATCGAACAATACAGTTTTCATATAATTATTTACCCACTTCTCATCAAAATATTTTAGAAGAACCATGCTTGTTTTTTCATTTTTCATTTGTTGCGCACAATAATTCTTTTGATAATCAATTCTCTCTTGAATAATTTCTTTATTAAATTCAGGTTTTGCCTCCTTGCTTATATTAATCAAAATGGAGAGGTAATGATTAACTACACTGCAGAAACATTTTTCTTCAGATTCACTTTTTAATGAAGCAAAAAATACATTTTTAGAGAATATTTCGCCCCATTTAGGAATCTGCCTTAATGAGGTAAAAGAGCTTTTATCCACTTTAGAAAGAAGATTTTCGTACTTCAACTCTTGATTTACAGAAACTGGCGATAAATCAACAATTGCAGCGGAAACAATATCATTTATTTTTACTAAGTCCATTCCAAAGATAGGTATATCAAACTTTGGATTAGGGAAGAAAACGGCATGTAGAATCTTTAGATTTTGAGAAAATTCTGCAACTTCAATATGTAATTTTCTAAATCCTTTAGCTTCGTGAAATTCGTTTTCTATTGTAAGTTCTCTTCCTAATTCGTTAGATATTATATTTGTAAGCTTTGGATCAATTTTTATACTTTTTAGGTTCTCAAGCATGGATCTCTGCTCTCTAATATTTCGCAATAAGTTCAAAATAAGAGGGTCTTTTAAATTGGTTTTAGTTAAAGATTCAGACAACAAGGCTAAAAAGGACCAAAATGAATGTTAAAGAAAGGATTTAAATGAATATAGGAGAGATTAACTACTATACCCATTCAAGCAAAACTAGATGTGTATTTGTGGATAATAAAGATTTGCCGCTCATAAGTATTGACATTTGGTGTAAGGCAGGATCTTCATTTGAGGAAAATGATAAAAATGGCACTGCTCATTTCCTAGAACATATGATTTTTAAGGGCTCTAACGAATTAATGCCAGGTGAATTTGATCATAAAATTGAATCCTTAGGGGGAATTAGCAATGCATCAACAGGTTATGATGATGTACATTATCACGTTCTTGTACCACCACATAACTTTAGAGAATCACTAGCTCTTTTGACAAATATCGTTGTTTCTCCGAAGTTTAATAATGATGAATTCATAAAAGAAAAAGGGGTAGTAATCGATGAAATAAAACAACAAAATGATCAACCTGAAGAAAAACTATTTAATTACTTTTTAAATAGGGTTTGGTTAAATTTTAGTTATGGTAATTCAATATTGGGAACTGAACAATCCATAAAAAAATTAGAGATAGATGATCTAGAGAAATTTCATTCTAAACATTACACCAATGAAAAAATTTGTATTGCGATTGCTGGTAATATCTCAGAGTGTATTTATAAAAGTTTTGAAAAAAGTGAACTATCTGGAATAAATAAAAAATTTACTTATAAGGTTAACAAATTAATAAATCCTGAAGAAATAAAACCTAAATTAAAAATAAGAACTGGAAGAGAACAAATTAACTTCGACAATTTGGAGTTTTCAAGAATATTTATGGCCTGGTTTATCCCAAACGTTAATAATCAAAAAAACATAATCGGTTTAGAAATTTTGGCATCGATACTCTCCGTAGGAAGAAATAGCAGATTGGTAAAAATTCTAAAAGAAGATAAAAATCTCGTAGAGTCAGTATTTGTAGATGTTAATGCTGGGGAACAAGGTGGATTATTTATTATTGAAGCAAGTTGTGAAAACAAAGATATTAATATAGTAGAAGAGTTAATAAATAAATCAATAGAAGAAATTTCGAATTTCAGAAGTTTAACTTTAGATGAATTGCAAAAAGCCACAAACATCGTAAAAAGCAATTATGTTTTTAATCTAGAAACATCTACTCAGCTTTCTTCATATTTTGGAAATGAACTTCTATGGGGCAGGAAATCTTCAATTAATGATTTAAAATTTCATCTAGATTACTGGAATGATTTGGAAAATTTTAAAGAGATCTTTCAATATATTCGAGGAGACAATTTTACTTTAATTGCTTCCCCTAATAAATGACAAAAAGATATTTTTTTAACCATAAAAAAAGAAATTTCTCAATTGCTTTAATTTGGATTAAAGGAGGAAGCAATAAAGATAGTCCAGAAAAAAGAGGTATCAATAAGATTCTATGTTCATTACTTACTCGAGGATGTGAAGGCTTTGATAAGTTAGAGCTTTCTGAGTTTATTGAATCTTTTGGAGCAGAATTAAATCAAGATGTATTTGAAGATGGCATTTCTATAAATATCAAATCTCTAAATGAACATTTCAGCAAACTGCATCCTTTATTAGATTTAATAATCGAAAAGCCAATTTTCTCAGAGTTTGAATTTGAGAAAGTCAAAAAATCTTCTATTGATTTAATAAAAAAAGATAAAGAAAATCCATTCAATGTTTGTTTTGAAAAGTGGAGAAAAATTGTATACTCAAACCATCCTTATGCTTTTAACACAATTGGTAATGTAAATGGCATAACTAATATTACCTATCACGATGTTTTAACTGAGTTTAAAAATTTCAGAAATAGAGAAAAGTATTTAATTTCAAATAATTTTGATGTAAATGGAGAAGAATTAGTAACGATAAATAAAAGAATTTTCAAAGAACAATCAGTCCTGAAAAACTATTCTTTAAATAAACTGAATATATGTGATTACGTTATAAATGACTCGAATCAAACAATAATAATGATAGGGAATCAAACTTGTTCTCGAAAAAGTAGCGAATACTTACAACTTAAAGTTCTAGAGTCATATTTATCTTTTGGAATGAGCTCTGCTTTATTTAAACTTTTCAGAGAAAAAAATGGAATCACCTATGACCTGGGTGTTTATTATCCAGTAAGGGTTGAAAATGCTCCATTTTTAGTATATTTATCGGTATCTAATAAGAATGCTCTATTTGCTTTTAAACTTTTATCTTCGCTATGGAGAAATTTACTGTTGAACCCTTTAATTGATAGAGAAATGTTTTTAGCGAAGGAAAAATTAAAAGGTTCTTTTCTTTTAAGTAATCAATCATTAGATGAAATTTTACAACGCAATATACAGTTAATAAGCTATGGGATACAACCTATTTCTGAAGTTGAATTAAATTCAAGAATTGATGAAATATCTTCTTTAGATATCCTTAGAATTACTAATAAATATTTCAAGAAACCTTTCTTGAGTATTTCTGGCAACAAAAAAATATGCTTAGAAATCAAAAATATATGGAAGAAAAACTTTTCTACTTAAATCTTCTCAATTTTATCAATATCAATTAAAAAGGCCCCTCTTCTAAACTTAACTTCAACAGTTTCAGGAGATTTTATTGATAGGATTTCTCCGATTTCATCAATCGCCACCAAATCAGGTGGTCTTAGCATTGGCATATTATCTGAGGTCTTTAGGTAAGAAACTGGGGCAATTAACTTAACCTTCTCTTTGATCTCAAATTTCATTAATAAAATCTTATACAGTCAAGAGTATATAAGCATAAAATTAGAGAAAGTTTCAACGAAAAGGACTGATCCAGTTTAGAATAATTAAATTAAGTAATAACAAGTTAATGAATCAGAAATTTAAAACATTAATTTTATGGGCTCTACCCATTGTTTTAGTAATAGGACTCTCATACCAATTTTTATCTTCCAGCAATGTTGATTCACTTAAATCAAATGGAACTACTGTGGCACCGAGAAATACCGCTGTAGCAAGAGTAAGTTATGGTAGATTTTTAGATTACATTAATTCGGGAAGAGTAACATCAGTAGATATATTTGAAGGAGGTAGAAACGCAGTTATTGAAACGATAGACTCGGATCTAGATAATAAAGTACAAAGATTACGTGTAGACCTTCCTGGTTTAACTCCTGAACTTATCAATAATTTAAAAAATGAGGGAATTAGTTTTGACGTGCATCCTGTTAAAACAGCTCCACCTGCACTGGGGATATTGGGTAATTTGCTTTTCCCAGCTATTTTAATTGGAGGTCTAATTTTACTAGCCAGGAGATCGAACGGCATGCCAGGAGGGCCTGGTCAAGCAATGCAATTTGGAAAGACAAAGGCAAGATTTGCAATGGAAGCTGAAACGGGTGTTGTTTTTGATGACGTTGCAGGTGTAAATGAAGCTAAACAGGATTTACAAGAAGTTGTCACTTTTTTGAAAAAACCAGAAAAATTTACTTCTGTAGGTGCAAGGATTCCGAAAGGTGTTCTATTGGTAGGACCTCCTGGAACTGGTAAAACTCTCTTAGCAAAAGCCATTGCAGGTGAAGCAGGTGTTCCATTTTTCTCATTATCAGGTTCAGAATTCGTTGAAATGTTTGTTGGTGTTGGAGCTAGTAGGGTAAGGGACCTTTTTAAAAGAGCAAAAGAAAATAGTCCTTGTTTAATTTTTATTGATGAAATAGATGCTGTTGGAAGGCAAAGAGGAGCTGGTATTGGTGGAGGTAATGATGAGCGAGAACAAACTCTCAACCAATTGCTTACTGAAATGGATGGTTTCGAAGGTAATAGTGGCATAATAATAATTGCAGCTACAAACAGGCCCGATGTACTTGACTCAGCTCTAATGAGACCTGGCAGATTTGATAGACAGGTTACTGTAGACGCACCTGATATTAAAGGCAGACTATCAATATTAGAAGTTCATTCAAGGAACAAGAAACTTCAAGAGGATTTAACACTTGAAAGCATTGCGAGAAGAACACCAGGGTTTACTGGAGCAGATTTAGCAAATTTATTAAATGAGGCAGCTATATTAACTGCCAGAAGGAGAAAAGACTCTATCAGCATTTTAGAAATTGATGACTCTGTAGATAGAATTATCGCTGGGATGGAAGGATCTCCATTAACAGATGGTAGAAGCAAGAGATTAATTGCTTATCATGAAGTTGGCCATGCTCTTATAGGTTCATTAGTAAAAGCTCATGATCCAGTTCAAAAAGTCACCGTCATTCCAAGAGGTCAGGCCAAAGGGTTAACTTGGTTTACTCCAGACGATGAACAAACCCTTGTAAGCAGGGCTCAACTAAAAGCGAGAATAATGGGTGCTTTAGGAGGAAGAGCTGCTGAAGATGTAGTTTTTGGGAAAGGTGAGATTACAACAGGGGCTGGAGGTGATTTTCAACAAGTTGCTTCTATGGCTCGTCAAATGGTTACAAGATTTGGGATGAGTAATCTAGGTCCGATAGCTTTAGAAAGTGGTAATCAAGAAGTATTTGTTGGTAGAGATTTAATGACCAGAAGTGAAGTTTCCGATTCAATCTCTAAACAAATAGATGAAAGTGTAAGAGTAATGGTAAAGGAATGTTATAAGGAGACTTACGCTATAGTCAGCAAAAATAGAGAAGCTATGGATAAAATAGTTGATTTACTTATCGAAAAAGAAACATTAGACGGTGAAGAATTTGTAAGTATACTTTCTAAATTCACTAAAATTCCAGAGAAAGATAGAACTCCTCAATTATTAAGTTAAACTTTAATAGGTTTTTTATCCAAAACCAGATCAATTAATCCGTACTCAACCGCCTCTTTTGGGGACATATAAAAATCTCTATCAGTATCTTCTTTGATCGTTTCATAATCCTTTCCAGTTCTTTCTGACAATTCGGTATTAAGTCGCTCTTTTAAAAACAAAATTTCATCTGCTTGAATTCTTATATCACTGGCTTGCCCCCTAGCACCTCCAAGTGGTTGGTGAATCATTATTCTTGAATGTGTAAGGCTGCTTCTTTTCCCTTTAGTACCTGCAGCTAACAAAAAAGCACCCATACTAGCTGCCAAACCAACACAAACTGTATTAATGTCAGGCTTAACATGCTGCATTGTGTCAAAAATACCCAACCCATCATATACGGATCCTCCTGGAGAATTTATGTACATATAGATATCCTTGTCGGGATCCTCTGCTTCAAGGAATAATAATTGGGCAACTACTCTATTAGCTGTTTCACTAGTAACTTGTTCTCCCAAAAAGATTATTCTTTCTCTTAATAATCTCGAATAAATATCAAAGACTCTTTCACTACCACCAGATTCTTCTAAGACTAAAGGGATCATAATAATATTTATCTGTTTATTAGATATTAACGATAATGAGTCAACATACGCTAACCTTATTAAGGTTTACATATAAAAAATTGAAAGAAAAGTTGACTGTCTCAGATAGCAAAAAGTTATTTCATGAACAATTCCCATACGTTATTCCAGGTTTATATAAAAGAATAGTTGACGAAATGCTCGTTGAACTAAATCTTTTAAATCATCAAAACGAATTCACACAGGACCCTCTCTTTTGTGTAGGGATCACAGAAACATTTAAAGAATTAACGCAAGGATACAAACCCGAGAAACATCTGGATCTTCTTTTTGAATCTTTATGCATTTCAACAAATTTTGAAGCTAAAGAAGTGAGAGAAATCTCTAAAACATCTCAAATGGAACTTAAGGATAAATCGCCTAAAGAAATTCTAGAATTTTTGAAAGAAAAAAATGATTTTAAACTTTATCCTTCAAGGATATTAAACTTAGGTCTATATATAATAATTTCTAAAACACAAGATCTCAAAGGGAAAAATGAATCAGAGGCAAATAAAATCATATTTGATATTTTTGAGAAGTTAAATTTATCAATCATTAAAGCAGAAAAAGATATAGGGATTTACAAAAGTAGTTTATTAAAAATGAAACAAGCAAAAGAATTAATTGAAGAACTAAGAATAAAAGACAAGAAAAAAGTTTAAAAAAAAAGTATTTATGAGTTCAGTCTTTTCTTATCTTTCCAAGAAATATAAGAAATATATATTACGGCTAGTGTTATAAAAATAAGTAGAACAAATGATGTAATTAAAAGAAATTTACTTAAAAATACCTCATTTGTAAAAATTGGAATCATATGTCAATAGACCCGTCACCATTTCTACCCCAAACGACCATTGCAATTGAAAAAGTAAAAATAGCAGCTAAAGCAGCCCAACCTATCTGAAAAATCATTTTTAATAACTTACTAGTATAAATATAACAGAACTTCAAAAATATTTTTCATTTCTAATCAAAAATTTATTTCTCAGAAACAGAATTTTGTAAATAGAATAAAAATAAAAAATTTGGGTAGATTAGTATTAAATCATAGTACAAATATAGAAGGTCTAATTCCAATACTTCAAAAATTAGCCCTTCACATTAATATCAAAACTATTACTCCAGCAGCGATTTCAAGAGTAAGAGGAAGATCTTCTAAGTTAATTATTAGATTGTCAGTTAAAACCATCAACGGATATAAAGCAATCGCAAGAAAGGGTAAAACAGCCCAAGAAATTTTTATATCAACAGACTTAAGTAAAGATGAATTGAAACAGATTATAGATATTTACAAGAGAAAGTAGTTTAATTATTGATATTATGATTCTCTTGGTAAAAAACTAATGAAAATTGCATTTAGATTAAGTTTATTATTTTTTGCCTTGTTCACAATTGGAGAGGAATCATTCTCACTTACTGATTATCAAATAAAACAAATCTGTAAAAAAGAGAGAAGGGAATCAAATTGCATAAAAAGTCTTAAAAAGAAAAGATTTAATCTGAAAGAAGGAAATACTATTGAAATTCCAGTAATACCTTATAAAAGGTAACAAGAATTTAAATTTCAAATTCAGATTCGAAAAGATTAAATGAATTTTGATAATTCAAGAGAATTTCATCTGAATTTTCATTAAAACCTCTTTCTTCATAATCTTCTTTTAATT
>QCLZ01000006.1 GCA_003214175.1 Prochlorococcus sp. AG-418-I20
GGCTTAAACAAATAAGACTAAATATTGAGTTATTAGGAAAATTTATATCTAGATAAATTTTAGATTTTGACACAAACTAACTCTAGTAAGCAATTCAATTCATTAAAAAGACAACCAATAGTCTTACTTATCTTTTCGTCTATATCGTTTTTATTGATTTTAGTAAGGTTGATTTTTTTACAACTATTAAATTATGAATCTTTTAAGCAAATGTCTGATGAGAACAGGATCAGGCTTATTGCTTCTCAACCAATACGAGGAAGAATACTTGATAAAAACGGTGTTGTCTTGGCAGATAGTAGAGTCAAATATTCTTTAATAATAAAGCCTCAATCTGTAAGTAAGAGTAATTGGGAAAAGCATAAATTAAGGATTTCTGATTTGTTAAATATCGATAGTAAAATAATTCAAAAAAAATATTTTGAAGGTTTAAAAAATCAGCAACTTTCAGTAACTATTATTGATGATTTAGATGTTGAGCAATTAATAAAATTTAAGGAAAATGCAGATAATTTACTAAGTTTTGAAATAGCTACGAAATTAATTAGGAATTATCCATATAAATCTCTTGCTGCTCATGTAATTGGTTACACTCAGCCGATTACCAATTCAGAATATAAATTTTTAGCTAGTAAGGGTTATCAATTAAATGACTTAATAGGGAGAACTGGAATTGAATATGTTTATGAAGACTTCATCAGGGGTGAATGGGGTGGAGAGATGGTTGAAGTAAATTCTTTAGGCAAATTTCAAAAATCATTGGGTACAAAACCTTCAATACAAGGAAATGATATTCAATTAACAATTGATATAAATTTACAATTAGTTGCTGAGAAAGTTCTGAAAAATAAGAAAGCTGGAGCCATCATAGTGATGGATCCAAGAGATGGTGCAATAAGAGCAATGGCAAGTAAGCCTACTTTTGATTTAAATTTTTTCTCTAAGGAATTTAAGCCTGAAAAAGAATATAACAAGATTTTTAATTCTCCTCAAAAACCTCTTTTTAATAGAGCATTAAATGCCTATGACCCAGGGAGTGTATGGAAGATTGTAACGGCTTTGGCTGGTTTAGAGAGTGGAAAATTTCCTATTGATACTAGCCTCGAAACCAAACCATGTATTACTTATGGTAGTCAATGTTTTAGAGAGCATAATGACTTAGGCTTTGGATTAATAGGTTATGAAGATGCTTTAAGAGTTTCTAGCAATACTTTCTTTTATCAAGTTGGATATGAAGTAGGCGTTGATGAAATTCATGAGGTTGCAAAAAAGCTTGGTTTTAATTCTTTATCTGGGATTGAAATTTCCGAACAAGAAAATATAGGTTTGGTGGCAAGTAGCCAGTGGGCTAAAGAAGGCAGAGGCTGGGGCGAGCCAGGAAAAACACCCTGGTTACCTGAAGATATTGCAAGTATGTCAATTGGGCAGATGGTTGTTCAAGTAACTCCTATACAAATAGCGAGAGCATATGCTGCCATAGCTAATGGAGGTTATTTAGTGACTCCGCATTTAACTAAACAAGATGAAGGATATTTGTCTGATAAATCAAGAATTAAAATTGATATTGATCCTAAACATATCCAGCTAGTAAAAAATGGTTTAATAAAAGTTGTAGAATCTGGTACTGGCGCATCAATTAATACTGGAGTTACTAATCTGCCCCCAGTAGCAGGAAAAACTGGAACTGCTGAAGATTGGAAGACTGGATTAGATCATGCTTGGTTTGTTTGTTTCACTCCATCAGACAAAAGTGAATTATTAGTTGTTGCCTTTGCCCAAAATACTCCAGGCGGAGGTTCAGTTCATGCACTACCTATGGCAAAAGAAATTCTAAAAGTTTGGAATAAAAATAATTGATGAGACTTGTTTAATTGCATTTTTTAATTTTTTAATTTTTTCATTTGTAAAAGTCTTTGAATAATATCTTCAATAGTTTTGGTATCTATTTCTTTACTGTAAGAAGACAAAAGTTGTCTTCCTAATACTTGACTTCCTAAATGAACCAATTGAATACGTAATGAGGTAAGAAGTTCAAGGCCTATGCCACCAGAAAATGTTGCAATTGCAATTGGTTGACCATTAAATAAATCTCTAAAATCTTCGCCTGAAATAGATAGCCATGCTATGAAATTGGAGAGAATGGGAGGTATAGATCCATTATATTCAGGAGCACAAATTACCCATTTTTCAATTGCGAAAAGCTTTTTTTTAATTTCTTTTATTGCAAGAGGAATATTTTCTTTGCTATGAATTCGTGGATTAAATAGTGGAATGTCAAGAGTAGTAAGATCTAAAATTTCAGAACTTAATTTCATTTCACTACTTTTTTCAAGGAATTTTTCAGAAAGTTCTAGATTCTTTCCGCAGCTAGCCGTAATGATTATTAGATCTTTTGATTCAGTCATAAATGAGATAAATAAATTTAATAGCTAGCACCAGTTTTACGGTGATGAACTGCTGTTAGGCTATCGGATTTTAGTATATTACCGTGTAGAACTTCGGCATATATTATCCAATGATCTCCGCATTCCATTCTTTCTTTTACACAGGCATCTAACCATGCTAAAGATTCAGGAATGATTATCTGTTCATTAGGAGTTAATTCAATGTCTAAACCTTCAAATCTATCTTCTCCAGGTGCAAAAGATTTTGTGAATCTTTTCAAAGGTTCTTTAAAATTATTTTCACTTAATATATTTAATGCGAATGAATCTCCAATTTGCAGAAGGGATTCTACCGATCTATCTTTTGCTACTGCGATACTTAATCCAGGTGGAGAAAAACTTGCTTGACTAACCCAAGAAGCAAGCATAGCTCCCTTGATATTATTCTCGCCTTTTCCTTTTGAAGCAGTTAGAACACAAAGTGAACCAATTACTCTGCCAAGAGCCTGTAACTTAGGATCTGTTTTGCTTGTAATCATACCTGCATCTGATTTTCTAGGCTTTTTCTTTACTTTTTTTATGATTTTTCTACCAAAGTGTGTTCCTATTTCTTCTAGCTCTTTAATTTTTGGTTTATTTGGACTGAATTTAATTCTTATTGGATCAAAACTAAATTTAAAACCACCATCTTTTAATTTTGATTCAAGTAAATCTATTGCTTCCCCGCTCCAGCCAAAGCTACCAAAAATTCCTACAGGCTTTTCTCTATTACCCTCTGATAACAATGTTCCTAGTGCACTTACTATTGGAGTTGGGGCGTGACCACCCAGTGTGGGAGATCCTATTAAATATCCATCCGCATTTTGGATTGATTTTATAAGTACATCATTTGGCGTAAATTCACAATTAATACTCTCAACTTCTACAGAAGTTCTATTGATCCCTTTAGCCAATGCATCACCTATTGAGGCTGTATTTCCATATGCACTGGCATATATAAGAGCGATCTTAGGGTTATTGGTTGAGAGATTTGTACCCCATCTAATGTAGTCATTTAAAAAGCTTTTTAAGCTATATTCGATCGCGGGACCATGCAATGGTGCAATAGTTTTGATGTCGTAATCTGCAATTTTTTCTGTTATTGATACTACTTGATTAGACATAGGTGCCATCAAGCAATCATAAAAATGTTTTCTATGAGTTTCTGTACTAACTCGATTGGTTTCAGACCAATCTTCAGATGCAATGTGAGCCGAGAAAATTTTTTCACTTAGAAGTATTTCTTGATTACGTTCATAAATTATTAAACCCCCAGGCCAACGTGCTGTTGGAATAGGAATCAACTCTAGTGAAATGTTATCTAATTCTAAATTAAGTTCTTTTTTTATTATGTTTATTTCAGGTAATTGAATTTCAACAAAGTTTTCTAAGGTAGGATTTCTTTGATTCCAAAGTTCGCTAATAAGTTTATAACCTGGATTAGAGCAAATAATAGTTGTGTTTTGAAATTGTGTACTTATATTTTTTATAGTTTCAATAATTTGGGGATTGATATGTCCAGATATAACATTAATTTTTTTTAATTTATATTGATTAAAAAAATTATATAATATCTCATTAAATGAATTTAAATATTGCTTTTCAGGTGGATGAATAATAAAAAGTTCTTCATTATTTTTTATTAAAAAAGTGTTAAAAGAGGTTCCTCTTTCGAGACTAAATTCAAGTTCAAATCTTTCTTTATTATGGTCTAAGAATCTGATACAGGTAAAATTTTCGTTAATTTCAAATTTTGATAATTTTTGATTTGTTAAGAGTAAGCTTGTATTAATTTCAGTCATTTTAAAAAATTATTTTTTTAATAGTGATTAGCAACTTTCCTGTGATGAACAGCTGTTTTGCATGACAAATCGGAGACATTTCCATTTTCGACAGTTCCGTAAATTATCCAATGATCTGGAGTTTCTAATCTGGAGTTCACTTTACAATCTAAAAAGGCGAGTGAATCTGAGAGGACTGGTCCTCCTTCTGCGATGTTGCTAATTATATCTACATCTGCAAATCTATCAGCTCCAGGAGCAAATCTTTTTAAAAAATGTCTAAACATTTTTTGATAGTTATCTTCTCTCAAGATATTCACAACAAAACCTTTACCAACTTGCATATATGATTCAATAGCTCTATCTTTTGCTACTGCAACTGTAATACCTGGTGGAGAAAAACTTGCTTGACTAACCCAACTTGCTACCATCGCACTTTGTCTAAATGTTGAACCTTCTCCTTCGCTCGCTGTAACTACATATAATCCTCCACTTAACCTACCTAAAGCTTTATCTAAATTTGAATCAAGGCTCTTCATGGAGGCAATATTTTTCTTTTTATTGATCAATTGACCTAAGTCAGTTCCAGCTTCTTCGAATTGTTGATAAACAATAGGATCTGGAATATTTTTAACTCTTAAAGGGGAGAAAGCTTCTTTTTGACCAAGTTCTCTTAATTTATTTGCTATAGAATCTATTGGTTCATCGTTTCCACCAAATGAATCATAGACAGCTGTAAATTGTTTTGATTTTAATGCTGCAAATAAAGTACCAAGAGATTCTTTTAATTCATTATCTGAATCTACTGGCCATGTGGGGATAACTACTGCTTTTGATTCCGAAATTAAACTTGTTAATTCTTGGGGGTCAGAAGATCTTAAATCAATTAATTGAACCTGTGCATCTGCTTTACTTATTCCATGAGATATAGCTTGACTTAGTCGATCACAATAACCATAATCGCTTAAATAGCAGACCGATACAAAATCATTACCTTTGCTTTTATTTCTACTCCATTCTAGATATTTTCCTTTCCAAAAATTGACTTGATTATGAAGCAAAGGGCCATGACCTACGGCTAATGTTTTTAACTCAGGTAGCTTATCTATTCTTTTAATTGCCTGCAGAACGCTTCTAGCGTTTGGACCCATTAAGCAATCGTAATAAAAACGAAAATCATCATATATTTCTTTTTGATTAGTGTCAAAAAATTCTTCAGAACAATAATGGAGTCCAAATGCATCGCATGTGTAAAGAACATGAGTACTGTGGTCATATGAAAAAATTGTATCTGGCCAATGTAAATTTGGTGCGCTTATGAACTCAATATTATGTTCTAATCCGCTATTAGGATTAGTTCCGAGATTTAAAAACTCTCCACTCTTAACCTCTAGACGCTTAAAGGGAATGTGTATTTGGTCTTCAATAAATTTAAGGGCTAATTTTGAACCTACTACTGTGATATTTTGATTTAATTCTAAAAGATTACCTATTAAACCAGAATGATCAGGTTCTGTATGGCTTGTAATTAAATAATCCACTTCCTGTGGATTTATCTTTTTCAGTAATTCTTCAAACCATAATTTTTCGAACTTTGCGTGACTAGTATCAATAATTGCTAGTTTTTCTCCTTTAATTATAAAACTATTGTAAGTAGTTCCATTTCTTAAGCCAAATTCAATATCAAATCTACTGCGATCCCAATCCAAAGATCTTACAGCACATGAATCATCAGCGAAGTTTTGAGATTGAACAGTCAACTTGTTACTTGTTTGTGCCAATTTAGAATTACCTGTCTGGGCAGAGGCTAGCATAGGACAAATCGCATTATAGAATAACTTTAGTTATGTAGAATATAAATCCGCGTGATTATTTTTGCGAAATAACCGAAATTACGCTTTTCTTTATTTTTTTGTTCTTTTTATTCTGGATAAATGACATCTCAACTAATTAAAAAAATAGTTACTGGAGATGAGATAAGAAGTGCTTTTTTAAAATTTTACAGCGAAAAATTACATAAAATCATTCCAAGTGCATCTTTAATTCCAGATGATCCTACAGTTATGCTCACTATTGCTGGAATGCTACCTTTTAAACCAGTTTTTTTAGGTTTAAAAGAAAGACCATCCAAAAGGGCTACATCTAGCCAAAAGTGCATTAGAACAAACGATATAGAAAACGTTGGAGTGACAGCTAGACATCACACTTTTTTTGAAATGCTGGGTAATTTCTCTTTTGGAGATTATTTTAAACGAGAGGCAATTCAGTGGGCTTGGGAATTAGTTACTAATATTTATCAACTTTCTGCTGAAAATATAATTGTGAGTGTCTTTCACGAAGATGGAGAGTCTGCAGAAATTTGGAGAGATGAAATTGGTATTCATCCAGATAGGATAGTGAAACTAGGTGAGAAAGATAATTTTTGGTCTTCAGGAAAAACAGGCCCATGTGGACCTTGTTCAGAACTTTATTATGATTTTTTTCCTGAAAAAGGTCTGCAAAATATCGATTTAGAAGATGGAGATCGTTTTATTGAATTTTATAATCTTGTTTTTATGCAATATAATCGCGACTTTAATGGTAAATTAACAGATTTAAAATTTAAAAATATTGATACAGGAATGGGTCTTGAAAGGATGGCTCAAATATTGCAAAAAAAGCAAAATAATTATGAGACAGATTTAATTTTTCCTATCATTCAAAAAACATGTGAGATTGCTAATATTAATTATTTTTCTTCAAATGATAAAAACAAAATTTCTTTAAAAATCATTGGAGATCATACAAGAGCTGTTATTCATTTAATTGCTGATGGAGTAGTAGCAAGTAATCTCGGCAGGGGTTATATACTAAGAAGGCTTATCAGAAGAATGGTTAGACATGGAAGATTATTAGGAATAAAAAATGAATTTTTACCTCATATTGCTACAGTTGGGATCAATTTAATGCAAAATAATTATCCTGATTTAAAAAATAATAATGATCTAATTTTGAATGAGATAAAAATTGAAGAAGTAAGGTTTAGGGAAACTCTTGAAAGGGGCGAGAAATTGCTAGATGAGTTAATTTCTTCAGGGAATAAATTAATTTCTGGTTTTAAAGCTTTTGAACTTTATGATACTTATGGATTTCCTCTAGAACTTACTGTAGAAATTGCTGAAGAAAATAGTATTAGTGTAGATATAAATGGTTTTGAAGAAGAAATGAATGCACAAAAAGAGAGAGCGAAAGCTGCTTCAAGTAATATTGATTTGACATTAGAAGGATCATTAGAGCGAGAAATAGATCTTTTTAACAAAACTGTTTTTAATGGTTATGATTCACTTCTTTCGGAAGCTGAAATAAAGGGTATATTCATGGATTCAACATTAGTTAAGCAAGCAAGTGAAGGTCAGAAAGTTTTAATTGTTCTTGATCAAACTACTTTTTATGGAGAATCTGGCGGTCAAGTTGGTGATACTGGAACGATATTTTCAAAAGATGTAGAGGTGTTAGTTGATAATGTTATTAGAAAGAAAAATGTTTTTCTACATTGTGGAACGATCAAAAAAGGAATATTAACTATTGGACAAAAAGTTAAGACTAATGTTAAATCTTCTTATAGAGCTAAGGCTGCTGCAAATCATACAGCTACACATTTATTGCAATCTGCTCTCAAATCAGTTGTTGATGAAAGTGTTGGACAAAAAGGTTCATTAGTTGCCTTTAATAAATTAAGATTTGATTTTAATTCTTCTAATCCCATTTCTAGAGATCAAATTTCTAAGATTGAGGGTTTAGTTAACTCTTGGATTATGGAAAATCATATCCTAGAAATAAAAAATATGTCTAAGAGTGAGGCTCTTGAAAAGGGTGCAGTGGCCATGTTTGGAGAGAAATATGATGATGAAGTACGCGTTGTTAATGTGCCAGGAGTTTCTATGGAACTTTGTGGTGGGACACATGTTAAAACTACATCCGAATTAGGTTCTTTCAAAATAATTAGTGAGGAAGGAATCTCAGCCGGAGTAAGAAGAATTGAAGCATTATCAGGCCAATCAGCATTCGACTATTTCAGTGGTAGAAATGCTTTAGTAAATCAACTAAGTGATTTGTTAAAAGCAAACCCTAATCAACTTTTTGAAAGGGTTAATAATTTGCAGGCAGAGCTAATTAATAAAAATAAAGAGATACAAAAAATGAAAGATGAAATTGCGTATTTTAAATACTCTTCTATAAAGTCATCTGCAGAAATAGTAAATTCTTTCTCAATTTTAGTAAATCAGATTGATGGTCTAGATGGAAATTCTTTGCAATCTGCAGCACTTAATTTAACTTCTCATTTAGGAAATAAAGCAATAGTAATTCTTGCGGGAATACCAAGTCCAGAAAACAAAAAGTTGTTGTTTGTAGTTTCTTTAGGTGATGATGCGGTAAAAATAGGATTGCATGCAGGTAAATTAATTAATGAGATTGCAAGAATTTGTTCGGGAGGTGGGGGAGGAAAGCCCAACTTTGCTCAAGCAGGTGCTAAAAATATTGATAAGTTAAGTGTTGCTTTAGATTATGCTAAAAATCATTTGAAAAAAATATTAGAAAGTTATTCTGATAAATAACTACTTTTTCTGAGACTCATTTCGATTTGATCAATTAATTTTCTTGACTCTTCAATGGTTAATTTTTTTTGATCTATTGCTGATTCAGTATTAATTCTTATAGATTCAACTAACGAAGCTGAACTGTAATCTAATAAATGTAAAATTTCAGATTTACTATCCTCTTTAATAATATTTTTGACCTTATATGAATTATCTCGATTTATATCTATGTGAACAACGTTTGTATTGCCAAATAAATTGTGAAAGTTTCCTAATGCTTCTTGATATGCTCCAGTCATAAAAATACCAATTAGATAATCTTTATCTTGCTCAGGCTTGTGTAAATTTATTAATGATTTAATTTTTCCATTATCAATAAAATTATTTAGTTTCCCATCTGAATCACAAGTTAAATCTGCAAAGTTGCCCTTGCAGAAAGGCTCTTCTAAGTGCCTATGTATTGGTACTATTGGAAAAATCTGATTGATTGCCCAGCTATCGGGAATAGATTTAAAGATAGATAAATTTGCATAATAAGTTGATGCAAGAGTTTCTGTAATTTCAGATAAATCAGGGTGATTGATTTCATTATTATTAAGGTTATTAGAAATTTCTTTTGCGCAAGCCCAGGTCATTTCTTCGGCATAGGCTCGTTCTTCTAAACTTAAATATCCTAATCTAAATGCAACTAAGCAATCTTCTTTAAACTTTTTTGCATCATTCCATAGTTCAATTATTTGAGATAAATTTATTTTTTTATTTTTAAGTTTTTTTAATTCATAGAAAGTTTCAAGTAAATTTGAAATGATTAATTGTTGATTTTTTTTATCAGAAATTTGTAGTTTGGAATTGACATGGCTTGTTCCTAAGACATTAAAAATTAAAACTGAACAATGACTAATTATTGCCCTTCCACTTTCTGAGATGATGGTTGGATGCTTGATATTGTTTAGTTCACATGAATCTTTAATTGTTGCAATTACATCGTTAGCATAATTTTGAAGAGAATAATTAGTAGAGGTGTTGGAGGAGGTTTTAGTTCCATCAAAATCTATGCCTAATCCTCCACCTACGTCGATATATTTCATTGGGGCTCCTAGTTTGCATAGTTCAACATATATTTGACTGGCTTCTTGTAATGCGTCTTTTATAACAGTAATATCACTTATTTGACTTCCTATATGAAAATGGAGCAATTTCATTTCTTTTATTAGATTTGCTTCTTTAAGTTCTTTTATTGTCGACATAATTTCTGGGATAGATAATCCAAATTTGGAATTATCTCCAATAGATTTGCCCCACCTTCCACTACTTTTACTTGATAACTTTGCTCTAATTCCTATCAATGGAGTCGCGTTAAGTTCTTGAACTGCTTGAATAATTCTTTTTACCTCGTCTCGTTGTTCAATAACGATTATTGGATTTTTGCCGATTTTTCTGGCCAAAGTAGCAATCTCAATATATTTTTTATCTTTATATCCGTTGCATATCAATAATGAATTTTGGTTTTCAAGCAGTGCAAGGCCAATTAATAGTTCTGATTTACTTCCTACTTCTAAACCAAAATTCCATTGACTACCAAACTCTATTATCTTTTCCAATACATTTTTTTGTTGATTACATTTGACAGGAAAAACGCCTTGATAAATATTCTCATATTTGTAGGTTTTTATTGCTTTTAAGAATGCATCATGTAGTGCATTTATTCGATCTTTCAAGATATCGTTAAATCTTATGATTAATGGAGGATTTATTTCTCTACTTTTTAGTTCTTTGACAAGATTGAAAAGATCAATCTTATTTTCAGATTTTATGTCTTTAGTCACTGATATATTTCCTTTGGAATTTATAGAAAAATATTTATCCCCCCATTTGTCTATGTTGTAAGTCGCAATACTATCTTTAATAGTCCAAGTATTCTTTAATTTTTTCGGATTAAAATTGGTCAATTTATGTCCTAGTGATTAATAAATGTTTTTAAAATAACTCAAAACAATATCTTTTATTTTACTGATTACTTGCCAAGTTACCACCCAAAAGTTGAATATACATAGAGTGATTATTAACTAAATGACCAAAGAGAGAACCTTTATTGCAATTAAACCAGATGGAGTTCAAAGAGGATATGTTGCTGAGATTATTGGCAGATTTGAAAAAAAAGGATTTAAATTGGTTGGATTAAAGCAATTAGTCCCCTCAAAAGATCTTGCTCAAAATCACTATGGAGTACATAGAGAAAGACCCTTTTTTGGTGATTTAGTTGACTTTATTTCAAGTGGACCTGTTGTAGCAATGGTGTGGGAAGGGGAAGGAGTTATTTTGAGTGCTAGAAAACTCATTGGTGCGACAAAACCTCTTGAAGCAGAGCCTGGAACAATTAGAGGTGATTTAGCTATTGATATTGGTAGAAACATTATTCATGGTTCTGATGGAGAAGATACAGCAAAATTTGAAATTGATCTATGGTTTAACGAAGAGGAATTATGTAAGTGGGAAACTTCTGATTCGAAATGGCGATCCGAAAATTAAAATTTAAATCTCAAATCTATCTAAACTAAATTTTTCTAAAAAGTTTTTTTCTATTTCGTTGAGACTTTTATTTTGAACTATTTTCAAAAGAAGATCACTTGTTATTGCAGAAAATAAAACTCCATTTCTGTAATGTCCTGTCGCTATAAATAGGTTTTCAATTTTTGATTTTCCAATTATTGGTTTAACATCTGGAGTGCAGGGTCTGAATCCCCACCAATGTTCCATTTGTGGCCAATTAATAGCTTCTGGTAATAAAGAGCGGATGCCTTCTTGAAGTTGTTTTATTCCATTAGGAGTATTACCCTGATTAAATTTTGAATTTTTTTCAACTGTCGCTCCAACGATAATTAGTCCATCATCACGAGGAACTAGATAAGTTTTTGGACCAAAAATAACTCTTTTCAAAAAATTTGTTGGACCTTGTATTGATAACATTTGTCCCTTTACAGGAAAGACTGGAATCTTATTAAAAATTTTTTTACTCCAAGCACCACTGCATATAATTGCTTTTTCGCAGTAAATTTTTTTGAGTTCCCCAGTGGCGCATAAAACTGTTGCACCAGCAATTTTGTTTTTTTTCAATGTCAAATCCTTTACTTCTGATCCTTCTTGAAATTCGACTCCATGCAAGGAGCATGCTTTCTCAAGAGCACGCATTAGTCTTCTTCGGTTATCTATTTGACCATCTTGTTCAAAAAGTAAACCATGTTTCCAAATAGAATTTATTCCATTAATTTCTTTTTGAAGATCTTTTTGATTTAAATATTTTCCATATTCATATGTGGGAAACTCATCAATATCTTGTTTATTTTTAAAAGGAACTACTATGCCACATTTTTTTAAACCGCATTTAACATTACTATCTTGTTCAATACTTTTTATCCACTGAGGAATTAGCCGTTGACTTTCTTGGCCAAATTTTAGTAACTCATCTTCTAGCCCTTCGGCATGAGTAGCTAACATTCCTGCAGCAACAAATCCAGCTGATTCATTTCTGTTTTTGCTTAAAACTAAAACTTTGAAGTTATTTCTTGAAAATTCATAAGCAATAGATAAACCTACAAGTCCACCTCCAATAATTAAGATTGAATTTTTTGTTTCTTTTGTCATTTAATTAATAATATTTTTATTTGTGTTTTGGTCCTCTTTTCCTTTATATCCAATATTATTAATAAAGAGACTTTTTATAATGAACAATTTGGAATCTTGGGAAGCTGTGATTGGTTTGGAAACTCATGTACAGCTTAATACGAAAAGTAAAATATTCACATCTGCGTCAACAGCTTTTGGTGATGCACCTAATACGCATATAGATCCTGTTGTTTGTGGTTTACCAGGAACCCTTCCAGTTTTGAATGAGACCGTTCTGGAGTATGCTGTAAAAACTTCTTTAGCATTAAATTTAAATGTTGCAGAACATTGTAAATTTGATAGAAAACAATATTTTTATCCTGATCTACCTAAAAATTATCAAATTTCACAATTTGATGAGCCATTAGCTGAAAACGGCTGGTTAGAGGTTGAAATAATTGAAAAGGGCAAAGAACCTTATATCAAAAAAATTGGTATAGAAAGGTTACATATGGAAGAAGACGCAGGAAAACTAGTCCATTCAGGTAGTGATAGATTAGCTGGTTCTAAGTATTCTTTAGTTGATTACAATCGTGCTGGAATAGCACTTTGTGAGATTGTAAGTAAACCAGATATTAGATCAGGTAAAGAGGCATCTGAATATGCTTCAGAGATTAGAAGAACAGTTAGATATCTAGGAGTATCAGACGGAAATATGCAAGAGGGTTCATTGCGCTGCGATGTCAATATTTCAGTCAGAAAGGGACCTAATGCTCCTTTTGGTACCAAAGTGGAAATAAAGAATATGAATTCATTTTCTGCAATTCAAAAGGCATGTGATTATGAAATAGCCAGACAAATAGAAGTTTATGAAAATGGAGGAAAAATTTTCCAAGAAACAAGGTTATGGGATGAATCTAAGCAATTAACAAAAAGTATGAGAATGAAAGAAGGCAGCAGTGATTATAGATATTTTCCTGATCCTGACTTAGGACCAATTGAAATAACAAAAGCACAAAAAGAAATATGGTTAAAAGAACTTCCAGAATTACCTTCAAAGAAAAGAAATAAATACGTAAGTGAGTTTGGGTTATCTGCATATGATGCAAGGGTAATTTCTGATGAAATTAACATGGCAAACTTTTTTGAAGATACAGTAGCTAATGGTGCTGAGGTCAAACTAGCTTCAAATTGGGTAACAAGTGATATTGTGGGTTATTTAAAAGCAAATAAACTTAGTTTTAGTGAATTAAAACTTAGTCCTGAAAATCTCGCTGAAATGATTAATATGATTTCAAATAATACTATCAGTGGAAAAATTGCAAAAGAAATTTTACCTGAATTAATTGAAAAAAATATTTCTCCTAAAAAATTAGTTGAAGAAAGAGGGTTGGCTATGATATCCGATTCTTCAAGTATTTTACCAATAATTGATGAACTTATAACTGAACATTCAGATGAAGTTCAAGCATTTAGAAATGGTAAAACTAAATTGCTTGGTTTTTTTGTTGGTCAACTAATGAAAAGAACAAAAGGTAAAGCTGATCCTAAACTTGCAAATAAACTGCTTGTAGAAAAATTGAATAGCTAAAGCTTTAAAGAAGCTCTCTTATTGTATTGATCCATTTGTTTTGATTATCTGAATTATCTAAAATAATATCTGAAAATTTTCTTTTTTCTTCAAAACTTAATTGAAGATTTATTGATTCATATGCTTCTTTTTCGCTAATTTTATCTCTTGCAATAAGTCTTTTTTTTTGAATTTCTTTAGGACATTTAACTAACCATATTTCAGTGCAAATATTTTCAAATTTTGCTTCAAATAATAATGGAATAACCAATACTATAGTTTGATTATTTTTGTATTGACTGCATTCTTCTATCATTTTTTCTTTAATTAATGGGTGAAGTAGTTTTTCAATCCATTCTTTGCTTTCTGAATTTTTAAAAATAATGTTCCTTAAAAGTTTTCTGTTTATTTCCTTTTCTGAATTGTTCTTATTATCAATAATTTTATTTCCAAAATAATCTAAAATTTTCTTATATCCATATGTGTTTGGTTTGATTAATTCTCTTGATAATTTATCTGCATCTAATATTGGAATGTTTTTATGTTTTCTAATGTAATTAGTTATGGTTGTCTTTCCACTGGCAATACCTCCTGTTAAACCAATTCTTCTTTGGTTGGTTTTTGATTTTTGAATAATATCCATATAATTAATAATAATCTAATTACCTGTTTCTTTAGTACTAAAGAGTGGTTAGTATGAATAAAATACCAAAAAGTTTGAGCCAGTTAGATTCCAATTGGTCGTTAGTGGATGACAGTAAGGTAACACCTAATGGGTTTCTTTTTGCTGGGATTTCTGCTGGATTAAAAGCTTCTAATAAAAAAGATTTAGCACTAATACTTGCTCCAGAAGGAAGTATTTTTAGTGGGATGTTTACCCAATCAATAGTTCGTGCTTCTTGTGTGGATATTTGTGAGGAAAGGATTAAAACAACTTCAGGTTTTGTACGAGCAATACTCATTAATTCTGGTCAAGCAAATGCATGTACAGGAACTCTTGGAATTCAACATTTTCAAATTGCTACAGGAAAGATTGCGGAACTTTTAGGAATAAAAGAAGAAGAAGTTTTAATGTGTTCAACTGGTGTAATTGGTGTTCCAATACAAATAAATGATTTAGTAAAAAATTTACCGAATTTAGTTAATGATTTAAAGGGTAATAATTTTCAAAATGCAGCAGAAGCAATTTTAACTACCGATTTGACTTTGAAAAAAGTCTTAATAGAGACGATGATTCAAGGTAGAAAAATAAAAATAGCGGGATTTGCAAAAGGTTCAGGAATGATTTACCCCAACATGGCTACAATGCTTGCTTTTCTAACCTGCGATGCGGGGATTGAAAAAGAAGAATGGGACAAAATGATTGCAATTGCAGTTAAAAAATCTTTTAATGCAATATCAGTTGATGGAGAGACAAGTACAAATGATTCTTTTGTTGGAATAAATGCAGGAGAGAAAATTGAAAAAAGGTTTTTCCCAATTATTCAAAAAGGGATTGATATTGTATGTCAAAACTTGGCAAAAAATATTGCAAGGGATGGAGAGGGAGCAAATTGTTTATTAGAAGTTTTGGTTCAAGGAGCAAAAAATACTGATGATGCAATTATGCTCGCGAAATCTATTTGTAATTCTGCTTTGGTAAAATCTGCGATACATGGTTGTGATCCGAATTGGGGACGAATCATTTCTGCTGCAGGCAATTCTGGAGTTAAATTTAATTTAAATGACGTTGATTTGTTTATAGATAATGCTCAGATTTTGGAAAAAGGAAAGTTAAATAAATATGATCCAGAAAAAGTCAGAGACTATATTAAGTCCAGAATGAAAGGTAGATATTTAGTGGATGATATTGTAAAAATTTTGATTAATATTAATTCTGGCAAATCGCAAGGCACAGCTTGGGGGTGCGATCTCTCTAAAAAGTATGTTGAAATAAATAGTGAGTATACAACTTAAAGCAAATCCATTGTGCCGCAAGTGATCTCAGCGAATGGTTATACTTATAAAACGCTAATAAAACAGTGGTTTAGTTATACCAGTGCATTGCAGCGATTTTATTTAAAATAAAACACCTTAAAATTAGAAAAAATTTTAATTTTTTGCAATCTAATAACGAAATGTCATACTGAATTTAAATTTTTAAATCCTTGGCAAAAGATTTTCGCAATATTGAATATCATACAAATCAAGATGGAGATGGAGTTAGATATTATGCTTGCTCAACATTGAATCCCAAATGGAAAGACTTGATATTTCACAAGAATAAAGGTGCTATTGTTCTAATCAAATGGGAATTCCATATAGGTAAGGATATTAAAAATCTTAGTGAAACTTTCAACTTCACTCCTGAATTTGGAAAGTTTGTTGAATATCAAAATTTATTTGATTACATAAATCAGATGTGTCGAAAAGAAAAAAATATGAATATGAAAATTGTTGATCTCCAAGTTTCTTGGCAGAAAGAATTTTTGTTCAAAATAAATCCTCTGACTCTAGAACTGGGACCCTTATGGATAAGTGACTTAGAACAAATTAAAAGGAACTTTAAGTGGGATAACAATGACTGGATAGAAGTTTAATTTAAGTTTTTTTAAAAATTTATTCATTCAAAGGATGAAGTGTCATATTTAAATGTTGTTAATTACTTTAATGAAATTTTGAAAAAAAATATGCATCATTCATTAAAAATAATCATCAATGGGTAGATGATTATGATCAATATGAAGATGATATTAGACTTATAAACGAAGCAAGATTTGCTTTATGGGATAATAATCCAGCACTTTTAAATGCAGAATATGAACTAGGTCCTTATGAATAATTTGGAAAAATTATTTATCTTCAATAAACTTAATTTGCATTTCCTCCAGAGTTCGCTTATATAAGTTTCCCTAAAAAAATAAAATGGAAAAAGAAAGTATTCCTGAACGAACAAAAGTAATTGGAGAGATATTGAGTACTAAATTTGAAGAAATAGAAAGTCGTGCTTTAGGTAATAGTGAATCTGGAATCCCAGTATCATTTTATGATTTTGATGCTTTAACTCAAGGTTTACCAAGGGGTGGATTGATTGTCTTGGGAGGAAGACCTGCAATGGGCAAGACATCATTGTCTTTGAATATGGCCTTGAATGTTTCTAAAACTCAGAATCTTCCAGTTTGCCTATTTCATTTGGAGATAAGTAAGGAACAGATATCCAATAGATTTTTATCAATGGAATTAGGAATAGAATCAGGCAGATTAAGAACTGGCAGATTACAACTTGATGAATGGTCTTTATTGAGTGAAGGGATTGATTCTTTGAGCAAATTACCCTTACACATAACAGATCAACCGATAAGTTCAATTCAAGAGATGCAATTAATCTGTCAAAAGATTAAGGAGGAGTCAGAAAAAAAGAGTTTAGGACTTGTAATCATTGATTATGTTCAATTACTCGATTATTTGCCTATTTCTGATGTATCAAATAGAGAAGAATATTTATTGAAATTAGTGAAGAGTCTTAAAAGAATGGCAAAGGAACTTAATGTCCCTGTAATTATTATTTCTCAACTTAGTAAGGATGTAGAGAAAAGAAGAAATAAGAGACCAATGTTAAGTGATATCAGAGACTTTGAACCTCTTGAGGTGTATTCAGATATTATTACCATGATTTATAGAGATGAATATTACAATCCAGAAACTGAAGATAGAGGTATTGCTGAAATTATTACCTGTAAACATAGGAACGGACCAGTAGGAACAGTTAAATTATTATTTGAACCGCAATTTACTAGATATAGAAATCTTGCTGCTTAAAATAGTCATTTTTTAACTATTAATGAAGCACTAATAAAACAGTGCTTTAGTCATAGCAATACATCTCAGCGAGAAAAGTCAAAATAAAACACTAATAAAACACTAATCTAATCCTTCAGAACCATTGGTATGACTAGCTTTTATCCCATATGTTTTTATAAACTCGGAATATACTACTTAAGTTTTAGTAAATCTATTGGCAGATATTCATTTATATAAAGAAATAGTATTGTTAAAGTTCCAATTATAGAACCTATAAAACCTCCAATAAAGTTAAATAATAATCCAGATTTAGTTGTTGTAAGCTCTTCGCTTTTTTCGTTATCAAAATCTGTTTTATCTACTACTTTTAGGCGCTTATTGGTTGTTGGTTGTTGATCTTGTTGGTGTCGGATGAGGGCTTCGAAATCAGGCATGGAATTTGTGAGGCAATAGAACAGTAAGCAGACCATCCCGTCATTCGACGAGGATCTGATCTACCCAAATCGTCTACAGCATCTAATACAGCACAGCCCATTGCCTCTGCTTTATCGAAAGCTGATAGTAAGGGTATAAATGTATCAAATACATATAAACCAAAATTCTCTAGAGCTGCTTTTGCTTGTTGAGCTGCTTTTTGCTGTCTAAAATCAACTTTTACTATTACTACTGCATGATTAACTTTTAAGTTACTTAATAATTTAGCTAGTTCAACAGTTAATTCTACGGATCTTGCTTTTGCAGTGGTAGGCAAGAGAACTAAATCTGAACCATACGCTAAGTGTTTAAGCTCTTCTTGATCACTGCTAGCTTGTCCATCAGTTATTACTATTTCTGATGATCTTGATGCTTTAGCAGCTGAGCTAACAGGAAAAACTGGAAAAGGGAGATTGCCTCTTGATGAGTAAGCTAATGCAGATCTATTCTTGTCGGCATCCACTATACAAACTTTTTTACCTTCAGAATGCCAAACGTTAGCAAGGTGAATACTTGTGCAGGTTTTAGCTACACCTCCTTTTTGTCCGCAAACGGTAATGAACAATTTTTTATTTTTATTTCTTTTACTTTGGAGAATAATTTCTGAATGTCAAGAGTAAATGATTTTTAATGCTTTAAAACTTATTTTTTGAAATATTTTAAAGAGGTCAATCTTTTTAGATAACCTTATAAAGTGCTTTATTTAAATAGGCTAGTGAACAAAAGAATTGGATTAGGTACTTGGTCTTGGGGAAATAAGTTTATTTGGAATTACGATTCTACAAATGACGATGATTTACGTGAAACATTTAATGAAGCATTGCGAAGAGGTTTTGATCTAATTGATACTGCAGATTCTTACGGTACTGGGAATCTTCAGGGTAGAAGTGAATCTTTGTTAGGTAGATTTTTACTAGATACTCCTTCTGAAAAGAAAAAAAGAATTCAAGTAGCAACCAAACTTGCACCTTATCCTTGGAGAATTGGTGAAAGAGGTTTTAACCAACCTTTTTTTAAAAGTTTAGAAAGGCTTAATAGTAAATTAGATATAGTGCAATTACATTGGTCAACTGCAAAATACAATCCCTGGCAAGAATTAGGGCTGTTGAAAAATCTTTGCGATTTAAAAGATCAAGGCTTTGATTTTCAAATCGGCTTATCAAATATAGGTCCTCAAAGGCTAAAAAAATTAATTAATTTCTTGGCAAAAAGAGATCAGCGGCTAAAAAGCGTTCAGATACAGTTTTCTTTGCTTGCTCCTGATTTAAAAAAACAATATCAGGTAAAAAAAATTTGTGAAGAAAATAATATTGATTTCTTTGCATATAGTCCTTTGTCCTTTGGAATACTATGTATTGATCCAGATAAAGAAGAAAATAAAGAAAAAGGTTTTATTCGTAATGTTTTATTTGAAAACTATAAAAAACCAACTTATGCATTGCGGCGGTGTCTTAAAACAATTGCTAATCAAAGATCAGTTTCACAAGCTCAAGTAGCAATTAATTGGTGTTGTTATCAAGGTACTATTCCACTCGTTGGAATGCGAAAAAAATCGCAAGTTATAGATGTCTCGAATGTGTTTAAGTGGAACTTAAATAAAAATGAATTTATAGAACTTCAGAAGGTTTCAAAAAGTTGTTTAAAAAAAATGCCTAAAAATCCTTTTTCAAGTATTTGAAATTTTAAATAGATATCTTTTTTTTCTTTTTTATTTTACAACTACTATTCCATAATTCATTAGGAAATTTTTCACCAGTGAATCTAATAACTTTAGGTTTGAGATTTATTAACAAGTCATTAAGGTTTTTATTAGGTTCCATTTTATAAGATTGAAGTTTTTAATAAGATAAATCAATTCAAATCTAATCTTCTCAGTATTTATACTTATAAAATTAAAAAAACTATTTTTAATACAAGCAACTGCAGCAATATTTACAAAATCAATAATTATCTACTACAACTTCTATGATTTTTAAAAAAGTGGAGTCCTTCCAGACTCCTTGTATCATTTGGTTGATAAGGCTGATATGACCCCATCTCCTTTATGATCAAGCAGCAACTGGTGCTGTTTGACGGGAGAAACTAACGATTTTGTTAGCATTTGTGTTTTTGCTCTAACCGAGCCGGCTTCAGTCACCTTCCTTATGCCCCGTCGAAACCATTACAACCCCAAAAGTGGAGTTGAGCGGAATCGAACCGCTGTCCGAAACATCGGTTGAGATCACCTAGTCCAATTGGACATTTATATTCTGACAGGCAAAATGAGTATTGAATAGTTTTTTTATTAAGTTTTTATCGTATATGAATGTAGTTGCATCAGCTCCAGAAGGAATAGAAAAATATTTAGCTGAAGAAATTTCAAATCTAGGTGGCTTTAATATTAATACTTATAAAAGATTTATTAATTTTGAATGTGATTTGGAAACTTTTTATAGAGTTCATTTTTATTCCAGATTAGCTTTTCGTTTTTATAGAGAAATTGCCTGTTTTAATTGCTATGACAAGCAATCTTTATATGAGGGGGTTAGAGATTCATTTGATTGGCTAAATTGGTTGCACTATGAAAAAACGTTTAATGTTCAAGTAACTGGTAGAACATCCTCTTTAAGTCATACACATTTCACTGCTCTTGAAGTAAAAAATTCTATAACTGATTTGCAAAAGGCAGTTTGGAATAAAAGATCAAATATTTCTTTAGATAATCCTGATTTTATAATTCATCTTCATTTAAATAATAATAAAGCAATTATCAGTCTTCAAAGTAGTTTGGAAAGCTTACATAAAAGAGGCTATAGACCAGCAGTTGGAAATGCCCCATTAAAAGAAAATTTAGCTTCTGGATTGATAAATATGACTCAATGGAATGGCAAAGTCCCTTTAATTGATTTTATGTGTGGTTCAGGAACTTTTTTAATTGAGGCAGCTAACCAATTTCTCGAAGTTCCTATAAATATTGATCAAATATATCTGTTTGAGAATTGGTTGGACTTTAGGAAAGATATTTATCTTAATGAAAAAAATAAGGCAAAAAATAAAATTATAAACTATGAAAAATTACCAAAAATAATAGGCTATGAAATTAATAAAAAGGTTTTTGAGCAGGCTAAAGTAAACATATCATTGGCGGGACTCAAAAATTATATTGAACTTAAAAATAATGATTTTTTAGAACTCAAATTAAAAAGTGCACCTGGGATCATTATATGTAACCCTCCATACGGCAAAAAATTGGGTGATGAAAATGAATTAATTTATTTATATGAAGAAATGGGAATCTTTTTAAAAAATAACTTTTCGGGTTGGGAATTTTGGCTACTAAGTGGAAATCCAAAACTAACAAAATATTTAAAAATGAAATCTTCATTGAAAATACCTGTCAGTAATGGAGGTATTGATTGCAGATGGATAAAGTATTTAATAAGGTAATTTATTTTTTGCCTAAAACGGCTCTTGTTGTCTTCCCTAAACCCTCTAATGTTTGGGGAAGATAGGGACCTTTTGATAATTTTCCACCAAGCTTCAAACTTAAGCCAGCGAGAAATAAATCGATAAATATTATGAGTAATAAATTGTACTCAGCATTCCAGTTATTGTAGTTTTCTAGAAAAAGATAAAAAATAATATGGATGCAAATTAGAACTACTAATAGTAATGTCATTCCAATTGCCAAAAATATTCCGCCACTAATTAATCTTCTTTTTTCTCTATCTACCTCTTGAAGAGCTATTCTTACATGCAAATCCATCACTGAACTTGCGATAGCTGAAATTCTTGAAGCGGTATTTGCAAAATTTTTATTTTTTGGTTTTTCCATATTATTTTTTCCCACTGTTTAGGAGAGTTCCTATTAGTAAACCAACACCGGCCGCAATAGCTATAGATAATAGTGGTTTTTTTCTTATTGGACTTTCTATTTTTGGTCTAAGAGTATTGTTAAGTTCTTCTAATAACTCTTCTAATTGACTTTCGATAGGTTCAATTTTTTCTGAAATTTCCCACTTATTTTCTCGGATAGAATTAATAATTTCAAATAGCTGGCGCTTTATATTTTTTGCGGAGGTTCCTGTATTGCTTGCTATTACTTCAACTAAGTCATCAATACTACCTTTCGTAGCTACAAGGGTTTGTTGAGCAATGGTAGGCCATTTTTCTTTTATTAAAGGTATTAAACTATCAATTTTTTCATTTAACCATTTCTCCAAGATAACTTCTTGCTCAGGCTGTTCAGAGTTATCTACTTCCTTTTCTACTTCTTGGGGAGGATGGTAAGTCTCCATTATTTAAACTTGATTATTTTAAGATTAGACCCTATTTTCTCAATTTGGAACCCTTATCTAAACATTTGTGCGATTTATATAGAATAAAAACATATAAAAGTTTATTTACATTTTATTTATCTACTCTGTTCTGTAAGAAGGTTTTGTTAAGCTATTACTGAATTTATTAAATGAGTTTAAATTTCATCATGGATATTACATTTGCATCATTAATTTTTGCATCTCGCACAATTCCTACAGATTTTGGATTAGTTGCGGCAGCTATTGCTGGAGCAGGAAGTTTGCTATTTATTGCTTTAAGATTTGTCCCTGATGCAAGTAATTAAATAATAGGGACTATCTTTAAATACGACACATTTTCATCTTAATTGTTTTAAAAGATTCAATTTATTTCTCAACTAGACAATGAATAAATGGGTTTTGCTTGAACATAAAGTCTTTTCTGGTAATTCTTTTGATATTCATTACGATTTTCTTATTGAAGATAAAATAGATTGTTTAACTTGGAAATTTTTAACACTTCCTTCGTCAAATGAAGCTTCTGTAGAAATTATTAAACAGAAAAATCATAGACTTGTATGGTTATTAAGGAAAGAACACGAACTTTCTGAAAATCGAGGCTTAGTGAAAAGAATAGATCATGGAATATTTAAAAATGTTTCTGATGAATTGAAAACTGAAGGTTTTCGATACATATTGGATGGTGAAATTTTGTTTGGTTTGCTCGAAATTTCTAACAACGTTTGCAGATTGAGCGACAATAATTAATATTCATTTATAAATAATCGTAATATTTCTCTTGAGAATCTTTGCAAATTGGTTATTCTTATTTAGCTATTGAGACTTGAGATTGGTACACATCAATCAGGTCGAGTTTGAAAATTTTAAGTCTTTTGGGGGAACTGTCAAAATTCCCCTTGAAGAGGGTTTTACAGTGGTTACTGGTCCAAACGGTTCTGGGAAAAGTAATATTTTGGATGGAATTTTATTTTGTTTAGGCCTAGCAAATAGTAGGGGGATGAGAGCTGAAAGATTACCAGATTTAATAAATAACTCAAAAGTTAAAGAAGGTAAATCATCTGAAACATTTGTGTCGGTAAAATTTAATATTCAAGATTGGTCGCCTAGAGCAGATCTTCCTCCTTTGGAATTAGAAGAAGAAGAAATTGCTCTTAATAAAGGTCAAAAAGAATGGGTAGTTTCTAGAAAGTTAAGGCTTATGCCTGGCGGTTCATATGCTTCAACTTATACTTCTGATGGAAAACAATGTACTTTGCAACAAATACAGAGAATTTTAAGGGATATTAGTGTCGACCCTGAGGGAAGTAATGTTGTTATGCAGGGTGATGTAACAAGAATAGTATCAATGAATAATAAGGAGAGGAGAAATCTTATTGATGAATTAGCAGGTGTAGCACTTTTTGATACAAGAATAGAACAAACTAATGCAAAATTAAATGATGTTTTTGAACGACAAGAGAGGTGTGAAATTTTAGAAAATGAATTGCAATCTAGTAAAAATAAACTTGAAAAAGAATGTGAAAAAGCAAAGCGATATAAAGAGCTAAAGGCAAAATTGCTTCAAATAATTGAATTAGAGAAAATTCTTATTTATGATAAACAAATTAAACATGTTGATTCTATAGAGAAAAAACAAGTTGAAATTGAAAAAAATAAAATTTTATTTAATGAACAAAAAGAATCTATAAATAAAGAAGTAGCAGTCTTAGAAAAAGCCTTGAAAATATTGGTTGCAGAACTGAAAGAGAAAGGAGAAGATATTTTGATTAAAGTAAATTCTGATATTGGAAGTATTAATTCTAGTTTGAGAGAACTTGATAGAATATCAATTCTTAACAAAGAAGAGGGAAACAAATTACAAAAGGAGCGAGATGAAATTGCAATTTCCAAGAGAAATATCGAGTTAGAAAACGTGAGAAATGAAAATTTTGATGAAAATTTATTAAATAAATTGAACTTACAAATTGATGATCTTACTTTAAAACATAAATCATCTAGACAAAAACTTTCTGATGCAGCAGGAGAATCTGGAGAATTCTCAAAACAAAGTATTAAATTAAATGATGAGCTTGAAAATATACAAAATATAATTAATCCTTTGGAATTAAAAAAAAGAAAAGTTGAAGAAGAAACTATCCAAAATAATATTCAAAAAGAAGAAATTTCTTCTCAGATAAAAGCTTTGGCTTTGGAAAAGCAGAAACTTTTAGAAGTAAATCAAAGCAAAAAAGAGACATCTCAGATTAAGAGTAATAATTTGGTAAGTAATAGTTCAGAAATTGATTATTTAAAAAATGAAATAAATTTAATAAATAAAACTAAATTAAGACTAAACAATGAGCAATTAAGGCTTGAAAAGGATTTATCTCGATTAGAAAGTAGAAAAGAAGCTTTAAATGAATCAAGAGGTTCATTTGCTCTCAGAATTCTTTTAGAAGCAGGGCTAGAGGGTATACATGGCTATGTAGCTCAACTTGGAGAGGTCAGTGAGAAAAACAGATATGCATTAGAAATTGCTGCAGGAAGTAGGCTTGGACAAATTGTTGTTGATAATGATCAGATTGCCGCTAGAGCAATTGAAATTCTTAAAAAGAAGAAGGCAGGACGCTTAACTTTCTTACCTCTAAATAGAATTAAAAGTAATACAAAGAATATTGCAATTTCGAGATTTGAAAATAATCGCGAACCTGGTTTTATTGATAAAGCTATTAATTTAATCACTTTTGATGAAGTATATTCAGATGTTTTTAGATATGTTTTTGGAGATACGATGGTTTTTTCAGACTTAGCCTCGGCTAGGTTATCTAAACAAAAAATTAGGATGGTTACTTTAGGTGGTGAATTATTAGAGTCAAGTGGTGCTATTACAGGAGGCAGTAAGTTAAATAAAGATTTAGCTTATAGATTTGGTATTAATAATGATCTTGATGATTCTAGCCCAATCAAAGAAAGGTTATTGGTTATTGAAGCAGCTTTAAATGAGTCAAATAATGATTTGATCAACAAAAATAATAGACTCAGTAAATTAAATTCTGATAGGAGTCAAATAATTGAGGAATCTGCTTCATTAAATAAAGAAATTGAAGTAAATAAAAAGTCTCTTGAAGTTGTCATTCAAAGAATTGATAACTTTAATTTAAGATTAAAAACACTGAATATTGCTAATAATTTATTAGTTGAGGAGTTAGATCATTTAAAAAATAAATTAAAGCCCCATAAAGAAAAGTTTGATCAAATACAAATAATTCAGAAGGAGAACTATCAAAAAAATCAAAAATCCTCACTAATAGCTTTCAATAATGATTTTAATAATCTTGATAAAAAACTTGAATTATTGGTCCAAGAAAGAGATTCATTGATAGATAAGAAGAATCAATTTGCTTTAAATAAAGAACGTATCAATAATTCGTTAAAAATAATTTTATTACAAGAACAAAACTTACATAAATCTATCAAAGAACTTTCAATTGCTCATAGTGAATGGATAGAAAATAGAGATAAATTTAAAAAAGAGCTTTTAGTACTTGATAATCAAAAAAATTCACTAGAAAAGGATTTAGGTTTATTGAGAAGAAAAAGAGATGAATTAAACTCTTCAATTTCAAATAAAAGGCAAGAATATAATAACTATCTTTTAAAGTTGGAATATCTTGAAAGAGATGTTAATTCTCTAAAAGAGGAGATGAGGAGTGAGAAAATAAAATTAGAAAATTATAAAAAAGATTTACCTAATCCATACCCTGATTTTGGAGAATATATAGGGAAGAGCCTTGAATTTTTACAATCAGAAATTTCCACTATAAATGTAAAATTAGAAAGCTTGGAACCTGTAAATATGTTGGCTCTAGATGAATTAGAGGAATTAATTGAGAGATTAACTGGTTTACAAGAAAAATTAGAAATTTTATCTAATGAAAGATCTCAGTTATTGCTGAGAATCGAAACTGTTTCAACAATGCGTCAAGAGGCTTTCATGCAAGCATTCGTTGAAGTTGATAAAAACTTTAGAGAAATTTTTGCAAATTTATCAGATGGAGATGGCTTCCTTCAGCTTGAGAATCCTGATTCTCCCTTAGAAGGAGGCTTAACTTTAGTTGCTCATCCAAAGGGGAAAAATGTTAGAAGATTAGCCTCTATGTCAGGTGGTGAAAAATCATTAACAGCCTTAAGTTTCTTATTCGCTTTACAAAAGTATAAACCTTCCCCTTTTTATGCCTTAGATGAGGTTGATAGTTTTTTAGATGGTATAAATGTTGAAAGGTTATCAAAATTAATATCTAATCAGTCATCAAATGCTCAATTTATAGTCGTAAGTCATAGAAGGCCTATGATAAGTGCATCTGAACGAACAATTGGTGTTGCTCAAGCAAGAGGTGCTAATACCCAAGTTGTTGGGTTACCAAATGCTGCATAAACACACTTTTTTAAATTTATACGTCAGAATGATAGAAAGTTTTTTATGAGTTTGTCTAACACATCTGGAAATAAGAATCTCCCAAATTCTGTTCCTAGTGAACGGTTATGGTTAAGGTCAGAATTGATGGGAACACAAGTGATAACTACAGATACTGGGAGGCGTTTAGGGGTGGTTGGCGAAGTTGTTGTTGATATTGACAGAAGAGAAGTGGTTGCTTTGGGACTTAGAGATAATCCACTGACAAGATTTTTACCAGGTTTACCAAAATGGATGCCTTTAGAAAGTATTAAGCAAGTTGGAGATGTCATATTAGTAGATTCTCTAGATTCATTAAGTGAAGGTTTCTCTCCAGAGAGATATGGAAAGGTAATTAATTGTCAAGTGATTACAGAATCTGGACAGCTTTTAGGAAGAGTTCTTGGTTTTTCTTTTGATATCGAGACTGGTGATTTGATTTCTCTTGTTATGGGCGCAGTTGGTGTTCCTCTATTAGGTGAGGGGGTTTTAAGTACTTGGGAAATTCCTGTTGAGGAAATAGTTAGTAGCGGCACAGATAGAATTATTGTTTATGAAGGTGCTGAAGATAAATTGAATCAATTAAGTAGTGGATTATTAGAGAAACTTGGAGTAGGAGGTTCTTCATGGGATGAAAAAGAAGCAAATGGCTACTCAGCAAATCTTGTTCCAGTTGAGAATCAGTTACTGTCTGGTTCGGAATCAGAACAAGAAAACAATCTGGTTGAAGAATATGAAGAAGAAGTTGTTGAACAAGATGAATATGAATATGAAGATGAAGATGAAGATGAACTTGAATATGTTGAACTAACGGGTTCTTCAGAAGGAATTAAGCAGAGAAAAAAGCTATATATGGATAGTGATTTTTCTGATCAGATAGAGAATCAAAATACGTTTAATCAAACTGATGAAGAAAAAAATCTTTATTCTAAACAAAGGAAGCAATCTAATATCAATTTTACATCGAAAAGACCAATTCAAAATGCAACAGAGACTTTAGATATTGAACCAGTAGATGAAAAAAAAATTAATGTTAATGAAAAATCAGAAAAGTTTGAAATTGATGATCCCTGGTAATTAAACAATCTTTTTTATAGAGTTAATAATCATATAAGCAAGTTTTTCAGCGGCACCTTTACTTCCTCTTTCTTTGCGTAAATGATTGCTAATTTTTTTTAACTGACTTTTATTTTTTATAAGAAATAAAACTTCTTTAGCAATTCTTTTAGGAGAAATATTTCCTATTCTTTCTGGGACAATCATTTTTTTTGCTTTAATATTTGGCCAAGCAAAAAACCTCTTTTTTTTAAAATAGAAATATCTCACTAAAAAAGTTAGGAATTTGTTTATGAATGAAATTTTTCCAATAAGTCCAAAAATTCCATCCCAGGCATTCATCATATTTAAATGCTGAGTTGGCAAAACAACTATCATTGGAAGAGAAATTGCTGCTAATTCTGCAGTATTCGCTCCCACAGTTGTAATCGCTAAATCACATTCTTTTAATATTTCATAGCAAGGATGTTTTTTGATTAGAAAAATTTTTGTATTTTTTGATGTTTCAATTACATAATCAAAATTGAAATCTTTGCTGTTTTTAATTGTTTTGATTTTTGATGAGTAATGTTTTGCAATAGGATTTCTTTCGCTCTGATAAAATAAATATTCACTTTTATTAGTAGTTGGCGCCATGGGGATTATAAAGTTTATATTGTGATTTTTTTCAGCTATAAGGTCTGCTACTTGTAAGAAGAAAGGAATACCAATAGAGAGCTTAGCCTTTTTGGATCCAGGTAATAGTGCTATAAAATGTTTTTGTTTATTTTTTATTGATATTGCACTTTTCAATTTGATATCTGCCATCAAATCACCTATCACCTCACATTTATGTTGATATTTTTTTGGGATAAAATCTTTTACTTTTATATTCATTGCTGCAATTCTGTTTGTCCATTGAGGCCATCTTGAAATCCATTCAGCATATGTGATATTGATATAACCTAACCTTTTAGCTAATAAGATGCTCCAAAATTGATCACCACCAAGAAAAACAACTATTCCCTTTTTTGGCCAATTTGCAAAGGAAAATGGGTTTATTAATAATTTCCAAAAATTCCTGGATTTCGTAATTAATGCGAATTTTTTCCATGAATTTGCAACTTTAAATTCTTTACCAGTTGCATTTGGACAGGGGACAAGGACTAATCTAAGGGAAATATTTATTTTATCTTTACCTAATAACGATTCATTTAGTTTATTAAGCTCATCCACTACTGGTTTTACCCATGTAGTTAATTCACCAGGTCCATTAGAAACTAAAACAACTGCAATTGATTTTTTTTTCATTGCAGTTAAGCAAAAATACATAAAATGCGGACGGCGAGACTTGAACTCGCAAGGCCTAAGCCACACGCTCCTTAGACGTGCGCGTCTACCAATTCCGCCACGTCCGCAAAGGGTTCTCAAGCACCTTTGGGTACTTAAACCTATAAAACATTATATATTATTGATTGAAATAAGGATGTAATTAACGTAGAGAAAGAGTTATTGATAATTACGAATTTTTTTTGGGAAATTAACAAGCTTTTTAAGGATAATTATTTTTCTATTGCATAAAACAAATATTTATACATATATAACGTTCTAGGTTGTATTGTAAAAAATGTCCTCTGATTACTAAAAAACTTTGTTAAGTACTTTTGCAAAGAATTTTTTATTTAAAGTCATTTTCATTTCTTCAATTTAATTGTAATAATGGTTGAAAAAGTTTTAATTGCTAATCGTGGAGAAATAGCTTTACGAATTGTAAGAAGTTGTAGAGAACTTGGTATAGCCACAGTCGCTGTTTTTAGCACCATAGATAAAAAAGCTTTGCATGTTCAGCTCGCAGATGAGGCAGTTTGTGTTGGAGACTCATTAAGTAATAAGAGTTATTTAAATATTCCAAATATACTTGCAGCTGCTACATCGAGAGGAGTTGACGCTATTCATCCAGGTTATGGATTTCTTGCTGAAAATGATAAATTTGCTGAGATGTGTAATGATCACGGCATAGTTTTTATTGGCCCATCGCCAACAGCTATTAGATCTATGGGAGATAAATCTACAGCTAAAAAAACTATGGAAAAAGTAGGAGTCCCTACAGTTCCTGGGAGTAAAGGCTTATTATCAAATGTCGATGAGGCTTATAAACTTGCAGATGAAATAGGATATCCAGTAATTATCAAAGCCACTGCTGGAGGAGGTGGAAGAGGAATGAGGTTGGTTGAAAAAAATGGTGATCTTGAAAAAATGTTTAAAGCAGCTCAAGGTGAAGCAGAAGCAGCTTTTGGCAATGATGGTCTATATATGGAGAAATTTATAAAGAAGCCAAGACACGTAGAAATTCAAGTTTTGGCAGATAGGTCAGGAAATGTTGTTCATTTAGGAGAACGAGATTGTTCGGTTCAGAGAAGACATCAGAAGTTATTAGAGGAGTCGCCAAGCCCAGCAATTAATGCTGAGTTAAGAAAAAAAATGGGGAATGCTGCTATTGCTGCTGCAAAAAGTATAGGTTATGAAGGAGCTGGGACTGTTGAATTTTTGGTTGATGAAGATGATAATTTTTATTTCATGGAAATGAATACTAGGATTCAAGTAGAACATCCAGTCACTGAAATGGTTACTGGGGTTGATTTAATAGCTGAGCAAATCAAAATAGCAAGTGGAGAAAAGTTGGAGTTTGATCAAGAAGATATCCAATTAAATGGTCACGCCATTGAATGTAGAATCAACGCTGAAGATCCTTCTCATAATTTTCGCCCATCACCTGGAAAAATAACTGGATGGCTTCCTCCTGGTGGTCCTGGTGTAAGGGTGGATAGTCATGTTTATACTGGTTATGAAATTCCTCCATTCTATGATTCCTTAATTGGAAAATTAATAGTTTGGGGAAAAGATCGTAATACTGCAATTAAACGAATGAATAGGGCCCTAAATGAGTGCGCAGTAACTGGCATCCCTACAACGATTAATTTTCATTTAAATTTATTGAATACAGCTAAATTTAAGGAAGGTAAGATTCATACCAAATATGTAGAAGAAGAATTATTACCTAAATTCTGATTAATAATTCAATAATTTCTATGAAATATGTTTATGCAATGCAAGTTTTATTAGACCTTGTTGACCTACTAAGATTTCTCTTAAAAAACTTATAATCCCAATCCAAATTACAGGCCCTACATCAACTCCACCAATAGGGGGAATTAATTTCCTTGTTAAATTGAGTGTCGCGCTTGATGGTATAGAAATTAACAACCATAAACCTTTACTTAAATCAATTTTTGGGTACCAAGTAAGAATTAATCTTATTAAGAAAACAATAGTTAAATATGATAAAGAAACTCCTAGACTAATATCTAAAATTTGGAGATAGTTTTCAGGCAAGGAAATCACAATTATTTAATTCATCTTAATAAATAACCCGTTGAATTGTATTTAGTTCGTATTATAAATTGAGAATTAAATATTTAAAAAGTGTTTCAAATCTCAAATTTTATACTTGTTGCAGATGTTTCTGCTGCAGCTGCTAATAATTCCGCAGTTGGAATGATAGGTAGCTTTATTGCTGCGGCGTTACTTATTGTTATTCCAGCTTCTGCATTTTTGATCTTTGTTAGTCAGAAAGATTCTCTCGATCGAACCTCTGCTGCAGGTAGACGCTAGTTTTTGTAGAAGTTTTCAGTACACTATAAATATGGGGCGATTTATGTCTCCCTTTAAAAAATAGATTTTGGAGAAAGAATGTGGTCAATGCTAGTCTCAATTGGGCCAGTATTGTTGGTATAGTGCTCGCTGTGGGCGGGGGAGGACTTTATTTTTTAAGGTCTTTTAAACCTGCATTAGCCAGAGATTATGATGTTTTCTTTGCAGCCATAGGACTTTTATGTGGGGGAATATTATTTTTTCAAGGCTGGAGATTAGATCCTATCCTGCAATTTGGTCAGTTTTTATTAGCAGGAACAACAGTTTTTTTTGCATATGAAAGTGTGCGATTGAGGGGAGTTGCTACTGATCAAGCTAGAAGATCATCTTATTTTGATGATGATCCTATTTCTGATATGCCCAGAAATCCTAGAGGTCGATTTGATTCCGAATACGAAAGGTTTGAAGAATCCGAAAGATCATCTAGAAGATTTAGACCTCAAGATGATGACTTTGAAGATGACGATATGGAGGGTAGATCACGTAGGCGGGATGTTTCAAGAGCTATTCCTGCTACTGCCGTAAGCAGAAGAAGGCCATCTTCAAGAGAAGCAAATCAGTTTGATAATGATGAACCTATTAGAAGAAGAAGAAGGCAGACTCCTGAAGAAAGAAATAGCAAAGACCCAGTGAGAAGTAACTTTGGGGAGAGACGAAACTTATCTCGTGATCAAGTTAAAACAGGATCAAGGCCAAGAATGAATCAGACAGTATCAACGCAAGACACTATTTCTTCTGTTGATAACTCTTCTTCATCACGAAAGCAATCTACAAGATCTTCTATTAGGCAGCAAACTTCAAAAGAGCAAGTTGAAGATGCATCTTTTAAAGATGCTAATTCAGTAAAAAAACCTCGTCAGGCTAGAAGAGTTAACTCAAATTCTACAGGACGGTCTATACCCAAAAATAAACCTGGTAGATATACTGTTGGAGTAAATAAAAAGAAACCTAGAGACAATAGTTCTAGATTTGATGATTAATTATAATATTCCTGCCCATTTTAAAAATGATTGTCTAGTAAATAATTCAATTAGAATTATCGCTAGGAATCCAATCATCGCAAATCTTCCATTAGTAATTTCTGAATAAGTACCCCATCCAAATTTGTAAATATCTATATCATCAGTTACTTGATTAGTATTTTCTTTTATAACAAATTTGCTATCTGCATCTAAATCATTTTCATTGGATGTCTTTTCTAAATCATCTCTATTTTCATCAGTTTTCATAAAAATATTTTAGTTATCAAAATTATAGTTTTTTGTGGGTAACAATTGCCAATTACCTTTACCGTTTAAAGCTAAAACATTATTATGAAATTCTTTTAAAGTTGGACGATGCCCAACACTTATTAGAGATAGTTCTCTTTTTATTAGCAAACTATATAGATGTTTTTCTGTTTCAATATCTAATGCACTAGTTGCTTCATCAAGAACTGCAAATTGAGGTGAATTAAGTAAAAGCCTTGCAAAAGCAAGTCTTTGTTGTTCTCCAAGAGATAATATTCTTGGCCAATCTTGTTTGATGTCAAGATCTGGATATCTAGCAAGAATAGAATTTAGATTAACTTCCTTAAGTACTGAGAATAAGTGATCATCGCTAAATTTGCTGACTTCAGTTGGATAACAGAGTTGTTCTCTCAGTGACCCTAAAATCATGTATGGTTTTTGAGGAATAAAAAGTAAATCGCCCGTTTTAGGCTTTTGTATTAAACCTTTATTGGGTTGCCACAAACCACTAATCATTCTTAGAAGTGAGGTTTTACCACAACCTGAAGGACCAGTAATTAAAAGTGTATCTCTGTTATTGATATTTATACTCAGATCCTTAATGATGGGATTATCAGAACCAGGAGTGTATAAATCAGCATTTTTAATAAGTATTTCAGGTTTGTTAGTAATAGAGATATTATTACGTGATGGTTTTTCTTTGCTTATTAATTCAACTTCAGATTGAAACCCTTCTAGTCGGCTAATTCCTGCCGTAAACTTTGCAAGTTCGTCAATCTGATTAACTATAAAAAATAGAGATCCCTCGACCATATTAAATGCAAAATTTGCTTGTACAAATTTTCCGTAATCGATTATTCCAGAGAAGTATGGAACTGCCATAATTAGATAGGGAAAAAATACTCCAGCATAGTTGGTCGATCTTTTCATAGTAAATATTATCGTTTTCCAGATAATGAGTAAGTTGTAATTTCTTACTAAGACGCCTAGTCTTCGTTGATTTTCAACATTTTCTGGCTCTTCTCCTGAATAAAACGCAATTGCCTCTGAATTATTTCTTATATGTACCAAGCCATATCTGAAATCAGCCTCATATCTCAATTGATCAAAATTGATTTTAACTAATCTTTTTCCTGCGTATATTAGAAGTGAAGAAGCTATTGCAGCAAATGTAAATAGGGAAAAGGTTAATGTCCTACTGATAGTGTAAAGGATAAGTATGTTCAGAGAAAAAGTCAAAATTGCATCAAATATGCCAATAGTGAAAGTTAAGCTTTGTTCAGTAAATGATTTTGTATCTTCAGATATTCGTTGATCTGGGTTGTCAACATCAGTTGATTGTTCATCATTAGGGTTAATTTTAAAATAAGCTCTGTTTGTTAAATACTGGCTGATCAGACTCTTTGACAACCATTCTCTCCAAATAATGCTCAATTTTAAAGTAAAGAAAATTTGTAGAGCTCTAATTGGTAATGCAAAAATAAAGCATGATGCATATATAGCTAGAATTCTATAAAACCCATCTTGCTCTTTTTGAACTAGCGCATTAGTTAGATCTCGTGCAATAAAACCAATTCCTGCATTTATACCATTAATTGCTAAAAGCATTAATACAATTACTCCTAATAAAATCCAGTGAGTCCATCTTTTTGCTTTTAATTGGTGTCTAAAACTAAAGAAACTTGAAGAACCTATTACGAATAATCCAGAGAAGATTAACCCCCATTTCCCAGACCAAATTGTATTAATGGTGTCAATAACACCTCCAAAATATTTTTCTAATAATTCTGGTTGAAAATTGTCTAATAAATTAATCAGCCCTGTAAGTAATACAAGAACTATTCCTCCCACGCAGAATAAAAGAGAAATTAAGAGCCAAATAAATTGTATCCCGTTATTTTGATCAATTGGTAAGAAAAAAGGCTGAGATAATCGCCTTAACTTTTGTAGCTGCAATATAATTTTTGATTTATTACTAACTGCTGTATTCATTATTCACTAAATTTTATAGGATTTATTATATCTTTTAAAGAGATTATTGACCAAAACCAACAAATGAAAGTGCCCAGTCAGGAAGATGAAGATAATCCAACATATACATATCAAATTCATGAATTTTTGTTACATACTTATCAAGCCCCCACCAAATTAAAAAAGGCAAATTAAACAGAATTTGTAATTGCCATTTATAAGTTAAAACTTTCCAGACTTTAGTAAGTGAAGATTTTTGTGATTCATCTAAATTTTCCCAATTGTTATAAATTAAATTTAATAATTTATTAGGCTTGGAGTTTATTGATTCAGGTGAATTCATTTTTATCTTTATTTATAGCTTACAAAAGATCTTTCCGAGAGTTTTTAGCCTGGGGGCCATTGCAATTTTCTTCCAGATAAAAAATGAATATGTAAATGAAAAACTGTTTGCCCAGATTCCTCACCTGTGTTAATTACTGTTCTCCAATTATTTAATTTTTTAGATTTCGCGATTTTACTTCCTACAAATAATAAATGTCCTAATAATTCTGAATCCTTTTCAACACATTCATATAAACTCACTATTGGTTTTTTGGGAATAACTAAATAATGTATCGGAGCTTGTGCTGATATATCATTAAATGCAATACAAAAATCATCTTCATAGAGTTTTTCACAAGGGATATCGCCGTCTATAATTTTCTGAAAAATTGTTGTCTCAGTCATTTATCTATTAAATTGAATTAACGTCTTTTTCGTGAAATCCTTCTTTTTTGAGTTCTTTACTTAAATCATCTTTTGATGTAACTCTATCAACAAATAATATTCCATTTAAATGATCCATTTCGTGTTGAATACACCTTGCTAAAAGTCCATCTGCTCTCATTTTACGAGGCCTCCCCATTTCATCTCTAAATTTTAATTTTATAGTTGATGGTCTCACTACATTCAGATAGACACCTGGAATACTCAAGCACCCTTCTTCGTAAGAATTAAGAGTAGTTCCGTAATCTGTAATTTCTGGATTTATTAAAATTAAAGGTTCTGCCGATGAATCTTCAAAATTTACATCTATCACAAGAAGCTCTTTGTTAATACCAATTTGAGGAGCAGCAAGTCCAATTCCTTTTGCTGCATACATGCTTTGAAGCATCTCTCTAGCAAGTTTTCTAATCGATTCATCAACCTTAGTTATTCTTTTGGAATTTTGTCTTAAAACATCATCACCAAGTTTATAAATTTCTAAAGATGGCTTACCTTTTTGTTCTTTTGCAATTTTTTCCGAATCCCCATTTGTTTTTGACTTCTTTGCAAGTTGTGAAAAATGGTTTGCCACGTTAATAAAAAAAGTTTTTAGTAAAGAGTTTAGCTATAAAAATACTAGCACTTTAATTTACTTTCTTTATAGTTTTTTAAATGAGTAATGATGATAAGTTAAAAGTTAGGAAAAATGTATCGAAAAACAAAGCTTTTAAGGAATTAACTATTATTAGGAATACCATTTTTTGGATTGATGATGTTGGTGAAAGTCAAAATTTCAATGGTATTTTTGCGAGGCCATTTAACCAAAAAGATGCGCTTCCTCAAAAATTAACTAGTAAAAAATATAATATTAAAAATAACTTTCATGGGTATGGTGGTAAATCTTATAAATGTATAGATTTTAAAAATAATTTTTATTTAATATGGATTGATCAGCTTACCAAGGCAGTATGGTTTCAAATTTTTAAAGAGGTAGCGTCAAATTATAGTAGTCAAAATAAATATCTTGATTCAGTTCAAGAACCTGTACAACTATCTAAATCAATTGATGGAAATTTCGATTCTTCATTTGTCATTTCTTCAAAAAATTTATTGTATGGTATTTGCGAAATTAATAATAGAGATTATTTATTTTCTTTAAATTTAAAAAAAACTAAACAAGATATTCATCGAATAAAAAAATTTAAAAATTTTGCTGGCGAATTATCTTCTAATACTTCTGCTAACTTACTTTCTTGGATAGAGTGGGATTCTCCCTACATGCCCTGGGAGAGAAATGATCTGTTTTTTGCTCAAATAAATACAGCTGGAGAGATACAAAAAATAAAAAGGTTCTCAAATAATCTGATAAATGCCAAAAAAAACGTTTCTTTTTTCCAACCCTATTGGATAAGTGAAACAATTTTAGTATGTTCTGAAGATAGTTCTGGATGGTGGAACTTATTGTTTTTAGATGTTAGTGAAATTCAGAATATTTTTATTAAGAAAAAAGTAGAGAGAAATCTTATTGAATATGGATCACCACAATGGGTCTCTGGAATAACATTTTTTTCAGGGACTATAAAAAATTTATTTTGCCTGGCAAAAAAAGAAAATAATTTAGTAGTTGAGCAATATAAAGATCTTCAATTCGTTAAAGAATTTTTTACTCCTTTTTCCTCAATAAGTGATTTCGGTGTTTTTCGGAAAAAAGTTCTTTTAAAAGGTTATGGCTCTGATTTTTTGGGAATCGTACTTGAAATTGATTTCGCAGAAAAACTTTCATCAAATTTTTCTGAGCAGATACATATTGATCATATAAAAGAATGTTCTAAACCTGAAGCATTTTGGTTTAAAGGTTTTGAAGATCAATCTACTCATTCTTTCCTTTATAAACCGCTTGTTGAAAATTTTAGTAAGCCACCGCTCCTTGTTAGAGCTCACAGCGGACCAACTTCATTTTTTGATGGTTCATATAATTCTGAAGTTCAATATTGGACATCGAAGGGATTTTTTGTTGCTGAAGTTAATTATGGGGGATCATCAGGATTTGGCAAAGCATATAGAGAGAGGTTGAATTATAAGTGGGGTATCGTTGATTCTTATGATTGCAAATCCCTAGCTCTTGAATTAACTAAATCAAATCTAGTTGATAGTGACAAAGTAGTAATTTCTGGCAATAGTGCTGGTGGTTTAACTGCCCTGAATTGTTTATTATATGGGTCTATTTTTACAGCCGCAATTTGTAAATATCCTGTTATTGATTTGAAGGATATGCACTACAACACTCATAGGTTTGAAAAAGATTATTTAAATTCTTTGGTAGGAAATTATGCAAAAAATCATGATGACTATATATATAGATCGCCGATAAATCACATTAATCAAATAAAAAAACCTATCTTATTGTTTCATGGAAAAAAAGATACAGTTATTTCGTATAAACAAACTTTAAAAATTCAGGAAATTTTGCTTCATAACAATAAATATTCAGAAGTTATTTTTTTTGAGAATGAAGGGCATGGGTTTAAAAATAAAGAAACTAAAGAAGTAGTAATGCAAAAAACTCACGATTTTTTTAAAAATGCTTTGAATATTTAAGAATTGATTTTTAGAAAATCAATAGTATCTTTTAATTTTTCTATAAATATATCAATTTCTTCCTTATTGGTTGTGAAATTCATACTAATCCTTGCTGTTGATTTAATTCCAATGTGTCTGTGAAGAGGTTGACAGCAATGATGCCCACTTCTGATGCAAATCCCTTTTGAATCCAGAATTTCTGCAATATCGTTTGAATGAATATTTTTAATATAAAATGTGGCAAGTGAGGCTCTGTCTGGATCTATCCTCGGCGATGGACCTATAATTTCAATATCTTCTATTTGATTTAATTTTTCAAATAAATATTTAGTAATAGTCTTCTCATATTCATGAATTTCATCCAATCCAATATTGTTTATATAATTAATTGCTTCCGCAAGACCTATTGCTTCTGCAATGGCTGGAGTTCCAGCTTCAAATTTATGAGGTAGCTCTGCCCAAGTACTTGTCTCTTCAAAAACATCTTCAATCATTTCGCCACCTCCAAATAGGGGAGGAATCTTTTCTAGTATTTCTTTTTTTGACCAGAGGAAACCAATACCTGTAGGACCGCAAAGTTTATGTCCCGATCCCGCTAAGAAATCTATATCAAGATCAATTACATCTAGTTTTTGATGCGCTAAACTTTGACATGCGTCTATTAAAACTAAAGAACCTTTTTGTTTTGCTAATTTAGTTATCTCTTTGATTGGATTACAGCAACCTAGAGTATTACTAACATGTACTATGCTAACCAGCTTAGTTCTAGAGGTTAGTTTTGATTTAAAATCGTCTATATCTAATTTCCCATTTTTATCGATACCTATAAATTTTAATTTGCATTTATTTTTTGCTGCAACCATTTGCCATGGAACAATATTGCTATGATGCTCCATTATTGATAAGAGAATTTCATCGTTTTCTCTTAATGAAGATTCTCCCCATGATCTGGCCGCTAGATTGATTGCTTCAGTAGCATTTCTTGTGAAAATAATTTCTTTTGTTGAATTCGCTTTTATATATTTGCTAATTAAATATCTTGCATTTTCAAATTCTTCTGTTGCTTTTGCACTTAATTGATGTGCGCCTCTGTGGACATTGGCATTAAAATTTCTATAATATTCATCAATTTTTTTTAAGACTTGTATTGGTTTTTGAGTTGTTGCAGCATGGTCTAAATAAATGATTTGCTCATTACTTTTTAAGTTCTTATTTAAAAGAGGAAAGTCTTTTTTAGTTAATTCAGGAAAATTTCGAATCGTTTCCATTAATTCTCATTTAAAATTTTATCAAGTAAATCCCATCTATCTTTTGAAACGGGAATAAATGAAATTATTTCTTGAAAGTAAGAACTTAATTGTAGTTTACTCGCTTCTGCTAATGTGATCCCTCTTGTTCTCATATAAAACAGTTCTTCTTCATTTAGTTGCGAAATTGTAGCTCCATGTTTGCATTTGACATCATCAGCAATTATTTCTAATTGAGGTTTGGTATCTATTTGTGCGAGATCTGATAAAAGTAAATTTCTACTTAATTGGGAAGCATCAGTTTTCTGAGCGATTTTAGGAACTATTATTGAACCTTCAAAGATTGCATGTGATTTATCGTCAGCAAGTGATTTGTTGATTTGATCTAGAAATCCATTAGGGCCATTAAAATTTATTTTTGTATAAGTAGAAATTTGTTCATCTTTCTTTGTTATTTGCATACCTTTGATATTGGTTTTAGCGTTTCCTTCAGATTGCTTAATATTAATTTCAAATCTTGCATAATTAAATTTGAAATGTAAAGATCCCAAGTTGTATTTGCTATTTTTTTGTTGAATTACATTGAGAGAATTTAATAAATTTGATCCGTTTTTACCGTAAGAAACAACACCATGAGTAAGGGTACTATTTTCTTCTAAAAAAAAGAACGTTGATTGAGATAATGAAGAGTTGTCTTTGCCAAGATTTACTTGTAATAATTGAATATCACAATTCTTTTCTAACAATATTACTAGCGTTTTTGCATTTAATGAGTTGCAAGATGCATGACTAAAGATTTCAATAGGAGGGATTTTTGATCCATTTATTTTTAATCCCAAGATATTTTTTTTACAACTTAAAGATAGATTTAACAGGTCACTCCAATTTTCGTTTTGATCAAAACATGATATCTGGTCTTTGATATATTTATCTAATTCATGCTCACTTAATTGCTGTATTGAATAATTGTCTTCTATTAATTTAATTTGACAGTTTTCACCAATTATTAATCTAATGGTATTTTGAGAATTTTTAGGATAGGGTGTATCAAATTTCAGATCTTTTTCATTAACCGAGTAGTCTAAAAAAGTTGAAAATTTTGATTTATCTGAAAGTCTCCATAGCTCACTTTTGGGATTAGGGAGAGGACTTGATTGTAATTTATCTAGACAGATTTTTTGAATTTCTGTTTGATTTTCAACTAATTTATTGGTTTTTATTTTTTCAATAATTTCCATTTATTTAAGTCTCTTTTACAAAGTTATCAGTCCATTCATAACCTTTTTTTTCAAGTTCTAATGCAAGATCACTCCCACCAGTTTTTATAATTTGTCCGTCTGCCATAACATGGACATAATTTGGTTCAATTTCATCTAGTAATCTTTGGTAGTGAGTAATTAATATAATTCCAGTTTGTGCATTAGATATTTTTTTAATTCCTGATGCGACTATTCTAAGAGCATCAATATCTAGACCAGAATCAGTCTCATCTAATATTGCTATCTTGGGCTCAAGTAAAGCCATTTGCAAAATTTCATTTCTTTTCTTTTCACCTCCAGAAAATCCCTGATTTACACTCCTTGATAGGAATGCCTGATCCATTTTCACAAGTTCTAACTTTTCTTTAACTAATTCCTCAAAATCAAAAGTGTCTAACTCTTCTTTGTTAAGGAATTTTCTTCTAGCATTCGTCGAAACTCTGAGAAATTCAAGATTACTAACGCCTGGAATTTCTATTGGATACTGGAAACCAAGGAAGATTCCTGCTTGAGATCTTTCTTCAGGTTCTAGAGCGTTGATATTTTCACCCGAAAATTTTATATCGCCATCCGTAATGTTATAAGAGGGGTGCCCTGCAATGATTTTAGAAAGAGTACTTTTACCACAGCCATTTCTTCCCATAATGGCATGGATTTCTCCGGGATAAACAGCAAGTGAAACTCCCTTTAAAATTGGAAGATTATTAGTAGATGCAAAGAGATTTTTAACTTCTAATATTGGATCTGATTCTTTCATTTGACTTTGCATTTCAGTTTAGAAATTGATTAATTAACCTACTGATCCCTCGAGTTTAAGTGCCAGTAACTTATCTGCTTCAGCAGCAAATTCCATAGGTAATTGATTAAATACATCTCTGCAGAAACCACTGACCATCATAGATATTGCCTCTTCAAATTCTATACCTCTACTTTGGAGATAAAAAAGTTGATCTTCAGAGATTCTACATGTGCTTGCTTCATGCTCAATTTCAGAATTGGGTTGTTGAGATTTGATGTAAGGGAATGTATTTGCAGAAGCTTGATCCCCTATTAACATTGAATCACATTGACTGTAGTTTCTTGATCCTTTAGCTTTTGTCCCCATTTTGACAAGCCCTCTATAACTATTTATTGAATTACCGGCACTGATACCTTTGCTTACTATAGTTGACTTGGTTTTGGGACCAATATGGATCATTTTTGTGCCGGTATCTGCTTTCTGAAGGTTATTGGTGAGTGCTACTGAATAAAATTCTCCGACAGATTCTTCTCCTAAAAGCAGGCAACTAGGATATTTCCATGTAATTGCAGACCCTGTTTCAACTTGAGACCAGCTAATTTTACTTCTTTTACCTAAACATTTCCCCCTTTTAGTGACAAAGTTAAAAATGCCCCCAACACCATCCTCATCTCCCGCATACCAATTTTGCACTGTTGAATATTTTATTGATGCATCGTCCAAAGCTATGAGTTCCACAACCGCAGCATGTAGGGTATTTGTATCAAACATTGGCGCTGTACAACCTTCTAAATAACTGACAGAACTTGATTCTTCAGCAATGATAAGTGTTCTCTCAAATTGCCCAGAATCTCCACTATTAATTCTGAAGTAGGAAGATAGGTCCATGGGACATGTAACACCTTTTGGAATATAAACAAAGGAACCATCACTAAAAACAGCAGAATTTAGTGCTGCAAAATAGTTATCACTAGCTGGAACTACAGTGCCTAAATATCTTTCAATCAAGTTCGAGTGATTTTTTACTGCTTCACTTATTGAGCAGAATATAACTCCATGTTCAGCAAGTTCTTCTCTAAAAGTTGTGGCTATAGAAACACTATCAAAGACTGCATCTACGGCTACATTTGTGAGTTTTTTTTGCTCGGTAAGAGGTATTCCTAATTTATCAAAAGTCTCAAGAAGTTTGGGATCAACTTCATCCAAACTAGAAATTTTTTCTTTTTGTTTGGGAGCAGAGTAATAAATTATATCTTGATAATCGATTTGTTTGTATCCTAATCCTGCCCAATCAGGCTCATCCATTTTTTGCCATTTTTTGAAGGCTTTTAATCTAAAATCAAGAAGGTATTTCGGCTCTTCTTTTTTTTGCGAAATAAGTCTAACTATGTCTTCATTCAATCCCTTTGCAATTTTTTCAGTTTCAATATCAGTAACGAAACCATACTTGTAAGGCTCTTTTACTACATCTTTAACTAAATTTTCGTTGACCATGTTATCCAAAAATAAACTATTACAATTAGATTTATATACTCTAACGAAAGATACCCCCAATATTGAGTTTTTTCCCTTTATTAAAACTAAAAATTAATGTCTAATCATCTTGATCCCTTGTCAAATCCACTAAACATGCAAACTATCCGAGAAATTGATAATCTTGATCTACCAATAATGCAGAAACATCATTTAAGAATACTCGCTCATTGTTTAGAGATTTTAAAAATTCTCAATGAAGGTAATAGTTTTGAATATCAAAATAAAAATCCCTTGAGAGAATGGTGTGATAATCAATCCAGAAAATTTGATGATAAAAAATTTAGTGATCTTTTTTATGAGCAGTTAGAATCCACATCGAATAGATTAAGTACTTTTTCAAAAAAAATAGGTAAAAGCATTGAGGATTTAGAGATAGATGATTTAGTAATTCTAGTTGAACAACGCTAAATCTCCTTTTAATTGATCCCGAAGAAAAAATATATTTTTGTTGAGTCGTTAACAAATTCAGGTAATAAAATTTAAAAAAAAAGAAAATTAATTTACATTTAAAAAAGATCTGAAAATTAATTAATTGCTTTGATACCAACTGTTTTGAAGAGAAATATTAATTTTAAGAATTTTTTAGTAGTCAGAGGATCCTGACGACAGGGCAAAAAGACACACAATTCCTAAAAAAAAAGAACATACTGATCCCAAACAAAAACGGAGAATTTAAAGTGGTTGATGGGATCATGAATAAAGATCAATTACTCTTACTTACCCTCAGACAATTACGTCAAGAAGCAAGTAAATTATCAGTTCCGCTATACAGTCGCAAAACAAAAGCTGTTTTAGTTGATTTAATACTCGAATATCAAGAAAAATCTACAAAGAAAACATATATTACACCTCCCCAGTCAAAATCTGAAGAAACTTTTGAGTCCAATGCTTATAACAGTAGTGAAGAAGTTAAAACAAATGTTGTTTTCCTACCCCGGGATCCAGATTGGGCTTATGTTTTTTGGCAAATTTCTGATGCAGATAGAGAAAAAGCACAATCCTTGGGAGCCAATAAATTATGTTTAAGATTATTTGATGCATCTGGTTCTGAAGGAAGCAACTTGAATCAAGGAACACTAAGGGAGATCGCAGTTGATAGTTACAGTACTGAGTGGTACTTACCAATCCCACTTGCAGATAGAGACTATAAAGTTGAATTAGGTTACAAATATGGTTTTAACTGGATGTCATTGGCATTTTCCTCTATAAGCCATGTTCCTGGCTCTCATCCTTCTGAGCAAATTCTTGATAAATTTGTACCATTTAATTTAGATTCTACTCCTGAGTTAATCCAAGATATATCTAATCCTGTCGTTTCAGAGCAAAATGGTATGCATGAAAGGTTATACCAAGCAGCAACTAATATTCCTCTAAGAAGAAAAGTTGGTTCTGAAGAATTTATGGAAAATGTAAATTCAACAAACCGCAATGATAATCTTACAGACTCAGGTTCTGGTATATGGTCATCAGGTTTAAATGATTCTGGAAGCGGAATTGTTAAAAATAAATCCTTTTGGCTTGTTGCTGATGCTGAATTAATTGTTTATGGAGCCACAGAGCCTTCTGCAAAACTGACAATAGGTGGAGAAGATGTACCTCTTGCTGCAGATGGTACTTTTAGAATTCAAGTTCCATTTAGAGATGGGACTCAAAAATATGATATTAAAGCAGTTGATTTATCTGGTGAGCAAGAAAAAAGTATATCACTGAAATTTGATAGAACGACGCCACTTGACGATACTAATCAAAAAGATAATGCTGAGACTGAATGGTTTTAAAAAATTAAATTAATGCTGAAAAAAATTGTAGCTTTTACTCCATTGTTTGGGGCATTAACGTTTCCACTAATAGTTCCAATTACAATTTCTAAATTTGGTGTTAACTATGGAATTCTTACTGCGTTATTAATTTCTTCATTATGGTTTATCGCTATGTTAAGAACTTCCGAAATGCCTCATTAATTTAGTTAGATTTTTGGAAGTCCTTTAAAAATATGACTCAAGTTAGTGTAATTAATATCAATTCTCCTTTTCTGGATCAAAAACCAGGCACTTCTGGTTTAAGAAAAAGTACTTTAAAGTTTCAGGAAGAACATTATCTAGAAGTTTTTATTGAAGTAATCTTACAATCATTGGAAGATTTAAAAGTATCAACATTAGTAGTTGGTGGTGATGGCAGATATGGCAATATTGAAGCAATAGAAAAAATTGTCCAAATATGCATTGCTCATAAAGTTAAAAAGGTTATTGTTCCAAAATACGGTTTATTATCTACTCCTGCGACATCACATCTTATTAGAAAAGAAAAAGCTATTGGTGGAATTATTCTTTCTGCAAGCCATAATCCTGGTGGGATTGATGGCGACTTTGGAGTGAAATTGAATATCTCTAATGGTGGCCCAGCTCCTGAGATAATTACTAATAAGATTTTTCAGGCTTCACAATTACTAACTAGTTATAAAATTTGTAAGATTCAATTACCTAATTTTAGTGAATATGGGACTTACCATTACGGTGAAACTACCTTAGAAATTATTGATGGATTAACAGATTATTCTAATTTGATGGAGAAAATTTTTGATTTTGATCAAATTAGTGATTTTTTAAAAAAAGACTTTTCGATAATCTTTGATGCAATGAATGCGGTTACAGGTCCATATGCAAAAAATATTTTTGTTGAAAAAATGGGCCTTGCTCATAATTGTGTCATGAATGGTAACCCGTTAAAAGATTTTGGAGGTTTACATCCTGATCCTAATCTTACGTATGCATCCCACTTGGCTGATTTGTTATTAAATAAAAAATCCTATAGTTTTGGTGCTGCATGCGATGGAGATGGAGATAGGAATATGATTTTAGGAAGTGGATGTTTTGTAAATCCTAGTGATAGCCTTGCAGTTATTACTGCTAACACAAAATATGTCCCTGGTTATAAAGATGGTATTACAGGTGTAGCTCGATCTATGCCAACGAGTTCTGCAGTTGATAATGTTGCTCGGGCATTAAATATACCTTGTTTCGAGACACCTACTGGCTGGAAGTTTTTTGGAAATCTTTTAGATTCTAATTTAATTACTTTATGTGGAGAAGAAAGTTTCGGAACAGGTAGTAATCATGTGAGAGAGAAAGATGGATTATGGGCAGTTTTATATTGGTTACAAGTTTTAGCTGAGAAAAAATGTTCGGTAAGTGATTTGATGCAGAATCATTGGAAACAATTTGGTAGGAATTATTATTCAAGACATGATTATGAGGCAATCCCCTCAAATATTGCTAATCAAATCTTTGGTAATCTAACTTCTATGCTCGAAAATTTAAAAGGAAATAGTTTTGCTGGCCATTTAGTTAAAGTTGCAGATAACTTTTCATATTTAGATCCCGTTGATAATTCCATAAGTGAAAATCAAGGTTTAAGATTGGTGCTTGATGATGATTCTCGAGTAATTGTGCGCCTTTCTGGAACTGGAACTAAGGGTGCAACATTAAGACTTTATTTTGAGAAATTTTTCAATCCTCAACAGAATCTTTCGTTAAATCCTCAGATCGCTTTGAAACCGCTAATAAATGATTTAGATGCTTTATTAAATATTTCAAAACTTACTCAAATGGAAACTCCTACAGTAATTACATAGAATTTAAAGTAATGATTTTTTGATTTTATTTATATGCATTCAGAAAATTTATTTACTGATTATTCTCAAATAGAAAATAATGCACCTTTGGCAGATAAATTAAGACCAAAGAATTTGGAAGATTTTTTTGGTCAACAAACAATCCTGAATGAGAATTCTCTTTTAAGAAGTGCAATATTAAACGATAAGATTAGTAATTTTATTTTTTCTGGCCCTCCTGGTGTTGGAAAAACTACTCTAATTCAAATTATTTCTTTCAATACGCGTTCAAAATTAATTAAGTTAAATGCAGTATTATCAAGTGTTAAAGAATTAAGAAATGAAATTGCTAATGCAAAAGATAGATTAATAAATTCAAAAAGAAAAACAATTTTATTTATCGATGAGGTTCATAGATTTACATCAGTTCAGCAAGATGCTTTATTACCTTCAATAGAAAATGGAACTATAACTTTTATTGGTGCTACAACTGAAAACCCTTTCTTTGCTGTTAATAAAGCGCTTGTTAGCAGGTCTCGTATTTTTACATTACTTCCTTTGTCAGAAAATGATTTACAGAAAATACTACAAAAAGTCATAACTTACTATTCTAAAAAAATAGATTCAAAAAATGTTTATTTAACTCAAGATGCTATAAGTCATTTAATTAGATTTTCTGGCGGCGATGCAAGAACATTAATCAATGCGCTAGAGATGGCCATAGAAACAACTGCTGAAAATGATGATAAAGAAATCAATATTAATCTCTCAATAGCAGAGGATGCAATTCAAAAGAAAAATATTGTTTACGATAAAAATGGTCAAAATCATTACGACGTGATAAGTGCCTTTATCAAGTCCATAAGAGGTTCTGATCCAGATGCAACTTTATTCTGGCTTGCTAATATGTTGGAGGCTGGTGAAGATCCTAATTTTATTTTTAGAAGACTACTTATATCTGCCAGTGAAGATATCGGAATAGCTGATCCTAATGCCATAGTAGTTGTAAAATCCTGTTGTGATGCTTTTGATAGAGTTGGCTTTCCAGAAGGATTATATTTTTTAACGCAGGCTTCTTTATACTTAGCCATGTCTCCAAAAAGTAATAGTACGAAAAGTATTTTTAAAGCAATTGAAACAATCAAATCTTCCAATCCTTTTGATGTTCCACTTCATTTAAAAAATAATTCTAAAAGTTATGTCAATCCTCATAATTATCAAGGTAATTGGGTCGCACAAGAATATCTTCCCAAATCTTTAAGAGGTCTAAAAATATGGGAACCAAATAATAATGGATGGGAAAAAACTCAATATGAAGAACTGCTTAGAAGAAAAGAAAACTAAAAATTTTTCGAACAACAAATAATCTCAGGATTAAAAGAAGTTTTTTCTTCGTAAGCTAAAGCGATAGTCCAATTATGGAAGTTAATCTGTGAATAATTTAAATGTATGTTTTTCTTCTTATGAATTAATTTTTTTTGGTTTTCAAAAAATTGCCAATGGTTAATGTCTTTAGCTAATTTTCCATGATCCCATTTTATAGCCGCTTCTAAAGCACACCATTGATTTAATATAATATTTTTTGTCAAGTAATTTTTATGGATTGATTTATTGGTATGAAAAAAATATTTGTCTGCAAATTTTAAATAGTTAAAATCTCTATCTGTTCTCTCAATATCAATCCCTATTTTGCTTTTATGCCAGACTATAGTAATGGCATCTTTACAATGACTTAAACTTATATTTCCCATGCCTGAGGGTAAACTTGGAGGTTCTCCAGGATGCGCATTAATCGGAATTTCTAGGGGGTCTAAATCAAAAAGTGTTGATAGTGATTGTCTTAAGTAAGCTCTTGTTTCTAAAAAAATCTTTGATCTTGAACTTGATAGATTTTTTGCAGTTTTAATTTCTTCTATCGTTGCAACATCTTGCACACCTTTAATCTCATAAAACCAAATTTTTGGTATTTTATATTCATACTCATTTAATAATTTCAATGGCTCTTAAGGTTGGCGACAAAGCACCAGAATTTAAATTAAAGGATTCTTTTGAGAAAGAAGTTTCTCTTAGTGATTTTAAAGGTAAAAGAATAATACTATATTTTTATCCAAAAGATAATACTCCAGGATGTACTAAAGAAGCATGTAATTTTAAAGAGAATTGGGATTTACTTCACAAAAATAATATTGTTGTGCTTGGTATTAGCAAAGATAATGCATCTTCTCATCAGAAGTTTATAGAAAAATTTAATCTACCTTTTATTCTTTTAACTGATCCTGAACCTTTTAAAGTATCCTCTGATTATGATAGCTATGGACTTAAGAAATTCATGGGAAAAGAATATATGGGAATGATGAGGAATACTTTTTTGATCGATACTGATGGTAAAATCGAAAAAATTTACTTAAAGGTAAAAGCAGCAATAATGGCTGATCACATAATTGCAGACCTTGGTTTAAGCTGATTTTTATATGGACAGGTGGTGAATAATCATCCCTTCCATAACTAAATTAGGAGCATTTATAATATTTTCTTTTTGAGTCTTTAGAGATTTTGCGAGTAATTGAGAGTCTCCTCCACAGATTATTAAAATATCCTTTGCGGGATTAAATAAACTATTAATCACGCCAGTAAGAGAGTTAATTACTCCTTTTAAGATTGCTTCCTCTGTATTAATTAAAAAATCTTTGATAGGAATATCATATTTTTTGGGAACTTTAAGATTTCTTGTATTTTGTTCCATTGATTTTAATTGTGTTAGAAAACCTGGAAGAAGTTGACCCCCAATAATAGATCCATTCGAATTCAATTTTGTTATTGATAATATTGTTCCAAAATCTGCAATTAGCAAATCTTTTTTTAAAGGGTTTTCAATAATTGTTAAAGCGGCAACACAGGCAAGAGCTCTATCAACTCCAAAGTAATCAGGAAGATTTGATAACTGTATATCTTTAGTTTTTATTTCATTTTCTTTTTTCAGCAAGAAATTTGGTAGTTTTCCTACAGAAGCCCAAATTAATTTATCAAGATCTACATTTTCGGGAACTTTTTGCTCTTTTTTGGTATGAAAGAATTTAGATTGATTTTTAGAATATTTTGCCCAATGAAGCCTACTATTGCCTACTAATAAAAAATTTATATTTGAGACCATTGTTCTATGATCAATTTAATTATTAGTGTGTATTCCACATTCTTGTTTAATCCCCCCAAATCTTGTATCTCTGCCCTTTGTTTTAATCCCATCGGGACTGCTTGAATGCCAATCTCCTACAGAAGAATAACCTTTGATAAAAAGTGGATGGGTAGGTAAATTATTCTCTTCCATATAATAAAAAATATCTTTATTTGTCCAACTTAATAAAGGTCTTAAAGAGAGTCTTTGACGAATTATGTCTAGGAATTTCATTTTTTTTCTATTTTCTGTTTGACTTGATCTAACACCGCTTGCCCAGCAGAAAATATCATATTTTTCTAGACCGTTTTCTAAAGGTTTTATCTTTCTTAATTCATGATATTTATCTAAATCACTTTCTTTATTTGTTTCCCAAAGTTTTCCGTATTTGGCCTCCATTCTTGCTGGAGATAATTCACTTTGCAGAACTTCAACTTCTAAGGATAAATTATTAATAAGCTTTTCAGCGTAATGGTATGTTTCTGGAGGAAGATAACCTGTATCAATCCAAAATATTTTGATTTTTTTTTGCAGATGTAATTTACTGACCATATCTAAAAGAACTGATGACTGTATACCAAAACTTGTTGTAATAGCAAATTGATTATCAAACTTTTCATAACCCCATGTAAGCATTTCTTGAGGCTTCATATCTACTAGCTCTTGATTAGATTTCCTTAAGTTGGTTTGAATATCTTTTTGGATTTTTTCAATCATTATTCAGTTTGGTTATGAGTTTAATTTTATTTCGCTCAATTTAAAAATAATTCGTATAGTTTAATAATACATTTACGCATAACAATATTTCTCTAATGCAATCAATACAAAAACCAATAGTAATAGTTGGAGCAGGTTTTGCAGGTATGACATTTGCTTTGAACTTAAAGAATCTTAATCCTTCTTTACCGATTCTTGTGGTTGATTCTGAAACTAACTTTATATTTAAACCTTTAATGTACGAAGTTTTAAGTAAAGAAATAAGAAGTTGGGAAGCCACTCCAAAATTTGCAAATATTTTTTCTGATGCGGGTATAACTTTTTTAAGAAATTGTTTAACCAATATTTCCTTCAAAGAAAATATTCTTGAATTTAGTGACGATTTAAAATTAAGTTATCAGTATCTTGTTATCTGTACAGGATCTATTCCAAATAGTTTTTTTATAAAAGGTGTAGATGAAAATTGTTATTTTTTTAATGATATTCAAGATCTAAATAAATTAAATTCTTTTTTAAAAAAATCACAAGATACTGCGTTGCATAAAAAGTTATTCATTGTTGGAGGGGGTCCCTCTGGCATAGAGTTGGCATGCAAAATTAAAGATATATTTAAAGACCAATTTGAAATTAATGTAATAGAAAAATCAAACGAAATCCTCAATAAAAACAAAATTTTTAATAGAGAACAAGCAGAGAGGGCATTAGTAAAAAGAAAAATCAACGTTCTTTTGAATTCCACAGTTAAAGAAGTCTCAGAAACTCAGATTAGTATTTCTAGTGAGGTTGGAATAACTTCCTTGGAGAAAGATTTTGTTATATGGACTGCAGGTGTTAAACCTAATTTGTCTTACTTAGAAACTGATCAAATAACAAAAAAATTTGGACGAATTTTAGTTAATAATAATTTGCAAATAGGAAAATATAAGAACTGCTTTGCCATTGGTGATGTTTCAGTTATTGAAGGAATGGAGGATTTACCTATAACTGCTCAGGTCGCTATGCAGGAAGGAAATCATCTGGCTAATAATTTAGAACTTTTAATTCAAGGAAAGGATCCTCTACCCTTTGAATTTAAAGACAATGGTGAAATGATTAGCTTAGGAATAGGAGAAGCTTCAATTTCTGGGCTTGGGGTTACTTTATCTGGAAAATTGGCTTTTGAGGCAAGAAGACTTATATATGCTTCAAAGTTGCCTGATATTACTGAAAGCTTGAAATCTGCATCTTCATGGATATTCCAAAAAAAATCTATTTTTAAAAAGTTTCTTAAAAAAGATAATTTCAAGTAAACTTTTTTGAAATATTGTTTTTGGGTATATTGAGTTAAATAAGTTTCATATGAATTTAATTGCAGTAGTTAGTAATAATTTTGATGCGTTTATAACGGTAGTTGTTTTAATAATGTCAATAATATTATTTATTAAAAATACTATTGCGCCAGAATTGACTGGTTTGTTATGTGTTGGAATATTTATAGCTACAGGGGTTCTTTCTCCTGAAAAAGCTTTAGCTGGATTTGGTAGCCCATCCTTAATTACTCTTATGGGTTTGTTTGCAGTTTCTTCTGCATTATTTAAAAGTGGAGCTTTAGACAGAGTAAGAGAATTGATTTCTTCTGAAAGTATTAGAACGCCAAGGAAATTAATTTCTTTAATAGCTTTTTTAATTGCTCCAATATCCGGAATTGTACCTAATACGCCAGTAGTAGCATCTTTGTTACCCTTAATTGAAGGTTGGTGCGAGCGCAGAAATATTTCACCATCAAAAGTTTTATTACCTCTTTCTTTTGCTACTTTACTAGGTGGAACCCTGACATTATTGGGTAGCTCAGTAAATCTTCTTGTAAGTGATATTAGTCAACAATTAGGTTATGGGGCTTTGGAATTATTTAGTTTGACCTCAGTCGGAATTCCTGTGTGGCTTATAGGTACAACCTATATGATTCTAGTCTCTGACGTGCTTTTACCAGATAGAGGAAGAGATAAGGAATTTATTAAAAATGGTGATATGAATATATACTTTACTGAAGTTACTATTCCCTCTAATTCAGAATTAGTTGGACAATCTGTCAGAAATAGTAGATTGCAAAGACGATTTGACGTTGATGTTCTGGAATTGCAAAGAAATGGAAAAGTTATTCTTCCTCCTTTGGCTGATAGAAAGATTGAACCGGATGATAGATTAATAATTCGCGTTACAAGGGCAGACTTATTTAGGCTGCAGCAGGAACATACCATTTTGTTGGGCGAAAACAAAACATCTTTCGATGGAGCTAATGTTTTCTCAGATGATGAAGGTACTAAGACCTTTGAAGCGTTGTTACCAGCTGGCTCAACTTTAGCTGGTGCAAGTTTGAGAGAATTAAGATTTAGGCAGCGTCATAATGCAACAGTTTTGGCACTAAGAAGAGGACAACAAACTGTTCAGGAGAGACTAGGTCAAGCTGTTTTAAGGGCTGGAGATGTTTTATTATTGCAAGCACCGTTAGATTCCATAAGAGGTTTGCAAGCTAGTAATGATTTGCTTATTTTAGATCAATTTGAAGACGATTTACCTTTTTTGATAAAAAAACCTATATCGATTGCAATTGCAATAGGAATGGTCGTTTTGCCTTCAGTTTCTAATATTCCATTAGTAGGTTCAGTCCTTTTGGCAGTCATTGCCATGGTGGCTTGTGGATGTTTAAGACCTGCAGAGATACAAAAATCGATTAGATTAGACGTCATTTTATTGTTGGGATCTTTATCATGCTTTAGTGTTGCCATGAAAGAAACAAAATTAGATCAGTTAATTGTGGAAAATATGAAGTTTGTTATTGACGGAATGCCACTATATTTTGCCTTAGTGGTTATTTTTGTATCTACTGTTATTCTTACCCAATTCATCAGTAACGCTGCTTCAGTTGCTTTGATTTTGCCAGTTGCTATTAAATTTTCATCTGAAAATTTAAATGTTTTACCCATTTCAGCTAGTGCTTTAATAATGCTTGTTTTGTTCGGAGCAAGTCAATCTTTCTTGACTCCAATGGGTTATCAAACTAATTTAATGGTTTATGGTCCTGGAAGATATAGATTTTTTGATATCGCAAAATATGGAGCTGGATTAACACTTATAATGTCATTTACAGTACCAGCATTAATAATTCTAAATTACGGGTAATATCGTGAAATTTACAAATAAAGTTTTTAAGTTAAAAGATGCTTACAGAAAGCTATCTGTACCTCAATTCACTATTGTTACAGGCTTGTTTATTATTTTCTTTGGAACTTTAATTTTGAGTTCACCTTTATGTTCATCTTCGAAGGTTGGGTTGTGGGAAGCATTTTTTACATCTACATCAGCCATAACAGTTACTGGACTAACGATCATAGATATTGGTGCTGATTTAAATTTATTTGGCCAAGTTTTCTTGGCTTTTATGCTTTTATCAGGTGGTCTAGGATTAATGGCTATTACGACATTTTTGCAAGGTTTTGTTGTGAAAGGGACAAAGCTTAGAACTAGATTGGACAAAGGAAAGACATTAGATGAATTTGGAGTTGGAGGAATTGGTCGAACTTTCCAAAGCATTGCTATTACTGCAACTTGTATCATATCTTTTGGTGCAATTATTTTGTATTCTTTTGGATTTGTAGATATTCAGAACAATTGGGAAAGACTATGGTCCTCAATTTTTCATAGTATATCTGCATATAACAATGCAGGTTTTTCTTTATGGTCAAATAGTCTTCAAGACTATAGAAGCAATTTTTTGGTTAATACTGTTTTTGTTTTCCTCATTGTGATGGGTGGTTTGGGATGGCGGGTTATTGATGATATTTGGAGTAATAAAAAGAATCTTTCATATAAAAAACTGAGCCTTCATTCCAGATTAGTTATAAGAACAAGTATGTCTCTAATAATATTTGGATCATTAGGATTCTTTATCACTGAATCATTGCTTAATAGTAAATTTTTTAATGATTTGAATTTATTTGAAAAGTTATTATCATCAATTTTTGAAACAGTGAGTGCAAGAACTGCAGGTTTTACAAATTATCCAATTTCCTTGAACTCTATATCAGATACCGGTCTTTTATTATTGATGACACTGATGTTTATTGGTGCAAGTACTGGAGGTACTGGTGGAGGAATAAAAACTACTACATTTATTGCTTTAATGGCTGCAACTAGATCAACTTTAAGAGGCGAGAAAGATGTAATTATTAGTCATAGATTAATTTCAGATAAAGTAATTCTAAAAGCAGTCGGAATCACAGTAGGCTCTCTGCTATTCGTTCTTTTAATGGCCATGCTGCTAAGTACAACCAATACGTTTATCAAAAAAGAATCATTCACATTTTTAGAAATTCTTTTCACTTGCATATCTGCATTTGCAACAGTTGGTTTTGATATTGGTTTAACAGTAAAATTAAATCATTTCGGCCAATTTATCCTTATTGTAGGTATGTTTGTTGGAAGGCTTGGTATTCTTTTGTTATTAAGTGCACTTTGGCAGGCTCTTTATAAGAGTAGAATAGATAGACAAAAGAGAATTGGCTATCCTAAGGCTGATCTTTATGTTTAGGTTTGATTGAGTTTTATTATGGCTGATTGGTGGCAGTGGTCTCAAAAGAGAGAAAAAGAAGCTCTCACTTTTGCAGTTGTGGGCGTTGGAAGATTTGGAACTGCCGTTTGTAAAGAATTGATAAGCAATGGTGCAGACGTTTTAGCTGCAGATTACTCGGAAAAAGCTATTGATGATTTAAGACAATTGGAACCTTCAATAGAAGCTAGAGTTGTAGACTGCACTGATGAAGAGTCTATGAAGGAATCAGGAATTCTTGAAATGAATACAGTTGTAGTAGGTATCAGTGAACCTATTGAAGCAAGTATAACTACAACTCTTATTGCTAAGGATAGTGAAGGTAGCAAAGTTAAAAGAGTGATAGCTAGAGCTACGAGTGACTTGCACGAAAAAATGTTAAAAAGGGTAGGTGCAGATAAAGTTGTCTTCCCTTCAAGAATGCAAGGGGAAAGATTGGGTTTGGAATTAGTTAGACCTAATCTAATTGAAAGATTGGAACTAGATAACCAAACTGGTATAGATGAAATAACTATTCCAGAGGAATTTATTGGAAGATCTTTGAGAGATTTGAATTTAAGGAAAAATTATTTAGTGAATGTTCTTGCTGCAGGACCTGCGGAAGAGTTAACAGTTAATCCTCCTGCGAAATATATCTTAGAAAGAGGCAATATTTTGGTAGTTATGGGGAAAACTGTAGATTTACAGAAATTACCCCAAAATTAATTATTTTTAATCAGATTTTCTATAATATTTAATTCTTTGAGGGGCTCTTTTTAATCTTCTGATGCTTTGTTTTTCAAGTTCGTTTCTGAATTGATCTGTATTTAAATTATTTTCTGGTATAAGTGCTCTGCCCTCTTTTTCAAAGTAATTTTTTATACCTTCCTGGATTAATACTTTAGCCATATTACTAACTGTCCTGGATTCATTTGCGGCTAAAATAGTCAATTGCTCACAAATTAATTCAGGAAGAACGACTTGTATTCTAGGGGATTTAGGCTTCCCATTTGTTGAATTTTGACGGGTAGCCATGAGTCAAAATGGATAACTGTTACTTCTTAGTATACACAGTTAGTCAAGGATACTATCTTTGTGTATATTATTAATAAGGAAATATATCCCTTTATCAATTTGTTGTTTTTATTAACCCATGAAAAATTCAAGAAAACTTGATTCACCTAAAAGGTCGTTAATTGATAAAAAGAAAAAAAAGTTAGCTAATTCTGCCTTTCATGATAATGACAATAGTGATGTCTTGGTATCAGCAGTAATTAGTCCATATTTGTTAACTCATCTTCACCATATTCTTCAACAGTCTGAATATTACGCTCAAAAAGATGGCAGAAAATCACATGCAGCTAATTTCGCAAAACTAAGAAAAGTTCTATGTTTAGATGCAAGAAGTATGGTAGATGCATCAGCTAAAGAAATAAAAGATTCAGATAATGATTTATCTATTAATAAATATAATGAACAAAATGTAGCATGAAGTAATAGTCTATTTATAAATACATTTTTTAAAAACATGTCTAGTAATGCTGAAAAGCTTTATAAGCTGATTGCAAACGACTCGAAAAAGAAACAAAGTTTGTTTATGACAGCCTTGACTAATCCAAAATCAGCCCTAGACAAGATATGCGATATTGGTGATGAGTTAAATATCTCTGTGACTAAAGAAGAGGTTATTGAATATTTAAGTACTATTGATGATGAAGCAACTAAAATGTGGCTAATTAAGGCTCGAGGAGGTCTTTAGAAACAGGCTTTGAATAATTATTGTTTTGATTCATGATAGGTTTTATTCTTTTGTTATAGCCTCCACCACCAGCTAAAGTCCAAAAAAACCAATAACTTGGAATTGCAAGAGATGCTGCTATGAAAATAACTACAATTTGTTCTATTCTTTTCATAAATCAATTTTATTCTACAAAATATTTTTTAGTAAATAAGCCTCTGATTTTGTAAATTCTATTTTAAAAAAAGTGATTAGATTTGACAGTGTGAGCAAAATTTATTCTACAGATGTTGTTTTAAAAGATATTAATTGGGAGATTAAGAAAGGAGAAAAGGTAGGCTTAGTTGGTTCAAATGGTGCAGGTAAATCAACCCAATTTAAGATTTTAATTGGAGAGGAAGATCAAACAAGTGGAACGATTATAAAAGAAGGGAATCCTAAAATTGCCCATTTAAAACAAGAGTTGGATTGTAAATTGAATCGTTCAGTTAGAGAGGAATTAGAAAGCTCTTTTAAAGACATACAAATTGTTGCTATTAAACTTTCAGAAATTGAGAATAAAATGAAATCATTGGACATCTCAAAACATTCGGATGAACTAGAGAAATTAGTTAATCAGCTAGCAAAATATCAAGCTAAGTTTGAGGCTTTAGGTGGTTATAAAATGCAATCTGATGTAGAAAAAATCTTACCTAAACTAGGTTTTACTATCGAAGATGCGGATAAATTAGTTGGGAACTTTTCAGGTGGCTGGCAAATGAAAGTGGCGCTTGGAAAAATAATCCTACAAAAACCTGATTTACTTTTGTTAGATGAACCTACCAATCATTTAGATTTGGATACTATTTTCTGGCTGGAAGAATATTTATCATCTCTTAAAATTGGAATAATCATAATAAGTCATGATAGATATTTTTTAGATAAATTATGTAAAAAAATAATTTTTATAGATCGAGGAATATCTGAAATATATAATGGAAACTATTCTTTTTTTGTTGAACAAAAATCTTTAAATGAAGAGTCTCAAAATAAAGCATATCAATTACAGCAAAAAGAAATTGCTATACAGAAGAGGTATATTGATAGATTTAGAGCTAGTGCAACTAGAAGTTCTCAAGCAAAGAGTCGAGAAAAACAATTAAAAAAGATTTCTAAAATTGAAGCCCCAACAGTAAAATCAAAAAGTCCTGCTTTTAATTTTCCAGATTGTCCGCGTTCAGGAAAAACTGTTCTAACCGTCAAAAATTTATCCCATAGTTATGAAGACAAAATTCTTTTTTTAGATGTGAATTTTAAGGTTTCTTTGGGAGAGAAAATAGCGATACTAGGACCTAATGGCTGCGGAAAATCTACATTGCTTAAAATTATTATGAAAAGAATATCTCCAGAAGTTGGAGAAATTAATTTTGGTAAGCATAATATCATTACTAGTTACTATGAACAGAACCAGGCTTCAGTACTTTCTCTTGAGGAAAAGGTTATAGATTTAATTTTTAAAAAGGCACCCGAATGGTCGCAAAAACAAGTCAGAACATTTCTAGGAGGTTTTGGTTTTCAAAATGAAACAGTTTTTAAATTTATTAAGCAACTTAGTGGGGGAGAAAAGGCAAGATTAGCATTGGCTCTTATGATTATGAATCCGAGTAATTTCCTTATATTGGATGAACCTACTAATCATTTGGACTTACAATCAAAAGAAAATTTAGAACTAGCAATTAGAAACTATAATGGCTCATCAATAATTGTTTCTCACGATAGATATTTTATTTCAAAGGTTGCAAACAAAGTGATCGAAATAAAAGATTCAAAATTAAATTCATATAATGGTAATTATGAATATTTTTTAGAAAAAAAATAAAAAATAAAAAGTAAAAGTTTTTTTGCCCAACAATGTTAATCACTTTTAACAAAGTTTACATTTAGCTAGGCATGATCACTCATTTAACTTTACATAGTTAACGTTCTTTGTTTAGCCTAAAAAGTACAGAAATAAGTTTTTAATAATTTAAATGAAAAATTCTGATTTAATACAAAATCAATTTCAAGTCACTGACCCTATTGAAAATTATTTTGAATGTATCTCAAGCTGTGATATACGTGATGGTATTTGTATCTCTAGGTGTGTAGAAATACTGAAAGAGTATGAAGATTGATATTTTTATAGATTTTGAAGATTAGTAATATCAGTTGGTAGTACTTGTAAACTGATAAATCTAGTTCTTCGCTTTATTAAAATAGTTATTTGTTTATCAATACCATTCTTCGTTATTTCGCTTACAACGTCTGAAGCTGTTTCAATATCTTTATTTCCTACTTTTATGATTATGTCACTTATCATTATGCCACTTTTTTCGGCTGGACTATTAGGTACTACATAACTAACTTTTACTTTATTTTCACTTGTTGAAAAATTATTTTCATCTATAAGGCTTATCCCAATCATAGGATGGATGACTTTTCCATTCTTAATAAGTTGGTCGGCAATTTCTTTCGCTTTGTTTATTGGAATTGCAAAACTTAAACCAGCCCCTGGACCTGATCTGATTAAGGTATTAATTCCAATTACTTCTCCACTGCTATTCAAAAGTGGACCTCCAGAATTTCCAGGATTAATTGCAGCGTCTGTTTGAATAAGTTCGAGTTTTTTATCGTATATTCCTAATTGAGTGACGTTCCTTTTTAGATTACTAATAATACCTAGCGTAACTGTATTTTCTAGTCCGAATGGATTTCCAACTGCGATCGCCCAATCACCAACTTTAACTTTTGTTGAATCGCCTAATTTTGCTTTTGGCCAAGGGCCTTCGCCTTCAATTTTGAGAACAGCTAAATCGGTGAATAAATCTTGCCCTATTAGTTTTCCTTTGAATTTTTTGCCGTTTACTAAACCAACTATTACTTGATCTGAACCGTTCACAACATGAGCATTAGTCATTACAAGGCCGTCTCCAAATATAAATCCACTTCCTTGGCTTTGCTCTATTCTTGGTTGATTATTATATGGTGGATTTAATCCAAAAAATCTTTCAAAAGATGGATCTAAAAATTGTGGAGAATCTGCTGAAAAATTTCTTTTTTTAACATATTTTTGGGTATCGATTGTAACGACTGAAGGACCAGTTTTTTCGATAGCTTTATTAATGAAAGAATTGTTTGCTTCTTGATTTATTGCATTAAATTTTGAAGTAATTAAAGGTTTGGAAATTAAATTTAATGGACATAACATACTCAGCGTGATTGCTGAAAAGAGTATTAGTTTCTTGTGTTTGTATTGTGTCAATTTTGATTTTTTTATGTTTTTCGAACAAATTTAAAACACAAACTCTGTGTATTTTTACTATAACTATAAAAAAAATTAATTAAGTTAGGAGAATAATATTTTAACTTAATCTAGCTAATTTTCTTTTTTTCCGGCTATTATAAATATTATAGTTCTATATAATTTATAAATTTAATGGCTATTTTGTTCCCAATAATATACTCCGCGGCCTTAACTTATTTGGTTTGGAAAGCATATAAAGTTATGTCAAATGGTTGGGGAATTTCTGGTACAGAAAAAAAACATCTTTATCAATCTAATTTAAGACAAAAAAAATATACAATACATCCAGAACTTCTTGATAAATCAGGAAATATAACAGAAGAAGAACTCCTGACAGTTAGATTTTCAAATGATAATGATTCTACGCTTGAAGAAAAGGGCTCAACAACTGATTAATTAAATTAAACTTAGGTACATAAATTGGAATTAAGAACAAAAATTGTCTCAGCGGTAATTAGATCACTTAAATTACCTCCAAGGTTTCGTTTGAAAATGGTTAAAGAAGACCCAGTAAGACTTGAACTAAGTCTTACTCCTTCTTACGGTAAAAATCCAATCATTGTTGGCTTGGTAGAATCATTAGACTTAGTAGCCCGCAGAGATAGAGAAGGTAGAATACCAAGAGATTTACAAGGAACTTGGGATTGGACAGTTAGACATGGCAAGGTCAGCACAGGAGGATGGAATCCTATGCTAAAGGAAGCATTGCAAACAATGTTTGACACAGGATTGCCAGCCATTATTTACGAAGAATTAACTGGTGATGAGTATAAACCTGTAGATGGGGCTAGACATATTAAATAATATATTTATTATTTATCATAAATTCTTCCTTCAAACGTTAAAATTAGATTACAAATAGATATTTACTTATGGATAATCAAAATCAATCAAGATTTGGCTTTGTGAATTTCGCTGAGACATGGAACGGAAGGATGGCTATGATGGGTATCTTGATTGGTCTTGGTACTGAATTAATTACTGGGCAAAGTATCCTGCGCCAAATTGGTATAGGTTAGATATCATTTTATCTCTTCTGCTTTGACTTCAATAGTGCTTTCACTCGGTTTTTTATTTAGTTGCTCACTTTTACTAATTTCCTTAAGGTCTGCTCCACAATTCATGCAGAATTCACTTAAACCTAGTGATATTGCACCACAATTATGACATGTATTAATTTTTGACTTGTAATGATTAAAACCTACAAATATCAATAGCAATAATAAAAGAGGAATTAGAAGTAAAAGAATTAAAATATTTCCCAAAATACTTACGAAAAAATTAATTCCAAGAAAAGGAATCACCACTAGAAAAATTATGGTATAGACAATTAAATTTTTATTAGTTTTAAGGAAATAATTCATCGTAACTATTGTTATCTCTTATATTTTTTTTTATTTACTAGGGACATACTAGCAATAACAACGCTCCAACACTGACCAAAATATAAAATTACTCCTAATAGCCAGACCCACAAAGTAAGTACAAGGAAACCTCCAATAAAACCATATGCTTGAAATCTCGCGCCAAGTGAGAGAATACTTTTACTTACAGCTAAATTTAAAGTGGTTAGGCCAATACCAATAAGAAAAGATCCAGGTAACAGTGGCTTCAAAGGAACTTTTCTACTAGGTAAGAGGGCTTGTAATAAAAGAGCCATTAAAGAAAAACCAATTAGTGGTATTGCAAATTGACCAACTTGTAATAGAGGTAACTTCAGTAATAAATCAGAAATTAAATTATTAGATTTTGAAAGATTTTCTAAAACGTTACTTGGGATCATTCTAAGATTTGCACTAATTTGATCTAGTACCATTAGGAAACCTATGAAAAATACTATTAAAAAAGCTTCAACTCTGTTTTGAAGAAACCTCGAAGCTTGTTCTCTCCAGGCAGCATTTACTTTTCTAGAGGGAAGTTCATCCTCCCAAAGTCTATCTGAACCTCGTTGGAGAGATAAATACGCATTTCCTGCTGTAAAAAGCAAGAACATGGCTCCTAGGATACCTGCTCCAAAACCCTGTTCAATTAATTTAAATAAAGTTGTTTGAACTAATTCAATCACAGAATCAGGTACTATATCATTGGTTTGAAGAGTTTCTATTATTTTTTGGTCTAATCCGTCTTGCTTTCCTAAAAACCATGAGGCGATTGAGAGTGAAATAAGAAGTATTGGGAAAAAAGACTGTAATGTGTAATAAGCAAATGCAGCACTTAAATCAATACAATCTGATTTGTTCCATCTTTCACATGCGCCCCACAAACTTTTTAGTATCCATCTTGCACTGCGCTGCATATTAATGTTCTTCAAATATTCATCTGATGTCTTTTTTTATTGTATCTAATTAAGTAATTTTTCAAGCAAAAATTTATTTATACCGAACTATTTGTCCAACAACAAATCACCCCATGGCTTTAAGGTTTCAATTTTTTGAATTGATCTCCCAGCAATTAATGGAAAATTAACATTGCTTAAGTTTTGTCCTGAAACTAAATCCAAAGGATTCGTTTCTAACCATTCAATAGAACAATTAAGTTCTTCTAATAATAACCAGGCCGCAGCAATGTCCCATATCTTGGGGGTTGATTCTATTGCACCGAAAGTTTGTCCCATTGCTACGCTCGTTAGATTTAAACTCGATACACCGAGGAGTCTTATTTTGCCAGGAAATACGGAAGTTGGTTTTTTCTGTAAAATTTTTATTGATCTACTGCATAAAGAAATGCATTCACTTTGGTAATTATTTTGTTTGGGATCTATTTTTTGGTTATTTAACCAAACACCTTTACCTTTAATTGATACAAACTTTTTTTTCAAAGTAGGGATTATTAAAAAAGAAGCTTGAGGTTTACGATCTACGAATCTTGCCACTGATATAGACCAATAAGGAATACCTGCGGCAAAATTTGTTGTTCCATCAAGTGGATCGACAACCCAATATGCTTTTGTATTAGGGATGCATTTCTCCCCTTCTTCACTGAGTACGCCTTCATCTGGTGCTATTGATGCTAGACCATCTACAATTGTTTTATCACTCCATAAATCACAGCTTGTTATTAATGATCCGTCCGCTTTATTACTAGCACTTATATTACCAAAATCTTTGATTTGACGTTTACAAACTAATTCAAATAAATAATCTAATTCATTTAATTGTTTATCTGTTAAAAATAATTGATTCATCTTGGAATATTACAAATGGATTCTTTATCTTTATTATTGTTGTTATCTAGACAATTTTTACTTATTTCAAGAAAAGTTAATCTTTCTAATTCATCTAAATTCAAGTTGTAATTATAAAAAGCATTAATATTTTTTGATTTCGCATTACTTAATTCACTTTGCCTTATAAGTACATCTTTGAGAGTTGATATACCAACATCATATCTAAGTCTGGAAAGTCTTACAGACTCTTTACTAGATTCAATTTCTTTAATAGATGATAATATTTTCTCTTCATTTAATTTAAGGTTTAAATAGGCCTTACTAATATTAGTTTTCAGAACATTTTTTAGATTTTCTAAAGCATATTCTTCTGCATCTGCATCTGCTATTTTTGATTTGTAAGAGTTCTTATTCTTTCCGCCATCAAAAATATTCCATGAAAAATTGAGACTTATTGTATTTGTGTAGTTTGATCCAGATTTTTCAGGATCAATGTTTTCAGACAGAGAATCACCCTTAGAAAATGTACTAGAAAATGTGTTAGAGATATAAATATTAGGCTTATTTTGAGATAAAAAACTTTTAGCTTGACTCTGTTTTATAGATTTCTGAAGAATAAGGTTTTTTAATGAAATATTTTTTTCTAACCCTTCATTAATATTTTTATTCAATTTATAATTCCAGAAACCAGTTAAATTTTGTTCATTATTAATCTCGAAATCTCCTTCGATATTAAGAATCTCTTTTAGGGAAATTTTATTAATTTCATGTTCAATTTTCTTTTCATTAAGAGATTGTTTATCTCGAGATAATTGAGCTTCTGCTTCAAGAACTTCAAATTTTGTTCCAATTCCAGCATCTAACTTTGCTTTAGCATTGTCCAAACTTGTGATTGATAAATCAAGTGTAAATTTTTTATTTTGTATTTCTTGATATGACTTTTGGTATTTGTGATAACGCATTCTTGCTTCTTGTACTAAATCCTTTTTTTTAATCTCATAATTATTCTCTGCAATTTTTAAATTTATTTTGGCAATTTCAATTTCTGATCCTCTAAGAGGTTCAATTAAATCCCATTTTATAGTTAGAGAAGGATTAGCTGTAAATTGTGAAGTTTTTAAAGTCTGTAAATCGCTACTATACTTCTTACCTGAGATATAATTTGGTAATCCATTAGCTTGTAAATTAAAGGATGGGTACCTTTTCGAAATTTGACTGGAAAGATTAAACTTTGCAGAGGTAACTAAATTTTGTAATGATTTTAATTCTTGATTATTTAATATAATTTTTTCTATCTCTTTATAGCTCACAAAAGGTTTACTTGAGTTTTCTTCTAAAACCTGATCTATATAATCTTTCGTTTCGCTAGATAATGCATATTGTGCATTTATTGAGTTGATAAATATTGCAAGAGGCAAAAATAAAATATGATTTATTAATTTTCTAAGCATTTTTTATATTATTGATCTGAAGGGTTTTCCAATCAAAGTATCTATAATATCATTTGAATCCTCAAGAACGCGAATTTTTGTATTCAATATATTTTCCACTTCATTAATCTTTTTATCATCTAAAAATAAATCAGTATTCAGTTTCAACATTATTGATGGTATATATATAGCTTCTCCTAAATCCTTATTTTGCAATCCGTTTATAAGATCTTCTCCAGTTAAAAGTCCAGTAACAACTTGTTCTTGCCCCCAATAAACACTTGGTAACCCATATAAATTAATTTTCAATCCATTAATTGAGTTTAACTTTTTAACTGTAGGAATAAGGGCTTCATAAACTAATTTACCAACAATCCAACTAACTTTTTTTGGCTTCCTTACTTTTTCGGGTAGGTTTTTAGTTTTTTCATTTAATGTTTTGAGAAAGCTTCGAATTGACCCCACACCGTTAGATTCTTGTGGCATATTTTCGTAAGTTTTATAATTAGGTAAATTTATTCCAGCTATCAAATACCATTCATCTGCCAGCCAACAAAATCGAGTCCCAAGTCTAATTTTTAATATGTCTTGAATTCTCTCGACTTGATTAATAGTTTTTATTGCGTATTCTGAGCTTATTGATTTTAATCCATCATTGTCAGGTCTAAATTTTGTAAGTCCTACAGGAACTATTGCAACTGATATAACTGTTTGAGATGTTTTTTTGTAAAATGCAGCAAGTTCAAATATTGATTTTTCAAGGATTTCCCCGTCGTTGATATCTGGACAAACAACAATTTGGGCATGTATTTGAATAGAGTTTTTTTCAAACCATGAGATTTGATCAAGAATTAATCCTGCCTGATTGTTTTTTAATAAATTTTTTCTTGTATCAGGGTCAGTTGCATGAACAGAAATAAACAGAGGGGATAGTTTTTGTGTAGATATTCTTTCCCAATCTTCTTGTTTTAGATTCGTAAGAGTCAGATAAGAACCATACAGGAAACTTAATCTATAATCATCATCTTTTATGTAAAGACTTTTTCTTTTCCCTTTTGGCTGTTGATCTATAAAACAAAATGGACATTTGTTATTGCATTGCTTTATTGAATCAAATAATGCATCTTTAAAATTAATACCTAAATTTTCGTCTAGATTTTTTTCAATACTTATATTGTGAATTTCATCATTTTTGTCTAAAACTGATATATTCAAAAATTCTTCACTAATGAGAATCTGATAATCAATTAAATCTCTTGGTTTTTTCCCATTAATACTAATTATGGAATCACCTGATTCAAATCCTATTTCTTGCGCTATGGAATTAGCTTCAATACTCTCAATTTCTGCAGGATTTATCTTACAGGTAATATTGGGAACCAAAAGATCATTTTCATCTTCTTTGTAATCAATTTCTTGCCACACAAGCAAATTCCAAATATTCTTCTTTATTTTTATTCTAAACTCATATGTGACTCAAAGTGTATTAAATACTTTTAAAATACTTAATGTAATTGTGAAATAAAGGGACTTTAATTTACTAAAATGTGGAATTCGCAGTTTCTTTAAACACGATTTAAATTAATTAAAATAGTTTTATAAACTTTTATTCATTGGAAGAATTAATTACAAAAAAATTTGAAGTGAAAGATAAATTGAACGATGAATTGGATAAAACAGTCAATTCAGATAATGTTACTTTTTTATCAAGACCAATTTCTTTAAGATTGTTGTCTTCTTTTTTAGTAATTTTACCTATATTTGTTCAAGCACCTTGGGTTCGATTGGAACCTATTAGTGCCCTTTGTTTTACTTTTGTAATTCTCTCAGGAGCATTTCTCTTATATAAAAAAAGATCCAAGAAATGGTTTATTGTTAGTTCATTATTATTTGGTGTATCTGGAAGCTGGCTTGGTGGATGTTTGTTTTGGGGATGGTTAAGTCCATTTCCTATACTACACATCCCTGTTGAAGCTGTAGTTCTCCCTTTGGCTTTAATTGGACTTGGTACTAATTGGAAAATTGCTTCTAGTTTTTATATCTCTTCTTTGTTCGGGACTGCAATAACTGATATTACAATATTATTAATAGGAATAATGGATCAATGGAAACAGGTCATTACAGCAGATTCTGAAACAGCGCCACTAATTCTTCAAAAAACCTCCGAAAATCTTATCAATATAAAATCATTATCTATCATTCTCTTTGTTGGACTTATAGTCTGGTTTATTTCAAAAGAAATTTTTGATTCTGCAACTATAAATACTACTAGTGGTAAGGCACTCTTAGTTTCCAGTTATGTAATTCAAACGACACTAATTGTTGATGGTATTTTTATTTTTTTAGCAATTCTGCAACCAACTTTTAGTGGACTGGTTTAATGCTTAGGCCCCCATTTTCACAAGAACCGATATCAATTAATAATTGGGATGTAATCGTTATAGGTGCTGGAGCTGCAGGACTGATGACTTCCCTTGAATTGCCAACAAATTTAAAAGTGCTTCTTTTAAATAGAAACACTAGCAAGGTATCTTCTAGTAGATGGGCGCAAGGAGGAATAGCATCTGTTATTAGACAAGATGATTCATTTGATCTTCATGCTGATGATACTTTAAAAGCAGGGGATGGACTATGTGATTTTCAAGCTGTAGAAATGCTGGTTAGAGAAGCCCCAGGTTGTGTGGATAGATTGCAGAATTTAGGCATGATTTTTGATCAAAGTTCTGATCAATTAGCTACTACTTTAGAAGCAGCCCATTCTAGAAGAAGAGTTTTGCATGTAAAAGATCGTACTGGAAGAGCATTAGTTGAAGTTTTAGAAGATCATGTTGAAAATAAAAAAAATATTCTTCACTGTAGAGGTGTAAGAGTAACTGAACTTTTAATTGAAAATGAAGAATGTAAAGGGGTTCAGGTCCTTGATGGAGGGAATTTATATTGGATTCAATCAAGAGCTGTTGTTTTGGCCACAGGTGGGGGAGGACATTTATTTACTAATACAACTAATCCTGCTCAATCCTCTGGAGAAGGAATAGCTCTAGCATGGAAAGCAGGAGCTGCTATTGAAGATTTAGAGTTTGTTCAATTTCATCCAACTGCTTTAAAATTTTATGGAGCCCCTTGTTTCTTAATATCTGAGGCACTTAGAGGAGAAGGTGCTATCTTAGTTGATAAAAATGGCGAAAGCCCAGTTAAAAATCTTAAAAATCGTGATTTAGCTTCTAGAGATCAGGTAAGTAGAGCAATCATGAAAAATATGTATGATAATAACGTTGATCACGTTGGCTTAGATCTTAGATATATTGATCCAGAAAAAATTGTAGAAAGATTTCCCACTATCTTAAGTAGATGTCAGGATTATGGTGTTAATCCTTTAAATGAGGTTATTCCTGTTGCTCCTGCAGCCCACTATTGGATGGGAGGTGTTAAAACTGATTTAAATGCATCTACTACAAAAAAAGGATTATACGCTGTAGGAGAGGTTGCTTCCACTGGAGTTCATGGTGCTAATAGATTAGCGAGTAATTCGCTAATGGAATGCCTAGTTTTTGCGAGAAAAATGTCATCAATTGTTTTAAATGATCCTCCTAAATTAGTTAAATTTTCTAGATCATCCAAGGAGTTTGATACTCAAGATCCGCAAGAAGATCAAATTTCTAAGATTGCTGAAAAAATTGATGAACTAAGAAAACATTGTTGGTTGAATTTGGGTGTATCTCGAAATAAGGTAACTATGAGTAAATTTCTAAATTTTATTCAAGATGATATCGATAAATTACATAAAAATGCTTTACTAAATAGTCTTGAAAAAATAAAATTTGATCAAAAAATTAAACTTAGTGAACGCAATAGGAGAGCATTAAATCTTTTACTTGATTTAAAGAATAGACAAATAACAACTTTAATTTTGTTAAAAGCTTGTCTTTTTAGAGAAGAGAGTAGAGGAGGGCATTATAGAGATGATTTTCCAGATAAAGATAATAATTGGAAATGCCATACTAGACAAGAGTTAGATCAAAAAATTCAAAAAAGATTTATTAAAAATTAGAATCTCCTTGATAGCCTGTTTTTATCGCTAATTCATTCAAGTTGCGAGTACCACTAATGATCTCTCCATTTATTTCCCAAGAAGGAAATCCACTGATTCCTTTCTTTTGGCATAGATCATACTCATTGTCTTTACCATCTTTAGCACATTCAACTATTTTTAATTCTTTAACTGCTTCCTTACCAAATAATTGTTTCTGATCGTGGCAATGCGGGCACCAATATGCACTATACATAACAATATTGTTTTCTCTTAAAAATTTTGCAAATTTTACCTTTTTTGGTGAGCTTGAAGTGGTAATTCTTGGTGATACATTTTCAGTGGGAATTTTAACTTCGCTTGCTTTAGAGGGGTCAACGTTACTTGACCAAATTAAGCCTCCCATCAGTACACTTATGGCAACCATAAAACCTCTAAAAATCATAGGTTCTCTACTTTCAAAGTTTGATCCAATCATAGAAATTATAAAGATAGAAAACGATAAAATTGCTGAAAGTATACAAAAAAGACAATATTCTTGAATCTTAAAAAACATTATATTCATCAACAAAAAGCTAAATGTAGAGGAAGCACAAGAAATTAAAAATATTAACCACCACAAAAACTTACTTAAGTTATCTTTAGGAGAAATTATTTTAAGTGAAAGTATTATTGAGATAAATAATATTGATAAATACGTTATAAGTCCTGCTAATGATAGAGGTATATTAATTTGATCATTTTTAAATAAAGTACCCCAAGGACTATTTAAAACTGTTTCACAACCATTTTGTATGCCTGGACAAGAAAGCGAATTAAATAACCCCCAGTTTTTTAAAGTAATAGAACCTGTGTCAACTAAGCCTATGGTGCTAAGAATTGCGATTATGATTTTTGGCCATTTCGAATCTTTATTATTTCTACTTTTCAAAGTCTTTAGTGCCATACCTAATAGGAGTTTGTTATTTACATAATCTATCCTAATATTATCTTGGCATATAAGTTATGTACTATATGCTGTTTAAATTTTTTAATTTTAAAGTAGGTGAAACAAAATAGTTTTGATGTGAAAGAAAAAAAACTTTCTAAGATTGCCTTTAGTCATGTTGGTTGTGAGAAAAATCTTGTTGATACTGAACATATGCAAGGCTTATTAGATAAAGAGGGCTATGAAGTGGACAGCAATATAAATGATGCAAATGTTGTTGTTGTAAATACCTGCAGTTTTATTGAAACAGCTAGAGAAGAATCTATTAGAAAAATTCTAGAATATACAAATCAAGGAAAGGAAGTAATAGTTGCAGGCTGTATGGCTCAGCATTTTAAAGATGAACTTCTAAAAGAAATCCCTGAAATAAAAGGTTTGGTTGGAACAGGAGATTATCAAAAGATAGCAAAGGTTTTAGGCAGAGTAGAAAAAGGGGAAATCGTTAATGAAGTTTCAGAAATACCGAAATTTATTGCAAATGAGGAAATACCTCGTTTTGTAGATAAAAACAATTTTGTTGCTTATCTTCGTATTGCTGAAGGCTGTGATTATAATTGTGCTTTTTGTATTATTCCTAAATTGAGAGGTCCTCAAAGAAGTAGAACAATAGAATCTATAGTTTCAGAAGCCAAAAGTCTTGCAGAGCAGGGTATTCAAGAAATCATCTTAATTAGTCAAATAACAACTAATTATGGTCAAGATATTTATGGAAAACCGTCATTAGTCAAACTTTTGAATGAGCTTTCAAAAGTTCCTATTCCTTGGATAAGAATACATTATGCTTATCCAACGGGTTTAACTGATGATGTTATTAGAGCTTTCAAAGATTCAAAAAATATAGTACCTTACTTTGATTTGCCACTTCAGCATAGTCATCCAGATGTATTGAAGAGTATGAATAGACCTTGGCAGGCTTCTTTGAATGAATCAATTTTGGAGAAAATTAGAGAAGAAATTCCATCTGCTGTATTAAGAACTAGTCTCATTGTTGGCTTCCCAGGAGAAAAAAAAGAACATTTTGAACATCTTCTGGAATTTTTGGATAGGCACAAATTTGATCATGTAGGAGTGTTTATTTTTTCTCCTGAGGAAGGAACTGCAGCTTTTGATTTGCCAAATAAAGTATCCCCAGAGGTCGCAGAGGCAAGAAAAGATAACGTTATTTCAGTTCAACAAGATATCTCTAGAGATAAAAATCAGTCATATGTTGGTTCAAAAATGAAGATTTTGGTAGAAAAAATATCAGATGATAATCAATTAATAGGTCGGTCCTACAATTTCGCGCCCGAAATTGACGGAAATGTTATTTTATCAATTAATACTGATAATGAATTGAAAGATTATATTGGTAAATTTGTTGAAGCGAATATTTCTTTTGCGGATGAATATGATTTGTATGGAGAGACTATTAAAATTTTGTAGTTTTTTTAAATTAATTTAACTGCTCTTAAGAGCCTATCTAATGCGAAAGCAGCTCCAAAACCAAAACCAATAAATGCAAAATAGAAAATGATGTTCATTAATTTTTTTACTTTTATTTAATTTAACATCAGATGAAAAGATTAGATTTTTTCGTTTAATTTCTTAATCTTGGATATAGGGCAATTTTTTGTATAAACATTCTTCTGCTTTTTGTAGTTCTCTGCCTAAATATAGAGCATGATCGAATCTGGTTATTAAGTCATTTCTTTCTTCAGTAATGCATATTCCAAGTTGTTTCGCACTAATACCTTTAAAAATTTCATTACTAACTCTTTTATTTTGAGAGTCACATTTAATTGGTTCATTTGTTTCTGGGTCAAGCGCATAGCCTTCCTCATCGATATTGTTTAAAAAGTGCTCTAAAATTATTTTATTTTCTTCTAAATCTACTTTTATAATGAAATAACCGTTTGGATCTAAGTCTATATATCGGTTGGATAGATTATTATCAATCTTTATTTTTTTATCTAAACTTTTACTAGAATTCATTCTTAGAAGTTAATAAAAACTATATTACTAATATAAGCTCTGATAAAGCCAAATAATTTTTATTTAAAGGGTATAGAATTATTCTCAAATTTAATTTGCATTTCGGTTTGTTTATTAACTTCATTTAGCCAAGGATAAATTATATTTTCCATATTTTTGTCAAACCACTTATGCAAGCTAATGGTGCTTTTTGCAAAAAACCCCCTCCGCCTTTTATGTTTACCACCCGCTCCAGGATCAAAAAAATGGATACTATTTTTTATTGCCCATTCAATTGGCTGGTAGTAGCATAATTCAAAATGTAAATTAGATATGTCTTCTTTACTACCCCAATATCTACCCCATAAGTTGTTTTTATTTTTAACGCACATAGACATAGCAAAAATATCATTCGAATCATTTTTTGATGCGCTAAAAAGTAATATATTTTTTCTATTATCAACAATTTTTTCGAAAAATTTAGATGTTAGATATTTACTTCCCCAAACCCCCCACCTCGAACAATGCTGTTCATAAAAATTATGCATTTCTTTGAGGATTTCTTGATTGATATCATCTTCATCAAAAATTTCTACTTTAATATCTTGGTTAGTAATTGATTTCCTCTCTTTTTTGATATTTTTTCTCTGATTAGAGTTGAATCTAGAAAGAAAATCATCAAAAGTTTTTTCCCCATTACTCCTCCATTCACTGCTGGAATTTATCCATTCATAGTATCCGAAAGATTTAAGATGGTTTCCCCAGCTTTCATCAATATATAAAAAATTACAACTTAAAATTTTGTTTTTAATCGCAAAGCTTTCGATATGGTTTATTAGTAAATTTGTAATTTCTTTCTTATCTTTATTTTTTTTATAAAGAAATTGATATCCATTTATAGGACTATAAGGACTCATTCCAATTAATTTAGGGTAATAATTTAAATTCAGCTCTTGAGCCAATCTTGCAAATGATTGATCAAAAATGAATTCTCCATAGCTATGATTTTTTAAAAAAAGTGGAGCAATTCCTAATATTTCTTCATTTTTATAAGCAACAAAATATAGAGGTTGCCAACCAGTTTCTCTCGAAACACTTTTTGATATTTCAAGGTTTTTAAGCCAAGTCCATTCATAAAATGGATTATTTATTTCATTTGCTAATTCATTCCATATCTCTTTAGAGATTTCCTTAATTGACAATTTGACTTCAACTTTATGTATTTTTTGGTTCATTATATTATTGAATCTATTTCAAATTTTTTTGTAATGAAGATGGATTTCATTATTCATTAAATTTTTAATTGATTTTATTTTCCATCTTCTTTTGAGATTAAAAATTTCATTTGTTTGTTCTGGAGGGATCCATGTATATCTACCTCCAATAATTCTTGGAATTATTGTAATTTTTATATCTGTTATTAGATCCTCTTTTATAAATGAATTTATAAGTTTTGCACCTCCTAAGAGAGCTAGATTATTTATCCCTTGTTTTTTGAGTGAAATTAAAGTTTTTTCCCATGAATCATCGAAAAAGATTTGTTTTTCAAAGTCATTATTTGACGAATTTTCAACTTTACTTGAGCTTATTAGCCATCTTCTAATTGGTTGACGAAAGTATTTCCAATTACTGTTAAATTTTTTGCTATTTGAAGCAATTATAGAAATTGGTTGGCTTTTTGATATATTTACTTCGTCATTATCATTGGGATTTTTAACTAGGTAAGTTGATTGATGAGCTATTAAAGTACCTAAACCAAAAATGGTTGCGTCAACCATTGATAAGGTTTGATTTAATATTTTTTTATCTTCTTCGCTTCCAAGATGCGATTCTCCACCTCCAGGAAATGCAATTCTCCCATCAAGACTAGATGCTATAACAATTATTACTCTTGGGTTACTCAAGTTTGCGTTATTAAACTATTTTCAAATTTCAAATTCATTGAATTGGTTAACTTTTGATCAACATAAATTTCTGCAGCATTATTTGGGCTTTCCTGGAGTCTTATTTTGTATAATGTTGCACCAAGATTATGTATTGGTTTTTTAAGAATATCAGAAATATATAAAGCTATATTTTCAGCAGTTGGGACACAATTATGGAAAAATTCGATGTCTTTATTTAGAAAAGTATGATCTAGTTGTTCAACAACTAAATCATTAATTATCTCTTGGAGGGCAGATAAGTCGCAAACCATTCCTGTTCTTTTATCAATGTCTCCTTTAACAGTTATATCGACAAGATAGTTATGACCATGTCCATTAACTCTGGCGCATTTCCCATAGATTTTTTTATTTTCATCAAAGGATATCTCTTCTTTTGCAAGTCTATGAGCGGCTGCAAAATGAGTTTGTACTGTTAAAAATGCTTCCATGTTTTTTCCAAAATAATCTGCCCATAAATTTGGGTTTTCATAAAGCCTTAGACTTGTAAGAGGTAAATCATCTTTTAGACGACTCCAAATGACCTTTACTAATGCTTCAGTTGTGGGAAGTATACCCTCTTGATTATTAACATTAAATTCAGGCCAGACATCATTTAAAAAACGAAAATCTAATTTTCCAGTAACTTTATCTTTAATAGAGTGTTTTACATCAGAGAGATTAAGTACCATTCCATCAGAGTCTAGTTTCCCACCCATTGAAACAATAAGCTCATAATTATGACCATGACCTGGTGCAATACTGCACTTTCCAAAAAGAGATAAATTTTCTTCTGGGCTTTTTTCAGGGAGCCAATAACGGTGACTAGAACTAAAGCAGGCACGTCGAGTTATGACGCATTCACGTCCTTTCCCATGTAATGGTTTGGATTGTGTAGAAGTCATACCTGTCTGCAATAATACTATCTTAAGGTTTTAAATACGCTTTTGTCTTTATGGAACAATCCATTATCGAAAAAATAGTTCATACTATAAAGGGCAGAAGCATATTTTTAATAGGGATGATGGGTTCTGGCAAGTCACAAACTGGTTTGAAGCTGGCTGAATTATTAAAATATAAATACATTGATTTAGATTCAGTAATAGAGAAATTGGCAAAAAAATCTATTAATCAAATTTTTAATGATGAAGGAGAAGATAATTTCCGTGAATTAGAAGCAAACTGCCTTAAAGAAACTATCAAAATTCCTTCATTAGTAATCTCAACTGGGGGAGGTATAGTTACCAAATCGGACAACTGGGGAATCTTAAGACAGGGAATAATTGCTTGGATAGATCTTGACAAAGATATAGCAATTGAAAGATTGAAAAATGAAATTGAAAATAGGCCACTTCTTCAGGGGAGGAATCTAAATGATTTATATATGAGTATTTTGCAATCTAGAGAAAATTTGTATTCTCAAGCAGATTTAAGAATTCAAGTAAAAAAAGAAAATATTGAACAAGTTGCTATGAAAATAATTCATGGAATTCATAAAGAAATCATTAGTTAATCTGGTTCAATTCTTACTGCAAACCATTTGATAACGTATCCTAATTTTATTTCTAATTCATAAGTGCTTTCCAATAATTCTTCAAAAAATTCCTGATCAGGATCTTCTATATTTTGATATATTGTTTGTGTTTCTGTCTTACTAAGCCAATTCTTTAACCATAAAATTGCTTCTTGCTTTGATACGATTTTTTCTTTTGAATCTGGCTCTAATAATACATAATGATCTGATGCTCTTATTAATGGATTTGACATAATGAAAATTATTCTTGGATTAATCTTTTGCTTGATGTTTCAAGGAATTTTTTTAGAAAGTTCTTTTGCTCTAGTAGATTCTAACCTACGAGAGTTTTTGGAAAATCGTGTAAATCAATGGCCAGAATTATATTTGCCAAATTTTAAATTATCGGATACTTCTAAGGATTTAATTTATCCTAAATGGTTCGAGGGGAATTGGCTTGTTACTTCTCAAGATATATTTAATGATTCAGAAGAGCCAGTTATTTATAAAGTAAATTTCTTTAAGAATGATTCAGATTTAATTGTTGGTAATCGTTCAAAAAATTCTGAATCTATTGGAAAAGCAATATTTGGTGACACCTTAATCAAGGTTACAAATGATCCTCAATCGATTAATAATCAAATTACTTATTTAAAAGATGATTTTTATATCGATTCGAGAATTACAGGGAGAAATCAAATCCAAGATGATGATATTTTTTTCGCAGATGAGCTCGTTATACAAACAGCCCATAAGCCAGGTGCTTCAAGGATTAATCAGGTAGAGACCATTAGTAAATTTCAAAAATGTTCCGAAGAAATATTGGAAGTTGATAATTCAATTAAACCATCAATTTGTGGAGTGCAATATGTTGCTTCATATGGTTCAAAAGTTGGTGATCCTTCTATTCATGCTATAAAAACAAATAAATACAAATTGAAGTTTGAATTTATTGAGAGTTAGCACTAAAAAGATATTCTTCTAAGTTGTTCCTCCAAATGAAAAGATTTTCTAAATAAGGGTTGTTTATGTATTCTTGGCTCCCCTCTCCTGAAAGAATTGGTCCTGCAGACTTTGGAAATTTAAGAAGGGATAATTGAGCAGCAATTGAAATATCTGCAATTGATAAACTATCTCCAACTAAATATTTCTTGTTGATCAAGGATTTTGATAAAGCTTCCAGTAATTTTTGGAGTTCTAAATTATCTTTAGAAGACAAAACTACATTAGAAATTTTACTAAGATTTTCAAAAGGTAATTTATCAACAATACTTTTAACTGAAGAAGGTATTTCATCTGGAAGTAATGCAGTTCTTAGATGTGGATTTTCTATTGCAGATTTTATTAAAGCTTTTCTACAAGTTGTAGCCATTGTAGTATCTGCCCAGTCTTCAATTAGTTTGCATTGTGCAAATAATACTGGGTCCTCAGGAAAGAGTGGATTCTTTTCATTTTTTTTATCTATATATTCGCAAATAGTTGAAGAGTCATTAATAACTTGATCATTACTATCGACTATTACAGGTACTTGTTTTTGACCTGATAATTTAAAGATTTCAAATTGGCCTATTCCAGGTGTTACTTCTTCAACTCGATATTGTAGTTTTTTTGCATGAAGAGCCATTCTTGTTTTTAAACAAAAAGCACTATGCCTAAATTGATATAATGTAATCATGCTGTTTAATGTTTGTTAAAACTTAGCTAAAAAAGTAATCTATTTGTGGAGCTAATGGGCGAATTTTTCTCTAATGTTGCAAGATATCCAAAGTATTTGATATCCATCATTGTTGGGGGACTTGTTGCTTTGCTTGAACCTTTATTCAAGAATAGATCAAATCCACTCACAATAGTAGGTTTGATATCTTCTGTCTTAAGTGCTTTCATAACTGTTTATTTTGTTTTGCAAGCTATGACAAACCCATTGAATTTAAAACCATAATGCCAAATAATTACCGTCTTGCAAAAGTTTCTTCTCTTTTGAAGAAAGAAATAACCCTTATTTTGCAGAATGATTTAGAAAATGATCTTATTAGAGATCATTTCGTCAATATTTCTAAGATTGATTTATCAGGTGATTTGCAACACTGTAAAATTTACATAACTTCAACTGCTCAAGAGAAAGTGAGGAAAGAGATTGTGGCAAACTTGAATACTGCTAAAAGCTCTATCAGGCATAGTTTAGGAAAAAGAATAGAGATGAGAAGAGTTCCAGAGATAATTTTCAAAGACGATGTTGTTCTTGATAAAGGATTATCAGTCTTGAAACTTCTTGATGAATTAAAAAATAAAAATCAAAATAATAATGAGGAGGACAAGGATGCCAATTGTTGATCTACCCCTTGATCAAAGAAATATAATTATTACTCGATCAAAAGAAGGGATATTGGATATAAAAAAGATATTTACAAGCAAGGGCGCTAAAGTATTTGATTTGCCTGCTATAAGTATTGGTGATCCTGATGATTTGAATCCTCTTGACGAAGCATTAAATCAAATAAATGATTTTCATTGGATAATTTTTTCCAGTAGTAATGGGATCAAATTTGTGGATAAAAGACTTAGATACTTTAATAGTTCATTAAAAGAATGTTCTAAAAAAATAAAAATCGCCGTAGTCGGAGAAAAAACCTCAAAAACTCTTGATGATTTTGGGATTAAGGCTGATTTCATACCTCCAGAATTTGTTGCTGAAAGTTTAATTGATAATTTCCCAGTATCTGGTTATGGACTTCGAGTTTTTGTACCAAGAGTTCAAACAGGCGGTAGGGATTTAATTGCAGATCAATTTAGAAAGGCTGGTTCTCGTGTATTTGAGGTTGCTGCTTATGAAACTAGATGTCCTGACTCAATGCCGGAAGAAACAATTGATATTATTTCTAATCGAAAAGTCGATGCAATTATTTTCTCAAGCGGTAAAACCGTATTAAATGCTGCTTCTTTACTCGAAAAAAAACTTGGTAAACAATGGTTAGAGTATTTTCATCAAATTAAGTTGTTAACTATTGGACCTCAAACAACAAAAATATGCGAGAAGATTTTTGGCCGAGTTGATAGCCAGGCACAAAAATATACCTTTGAAGGGCTATTAGACGTAGCAATAAATATTTTTAGTTAGAAAAATCTTCTTTATAATTCTTTTCAACTAAATTTTTAAACCTATTGATATTGCTTTGTAATTCATTTGTGACTAATTTCCCTAAAATATTTTCTTCCATAAGTCGAGCAATCATTTTAGGTAGCTCATATGTTATTGCTAAATTCACCGATGTGATTTGATCACTTTTACTTTCGAAAACTACTGATCCCTCTGTAGGTAAACCTCCTATAGATTTCCATTTGAGTTTGCTTTTATCAACCCTTTCTGTAATTTGAGCTTTCCATTTAAACCTAAAGCCATTTGCAGCCAAAGTCCATTCTGTTAAATCAGGCAAAGTATTAGTTTCTTCATCAATTGTTTTTACAGATTCAATCCAGCTCATCCAAAGTGACATTGAGTCTAAATCGCTCCAGGTATTCCATACATTTTCGAGAGGCGCATTAACTACTGTTATTACGTCATGTTTTAGCCAAGTACCCATTAATTAACTTACTGCAAGATTTTTTGCCAATTCTGCTTTCTTCTCTAAGATCGCAGCAGCAGCTAAATGTCCACTCATAGTTGCTCCCTCCATAGAGTCTATGTAATCTTGTTTTGTATAACTACCAGCCATGAAGAAATTAGATATAGATGTTTTTTGATCGGGTCTGTAAGGTTCCATACCGGGAGATTCTCTATAGAGTGATTGCGGAATTTGTACAACATTACTCCAAAGCAATTTAAGATTTTTTGACGATGGGAATAGCCGACGAACCTCTTTATCTATTTCTTTTGTAATTCTTTCTGTAGATCTTCCCATCCACCTATCGCCGGGAGTTAAAACACATTGAAGGAGTGATCCCATATCTTTTTTTCTATAATCTGCTGGACTTGCTAGTGCTAAATCAGCAAAACAACTGAAAGAGGCATCAGCAGAATAAAGCAGATTATCTAGTCCAATTGGTGTATTCCCAGTATTATCTTTTTGCAGTTCGGTAACCCAACCGTCGTATCTTAATTGGATTGTGGCAACAGCAACTGCTCTAAGTTTTTTTAAACCTTCAAATTCTTTAAATTGATACCATTCTTTTGGAATTATTTTTTTTATTCCAGGAACATCACAGGCAGCTAGAAATTTATCTGCAAACACTGCCTTCATTCCTTCAGGAGAAGATATTTTTAACTGATTAACTAAATAAGAGGAAGATTCCTTTTCATAAATAATTTCTTCTACCTTATGGTTAAGATGGATTTTTGCCCCTTTGTTGGTGATGTAGTCGACTATAGGTTGAGTTAACCACTTATGTGGTGAACCTTTTAAGAGGTTAAGTTTTGACGCTTCTGTTTTTGAAGCAAACATCATGAAAATTGTCAGCATGCATCTCGCTGAAATATCTTTGCAATTGATAAAACCCAGAGCATAAGCGATAGGATCCCACATTCTTTCTAAACTTTTTTCACTTCCACCATGATTTAAAAACCATTCTTTAAAACTAATTCTATCAAGATCTCTAATTATTCTCATTGCACCTTCGTAGTCTATCAATCCTCTAACTATTGGGCTTGTACCTAATGCTAAGGCATTTCTGAACTTGTCTACCCATGTAAGTTGTTCGGTGGTAAAAAAGGCTTTTAATCCGTTAAATGGAGCACCTAAGGGAAATCTGAAATCTAAGGATTTCAAATTTCCACCATTATTTATGAATAGATGAGTATGATCTTTTGGTAATAAATTATCTAAAGCTCCCACTTTTTTCATTAACTTAAAAAGATTTGCGTAATTGTAAAAAAATACATGTAAACCCATTTCTATGTGGTTGCCATCCTTATCTTCCCAACTTCCAACTTTGCCTCCCCAAAATGACCTGCTCTCATAAATTTCTACTTCGTGACCATCGTCAACTAAATTAACTGCCGCTGTAAGACCAGCTAATCCAGAACCAACTATTGCAATTTTCACTTTTTCTTAAAATTATAACAAATCAAGTTTGGATATTGTTTGTTCTATGCATCTTATCGATTAAGTTTTTATATTATAAATAGTAGAAATTCTTTGTTTATGGAAAATTTAGAAGTAAGACATGAAATTAAGAATTCTGATGATGGCAAAGGTATCTTGATTACAAATGATGCTATAGAGCAAATCTCAAATTTATTAAAGAGCCAAAGTGATAAAAAAGCACTCAGGGTAGGAGTAAGATCAGGTGGTTGTAGTGGAATGAGTTATACGATGGACTTTATAGGAAGTAACGAAATAAATCCCGATGACAAAGTTTATGATTATTCATTAAAAGCAGATCAAAATTTTCAAGTTGTTTGTGATCCTAAAAGTCTCTTATATATCTATGGAATGCAATTAGACTTTAGTAAGGAACTAATTGGTGGTGGCTTTAATTTTGTAAATCCTAATGCTTCTCAAACTTGCGGTTGTGGAAGTTCCTTTGCAGTTTAATTAGTAATGAATAACGAAATTAATCCTATCGAAGAGGATTTTAATGCAGCTCTATCAAGATATAAATCTGGGGAAGATTTAATTCCAATAGTTCAAGATTTTCAGAAAATCATACAGCAAATACCAAATCATTTTGCTGCCTGGACTTGTCTATCATGGCTTCAATTACTTTTGAAAAATAATGAACAAGCTTTGGCAGCTGCCAGACAAGCTGTTCGATTAAATCAGCAAGATCCACAAGCAAGAATGAATTTGTCTTTAGCTCTTTTGGCTACAAATAATAAAGGTGTTAGGGATCATATTGAGTTAATAAAAAAAATGTCTATGATGATGCCGGATTTGAAAAGTGAGTTGAAAGAATCTGTTGAAGATGGATTAAGTAGATATCCTGATTGGCCTGAGTTGACCAAAGTTAAAAAATGGTTGGAATTTTAAATTGTTTAAAATTTTAATATTAAGTAATGGGCATGGAGAAGATCTATCTGGGAGTTTAATAGCTAAGGAATTTATAAAAAGTGGTTATTCTGTGAATGCTTTGCCAATTGTTGGTAAAGGGAAGCATTACGAAAAAGAAAAAATTAAGATCATTGGAAAGACTAAAGAATTTAGTACTGGAGGAATTGGCTATAATTCCTTTAAGGGAAGACTAAGTGAGATATTTGGAGGAGAAATATTTTATCTTCTAAGAAGATTACATTTAACCTATAAACTAAGAAAAAAATATGATTATTTTTTTGTAGTTGGAGATATTGTGCCAGTATTTTTTGCATGGATTTGTAAAAAAGATTTTTTTACATATTTAGTTGCTTATTCCAGTCATTATGAAGGGAAGTTAAAATTACCATGGCCTTCTAGATTTTTCCTGCTCTCAAAAAAGTCAAAAAAAATATATACAAGAGATTCTCTTACAGCTAAAGATTTAACTTTGCAATTAAAAAAGAAAGTTTCTTTTTTAGGCAATCCATTTATGGATAAGTTTTTCCCCAGAAATGAAGAATTTAAGAAATCTGAATTTAGTATTGGATTATTTCCAGGAAGTAGATTCCCCGAAATTATAGAAAATTTAGTTTTAATTTTAGAAGTATTAGAGGCTTTGTCAGATTTAAGATATTTTCAAAAAATTGAATTTAATTTTGCAATGGTTCATGCTTTATCTGTAGCAAGAATAAAGGAAATATTTCAAAAAAGAGGATGGTTAAAACTAGAAAACATAAAAGATGTATATTTCTTGAAATTTCGATATAAATCATTAGAAGTAAATATATATTGGAATAATTTTGAAAAAATATTATTGAAAAGTAGATGTTGTATCAGCATGGCAGGAACGGCAGCAGAGCAAGCGATTGGATTAGGAAAACCTGTTATTCAGATTGAAGGTAAAGGCCCACAATTTACAAAATCTTTTGCTGAAGCACAGAGACGTTTGCTTGGAAAATATGTTTTTTGTGCCAGAAATTATAAAGATAAGAATGATCAAATAAATCAGACAATAAAATTGATCATAAAAGTAATATATCTAATAAAGCTAAATAATAACTTTATGATCTCATGTAATGCAAATGCGAAACAAAGACTTGGTGAAAACAAAGCTTGTCATAAGATGGTTGATGATATGAATATTGTTATAAAAAATGATTAAAGAAGATAATCAAAATAAGTTAAAACTAATAATCGATAATTTGTTATTAATAAATTTATTTATAGTAATTTTTTTTGCAATATTTTTTATTTTTGCAATCATCATGCAATTTAATGGGATATTTGTTTTTATTAATTTTATTCAGAAAGTTTGGAATCCTCTTATAGTCCCATTAATAACAATTCTTATTATTGGTGCTTTAGTAAACGGTATTAATTCTTGGTGGAGGCGTAAATTGCTTTCTCAAGAAGAGGATATTTAAAATCATAATTTTTAAGTTTTCTGCTTATTACTTTTTGTCCTTCCAATACAACTTTTGCTCCATCTCCTAACAATATTTTTAAAACCGCTCCTGGCACTGGGAGTAAATTAGGTCTATTCAGACATTTGCCTAAAATTTGAGAAAATTCTCTCATTAATACTGGATTGGGTGCAACAGCATTAAATACTCCTGAATACTTTTTATCAACTAATGCTTGGGTAATTAATGCACATAAATCACTTCTATGAATCCAACTCATCCATTGCTTACCATCTCCTATTGGTCCACCTAATCCAACTTTAAATATAGGGAGCATTTTCCCTAATGCTCCACCACTTGCTTCTAGAACAATGCCGATTCTAAAAATAACCAACCTTGTGAAAAATGGTTTTTCAGCAGCAACGGTTTCCCATTTTTTGCAAAGATTCGCTAAAAAGTCTTTTCCTCCAATACTATTTTCATTGAATTCATCAGACAAGCTTGTACCGTAATAACCTATTGCCGATCCATTTACAATGATTTTTGGGCTGATTTTGAAATTTTTAAGGGTGTTCATCATGAATTTCGTAGTGTTAATACGACTATTTTCAATCTCCTTCTTTTGTGCATAAGTCCATTTTTTTTCAGCTATGGGTTCTCCCATTAAGTTAATAATTCCATCTGTCTCTCTTAAAATATTTAGAAGTTTTTCGTTATTCCAGTTTTTTTCTTTTGATAAATCTATTTGAAAAAAATTAAACTTTTTGAAATCTATATCAAGCTTTAATTTACTTATGGGTTTTCTACTAACAATGTATATTTCGTGTTTTTCATTGAGTAGTGTTGGTACTAATTCTTTACCAACAAATCCAGTGCAGCCAAGTAGTAAAAGACGCATATTTTCAAGATATTTATTATTTAAGACTATTAAATTTTTTAGACGTTTGTAATTATTATTCCGTTATCAATTTTTTTAAATATTTATCAAACAAGTTTTTGTATAATAAATTTCAAATAACTTTGTTGAATTTATTATGACAGATTCTATTCCAAAGAAACCTCTCAAGAAAGGAAGCCTAGTTTTTATCGATAGAGAAAATTATATAAAAAGTATCGAGGCTCTAGCTAGTGATAATGATCTACCTAATTATGTCTTTGAAGGTCCTGGAGAGATTCTTTCAGTCAAAGACGAATATGCCCAGGTTCGATGGCGTAGACCTGTCCCAGATGTTTGGTTGAAATTAGATCAACTTAAAGAATATATTGAATAAAGTTTTATATCTAAAAGTTTTTATTTTTTTTCTCTGTAGACATCTTTGCTTGTATTCTTTTTGCTTCTTTAATCATTTCCTTACCATCAAATAAGTAGTTATCCACGTATCCTTGCGTATATCTATCAAATTCTGATAGTGCATCTTTAACTTGTGAAAAACAGTGATAAAGATCGAGGCCTAAAGCTGAAATAGACTTTGGAACAATTTTTTTGTTATAAATTTTTTCAACTTTTTCTATTTTCTTTTGTGAAAGATTTATGTAACTGCAAAAATTTTCCATTAGTTGGTCATCATATGGATCAGCAGATAGTTCTTTTATTTCGTTGTTCAAAGGTTTAATTATTTGACTAATTAATCTATTAATCGGAGTGAAAATTTCTTTAATCCATATTTCAACTTCTTTGTCTTTAATTGACGAATTATATTTTTTTGAATTAATTTTCTTTTCCCAATCTTCATTTAATGAATCAAATGATGAACTGGAGGAGAAAAAATTTCTATCATATTGTTCTTTTTTGATAGGGTCATTTAGAGTCTCCCAGGCATTTTGTATTGCAAGAAATCTTTCTTTTTTTCCGCCTGCATCAGGATGATGTTGCTTAACTAAAGAGCGATATGAAGATTTAATTTCACTTCTGGTTGCATTTTTTTTGAGGCCTAATTCTTCATATAAATTTTTTTCCATTTTTTATAAATTATGGATTAAAGATAACCATCTTTTCTGGCCTGAATTGAGGTATTTGATTCAAACATTCCTGTTGATAAATATCTTTCACCAAAACTTGGAAGAATAACTATCAATCTTTTGTTCATTAGTTCTTTCCTTGCACCGATTTTTATAGTTGCTGCTAGAGCTGCACCGCTGCTGATGCCAGATAAAAGGCCTTCCAATCGAGCTAATAATCGCCCATAATAAAATGCTTCATCGTCATCAATTTTTATAATTTCATCAATTAATTTAGTATTCAGTACTTTCGGTACGAAACCTGCTCCTATTCCTTGAATCGAATGAGATCCTGCTTTTTCTCCTGAAATCACAGCACTTTTTTTTGGCTCTACAGCATAAATTTTGCAATTTGGATTAACTTTTTTCAAGAAACGTGCGCAACCAGTAATTGTTCCTCCTGTGCCTACTCCTGTAACTAGTCCATCTAAATTGTTATTGGATTGAGACCATATTTCTTGAGCCGTTGTTCTTTCATGAATATCTGGATTAGCAAAGTTTTCAAATTGATTAAATTGATAGCTATTTGCAATTGTTGAAGACAACTCATTAGCTAAATCTAAAGCTCCTTTCATTCCTTCTTTACCTGGCGTTAACTGTAATTCAGCTCCATATGCTCTCAACATTGCCCTTCTCTCAATACTCATCGTGTCTGGCATAGTTAATATCAATTTATAGCCTTTTGCTGCAGCAACCATTGCTAAGGCGATGCCCGTATTCCCACTTGTTGCTTCAATTAAAGTTGTTTTATCTGGTGTTATCAATCCTTCTTCTTCAGCTTTACATAACATTGAATAAGCGATGCGATCCTTAACGGACGCTGATGGATTGAAACTTTCTAGTTTGGCTATTATTTCTGGATAACAATTAAAATGACTTCTGATTCGATTTAATTTAACTAACGGGGTATTGCCAACAAGAGAAGTTATATCATTTGCTATTTCCATGAAATGATTTTTTAAATTGCAAAATAAAATCTCCTAAATACATAATAATTGTATTTAAAGATCTTTTATATAATTTTCTCAAAAGAATTTAACTTAAAATAACTTTCTGCATAAAAATATTTACTATTATAAAAAGTAGTTTTTACAATTATTATGTATTCACTTGAACTAAGTCTGAGATATTCACCCTTTCCACTTTCAATTCAGAAGAAAGAATTTGATGATGTTAAAAGAATTTATGATGAAATAAAAAGTTCTATGAATGAAACGTTAGAATCCCCTAACTTGATTGAATTAAGGTGTGACAAAGTTCAAGATAAATTAATTGCTGTCAGAGCTAAAGAAATTATTTCTGTTCAGATATATGAAAAATCTGCAGTAGCAGGAGGTGCTAAAAGACCTGGATTTTCTCTCAACATAGATTAATTGAATTAATGCGAGATTCTCTGCAAAATGAAATACCTCATATTAAATTCAAAGATGTTACTTTTTCATATCCTGGTAATAAAGAAAATTTAATTTTTAAATGTAACTTCTCAATAAAAAAACCTGGGTTTTGGATGGTCTTAGGTAAAAACGGTAGTGGAAAAAGTACTCTTTTAAAATTAATTAATGGAATAATCAAACCCAAAAATGGAGCTATTTATTCTAAGGCAAATATTGGCATGGTGTTTCAAAACCCTGATCATCAAATATTGATGCCAAATTGCAGGAGTGAACTTCTGATAAATATTAATCAAAATATAAGTCAAAATGAAATTAATAAAAAAATTGAATATGTACTTGATCAGGTAGGAATGACTGGTTTTGAAAAAAGGCCCATTCATACGTTAAGCGGTGGACAAAAACAACGCTTAACTATTGCCTGCGCTCTTATTAGTAATAGAAATTTTATTCTTTTGGATGAGCCTACATCTTTACTTGATCAAACCAGCCAATTAAAAGTTTTAAAAACTATTAAAAATCTTACAAGTGACCAAAATAAACCTTTATCTGCTTTGTGGATTACGCATCGTTATGAAGAATTAATGTATGCTGATGCAGTAGCTGAGTTAAAAAATGGTTGTTTATCTCACTGGAAAGAACCATCAAAATTTCAATATAATTAGCCATTGTACTTGTCATAAGGTACTTTAAAGAGCTAAATTCATCATATATTCCTCGGTAGCTCAGCGGTAGAGCGATCGACTGTTAATCGATTGGTCGCAGGTTCGAATCCCGCCCGGGGAGTTCAATAAACGTCAAGAGACTTCAAGTAACTTCATGGGATGTCATGATACTTGGGGTCTTTTTTAATCCACATATTTTGTAAGTATTTTTTTTCTCATATATTTATATTCTTCTTCATCAATAGTCCCTTGATTAAGTAAATCTTCAACTTCATTAAGTCTGTCATGCAATGACAGTGGCAACTTTGGTTTTCTAGATGGACTGAAATAGAAAATGAAAGGTACAATTGCACCAAAAGGTATCAAACCAAGAAGTATCCATAATGGATGTCTAGCAGCGTCTCTTAATCTTCTCACTTGAATTGAAATACTCGGTATTATTGAAATTACCGAAAATGCGCAAATTGGGATTAAAATATACGGTCTTATATCATTCAATGAAAATCCTAATCCCGTAATATCCACAGAAAGCGCAATTCCAAAAATTACTAATAAAATTGAATGAAAGAATAACCATCCCTGAGTAATCCAGAAATCACTTCTTTTTATTTTCCCTTTAAAGTCAAAAGACTTTTGCCAGAATTTTTTAAAATTAATAGCATTAAAAGAATAGTCTCCGAGTGTAAGCATAGATATTGATAAATAGGCACAAATAAAAAGTAACGTCAGCATAAAATATTTTTTAATATTAGATCTTAATTTTAAACTACATATTTTTATTAACCATCTTGCCAACGATTTCTTTTCCCTTCTATCCATTGATCAATTTGATATTTAAGAAAACCAATTCTTTGGGCAGATAATTTATGTTTTGGAGGAAATGTTCCTTTTTTTACTCCACGATTGATAGTTGAAACAGAAATTCCAATTAGATTTGATACTTCTTTGATGCTCAAAAAATGACGATTTTGGAGGTTCATAATGAATTTGAAAAGGGGTTAAAAATGGGTCATTTTTCCAAATTTTTCATTTTTATTACTTCAACAGCAGTCAACTTACTTCAACAAACCTTGCCTCGACTATCGCCCGGGGAGTTCACTTTATGATTCAACTAACTGCAAGAGACTTCACAAGTCTCTTTTTTTTATGGAAAATAAAGGATTTTCGGAAAAAATAATGTGTGGCATTTATGTGGCATTTATTGGATTTTCCCGATTTTCTTACTTCAGAAGCAGTCAGAGTACTTCATATCGCCTCTTTAAGACTCTCGCCCGGGGAGTTTATTTATTTCAAAAAGTCATCCAAGGTCACTCTAATGAAGGTGAATTCTTTTATTTCTATGAACTTTTTCTTATTAATAAGTGGTTGGCCGAAGATATTATTACTTTAATTTAATATAATTTTAAGAACAGTAATTAGAACATATAAAGTAAGCAAAATATATTGTTAATTTAATATTAAATTGTTATAAACTGATAATTTTAAGAACAGTAATTAGAACATTTATAAATCCGGATATATTTTTTTGTATGGTATAAATTACAACTTGCAAGTAATTCTAGTCATCCCACATATCCATTTTTTCTTGATCTAAATTATTTCTTTCAAGTAATTCTATTCTTTGCTTCTGGGGATCTATTTGGGTTTCAAGAACGTTTTTATTGTCAATGTATTTCGTTTGTATTTCTAAGATAATTATTTCAAATTGGTCTCCAAAAAAATCTGACATTTCTCTCCATGCTTCCATTTCCTCTTCATTGCCAATAGTATCGTTTATCTGATGAGAAATAATTTCTAGTACATACTTTTTGAGTTCTTGATGACTCATCGATTCAACTTTTTTTTGAATGTAAAGTTCTTTAAGATTTTCTAGTTGTTTTTTCGATAAATCAGAATAGAGAATAGGCTTGCTTTTCATAGATACTTAAAGATCTTTTTTAATATAAACAAAATAATTATTTTAAACACTTAGACGAAATTAAAAACTTTAAAGTAATTTAAATAATCTTTAAAAACTGAGTATTACAACTTAATTTCATTTTTAAATTCTCTTAATAAAATCGCAATTTGGATTAAATATTATTTTAAATTTATTAATTATTTTTCCTTATTTTCCTCTAATTATTAAGAAAAAATAAATAAAAACTAAAGAAATTGTAAAATTTAAACTTATTTAAAATTCGCAATTTCTTTTGAATCCATTGCTGTTATTCAGTTAATTCATAAATCTAATTGATAAAATTGTTTACATTAATTCAGCAATCTTTATAAATTCTTGAGAGAATCATAGTACTAAAATTTAATTTTAATTTAATAGTTTATAAATATGAAAATTTCAATCCTTTTAATTGAAGATGATCGTGATATGCGAGATTTGGTGGCTAGGCATTTAGAGCATTCTGGTTTTGATGTTCAAAAAGCCGAAGATGGAATTAAAGGTCAGGCATTAGCTCTTCAATACTCACCAGATTTAATACTCTTGGACTTAATGTTACCAAGTGTTGATGGATTAACTTTATGCCAACGACTTAGAAGAGACGAAAGAACATCAAACATTCCAATTTTGATGATAACTGCATTAGGAGGTCTTAAGGATAAAGTTACTGGTTTTAACTCTGGAGCTGATGACTACATCACTAAACCATTTGATCTAGAAGAATTACATGTACGCATAAAAGCTTTATTAAGGAGAACCAATAGAGCACAGTTAAATTCGAGCAACCAGCAAGAAATTTTAAATTATGGTCCTCTTACTCTTGTTCCTGAAAGATTTGAAGCTATTTGGTTTGAAACTCCAGTTAGGTTAACGCATCTTGAATTTGAACTCATTCACTGTCTTTTGCAGAGACACGGTCAAACTGTATCGCCAGCATTAATTCTTAAAGAAGTGTGGGGATATGAACCTGACGATGATATTGAGACAATAAGAGTTCATATTAGACACTTACGTACTAAGTTAGAGCCTGATCCACGTAAGCCTTTATATATAAAAACTGTATATGGAGCTGGCTATTGTCTTGAGTTACCTATTGGTTCCCAAATTGAAACAGCAAAGCAAGACTTTACTCAAACCAGAAATCCTGATTTAATTAATTCTGCATTAGATTAAATTGCATAAGTCTTCCATTGAAATTTTTAATAAAGTAATTTCCCATGCCAACCTTGGCTGAATTTTTTTTCTTAAATGGGATTTTAAATTTTCTAATTTTTTTAATATATTAATGTTTTTTGTTTTTCTCCACCAAATAATTTGAATCAAGTTGACTAAACAAATCTGTTGATAAATTTCTAATTGTTCAGATATTATTTTTGATATCTCTAATAATTCCATGCTATTTTTTATTGGAGAATCTAATTTATTTGTAATTTCATCAGATAATTCATTCCAAATTTCAATATTTGTCAGTAATTGACCAGGAGATCCATTAGCGGAGTTTATTAAATCCTCTAATTTTAATTTTGCTTTTCTATTAAATTTAGAAAGATCTAAATAATCTTTTAAAATTGTATTTATTTGTTTACTAGAAAAAGCTGGAAATCTCACTATTTGGCATCTGGAGATTATGGTATCTAAAAGAAGGTTTAATTTGGTAGTTAAAAGTATAAAAATTCCATTACTAGGTTCTTCTAAGGTTTTTAACAGGCAATTTGAGGCAGCTTCATTTAAAAGATGTGCATCAATAATTAAAACAATTTTTTTTTCTGAATCTATTGATTTTTGACCAAGAAAAGTTTTGATATTACGTACTTGAGAAATCTTAATTATCTCAGATCCACTTTTGATTTTTTTTTCAAAATCGGAACTTTTTGATCTTTTAGCTTCCGAAAGAGAAGTAGGTTCGATAATTAGAAAATCAGGATGATTATTGTTGCTAATTCTCTCCTCAATATTTTCGTTTCGGGAAAATTGTTTGAAAACCTCTTTTATAAATTTAAGAGCAGTTTGTTTTTTCCCTACTCCTTCAGCACCATAAAATATATAACCATTAGCAAATGATTTGTTTTTAATTATGCTTTGTAGATATGTATTGACATCTTCATGGAATAAGAAATTATTTTTGTTAACCTCAATCATTTATTTTCAGAAAAATTGTTTATTAGAGTCTCTTTAATTTGATTAGAAATAGTTTTAATATTTTGTGAAGCAGATATTACCTTCCAGTTTTTTTCTTTAGCAATTAGTTTAAATCCTTCATTTACCTTTTCTAAAAATCTAATACCTTCGGATTCTATTCTATCTGGAATTTCGTTTTTTCTTCGGAAGATACTCTCTTCTGGAGAAATTTCTAAGAAGAAAGTGAGATCAGGATATACTCCCTGGCAAACAATAGATTCAATGTTTTTAATTATCTCTAAATTTATTTTTCTTCCATAACCTTGATAAGCCAGAGTGGAATCGGAAAATCTATCACTAATTACCCAATCATTGTTATTTAAAGCAGGCGAAATAATTTTTGATACATGTTCTGCTCTATCAGCTGAATAAAGTAATAATTCAGCAAGTGATGAAGGCTTGTTATTTTTATTATTATCAAGAATTAATCTTCTAAGTTTTTGGCCTAGTAGGCTCCCTCCTGGCTCTCTTGTTGTGATTAATTTGGATCTGGTGTTTATTAGACCACTATTAGGAAGCCATTTTGATAGTTCATCGATTTGGGTGGTTTTACCACATCCATCAATACCTTCAATAACAATAAATTTTCCCTTCATTTAATCTAGAGATAAAGCATTAATTACAACCGTAATTGAGCTAGTAGCCATTAATAATGCTGCTATTGAGGGAGTTAGAAGAATGCCGTATTTAGGGAATAAAACGCCTGCAGCTATTGGTATAGCTAATAAGTTGTAACCAAAAGCCCATATTAGATTCTGCTTTATTTTTCTTATAGTTTTTTTTGCAAGATTTAATGCATAAGGTAATCCATTTAATTGATCTCCCATCAATACTACATCTGCATTAGCCTTCGCTATTTGAGTTCCTGAACCAACTGCAATTCCTAAGTCTGAGGATGCTAAAGCTGGCACATCATTAATTCCATCACCAACCATAGCAACTTTATTATTGATTTTTAAATTTTCTATATTCATTAGTTTCATTTGAGGAAGAAGATCCCATTTTACTTCAGTTTCTTTACAACCAATTTTCTTTGCTAATCCTAAAACTGTTTGTTTTCTATCTCCACTGAAAATACTAATTTTAAATTTATTTTCTCTCAAATTTTGAACTGCTTTAATTGAATCCTCTCTTAGTAGATCCCCTAACAAGATAAATCCTAATAACTTATCGTTTAGACTAACACCAATAATTGTATTAATTTGAGTCTCTTCATTCTCAATAACTTTCTTTGCATTGTGATCAATAATTATGCCTTTGCTTAGTAGCCAATCAACATTTCCAATGTTGATAATTCCATTAATGGAATCAAGTTCTCCAGAAATACCTCTACCTGAATGGGTGAAAATCTTTTTTATTGGAAATAAACTTAAGTTTAGTTTTTGGGCCTCTTGAATTAAAGCATTTGCGATTGGATGTCTACTTTCCTTTTCTAAACTGGCAGCTATTCTTAATAAATATGAATGATCTTTAGTATTTTTATAGTCAACAATATAAGGCTTCCCTTTTGTTAGGGTGCCTGTCTTATCAAAAATAATATGATTAATTTTTGAAGCTAACTCTATTTTGTCACCTCCTTTAAATAAAACTCCTTTTTTTGCAGCTTTACCTGATGCGACAGTTATTACTGTTGGTGTGGCCAAACCTAGTGCACAAGGACAAGCTATGACTAGAACAGCAATTGACAATTGAATTGCTAAGCTTAAGAAATTTTCAGCATTACTACCAAGAGAACTATGAAGTGTGTGGTTTGAGTTTGTTATAAATTGATGATGATTAAGACTTAATAAATCAGGCCAAATGTGTTTTGCCCCTTTCCACCAAAAAAAGAAACTTGAAGTGGCAAATATAAGAACAAAGTAAGTAAATTTGCCTGCAATCTTATCAGCAATTCGTTGAATGGGAGGTTTATTAGAGTTTACAGATTCAATAAGACTAACTAGTTTTGCAAGGGAAGAATCACCTCCGACTTTTTGTACTTTTAGTCTAAGAGTTGAAGTAAGATTTAAAGATCCACAAGACAAATTTTCGCCTTCTTTTACTTCGATAGGCTTGGATTCTCCAGTAATGTGTGAAACATCAATATATGAATTACCTTGAGTAACAATGCAGTCAGCGGGGACTCTGTCTCCTGCTAAAACAAGAATCTCTTGATTGGGTCTTAAAGTATTTACTTTTATTGACTTTGTTTGATTATCTTCTGTGCAGATATTTGCTGTTTCAGGTTGAAGATCTAATAACTCACCTATGGAGGAACCGGTTTGATATCTAGCTCTCTCTTCTAAAAAACGCCCAATTAGTATAAATCCTAAAAGCATAACTGGTTCATTAAAAAAACAAGGAAAACCAGTAGTGGGGAATATTAAGGATAGAAGACTCGTTACATATGCACTTGTAACTCCAAGAGCTACTAAAGAATCCATATCTGGATGATTTTTTATAAATGATTGAAATCCATTAATAATTATTCCTCTGCCAGGCAGTAATAAAGCTAATGTTGCTAATGAAGCGTGAAAATATATATTACCTAATATTGGAAGATTTATGTAATTTCCTTCTGCTAAATGACCTAAACCTGAAAATAGTAAAAGAAGTAGAGCAAAAGTTAGTTTTTGCCATTGATCATTCCAATTCTTTTTTTTTTCTAATTCTGCTTTGTTTATTTTTTTTGAAAAATCATTTATGTAAATCTTTGAGGGAAAACCATTCTCTTTTAAATTTTCTAGAACTGTTTCTATTTCTACATGTTTTTGGCTAATTTCAAAATATGCACTTTCAGTTAATAAGTTAACAGAAACATTCTTAATTCCATCAGAATTATTTAATATTTTTTCAACAGTGCTTACGCACCCTCCGCACTTCATCCCTGTAATGCTTAATTGAATACTCTTCATATTTTCACGATAGAAGCAACTTAATGCTTGACTCTACTCTCATCTATAATAATAAATGTAATAGACTTTTTAAATAGTTATTTTTTAAATTACTATATTAATCTTATTAGACTTTAAGCAGTGCCTAGTAATCAAAACAGAGACAATTTTATTGATAAAGCTTTTACTGTAATTGCTGAATCTATAGTTAAGATAATGCCCATAGCAGAGAAAGAGAAAAAAGCTTATATCTACTATAGGGATGGCTTAGCAGCCCAAAATAATGGGGATTATTCGGAAGCTTTAGACTATTATAAAGAAAGTTTACTTCTTGAAGAAAATAAAATTGATAGAGGCGAGACTCTTAAAAATATGGCAATAATTTATATGAGTAATGGAGAAGAGGATTTAGCAATTGAAACTTACGAAAAAGCATTAGTAGAAAATCCTAAACAGCCATCATGTCTTAAAAATATAGGTTTAATTTATGAAAAAAGGGGAAGATACGCAGAACAAAGTGGTGATTTAGACCAAAGAGATATTTGGCTTGATAAAGCTGCTGAAGTTTGGTCTAAAGCGGTAAGATTATATCCCGGAGGGTATCTTGATATTGAGAATTGGTTGAAAAACTCAGGAAGAAGCTCAATTGATATGTACCTTTAATTTTTTTTATTCTGAAAAAGAATATAATACTGCTTCTTTAATATTAGAAATCTCTTTGATATTGATTGAATTTTGAAAATTTCTATTTAGATCCTCCTCTAACTTTGGTACTACGATATTTTTGATCCCTAGTCTTACAGCCTCTTCTATTTTTGATCGAAGGTTATTCGATTTTCTGACTTGACCGCTCAAACCTAATTCTCCAATAAATGAGCTATTTGCTAAAGGAGGAATGTTTTTTAAACTTGATAAAATTGATATTGCTACACCTAAGTCAGATGATGGATCATTAATCTCAAACCCCCCTCCAGTTGCTACATAACAGTCAAATTCAGATAATTTAATGCCTACGTGTTTTTCAATTACAGCTAAAATTTGATGTAATCTATTAATACTAATTCCAGTTGTAGTTCGTCTTGGGTTACTGTAAAAAGTTTTATTTACCAGTGCTTGTATATCTACTGCGAATGGTCGAGTGCCTTCATTAGTTATTGTGGTTGTTACGCCTGAAATGTTTTCTTTATTAGTAAAGATTGAACTTGGGTTTTTAACTTCCTTTAAGCCTTCTTCAAGCATTTCAAAAATTCCGAGTTCGAAGGTTGATCCAAATCTGTTTTTTATACTTCTTAGTAATCTGTGTGAGGAAATATTATCTCCTTCAAAGTTTATTACTACATCAACTAAGTGCTCTAAAGTTTTTGGACCTGCTAGGGCACCATCTTTTGTGACATGTCCAATAATTAGAAGCGCAATATTATTGTCTTTAGCGAGAGTTTGTAATTCAGATGAACATGCTCTAACTTGAGAAACTGATCCTGGCGAACTTTCCATCTCATGGTTATGAATCGCTTGAATACTATCAATAATTGCAAAACTTGGATTTACACGTTTGATCTCTTCAATAATTAGAGATAAATTAGTTTCTGCAAAAATTTTTAAATTAATACTATTTTGATTTAATCTTTCCCACCTTATTTTTACTTGTTCTAAAGATTCTTCTGCAGTTACGTATAGTACTTTCTCATTGTGAGATATTCTTCCTGCTGATTGAAGAACTATTGTGCTTTTACCTATTCCAGGCTCTCCTCCAAGTAAAACTACAGATCCAGGAACTATTCCACCTCCAAGAACTCGATCAAATTCCTTAAAACCACTTGTAAATCTAGATATTTTTTTAGATAAAATCTCATTAATCTGTTTAGATTTTTTACTTTTTTTAATATCTTGATATTTTGAGCTCTTGCTTTTAATTTCTTCAACAATGGAATTCCATGAGTTGCAATTAAGGCATCTTCCAAAGTATTGGGAAGTTTCAGATCCACAATTCTGACAAATAAAAGTAGACAATTTGCTAGACATTAAGTTTCTGAATGAAGTAAAGGAATCAGAATGTTTGGGATATTGCCCCTCTACAAGTTAGATTAGGTTAATAATAAATTCTCTTACTGATTAGCTAATAGAAACAAATGGCTGTATCTAGTCAAACTAAAGAAACAATCTTGGTCGCAGATGACGAGGCAAGTATTAGAAGAATTTTGGAGACGCGTCTCTCCATGATTGGCTACAAAGTTGTAACTGCAAGTGATGGCAAAGAAGCACTAAAGTTGTTTAAAGATTACGAACCTGATTTAGTAGTGCTTGATGTCATGATGCCAAAGCTAGATGGTTATGGAGTTTGTCAAGAATTAAGGAAAGATTCTGATGTTCCAATTGTGATGTTAACTGCATTAGGAGATGTTGCAGATAGAATTACAGGTTTAGAATTAGGGGCTGATGATTATGTTGTAAAACCCTTTAGTCCTAAGGAATTAGAAGCCAGAATTAGGTGCGTTTTAAGAAGAATTGATAAGGAACAAATTCCTGGAATGCCTAATTCAGGATTAATTTTGGTTACGGATATAAAAATTGATACTAATAGAAGACAAGTTTTTAAAAGCGATGAGAGAATTAGGCTGACAGGTATGGAATTTAGTCTATTAGAACTTTTGGTAAGTAGATCAGGAGAGCCATTTAGTAGAGGAGAGATTTTAAAAGAAGTTTGGGGATATACACCAGAAAGACATGTAGATACAAGGGTAGTAGATGTTCATATATCAAGATTAAGATCAAAGCTGGAGGCTGATCCAGCAAATCCAGAATTGATCTTAACAGCGAGAGGCACTGGATATCTTTTTCAGCGTATTGTTGATATAGCTCCTTTCGATGGTAAATAAATGGTAAAACAAAAGCTGAATAAAATTAATAAGTCTAGAGCAATCAGAAGACTTGTAATTTGGTACAAAAGAAATTCGGCAGTAACTTCCATAGTAGATACTGCAGCTAATTCTGCAGTCACGGCTAGTAATGTAGCCGGTAGTGTAGTTTCGGGCGCAGGTTCTGTTGTGAGTACGGCTAGTAATGTCGCGGGCAATGTCGCAGGTAATATGGCGGGTAACGTTGTTTCAAGTGGTAAATCTGTTGTTAATACCGCTAGCAGTGTAGTTTCAAATGCTAGCTCATTGGCTAAAAATACATTGCAGCCATTAGTTTTTGATCCATTAAAAAGATTGCAAAACAGTGATAATCTTCTAGATAAGAATGAGGAAAATCAGTCAAAGAGAATTTGGATAGCAGTTGATGGTATGGGTGGAGATTATGCACCTGGACCAATTCTCGAGGGTTGCCTTGAAGCGATAAGTAGATTTCCAATCAATATAAAATTTGTTGGCAAAATTGAAAAAGTTAAAAATGCAGCCAAGGAAATTGGTTTGGTAGAATTACTTGAAAAAGAAATTAACAATAATCGTCTTGAATTAATTGATAGTGGAGATCCGATAGGGATGAATGAAGAAGCTACTGCAGTTAGAAAAAGGAAAAAAGCCAGTATTAATGTTGCAATGGATTTAGTTAAAAATAATCAAGCGGAAGCTGTTTACTCAGCTGGTAATTCAGGAGCAATGATGGCTTCTGCCATATTTAGAATTGGAAGATTGAAAGGGATTGATAGACCTGCTATAGGAGCATTATTTCCAACAAGAGATCAGACTAGACCCGTACTAGTTTTAGATGTTGGTGCAAATACTGATTGCAAACCCTCTTATCTTCATCAGTTTGCTCTTCTAGGCAATATTTATGCAAAAGATGTCTTACAAGTAAAAAAACCAAGAATTGGTCTATTAAATATTGGAGAAGAGGAATGCAAGGGTAATGATTTATCTTTGAAAACTTTTGAATTATTATCTACTGAAAAAAGTTTCAATTTTGGAGGTAATTGTGAAGGCCGTGACGTATTGTCAGGAAGTTTCGATGTAGTAGTTTGTGATGGGTTCACGGGCAATATATTGTTAAAATTTCTTGAGTCTGTGGGAGGTGTTTTATTAGATATATTGAGGTCTGAACTACCAAGAGGAAGGCGGGGAAAGGTTGGATCGGCTTTTTTAAAAAGTAATTTACTAAGAATTAAGAAAAGGTTAGACCATGCTGAACATGGTGGTGCCTTATTACTAGGGGTAAATGCTATTTGCGTGATCGGTCATGGTAGTAGTAAGTCTTTATCAGTAGTTAGCGCTCTTCGCTTGGCTCACTCGGCAGTAAATCATAATGTAATGGAAAATTTAAATCAGCTTCAAAAGCTTCAAGTTTTAAATTCATAAAACATATTGCATCAAATTTATGTTTGACTTATATAAGTAACAAAGAATTCTTTTGGAAGGAATAAAGTTCAACAAGATTGGAGTTTCATTTAAAGGAAGTGGCAGTTATGTCCCTGATCAAATACTAACCAATCAAAAAATTAGTCAAAAGGTTGATACTAGTGATGAATGGATAAAAACTAGAACTGGCATTTCAGAGCGAAGGATTTCAGGATTAGGATGTAATGTCACTGATATGGGTTATGAGGCGGCACTAAATGCTATTGCAATGGCTAATTGGGATATTAAAACTGTTGATTTAATCATTTTAGCGACTTCTACTCCCCATGACTTATTTGGATCAGCACCTTCTATTCAACATAAATTAGGGGCCTATAATGCTGTAGCTTTCGATTTAACTGCAGCATGCAGTGGTTTTTTGTTCGCTTTAATAACGGCTTCACAATTTTTAAAAGGAGGTAGTTTTAAAAGGGCGGTAGTTATTGGTGCAGACCAACTATCAAGCTTTGTTGATTGGAATGATAGAAGAAGTTGTATTCTCTTCGGAGATGGAGCCGGTGCAATAGCAATTGAAGCTACAAATGAATTTGATAATGTTATTGGTTTTGAGATGAAAACTGATGGAGAAAGGGGTTCTTTTCTTAATCTTCCATTCAAAAATGATAAGGATTCAATAATTGATAATATTGATTTTCTCAGAGGGGGTTTTTCTCCAATACAGATGAATGGCCAGGAAGTTTATAAATTTGCTGTTAAAGAAGTTCCCATAATTCTTAAGAAGTTGTTTAAAACAACGAACTATAGTTCTGAAAGAGTAGATTGGCTTGTATTGCATCAAGCTAATCAAAGAATATTAGATTCTGTAGGAGATAAGTTAAAAATACCAAGAGAAAAAATTCTTAGCAATTTAGAAAAATATGGAAATACTTCAGCAGCAACAATTCCTCTAATGATCGATGAGGCGATTAGAAACAATAAAATTAAACAACATGATATTATTGCCACAAGTGGTTTTGGTGCTGGATTAAGTTGGGGTGCTGCCCTCATTAAATGGGGTTAAAAACAAACTAGGAGAATTATGACAGTTGCATGGGTATTCCCTGGACAGGGTTCGCAAAAAATTGGGATGGCAAAACAAGTTGAAAGTTTGCCTAATACAAAGGAGAGGTTTAGTTATGCTTCTGAGATATTTGATAGAAATTTATTTGAAATTTGCGAGTTAAATTCTGAACCAATAAATTCTCAATATGATTTAAATAACACGAAAAATACACAAATTTGTCTTTTTTTAGTTGAATCGATTTTATTAGATTCCTTAAAGGCGAATGGTTTGAAACCAAATTACGTTGCTGGTCACAGTTTAGGAGAAATTACCGCTTTATATTGTGCCGATGTTTTTTCATTCGAAGATTGCGTATCCTTGATAAAAGTAAGATCTCAATTAATGGCAAATGCTGGGAAAGGATTTATGGCAGCATTAATTGGTTTTGATAGAACTCAACTGGATTTATTAGTAGAAAAAACTGATGATCTTGTAATTGCAAATGACAATAGCTCCTCGCAAGTTGTCTTGTCAGGTTCTAATGAAGCATTAGATAAGTTTTCTAAAGAAATTACTTGTAAAAGATTCTTGAAATTAAATGTTTCAGGCGCATTTCATTCACCATTTATGAATGAGCCATCAGTAAAATTTTCTGAGTATTTAAAAAATATTAACTTTAAAGAGCCTTCTTTTCCAGTTATAAGTAACTATAAACCTTCTCTATGTAAAGATCCTAATGAGCTTAAAAGAAGATTTGAGAATCAAATGTGTCATGGAGTTCGGTGGCGAGAAACTATGGATTTAATGTCAAAAGATAGTGATCTTCATATTGTCGAAATTGGCCCATCTAATGTGCTGAGCGGTTTAGGGAAAAGACATCTGAAGAATGTAAAAATTTCTCAAGTTTCATCATCTGATCAAATTACGTATTAATTTGTATGAGAAATGATATTTTTCAAAAATTAATTTATCAATTAGTTAGTAAACTTTTTGTATTTCCTATTTATAAGTTTGTATTCAAAGGTCATTTGAAAGGTGAAGAAAATATTCCGCAGAAAGATTCTTTTATAATGGTTTCTAATCATGGCTCTTTACTTGATCCTCCTTTATTAGGTCACGCTCTAGGAAGAAATATATCTTTTATGGCGAAGGCAGAGCTCTTTAAAGTACCTTTTCTTGGCTTTATCATCAAGGCTTGTGGAGCTTATCCCGTAAAAAGGGGAATTGCTGATAAAAATACGATTAAAACAGCATGTAAAAAATTATCAGATAACAAATGTATAGGGATTTTTATTGATGGTACTCGTCAACAAGATGGGCGAGTTAATAAGCCAAAACAAGGTGCTGCATTATTAGCTTTTAAAAATCAAAAATTATTATTACCTGTTGCAATAGTTAATTCTCATAGACTAATAAGATTTAAATTTGGCATTCCTTTCTTTTCAAAAATTGTTATAAAAGTCGGAAAGCCTGTTCAACCTCCACAAAGTGCATCAAGAGATGATCTGAATGCTGTAACAATGTACCTCCAAGATAATATTAATAATTTGATTGGGTGAAATTTTAGTTAATTGGAGAAATAGGGTAAAGAGGAAAAACATTTTGCCATGAATTTAAATTTGTATTTAATAGATTTTTATTTGATAAATTTAATAGTTCTTTTAAATCTTCTTTATCTTCATAATTAGCTTCAAAAAAAAGTTCTTTACTCTTACATTCTTTAATGAATTTTGGAACTACTGTTTCTCGAATGAATAGATCTTCTTTTTTTTGTTCGTTATGATCAATTTCATATTTTCCTGCTATGAATCCCTCTCTTTTTAATTTTTTGTAAATCCAGAATGCTTTCTTGTTTGTAAAGATATTATTTTTTGATGCAATTCTTTTTGCGATTATTTCAAATGAACTAAAACTGTCCAGGGGACAATTCATTTGTTGTGAGATTGTTCTTGCTAAGACTACAATAAGTCTTGAAGCATTAAAATTTGCTGGACCTGTGCTTACAGATATCTTATTTACTTTTTGTAAATTTTCTTTAGAAATGAATTTATTAAAATCATTAACTAAGTTGTTACATAAGTCATTATCAAATTTTTTCATAAATAATTCATCAGATTCTAGGTTATTGTCTTTTCTATACCCAAAACCAAAGGAATTATCTGTGCTGTGAATAACTAATGTAGTGTAATTTTTTATTGGCTTGAAGTTATGTTTCATCTATTACCTTTAAGCAGGTAATTCCATACCTGGATTACATTTAGACCATTTACCAAATTCATTTACAAAACTTTCACAAGATTGTACATCCCAATCAGTTTTGTAATCTCCATTAATATCTTTAATTATATTCACATGAATGAATGGTTTTTTTGCTTTAAAATCAGGAACATCACAAATATTATCGACACCATGATTATTCTCTACATCATGATAAGTGATACATCTATCAACCCATTTACAGTTGATGCAAATGCACATAATTAATAAATAAAATGAAAGATAACATTCTCACCGATCATACACTAATAATTGATGAATTAGAAACAAGTATAAAATTTCATAATTGGAATTTTATCTTATCTTTTTTACCTAAAGGATCATATTTAGTTGGGGGTTATATAAGGGACATTATTTTGGGAAGAGTAAATGAAGAGATTGATATTGATATCGTGGTACCTTTTAATGCACTTCAAATTGGAAAAAAGATTTCAAATAATTTTGAATCTAAATGTATTATCTTGGATGATAAAAGAGAAGTTGTCAGAATTCTTCTCAATCATATTTCAATTGATATTGCTAATCAGGTTTCATCCACGATCGAAGGAGATTTAAGTAGTAGGGACTTTTCAATTAATTCGATTGCGTTTTTATTTGATCAGAAGTGTTTGTTTGATCCCTTAGATGGCCTTAAAGATCTAAAAATTTCTTTGCTTAGAACACAATCCGAAATAAATTTGCAGAATGATCCTTTACGAATATTAAGATGTTTTCGATTTGTTTCAGAATTGAATTTTAAAATTGATCCAAAGTTAATTAACTTTATAGAAAAAAATAAAGGTAAATTATATCTTGTTGCTAAAGAGAGGATTAATTATGAAATACAGAAAATAGTTAATGGAAGAAATGCTCTTGATGCAGTGGTTTTGGTGAAAAAATTAAAAATATTTGGTTCTGATGAATTTTATAAAGATTCTTTCTTTTTGGACTTAAAGAAAATTAGTTTTGCAGACCTGAATTATGAAGAAAAAGAGAAGTTCTTACCACTATTCTTTATCGCCCAAATTTTAGATGTAGTATCTCTAGAAAAATTTCAATTTAGTAAAGCTGAAATTGCAAAAACTAAGTTATTAAGAAAATGGCACCTTTTGTTGAAGACAACAAATATCGCTAAGTTGAAAGAACCAGATAGATTTGAATTACATCAAGAATTAGAGATGTTTCTTCCATCATTTATTTTTTATTTGCCACAAAGTTTACGATTGGATTGGTTAAATAGATGGCGTGATAGTGATGATAAATTATTTCATCCCTCAAATTTAGTGAATGGGAATGTAATTAAAAAAAATCTTAAAATAAAGGATGGACCTATTTTAGGGGAGCTTTTAAAGTACCTTTCAAAGGAGCTTGCATTTAAAAGATTAAATAATTTTGATGAAGCTATTTATAAAGCAAAGCAATGGATTAAACAAAATGCGCCAAAATGTGATTAAATACACATAGCTTAGTTTTGTTTAGAAGTTCAGACTTCAAAATCATTTTTAAAAATTTATGAGTATTCGCATCTACATTGGCAACTTACCACAAGGTTTTAATCCAAAAGAATTTGATAAGATTTTAAAATCAGTTTCTGATTCGATTAGATTTAAAGCAGTTTTAGATAAGGAAACTAAGGAATCTAGGGGTTTTGGTTTTGCAACAGCAAATAATGAAGAGAATGCTAATTTATTAATTCAAAAATTAAACGGATTTGAATTTAATGGTTCTAAATTAAGAGTAGAGCTATCGGAAAAGAAAGATTCAGCGTCAAATAAAAGAAATAGTTCAAATTTAAACAAAAATAAAAAGAGAAAAGATTTCAAGAAAATTGTACATAGTGATGCACCTAATCTTGAAGCGCCAGATCCAAGATGGGCTGGAGAACTTTCTAAATTAAAAGAATTGTTGGCTAATCAGAAAACACCTGCGTAGTTATTTTATTCTAGAAATTAAGAAAGATATTGGTATTTCAAAGGCTTTTACGGATTTTTTTACAAAGGCCCTGTTGTTAAAAACGTCGTAATCTAACCTTTCGATAGAATCTAGTATTCCTCTGTAGAGACGTAAGGAAGTCCAAACCGGCCACCTTGCGTCAGAAGATAGCCACTTTATACCATCTTCAGATTTTTGGAACCAATCACGAGCTCTTGTTAATTGAAAGTTCATCAGAGCTTTCCATTGATTATTAATCTCACCTTTTAAAAGTTTTTCTTCAGAATAATTAAATTTTTTGATATCTTCTTGTGGAAGATAAATCCGACCTCTTTGTCTATCTTCTCCGACATCTCTCAATATATTTGTTAATTGATTCGCTATACCTAAAGCTATAGCTGCTTCTGAGGGGTCAGGCTTGGCACTCCAAGGAGCTGATGTGTAAGCGCTATCAATCCCCATAACATTTTGTGTCATCAAACCAACCGTGCCTGCGACTCTGTAACAATAAAGTTTTAATTCTTCAAAATCTTTATATCTAAATTTATTAAGATCCATTCTTTGACCATCGATCATGTCTAAGTAAGGTTGGATAGTTTGTGGATATTTTTCAATCGTGTCTAATAGAACGGCGTCTAATTCCGATTTAATGTTGCCTTTGAATACATTCTTTGTGTTTTCTTCCCATTCATTTAAATTGTCTGAGAGTTCATCTTGCGATTTAGTGGAAGCTTCTAAGCTATCCATTATTTCATCTGTTCTTCTGCACCATACGTAAATAGCCCAAATAGCTTTTCTTTTTTCTATCGGGAGAAGAAGAGTTCCCAAGTAAAAGGTCTTAGCCCATTGTTGGGTTTCTTTTCGGCATATCTCATATGCTTGATCTAGTTGAGAAATTGAATTTTTCAAAAAGTTTTAGCTGTATTTTTAAATTACTTTAAATGTTATGAAGAAACATTTTGAGGTATTTTGGAATATTCCTTATTGATAGATTCTGCGCACAATTTCCCACTTAAAACTGCTCCTTCCATAGATGCTAAATATTTTTGCATAGTATAGTCACCAGCTAGAAAGAAGTTTTTTATAGGAGATTTTTGACTTGGTCTGAATTCTTGGCATCCAGGAACTGCCTTGTAAACAGATCTTGGAGTTTTGACAACTTTATATTTTCTTAAGTTTGTTTTATCATCGCCAATGAAATGTGTTGGGAATAATTTTTTTAGTTCTTCCATAGTTGCATCAACGATGTCCTGATCACTTCTGTTTATCCAATCTTTTGCTGGTGCAAAAACCAACTCAAGCATTGACCTATCTGGATCTTCATATTCTTTGCAGGTGATGCTCATATCTGCATAAACACTTAAGAGTGGCGATCTGCTGAATAGTAAATGGTCAATATCTGTTAATTTTTTATCAAACCATAGGTGAATGTTAATTACAGGTACGCCATTTAAACCATCTAATTTAGAAAAAGCATCTAATCCTTTCCATTGTTCAGGAATCATTAATTTAAAAAGATCTACAGGCATTGCACTAACATAAGCATCTGCAGTTAAATCTTTTTTTTCGTTTTCATCTAAAGAGGCAATAGTAAAACTTTTAACAGTGCTGTCATCATTTAAGTTGATTTGCCTTAATGGACTATTGATATGAACTTCTCCACCACGAGCAGTAATATAATCAACCATTGGCTGGCAGAGTCTTTCCGGAGGCGCTCCATCTAGAAATGCCATTTTCGATCCATTTTTTTCTTGTAAAAATCTGTTTAATGCTGTTAATAAAACTGTAGATGATATTTCATCAGGACCAATGAAATTTAAGGCTTTACTCATGGCTATAAAAACCTCATCATTAACTCTTTCAGGAATATTATGTTGTTTAAGCCAATCTGTCCAAGATTTGGTATCGCATTTATCTAGATACTTTTGCCCTCTTAACATTGCGGGTATTAATCCTAACCCAAAAAGAATTTTCTCCTTCCAAGAAAGCATATCATTGTTACTTAATATAGCAGAAACTCCATTTACTGGAGCTGGAATATCGGGAAAGTCAAACCTACTGTAAGTTCCTGGCTCAGATGGTTGATTAAAAATCATTGAATGACTTTTCCATTGGAGTCTGTCTTCAATATCTAGCTCCTTGAAAAGTTGCAACATGTTAGGGTAAGCACCAAAAAATATATGCAAACCAGTTTCATACCAGTCTCCATCTTCGTCTTTCCATGCAGCAACTTTTCCTCCTAATACATCTCTAGCTTCTAGAACAATTGGAATGTGCCCATTATCAACTAGATACTTTGCACAAGATAAACCTGCTAAACCCGCACCTGCAATTACAACACGCATTATTAAATCAAGAAATAAATTAACACTTAATAATAAGCTACATTAAAGTTAGAACATATTAGTTTTTTTCGTTGATTATTTTGCAAAATTATGGAAAAAATGCTTTTAAAATCCACTACCAGACATGTCAGAATCTTTACTGCTGAAGTAGTTGATGAAGAATTAAAGTTTCATCCAAACAAATTGACACTTGATTTAGATCCTGATAACGAGTTTATTTGGAACGAAAATTCTTTGACAAAAATAAATGAAAAATTTAATGAACTAATAAAAAACAGAGCAGGAAGTGATCTAGATGATTACGAACTTCGGAAAATAGGTTCAGAAATTGAAGGTTTAATTAAATTATTGCTTCAAAATGGACAATTAAGTTATAACCCTGATTGTAGAGTAATGAACTATTCAATGGGTTTGCCAAAGACAAATGAAGTACTGTGAATAGACCACCTTCCAATAGAGGGCCTAGGAGGGGCTCAAATAGAAATTATTATTCTTCAAATCCAAGAGATAATGATTCTTACCAACAGAGAAATAATAGGCTGCCTTCTTCTGGGAAAAATGTTAATTTCAGCACGGGAACTATAGCTGTTCTTGCTGGAGTACTAATTCTTGGAGTTGGTATTGGCAGCGCTATTACCAGTACAACAGATGGTGGACAGGGAAATATAGCTAGTCAACAACAATTAGATATGGCTGTTCCAGATCCTGAATTTTGTAGACAATGGGGTGCAAGTGCATTTGTAATTGATGTCGAAATGTATACAACCCTTAACCCATCAACGAGCTTTGTTACGCAACCAGCTCTCCAGCCAGGTTGTGTAATTAGAAGAGAGAATTGGACGGTTTTACAAAAACAAGGAGCGATTAGTAATGAAGATGTAAGAGAGTGCAAACAAAGAATGAATACTTTTGCATATATTGGATCTATTAGAGACAAACCTATTGTTAAGTGTGTTTATCAGACTGATGTAAATGAAAATAAATTTATAATCAAGGGAGATGGACAAGCCGAAGATGGGGGCGTAGGTATAAATAAGGAAGCTATTCAGTTCTGATTATATTGATTTATATTTGCCTTAATGGGCTTTCTAAACTAGCAAATTGGGGAAGAATATTTTTCTTAAATACCTCAGATGCTCTAGAAGTATATCTTGATGGATTTGTAATTAATTTCAGTTCTCTTTTTACTTCTAGATCTGCAACAAATGCTTTATGGATTGTTCCACCTGCAAGTTCTCGTTCAATGGAAACCACAGGTAAAAAAGAAGCTCCAAGGCCTGATTGTACCGCATTTTTAATTGCTTCAAGAGAGTTAAGTTCCATCTCGATTTTTAATCTTTGAATATCAAGTCCAGAATCTTGAAGTAGTTTGTCAACAACTTTTCTTGTCGTAGATTGAGAATCTAAGGTTACAAAATTTAATTTATATAAGTCTTCTTTTAATAATTCTTTTTTGTGAGAAAGTGGATGTTTAGAGTGTAAAACTAATGCTAATTCATCTGTTGCATATGGAATGACTTGAAGTAAATTTTCTAAATCTCCAGGCAACTGTCCCCCAATAATGGCCAAGTCAATTTGTCCATTTGCGACACTCCATCCAGTTCTTCTTGTACTATGCACCTGGAGTTGAACCGATACGTCAGGATACTTTTGCCTGAAAAGTCCGATCATTCTTGGCATTAAATAAGTTCCTGTTGTTTGACTGGCTCCGATAATTAAGGTTCCACCTTTCAAACTATTTAAATCTTCTATAGCTTTACAAGCTTCGTCGCATTGGTTCAAAATTCGTTCGCAATAATCAAGAAGTAGTCTCCCCGCTTCAGTTAAAAGAGCTTTTCTACCACCTCTATCGAAAATTGTAATTTCTAGTTGCCTTTCTAAATTTTGTATTTGTAAGCTCACAGCAGGCTGAGTTACGTACAACAGATCCGCAGCTTTTTTAAAACTACCTTGAGCTGCTATAGCTTTTAGTATTCTTAATTGGTCGAGAGTAAATGGTAATTCTGGCATCTATTGTGCCTACAATTATTTATAATTCTAATGCCTAGGAGTATTCTTGTTAAGAACTTAAATGATTTGAATAGTTTAAATTTATGGAGACTCATAAAACTTCTTTAGTTATCTTATTTTTGATTTTAATTTTTGCTGTGATTCATAGTGGTGGGGCTGCATTAAGAATTAGGGCAGAATCTTTAATGGGACCAAGGTTATGGCGTTTATGTTTTGTTTTTTTTAGCTTGCCATCAGCAATTATTTTGATTAGTTATTTTTTGGCTCATAGATACGACGGGATCAGATTATGGAATTTTCAAGGTAATAATTTCGTTTTTATAGTAGTGTGGTTTTTAACTGCATTAAGTTTTTTGTTTTTATATCCCGCCACTTACAATTTACTTGAAATTCCGTCAGTTTTAAAACCAAAAGTGCGAATTTACGGGACTGGGATAATGAGAATCACAAGACATCCACAAGCATTTGGGCAAATAATTTGGTGTTTCGCGCATACGTTATGGATAGGTACATCATTCACATTAATAACTTCTATTGGTTTAGTCATGCATCATCTTTTTGCTATTTGGCATGGTGATAAGAGATTAGCCAATAGATTTGGAGAGGAATTTGAAAATTTCAAGAAAAATACTTCTATAATCCCATTTATGGCAATACTTGAAGGTAGGCAAGAATTTAAAATCAAAGAATTTTTTAGGTTATCTCAACTTGGTATATTGATTGCAATAGGTGTACTTTGGTGGTCCCATCAGTATATAAATATTGCTGTTAAAACATTTAATTCATCATTTTTGTCGGAATTTTTCAATTGACAGTTTAAAATCTAATATATAAGTTTTTTAAAAGATGCCTCAAGCTTCAGAAATTGCCTGGTTAATTCCTGTTTTCCCACTTATAGGAGCAGTGCTTTCTGGTTTAGGACTAATATGTATAAACAAAAAAATTAATAATTCAAGAGAAATTGTTTCTGTGGGTCTTATTTCTTTTGTTGGGATTTCTGCGGTAATTAGTTATAAAGCACTGATTGAACAAGTTAATGGTTATCAATCAGTAGAAAAATTATTTGTATGGGCTAACGCTGGCGATTTTACAATTCCAATGGGTTTTGTCCTTGATCCTTTGGGGAGTGTAATGCTTGCTTTAGTAACCACAATAACTTTGCTGGTAATGATTTACTCTCATGGTTATATGGCGCATGACAAGGGTTATGTAAGATTTTTTACATATTTAGCATTATTTAGTAGTTCAATGATGGGATTAATAGTTAGTCCAAACTTATTAGAAATTTACGTTTTTTGGGAATTAGTTGGAATGTGTTCTTACTTGTTGGTTGGTTTTTGGTACGACAGAGATGGCGCTGCGCACGCTGCACAAAAAGCATTTGTTGTGAATAGAGTTGGAGATTTTGGCTTATTACTAGGTATTCTTGGTCTATTTTGGGCAACAAATAGTTTTGATTTTAATGAAATAGCTTCTGGAATTTCTCAATCCATATCTGACAATTCAATACCCATTTGGGCTGCTTTACTACTTTGTTTTTTGGTTTTTTTAGGGCCAATGGCAAAATCTGCTCAGTTTCCTCTTCATGTATGGTTGCCTGATGCGATGGAAGGCCCGACACCTATTTCTGCACTAATCCATGCTGCAACAATGGTTGCTGCAGGAATATTTCTTGTAGCAAGGCTACAACCTTTGTATTCGATATTCCCATCTATACAATTCATTATTGCTTTAGTTGGTACAATTACTTGTTTTTTAGGCGCCTCTATAGCTTTGACCCAAATGGATTTGAAAAAAGGTTTAGCTTACAGCACAGTTTCTCAGCTTGGATATATGATGCTCGCAATGGGTTGTGGTGCACCAGTAGCAGGGATTTTTCATTTAGTTACTCATGCTTGCTTTAAAGCAATGCTATTTTTGGGATCTGGTTCAGTAATACACGCTATGGAAGAAGTTGTTGGTCATCAGCCTGTATTAGCTCAAGACATGAGATTGATGGGCGGTTTAAGAAAAAAAATGCCATATACATCAACGACATTTTTAATAGGTTGTGTAGCAATTAGTGGAATTCCACCATTAGCAGGTTTTTGGAGTAAAGACGAGATACTCGGAAATGCATTTATATCATTCCCAGCTTTTTGGTTTGTAGGACTTTTAACTGCTGGAATGACTGCTTTTTATATGTTTAGGCTTTATTTTTTAACATTTGAAGGAGATTTCAGAGGGGAGAATAAAGAGTTGCAAAAAGAGCTCTTATTAGCTTCTAAATTAAATCTAGATGAGGAAAATGAAGAAGAGCATGAAGAACATGGTTCTCTTCATGAATCGCCCTGGTCAATGACATTTCCTTTGGTTTTTCTTGCTGTACCGTCTGTAATAATAGGTTTTATGGGACTTCCATGGGATAGTAAAATTGCAAATTTACTAGATCCTGAAGAAGCAGAGACCGCAGCTAAAGCCTTCGAACTAAAAGAATTTTTGCCTTTAGCTATAGCTTCAATTCTTATTGCATCAGCTGGAATCATTATTGCTTATCAGGCATATTTTGCGAAAAAAATTAATTTGTCAGTTTTATTTGTCGAAAAGTTTCCTAGTATTAACAAGTTTTTATCCAATAAATGGTATCTAGACGATATTAATGAAAAACTTTTTGTTAAGGGCAGTAGAAAACTTGCTAAAGAAGTTTTAGAAGTTGACTCTAAGGTTGTTGATGGAGTGGTTAATCTTACAGGTCTTGTAACTTTAGGAAGTGGTGAAGGTTTGAAATATTTTGAAACTGGTAAAGCCCAATTTTATGCCCTCATCGTTTTTGGAGGAGTAATTCTTTTAGTTGCTATTTTTGGCTTTCAATCTACATAAATAACTTAATTACAATTGTGTGTCTTCACTGTCCATTGGGGTGAAAAAATACAGATAATTTCTAGACTTTATTTAAGATAAATTTCTTATTAAATTGAGTACTTATTTTTTTACACATTTTGCGACACAAATGTTGGGAACTTTGGGAGCTGGATTATCCAATTTTCCTTGGTTATCTGCCTCAATTTTATTCCCAATTGCTAGTGCATTTGTGATACCTTTTTTTCCAGATAAAGGCGATGGTAAAGAGGTTAGGTGGTTTGCCTTGTCCATTGCATTAATAACTTTTTTAATAACTGTAGGTTCATATATAAATGGTTTTGATATTACTAATGAAAATGTCCAACTTAGAGAAAATATTACTTGGCTACCAGATTTAGGTCTTACTTGGTCTGTTGGTGCTGACGGTATTTCCATGCCATTAATATTGTTAACAAGTTTTATAACTGCTTTAGCAGTCTTAGCTGCGTGGCCAGTTAAGTTCAAACCAAAGCTATTTTTCTTTTTAATATTAGTGATGGATGGTGGGCAAATTGCAGTATTTGCAGTTCAAGATATGCTTTTATTCTTTCTAAGTTGGGAACTTGAGTTAATCCCCGTCTATTTACTGTTAGCTATTTGGGGCGGCAAAAATAGACAATATGCAGCAACAAAATTCATTATTTATACAGCTGGCAGTTCTATATTTATTCTTCTGGCAGCATTAGCAATGGGTTTCTATGGCGCAGAAGTTCCAAACTTTGAGTTTTCTCATTTGGCCGCTCAAGATTTTAGTCAAAGATTCCAAATACTATGTTATGTGGGACTTTTAATTGCATTTGGTGTGAAACTCCCAATAGTACCTCTACATACTTGGCTTCCAGATGCTCATGGAGAGGCTACAGCCCCCGTTCATATGCTTCTAGCTGGAATTCTATTGAAGATGGGTGGATATGCTCTTTTAAGATTTAATGCACAATTATTACCTATTGCTCATGCTCAATTTGCACCATTATTAATAGTTTTGGGAGTAGTGAATATAATTTATGCCGCATTAACTTCTTTTGCTCAAAGAAATCTGAAGAGAAAAATTGCATATAGTTCAATAAGTCATATGGGTTTTGTTCTTATTGGTATAGGAAGTTTTAGTAGCTTGGGAACAAGTGGCGCAATGCTACAAATGGTTAGTCATGGATTAATTGGAGCGAGTTTATTTTTTCTTGTTGGAGCTACCTATGACAGAACGAAGACTCTGAAACTTGATGAAATGAGTGGTGTAGGACAAAAAATGAGAATTATGTTTGCTCTATGGACTGCATGCTCTCTTGCTTCACTCGCTTTGCC
>QCLZ01000007.1 GCA_003214175.1 Prochlorococcus sp. AG-418-I20
AGTTATCTCTTGCATATACTTTTTCAGAAACAGAAAGCAAAAATCCCGTGGTTGATAAAACAACTCCAGTTTTAATAATTAAAGGTTGCCCTATTGGAATTAAAGATAATATTGCACCTATAAGAGCAGTTCTTTTTTTCATATCAAAAATTACTTTTAATTAATATACCAACTGTAGAGAAAATGAACTTTATACGATTTCTCTTAAGAGACGGTCAATTAGGTTCGTGACAAACCCGTGACAAACTGACATCTGAAAACCCTTGGTATCAGGTATCTAGAATTTAAGATTATGTGCGTGATAAACCGATGAATTGAGGTTATAACTGGGTTTTTAAAAGCAATTTATTCCCACTCTATAGTCACAGTCAAAGGGTACGTTAGTAAAGTCAATGATACCAACACATTTGAGCATATTATATCACAGATTTTCTCGTGTGAAACGCGTGTGAAACCACTTTTTAGATCGCGTTTATTTAATAAAAACTAAAGTTTTAACAATTCTCCCTAATCCAAAGTTTATTATCATAACTTCTATCACCCAAATTAACCGCTTTTTTTGCATCAAAACAAGCACCGTATAAATCTCCCATTTTTTCTTTAAGCAAACTTCTATTAATATAAACATCTACTTCTGGACTAATCTCTATTGATTTGGTGTAATCAGCAATCGCTCCGTAATAATCTCTTAAGTCCTCCTTAGCCATTGCACGATTATAAAAAGCATCTGCATCATTTGGATTGATTTCTATTGCTTTGGTGTAATCAGCAATCGCCCCATATAAATCACCTCGATCATATTTTTTAACTCCTCTGTTGAAATAGAAATCACCATTTCCTGCATTTGCTTTTTCAGGAATATTAAATATCACGACAGCAGTTGTTAATGCTGCACCTGTTCCTATTATCAAGGGTTCTCCCATTGGTAATACTGACGTCAAAGCAGCGATAATTGCAATTCTTTTTTTCATATAAAATTATTTTAATCAATATACCGCCTGAAGAAAAAACACATTCTCTAACCAATTCTTGAACAAGTATTCTTATGCCACCAAAAACCGCAAAAGATCAATAAAATTTGAAATTCTATCTCATATCTTTTTAAGAAAGATTCCTTTTCTGGTTAACAAAAAAATTTAGAGAATACATTATTTTTCCATGTGAAACCCATGTGAAACCCATGTGAAACCAATTTTTCTTAACTATAACTGGGTTTATACCCTACTTTTCATTCCCACTCAATAGTCCCAGGAGGTTTGCTGGTTATATCATAAACAACTCTATTAACTGAAGCTACTTCATTGACAATCCTATTAGAAATTCTCTCCAAAATCTGAAAAGGAATTTTTGACCAATCTGCTGTCATACCATCTTCACTAGATACACAACGTAAAACTATTGGCCATGCATAAGTCCTTTTATCTCCCATAACTCCTACAGTTCTTACAGGCAACAATACTGCAAAAGCTTGCCAAATATCATTGTAAAGACCTGCTTTTTTAATTTCGTCTCTAACTATCCAATCTGCATCTCTTAAACAATCTAATTTTTCGTTATTCACTTCTCCCAAAATTCTAATTGCTAAACCGGGTCCTGGGAATGGGTGCCTTTTTATAATTTCATCAGGCAAACCTAAAGCATCTCCAACTTTTCTGACTTCATCCTTAAAAAGTTTTCTTAATGGCTCAACTAATTTAAATTGTAAATCTTTTGGTAATCCACCTACATTATGGTGACTCTTAATTTTTACAGCTATTCTTTCACCTGTTTTAGGATCAATATTTGTACCAGCACTCTCAATAACATCAGGATAAAGAGTACCTTGAGCTAAGTATTCGAAAGGGCCCAATCTATTACTTTCTTCTTCAAATACCCTAATGAATTCTTCGCCAATTATTTTTCTTTTTTGTTCTGGATCAGTAATTCCTTTTAATTTAGCAAGAAACCTTTCCCTTGCATTAATATATTCTACCTTTATATGAAATTTCTTATCAAAAAAATTCATTAAGAATTCTGGTTCACCTTTTCTCATAAATCCTTGGTCTATAAACATGCAAGTAAGCTTATTCCCAATTGCTTTATTTAGAAGAAAAGCAAGAGTTGATGAATCAACTCCTCCTGACAAGGCAAGCAAAACTTTTTTATTCCCGACTTGCTCTCTTATCAATGGAATAGTTTCCTCTATATAGGTTTCGGTTGTCCAATCAGCCGCGCAACAAGAAATTTTATAAACAAAATTTTTAATTACAGTCATCCCAAACTCTGAATGAATAACTTCAGGATGAAATTGTACGCCAAATAATTTCTTTACTTCATTTGAAATTGCTGCATGAAGTGTGTTCTCGGTATGAGCAATTTTATTAAACCCATCAGGCAAACAATTAATTGAATCGCCATGACTCATCCACATTATAGATTTATTTTCTACATCAAAAAGGAGGTCAGATTCTTGATCTATATTTATTGGAGCTCTACCATATTCAGCTTTTTTAGTTGCTGAAATAACGGATCCTCCAAGTTCTTTGACCATTAATTGCATTCCATAGCATATCCCAAGAATAGGAATTCCTAAATTAAAAATTTTTTCATCACATCTAGGAGCATTTTGTTCATATACAGAATTTGGGCCTCCACTCAAAATAATCCCTTTAGGATTAATATTACTGATTTCCTCAATTGAAATACAATTACTTACTACTAGAGAAAAAACATTAGTTTCTCTAATCCTTCTTGCAATCAATTCAGAATATTGAGATCCAAAATCTAAAATTAATATTGAAGGATCTCGTTCTTTTTTTAAAGATTTTTGACTCATGTATAAAAGTTAGCTCAATTTTTTTACAAAAGCATAATGAATCAAAAATTAATTTCCTTGAAAATAAGAAATATACTTATTCCCATAAACTCCAGCCCACCTTATTTTCCTTTTTCTATCAAAAATGACTGATGCGATTTCCATATCAGTTTTTATGTACCTATTTACATAAGCAAAAGAACGCTTTTCAAGAGTATTTGATAAATTCTTGAATATTTTATCAGCTAAAGATTTATTAAATCTTTCAAGAAGTTGTAACGCATCCTCAAGATTATTTAACTGAGATAATTCAACTATTATTTCAGGTGGTGCCTTTTCTTGAACAGCTAAAAAAACAAGAATCTCAATTCTTGCATCAGCTAAATGATTATGTGTATGAAAAATACCACCTGCTAATTTAATTAATTTTCCATGATAACCAAAAAGAATTACAGTTTTAACTTTTTTTATTGCAGCATCAACTAATAATGGTCCTATCCAATTTCCAATTTTGATAATTGGCAAATTAAGATTACAAGTTTTGGCCAAATTTAAACCGTTTTCACCAATAACAAAAACAACTTCCCCTTTAAAATCATTTTGAATTAACTTTGCTAGATTAGTTTTAGCCTCTTCTAACTGATCAGGTGAAGCACTCGAATAAGTCTGAGCGGAAGTACCAATAATAGATAAACCATCAACAATACCAAATGATTTATTACTAGTTCTTTCAGCTAAAAATTCTCCTTTTGGGAAAATAATTTCTAATTTCAAATTAAAGCCCTCAGGAATACTATCTAATAAATTTTCATATAAAACTTCTTTTGCAAAATTAGAAATACATATCTCTGATGTATCTTCTTTTATACCTACACCAGATCCTGCAATAATATTTATTGGAATTGTTTGAACAGGACTATTAAAAGAAATTTTTTCTAATGAGGCTATTGTCCATATTTCTAAGTTTTGCGTAATATCAAGATCTAAGCCTGACCTTGCAAAGGTAATTCCTAATGCATGCGAGTCATCTTTAAGTAAGCCAACAGAATGAATCTCGATTTTTATTTCTTTTTTTTGATTAGGAATTTTTATTAGTTCATAATTTTCAAATGGTGACCCTAATAGTTTTTTTAATGCTGACTTAGCAGCTCCAGCAACCCACAAAGGTAAAGAAAATCCTTTTTTCAAATCAAGTAATTGAAAAATATATAATGAGAACTAATCTAAGAATGACCTATTTAACAAAAAGTGGCCATACAACAAAAATTATCATTGATGATTCCTGGACCCACACCAGTTCCAGAAAAAGTTTTACAAGCATTAAGTAAGCATCCAATAGGCCATCGAAGTAAAGAATTCCAAGATCTCGTTGAAAGTACTACTAAAAATTTACAGTGGCTTCATCAAACTCAAAATGATGTTCTTACCATCACTGGTAGTGGAACCGCCGCAATGGAGGCTGGAATAATAAATACCTTAAGTAGAGGAGATAAAGTAATTTGTGGGGAAAATGGAAAATTTGGCGAAAGATGGGTAAAAGTTGCTAAAGAATTTGGTTTAGAAGTAATAAAAATTGATTCCGAATGGGGTACCCCTCTTGATCCAAAAGAATTCAAAAAGGTATTAGAGGAAGATAAACAAAAAGAAATAAAAGCGGTTATTTTAACTCATTCAGAAACCTCAACAGGTGTAATTAATGATCTAGAAACTATAAGTTTATATATTCGCGAGCACAAAACAGCTTTATCAATTGTTGACTGCGTTACAAGTATTGGAGCTTGCAATGTACCAGTAGATGCATGGGAATTAGATATCGTCGCTTCAGGATCACAAAAGGGATACATGATACCTCCAGGGCTTAGTTTTATAGCAATGAGTCAAAAAGCATGGGACGCTGCAGAGAAATCTAATTTACCAAAATTTTATTTAAATTTAAAATCCTATAGAAAAAGTCTTTTAAGTAATAGTAATCCATATACTCCAGCTGTTAATTTGATTTTTGCTTTAGATGAAGCTTTAAAAATGATGAGAGAAGAAGGCTTAGATAACATTTTCCGAAGACACAATAAACATAAATTAGCAATGAGCAACGCTGTAAAGGCTTTAAATTTGAAATTATTTGCTGATGAAAAATATTTAAGTCCTTCAATTACTGCAATAAAAACCGAAGGAATCGATGCTGAAGAATTTAGAAAAACAATAAAGAAGAATTTTGATATTTTACTTGCTGGTGGTCAAGATCATTTGAAGGGGAAGATATTTAGAGTAGGACACTTAGGTTATGTTAATGATAGAGATATTATTACTGTTGTTTCTGCTATAAGTAGTACACTTCTCGACCAAGGTAGAATTACAACCCAAAAAGCTGGTGAAGCATTAGCTGTGGTGTCTAAATATCTCAAGAGAAATTAAGTTAAGTTCCTGGCTCTTCAACATTTCCCCCTAATTCAACAATCTTTTTTTTGAGAATTATTGATTTTTTTTCATCTCCCTTGGTTTGAGCTATTGCAAGAGCAAACTCTAATTTTTCAAGCTGATGTCCACCCTCAAAAAAAGATAATTTTTTTTTAATGGGACTTCTATTAGCTTTGTATGAAATTTGCGAAGACATAAGAATTCGTGCTTTAAGTTATATTATGCCAACAAAGGGTGATATTACGAGAGTAAAACAAAAATATAATTTGAAAATAAATCCAAGCAAAAAAATATTTTTCTAATATCATGTCCTAACATCTCTCAAATTTATGTCTAATATAAATCTAATATATTATCTGATTGCAGGTGGAATCTTTGGAGCTTTAGGTTTAAAAACTGGTATTCCAGCTGCACCTCTTGCAGGAGCTTTAATAGGCGCAAGCATACTAAGCATCAGCGGTAAAGTCGATGTAGCAGAGTGGCCAATTGGCACAAGGACAATATTGGAAATTGGAATTGGAACAGTTATTGGCACATCGCTAACTAAAGACTCATTAGTTGATCTTCAAAGCTTATGGAAACCCGCCATTTTGATAACTTTTACTTTAGTTATTACAGGATTAGCAATTGGATTATGGACCAGCAGATTACTTAATATAGATTTGATAACAACAATTCTAGGCGCTGCACCAGGAGGCATTAGCGGTATGAGTCTTGTAGGGTCAGAATATGGAGTGGGAGCTGCAGTAGCTACCCTTCACGCAGTAAGGTTGATTACTGTGCTTCTAATTCTTCCTTTAATTGTAAAATGCTTAAACTTGTTTGGATTAATAAAATCATAAATATCTATAGACATATTTCGAAAAAAAGATATTTTTAAGTGGGTAGCAAAAATTAAATGCAAGGTTTTAAAAAAAAATCAATATTTTTAATACTAGGGGTAGTATTGCCTAATCTCTTCTTGCAAACATCCAAAGTTAATGCCGGCTCATTTGGAGCAGAAATTTTCTGCTCGATGAGAGATGGAGGAAATGATCATGAAAGCAGTTGGGAAGCTGCTTACGCATATATTAAAAAGCAAAAAGGAGGCATTTTCAAAGTTTCACCTAAACAAGCAGCTGCACAAATTACTGAATCAGTAATTAGAGATAAAGACACTTTCAGCTATTGTGTTCAATACTTAGATAATCTTCATCCCAATAGAAAACTAATTAGAGAATTAGAATCGGAAGCAAAGCGAAAAAAAGAAGAAGCTGAAGAAAAAGAAAACAGAAGGAAAAAGTTAGAGAAAGAATTAGAAGAGACTAATGAAGATTTTTCTGAAGATACAATTGACAGGTATAGCTATTAATTAAGACATCTAATTTTTAATTATTTATATCATTTTTTTTTGTATATATTAACACTAAATTATATTTTCATTGATATATTTCGACTAAAAAATAATAATTAAATGTTGACTTTTAGCATATTCAAGTCATTATTTATTTAATTAAAAAATCTGAATGCATATTAATGATGCGGTCTTCTTAGAAGATTTATGTCCCAAATTCAGATTTAGACAATGGCGCAAATCAATTCATAGATTTACTGGAAAAAGTTGTATATATTGCGGAAAACCATCTGAATCTATTGATCATGTATTACCACGAAGCCAAGGCGGTTTAAGTACAACTGAAAACTGCGTGCCAGCATGTCTTTCCTGTAATGGGGATAAATCAGATGAAAATGCTCTGTATTGGTATAGAAGACAAAAATTTTATGATCCTAGAAGAGCTATGGCCATAAGAGCTTGGTTAGAAGGAGATTTAAGATTAGCTATAAGACTATTGCAATGGGCTAATCCTAATTTTGAATTTAAAAATAAAAATTATGAAAAAGATAAATCAAAATATAAAGCAGCTTGATTAGAAGACATTACATAATCTTTTAGAATTATAACTCTCACAAATATTTCCTAATTCTTTTGGCGATTCTGGAATTATTAAAATTGTAGAAAATGAAATGAAAAGTACAAATAATTTTTGATAGAATTTGAAATTAATTAAACTGATTTCTTTTTCTGTAAGACGACTATAACTTTTGCTAACGCAATAAGTTTTTGATTTTAAATCAGGCCTAAAGACTGTCTTCATTATTAATTAATACATATGTACTACTTTAACGTCGCATGAAGAATCACGCAAGTTCACTAAGTAATAAAAATAAATTTTTAATCTTGGGATGTGGTTTCAGCGGTAGTTTCTTTGCAAAAAAAATAAGGGAGTTAGGTTGTACTGTTTTGACAAGTTCAAGATCTGAAAAAAAAGATCCAGATAGTTTCGTATTCAACAGCGAAAGCGACATGGTTCCTAATAAAAAAATTTTTGATGGAGTCACACATGTTCTTAGTTGCATTCCTCCCGACAAAAATGGAAATGATCCAGTATTAAAAAGACTTAAAAATCAGCTAAAAAGTTTGCCTCTTGAATGGGCTGGCTATTTATCTACAACAGGAGTTTATGGGGACACGGAGGGTGATTGGGTTTCTGAAATTGATAAACCAAACCCCATTCAAAAAAGAAGTCATACGAGGTTAAATTGTGAAAAAGAATGGATTGAATCTGGTTTACCTGCACAAATTTTTAGATTACCAGGTATTTATGGACCTGGACGATCTAGCTTTGATGCCATAAAAAATAAAAAAATTCGCGTTATATCAAAAAAAGATCAGGTATTTTCAAGGATCCATGTTTCTGATATTACAAATGCAATAATCTATCTTTTACAAAATAAAAATTCCTTAAAGTTTTGCCAAATTATTAATATTGCGGATGATGAACCCTGTTCTCAGATAGAAGTTATTCAATATTGCTACGATTTACTTGATTTACCAATGCCAAAGCCAATATTATTTGAGGATGCAAAAAAAGAATTATCACCTATCGCTCAATCTTTTTGGATTGAGAATAGAAGAGTTTCTAACAAACTGCTATGCGAAACACTAGGGTATAAACTAATTTATAAAAACTATAAATTAGGCTTAAAAAATTGCTATCTGAATAGTTAAAAAATAAATATAAAGACTTTTTATGAATTTTCAAAATATGAAAAATAATTTAAAAATTGTAATAAGTGTTGGAGATGAGTCTGGTATAGGTCCTGAAATAATTTTAAAAGCACTTTCTTCGAATGAGTTTCCAGAAAATATTGACTTTACATTAGTTGGATCAAAAAAAAATCTACAAAATACTTTCGCGTATCTTAAATCTTTAGGTTTGAAAAACATCGCAAATCCAGAAAAATTAAATATAGATAATCTCGACATTTCATCATCAGATAATGAACCTAAATCAAGTTACGGTAATTCAAGTTTTTATTATTTAATAAAAGCAATTGAAATAGTTAAACAATCTCCAAATTCAGCTCTTGTAACTGGCCCAATTTGTAAGAAATCATGGTCACTTGCAGGTCATCACTTCTCTGGACAGACTGAAGTATTAGCAAAACAATGTGGAGTAAAAAATGTTGGGATGTTATTCACTGCTAAATCACCAATTACAGGTTGGAGATTTAATACCATACTTGCCACGACACACATACCCCTTTGTGAAGTTCCTAAGAAACTAAATATGGAATTGATACACTCCAAACTAGATCTCTTGAAAAAGTTTTGTAAAACATATATTGAAAAACCTTCTTTTAAAGTTGCGGGTTTAAATCCTCATGCTGGCGAAGATGGTATTTTGGGTAGTGAAGAAAAAGATTGGCTTAATGAATCATTAATTATCTGGAATGAAAAAAATAAAGATATTAAATTAATAGGTCCTTTATCACCAGATAGTTGTTGGAATTCATCTGCAAAAGCTTGGAGACATAAAGAAGCTATGAAACATGATGGCATTCTTGCTATGTATCATGATCAAGGTTTAATACCAATGAAGGTTATAGCTTTTAATTACTCAGTAAATACCACACTAGGTTTACCTTTTATTAGAACTTCTCCAGATCATGGCACAGGATTTGACATAGCTGGCAAAGGAGTAGCTCAATCACAAAGCATGCTTGAAGCAATAAAGACTGCGATTGAACTGACTAAAAATTCAAGACTGCTTAACACGCATTAAAACTTGACCAAATTCCACTGGAGTTCCATTTTCAACAAGAATCTCTACAATTTCAGCATTAAATTCAGATTCGATTTCATTCATTAATTTCATAGCCTCCAAAATGCATATAGTTTGTCCCACCTTAATATTATTTCCTACCTCAACGAATGGCTCTTCCCCAGGAGCTGCAGCCCTATAAAAGGTTCCTACCATAGGAGAAGTTATTTCAGTAAGATCTGAGCGCCCAGGAGGAGGAATCTGCGGCTCCCCTGGGTCATTAATTAAAGCGACATTCTCATTTATGGAATTTTGATTAGCAATTGATTTTCTATCAATTGAATTACTAGAAACTAAATTATTAGTCAATTGGTTCTGATCAAATAAATTCCTTTTTATTTCAAGTTTAAAGTCTTCTCCTTCTAGAGAAAATTCTTGAATATCACTTGTAGAGATTTTCTCTATTAAGCGATTTAAGTCTTCATGATCTAATTTCATAGTCATTAATTTTCACGTCCGAGATAACTATCGTTACGAGTATCAACTCTAATCATTTCTCCTACAGAAATAAATAAAGGAACCATAACTTGAGCACCTGTTTCTAGAATAGCTGGTTTTGTGCCCCCACTAGCAGTATCCCCTTTCACTCCAGGGTCAGTTTCTGTAACTTTTAAGGTAATAGAAATGGGAAGTTCAACTTCTAAAACCTTGCCGTTATAAAAAATAACGTTAACCTCCATTCCTTCTTTCAAATACTTTGCACCTTTACCGATTTGTTGAACGGAAAGTCTTGTCTCTTCAAAACTTGTCATGTCCATAAAAACATAATCTCCAGACTCCACATAAGTATGTTGCAGGTTAGACTTCTCTAGGATAGCCTGCTGCACAGATTCTCCGGCACGAAAAGTTTTTTCAATCACATTGCCGCTTTGAACTGATTTTAATTTTGTTCGCACGAAAGCAGAACCCTTGCCAGGCTTGACATGTAGAAATTCTACAACACGCCAAACTTGTCCATCTAATTCGATGGTTGTACCTGTGCGAAAATCGTTACTGGAAATCATTCCTTTATTCCATCCCCAAGGATCATAAACCTGCAAGAGTGCTATGCAAAAATTCTTTTCAAATCAGAACAAACTTTTTTTCATTACATCAGTCATAATTTTACAGGTTTTTATCTTTAAACCAATTCAAGTTTTAGCTGATTTACCTACTGGAAATGCTGTTAAAGACCCTTACGCAATCCTCAGAAACGCACTCCCTATCAAACAACTTGAACTTCAAGAAATTCAACACAAATTGGAAGATACTAGTGATCTTGTTAGAGGAGGAAGATGGCCAGCTCTTACAAAAACTGTTACAAAATGTCAATCTTTACTAAAAAAATATCAAAGTCGAATTATTCAAGAATTGCCAAATAATAAAAAGGAAATTGCCGAAAAAACATTTTTAGAGCTCAAAGATGATTTTGAGAACCTTCAAGAGCATGCTAATTCAAAAGATAAGTACTCATTTATATCTACCCGTAAAGAAGCCTTAGATAAAATTGGTGGATTAGAAGAATACTTCCTACCAAACCAATTTCCTTACTCAATACCACAAGAATTTGATAACCTACCAAGATTACTAGGTAGAGCAAAAGTAAATATAAAGACCTCCAAAGGAGACATGAAAGCTATTGTAGATGGATTTAACGCCCCGCTTACAGCTGGAGCATTTATAGATTTATCAGCAAAAAATTTCTATAAAGATTTACCCATCAATAGAGCAGAGGAATTTTTTGTTCTGCAAACAGGTGATCCTATTGGTGAAGCAATTGGTTACGTAAATCCTGAAACAAATGAAGAACGTCATGTTCCCCTCGAAATAAGAATTCCTAATAAAAAAGATACTTTTTACAATGAAACTTTTGAAGATTTAGGCCTTTACACAGAGACTCCAACATTACCTTTCGCAACACTTGGTACTTTAGGTTGGTCCCACTCAAATACAGCAGTTGATGATGGCTCGTCTCAATTCTTCTTTTTTTTATATGAAGCAGAACTAAATCCAGCAGGTCGTAATTTAATTGATGGAAGAAATGCTGCTTTTGGATATGTTGTAGATGGTTTTGATATTTTAGAAGAGCTGACAAAGGATGACACAATTATCTCCATTGATGTTTTAGAAGGTATTGAAAACCTTAAATTAAATGCGTAAAGAATTATTAGACGATATAGGAGAAAAAGAATTAATAAATAGGCTTGGAAAATTTATGCCTAAAAATCAAACTTCAGATGATTGTGCTTTTATCAAAACTACAAATGAAAACTTACTTGTTAATAGTGATTGTTTGGTAGAGAATATTCATTTTAGTGACCTTACTATTTGCCCTAAAGATCTTGGATGGAAAGCAGTTGTAAGCAATATCTCTGACTTATTATCCAGTGGTAGTAAAGAAACTATAGGAATTACAATAAGTTTAATTTTACCAGCGAAAACCGAGTGGGTTTGGGTTGAAGAATTATATAAAGGAATCAATAAAGCTTTAAAAAAATATGGTGGAATAATTCTTGGAGGAGATTGCTCAAAAGGAAATCAAAAAACTATATCGATTACTGCACTTGGCATTCAAGGAGAACTTAAATTACGAAGAAACGCATGTAGCCCAGGAGAAATTATCTTAACCACAGGAATTCATGGTCTTAGCAAATTAGGATTTATGGTACAAAACAAAATTAATTTTAATAATAATATTTCTTTAAGTAAAAGATTAATCAGGAAGTCCATTGCTCATTTTTGTCGTCCGCAAGTTTACCCAAATTTTTTAACAAATATCATTAAAACTCGCTCTGATAGCAAAATAACAAAAATAGGCTGTACTGATAGCAGTGATGGTCTATTGCAAGCAGTGCAAGATTTAGCATTTGCTAGCAACTGTAAAGCAATAATGAATTATGAAAAAATACCAAAAGATAAGGATTGGCCAGAAGGAGATAAATGGGATGAATATTATTTTTTTGGAGGTGAAGACTACGAATTAGTTTTTTCATTGCCTAAAAAGTGGGCAAAAAAATTGTCTAGACTAGATCAAAACGTAACTGAGATTGGTTTTTTTATCAAAGGTGAACCTTCAATAGAATTTAAAGATAACAAGAAAAATAAATTATTGAACAATACACCTTTTAAACACTTTTAATTACTCCCAATTTTTAGCAACTATCTCTGCTAAATCTACTACTCTCTGACTATAACCCCATTCGTTGTCGTACCATGCAAGGACCTTAACAAGGTTATCGCCAATACACATAGTAAGATCACTATCTACAATTGATGATTCATTAGTCCCTGCATAATCACTGGACACTAATGGTTCATCACCGTACTTAATAATTCCCTTCATTGAACCTAAAGAAGCTTCTTTAAGAGCATTATTAACTTCCTCACTTGTGACGTTTTTAGAAGATTCAAAAACAAAGTCCACCGCTGAAACATTAGGGGTAGGAACTCTCATAGCAATTCCTGTCAATTTACCTTTCATTTCTGGGTAAACAAGCGCTACAGCTTTAGCAGCGCCAGTGGAGGTTGGAACTATATTTGTAGCAGCTGCTCTAGCCCTCCTTAAATCTCTATGACTATTATCTAGAATTCTTTGATCACCAGTATAACTATGAATTGTAGTCATCAATCCTTTGTTGATTCCAAAAGTTTGGTCTAAAACTTTAACTACTGGAGCTAAGCAATTTGTGGTACAACTAGCATTACTCAAAATATCATAATCTTTGTGACTATAAGTGTCAGCATTAACTCCAACCACATAAGTTCCAACACCTGCACCTTTACCAGGGGCTGTTAAGATAACTTTTTTTGCTCCTACTTCTAAGTGCTTACTAGCACCAACATCTGTATTAAAGACTCCAGTTGATTCAATAACTAAATCTACACCCCATTCTTTCCAGGGAAGATTCATTGGGTTTCTATCAGAGAAACACTTTATTGTTTTGTTATTTATTACAAAAGTATCATCAGTATAATTAATATCAACACCATCAAGTTGGCCGAGTACTGAGTCGTATTTTAATAGATGGGCATTGGTCTTTGGATCCGAAGTTACGTTAATTCCAACTACTTCAATATTGGTGTAAGCACCTCTACTAAGCCAACAACGCATAAAGTTTCGACCAATTCTGCCAAACCCGTTAATTGCAACACGCAAAGTCATAACTAATAATTTCTAAATGGTTAACCTAAGTTGCTGATCATACTGAATTTTGTGCAATAACGTAAGGTTTTTTTGATTTATTAAGCAAATAAGTCTATTTTTGTATTAATTCCAGAAAAAAAATGATTTTTTTTTAAGAAAAAATAACAAAATTTAACTTTGAAGTTATTTTTATTTTAAGTAAGAAATAAACATTGAATAAACAATTATTACCTAAAAGTCATTTTCATTTTATTGGGGTGGGTGGTATTGGAATGTCAGCAGTTGCATTGGGTTTACTCAAAAAAGGTTTTTCAGTTTCAGGATCTGATTTAATTAAAAATAATGAAACTAAAAAATTAGAAAAATTAGGTGCAATTTTTTTTAATTCTCAAACTGAACAAAATATTGAATTTGTAACCTCAAAATATAAGAACAAATTGATTAATTTTGTTGTAAGCACAGCTATTAAGCCAGACAATGAAGAATTAATGTACTGTAGAGAGAGAAATTTACCAGTAAAACATCGTTCAGAGATTCTTTCGCTATTAATGGAATCTTATATTTCAATAGCGGTATCAGGCAGTCATGGGAAAACATCAACCAGTACATTTCTCTCAACACTGCTTGAGTTATGTACACATAATTCTTCTTCAATAACTGGAGGAATAATCCCGATCTACAATTCTAATTGTCATTTAGAAAATACAAAATTCTTAGTAGCTGAAATTGATGAGTCTGATGGCACAATAAATAGATATAAATCTGATATTGGAATAATTAATAACATTGACTTTGATCATTGCGATCATTTTTCTAATTTGGAGGAAGTTATATCTACTTTTAAAGATTTCGCTATAAATTCTAAAAAATTATTACTTAATTTTGATTGTGAAAACACGCGGAATAATTTTTATTCTAAAAACACGTGGTCGAACACTACACCAATCAACGTAGCTTATTCATTAATCCCGACTGAAATAAATAAAAGTTATACGATTGGCAAATATTATGAAAATGAAAATTTTATCAGTAGTATAAATATTCCAATTCCAGGATTACACAATTTATCTAATGTCACCGCCGCAATAGCAGCTTCAAGAATGATAGGTGTAGATTTTTTAGAAATTAAGAAAAATATAAAATACCTTAAACTTCCAAAAAAAAGATTTGAATTCAGAGGAAAGATTGATGAAAGACATTTATATGATGATTATGCGCATCATCCAAAAGAAATAAAAGAGACAATTAAATTAGCAAGATTATTAATTAAGCAAAATAATAATGAATTTAACAAAAGTAGATTAATAGCTATATTTCAACCTCATAGATACTCTCGAGTAAAGCAATTTACTAAAGAATTCGCTGAAGAATTATCAAAAGCAGATGTTATTTATGTAACTAGTATTTACGGAGCAGGAGAAGAAAACATTGATAAAATTACTTCGAAAATTATCACTGATCTTATTTATAAACAAAACAAAAATGTCAGTTACATAAATAATTATCATGAAATTACAAAAAATTTTTACGAATTAACTCAAAAGGGCGATTTAATTTTAAATATGGGAGCAGGCGATTGTCATAATTTCTGGCCAATTTTAAATGGGGAAAACATTTTCAATAATTAACTAAGTTATGAATAAAAAGATTTTTTGTGAGAATTGTAATCTAAGTAATTATACAACTATAAAAGTGGGAGGAGTCGCTGAATATTTTGCCGAGCCAAAAAATTTAGACGAATTTTCATATCTAATAAAATGGGCTAATTTAAACAAACAAAGATGTCAAATAATTGGCGCAGGTTCAAATCTTTTAATAAATAATATTTTTATAAAAGGTTTAGTTTTATGTACAAAAAAAATGAAGTCATTAACAATCGATCCATATTCAGGAATTGTTGAAGCTGAAGCAGGTGTAATGCTCCCAACACTATCTAATTCTCTTGCAAAAAATAGATTACAAGGAGGTGAATGGGCTGTCGGAATACCAGGAACATTAGGAGGAGCAATTTATATGAATGCTGGTACAGGTAATTCATCACTAGCGAATAATCTTATTTCAGTAAAAGTTATAAATAATAAAACTAATGAAAAAATTGAAATTGAAAAAAAAGATATCAATTTTGAGTATAGATTTAGCTCTTTTCAAAAAAATGATTTGACAATTATTGGTGCAAGACTATATTTCGAGCCTAATGGAAATCTCGAACAATTAATTCAAACAACCAAAAATAACCTTAAGTTAAAAACAGAAACACAACCATATCATCAACCAAGTTTTGGAAGTGTTTTTAAAAATCCTGAGAATAATTATGCAGCAAAATTAATTGATGATATGGGTTTGAAGGGATTTAAAATTGGCGGTGCAGAAATTTCTACAATGCATTCAAATTTTATAATTAATAATTCTTCAGCAAGTTCGAAAGATATTTATGAATTAATAACTGAAATTCAACAAATAGTACTACAAAAAAAAGGAATTTATTTGCAACCTGAAGTAAGAATGATTGGTTTTGACTATGCTAATTAAAGAAACTTTTTTATAAAATGGCGGGTTTTGGACTTCCTAACTTTGGACAACTTACAGAGGCTTTTAAAAAAGCTAAACAAATTCAGCAAGATGCTCAAAAATTACAAGATGAACTTGAAAATATGGAGATTGAAGGAAAAAGCGATGATGGAATGATAAAAGTCTGGATAAGCGGCAACCAACTTCCTTTAAAAGTAGAAGTGGAAGAAAATATTTTAAATTCCGATAAAGCAAAAATAGAGGAAAATATTTTACAAGCTATGCAAAAAGCTCATGAATTATCAACTACAACCATGAAAGAAAGAATGAACGATTTAACTGGTGGATTAAATCTTAATCTCCCTGGTTTTGATAATAGTGACTCTTAAAAGACTCGATCATTTCTTTATAAAAAGAATACCTTTCGAAAGATTTATTTAAATTACAACCTTCATCATTCAGATGTAAGCAATTACGAAATTTACACTTAAATCCTTCATCGATTATTTGTTTGCGTATTTCTGAGTAAAGATTTGGTAACAAACTAATATCAACCTCTAAGGGTTGCATATTAAAACCAGGTGTGTCCACAATATAACTTTGATTTGATATTGAAAATAACTCAACATTTCGAGTAGTGTTTTTACCTCTCTTAATTTTATTAGAAACTGGAGCAGTAGTATTTTGAAGACCTGGGAATATCATATTAAGCAAAGTAGTTTTGCCAACTCCGGATGGGCCCATAAAAATTGAACACTCTTTTTGCTTTAACTCAGCTAATAACTTTTTAAAGTTATCAGATTTCTGTAAATTTAAAGTTATTGCTTGGTAACCCCATTTCCTAAATTTATCAAGTAAAAAAGATCTTCTTTTATCTGAAATTAAATCACACTTAGTCAAAACTAATGAAACTTCAACTCCCATTGATTCTGCTGATATCAAAAACCTATTAACTTGAGATAAATTTAACTCTGGCTCTTGAACGGAAAAAATGATATATATGTTAGAAATATTTGCAACAGAGGGTCTATTTAATAAATTTTTTCTTTTTTTTAGTCCTGTTATTACTGCGCATTTGCTTTTAAAATCAATATTGTCAATTACTACTTCGTCTCCAACATAAATTAATTGATCTTTAAAATTTATAGACTTCCTCACATTACATAAAAATCTCTCACTATTTCCAAAGTTTTCTTGATTTTTTAAGTCAACCAACAAAAAATTATTAAATTTTTTCGTAACTAAACCAAAATTTTTACTATTAGTTTTCATTCAATATTTTAATTTTTATAAATTTCTCATTTTCTTCAAGTCTTTTAAACAAAAATCCCATCTCTTTTAAATTTTTTAAGACCATTTCTTCTGGTTCACCTTTATCTAATTCAACTACAAGTTTTTCATTTTTGGATAACTTTTCTAAAGACAATTTAATTTTAACGACATTTAAAGGGCATGGAACAGATTTAAGATCCAAATGCTTTAAGGAAGTCATTAGGATTCATTCCCAAATAATTTACTAAATAGTCCACTACTGGAATTGATATTTTTATCTGAATATTGAGAAGCTAAACCCTCCAAAAGCTCTCGTTCTTCGTCAGTTATACGAGTTGGCAATTTTACTTTTACTAGAACTTCATGATTTCCTCTAGCAACTGGATTACCAAGTCTAGGAACACCTTTATTTTCAAGTGAAAGAGTTGTATTTGGTTGAGTACCACTTGGAATTTTTAAATTAACTTTTCCATCAACTGTAGTGATTAGAACAGTGTCTCCTAAAATAGCCTGAAGATAACTCACAGATATTTCTGAGTAAATATTCACACCATCTCTTTTAAGTTTTGGATCATTCTTAACCTTTATAAAAACATAAAGATCTCCCGGTGGACCCCCTTTCAAACCAACATTTCCCTCTCCTGAAACTCTTAGTTTAGTACCAGTATCAACTCCTGCAGGAATATTAATTCTTAATTTTTTTCTGACTTGCTTTACTCCATTACCTCCGCAACTTAAACATGGATCAGCAATTATCTGACCAGCTCCATTACATGAGGGACATTCTGCTACTTGTGTAAAATTACCAAAAGGCGTTCTCGTAGCTCTCCTAACTTGTCCACTTCCTCCACATGTTGAACAAGTTTTTGGTCCTGTTCCCGGCTTTGCACCTATCCCCCTACACACTTCACAAGTCTCAAGATGAGGAATTTTAATTTCTCTTTGTTGGCCAAATATTGCATCCTTAAAGTCAACATTAAGGTCATACCTTAAATCATCTCCTTGCTGAGGGCCTCTTCTTTGAGTTCTTCCTCCTTGTGAGTTTGGCCCACCAAAACCATTAAAAAAAGTTTCAAATAAATCTGCAAAGCCACCCATATCGCCCATATCAGGCATTCCAGCAGCACCTCCAATGCCTGCTTCTCCAAACTGATCATATCTAGCTCTTGTTTCTGGATCAGCTAATGCTTCATAAGCCTTACCAATTTCTTTAAATTTCTCTTCAGCACCAGGTTCTTTATTGACATCAGGGTGGTATTGTCTTGCTAGTTTTCTATATGCCCTTTTTAAAGTATCAGCATCAGCATCTCTTGAAACTCCAAGTATTTGGTAAAAATCGGCCATTAGATAATTCTCAACTAAAAATTTGGAATCTAAACATCTTCAGAAGTATTTTCCTCTAAATCAGTATCCACTTCAACTGTATCCTTTTCTACTTCCTCTTGTGAATTATCTTTGCCAGGTCCCATTGAAACTTTGACCAAAGCATGTCTTAAGACTTTACCTTCTAGATGATATCCTCGTTGCAATTCTTCTACAATTAAATCTTCTTTAAACTCTTCACTAGGCTCTCTTAATACTGCTTCGTGTAAATTAGGATCAAATTGCTCACCAACAACTCTCATAGGTGCAACTCCTTGTTGTTTTAAAACTTCTACTAATTGTTTATATAATCCTTGATAACTTCTATGAAGAGCTTGAGCTTCTTCACTTTCAGGTTTAAGTTGTTGCCTTGCTCTCTCAAAGTTATCAACCATAGGTAGTATTGAAGTTAATGTTTTAGAAACAAGTTGAATCTTTAAATCATCTTGATCTCTAGATTGTCTTTTTCTAAAATTATCAAAATCTGCTGAGATTCTTACATATTGATTTTTTAAAGTTTCATGCTCTTTTTCTAACTGTTCCAACCTTGCATCATTATTAGAAATAGTATTTTTTAATTCTTCAGTGTCGATTGATTCTGTTTGTTGAGAAGATGATTCATCATTTTCCACTGTTTGATTTTCACTGGGTAAAAAATCTTCAGGAGAATTTTCCTGATTTGAAGCATCATTTTCTTTCTTATTAATATTGTCTGATTGATTTTCAATCATTTTTTTTAAATTTATTAAGACTATTCTCCATGAAAGTCATGCACAAAACAAGTTGCGGAAGGCCGCACAAATCACTAATCAGATACAAACCTTAATGCAAGTCCGTTATTACAGTATCTTTTACCTGTAGGTAAAGGCCCATCATTAAACACATGTCCCTGATGACCTCCACATCTAGCACAATGATATTCGGTTCTTGGGACAATTAACTTGAAATCAACCTTTGTTTCAACAGCTCCTTGAATTGACTCACAAAAGCTAGGCCATCCGGTGCCGCTATCATACTTTTTATCTGAAAGAAAAAGTGGTAAATCACATCCAGCGCAATGAAAAACTCCTTTCCTTTTCTCATCATTTAGTTGGCTACTGAAAGCTCTTTCAGTTCCTTCCTCTCTCAAAATGTAATAAGATTCGGCAGATAACCTAGATTTCCATTCATCGTTTGATAAATTCCAATCTTCCTTAGAAACGAGGGAAGAAGCTAATACTTTCATTGGCTTGAAGATTATTTTTAAGATTGACATGACAGGAATTAGAATAAAGGTTCTTCTTGATAGAAATTGATTCATATACTTACATCTAAAAAAAATGATTTATACCCAAGATAATTCTATTAAAAAAATTCATAAATTAAGTATTGCTCCAATGATGGATTGTACCGATAAACATTTCAGGATGATAATGAGACAAATAAGCTCGAAAGCTCTCTTATATACAGAAATGATTGTGGCCCAAGGTTTAGTTTATACCAACAAAAAAGAAAAATTTTTAGATTTTAATAAAGAAGAACACCCTATATCAATTCAATTCGGTGGGGACGATCCTAAAATCCTTAAGGAGGCTGCCAAAATGGCACAAGATTGGGGTTATGACGAAATAAATTTTAATGTTGGTTGTCCAAGTCCGAGGGTCTGTTCTGGAAATTTTGGAGCTTCACTTATGAAAGATCCTGACAAAGTAGCAAAATGCATAGATTCCTTAAAAAATAACTGCAACTTACCTATCACTATTAAACATAGAATTGGAATAGACGATGATGATAGTTTTAAGAATCTGAATAATTTTGTAAGGCAAATTTCAAATGCTGGTGCAGATAGATTTATAGTTCATGCTAGAAAAGCAATATTAAAAGGTTTAAATCCAAAACAGAACAGAAATATACCCCCACTTAAGTACGAATTAGTAAAGCAATTAAAAAAATTCAATCCAGATTTATTAATTGAAATTAATGGAGGTTTTACAGATATAAATGATTCTTTAAAAGCTTTGCATATTTTTGATGGTGTAATGATTGGAAGATCAGTATACAAACATCCCTTAAGGTGGTCTGAAATTGATCAAAAAATCTATGGATGTACATCGAACCCCAAATCAGCTTCAAATATTATCTTTTCGTTAATTCCATACATAGAGAAACATCTAACTAATGGAGGAAAATCTTGGGATATTTGTAAACACCTTATCAATTTAGTCGAGGGTATTCCTAAAGCAAAAATATGGAGGAATCAAATCACAATTAAATCTATAAATAAAGAATTAGATATTGAGTATCTACTTAAATTGACTTCTAGGCTTAAAGAAATGGGTCACTAGTTCTCTTCATTTGATGCATTAGTTTCATTTGAAACACCTCTTTTTCGCCTACTGCGGCCGCTTTCATAATCAGAGTTATCAGAAGAATTACCATAACTTCTATCTTCCCAACCTTCAGCACCAGAGGATTTATTACTGTAAGAAGCATTAGATTCAGAATTACCACCATAGCCACCTCCGCCATAGCCACCTCCATTATTACCACCATAGCCACCTCCGCCATAGCCACCACCATTATTACCGCCTCTTCCACCTCCGCCATAGCCACCACCATTATTACTGCCATAGCCTCCTCCGCCATAGCCACCTCCATTATTACCACCATAGCCACCTCCGCCATAGCCACCGCCATTATTACCGCCTCTTCCTCCTCTACGAGAACCCCCAGAGCCTCTTGGTTCTGCTTTATTAATCCTTAATGGCCTTCCCATAAGTTCTGTACCCTGCAATCCGTCAATAGCTGTTGACTCAGTTGCTTCATCTGCCATCTCAACAAATGCAAATCCTCTTTTTCTTCCAGTATCTCTTTCAAGAGGAAGAGAACAATTTAAAACTTCACCAAAAGGTGCAAATAACTGCAAAACATCTTCACGCTCTGCGCGGAAAGGCAAATTGCCAACAAAAATACTCACTTTAAACTCAACTAAGAAAATTTAGCATATGAAAAAACTACCTAAGCAGCTTAATTACAATACTCTAATATTCTACTTCAAAGCATACCCTTGTAGTAGAAAAATAATAGAGAATTAGAAGAACAATTTTTTTTCCCAATTATTTATCTCTTTTTGAACTTGGATAAAGCCTGTTCCACCATCACTATTTCTTGACTTAACAACATTCAGAGGTTCAAGATTTGGAAATACATCCTCATCGAATTCACCATGGAACTTTTTAAGTTCATCGATTTTAAGATCTTTAAATAAAATTTTTCTTTCTAAGCAATACTTAACAATTTCACCTACAACTTGATAAGCGGTCCTAAAGGGTACTTTTTTACCAACTAAGTAATCTGCCAAATCAGTAGCATTAGAAAAATCATTTTCTACTGAATGAGATAAGTTACTTGTATTAAATTCCATCCCCTCATTAATTAAAATAGTCATTGCTTTAATGCATGAAGATATAGTCTCTACAGTGTCAAATAAAGGCTCTTTATCCTCTTGAAAATCCTTATTATATGCAAGTGGTATTCCTTTGACCATTGTTAACAGTGCTTGAAGATGTCCATATACTCTTCCCGTTTTACCTCTAATCAATTCTGGAACATCTGGATTCTTTTTCTGAGGCATTAAGCTACTTCCCGTAGCACATTTATCAGTTAATTTTGCAAAAGAAAACTCATCAGTTACCCATAAAATTATTTCCTCAGAAATTTTACTTAAATGCGACATTGCTAAAGCAGCTGCAGAAACAAACTCTATACAAAAATCTCTATCGCTAACGGCATCAATACTATTATTATAGATTTTATTAAAACCCAGTTCCGTAGCAGTAAATTTTCGATCTATTTTTATTTTTGTGCCAGCCAATGCTGCAGCACCTAGTGGACAAGTATTGACTCTTGACCTTACTTCTTGAAACCTATTGCGATCTCTTTGAAACATTTCGAGGTAAGCCAATAAATGATGAGCTAAAGATAATGGCTGTGCTCTTTGCATGTGTGTATATCCAGGAATTAAAGTGTAAATATTTGATTTCGCTAGGTTAAAAAAAGACTTTTGTAGATCAGCGATTAAATTATCAAGATTATCAATCTCTTTTCTGAGCCATAATCTTATATCTGTACCAACTTGATCATTTCTACTTCTGCCAGTATGTAATTTTTTTCCAATTTCACCAATTAAACTTATTAGCTTGTCTTCAATACAATAATGAATATCTTCGGAAGGAGGACCAGGAGAAAATTTACCTTCTAAAAACTCATTTTTTATTGTTTCTAAACCATTAACAATCTGCGAAGTCTCGTAAGATGATAAAACTTGAGTTTTACCAAGCATTCTTGCATGAGCTATAGAGCACTCTAAATCTTCTAAAATGAGTTTCTTATCAAAACCAATTGAAGCATTAAACTTTTCAATAAAGGGATTAAGCGAATTATCAAATCTTTTACTCCAAACTTTTGCCATATCAATTAATAACTTTATATATACCTAATAAAGCATTTTTTTATATAGGTGACAAAAAATAACTAATTCAATTGAAAAATAACCATAGATGCATCATCTTCTAGATGTCTATTTTGTCCTGTAAAATCGTCTAATTTTTTAAAAATTTTATTTAAGATTTCTTGAGATGTATAAGTTTGCTTGCACAGTTTTGTAAAAGTCTTAATTAACCTTTGCTCATCAAATCTTTCTCCTAAAGAATTAGAAGTATCTATAACTCCATCCGTATAATAGAGCACTAGATCATTGTCATTCAGTTTAATTTCACCACAACGATATTCAGCATCTTTTTGTAATCCTAATACAAATCCCTCAGCATCTAATTTAACAATTTTTTGATCTGAGTTTCTCCAAAGAAGAGGAGGATTATGTGCCGCATTAGCAAATCTCAATTTTCTCGTTCTAGGATCATAATCCGAATAGAATAATGTCACAAATCTATGTGATATGTCTAAGTCATTTATTGCTAATTGATTCAAATCATGCAATATTCTATCTGGAGGTAACCCTGTAAGAACTTCTGCACGTAACATTCCTCTCAACATAGTCATCAAAAGACCAGCAGGAATCCCTTTACCCATAACATCACCTATAACCAAGGCCCACCTAGATTTTTCTTTTCTTTTTTCTGATATATTTGTCTTTAAGCACATAAAATCATAATAGTCTCCGCCAAGCTGGAGAGCAGGTCTACAATGCGCGGCAAGGTCAACCCCATGAATAGTTGGACAATAATCTGGTAGTAATTGAGATTGTATTTCAGCGCCTGTAGAAATTTCTCTATCTACTTTCTCATGTTTCTTTTTTGTTTTTATTAAACAATAATTTTCTAATCCAATACCGAGACAGTTTTGTATAAAACTAAAATTAATATCATCAGTGATAGGTTGACAAGATATATCATTGCTAAAAATGTAAATAAATCCCCTACATTTTCCTCTAGATATTATTTTATGCGTTTCGATTTTATATTCCTTAAATTTATTTTTTAAAGAAATTTCAAAAGAAAGTATTTCTTTTAATTTAAAATTTTTAGAAAAATTAAATTTCTTTAAAAAACTATTAATTTGTTCTTGAATTTTTAAAAATTCATTACTTGCGGAAATTTTTATATTCTCATGCCATATTTCTCCCTCGTAATCTAAAGGAATAATTAATATAATTTTTTTATCAAAAATATATTTAAAAATTAAGGATACATAATCTAGTAATTTATTAACATTAGAAAAAGACTTTAAGTAATAAGCCAATGAAGATGCAATTTCCGCGAATTTGTATTTATTACCTAAAAATTTTGTAGGCTCATCATCTATAAATTGTTGAATAAATTTACTAGAAAATAATTTTTCTTTTTTATTATTTTTCACAAATAATTAAATAGATAAATATGTTTTAACATTAAATTTAATTTTTTAAAAAGAATTAATTAAATATTTATTTATCTGCCAGCATTGCTTCTACAAATTCATAACTATTAAAAGGTCTTAAATCCTTTATACCTTCTCCAGCACCAATAAATCTTATAGGCAAATCAACTTCTTCTGAGACAGCCAAAGAAACGCCTCCTCTAGAGGAGCCATCTAACTTAGTAATAATTGCTCCAGTTAAATTTGCCGATTTGGCAAAACTTTTTGCTTGCTTTAAGCCATTCTGACCTTGACTTGCATCCAAAACTAATAATGATTCAATAATTGCATCTGGAACCTTTTTATCAACAATTTTTTTTATTTTTGCTAATTCATCCATTAAATTATTTTTTGTTTGCAATCTACCTGCAGTATCCACTAGCAACAAGTCGATATTTCTATTTATGGCAGAATTAATTGCATCAAACACTACAGCAGCTGGATCCGCATTTTTTGATTGATTAGATATGACATCAACATTACTTCTCTCTCCCCATATTTTTAGTTGTTCCACTGCAGCAGCTCTAAAAGTATCAGCAGCAGCTATAAGGGTTTTATAATTACTTCTTGATGATAAATATGCTAATTTTCCTAATGTAGTGGTTTTACCAACACCATTAACTCCTACTAATAACCAAACATTTAACTTACCCTTTTGAGGAATCAAAATATCTGTACCTGAATTTTTTATAGGCTTATCGATAATTAATTTTAATTCGTTCTTTAAGAATTTTATTCCCGCTTCACCGCCGACTACTTCTTCGTTTAATTTTCTTCTTAAAGAAGTAATAACTTTATCTGTTGATGCAATACCTACATCAGCTCTTATTAAGAGTGTCTCTAAATCATCGAGGGATTCTGGGGTAAGAGGATCATCTCCCAATTTATCCAATAATTCAGTAACGAAGCCTTTTCGAGTTTCTTCTAATCCTCTTCTTAATTTAGTTAGCCAATCAATTTCATCAATGGAAATTTGATTCATCTTTTTACCTTGAGCAGCTAATACCATTGCAGACCAAGTAAAATTATCATCAAACTCACCTAGTTCAGTTTCAGGAATTGTTTTAGGAATTTGCTCTAGAGTTTGTTTTTGCTCTTCCTTCTTAACTAATTCCTGTTTTTGCTCTTCCTTCTTAACTAATTCCTGTTTTTGCTCTTCCTTCTTAACTAATTCCTGTTTTTGCTCTTCCTTCTTAACTAATTCCTGTTTTTGCTCTTCCTTCTTAACTAATTCCTGTTTTTGCTCTTCTTGTCGTTTTTTTAAAATTGCATAGGCTTGTGCAGCCCACTCTCTAGATTTATCAGAATCAGTATTTGCCATTGATATTTATTTTTCGAATTTGATAGTGTTTAAAGTACTACTTATTTATATCAAATAATCATTGCAATTTTAACGTTTGTAATCTCCTAAGAACTCCATTAATAAATTTTCTTCCTTGCATGTCACTGTATTTATTAGCTAGATTAACTGCCTCATCGCAAGCAACAGCAAGAGGTGTTTTCATCAAATTAATATCAACATAGGCTAAACGAAGAATATCTCTGTCTATTCTTGGTAATCTATTTAACCTCCAGCCTTCCATTGCTTTGTCTATATTAGAATCAATATCTCCGAGGTTATTAATAACCTTACAAATCCTCTGATTAACATCCTCTCTTATTTCAACTTGGCCACTAGAAACTACTAATTTTGGAAAATCTAAAGTAACTGAGAGTGTATTCATAACAGTTTCAACTTTTTTTAAAGACTTTTTTAACTCATCTCTCACATTCGAAAAAGAAGAATCAACACCATCTTGTAATTCGCTATCCAATATTTTTTGTGATGCATTTTCTAACTCTGATTCGCAAATATCTAGTTCATCTCTACAATGAGTGATTAAAGAATCCAAAGCAGAATCAAAAATCTCTTCTGTCTGAAATTTATTTAATTTTAAATCACCTTTATCTTTTATCAGACCTAGAGAAATTAAAGATAATTCTCTAGCGAGGGATCTATTATTATGCATTAATTAAGAAGAAGTATTTGTAGAAGCGCGTAACTGAGAAAACAATTTTGAAAAGGTAGGATTTGTAGTGTTATTTTTCTCATCTGGATTAACTATTCCAGCAGAAATTATTGTTCTGAAAGCATCTTCAACAGAAATATTTAAATCCTTGACTGAAGACTCAGGCACCAAGGTGTACCAGCCAGTAGTAGGATTTGGTGCTGTAGGTATAAAAACACTTAGCAATTTTTCGTCTAATTCAGGCTGCAAAGATGGACCCACATCACCCGTTACAAAGCCTACGCTATACAATCCCTCACGTGGATATTCAACTAAAACAACTCTTCTAAATCGATTAGATTTGTTACTTAAAAAAGTTTCAAGTAATTGTTTAAGAGTTTTATAAACTGCTCCTGCTACTGGAATTTTTGATAACGTACCTTCACCAAATTCTAATAACCATCTTCCAACAAAATTTCTCGCCATTAAGCCTATAAGCAAAATAGCCAAAAGAGGAACAGTTAAACCTAAAGTAAGATTGATTAAATCTTGCAATAATGGATTAAGAGTTATAAAAGGATTTAATTGCTTGGGAACGGATGTAACTAACGTTAGAACAAATTTACTAACTAATGACGATAGCCAGATAGTTGTTGCTAAAGGTATTACTACCAATAATCCCGCAATTAAATCATTTTTCAGATCCTGTTGAAGCCTAGATGCTAGATTCGAATCTTGATTTTGATTAGACTCAACCAAAACAACTTTTTTAACTATTTTAATAGTACTAATAATTTAACTGTTTTTACTTTTTTGAGATATGTTTTTTTTATAAATTCAAATTACTTATTAGTTTATCCCCGAAAAATAACTTTAATATAAAGAAATGTTTAATACCATTAAAGAAAAAAAAGAAATAAGCAAAAAATTAAAGGAAAGAGCAATTTCTGAAGGTTTTACAATATCTGGAATAGCAAAGATACCAGGCAGCTCTCGCTTAAAGTTAAGAAATGATGCATTAGAAAGATGGTTATCTAATAAAAATCATGGAGAAATGAAATGGATGGAAGCTGAAAGAAGAAGGAATATATCTTCGCTCCTTGAAGGGGCAAAAAGTGTTTTAAGCGTAGGTTTTACTTATATTAATTCGCATAACAATAACAATAACCATCAAATCTTCAAGGTAGGAAAATTTAGTCATGGAGAAGATTACCATAAAGTGATACACAAGAAATTAAAGAATATTGGTAATTGGATTAATCAAGAAATTCCAGATTGCAAATGGAAAATATGTGTTGACACGTCACCTCTTCTTGAAAAAGCATGGGCTGAAGAATCAGGTTTAGGTTGGATAGGTAAAAATAGTAATTTAATAAGCAAAAAAAATGGTTCTTGGTTCACTTTAGGCTTTCTTATCCTTACAAAAGAACTTGTACCAGATGAACCTCATCAATCACTTTGTGGAAAATGTGATAAATGTATTGAACATTGCCCTACTAATGCAATTGTTGAACCATTTGTAATACAATCAAACTTATGTATTGCATATCACACTATAGAAAGTAGAGAAAAAACTATTCCAAAAAAAATAGGACAAAATTTAAATGGTTGGGTTGCGGGATGTGATATTTGTCAAGATGTATGCCCTTGGAATAAATCAGTGCCATTCAACAATTCTCCTGAAACCATGCCAAAAGAATGGATGAAACACCTTAATATTCATTCATTAAATTGGGATGATGAAACTTGGAAACAAAATCTTAAAGGTACTACATTAAAAAGAATAAAGCCATGGATGTGGAGAAGAAACATAAAAGCAAATCTAGGGAGCTAAGAAATTAATTTATGAAAAAATTTTTTGGAAAAATAATTTGCCTCTTCTTAATCATTTTTTACTTTTCTAAAGTAGATCAAGTTCAATCGTTAATACCATATTATTATTTCCCAACAAGAAGAAATCTACAAAAAGAAAGCTTATCTATCGCCAAAGATGCTTACCAACTTTTATATTTTGGGCAATATAAAGAAAGTCTTAATTTAGCAAGATTAGCTATAAAAATAAACAAAACAGACGCAAAGCTATGGTTGATTTTATCTGAAGCACAGGTAGCCAACAAACTATACACAAAAGGATTAAGTTCTCTAAATGAAGCGCAAAAAATCAATCCAAACATTAGCGAAATATATTTTGCTAAAAGTAATATTTATTTTAAAATTGAACAATTTGAAAATGCAAAAAAAGCGTTAAAAACAGGATTGAGTTTTGAACCAAATAACCACAAGGCAATTTTTCAATTAGGAAATATTTTGTTGATGGAAAAAAATTACTTAGGTGCTATCAAATTGTTTGATAAATCAGTAAAAATTAAACCTGATTTCTGGCAAGCAATCAACAATATAGGTCTAGCTTATTTCGAGCAAAACGAACTAAATCTTTCAATCAAACATTTTGAAAGAGCAATCTCAATTGAAGAAAACGCCGAACCATTATTGGGACTTGCTTCATGCTTAAGAATTAAAGATATTAATTTAGCTCTTGAACTTACAAAAAAAGCCCTAGCAAAAAACCCCAACTACGTTAAGTATGAATACAGAAAAGAACAATTATGGGGTGAAAAATTACAAACTTCAACAGAAATACTTCTAAATAATGATCAGCTTAAAAAAGATGTAATGCTGGCAAAATCAAAAATAAATGAGCCTTCTTAAATTTCAATACTGGTAAATATTTATTTACCTATTAGTCTTAATTTAGTTAATTAATACATATTTAATTTTGCGCTCTAATGAATAAGAAAAATTTCACTTCTATCTCACTTCAAGAAGAAATGCAACGTTCTTATTTGGAGTATGCAATGAGTGTAATAGTTGGTCGCGCTTTACCAGATGCAAGGGATGGCCTTAAGCCTGTACAAAGAAGAATACTATTTGCAATGTACGAATTAGGCTTAACTCCAGACAGGCCATTTAGAAAGTGTGCAAGAGTTGTTGGAGATGTACTTGGGAAATACCATCCACATGGAGATCAAGCGGTATATGATGCATTAGTAAGACTAGTACAAAATTTTTCAACTAAATATCCTACTCTTGACGGCCATGGAAATTTTGGATCTGTAGATAACGATCCACCAGCAGCAATGAGATACACTGAAACGAGATTAGCACCGATTGCTCATAAAGGTTTTCTTGAAGAGATTGGATCAGAAACAGTAAATTTCTCAAATAACTTCGACGGCTCACAAAAAGAACCAGATGTTCTTCCAGCCCAACTTCCATTTTTATTGTTAAACGGATCATCAGGTATTGCAGTTGGAATGGCAACAAACATTCCCCCTCACAATCTAGGCGAAATAATAGATGGTTTAATTTCTTTAATAAAAAATAAGGATATAAGCAATAAAAAACTTTCTAGCATTATTAAAGGACCTGATTTTCCTACAGGCGGAGAATTAATTCAAAGTGAAGCAATAGAGGAACTTTACTCAACTGGGAAGGGATCAATAACAATTAGAGGCGTCATAAATACAGAAGAAATAAATTTAGGAAAAGGTAAGCATAAAAAAAATGCCTTGATTATCACTGAACTTCCTTATCAAATAAGTAAAGCAGGTTGGATTGAAAAATTAGCAGAACTCGTTAATACAAACAAAATTAATGGGATATCTGATATTAGGGATGAAAGCGATAGAGATGGAATGAGAATTGTAATAGAATTAAAAAAGGACTCGAATACTGAACTTATAATTTCTAGTTTATATAAAAAAACAAGTCTCCAAACTAACTTTGGCGCAATATTTTTAGCATTAGTTAAAGGCAAGCCTATCCAACTAAACTTAAAACAATATCTCAATTTTTTTCTTGAGTTTCGAGAAGAAACAATTAGAAAAAGAACTAATTATTTTTTAAAAAATACTCTCGAAAAACTTGAAATATTAGAGGGTTTATCTAAAGCAACAAAAGATATAAAAAAAATTATCGAGATTATTGAAGGGTCTGAAAATTCTACAGAGGCAAAATCAAAATTAATTGATAATTTTTTCTTAACTGAAAAACAAGCAAATTCAGTTTTAGATATGCCACTAAAAAAATTAACAAATCTTGAAAGAAATCAAATAAATCATGATATAACATCTTTAAAAGAAAATAAGAATTATCTTCAAAAATTATTAAACGAAAGAAGATTATTACTTGAATTGCTTATGGATGAATTCCTCTTATTAAAGAAGAAATACAATGTAAAAAGAAAAACAAAACTCCTTAAAAATATAGATCAGAATGAAGAGTTAGAGACAATTAATAATCAAATATTAGAAGAATATATAAATAAAAAAACTAAATTGCATGTAGACAATAGACTATATTTAAGGAAAATGATTTTTAATAATTATAAAAAATCTTTTGAGGATATAAATAAAATTATAGATAATAAAAATATTCAAAAATTTATATGTAATATTGATAAAAATTTAAAATTAATTGGAATTACTTATACTGGAAAAGTTTTACACATAGACTGGGAGTCAAATATTAATAATGACCATAAATTAGACAATAAAAGCCTCGGAAATATTAATCCAAATGAAATAATAAATTTTCATTCAATTAAAAAAGAGATTAAAAACTATTTATGTATATTGAATTCAGATGGAAAATTTAAAAAAGTTTTATTTGATAGGGATATGATTCAAAGTAATAGATCTTTCACAATAACAAAATTAAAAAATAATATAAAAACTATTGATTCATTTATTTCTAATGAAGAAAAAAATTTAATAATATTAACTTCAATAGGAAGAATTTTTAAATACGATTTATCTGATACATTTTTAACTCCAAGTACTAAACAATCTCAAGGGTTGATGCTTGTAAAACTTTTACCAACAGAAAAGATTGTTTCTTGCTGTCCACACAAAGATGGAGAAAATATTTATTTAGTATCTAAAAAAGGGAAAATCTTTTGCATTAATACTAATGAAATTTATTACGCTAATGAATACAGTTTAGGTTACTTAAATGAGAAAACCTATATTAAAAACGATTACTTCCTAAAAGTCTTACCAAGTAACCACTACCTCGATATTGAAACTAATAAAAATAAATCTGCTAGGTTAAACCTTGATAAATTGAATTTCAAATCTAATAAAACAAATTTACTAATTGACTTATTAGAATTTGACGCCGGCGAACATCTTGAAAATTGTTTTCGACTTAAAAACCTTATCGACTAAGATTTATATTCATTTTCAACCCAATTTAAGTATTCTTTATTCACTTTTCCTGTTACATAAGAACCAGTAAAGCAACTCATTTCCAAATCCTTAATTGAAGAATCACTTATTATTGATTTGCGTAGATTTTCAACGCGCTGATAAACAAGGTTATCGATTTTAAGTTGATCAGCAATTTCACTTATTGTTCTATCGTGAGCTATCAATTCATCTTTATTAGGCATATTGATTCCATAAACATGAGGATAACGAACAGGAGGCGCTGCTGATGTAAAAAAAACTTTATTTGCTCCTGCATCTTTAGCCATTTGAACAATTTCTTTTGAAGTAGTTCCTCTAACTATTGAATCATCAACAATTAATACATTTTTATTTTTAAATTCTGCACTCATAGCATTTAATTTTTGTCTTACAGATTTCTTACGTTTCTGCTGACCAGGCATTATAAATGTTCTACCAACATATCTATTTTTAAAAAAACCTTCTCTATACTCTATACCTAACTGTCTAGCAACTTGCATAGCAGCAGGTCGAGAAGAATCAGGAATAGGCATTACAACATCAACATCTCCAGAATTAATTGTCTCTCTGATTGTTTCAGACAAATAATCTCCCATTTTTAAACGAGCTTTATACACCGAAATTCCATTCATAATTGAATCTGGCCTGGCTAAATAAACATATTCAAAGGCACAGGGACATAAAACTGGACTTTCAGAACATTGCTTAGAAAAAAACTCACCATTAAGGTTTATAAAGATAGCTTCTCCAGGATCTACATCTCTTACTACTTGATAATCGTTATTCTCAAGAACTAGAGACTCGCTAGCAACCATCCACTCTTCTCTATTTGTTTTTAATGAAAGTCTTTTTCCAATAACTAAAGGTCTAATTCCAAAAGGATCTCTGAATGCTAATAAACCATGTCCTGAAATTAATGCAATTGAAGCATATGATCCTTGAATTCTTTGATGTAAAGATTTAACGGCATCAAAAATAATATCAGGTTGTAATTCTTGATTATGGATCTGTTCTTGCAATTCTGTAGCAAAAACATTTAATAACATTTCAGTATCACTTGAAGAATTTGTATGCCGCTTATCAATATTAAATAATTGTTTTTCTAAATCTCTGGTATTGGTCAAATTGCCATTATGTATCAAAACAATTCCATATGGTGCGTTTACATAAAAGGGTTGGGCTTCCTCTACACTTTCTGCTGATCCCTTTGTGGCATACCTAACATGCCCCAATCCGATTTTGCCGATCAAATTCCTCATATCTCTAGTTCTATAAGCTGTGCTTACTTGACCTTTAGCCTTATGCAAATGAAAAATAGTATTTTCCATTGTAGCTATACCTGTTGAGTCTTGACCCCTATGCTGGAGAAGCAAAAGACTGTCATAAATTTGTTGATTTACATCATCTGAAGAAACGATTCCAACTATTCCACACATAACTTAATTTCTTAAAAATTTTGGTAGTTGAAAAATCTTTTTCATATTTAGAAGTGACCTGAAATACTATTATTAAATTTTTCGGTTAATTCCTCAACCCTAATATTGCAAATTTCTTTTTGTTGAGTTTTTATGTTAAGAGTTTCATTCGAAACATATCCTATTTTTTTTAAATATACACTTGATTCGGCAGATATTTGATTAGTTTTAAAATAATTAAGCCATTCTTTTTCTTTCATTTTATCTATTGAAAAAATAATTCTAGAACCTCCCTCTGCAAACAATAAATTATCATCTCTCGTAAGTTGCTTCTCTAATTCTATTGTTGCGCCTTTTGAAGACAAAATACAACATTCTGCCAAAGCAATTGCTAAACCTCCATCGCTAATATCGTGAGAAGAAACTACAAAACCATTTAAAATCGCGTTTCTTAAAAAGCTCTGGCAAAACTTTTCATCCATCAAATCTATTTTTGGTGGTCTGCCTGTGATTTCTCCATGAAAATATTCCAAATAAGAACTAGCTGCAATTGTTATTTCAGATTTATAAGAACCAATTAACCAGATTTGATCATTAATATTTTTCCATTCACTACTTATAGCTTTTTCAACATTATCTAACTTCCCAATCATTCCAATTACTGGCGTGGGATTAATAGGAGTAATTTCATTATCTTTATTTTTTGATTCGTTATATAAGGAAACATTTCCTCCTGTAACAGGAGTTTCAAGAGCTTTACATGCTTCAGAAATTCCTTTACATGAGGATGAAAGTTGCCAATATCCTATTTCATTCTCAGGAGAAGAAAAATTTAGATTATTTGTAATTGCTAAGGGCTCTGCCCCAACACAACTAACATTTCTTGCAGATTCTGCAACTGCAGCGATAGTTCCTCTAAAAGGGTCAAGAGAAACCCATCTACTATTACAGTCCACTGAAGCAGCAACACCAGAAAATACTTTATTTTTATTTTTATTTATTTCAATTTGTTCTCTCAATCTTATAACAGCTGCATCAGATTCCCCAGGTTTAAAAACTGTATTTGACTGCACTTGCGAATCATATTGCTTATAGATCCATCTTTTAGAAGCTATTGAAGGATTAGAGAGAATTTTTAAAATAATTTGAGAATAAGAAAAACTCTTATTTTCCTTCAAAGAAAATATTGTTTGCTCATTAATTATTGGTAAGTTATTTTCTTGCCATTCCCATTTTTTTAACAACTCTTCAGGTGGATTTTCTATCACATTATGAAGATTAACAGGAGTATCATCAGACAATGCAGAAGTGGGTATTTGAGCAACAATTTTACTTTTATGAGAAATAATTACCTCATTGGCCTCTATTACTTCACCAATTACGTTTGCATATAATCCCCATTTATTGAATTTTGCAATAAGATCATTTATTTTTTCTTCTTTAACAACTAACAGCATTCTCTCTTGTGACTCAGATAATAAATATTGATATGGAGACATATTATCTTCGCGTGAAGGAACCAAATCTAAGTTAATAGAAATTCCCAAATTCCCATTTGCGGCCATTTCAGCACTACTACACGTTAAACCTGCAGCACCCATATCTTGAGCCGCAATTACATCTCCAGTCTTAAAAGCATCTAAACAAGCTTCAATAAGACTTTTCTCAATAAATGGGTCACCTACTTGAACTGCAGGTCTATCATCTAATGAATTAGTAGTTAATTCTGAACTGGCAAAACTAGCGCCACCAACCCCATCTCTGCCAGTAGTATTTCCAACATATAATACCGGAGAACCTACATTTTTTGCTCCAGAACAGACAATTTCATTAGTTTCCAAAAGTCCTATGGCCATTACGTTTACTAAAGGATTGCCCGAATAACTATCGTCAAAATCAATTTCCCCACCGACAGTAGGCACACCTACGCAATTACCGTAATGAGAAATACCTGATACTACTCCTCGAAGTAAATCAACATTTGAAGGTTTATCAAGATTACCGAAACGCAAGGAGTTCAATACTGCGATTGGCCTTGCTCCCATTGTAAAAATATCTCTTAATATACCTCCTACCCCTGTTGCAGCTCCTTGGAAAGGTTCAATTGCAGAAGGATGATTATGACTTTCTATTTTAAAAACAAGTTTTTGATTATTTCCAACATCAATAACTCCAGCATTTTCCCCAGGTCCAACTAAAACATTTTTTCCTTTGGTGGGAAACTTAGATAATAAAGGTTTTGAATTTCTGTAACAACAATGTTCAGACCACATAACACCAAACATTCCTAGTTCAGTCCTATTTGGCTTTCTTTTTAATCTTTTACAAATTTCCTCGTAATCATCAAGTGTTAAATTTTCAACTTTTAATGCTTCATTAAGATCATAAAGATCATTATTAGGTAGATTTATCATTATTTAAATCCAAGGGTCATCTTCTTTTTTATCGCTAAAAGATTTTGATTTTCTTTTTTCATTATAAAAACTTTTTTGTCTAAGATCTGAGTTTTGGATTATATCTTCATCTTCTTCAAGCCATTCCTCTAATCTATTTGAAGCTATATTTTTCATATCGTCAAATCTATCAATAATTTTCTTTCCTTTTTGGAAAAATTCATTTTTAATGCTTGACCTTAATAAAGGCAAATCATCTATTGATTTACTTTCGCAAAAGACAAGACCAGGTTGTTGATCATTAATGTCTTCTATATTTAATTTCCATCTACTAGAACCTGGAATATTAGGATTAGATCTAGAAACTAAATAATATTTAATCATTCCAGTTTTTATTTCAAATAAAAAATCTGCTATTACTCCTATTTTTGAGCCATTAATATTTATCAAATTAGCCTCTATTAAAGTTGGAAACCTATTTAAAGTTACTAAATCAGAAATTGCAGGATCACCTTTAACATAAATTTCATTATCTATAATCTGTCTAATTTGATTTAATCTCCAAACATTACGTTTTAGATCAAAATTTGAAGGTCGAGAGTACCATCCTAAAATCCTATGAACCGGAGGATGCATCCAAACATTTTCTCCATTACCGTAATTAAGAGCCATATTACCCTTAACGTTATAATTTAGTAATTCACTCAATAAAATTTCTTTAGGTAATTTCAACTTAAGAACGAACCTGAACGGGCATAACTAAATAAGTAAACGAATTAAGATTATCTTCTGGAACAAAAACAGCAGGAGTAGTTGCAAGATTACATTTTAAAAGAACATTTTCACAAGTAATAATTTTCAACCCTTCTAAAAGATATTTTACGTTGAATGCAATATCAAAATCTTCTCCAGAGTAAAAGACAGGTATTGATTCATTTGCACTTCCAATATCTTGTGCATCTGCACTTATAGAAGCTAAATCTGAATTATCCAATTTAATTTTCACAACACTACTTTGCTGATCAGCTAAAACAGCAATTCTTTCTAAGGCTTCTATTAACTTTTTAGTATTAAAATTAAAAACCTTAGAAAAAGTATCTGGAATTAATTGTGAATAATTAGGATAAGTACCTTCGAGAGTTCTTGTTGTAATTATTTGGTTAGAAGAAATAAAAACAACTTGACCTTTATCATAGAAAAGCTTTATTGAATTTTCTGAACTTTTTAAGGTTACAAGTTTTTCAATTTCTCTTAATGACCTAGTTGGGATAGTTACTGATAAATCACCATCATTTAAGGGTAAGTTATCTTTATTTTGTATATTTTCTTCATTACCTATTAAAGCTACTGCCAATCTATGGCCATCTGTAGAAGCAGACTCTAAATAATTCTTCTTAAAGGTAAAATTTACGCCTGTAAGTAATTGCTTTGAATCATCATTACTACTTGCAAAAATAGTAGATTTTAAAGCTCTTAAAAAAGAAGTTGGGTCAATATTTAAAGAAGTACCACTTTCAACAAATGGCAAGTTGGGATATTCATCTGAGGGTATACCTTTCAGATTAAAAGAGCCTCTATCACTTTTAATTAAAATATTATCAGAATTTTCATCTACCTTTAAAGAAACAGGAGTTTCACTCGGTAATTTATTGACTATTTCTGATAAAAGTTTAGAGGGTATAGTAATAGCTCCACTATTATTAACAGTTCCATCAAAAGATGTTTGAATTCCTAAATTCAAATCAAAGCCAGTTAAGCTGATTTTGTTTGTTCCTTGATCAGCTGTTAAAAGTATATTTGCAAGAATTGGATGAGTAGGTCTTGAAGCAACTGCTTTGCTTACTAGTTGTATTGAATTATTTAACTCATTTTGATTACAAATAATTTCCATCGGAATTTGGAACTTTTTACACATTCAATATACTTTTTTCGTAAATTAAATTCAATAACATATTTTGTATCTCTTCTAATATATAAAATTAAATTAATAATAAAAAATCTTAGTAGTAGTAGTTCTTGTGGAAATTGTGGAAATATTACAAAAAAAACTATTTAACTTGGTTTTTAAGAAATTAAGTAAGTGGAAAAAAAAAAAAGTTTGTTGATAAAGGGTTCCTTTTTTTTTTAGAAATGAATTTATTTAACAAAAAAAAATTACTATCATATATTTTTCAACAAATAAAAAAGATTTTTATTCGATTTCCACAGACACTATTTTTACTGGTTTTTTAATATCCAAGAATCTTTGTTATATCTTGTAATGAGGGTTCAATGTTTTTTCTAAAAATAGCATCATTATTTTTAATTGCACAATCAGGATCCTTCAATCCATTTCCAGTAAGAACGCAAACAATAGTTGATTCTTTCTGAATCCTATTTTTATTTTTTATGAGTCCAGCAACAGATGCTGCACTAGCAGGTTCACAAAATACTCCCTCTTTAGCAAGTATCTTATAAGCATTAATTATTTCTTCATCAGTAACAGATTGAAAATCTCCTTTACTTTCTCTTTTCACTATCTTTGCTTTTTCTCGATTCACTGGATTTCCAATTCTTATTGCGGTTGCAATTGTTTCAGGATCTTTAACTACAATATTTTCTACTAATGGAGCAGAGCCTTCTGCTTGAAACCCCATCATCATTGGTAATTTTAAATTTCTTTTTATTTTTGAATATTCTTTAAATCCTAACCAGTAAGCTGTTATGTTTCCAGCATTTCCCATTGGAATACAAAGCCAATCAGGAGCTATACCTAAGTCATCAACAATTTCAAAGGCTGCTGTTTTTTGTCCTTGTATTCTATATGGATTGACTGAATTCACAAGTTCTATTGGATGATTTGAAGATAGATCTCTTACAATTTCAAGAGCTTTATCAAAGTTGCCATTGATAGAGATAATTTCAGCTCCGTACATCAAAGCTTGTGCAAGCTTTCCTTGTGCAACGAATCCTTCAGGTATTAAAACGTAAGGTTTTAATCCTCCTCTTGAAGCATATGCAGCTGCAGCCGCAGAAGTGTTTCCAGTACTTGCACAAATTACCGCTTCACGACCCTCTTCTTTTGCTTTGCTAATAGCCATAGTCATTCCACGATCTTTAAAAGAACCTGTGGGATTTAGACCATCATATTTTAAAAAAACTTTTGTTCCATTTCCAATCAACTTACTTATTGAATTACTTAAGATTAATGGTGTATTACCTTCATTTAGCGATATAACAGGTGTCTTTTCAGTAACTGGAAGATATTGTTTGTAAGCATTGATTAAACCTGGCCATCTTTTTTTTCTATAATTGATACGAAGTTTATTTTTTATTTTATTTAATAGCAACATGATTGTTTAGTTTGTTTTAATTTTTTCTAGAGGAGAATTTGTAAAAAAGGCTAATAATTCTGAAATTGATTCTACTTTATTCATAACTTTGCTCAAAGCATTAACATCTAAAATAACAGTTTTGGTTGGATATCCTTCAAAAAATGTTATCAGATTTATATTCCCATTTCCTAAGTTAATACCTTGAATCACACTTGATCTTAGTGCTAATAAACCTGTTTTTTCATCATCAGCTCTGGGAGGGTGGACAATAGATGAAAGTCTCGTTAAAAAAACAGTTCCTATTTCTGAATATACTAATTTGCTCGCAATTGTTATTGGTATTTCAAAATTTTGATTTAAAACTGATCTAATTTCTTTATCAGATGATTTAGTTGCTTTTAAAATTCTTCTAAGCTTTTTTGTTGATTTACCTTCTTCGGCAAAAGTCTTTAATGACTTTACTTTGATTGTTCTTGAAAAGATACTATATACAATTTTAATTTCTTCAGCAGCATTGGCTTTTGAAAAATTAAAAAGAAATTGAGAACCAACCAAGATAAAAAATATTTTTATGATTAAAAACTTACTAAACTTCATTTTATATATCTGCTCCAGCTGCAATCTTTACTAGTCTAACCATTCCTTTCTCTGTCACTTTCTTTGCAATTTTTATACCCATTTCTTTTGTATAAGGTTCATTGATTAATCTGGGAACCCTTTTCAAAAAAATATCAATAGAGTAACCAGGAACTTTTTGTAATATTTCTAAAAAGTTCCTCAATGGCTCTATATATAATATGAGGTCATTTAAATTGTTATTTTCACTAGTAGTATTTAATTTTATAGAGTTCGGAAGGAAGTTGTTCAAATTTTTCAGTACTTTTAGACTGAGTAAATCTATTTGACTTGTTAAGCCCTCAATTATTTCATTTCTAAGGAATCCACCTTTTGGAGAAAAGAGAAGATTGATTACTTCATCAAGTAGTTTTTCTAAATCAAGGTTAGTTTGTTTTGCAGCATTAGAGAGTAGATCTTCTAAACGGTCCCATTTAAATTTTTTGTTATCAAAAAGCATTTCTTTTAAACTCTCTCTTAATTGCGGATCTGGGTCTTCCATCAACCTTCTTGCAAAATAAGGATAAGCTGCACCTAAAATTTTAAAGTTTGGATCTACGCTAAGAGCAATTCCTTCTAAAGTCAGTAATGACCTGATTATTAATGCATAATATGGAGGTAATTTGAAAGGGAATTTATACATAACACCAGACATATCGTCTGTGACGCTTTTAAAATCCATTTTTGAAACCCCTTGTTCAACAGCATTAATAAAAACATCTTGGAATGCTGGAACTATAGGTTCAAGATTAACTTCTTCTGATAAAAATCCTAATTGAACAAAGTCTTGAGATAATTTATCGAAGTTTTTATTCACTAAATGTACAACTGCTTGTATTAAGCCAGATCTCGAATCTCTGGAGACTTCGCTCATCATCCCAAAATCCAGGTAACATAATCTGCCATCTTTTAAAGCAAGCAAATTACCAGGATGTGGGTCAGCGTGAAAAAAACCGTGTTCTAAAAGCTGTTCTAAACTGCACTGTACTCCTATATCGATCATTTTATCAGGGTCGATTCCTAATTTTTTTACATCTTCTAGATTGGTCAATTTTGTACCTTCAATCCATTCCATCGTTAAAACTCTTCTTGAAGTTTTTTCTTTATAAATTTTTGGTACAGCAATCATTCGGTTATGTTTATGCATATTTCTAAACTTTTCAGCATTTTCCGCTTCATTTAAATAATCCATCTCTTCGAAAACTCTTTTACCTAATTCATCAATCAACGCCACGAGATCACTTCTTATCAATCCAATATTGTTTTTTAGCCAATAAGCAATATTTCTGACGATGTAAAGATCTAAAGTTATTTGTTCTCTTAAACCTGGTCGTTGCACTTTAACTGCAACAACTTCCTCATTCTTGAGTTTGGCTTTGTGTACTTGTCCTAAAGAAGCTGCAGAAATTGGCTTTTTATCAATTTCTAAGAAAATTTCATTTACTTGGGAACCTAAATCTTCTTCTATTAATTCCATGGCTTTATCTCCGTCAAAGCCTGGAAGTTGATCTTGTAATTCAGATAATTCTTCAAGAAGAATCCCTGGGATGATGTCTGGTCTCGTTGATAAAGCCTGACCGGCTTTAACAAATGCTGGACCAAGTTCTACTAGCAAATTTGTTAATTCTTTTGCCCTAATTCTTGCTTTTTCTTCTTTTTTCAATCTACCAGTTAATTTGTCCCACCCAACAGAAAATAAATAGGCAAAAATAGGTACTAGTGTTTGCCAAAGTCTTTTTAAAAGTCTTTTTGGGTTCTTTTTGTAAATTTTAGATATTGTTTCTGGATCATAATTCAACAGTCCAGATATCTCAATAAAATCAGTAAAGTCTTCTTTCATAACTTTATATATTTAAAACCTTTATTTTTCTAAAAAAGAAGTTAATTTTTTTATATGGAAGATTTATCATGCTAATACAATTAAAGGTAGAGAATGTTGCCTTAATAGAGATTATAGAAATTAATTTCGAAAAAGGTTTAAACATCATTACTGGGGACTCTGGTTCAGGAAAATCACTAATTCTAGATTCCTTAAATGTTTTATTTGGTGGAACTAATATACCTTTAAAGCACTTAATACGTCCAGGAAAAGATCATTGTGCAATCGAGGCAAAATTTTCTTCTTCTTCTCAAATTAATAACTGGCTAATTAGTAATGGTTTGAAAAGCAATTCATTTTTAAATGTAAAAAGAATATCCCATAGAAAAAATAATAAAGTCATATCTAAATATAGCCTTAACAATTTATCAATTAATAAAAAATTATTAGAAGAACTTGGACAATTATTAATAGATTTCGCAGGTCAATCAGATACTTTCATATTTGATTCTCAAGATAAGAGAAGATTAATTATTGACGATTTATGTTCGCAAGAATTAAGAGATAAAAGTTCAAAAATTAAAAATATATGGGAGGAAAGTCTGATTTTAAAAAGATTAATGAATGAAAAAATAGAATCTTCTAAGAAGCGAGAAGAAAATAACTTAATAACAAAGCAAATATTGAAAACTCTAGATGAAGCTAATCTAGATTCAAGTCAGGAAATCTTAGAATTAGAGTTACTAGAAAATAAACTTGTAAATAATCTTGAAATAAATAATTCAATTCAATCATCTTTAGATAACTTAAATAATTTCAGTCATGATGAACCATCAGTAGCATCTTTGATAAATCAATCAATAAAAAATTTCAACAGAACAGCAGATTTTGATTTGAAAATTCAAAAGTTTAGAGAAAATTTAATAGTTATACAAACTTATGTAGAAGATTTAATTTTCTCTTTAAATTCATATATAGAAGAAATAGATAATAATGAATCTAATCTTTCCGAAATACAAAAAAGATTATTTTTTTTAAAAAATTTGGAGAGAACTTTTTCATTGGATCTGCCTCAATTAATTGAAAAGCGAGATCAATTAAAGACATATTTTCTAAAAAATGATGAAGATCATGAGATTCGAAATTTAGAAGATCAAATTAAAAACTTAGAAAGTAATTTAAATTCTTTATTTCTTACTCAATCTAATGAAAGAAAAAAAATTGCTAAACATTTACAAGATTCAGTAATTTATATTTTAAGGGATTTAGGTTTGGAAAATGCAAATTTTTCAATACAATTTTCAGAATGTAAGCCTTCTGGTGATGGAATTGATAACATAAATTTTTTGTTTTCTGCTAATCCTGATCAGAAGCTTGCTCCAATATCAAATGTTATTTCAGGTGGAGAAATGTCAAGATTCTTGTTAGCTATTAAATCTAGTATTTCTAAAAAACCAAATACTTTCTTTTTAGATGAAATTGATAGTGGTCTAAGTGGTAAATCTTTACTTTCTTTGGTTGAGCTCATCAAAGAAATTTCTGAAGATCAACAGGTTTTATGTATTACACATCAGCCTTTTTTGGCTGCTGGAGGATTAGCTCATTTTAAAGTTAATAAAAAAGTTATTGATGGCATAACATATACTTCAATATTAAAACTTACTACAAAAAAACAAAGAAAACATGAATTAATAGAACTTATTGGTGGCGTTTCTTCAGAAGTAAATGAATATGCTTCAAGACTTCTTGATCAAGCTGCAGCATAAAATAAAAAAATTTCCACTATAATGGTTTTTTTAAATCATAGTTAGATTTATACATGGTTATAAAAACTGATAATAATTTTGAAGAAGATAATTCAATTCATATCAGGGGTGCTCGGCAGCATAATTTAAAAAATATAAACCTTTCTCTACCTAGAAATAAATTTATTGTTTTTACTGGTGTTAGTGGCAGTGGTAAAAGTTCTTTAGCTTTTGATACGATTTTTGCTGAAGGTCAAAGAAGGTATGTTGAGAGTCTTTCAGCTTATGCAAGGCAATTCTTGGGTCAAGTAGATAAACCTGATGTTGACAATATTGAGGGTTTATCTCCTGCTATTTCAATTGATCAAAAATCAACTAGTCATAATCCTCGATCAACAGTTGGAACAGTAACAGAGATACAAGATTATTTAAGGTTATTGTTTGGCCGTGCAGGTGAACCGCATTGTCATCATTGTGGAATTCCAATTGCTCCACAAACAATTGATGAAATGGTTGACCAAATTCTACTATTGCCAGAAGGTACAAGGTACCAATTGCTGGCGCCTGTAGTAAGGGGAAAGAAAGGAACTCATACTAAATTAATAAGTGGATTAGCTGCTGAAGGTTTTGCAAGAGTAAGAATTAACGGAGAGGTTAGAGAACTTGCTGATAGTATTGAGTTAGATAAAAATCATATTCATAATATTGAGGTAGTAGTCGATAGATTAATAGCAAGAGAAGGAATACAAGAACGATTGAATGATTCTCTACAGACTTGCCTGAAAAGAGGTGATGGTTTGGCGATAGTAGAAGTTGTTCCAAAAAAAGGAGAGAACCTACCTCCAAATTTAGAGAGAGAAAAACTTTATTCAGAAAATTATGCTTGTCCTGTTCATGGTTCGATTGTTGAAGAACTTTCTCCTAGATTATTTTCCTTTAACAGTCCATATGGTGCTTGTCCCGATTGTCATGGAATCGGTTATTTGAAAAAATTTACTGCTGATAGAGTTATACCAGATAAAAATTTACCTGTTTATGCTGCAATAGCTCCTTGGAGTGAAAAAGATAATACTTATTACTTCTCTTTACTTTATTCTGTCGGACAAGCTTATGGTTTTGAATTGAAAACTCCTTGGAAAGATTTAAGTGATTTGCAAAAAAAAGTTTTACTTTTGGGATCAGATAAACCAATATCAATTCAAGCTGATAGTCGTTTTAAAACTTCCATTGGCTTTGAAAGACCTTTTGAGGGAATTTTACCAATATTAGAAAGGCAATTGAATGAAGCTAATGGAGAATCAGTTAAACAAAAATTAGAAAAGTACCAAGAGTTAGTTCCTTGTAAGACCTGTTCTGGAAAAAGATTAAGGCCTGAGGCTTTGGCCGTTAAACTTGGCCCTTATAATATTACTGACTTAACTTCCATAAGCGTCTCTGAAACCTTAATTCATATAGAGCGCATTATGGGATTAAGTAAGACTCAGAAGGAAAATATATCTTTATCAGAGAAACAAAAGCAGATAGGTGAATTGGTTTTAAAAGAGATTCGTTTGCGTTTGAAGTTTCTAATGAATGTTGGCTTAGATTATTTAACTTTAGATAGAGCAGCTATGACTTTGTCTGGTGGAGAGGCTCAGCGAATCAGATTAGCGACTCAAATAGGTGCAGGTCTTACTGGTGTTTTATATGTATTAGATGAACCAAGTATTGGTTTACATCAGAGAGATAATGACAGACTATTAGAAACATTAAAAAGCTTAAGAGACCTTGGAAATACTTTAGTTGTTGTTGAACATGATGAGGATACTATGAAATCAGCAGATTATTTAGTTGATATTGGTCCTGGGGCAGGGGTTTACGGCGGGGAAATTATTGCAAAGGGTTCATATCAAGATGTGTTGAAATCAGAGAGGTCATTAACAGGTGCTTATCTCAGCGGTAGGAAATCTATTCCCACTCCAAAAGAACGTAGATCATCTGTTAAAAAAAGTTTAATTTTAAATAATTGTTTTAAAAATAATTTAAAAAATGTATCTGTTGAATTTCCCTTAGGAAGATTAGTTTCCGTAACAGGTGTTAGTGGAAGTGGGAAAAGTACCTTAATTAATGAATTACTTCACCCTGCCTTGTGTCATTCTCTAGGATTAAAAGTTCCTTTTCCACAAGGTGTTGACGATTTAAAGGGTATAAAAGCAATTGATAAGGTTATAGTTATTGATCAATCTCCAATAGGGAGAACTCCAAGGTCAAATCCTGCCACTTATACAGGTGCTTTTGATCCCATAAGACAAATATTTACTGCCACAGTGGAAGCCAAAGCAAGGGGCTATCAAGCTGGCCAATTTAGTTTTAATGTAAAAGGAGGAAGATGCGAAGCGTGTAAAGGTCAAGGAGTTAATGTAATCGAAATGAATTTTTTACCTGATGTGTATGTTCAATGTGAAGTATGTAAGGGCGCTCGATTTAATAGAGAAACTCTTCAAGTTAAATATAAAGGTTACAATATATCTGACGTCTTAGAGATGACTGTTGAACAAGCTGCAGAAACTTTTTCTGCTATTCCTCAAGCTGCCGATAGATTATCTACATTAGTAGATGTAGGTTTAGGTTATGTCAAATTAGGTCAACCTGCCCCGACATTATCTGGCGGGGAGGCTCAAAGAGTTAAGTTGGCTACAGAATTATCTAAAAGAGCTACTGGAAAAACTCTATACCTGATTGATGAGCCAACTACAGGTCTAAGTTTTTATGACGTTCATAAATTAATGGATGTGATACAACGTTTGGTAGACAAAGGGAATTCTGTGATTGTTATCGAACATAACTTAGATGTAATTAGATGTTCAGACTGGATTATTGACTTAGGACCTGATGGAGGAGATAAAGGTGGAGAAATTATTGTAGAAGGTATTCCCGAAGATGTAGCGAAACATCCCACAAGCCATACAGCAAAATATCTTAAAAAAGTTCTCAAATAAAAAAAATCCTTGTTGTATTTCTTTTTATTTTAATTATTTCGGCAATACGAAATTCTTTTTTAAAGGGGCATAAAAGTCTACTACAACTGCTTTTTTGAAAACTTTCACATTAAAAAATTTCAAATCATAATGCTTTCTTAATATTTCCTTAGAAAATTCAGCTTATTTGTATTAAAGGCGGTTGATCGGAGGTTTTACTGAATGAGGTTGAAATTTTTACATTTACATTTACATGGTCTTATACGTTCTAAAAATCTTGAGTTAGGCAGGGATGCAGATACAGGAGGACAAACACAATACGTTTTAGAGTTAATTAAAAGCTTGGCTAATACTTCAGAAGTTGATCAAGTTGATTTAGTTACTCGTTTAATAAAAGACCCTAAAGTAGACGATGAATATTCTCAAGAAGAAGAATTTGTAGAACCTGGAGTGAGAATTTTAAGATTCAAATTTGGACCTAATAAATATTTAAGAAAGGAATTGCTTTGGCCTTATTTAGATCATTTAACTGAAAGTCTAATTTCTTATTATAAAAAAAACAAAAAGCCTAATTTCATTCATGCACATTATGCAGATGCTGGATATGTAGGAGTTAAACTAAGTAAATCCTTAAACGTTCCTCTTATTTTTACTGGTCATTCTTTGGGAAGAGAGAAAAAAAGGAAATTGCTTGATACTGGTTTAAAAAATAATCAAATAGAAAAACTTTATTCTATAAGTAAAAGAATTGAGGCAGAAGAAAAAGCATTGAAGTCTGCAGATATTGTCGTTACAAGCACTAAACAAGAATCAGTGTATCAATATTCCCAATATTCTTCTTTTTCACCTCATAAAGCTAAGGTTATTCCTCCTGGGGTTGATCATGATAAATTTCACCATATTCACTCCACAAGCGAGACAGCTGAAATTGATAACATGATGAAACCTTTTCTAAAGGATTCTACTAAACCTCCATTTTTGACTATTTCTAGAGCTGTACGAAGAAAAAATATTCCATCTTTGATTGAAGCATATGGAAGATCTGAAAAATTAAAAAGAAAAACTAATTTAATTTTAATTTTGGGTTGTAGAGAGAATACTTCAAAACTTGACCCTCAACAAAAAGATGTTTTCAATAATATTTTTGAAACAATTGATAAATATAATTTGTATGGAAAGGTGGCTTATCCAAAAAAACATCTTCCAAGTCAGATTCCTGCTTTATATAGGTGGGCTGCTAGCAGAGGTGGTGTATTTGTAAATCCAGCTTTAACAGAGCCTTTTGGTTTAACTCTTCTTGAAGCTTCTTCATGTGGATTGCCAATAATATCAACAAATGATGGAGGACCAAAAGAAATTCACTCAAAATGTGAAAATGGACTTCTAGTAGATGTTACTGATATTAATGAGTTGAAAGTTATTCTTGAAAAAGGAATATCAAATAATAATCAGTGGAAATTATGGAGCAGAAATGGAATTGAGGGTGTTAACAGGCACTTTAGTTGGAACACTCATGTACGCAATTATTTATCGGTGCTTACTGAAGAATTTTCAAATTCAAATAGTTATTCTTCCTCTGACATTAAACAAAGTTGTTTAAAAGGGACTTCCTCACTTATAAAACCCCATTGATCAAAAACTTCAGGATCAGGGTGAATAATTAGTTGATTATTTTGAGTTTTCTTTAGTTTAAAGCCCTTCTTAGAAAGTTTTTTCATTAGGTTAGCAGTCTCTTCAAATCTTGATGCCATTGCATCAAGACTTGAGCAGTCACTTGTTAATCCATTATCTTGCCATGTAAAAAAATGCATAACAAATTTTTTAAAGATAGATTTTTAAAACTATACCTAAAATTACAAGTAAAATGTTGATTTTCCAAAAATTTTCAACTATTTTTTGTTCTTTCATTCCTTTAAGTTCAAAGTGGTGGTGTAGTGGAGCCATTAAAAATATGCGTTTACCTCTATTAAATAATTTTTTTGTAATTTTAAAAAACCCTACTTGAACCATTACTGATAACGATTCAATAATAAATATTCCTGAGAAAATAGATAAGGTAAAAACACTATTGGTTAATAACGCTATAGAACCCAGAATAGCTCCAATACTTAGAGATCCCGTGTCGCCCATAAATATTTTTGCAGGATAACAATTATACTTGAGAAATCCTAAGCATATGCCTGACATCGAAAAACATAATATGCTAAAAACAAAAAGTTCTTGCTGTTCTTTCAGTAATATTTCTGTTCCTAATCCATAAAAGACAATTCCACTGCATCCAGCTGCTAATCCATCCAGTCCATCAGTCAAATTTACTGAATTACTTAAGCCCACAAGTACTAAAAAAGAAACTGGCAATATGAAAATATTCATATTTATTCCCCAGGAGTCAGAAACTGTTAAAAATGGACTGATTAAATTTTTTTCATAGGCTAACAATATAAAAATTATTGAGATGATACTTTGTAAGATAAATTTCTCCTTAGTTTTTAACCCTGTATTTTCTTTGTTTCTAATACTTAAATAATCATCTAAAAAACCTGTAATAAAGAAACCAAAAATAGTCAGTAATAAAAGAAATAATTTTAAGGAACCTAAATTTATAGTTATTATCAGGAGAAAAATTAAAAAAGGGATTATCAAAAAAACCCCACCCATTGTTGGTGTGTTACTTTTTTTATAGTGATTAGAAGGACCTTCAGTTCTTATATTTTGAAGTAAATTTAATTTTCTGATTATTTCTAGACCCTTCTTGGTAGCGAATAAAGATACCAAAAAAAATAATGTGAAAACTCCTATAAAAATAAAATTATTAAAAAAATATGAGGTTGCTATTAAAGCAAAAGTAATTAATATTAATAACGATTTAAAGGTAATTTTTTAATCTTCCCAATCATCTTCTGAAACGTCTTCTTCAGTCTTATAATCTTCTTTTTCTCCCATGAGTGCTGAAAGTTCTTCTTCTTCTATCGTACTAATTTCTTGTGAATCCCCATCTTTTTCAGCAATAAGTCTTCCTGTATTTTCAAGCCATGATAGGAGATCAGGTTCATCTCTTAATGGTAAAACAGGAGCTGGCTCGTCTCTCTGGTAGCAGGTTAAGGCAGGGTTGACTTTAGAAATATCATCTAATCTAACTTTTAGTTGTTTTGAATCCATTTAAGGTTAAGTTCTATATATAAGATAATACATAATGATGCATACGAAAAACTTTGTTTGATAAAGGAAATTTAAAATACTTTTTAATTTGGCTAGTTTCATTGTTGCTGTCTGGATTATTTAAAGTTATTGGATATTTGAATCCTAATTTTTTAATAATTAATAACTTTCTTCTCTTATCGCTAGTTTTTGGTCCAGCTCTTTTAGTTACAATAATATTAGTTTTTAAAAAGTTTTCGAATTCTTAATTACGTCAAAAATAAAAATTTATGGAGCCAATTTAAAAATGGAGCAGGTTAAAAAAGTTGTACTAGCTTATTCAGGTGGTGTTGATACTAGTGTTTGTATTCCTTATTTAAAACATGAATATGGCATTTCAGAAGTAGTTACTTTTGTAGCTGATCTTGGACAAGGCGAAGATTTAGAACTTATTAGGCAAAAAGCCTTAAGTTCTGGTGCATCTAAATCAATCATTGGTAATTTAGTTAATAGTTTTGTTGAGAGCTATGCTTTCCCAGCTATTAGAGCAAATGGATTATATTTAGATAAATATCCTCTATCTACAGCTCTTGCTAGACCTTTAATTGCCGAAAATCTTGTTAATGCCGCAAGAGAGTTTAATGCTGATGCAGTAGCTCATGGATGTACTGGTAAAGGTAATGATCAAGTTCGGTTTGATTTAGCAATTAATGCTCTAGCCCCTGACTTAAAAATAATTACTCCTGCAAGGGAGTGGAATATGAGTAGGGAAGAAGCGATAATATATGGAGAAAAATTTGGTATTCCTGCACCCGTATCAAAAAAATCACCATATTCAATAGATGTAAACCTTCTTGGAAGAAGTATTGAGGCGGGCATATTAGAGGATCCAATGCAAGAAGCACCTGAAGATATTTTTGCAATAACATCTTCAATTGATAATTCACCTAATTTCCCTAAAGATGTAGAGATTGTTTTTAAAAATGGGTTTCCAGTTGCTATTAATAATGAATTTTTAGCTCCAGTAGAGCTTATTAAAAAAGCTAATACTCTTGCTGGTGAGCATGGTTTTGGAAGATTAGATATGATTGAAGATCGTGTAGTAGGAATTAAAAGTAGAGAAATTTACGAAACACCTGGCCTCTTACTTTTAATCAAAGCTCACAAAGAATTAGAGAGTATTACATTAAACCCAGATGTTGTTGACTTTAAAGGAATAGTTGAAAAAAAATGGGGTCAATTAGTCTATCAGGGTTTTTGGTTTGGACCTCTTAAAGATAGTTTAGATGCATTTATTGCATCGACTCAAACTTCAGTTAACGGAAAAGTAAAGATTAGACTTCATAAGGGGAATGCAACAGTAATTGGGAGAATGTCAGAAAATAATTCACTTTACAGGGAAGATTTGGCAACTTACAGCAATGATGATGTTTTTAATCATTCTTTAGCAGAGGGTTTTATATATATGTGGGGTATGTCTAATAAAATATGGGCTGAGTTAAATTCAAAAACAAAAGATTAAAAATTAAGAGTCTGTATTTTCTTTGGTTTCAGTATTATCTTTTCCCGCAGTTGAAGAATCTGCGCTTACCACTTGTTCGTTTTCCTTAGATTCAACTTTAGTTTCTGCATTCTCTTTATCATCTGCTTGAGTTGAACTCTTAGTAGAAGGTCTTGGAGTTGGTAAAGGCCCTTCTTGTTTAACGGTCATATATCTAATAACATCTTCACTAAGTCTCATTGCTTTTTCAATTTTGAAAATATGTTGTCCATCACCTTGATGACTTAGTTGGACGTAGATACCTTCTCTATGTTTTGCTATTTGATAGGCTAATCTTCTTTTGCCTCTCATTTGACTATCGAGAATGGTACCGCCAAATTCTTCTAAAAGCTTATTGTATTTATCAATGTGGTTAGATACTTCCCCTTCCGCAATATCTGGGCGGAGGATGTACATGGTTTCGTAATAAGATTGTTGATTGTTCATGGTTTCAGACAAGGTCTTTGGCTCATTAATTGATGTGATGAGCGTCTGTTCATATTTAACGATACATCATGATGTGCAGTTCCTTGAAAATTAGCATCATTTATTTGAAAGATAATTTTTAAGTGCGTTATTCATAATATGGAAAGGCACTTCTAAGCCATTTGTCCAAAATGATAATGATTTCAATCCTTGAGCAACAAGCATTTGCAAACCATCGATAGTCATGCATCCTTTGTTTCCGCTAAATTTCAATAGATGAGTTGGAGCAGGATTGTAGATTAAATCATAAACAATTGTTTTTGAGCTAAGAGATCTCCAAAAAGTCTCCCCATATGGCAATTCATTCATTTCATGTTTAGCTGTTTTCATACCTACTGGTGTTGTATTTACAATTAAATCTGCTTCTTCAATTAAATTTTGAACTTGATTATCATTATTTAACAAGCCCTGAAGTTCAATTTGATTTTCAAAATTCTTGATTAATTCATCAAGTGATGATTTGTTCCGTGATACTACTGAAATACTTGAGAGATTTAAATTAATTAATCCTTGAATAACAGATCGTGCTGCACCACCTGAGCCAAGAACAATAGATTGCTTTTTTGTTAAATTTAGTGTTTTTAACGGATAAATAAATCCTTCTACGTCTGTATTCGTTCCACTCCATTCTTTTTCAGAATTTAATTTTAGAGTATTTATTGCTTTCAGTTTCCTTGCAATAGGGGAAATTTCACTACAGAGGTTAAATACTTTTTCTTTATGGGGAATTGTAATATTTAAACCTTTACAATTAATTTTTTTCAAAGAATTCAGAACTAATTCTAGATCTTCATTTTTGCAAGGTATAGCGATATAAATTAAATCTAAGCCTAAATATTGAAGGGCAGCATTCTGCATAATCGGCGATAAGGAATGGCTTACTGGATTACCGATTAATGCAATAAAAGATGTCTTACTTGAAATCATGTTTAGAACTTTTTTCTTAAAAATAACAATCTGTTCGGGAACCACACCCCGTCATTGAGTAACAATAATGACGCTTATGACCGATTATGGAGAATATCAAATATGAAAATTTACCCATGGGGAAGGTTGTAGGAATTGATTTAGGAACAACTAATAGTTGTGTCGCTGTAATGGAAGGTGGTAAACCTACTGTAATAGCAAATGCTGAAGGTTTCAGAACTACACCATCAGTTGTTGCATATACAAAGAATCAAGATCAGCTCGTTGGACAAATCGCAAAAAGACAAGCTGTTATGAACCCTGAAAATACTTTTTATTCTGCAAAGCGTTTTGTTGGTAGAAGAGTTGATGAAGTAAATGAAGAATCTAAAGAAGTTAGTTATTCTGTTGAAAAATCTGGTTCTAGTGTCAAATTAAAGTGTCCCATTTTGGATAAGCAGTTTTCCCCTGAAGAGGTAAGTTCTCAAGTTTTAAGAAAGCTAGCAGATGATGCGGGTAAATACCTCGGTGAAAAAGTTACACAGGCTGTAATTACTGTGCCGGCTTATTTTAATGACTCTCAAAGGCAGGCTACAAAAGATGCAGGAAAGATTGCAGGTTTAGAAGTTCTTAGAATAGTCAATGAGCCAACCGCTGCAGCTCTGGCATATGGTTTGGATAAAGAAAATGAAAAAATTCTTGTATTTGATTTAGGAGGAGGAACATTTGATGTCTCAGTTATTGAAGCTGGTGACGGAGTAACTGAAGTGCTTTCTACATCTGGAGACACTCATTTAGGTGGTGATGATTTTGATAAGTGCATCGTAGATCATTTAGCAAGTACTTTTAAGTCAAATGAGGGAATTGACCTTAGACAAGATAAGCAGGCTCTACAACGACTTACCGAAGCAGCTGAAAAAGCAAAAATTGAGCTTTCAAATGCTACACAGAGTGAAATAAATTTGCCGTTTATTACAGCAACCCCTGAAGGTCCAAAACATCTGGATTTGAACCTTACTAGAGCAAAATTTGAAGAATTAGCAGCTTCTTTAATTGATAGGTGCAAAACCCCAGTTGAAAGAGCTATTAGCGATGCAAAAATTTCTACTAGTGAAATAGATGAAGTTGTGATGGTCGGGGGTTCATCCAGGATACCTGCAGTTTTAGATTTAGTTAAAAAAATAATAGGTAAGGAACCAAATCAAACTGTTAATCCTGATGAAGTAGTCGCTGTTGGAGCAGCTCTTCAAGGAGGAGTTTTAGCAGGTGAAGTTAAAGATATATTATTGCTTGATGTTACTCCACTTTCTTTAGGTGTAGAAACTTTAGGTGGAGTTATGACTAAAATGATAAATAGAAATACTACAGTTCCTACCAAGAAATCTGAGACATATTCAACTGCTGTAGACGGTCAAACAAATGTAGAAATACACGTACTACAGGGTGAAAGAGAAATGGCATCTGATAACAAAAGTCTAGGAACTTTTAGATTAGATGGTATTCCATCGGCACCAAGAGGCGTTCCCCAAATTGAAGTTACATTTGATATTGATGCAAACGGTATTCTTAGTGTTAAAGCTAAAGATAAAGGAAGTGGTAAAGAGCAAAGTATTTCCATCACTGGTGCTTCTACTTTATCTGACAATGAGGTTGATAAAATGGTGAAAGATGCAGAATCTAATGCATCAGCAGATAAAGAAAAAAGAGAAAAAATTGATTTAAAAAACCAAGCTGAAACACTTGTTTATCAGACAGAAAAGCAACTAGGTGAATTGGGAGATAAAATTGATGCTTCAGCAAAGTCTAAGGTTGAAGAAAAAAGTAATGCTTTGAAAGAGGCAACTTCAAAAGAGGACTATGAATCAATGAAAAAACTCCTTGAAGAGCTTCAACAAGAACTCTACGCAGTTGGTTCATCTGTTTATCAGCAAACAGGAAATCAGCCTCCAACTCCTGGTTCAGCTAGCGGTGCGGATCAGCCTGAATCAAATGACAAAGGTGGAGATGATGTAATTGATGCAGACTTTACTGAATCAAAAGATTAGGTAATGTACTTTTTAATCTCATTAGCAACCCACTTAGAGCAAACGGGTGCAAGCAAAATACCATTTTTATAAAAACCTGTACATATAATTAGTCCATCTCCCAAATTTTTCATTATTGGTGAAGGTTCACCTTCAGGTCTAGACCTTACACCAAACCACTTTTTCTTGATTTGACCATTGATTAGCCACGTTGGTTTTTGATTTAGAAAATTTGTAATTTTCTCAAAAATATTTTTTTCTGGTTTTGTACTATATTCGTCTGTTGAGCCAATAATGAGTTTGTTTTTTGATATTGGAATTATATTTTTGCCATTTATATTGAATTGTTTTGGAAGTGTTAATAAATCAACTTCTGCATCATTGATGCTAACTTCTATAGCTTGACCTAAAACAGGTTTTAATTTGATGTTGTGAGACAAGTTATCTATCAAATCAACCGCTTTTAAAGAATTACATAAAATAACTAGATCAGATTTGATATCTTTATTGCTTTTTGTTGTAGAAAACCATTGATTGTTTGCTTTTCTGATTTTTATTATTTCTTCATTTACAAAATTTATTTTTTTATTTTTTAGATATTTATCTATTGTCTTAAGTAAAGAAACAGCATTTATTCTTCCATCTTTGAAAGATATCATTCCTTTTATATTTTTTGTCTGAAATGCTTTATTTATATTTTTAATAATAATTGAGTCCTTTTCTAAAATTTGTAAGCTTAGATCATCATTTTCATCAATAAATTTCTTTAATTTTTTAAACTTTTCTTCGTTTGTAGTTAGTTGTATTAATGGCTTTTCGATATTTAATCCATTATTGATATTTTGCAGTAATGAAATCCATTTTGGCCATAATTCAATGCTTTTTTTCCTGAGATCCCAACTTCTACCTTTCCTTTTTTGATACATATTACCCATTAGTAATCCTAAAGCTGCGCTGCTACTATTTTGTAGTTGAGTCGGATCTATTAATGTTATTTGGAAACCTAATTCTGATAATTCTAAAGCGTTAAATTTTCCAATAATTCCCGATCCAATAATAACTACATGTGCTTTTTGAAAATTTTCTTTTAAGCCTTTCATTGATATATTAGATATGCTTGCTTATTCGACTTAATAGTTAAAAGTTTTTTGGAACATCCCTCAATTATATTCAAAATTGTTTGTCCTGATCGTCCTGGCTTAGTAAGTTTACTTACAAGTTGGATTTCTAATTATGGTGGGAACATCAAGCATTCTGATCACCATACTGATCAAGATGCGGGATTGTTCCTTAGTCGAATTGAATGGAATAGTAAAAATCCATCTTTTAATAGAGATGAAATTTATAAAGAATTTGAAAAAATAGCAGCTGAAGTCAATGGAAAATTTAACGTTAATTATTCTGATGAAATTCCAAATGTCGCTATTTTCGTCAGCAAACAAAATCATTGTTTGATTGATTTACTTTGGCGAGTAAGAAATGGTGAACTCAAAATGAAAGTGCCTTTAATAATTTCAAATCATTCAGATCTTGAAAATATTGCAAATGACTTTAATTCAAAATTTGTCCATGTTGATACATTTAATTTGGATAAATCTGATGTTGAAGATCAATTTTTAAGCTTACTAAAAGAATATGAAATTGACCTTATTGTATTAGCTAAATATATGCAAATTTTGAGTGACTCTTTTTTAAATAAGTTTTCTTCAATAATTAATATTCATCATTCTTTCTTACCTGCATTTAAGGGGGCCCAACCATATCATCGAGCATGGAAGAGAGGTGTTAAGTTAATCGGTGCTACTGCTCATTATGTTACTGAGGATCTTGATGAAGGGCCTATAATAGAGCAATGTACAGTTAATGTAAGTCATAGGGATGAAGTTGATGATTTAATAAGAAAAGGAAGAGATATTGAAAGAATAGCTTTAGCAAGAGCGGTTAGGTTACATTTAAATCATCAAGTTTTTGTTTATAACAGCAAAACTGCTGTTTTTGATTGAAAATAATCTCCTAGTCGTCTAATTCTATTTGTATTTGTCTTTCATAAATTGATTCTTCATTAAAAGCTCTTGCTATCAAGAAACTTGCAATGCAGCTGATTAGGACAGGTTTCATTATTAACAAATTTTTTGTTAAGGCAAAAGCTAAAAACATAGCTGTTATTGGTGTTCGCGAACATCCTGCTACGAAAGCTCCCATTCCTGCAAAAATATATGTACTTGGTGCATGTCCTGTTGCAATTTCTACCCAGCTCCCCATTATTAGTCCGATTGACCCTCCTAAAGTAAGCATTGGATAGAACAATCCTCCAGGAGCTCCAGATGCGGCAGCTAAACCTGTAGTAATGAATAATACCAAAACTGCTAACAAAGCAATTCCAATACTTGTATTTTGCTCAGCTATTATTTTTTGTAATTCATCTAAATTATGAAATGTACTAGGTAAAAAAGCATAGATACTGCCTAAAATAAGTCCACAAATACTCATTTTTAAAACAAATTTATTTTTATACCACTTTTTCCCAAGATTTTGCATTAACAAAACGTATCTGCTATACAATTCTGCAAATATTCCAATAATTATTCCTAATAGAACTAGGTAAATAAAATCAATAGGTAAGAAAAAAACTGATGGGTCATATTCTTTTTGAATCAAGAATCCTAGGTTAAAATCAAAGCCTCCTGCTTTAGGGTCTAAACCTAAGGCTTGAATAATATCAGCAGATGAATCTGCAATGAAAGTAGTAATTACTACTAATAGCAAGATAACTGGTCTAGCAGAGTTTAATAGCTCTTCAATCGCATAAATAAACCCACCTAGTGGAGCGCTAAAAACTGCAGCTATTCCAGCACCACCTCCTGCTGCAACTATTACTCTTCTGAAGGCTGTAGGAGCTTTGAGCCATTTGGCCATTTGCCAAGCAACTGATCCTCCCATTTGAACCGATGGACCTTCTGGTCCCAGAGGGAATCCACTACCAATAGCGATAATTCCAGATATTAGCTTTACCAATCCGACTTTTATATTCATTGGCACTTTTTTATGTCTTAAGAAACCCATGATTTGACTCACACCTGAACCTTTCGCAGCAGGTGCAATATTTTTGATCAAATATCCAGCAATTGCTCCTCCAATAGCTCCAAAAATTGGTAATACAGCAATTGATGGGAATTGTTCTAAGAGTGCTAATCTCCAATTGTTAATAAAGTAGATTCCAGTTTTAAAAAATATACTTGTAATTGCAGCTCCTAAGCCTGTTAAGAAAAGCGAAAATACAACTACGAGGGATCTTTGTCTTAATAATTTTTTGATACTACGAGAAGAATTATTACTGGTTTTCTGAATATTTTCTTTTATAAGGTTTGGCATAATCCATGTTCACTTTGACAAACTGAAATCGTGCATTTCATCAAATTGAAGATAACGATAAAGTTCCTTTGAATATGGATTGATTTTATTTTTAGTAATATCCTGATATTCATGTACTGCAGGAATTTTTCCAAGCAGTGCACAAACTGCTGCTAATTCTGCACTCCCTAAAAATACTTGCGCATTCTTGCCAAGTCTATTGTCAAAATTTCTTGTACTAGTAGAAAATACTACAGAACCTTCATCTACTCTAGCTTGATTTCCCATACATAAAGAACAGCCTGGCAACTCTAGTCTTGCACCACAGTCTTCAAATATTTTATAGTAGCCTTCAGCCTTTAGAGTTTCTTCATCCATTTTTGTTGGTGGACAAATCCATAATTTAGCTTTTAAATTTTGTATTCCTTCAAGAACTTTCGCAGCTGCCCTGTAATGACCAATATTTGTCATGCAAGAACCTATAAAAACCTCGTCAATATTTGTATTTGCAACATCCATGATTTCTTTTACATTATCTGGATCATTAGGGCAAGCAACTATAGGTTGTGTTACTTCTGCTAAATCAATTTCAATGATTTCTTCATACTGAGCGTTTGAATCTGGTTGAATTAATGATGGTTTTTTCAGCCAATTTTTCATATCATTTATTCTTCTTGAAATCGATTTTGAATCTTTATAATTGCTTTCGATCATTTTTTCCAACAGACAAATATTGCTTTTTAGGTATTCTTGAACAGTTTCTTGTGATAAAAGTATTGTGCTACCAGCGCATGAGCGTTCTGCAGTAGCATCAGTAAGTTCAAAAGCTTGTTCAAGTTTTAGGTTTGGTAATCCCTCAATCTCCATAATTTTTCCGTTGAATATATTTTTCTTATTTTCTTTCTCAACAGTTAAGAGTCCTTTTTTAATTGCGAAGAGAGGAATTGCATTTACTAAATCTCTAAGAGTAATACCAGGTAATAATTCTCCCTTAAATTTAACCAGCACAGATTCTGGCATATTTAATGGCATTGATCCTATTGCAGCGGCAAAGGCGACAATGCCAGAGCCTCCAGGAAATGAAATGCCAAGAGGAAATCTTGTATGACTATCTCCACCTGTTCCAACAGTATCAGGGAGCAGCATTCTGTTAAGCCAGCTATGAATTATGCCGTCTCCAGGCTTGAGAGCGACTCCACCTCTTTGAGATATAAAATCAGGTAATTCTTTATGGGTAACTAGATCTACTGGTTTAGGATATGCAGCTGTATGACAAAAACTTTGCATCACTAAATCTGCTGTAAATCCTAAACAAGCTAGTTCTTTTAGTTCATCTCTAGTCATTGGCCCAGTAGTATCTTGACTGCCAACTGTGGTCATAATTGGCTCACAGGTCATTCCTGGCCTAACTCCACCTAAACCGCATGCTTTGCCTACTATTTTTTGAGCTTGAGTAAAGCCGGCATTAATTTCGGTTAGATTTTGTGGTCTGGTAAATATTTCACTTGTTTGATAATCTAATTTGTTTCTAATTTTGTCCGTAAGAGATCTTCCAATCATAAGATTAATTCTTCCGCCAGCTTGAATTTCATCAGTAAGAGTTGATGGATACAAGTCGAATTTGCTTATTAATTCTTCAGTATTTGAATCTTTTTCAATTTTTTTAATAACACCTTTATAAGGATATATTTTTATAATATCTCCTGTTTTCATATGAGATACGTCAGCTTCTATAGGTAAAGCTCCTGAATCTTGTGCAGTATTAAAGAAAATTGGGGCTATTTTGCTACCAATTATTATTCCACCTGTTTTCTTATTTGGAACAAACGGGATATCTTCGCCTATATGCCAAATGAGTGAATTAATAGCAGATTTTCTAGAACTCCCTGTTCCAACAACATCTCCAACATAAGCTATCGGTAAATTTTGTTTTTTTAAATTATCAATAATCTTTAGGCCATCAGGCTGTTTAAATTCCAACATAGCTAATGCATGCATCGGAATATCAGGGCGTGTTGTTGCATGTACAGCTGGAGATAAGTCGTCTGTATTTGTCTCACCGTCAACTTTAAATACTAAACAAGTAATCTCTTTCTCCAGAACTTTTTTATTTATGAACCATTCTCCATTTGCCCAACTATTTACAACCTCTTTTGCATAAATATTATTTTGAGATAATTCATAAATTTCATTAGCTGAGTCGTAAACTAGAATAATATTTTTTAAAACTTTTGCCGCTTTTTTTGCAAATAAACTATTTTCTCCCTTAAGTATTTCAACCAAGGAATTTACATTGTATCCGCCTATCATTGTTCCTAGTATTTCAATTGCTTTTTCGGGATCAATTGATTTGCAATATTTTTCGGAATTAACAATAGCCGTAAGCCAGCTTGCTTTTACATAAGCAGCCTCATCAACTCCTGGTGGTACTCTATTTATAAGTAAATCAAGTAAATAAGATGAATCATGACTACTATCTTGTTCCAATAATTCTGTAATACAATTTGTTTGCTCAGCATTTAAAGGTAAAGGAGGTATACCTTTGGAGGCTCTTTCAGCTACGTGATCTGTATAATCTTTTAGCAATGTTTCCAAATTCTTCATTAGTAAGGTTTAATGCCTAATCTATTGTTATTTTTAATATTGAAAAGGAGAGTATTCATAAATGCTTTTTTAAATATTCAAATTTCTTAATTAATCAATGACGACATCATCAAATAATCCAGCTTTAGAAAAGACCTCTGATTTACATATTGTTGAAACACGCCCATTAATACCTCCAAGCAGATTACATAATGATATACCTTTAGATCATACCTCTGCTAATACAGTATCTAAAACAAGAAGATCGATACAAAATATTTTGCATCATAATGATCAAAAGCTTTTAGTCGTTGTTGGTCCATGTTCAATTCATGATCTAGATGCTGCAAAAGAATATTCAAGCTATATTCAAAATTTTCGAGAAATTTATAAAGATAAATTAGAAATAATCATGAGAGTATATTTTGAGAAACCAAGAACAACTATTGGTTGGAAAGGACTTATAAATGATCCTCATCTAGATGACTCTTATGATATTAATACTGGTTTAAGAAGGGCAAGAAGTTTACTTTCATATCTAGCAACTCGGGGAATACCTTCTGCTACAGAATTATTAGATCCAATTGTGCCTCAATATATCGCCGATTTGATAAGTTGGACAGCTATAGGGGCTAGGACTACTGAAAGTCAAACTCATAGGGAAATGGCATCAGGATTATCAATGCCTATAGGCTTTAAAAATGGAACGGATGGTTCTTTTACTACTGCAATAAATGCGATGCAGTCAGCTTCAAAATCTCATCATTTTCTAGGTGTTAATGTAAATGGAATGGCTTCTATTGTAAATACCACAGGAAATCCAGATGGCCATATAGTTTTAAGAGGCGGCTCAAAAGGCCCAAATTTTGAAAGTCAACATGTTCAAAGAATTTCATCTGAATTAAAGCAATTTAATCTTCCTCATAAAGTGATGATTGATTGTAGTCATGGAAATTCCAACAAAGATTTTCGAAAACAGTCTGAAGTGCTCAAAAATATTGCTTCACAAATTAGTAATGGTGAAAAAAATATTTTAGGAGTCATGCTTGAAAGTCATTTAAAGGAAGGTAATCAGAAACTTTTAAAAAAAGAGGATCTTGATTTTGGCAGAAGCATTACAGATGCATGCATAGATATAGAAACAACAAAAGAATTACTCTCTATTTTGTATAGTTCAGTTAACTAGTAATAAAAAAATTAAAACATAATGATGATGAAATAGGGACGATCAAATTATCTATTCCTAAAATACTAAATTGTTCAAGAATACTAGCCAAAAAAGCTATTGCAAAAAAATTTAAATTAAAACTATTTTGTTGGGCATATCCTATTGCAGAGACTATGATCAAGCTTGTAACAAACATTGTCAAAGTACCAAATAATGATTTTTTTTGTTTAAAAATAATCCAACTTTTTGAGTTAAAACTTTTGCCTATTAAACCAGCTAATCCATCTCCAAAAGTCATTATAAAAAATCCAGCAATTAAAGCATAAGGATTTTTATCCCAGAAAAGCAAAATTAAAATAAATAAACTTAGACAGTAAAATATTGTTCCATAACTTTTTCTTTCAACATCTTCAATTGTTGGAAATAATTTATATGTGTAATTTATGAGAACCATTAATGCAACAATTCCTGTAAAAATTAGAGCAGAATTTTGATCAATTTTTAAAAATTGTGCAATTGGGATCAAAGGGCCTATTCCAATATGTATTATTTTTCTGACAATTTCTCGGCTATCCTTATTAAACCTTTTAAAAACTATTGATATTAAAAAAATTAAAAATAAATATAATAAAATTATCGCAAATTTTATCAATTTAATTAAGCTGCTTTTTGATGAGTTGTCATTACTCTAAGTTTTAATATTGCTTTAGCTTCTAATTGCCTTACTCTTTCTCTAGAAACATTAATTTGTCTTCCTATCTCTGCAAGTGTTAATGGCTCTTCTCCATCTAAGCCAAATCTGAGCTTCATTATTTTTTGTTCTCTTTCATTTAATTGAGCAAGCCAAGTCCCTAAATGTTCTTTTTGAATTGTTCTATCCATGCCTTCCATAGGCTCTTCGCAATTTGGATCAGGTATTAGTTCACCAAGAGTGCTTCGGTCTTCTTCTCCCCTTGCATGAGCATCTAGAGAAGCACAAGGTGCACTTTGAGAAATTAAATCTTCTAAATCTTTTTGATCTATTCCCATTTCTGTTGCCATTTCTGATCTGGTAGGTTGTCTCCCAAATTTGTGCGATAATTCACGAGATACTCTCCTCATTTTTGAAAGTTTTTCACTTATGTGAATAGGCAAACGTATAGTCCTTGCACTGTTATCGATGGCCCTTGTCATTCCTTGTCTAATCCACCAATAAGCATAAGTTGAAAACTTATATCCCATTGCAGGATCAAATTTGTCTACAGCCCTTTCTAGGCCAATAGCCCCCTCTTGAACAAGGTCTAATAACTCAAGCCCTTGATTCTGATACTTTTTGGCAACTGAAACTACAAGTCTCAAATTAGCAGCCATCATTCTATCTCTAGACCTTTTGCCTATCTTAATTTGATAAAGATGTCGTTGAGTTCTATCAGCTTCGGGAGTTTGTAGTAACTTTTTCATGGTTTGAACATGATGAGCCAACTCTATTTCCTCTGCTGGTGTAAGAAGAGGAACTCTGCCAATACTACTCAAATAGTAACCAATAGAATCTGAAGCAATTCTTCCAGATTTTTTTTGGTTTTGTTTTGAACTTAGACTGGATTTTGTTTTACGAGACTTGCTCGTAGTTTTTGGTAATCTAGGCTCATCAAAATTATTTGAAGAGCTCTTTGCAGATTCCAGAGGGATCCCCATCACCCTGGCCTCCTAATAATGGATTTTTTAAAAAACTAGCACTGAAATTGAAATAAAAACTACTTTTACGTTGAAACTTTAAAGACAAAAAAATTCTTTTTTATCTTAATTTCCCAAAATCCCTTGGTATGAATGGTTTTTTAAAAATATAAAAAATTTTAAAATATTAAGTATTTTTTTTAAATGTCATAAAAATCAATATTTTTTCATTCTTCTATTAGATCAATTTGTGATCGATTAATTGCTGAATTAAGTTCGTATTTTTTGTAAGAACCATCTTCTTTCATTATCCAAGAAAAATAATCATCTTTGATGTAGGTTTGCAAAAGCAAGTATATTTTAGATTTCAATTCATTATCCTCTATCGGAGTAACAGCTTCTATTCTTCTATCAAGATTTCTTCTCATCCAATCTGCACTCCCAATAAAAACTTCATTATCCTCGTCATTACAAAACCAAAAAATTCTTGAGTGTTCAAGAAAATGGCCAATAATGCTTATGACTTTAATATTTTCACTTAAATTTTTTCTTTGGGGATATAAACAACAAATCCCTCTTATGATAAGGCTAATTTTTACACCTGAGTCTGAAGCTAAATAAAGAAGTTTAATTATTTCTGGGTCTACTAAAGAATTCATTTTTGCAATTATTTCGGCTTTTTTGCCTTCCTCTGCATTTTTAATTTCTCTCTTTATTAGAAATAGAAATTTCTCTCTCATCGATGAGGGAGAAACTAATAACTTTTGATAATTTTTTTGTTTAGAAAAACCTGATAAGTAGTTAAATAACTCAAGTAAATCTGATGCAATATCAGGATCAGTTGAAAGCAATCCTAAATCTGTATAAAAGTTTGAAGTATTAGAGTTATAATTTCCTGTTCCAATATGAAAATAATTCCTTAATCTTCCTTTTTCTTTTCTTACTATTAAGGCAATTTTTGTATGTGTTTTAAATCCTATGATTCCATATACAACATGTATTCCAGCTTGTTCAAGTTGTTTTGCCCATTGAATATTATTGTCCTCATCAAATCTTGCTTTTAGCTCAACAAGAGTCATCACTTCTTTCCCATTCTCTGCAGCTCTCATTAAAGCTGCAATGATAGGCGAATCTTTGGAAACTCTATATAGAGTAATTTTTATAGCCATTACAAGTGGATCATCAGCTGCTTTGTTTATAAATTCTTCAACTGAAGTTCTAAATAAGTCGTATGGATGATGAAGCAGAATATTTTTTTTTCTAAGTATATTAAAAATAGAATTGAGGTTTTTATTTGAAGGCAAATCTAAATTTTTTAATTGTGGGTGAGTTTTCCCAATTAGTAGATTTTCTTTTAAATCATCTCTATTAATTTTCGTAAGCTGATTTAAATCATCAAGCCCTAAAAAACTTTTGCTAAAGTAAATATACTCTTTCTGTATTGAGATACTTTCAACGAGTAATTGCAGAATATTTTCTGGCATATCCGATTCAACTTCTAATCTAACCACATCTCCACCTAGTCTTCTTTTTTGCAAACTTTGTTCAACTGCCAAAAGAAGATCATCAGCTTCAAGTTCTTTTAATTCTAAATCTGCATCCCTTGTCACTCTAAAAAAAGAGTAATTTATACATTCCATCCCATTAAATAAAGTATTAATATTATTCCCAATTAAATCTTCAACACTTATGAAAAAATATGTACTTTCATCATGATTTTGAAAAATTTCATTGGGAATTTGTATAAATCTATTTATATTTTTTGTTGGAATTTTTACTCTGACAAACTGATTTTTAGAATCTTCTCCACTGCTTATTAGAGCTGCCAAATTTAGACTTAAATTACTTATAAAAGGAAATGGATGTGCTGGATCAACAACTAATGGAGTTAATAAAGGGAAAATAGATGAAGTAAAGAAGTTATTGCACCAATTTTTTTGATTTTCACTTAGGTCCTTATACTTTTTTAAAATTACATCTTTTTCTCTTAATTCATTAATTAATTCATTATTTATGTAGTTTTCTTGCTGGTTAGTTAAATTCTTAACTTCTTTATTGATTTTTGTTAATTGCTCTTTAGGGGTAAGTCCATCAATACTTTTTTTTGTAATACCTGCTTCAACTTGAGCTTTTAATGAAGCTACTCTTACCATAAAAAATTCATCTAGATTATTACTAAAAATTGAACAAAATTTTACTTTATCTAGTATTTTGTACTCCTTTTCCATACCAGTTAGGAGTACTCTTTTATTGAATTCAATCCAACTTAATTCTCTATTAATAAAAACATCAGCCTGGCTTTTCATTAAGATACTTTTGATTTGTGATTGTTAAAAGAATTATTATTTTTACCCTCTGCAATAAGGTATATCATGAAAAGTAAGATAACGGAACCAGCTATAAAAGGTGATTTAGGACCAAAACTATCATAAACTCTTCCGGCCATTGCGATTCCTAAAACTCCTCCAAGACTTTGTAGACCCTGAAGGTTACTTAGAATTGATCCTTGTTTATCAAAGTCTAATTTCTTTGATATTAGTGCTCTTAACGTTGGCGTAATTAACCCTGCTCCAACGGCTAAAAATGAAACAGCTGAATAAATATTAATTGTCGCATTTTCTTTAGGTGCAGTTATTAAAAGAGCACATGCAACAAGAATAAAGCCTGATCCGATGAGTGTTAATCGCATTTCGCCAAATTGCTTTACCAGAGGCCCAATTAACCCTCCCTGAACGATAATTGCAATGATTCCTACTACAACAAGAGTTCCACTTGATGCTTTGGTCGTCCAGTTTAAAGATTCTTGAAGGAAAAATATAAGGATATTGGTTAATCCAGTAAAAGCAATAAAGTAAATAAAAAAAGCTAATGATAATTTTTTAATCTTTTCTTCTTTGAAAACTGTAAATAGAGCTTTTAAAGGGTTTTTTATAATAGTGTTTGATTTATTTGAGTCACTATTAGGCTTGGTTTCTGGTAAGTAAAAAAATACAAGTAGAAAATTTATTATTGGAATAATTGAGGCTATTAAAACTGGAATAATAAAATTATTATTTGTATTTTTTGCAAAAATCACAACAAAAATATTACCTAAGAAAAAACTTAAACCAAAAGCTACACCAATAAGACCAAAGGTTTTTGCTCTTTTTTCAGGGCTTGAAATATCTGCAAGAATTGTTGTTGCAGTAGCTGCAGTCCCGCCACTTAAACCGTCAATTAGTCGCGCTAAAAATAATAAAAATAACGGGATAGACGCTATTGAAGTTGACCAATTAAAAAGAACTGTAAAAGATAAAATTGATATTCCTACTACTGAACCAGTAATACAAAAAAGAGTAACAGGTCTTCTTCCATATCTATCACTCATAAGTCCTATAAAAGGAGAAGCTGTAAATTGAGCTAATTGGTAAGTGCATGATAATAAACCATATGTACTTGCTTTAGAGTCAAAAAGTAAAACAAAAGAGGGTAATATGGGTAGCAGTATACTTTCACTTAAACGATCATTTAGAAGAGTGATAAACGCACTAAGGAGAGTAAATTTTTTATTTGGTTTTAATAAACTTTCTTTCACAATATTTACCTTCATTTCGATTAACTTTTACTACCATACTTGTTAATGGAGATTATTGTGCCTGGCATTGTTTATTTAGTTGGAGCAGGTCCTGGTGACCCTGAGCTTTTAACTCTTAAAGCTTTACGCCTAATAAAAAATTGTGATGCATTAGTTCATGATGCTTTAATTCCTGATGAAATAACAAATGAGGCAGGAAAAAATACAGAAATTTTCCATGTAGGCAAAAGAGCTGGGAAGTGTTCTGTACCTCAAGCTGAAACTAATGCGCTTATTTTGAAATTGGCAAAAGAAGGCAAAAATGTTGTACGGCTTAAAGGGGGAGATCCATTTGTCTTTTCTAGGGGTGGTGAAGAAGTATCTTTTCTAGAAAAAAATGGAGTTTCAGTTGAAATAGTGCCTGGGATTACTTCTGGTATAGCTGCTCCCACATATTGTGGCATTCCACTTACTCATAGAGATGCTGCGAGTTCTGTAACTTTCGTTACTGGGCATGAGCATATTGATAAGGATAAAAAGAGTGTCAATTGGAGAGATTTAGCTAAATCTTCAGATAGCTTAGTTATTTTTATGGGTATAAAAAATATTGAATTTATTGTAGAGGAATTAATTTTAGGCGGCTTATGTAAGGATACACAATGCGCTGTAATCCAGGAAGCTACTTTGAAAAATCAAAAATGTTTTATAGAGAAATTAGATAATCTCCCAGATAAAATCAAAGATAAAGAATTTTTAGCTCCATCAATTATCATTATTGGAAAAATTGTTGAATTTAAGGTAAATAACAATATAACTAAAGTATCTGATGTCTATTTACCAGATATTAATAAAGTTCAGCTATATAATAAATCCCAAAAGTAAATTGGATCGAATTTAGGTTTAAGCTTTAAATCATTTACTTGATTAATTTGTCTGCAAGATAAGCTATTGATTGCAATTATTATGTCATCATTTTGAAATTCAGGAGATATTAGTTCTTCTTTTACAATTTTCAATTTTAAAGCTTTAGAAACCATAATCCCATCTAAACAGCCGCTTTCTTTTCTTGGTGTTATCCATTGATTATTTCTTTTAATTAGAAGATTAAATGTACTTCCACAACAAAGTTCACCTGATGTATTTAGCAGGATAGAATCATCAAATGATTTTTCATTAGCTTCTGTCAAAACTTGTATTGCCTGATTATATGAAAATGTTTTGCATTTACTTATAAGACTGAATTCATTTCTTTTTTCCGTTTGACTAATAAAAACTCTTATCGGATTAAAATTTGGTTTTATTCTATAGAACTCAAGCCATAAATTATTTAAATCTTTTGTCTCTAGAGTGCTATCAATTGTTAGTTTTCGACCTTCATTAGTTCCTCGACTATAGTTTATTCTTACTGCAGCAAATTGATCATTCTTAAGTGATAATTTTTTAATTCCATCATTAATAAGTTGTCTCAAAGTTAATTTATTTATTCTGAGATTAATATTTAAAATTTTGCTACTTTTTTCTAACCTTTTAAGATGTTCATCAAAAAGAACAAGTTTATTTTCCTTGATCAAAATGGTTTCAAATATACCATCAGCAAATTTTAATCCTCTATTATTAGCAGCGATAAATATTCTATCAATATCTAACCATTGATCTTTGTACCAGCCTAATGTTTCTATCATTTTAGTGAATCAATTAATGGTAAAAGTTTCCACTTTAGTTCATTAGTTTCCTCTTCAGGATTAGAGTCAATAACTATGCCGCAACCAGCGTATATATTGATTTTTTTGTCTTTAATTAAAAATGATCTTATGAGTATATTGCTATCAAACTCTCCATTCCAGTCAAGCTTTAAAAATGAGCCACAGTATGGTCCGCGTTCGCATTCTTCTAATTCAAAAAGTCTCTGGCATGATCTTAATTTAGGTGCTCCAGTTATAGAGCCCCCAGGCCAACAAGCTTTTAGCAAATCAATCCAGTTTTTGTCTTTTTTTAATTTGCCTCTGATTACTGAAGTTAGATGATGAACTTTTAAGAAACTTTCAAGTTTTAATATTTCTGGAACCATAATGCTTCCGGTTTCGCAAACTTTACTTAAATCATTTCTTATTAGGTCAACGATCATGATATTTTCGGCTCTATCTTTTTCGTTCGTTATTAAATCGATAGCGTTAAGAGCGTCCTGATTTAAATCCTTATCTCTGGATCTAGTTCCTTTGATAGGTCTTGATTCTACAAACTTTTTATTATCTATTTTTATAAATCTTTCTGGCGATGTAGATAATACTGCCTCTTTATAATTATCATTATTATTTACTATTATTCCTCCAAAGGGAGCTCTTAATTTCCTTCTTATTTTTAAATAAATATCTAGAGGACTATAGTTTTTATAAGATTCAATTTCGCATTTAGTTGTTAGGTTTGCTTGAAATAAATCACCTAGAGAAATTAATTTTTTCAATTTTAAAATATTTTTCTGAAATTTTTCAGCCATTTCGTCCAAATTAATTTTCGAAAAATCAAAATTCAAATTTGTTGTAATAATATTTTCTTCTTTAAGAGTTTTTATATTGTTAATTATATTTTTATAATTCATTAGTTCATCTGAGTTTGTGCCTTCGATAATTATTTCATTTTTTATTAGATTAAATTTAATGATTGGATCATATGATGCAATCCATAAAGTTGCCATATCAGATTGTCGCCATGGGTTTTTTGGTTCTATGTATACTCCAGCTTCATAACTTAACCATCCGATCCAAAATCCTTTTTCAATATTTTTTAAATTGTGAAAGGGATTATTAGTTTTGTCTAAGTTATTAATATCTCTTGATTGGATTATTTTTTTAGGTTTAATTCCTATGATTGACCATTCCCCATTTTCTTTACCATCACTATCTAGCCAAGCTAACCCTTTATCTCCGAATTTGTTTGCTAGATGATGCGCAATTAGTGATGGATCTATCCATTTTTCTAGAATTATTTTTTTTACTTTCATTCTTTATTATTTTTATTAAGCCATTTTTCATAAGCCGCATTTCTAATTCTGCAGCTATCACACTTACCGCATGGTTTTGAATTACCCGAATAACAACTCCATGTTTTATCTAAAGGGACATGATTGTCAAAAGCTAATTTAATAATTTCCTCTTTATTTAAATCTAATAGTGGTGTCCACAGTTTTATTGGATTATTTTCTCTTCCTCTTTTATTGGCTAAATCTGCTAATTCTTGAAATTTTTTAATGTAGTCAGGTCTGCAATCTGGATAACCAGAATAATCCAGTGCATTAACTCCTAATCCTATAAAATCAGCATCTATTGCTTCGGCATAACTTAGTGCAACGGAAATAAAAATAGTATTTCTTCCAGGAACATAAGTATTAGGAATTTTATTAGTTTGTACTCCTTCTGTCGGAATATTTTTTTGATTATCAGTTAACGAAGAGCCTCCCCACAAAGACAAGTCAAGCTTAATTATTTTAAATTCTTCGATATCAAAGTGTTTTGCAATTATTGATGCAGAATTTAATTCTTTTTTATGACGTTGACCATAGTTAAATGAAAGGCCAAAAATTTTAGCTTCGGATTTTTTTGCGATACCAGTAACGGTAGAAGAATCTAAACCTCCAGATAATAAAACTACTATCGATTTATTTTTAAGAGTCATACGATTTCATTTAATTTTTAAGTATTTGTGAGTTTGAAGGCTCAATTTCCAATCGGGGTTATTTTTTACGAAATCAATAGCAAGAGAAAACCCATTCATATTGTTCCATGCTGGCTGTAAATAAAAAATTTTATCTTCTTTTTTTAAGCCATCTTCGCTTTTAGATAGTTGATATTGCTTTAAAGTTTCTTTTTTTATTTGAATAGCAAATTCAATATCTTCTATTTCATTTATGATTATTTTGATTTCATTACAGTTTTTTAAAAAATAATCTTTTGGAGGTGAGTGTCTTTTAGGAGATAAAGTAATCCAGTCATAACTTCCTGATATCGAATTAACTCCACTTGTCTCAATATGAATCTTCATTGAGTTTTGTTCTTCCCCAATCGTCATTTTTTTTATGGCTTTACAAAAATTATCCAAGTTATGTTGTAAAGGTTCTCCACCTGTAATAACGCAAAAAGATGCTCCTTTTTCTCTGGCAATTTTTATGCGATCTATTATTTTTTCAATTGATATAGAAGGGTGTTTTTTCTCATCCCATGAATTCTTGGTATCGCACCATGAACATCCAACTTTACATCCGGCTAATCTGACAAAAAAAGCACTTTTTCCAGCGTGATAACCTTCACCTTGTAATGAATGAAATTGTTCTACTAAGGGTAAAAAATTTGTCATTTTTTCATTCAAAAAAATAAAGAATATTAATTTGATTGAGTTAACTTGTCTTGAGAGGCTTTTATTAAACCTTTAAATAAAGGATGAGGTTTGCCAGGTCGTGATAAAAACTCAGGATGATATTGACATGCTAAGAAGTAAGGATGATTTTCTAACTCAATTAACTCAACCAATCTGCCATCTGGTGATGTACCACTAATTTTGTATCCAGAATCTAAAAAACTTTGTTTGTAGTAATTATTAAATTCGTATCTATGTCGATGTCTTTCATAAATAACATCCTCATCATATAAGTTTTTCCCAGTTGTATTACTTGTCAATCTACATGGATAAACTCCAAGTCTCATTGTCCCCCCTAAATCAACTACATCTTCTTGTTCTGGTAATAAATGTATAACTGGATTGGGAGTGTTTGGGTCTAGTTCTGAACTAGATGCATCTGGAAGATTAGCTACATTTCTAGCCCATTCTATAACTGCACATTGCATACCAAGGCACAAACCTAAAAAGGGAATTTTATTTTCTCTTGCAAACTTTATAGCCGAAATTTTTCCATTGACTCCTCTATTGCCAAATCCCCCGGGTACGACAATTGCATCAACTTCATTTAAGAAAGTTTCGGCTGAATTTTTTTCTATCATTTCAGCACTTACCCAATGTAAATCTAATAAAGCCTTTTGTTCAATACATGCATGTCTTAAAGCTTCAACAACGGACAAATATGCATCTCCAAGTTCAATATATTTACCTACGAGAGCAACTTTGATTGGAGCTCCAGGATTTCTTAGGTTGTGTATTAGTTGTTCCCAATTTTTCAAATCACATTTTTTGTCTTCAAGGTCTAAATACTTCAGGGTTTCTTTGCATAAACCTTCTTTTTTTAAAGAAAGCGGTACAGAATAAATACTGTCTGCGTCTAAAGCTTCAATTACAGAGTTGATGCTGACACCGCAAAAACCACTAAGCTTCTTTTTAAGAGCTTCATTGATAGATTTATCACTTCGGCATACAAGTAAATCTGGCTGAATTCCAATTGATCTTAATTCTTTCACTGAATGTTGTGTTGGTTTAGTTTTTATTTCGCCAGAGGTTTTGATGTAAGGAAGTAATGTTACGTGTATGTATGCAACATCGTTCCTGTTGACATCATTTTTGAATTCTCTTATTGCCTCTAAAAAAGGTAAAGATTCAATATCACCAACTGTTCCACCAATTTCAGTAATAATAATATCTGCATTGCTGTTTGCGGCTACTCTATGAATTCTTTCTCTTATTTCTCCAGTTATGTGAGGTATTACTTGCACAGTTCCACCGTTATAACTACCTCTTCTTTCTTTATTAATAACTGCTTGATAGATAGATCCCGTAGTCACACTATTTAACCTAGTCATTGCAGTATCAGTAAATCTTTCATAATGACCTAAATCTAGATCGGTTTCAGCTCCATCTTCAGTAACAAATACTTCTCCATGTTGGAAAGGGCTCATTGTGCCTGGATCAACATTTAGATAAGGATCTAGTTTTAATATTGAAACACTATATCCTCTAGACTTTAATAATCTTCCTAAGCTTGCAGCTACAATTCCTTTACCAATGCTAGAAACTACTCCTCCAGTGACAAATACAAATTTTGACATTAAATATTTTTAATTAAGCACAGCCTCCTTATATCTTATTTAAACAAAAAACTTTTAGAACATCCATATATATTCTTATTCATCAATTGTTATTTCAATATCTAATTCTTTTAATTGTGATTCAGAGATATTTGAAGGTGCATTTGTGAGAAGACATTTTGCTTGTTGATTTTTTGGAAAAGCAATGGTTTCTCTGATTGAATCTGCACCAATGATCAGCATGGTAATACGATCTAATCCAAATGCTATTCCACCATGAGGAGGAGCACCCATTTCTAAGGCTTCTATTAAAAATCCAAATTTTTCATCAATCTCTTTATCGGTAAGTCCTACCGTTTTCAGAACCTCTCGTTGTAAGTTCGCTTCATGAATACGTAAAGAGCCACCTCCTAGCTCCAATCCATTAAGAACCAAGTCATAAGCATTTGCTGTAGAGCCCTCAATTTCTTTTCTCAAGTTTTCAGAATCTTTAGATTTTATATTTTTTGGAGAACAAAAAGGATGATGTAAAGCTTCATATCTATTTTCCTCTTCATTCCTCTCAAACATCGGGAAATCAGTTACCCATAAGAAATTCCATTTACTTTTATCAATGAGATTTAAGTCTTTTGCGATATATTGTCTCACCCTATCTAATGACTGATTGACAATTTGTTTATCTCCAGCTCCTAAGAGGATTAAGTCTCCATCTTTTGCTTCTGTGATTTTTAAAATATCAGATATATGCTCTTTACGTAAATTATTTTTAATTGCCCCAATAGTCTCAAGCTCGTCTCCTTTAACCCTTATAAAGGCCAAACCACCTGCTCCTGCATCTTGAGCTACTTTGAAGATGTCCCCTCCAGGTTTAATTCTTACGTTGCTAATGCTTGAATTACCTCCTTTGACTGTTATGGATTTTATATAACCTCCAGACTTAATTGCCTTGGTGAAAATATTAAATCCAATATCACCTAATACTCCTCCTAAATCTTTTAATAACATTTGATATCTAGTATCTGGTCTATCAGTGCCGTAATTATCCATAGCTTCCTGCCATGTCATTCTTGGAAAAGCATTTTTAAAATTAATATTTAACACTTCTTTCCATATTTTTTTTATAAGACTTTCATTAAAAGAAATTATTTCTTCTTCACTAATAAAGCTCATTTCAATATCTAATTGAGTAAACTCTGGCTGTCTATCTGCCCTTAAGTCTTCATCACGGAAACATTTTGCGATTTGATAATACTTGTCCAAGCCTCCAACCATTAAAAGTTGTTTAAATAGTTGTGGAGATTGAGGTAAAGCAAAAAATTCTCCATTTGAAAGTCGTGCAGGAACAAGAAAATCGCGAGCGCCTTCTGGAGTTGATTTTGTAAGTAATGGAGTCTCTACTTCTGTAAATCCAAAATTATCAAGAAAATCTCTAGCAATTTTAATAATCTTATGTCTTTTTTTTAAATTTTCTAATAATTTGCCCCTTCTTAAATCAAGGTATCTATATTTTAATCTGAGTTCCTCTTTTGTATTCTCATAATCATGTATAGAAACTGGAAAAGGTAAGTTTTTTTTAATTTGGTTGAGAATTTGCAAATCTTTAACCTTAAGCTCAAACTCTCCAGTACTTAAATTTTTATTTATTGAATCTTTGGGCCTTTCATTAATAATTCCGCTAACCATTATTACTGTCTCATTCCTAAGAGTTTCTGCCTGTTTAAATAGATTTGCTCCATCATCGGGGTTAATTGTTATTTGTAAGAATCCACTATGGTCTCTTAAATCAATAAAAATTACACCACCATGATCTCTTCTTCTATCTACCCATCCACATAGATTAACTAATTTACCAATATCTTTATTATTCAGTTCTTCACAAATTTTGTTTCTCATCTAAGTATAATTTATTTATCAATAACTTATAATAATTCTTCAAGGGTAAATTTAGTTAATAATTCTTTTTATAAAACGATCTTTTTGTTATAACCCCATTAAATTTTTTGCCTCTTATTACTATTTGAACTTCATTATCTATTAAGGCATGCGAAGTATTGATGTATGCAAAAGCTATAGCTTGTTGTTTAGTAGGAGACCAACTTCCGCTAGTGATAGTTCCAATATTTTCTTCACCTTTAAATACTGCGCAACCTTTTCTTCCTATTGCTTTACCTTCTATATAGAGACCAACTAACTTTTTTTGAATACCAGATCTTGACTGCTCTTCAAGAAATCTTCTTCCAAAGAAGTCATGATTATTTTCTAGATGTACTAGCCAGCCTAACCCTGCTTCATATGGAGAAGTTTCTTCATTTATGTCTTGACCATAAAGATGCATACCTGCTTCAAGTCTTAGAGTATCTCTAGCTCCTAAACCACAAGGCGCAACATTTTTGGAAATTAAGAAATCCCATAAATTAATTGCTGTTTTTTTAGATAAAAGAATTTCTAGACCATTTTCTCCTGTGTATCCTGTCTTAGAAAAGAAGATTTTTTCTTTAGGCGAAACATGTCTAAAAATTTTATATTCGCATCCAAAGTTAGGAATATGTGAGATTGAAGATTTAATCCATTCTTCAAATAAATCGAATGAGTTTTTCCCTTGTAGTGCTAAAAGTACTTTGTCTTTTTTAAAGTTTGTTATCGAAATTTCATATTTATTTAGATTATTTTTTATCCACTGAAAATCTTCATCATATCTACTTGCATTAACTATTAACAATAATTCTGATATGTCATTTTCTTGTATACCAAGGTCATAAATTATTAAGTCATCTATTATTCCTCCTTTATTATTAAGCATTACTGTATAAAGCCCCTGACCTTCAGAAAAGGAGTATAAATTAGAAGGAAAAAGTTTTTGAATATAATCCTTTGGGTTGATTCCCTTAATAGAGATTACACCCATGTGAGAAATATCAAATAATCCTGCGGAAGATCTAACTGATTCATGCTCTTTGATTAATCCTGAAAATGATATGGGCATTTCCCAACCTGCAAAATCCACTAATTTTGCATTGGATTGAACATATTTTGAATAGAGAGGACTTTTAAGCAAATCCATGAAATATTTTGTTTGTACTTAGTTTTTTACACTTTAGTTTAGAAATTTTTTATTGCATATTTTCTAATGACAAAATTAAGCTTCTAAGTACTTTGGCTGCAACTATGCTACTAACTCCGCTTTTATCAATTTCTGGAGATAATTCCACAATATCTGAAGCCACAATCCTAAAGTCTTTTAAAGCTTTCAGGATTTCTTCAAAATCATTCCAAAAAAATCCTCCCGGTTCTGGAGTTCCCGTCCCTGCTAATAAACTGGGATCAAACCAATCTAAATCTATTGTTAAATAGATTGGAGATTTAGAATATGGTAGAAGAGCTTGCTTCAACTCTTGTGTATTGCCGCCTGGATAAAAATTAACTAATTGATTGTTTTTATGCATAATTTTAAATTCTTCTTTAGTCCCACTTCTTATTCCTACTTGCAATATTTTCTTTTCAGGTAGCACCTCTAAGCATCTTTTCATGGTACAAGCATGACTATGTTTATTTCCTATATATGATTCTCTTAAATCTGCATGAGCATCAAGTTGAACCAATATTAAATCTGGATATTTTTTTATTAATGCTTCAATAGCACCTCTGGTAATAGAGTGTTCGCCTCCAAGCATAATAGGACTAAGGCGTTTATTAATTAAAAAATTTGTTGCTGATTTGACTGATTCAATAACGGACTTTGAGTCATTTTTATCAATTAGTATTGACCCAAAATCAACATACATAATATCCTCTAAGTCTCTATTTAGTTTTGGACAATATGTTTCTAAACAAGAACTGACTTGTCTTATCGCTTCAGGACCAAATCTTGCTCCTGGTTTGAAAGAACATGTCCCATCATAATTAACTCCAAATATACCAATTGCGCAATCATCAGGGCTTCTTTTTGCTCCCATAAAAATCGCATTTTCATTATCAAATAAATTTTTTATCATTCTATGAATTGAGTTCTTTTACAATTTTATTTGGCATCATTTTGAATGCTGCATTTTGAAAATTTAAATTCCAAATTTCACAACCTTTTTCTATTTTCAGGGCTTCATTACAATTTTGCTTAGATAAATTTAGAACTTTTTCTGAAGCGAATGTCCAACTCCAAATCCCGCTTGGATATATAGGCACAAAAGAATACATAGTTTCAGAGACTCTAAAGATTTTTTTCAGGGTTTTCAAAATACTTATGTGAATATTTTTGAAGGATTCAGGTGATTCGCTTTGCGTTGCTAAGATACCATTTTTTGTTAGGATTCTTTTGCATTCTCTATAAAAGGAATCTGAGAATAATAAATTTGAAAATTCTGAGGGATCTGCGCAATCTATAAATATGACGTCGTAAAAATTATCTCTCGTTTTTTTTACCCATTTGACACCATCATCAATATGAATCTTTAATCTTTTGTCATTCCATGCTGCGCCTCCAATTTCGTTTAAAAATTTTCTAGATATTTTAATTACCTCCTCATCAATCTCTACCAGATCAATTTTTGATATTTGAGAGTATTTAACGCATTCTCTTGCAGTGCCACCGTCTCCTCCACCGATAATTAATACATTAGATTTTTCGTCAATGCTGCTTAATGCAGGATGAACAAGACACTCATGATAATATTTTTCGTCTTTTAATGATGTCATCCAACAACCATCTAGCATTAAAGCTCTGCCATAATATTCATTTTCAATAACAATAATTTCTTGATATTTTGATTGTTCTTTTATTATAATTTCTCCATTTAGGCCGAATCTTGAGCCTTTATGATATTCATCTATCCATTTTGAAATATTAGTCATTTGGTTTTTAAGAATTTTTTCTTTTAAGTTTTTGCTTGGCTATTTGCCAAAGCCTTTGAAAATCCTGAGACGTTTGTTCTTTAATATTATCTCCTACATGATGTTCAATGATTGAAAATCTGTCTAAAAATTTTTTATTAGTTTTTTGAAGAGCTGATTCAGGATTTATCTTTAAAAAGTTTGCGAGATTAAGAAGGGTAAAGTAAGTATCCCCAAATTCATTTTTTATCTCTGAATCATTTTTACTTTTAATTGCTTCCTTTAATTCATTAATCTCTTCTTCTAACTTTTCAAAAATCTGATCGGTACTTGCCCATTTAAAGCCATAGTCTTTAACAACATTTGTGATTTTATCTGTTCCAAACGTTGGCGGTACATTTTTGATTTTCAATTTTAAATTTTTACTAATTGATGATTCCATATGAGATGCTTCTTTTTCTGAATTTTTAATATTTTCCCAAATCTTTTGTGATTTTTCTAGAGATACTTTTTCTTTTTTGTTGAAAATATATGGATGTCTATTAATAATTTTCTTGTTTAGATTTTTTATAACATCATTGAGTTGAAATTCTTTTTTTTCGTAACCGATTTCAGCATGAAGCATTACTTGTAATAATAGATCTCCTAACTCTTCACATATGTTATCCGCCTTTTTTTCATATATTGCATCTATAAATTCACTACTTTCTTCATGTAAAAATGGTATCAATGATTTATGAGACTGTATTTTCTGCCATGGGCATCCCCAAGTTTTATCTTTTAATGATTTGATATTGGATATTAAAATTTTAAAACTCTCTATAGTTTCTGAATTGGAATTTTTTTGCAAGTTATATCTATTGTTTGAATGCATAGGATGTATTTTATTAATTCAATTTTGCCTCAATCATGAAATATTTAAATACTTACTACAAATATTTCAACTTCATCTATTAGAATGGTTATCATAAGGGCGATTAGCTCAGCGGTAGAGCGCCTGCCTTACAAGCAGGATGTCCCTGGTTCGAACCCTGGATCGCCCATTTTTTATTTTTCTAATGACTGAGGTCATCAATCTTTCAATCAGTCAAAGCGCTGCTTCGGAACTATCTAGACAAGCTTCTTTTGGAGGCTTTCCTGGGGAAATGTCAATTGACTTGGTGGAGGATAAAAATTGTTCTGAAGGATGGATGCATATTAAATTAAGGCCAGGGGCCTGTAATGGCCACCCTATCTCAAGAAAGGAAGGAGTCACTTTATATGCGGATGTAAAAAAGTTTGATTTACTGAAAGATTTAAAATTAGATTATTACGGTGACTTAAGTGGTGGTGGATTTCTTATTTCAACTCCAAAAAATTCAAAACGTTGTTCTTGTGGTTCTGGCTTTAAACTTTTGTAGAATTAATGTTTCTTTTTTTGCAAACTAATATTATTTTCATTAATTGGCTCCTATCAAGATAAAATAAACAAAAAGTTTCTTGAAATAAAATTTTCATATGACAGAGATGAATGATCAATTATCTTTAGAGAATTATTCACCTTTTGAAGTAGAGAAAAAGTGGCAAGAAAAATGGGAAAGTTTAAAGGCGTTTAGTCCTAGCCCTGAAGATGATGGGGAGCCTTTTTGTATTGTTATACCGCCACCAAATGTAACTGGATCTTTGCACATGGGACATGCATTTAATACAGCTTTGATAGACGTTGTAGTACGTTTTCAAAGACTTTTAGGAAAGAATGTTTTGTGTTTACCAGGCACCGATCATGCTTCAATAGCTGTTCAAACTATTCTCGAAAAACAATTAAAAAGTGAAGGCAAAACAAGTGAGGATATTGGAAGAGATGAATTTCTTAAGAGAGCATGGAATTGGAAAGCAAAAAGTGGTGGCAGAATAGTATCTCAATTAAAAAGGATAGGATATTCTGTTGATTGGACTAGAGAAAGATTTACTCTGGATCAAAAATTAAATGAGGCAGTTGTTGAGGCCTTTAACATTTTATATAAAAAGAATCTAATCTATAGAGGTGAATATTTAGTTAATTGGTGTCCTGAATCTCAATCTGCCGTTAGTGATCTTGAAGTTGAAATGCAAGAAGTAAATGGTCATTTATGGCATTTTAAATACCCTTTAATGTCTGAAGGTGGAGAAAAGTTAGATAAGTACTTAGAGGTTGCAACAACAAGACCAGAAACTCTTTTGGGTGATACTGCTGTGGCAGTTAATCCTGATGATGATAGATATAAAGAATTTATTGGTGACAAAGTAAAAGTCCCTTTTGTTGATAGAGAAATACCTATTATCGCTGATTCACATGTTGATAAAGATTTTGGTACGGGATGTGTCAAGGTTACTCCTGCCCACGATCCAAATGATTTTGCCATAGGTAAAAGGCATAATTTAAAACAGATAAATGTAATGAATAAAGATGGAACTTTAAATAGTAATGCAGGTAAATTTCAAAATTTAGATAGATATGAGGCTAGAAAGAAAATTGTCAAAGAATTGGATAACTTAGGCCTTTTAACAAAGATAGAGGAGTACAAACATACTGTTCCGTATTCTGATAGAGGTAAGGTGCCAATCGAACCTTTATTGTCAACTCAATGGTTTTTGAAAATGGATGAAATATCTCAAGGATGTCTTAATGAAATTAATTCTAAAAAGCCATCTTTTATTCCTCCACGTTGGGAGAAAGTTTATAAGGATTGGCTAGAAAATATTAATGACTGGTGTATCAGTAGGCAATTATGGTGGGGGCACCAAATACCAGCATGGTATGTTTTAGATGACTCACAAAACTCAATAGAACAAAATACTCCATATGTTGTTGCAAGAAACGAGGAGGATGCCTTAACTAAAGCTAATAAACAATTTGGATTAAATATCAAATTGGTTCGCGATAAAGATGTTTTGGATACTTGGTTTTCAAGTGGTTTATGGCCTTTCTCAACCCTTGGTTGGCCAAATATAAATGATCCAGATTTTAAAAAATGGTATCCAAATAGTGTTCTTGTTACTGGTTTCGATATTATTTTCTTCTGGGTTGCGAGAATGACAATGATGGGAAATACTTTCACGAATAATATTCCTTTTAAGGATGTGTACATTCATGGTCTAGTGCGAGATGAAAATAATAAAAAAATGAGTAAAAGTTCAGGTAATGGTATTGATCCAATACTTTTAATTGATAAATATGGTTCTGATGCTTTGCGATTTGCTTTAATTCGAGAAGTTGCAGGGGCTGGACAAGATATTCGGATTGATTTTGATCGAAAAAAAGATACATCTTCAACTGTTGAAGCTTCAAGAAATTTTGCGAATAAATTATGGAATGCAACTAAATTTGTATTAATTAATAAGACCTCCAATAATAATTATTCGCTTAATGAGAGTGATGAAATTTCTTTAGAATTATGTGATAAGTGGATTTTATCGAGATTGAATCAGGTTAATATGAAGGTCGCTGCTTTGTTGACAGAATACAAATTAGGAGAATCTGCGAAACTACTATATGAATTTACATGGAATGATTTTTGTGACTGGTATGTGGAATTTGCCAAACAAAGGTTTAATAATAAAGAGACTAAAAATAGACAAATATCTGAAAAAGTTTTAATAAAAGTGCTCAATGATATTTTGGTGATGATTCATCCTTTTATGCCGCACATTACTGAAGAACTTTGGCATGTACTGCAACTAAAACCAGATAAAGTATTATTATCTCTTCAAAAATGGCCAACTCAAGAAAATAAATTTGTTGATAATAAGCTTGATAATTCCTTTCAGCAACTTTTTGAAATTATTAGATTGATTAGAAATTTGAGAGCTGAATTAGGCCTCAAGCCATCAGAAAAAGTTCCTGTTTACTTAATTTCAGATAATGATGAATTGATTGATTTTTTAAAAATTTTAGTTGATGATATTCAAACCTTGACTAAATCTTCTGAAGTATTTATTTTTAAAACTAATGCTGTTAATAAAAAAGAGTTTGCTAAATCTTTTTCAGGGATAATTAATGATTTAGAGGTTTACTTACCTTTCCAAGATTTTGTAAATATAGATGCATTAAAAGAAAGGTTAACTAAGGATTTAAAAAAGGTGACTATTGAATTAGAAAATTTAAATAAGAGATTATCTAATAAAAATTTCGTTGATAAGGCTCCAAAAGATGTTGTTGATGAATGCAGATTTAAAGTAAACGAGGGTTCGGTTCAAATGGAGAGAATTACTAAAAAACTCGAACTTTTAAATTGAGAATGAATATATTCTTAGAAAATATTTATAATTTGTCTTTTTTTTTTAATACTGGGATTGGTGTTTTTTCTTTTGTTTGTATTTATATTTTAATTGTTCTATTAATACTTCCAGCCTCTTGGTTATCTTTATTATCTGGTTTTTTATATGGCTCATATTTAGGTTCTATTATAGTTTTCATTTCTGCTTCCATAGGAGCATCACTTGCATTTTTTGTATCAAAAAGTTTTTTTGCAAAAAACTTAAAAAACCTTTTTAGACGTTATCCAAAATTAAGTGTTATTGAGAAAGTAGTAGAAAAAGGTGGACTTAAATTAATTTTTTTAGCGAGATTATCGCCGATATTTCCCTTCAGTATTCTTAATTATTTTTATGGTTTGAATAATGTTAAATTTAGAGATTTCGCTTTTGGTCTTCTAGGAATAATTCCAGGAACTTTTCTTTATTGCTCAATAGGTAGTTTGGCGAAAAGTCTCCAGGAGTTAAAAAATGTTCAATCACCAAATAATTTATATATGACTATCATTGGACTTGTTTCAACGTTTTTAGTTGTATATTTTTTAACTAAATACTCTAGAGAATATTTTGAAAACTCCGAAGAATTCAATCTTTAATATTCCAATCTCTAATAGATGCAATTAGGATAAACCATAAAAGCCTAAATTTACCGAGTAGAGATTTGTTTGCTTCTAATTCTACATACTTTGCTTGCCCACAGGGTGTTTTGATGTAATTGAAAACTGTTTTTTTCGTCATAAGTATACCAAGAGGTACTGATAATTATTCTTATTTGTTATAGCTAAGAATTTAAGTTTTTTACTCAAAAATTACATTCTTCATTGGTTACTTTATTGAATATTATTTTTTAAAGTTTAAACTTTTTCTCCAGCTTTAAATCCTCTAAAGCATTTGAATCTGGGAAATCTAAGACTAAAAGCAACCGCATCCTTAGATTTAGTTTTAGCATCGGCTCTGATTTCTACAAGTTGACCAACAAGATGATTACGTTTTGACCAATATTCTTCACGTTGGATATCACTAAATCCGCTTCCACAACTAAGACTGTATTTATATCCATCATCTTCACCTTTTACCAGGATTGCTCCTAGTCTGCCTTTATTGCGACCTGTGCCTTCCTCAACCGATACAACTTTTAAAGTGACTTCAATGAAAGGTTTTGCCTTTAACCAACTATGTGTTCTTTTGCATTCATATATAGCTTCAGGATCTTTAATCATTACTCCTTCATATCCACCTTCTACGGCAGATTTATTCAGCTCTACAAATTTTTTTTGCCCCTCAATAGTATCGAGATCGACATTTTCCCATTCAAGTGTTTGTATATGTTTTAGAAGCATAGAATGTTTAGCTACCCATTCTTTTACTAATAGACTTCTTGCTGTTTGTTTGGTTTCCCATCTCCCTTTTTGGAAGTTTTCAAGGGGACATAAGTCAAATAGGTGGAGAACTGCGTCTTTTGTTTGTTTGCCATCTTTTCTATGTACCTGTTTCATTAAATCTTGAAAGTTAGCGCTCATTACTTCACCATCGAGTACTAAGTCATAAGGGGCTGGGTCTTCTTTTAAGACGTTTTCTATTTCTGAGATAATATGACCAAAATTATGGAATTGTTTCCCATTTCGAGAAAACATTTCTACTTTATTTTGTCTAATAATAGTTAAGACGCGTACACCATCTAATTTGATTTCAATTTGCTTTTTACCTATCATTTTTTTTTCATGATTTGCACTGTCATGAGCTAAAGGACAAGAAAAAATAGGAATAGCATATTTGGGAAATTTCTTCGCTATCTTGTTGATTGTTTTTTCAGATACACCACATCTAAGATCTTTAATTAAAACTCGTCTATAAAATCCATTCCACTCCTCTTTTGTTGCAGATTCCATAGCTTTAAGAATTGCATCGCGAGCAGCATGACCAGTAAGTTTTCTTTGAATAAGCTTATTCGCTAATTTTCTAAAATCTTCCCATAAAAAATTTTGACTTTTGTTATTCTCTTTCTCAGGAACAATTTTTACACCAAAAGTCATCAATGGATCAAGTGCCATGCGGATTCCTTCAAAAAAATCATCTAGACCTAGTTCCATTGCTTCTGAGATGATTTTTTCTTTATCTAATCTACTTGGGTGTAATTCTAATTGATGTATTATTTCTTCTTTAAACAATTCTTTTTGCCTCACAAGAAATTATTAATTCACTTTAGCTATTCTGTCTATTTTCCAATCATTGTCAGTTTTTGAGAAAGTAAAATCTAATGGGAGCTCATCTTGTTTGTCTTCTGATTTTAAATTCAAAGTTATTATGATTTGATCTTCTTGGACTCTAGGTCTTCCTGATTTTAAATTTCTGTATTTATTGAGGTTTAAACTAGCTAAAAATTTTAGAAAGTCTTGGCGTTTAACATGAGTTTTATAGGTTTTTGTAGTCAAACCGTAAGCTGCATCAATTCTGCCTGCAGCTATTTGATCAAAAAACTTTCTTACTAATGGATTAATTCCTCTGGCGCTTATAACTAATTTGACTGCATTAAAAGTCCAAAAAGAAACTAGTACTGCTCCGCCAACCAATAATGCTTTAATTCCGATATCTTTAACTAGTGTTGCATCCATGTTGATTTGAGTTTTTTATTACTTTAAGAAAAGAAATCGTTTTTGATGGCTTTTTTTGTCAAAATAATACTAATTTTAATCCATAATGCCTGTAATTCCACTTTTACCCTTATTTCATAGATTTAATAGCCAATATTTTGAAAATTCTTTAACGGTTAATGATCAACCTTTAGTGAAAGTTAGATGGAGTGATAATAGATTAAAAACTACTGCTGGTTTTTATAAAAGAAAACGAATTAATGGTCTTGTAGATTCTGAAATTATCTTATCGAAACCTATTTTGAGTAAATTATCTACTTGTGAAATAAACAGTACTTTATGTCATGAAATGATTCATGCATGGGTAGATAGGATATTAAAGAAAAATGAGATACATGGACCAAATTTTTTAGAAAAAATGCATGAAATTAATGCGAAAGAGAAGAATTTTCAAGTTACTGTAAGGCACACATTTCCTATAGAAAGGAGAGAATTAAAATATATAGGAACTTGTCAAAATTGT
>QCLZ01000008.1 GCA_003214175.1 Prochlorococcus sp. AG-418-I20
GTGGTTTCCCAATTTAGGAATTCACCCCATTCAGCAGCATGTTGGTATATCGCTTTTGGATCATCAGTCTTTAAAACTATCCAACCCTCTAAAGAACCAGGTGCATGATATCTTCCAATCATCTCAACTCCAGGATACTCTCCCCCACCACCAAGGAATTTTTCTGCACCTTTTTGATGATATCCAGTCTTAAATGACCAATGCTGAACATAAAGCATTTTTTTAATTTTTATTTGCATTCTATTAGTAGCAAGAAAAATAATTCCTGAAAATAATTATTGTTAATTGCCTTTTTTTTAGATCGAATTTAAATAAATTCATACACTATCTATCCACCTTATGCATAGTCAAATTATGAACAGTTTCTAATGAATAAATATTTTATAAACCTATTTAGCCTTTTTAGTTTTTAAAATAATTAAAGTTTATCTTTCTAATAAAATGATTGAAAAAAAAGAAGACAATATTCGAAGCGAAAGCTATTACCCAGATAGTAATTATTATCTAGATCAGGACAATGCTCCCAAAGAGACTCCACTTTCAAAAGATCAAATATACGATAAGGGGGGGGATTTTGAATGGCCAAATACCTATTGGTTTATTGCGGAAAGAACAAATGGAAGGCTTGCGATGATAGGTTTCATGGCTGTCATCATTAACTACACATTATTTGGTTGGATAGCATATCCAATACTTTAAATGAGTAATTCAAATTTTGACAACCATGGTGCAGAAGTTTGGGGGATATGGCAATAATTCAAGAGGTAAAAGTAGTAAGCGTTTCTTTTAATTATAAAAAGAGGGTTTCATACCTTAAGTTTAGATCGACTGTCAATCGAATTACTTTGCTTTAACTTCAGGCTCGTAAACAGCACCATTGCAAACTGCTACTGCAATACTTTCTTTGGATGCCTTATCCCAAGTTTTTAGCTCCATCTCATTTTTATCAATCCATTGGAAAGTTTTTTTAAAGCATTGATTCCAATAAAATGCTTTTTTTGATAAGGGTATTAAAGAGATAAAAATGAGTACCATTGCAGTTGTAGATGTAATTACACAGTATTTAATGACTTTTGGGCCTTTATTAGGTGACATAAAAAAAAAGAGAGTTTTATATCTCTAAGTTTAGATCGACTGTCAATTATAGAAGTGTTATTTTGAATTAAATGGATCTAAAAACGTGTCACATATGAGTTGACGACTTTTGATGAAAACAGGTTTTAACATAACGCAAGGAATGGCTTTACTTCTTTTAAAGCCTTTAAATTTACCTGCGAACCTAGTTTTAAATCTGATTATTTTTATAACTAATCCAAAAAACAATATTGGCTATTAAAGGAAATAATGATAATATCGCTTTTGGAATTAGGGCCTGATTCCATCTTTTTATATCAGTATCTCCTTCGTTAAGTTCTTGATATATCTTTTCTAGCTTTTTTCTTTCTTTCATTAAATAAGCAATAAGCAAATAATTGCTCCAACACTAAAAATTAAGCTCCATCCCTGTGAATTTATTTGCATTGAAATCAATTCTTATTTATAGACTAATTATTTTCTTTTAAATATCAACAACTCCATAAGTAATAGCTATTCCAAATATGAGTCACTTTTCATTAACGCAAACATAAGTTAAAGGAGTCTTTGTTTCTTGTTTCCAAAACCATACTTTTGCGTCTACAAATTTTGACCTGCAGCTTCACACGCTCCTAATAATTACAGAAGCACTGCATAGGATTTTCTTGCTTCCATTCCTAAAAGATAATATTTAGAAACTGAACATTAACAGCCTTAGGTAAAGCGAGGACTACTGATAGTAGAAGTAGTAAGCGTTTTTTATCTTCTTGCTAGGTAAATTATGACTGTCGTAGTACTCATGGCAACAATACCAATATTCCATATATTTGAACTATTTCTATTAAAATTTTGAACCCAAATAGGCACCCCATCTGTCATAAAAAGAAGAGTTATTCCAACTAACAAAATAATAGGAAAACCTAAAGCTATAAAAAATTCCATTTTTTAATTGATTAAGAAATGTTTAACCACAAATTATTCTAAAAAGAACTTTTTATCTATTTTTTTCGTCTAAGTAACCTCTTTCTCTTCCGTATTCTAAAGATCCAACAGTATCCCCAGAATTCCTAGTGCCCTTACCTGTTACATTACCAGCTATTGGATCAATCAGTGATTTGTTTTCTGGCCATACTGCCCATATAAAAGCAATAAGCCAAGGGAATCCTCCAGCAATTGCGAAAGTATTTATTCCCAATATAACCCACTTGTAAGAATGCCTTCTTTGTAAAGCGATAAAAGTAGGGATGAAATAAACAGCTATCAATACAAGTCCTAATATTAAAAATTCCATTTATAAAGTTTTTTTTAATTTTACATAAATAGTTAAAAAAAAATGGAATTTGTTTAGATTCCCCTCAAATTTCAGTCAAACAACTCAGAAATAGTACTAAATTTATTTCGAACTTCTTCTAAATTTACTAATATGGTTATGATTTTAAATAATTTTTTTTATATTAAGTACACACTCTAATTTAAAAATGCGACGTTTATCACTTCTCACCTTCTTATTCTCAGTCTCAATTTTAAGTAGTGGATTTACTAATATATTGCAAAAATCTAAGGAACCAGAAATTAAGGGGATTATTTGCGGAACTGATTTGTATATGAATGTTTTAATAGACAATTTTCCTAAAGAAGCGATCTTTTCATCCAAGGCAGAAGATTCGATTTATGAGGAATTTGACTACATAGATGGTGAATATTTTTACAAATATATCTTCGATACCAAAACTGGCAAGCTATATACATCAGACGATTCTTCTAATGCATTTGTTACAACATTAAAACCTTTATATCAAGAAAGATGGGATGATTCAGAGTTTTCCTATACCTATAAATCCGAAAAAAAAGGAAACAAATTAATGGTTTATACTACTGAATATGAAAATAATTCAAAAGTAGATAATTGGGTTGATGACATTAATTTAAATAAGCTAACTAATACATTCATAGAAGAAGGTGAAAGAGTTGTTCAAAAGTGTATTTATTTCCCTATACCTGGAACTCTAAAGATTTCAGAATAAGGTAATAATCTAAAAATTTTTTAAACCTTTATTCCTTATTTTGAATTTCTAAACTGACAAATTGCTAAAAAAAGATGGTTAATTGAAAGGTAAATTATTCTTGGAGGGAGATATAAAAATTAATTAATATTAGAGATTTGCCCAGTATCTCTTTAAATTATTTTTTTAAAATTGTTAGCTCTAAGAGTAGCTATCATTAAATACTTTGTGTAAACTTTTACTTCTTTTGCTACTTACATGATTTTATTTTTCTCAGTATTGTATAACTACTCTGATGACAAGTCCTTCCAGCTAAACTAGATTTAAGTTATAGTAATTATTTATTTGGATTTAAATGAGAATCCAGACTTTTACAAAAATTGTATTTTTTGCTACTTTCATCAGTTGCAATTTTCAATTGAGCAAAGCAAATCCCATTATTAACAACGTAGAGAGACATCGCAATTATCCAGGCTATCTTATAAACCAGCCAAGAAATGGAGGTACCACAACACTTAAAGAAAAGTGTGAAGCTATTAATTATTTTCAAAGAATTAACGATTTCGGAGGAATCGCGAAAATTTCTTTTCAAATCGGTTATGAACACCCTATTGACTACCTAACAGTCGATGAAGCCTGTGCAAAAGTTGGAGTAAATACCACATCATTAGATTTTAGTTTTTGAGGACCTTAATGATGAGGATATATAAAAAGACTTAGGCAATACATAAGATATGGGGTAGCTAAAATCATTAGTATAAAGAGGACAATTTCTATGAAATCAGTACTTTCAAACAAAAGATCAAAAGCAATACTTCTTATTGGTTTAATAGCTATTGGTATTGGTGCAATTGCAAAAAAATTTATCAACTATCCAAGTGGAGGCTGTATAGAAGGTAATCAAGAATTAACTTTAAATAAAGTGAAAAACTATTTATTTAAGGAGTAAAAGTTTTAATCTCTTTAGTTTTTGGTATTTTGTGCAATAACTCCTAATACAATTAAGCCAAATCCAAAACTAAGAATCTCATAAATCTGATTAATAGCAGAGGTGCCCTGACCAATAATTGAGAAAGCATTAGTCAAAATAATAATTCCAGAGGTGTAACCTACAAATGCTCCTAAAGAGAAGTTGTTCTTCATAAAAAAAGAGATTATTCCTCTATATTAAATTTACTAAATGTTAATTAATTATCTCTTCTTAATATTAGGTATCATCATTTTAAATTTATGCTTAAATATTCAGATCTTATCAACTAACATATGTACTATTCAGAAACTAAAGTGATATTGGGTGGTTTAGCCCATGTTCCAATATTAATTTTTATAGTAAATTTTATTCAAGGTAAATTTGAAGCTATAGCAGCAAAAGAAGCTGCAGTTAGAAAAGAGGAAGTAAAATCGCGCGAGGTAAAAGCAAATTCAACTGAAGTTATAAAACAGGAGGTAAGATCGCTAGAGGTAAAAGAAAATGAGGTTAAAGATGACACAGAATGACAGTAAGGAAAATTTAAAAAAGAGTTCCCCCCTACAACTTTAGATCTAATTTCAACAAGTATATCCTTTTGGTAACTTATTTATTTAACTCCAGCCACTACGTAGCTCAGCGGGGGTCCCATAAAAAATACTTTGATCTACTTTGTGCATAGTTTTCTAATTATGTAGATTAATATGTTTCTCTTAAATAAAGATTCTTATTATTTGCGCTTTCTGGAGAAAGAGATAACAACAATTTGATTTCAATTAAACCTAAGAAGGTAAGTTTAAGTTAAAAAATTCCATAATTAACATGCTTCGTTATTTCCTTACTAAAAACTTAGTAGTGATTTCATTTTTAAAAAAGAGTAAATTTCCTTAACTATGTTAAGGAATAATTAAATTCAAAAATAAGGAGTATATGGCTCTTCTTCTTTTTTCATTGATTCGCCATAGTAATTTTCCGCAGTCTTCATCAATAACCAGTAAAAGAAATTAGCAAGTTTTTTCTGCATAATAATTTATATCTCCATATCAATTCAAATAAGAATTTGAATTTAAATCAACGTAAAAAATACTTATTTAAATCCTCAATCCATATCTTAATCATCATCAATATCTTTCCCGAAAACCTAGGAAGTTCTCTAATTAGAGTTGTTACTTCCAAATTCATAGCCCCAGTGTCATCTTTGATTTAGAGCATATAACTTTAATTTTCTCATAAGCTTGCTCAAGAAATATTATTTTTTAATCAGGATTCGCAATTTAATTTTTATCTACTACTTCTCCTCCATACTCTCTCGCTAGGACATCTAAACACATAAGAATATCTTTATTTTTTAATAAATCTGTCTCACTCAAATACCTAAGAAGTATCCTAATTTGTTCAATTGTATTTTCTTGTAATTCTTTCATTAATTTCTAATTGATACATTACTATAAGGATAACAGCATGATTTCTATAAATTATTTATAGTTTTCTAAAATTTTTTTTTACGAAATAGGGCTGGCTGATAAGAAAAAAGAGTATTTTTTCTATTTAATACCTAAATATCTCTCGCAGTAATAGTTGGCTAACTCACGATTATTATAATTCTTTATTGCCTTTAATTTTAGCTTTTTGATCGCTTCATCACCTGTAATTTGATAGCTTGAATTTAATTTTGCACAGGTGTCCTTTACTTTTGCTTCTTTCTCAAAAGGACTTCTAAGATAAAAAGCAAATATAGAAAGGAAAAGACCAATAGTTATTAGTTGCCTATGATTCTTCCAAAATTGGAAAAATTTATTTTTCATCATAAAGAGTAAATCCATAGAAATACTAGCTATTAGAGAGTTGAAATTCTACTATCTTTTTTTATATCAACAAAAAGAGTTTAAATTTAGAAAAGTGATCATACTAAAAAATGAAAAAACATTTTTTATTTTCTTCAATAGTTTTTTTTAACTTCTTTCATTAATTTCAAGCCCGCAAAAGCTTTTGATACTTGAGCATACTGGTATGGTGTATGTTAGTTTAAAAGAAACTCTTTTCGTATCTTTAGAGGCTTGATATATTAAAAATTTTTCGGCTAAAAACCTTTTAAAAAATATAGAAAAAACTTTAAACAAAATACAAATTTTGATAGTAGGAGTTTCGAAGATAGTGTACAAATAGTCTTCGTTACTTATCCTTCTTGTAGATTATGCAGATGTCTTTAATGATTTAACTTTTGAATAAAGAATTAGAAAATATTTACAAATCTAAAAGAATTAGATCTACTAATTAGTAATTATTTGAAAGCAAATGCTTTTAATAAAAATATTGGAGTTCATTATTAAGACATAAACATTTTGATTTATACCGACTTAATAGGAATATTTTTCAAATTTTTTTTGAGAATATAGTCTCTTAAATAAGATAAATCATTCGGGTTGTCTCCATCCCTGAGAAAGTAATCTTTCATAAATTTCTCTAGCTAAATCTATATCTACAGAAATAGTTGTTATTATTACAGGTGGCTCTTTCCCAAATGCGCCATCTATTTTCCCAGTATCTACAAACATATACTCGAAAACCCCATCAATACTCTTTTCGTTTTTTGTAAATATCTTTAGTTCTGTTCTGGATGGATTAATCAACCAATAAGATTTATTCATAAATCAATAAAAACAAGAAACCTCTCCAGAAATTCCAACTACCAGAGAGGTTTTTAGGTCGATTCGTACTATATAAAATCAACCTATGTCTTGCAGTAAACGTAGAGTATACTGATGAGGTTTGGCCTCAATTAATTTATAGCAAAAATTTTAACTCTTACAAAGTAGTGCATGAAGCAACGGATTAATTTATGACTTACTATTGTCTTCTAAAAATATTTTCTTAAAATCTATATCCACTAAGCAAAATCTTTCTTTATTGCAGCAATAGCATCTTTATTCTTTTCAAATTCAACTAAAAGTTTTTTTTTTCCAGATTTTATTTACTTTAAATTTATTAAGAAGAGAATTTTCAAAAAAGAATCTTATTTTATATATAAGTTTTTATCTATTGATAATTAAAAACTACTCGCTACAAAACTTGAAACTATAAGACAAATAGTTGCTATCCAACTAGAGGCTTTCTGTTCCAAGCTAAATGCGATAACAGGTCCAAAGAAATAACCCGTGAATACTCCCAGAATAATTCCTACTACACATTCTGATAAATCTTCACTGATACCTAATAAACTTGAAATTATTGGAGCGAATACAGCATCTGCGACAGCCCAAATCCCACTAAATATTATAAAAAATAGTATTGATTCCATTACTCCAAAGATTTAATTTTAATTAGATTATTAATCAACATATTTTACACCTCCATATTTAATGGATAATTGGTTGGCAAGAATTTATTGATCTAAGGTTATTTGGTGCATATTATGCTTTTTTCTTAAAACTCATAATTTATTATAAATTGCAACTGAGATGCCACAATCTTAAAATATATTTTGCTTAAAAATTTGAATTGAAGTTCTAGTACTTTGTGATTATTTTATTAAAAAACAAAAAAAAAGAGGGGGGAGGCTGATTAGTCAAATGTTTTTGAAGATTTTTCGAGTAATTCATTTATTTCCAATAGTTCTTTTTTTGTAAATTCACGATATTTTCCTGTTGGTACGTCTAACTTAATATTCATAATTCTTATACGCTTTAATGATTCTACTCTGTAGCCTAAAGACTCACACATCCTTCTAATCTGACGGTTCAGTCCTTGAGTGAGTATGATTTTGAATTTTTTTGGCCCCAATTGTTTTACGAAACAATTCTTAGTTATAGTCTCTAATATTTCGACTCCATTACTCATGGCTTGAATAAAGTCTCTATTAATTGGACGATTGACGCTAACAATATATTCTTTTTCATGATTATTTTTGGCCCTGAGTATTTTATTTACAATATCTCCATCGTTAGTTAAAAAAATTAATCCCTCACTTGGCTTATCCAATCTTCCAATAGGAAAAATTCTTGTAGGGTAATTAATATAATCTATGATATTGTCCAATTCTACTTTTCTATCAGTTGTGCAAACAATCCCAACAGGTTTATTAAAAGCTAAGTAAATGTTTTTTTGATTCTTTGATTTTTCTATCCTTTGACCTTCAACTTCTACTTGATCACCTTCTTCTACCTTAGTACCCATTTCTGGAATTTTTCCATTAACGGTTATTTTCCCTTCTTTAATTAATCTATCTGCTACCCTTCTAGAACAGAAACCGACTTCACTTAAGAATTTATTTATTCTGGTAGCCATTTTGTGTAAGTTACCTTTTATTTATCTTAAATATTCCAACAAATTTCGTTCAAATACCGAATTGTTTCTCATTGCAAACCAAATATAAAAAGAAAAAAATAATTGCTTGTAAACTTATAGCTAAAATTGGCTTATAAGGTGTTTTAGGGCCCAAGATCCCTGGGATTAATCCATACATTTACTCTAAGCAGAGTCAAAAGAAGTGCAACCAGGATGTCTTTATAGGTTGCAAAATAAATAATAACTCATTTATATTTAATTTCAGATAGCTTTATTTAGTTGGTTACAAGTAGATATTTTAGTTAATCGATGTGTCCTTCAAGAGATAGAGATTTTATAAAAAAGTTATCGTTCAATTATTAAAAGAAAATGTAGACATTTAGAAAATACCTCAAATTTAAATAAATTGTTTCACAATAAAATAATGACAGATCCAACTCTATACATATCAATGATTTTGGGATTTGGAGGAATATATGTATTAATCTCTTCTTTTCATGATGATGATGATGATAGTGATGATGGAGAGAAGTATTTTTATAATTTTGAATTCACCAACTTTGCAAAATAGTTGATGAGTTTATACACAGATAGATGTCATTAGAAGTTATAAATCTTTTCATCTAAAACAAACTCATTTGATTTATTCCAGCTTTATTGACTTCTTCTAATATCCATCCATCTGGTGACCAACTCATCATTATTGGCAATAATTCTTTTAATTCATCAATGTCTTTTACCTGTTCAGTCCATTTTTCTTCAAAGCCATTAGGAACAACAACGGGCATACGGTGATGTAAAGATTTAATTAAATCATTTGGTTCAGTTGTTAAAACACAACAACTTTCTATTTCAGCTCCATCAGGAGAACTCCAATTGCTCCAGATTCCTCCTAACCAAAAAGTCTCATAATTTTCTTTACGAATACGGAATCTTTTCTCAAAAAAACCACTAGACGGTATTAAGCATCTTTTATACTTCCAACTTCCACTGAATAATTTCTTTTCTGCTACTGTTTCTGATCTCGCGTTAAATGGTCTAGGTCTCTCTTTATCAAAAGGGTCTTTAGTCCACGGTGAAATAAATCCCCAAGACATAAAGGTAGTTTTCATTTTTCCTTCATTCTTAATAACCAGAACTGGCTCATTTGGTCTAATTAAATCTTGAGGCTTGTATTTAATTTCTAGACCACTAGGATAATCTTGTTGTAAAACCTTAGGCAGCTTTGCAAAGCTAGTTTTAAGTTCGAATCTGCCACACATTTTTTTTCAAAATTTATTAATTACCCACTTTAAATAAAAGAGCTGAATTATTTTTTTATTATATATAGATTGCAAAAAATATAATATAGCCTTAATTAAAGTATTTTTTGTTTATTAAATAATTAAGTAATTATCTAGTCCATTCGCATTGGTCAGCATATTTTTTATAAATCTTTCCATAACCTTTTTTCACAAGTAATTCTTGAATATTAATATCTTTTTTAATTAACTCACCAACTGTTCTTCCATATCTATCAAAAGTAATTCGTCTGATAGATACTTGTTTATTTGATACTAAATTATTGAGAAAATCTCTAGCTTCCTTAGCTAGAATAGGATTTGCTTTTTCACCTTTCAACTCTGGAGTATCGATGCAAGCAAGTCTTATTTTTTCTCCATCAATAGTTGTGCAGGTATCTCCGTCGTAGCAACTTTTTATGGTTATAGTTGGAAGTTTTGCATTTATCTCAGATGAAAAGCTTATTAAAAAAAATAAAACTAAAATATTTTCCAACCAATTTAATTTAAATTTCCCCATCAAAAAACAAATTAATTTTTTGTGATTTTTTATTTAAATTTCCGAAGGATCATTTCTGATAACGTTCTGATAATATTCATAAGCTGTATCATTATCTTGCGAAGCTGTTGCGTATGAATAAGTACCATAAGCGGTCTCGCATCTAAAAGTAAAAGCGGTTGCACTATACATATTTGAACCAAAAATAGTAGCTCCATTTACAGGATTATCATCATAAATAACTTCATCAATATCAAAACCTGATGCTCTTGTTATTCGCCTGCCTTCCCTTATACATTCAGTAGTATTTGAATAAAGTTTACCTCCAGTGGTGTAGACATATGGGGGTTCTGATTTTGCTGGCAGGGTGATTTGAAGTAATCCTGATGTAACTGTAAAAATAAATGCTTTTGAAAAAAATTTCATAATTAAGTTGCTAACTACTTTTTTAAATTTTTTGATTAGACAAATAGATTATTCTAATCTTAGATCAGCTGTCAATTAAGAACAGTTAAATTAAATGCACAAAATTATATTAATTAATAATGCACAATACTAATGATTCTTAAAATTATTTCAATATTACCAAGATGTTTTTAGTGTATGGATTAATTATTATGAATACATTTAGAGAAAGAATTTATAACAATAATAAATTCACATTAATAATAGAGTGAGCAAAAAGTCTCCAAAAGGGTATGTAATGTAATAGAAGCCATTATTAATTAAGGCCTTTTTAGGTTGATAATGATCTTTTTCTCAAGACCAAGCAGGGAATTGTCACATGTGACAGTTAAGATAGATTAATAACGCAACTTTTTTTTTAAAATGAACTAATCTAATATTTATTTGTGTGAGTGAGTTGTGGCAAATATTCTTAAATTTCAATGAAAAAATTAATAGCAGCAATTTTCATTTTTGCTTCCTGGCCAGTTAATGCTCATCATAAAGTTTCCGATTATAACAATCATGAAACTTATAATTCTAATCAGGGATATGCATATGAAGAGAAATGTTTCCGGTATGAATATAGAGAAGATTACATTCCAGGAAATTCAACTTCTCCAGGTTATGTGAAGTCCTACCAAGAGAAAGTTTCCATAGCTTGTGAAAATCAAAACAATGCTTTAAATCATTCTGAATACAATAACTCACATAAAATTGAGTATGTAAATTACGTGAGCCAAAAAAATTGTAGTGGGAGTACTACTTTAGGTGGATTGATAGGTGGTGGAATTGCGGCATCCCTATCGCATGAAGATGCTTACTCATGGTCTATCCCACTAGGAGCTGTATTAGGAGCTGGTATAGGAAATGCTAGTTGTAGTAATTAAATATTATGAAGTTAGTTGACGATTAATCAAGAAGTATAGGAATTTTTAAAAAGTTTAAAACCAGCCAGACTTACAGTTAGTTTTAATCCAATTATTATTTTCCACACTTTTATAACCATAAGACTTAGCTTTCTTGGCATCTTTACAAGCACCTTCGATATCGCCAATTTTTGATTTTGAAGTACTACGGTATAGATAAGCCTCAGAAAACTTGTTATTTATTTCAATGGCTTTACTGTAATCAGAAACAGCCTCATAATACTGTCCTGCAAAGTGTTTCTCACGACCTCTATTATAAAAAGCATTACTATTATTTGGATTTAAATTAATAACTTCTGTATAGTCTGCAATTGCTCCATAGGAATTTTTAATTTTACTCTTACTCAAAGCACGCCCAAAGTAGGCATCTTCATGTTGAGAATTTATATTTATTAATCTAGTATATTCAGATATTGAGCCATAATAATTTCCTAATTTACTTTTACTGAAACCAAGGCCGTAAAGAGCTTTTTCATATGATTCATCTATATCGATAGCTGTTTGATAATCTGCAATAGCTCCATTATGATCATTAATCTGAGATTTTGCCCAACCACGATTGTAATAGGCATCAACGCTATTTGGATTTAATTCGATTGCAGCTGTGTATTCATATATTGATCCAAAGTAATCACCTTCTTCACCCTTCTCAAAACCTTTATCAAAATAAGTCTGGTAATCATTTGCATAGGCTATTGAATAAGAATAGGTAATGAATGTATAACCAGCAGTTATGGTAATTGGCTGTAATAAAGGGATTAAGGCTAAGATTTTTTTTGTTACTTTAAGAAATTTTCTGTTCATTTTATATGGAAATAAAATAAGGTTATCCTAAAAAGAAGAAATGTAAATTATGAAAATTATAACAATAAAAGAATTATTGTCTTGAAACCGTATCAACTCCATGCGAAAAGTGATGACTTAATGGTATTATTACTCAATATTTATTTCAAAAATTAAATGACTGAAAAAGAGAGTCTCTCATCAGCCTTAACTAAAATAGATAAAAAAAGTAAATTTATCATATTTTTTGTTGGTGCGCTTGTTCTATTACTTGCTCTTGTAGGAGTTAAAGAAATCAGTACAACAAGGTCTTGGTTATATCCTCCCACGTGGCTTGCCATCATAACTGGACTTGTTACTCTTTGGAGATTCTGCAAAAAACAAAAAGAAAATCCATTTGCAAACATTTTCAGAACGCTTAAAGATGATTATGTTCTTGATAAATACGTAACAATTCAACTGTTCAGTATTTTCTATGCTTTTGGACAAGGTGCTGGTGTAGGTGCTGCATTCGGATTCTTTGTAGATTGGATTCATGAATTATTTACCGATACATCATTCCTTCCCCATTGGTTCTACCTAATTTATATTCTTGTTGCCCTCCTTCTAATTCTTGGTCTAAGGGTTATTCTTGAACTTGTTTCAATAACCTATAAAGCTACTGATGAATTTAGGAATTATTTAGCTAAAAAACAAGGATAATTTATTAATTAAGAACTACATTAAACTTTATTCTTCTTCTTACTAAACCTATTAAACTCCTTTTACTTAGTTAAAAGGAGTTTTTTTAATGCTTTAATAAATCATAAATAATTTTATAAGAGAATCTTTTCAAAAAGTTTAAAGTAAATTGAACATACTTAATTGAAATTTTAGATTATGTTGACTCTCCATCTAAAAGATTATTTAAGAAATATTTGTATAGCTCGATCTCTGAGTTATTAGGCAAATGATGCATGGACTTATTATTTCAGCCAGCCCAAAGTTCTTATCAATTTTTAAATTTAATTGTTGGTCCTCTATCCGTATATATTAGTGCCTTAAACCGTACATTTTTTATTAGTCGGTTGATGAGCATGCTTAGTTAGAACTAGCAATAGCAAAGACAAAATAAATGCCTTCAATACCGATCAAATCTTGTAATAAATATGTGTTGAGTTACAAAGATTCATCAAATAATACACATGAAGTCGGCTTCTATGCACGCGATGCATACAATTGCCTAATGCTTGCAAGAGAATTCAACTCTTACGTAAATGAAAATCCAGGATCTGTAATCAGAATCCAACAAAAATTTTGAGTTAATTAATTATGAATTTAAAAAGATCACCCTTCGCAATCCAAGATAAAAACGCAAGAGATCTTGATAATGCAAAAGATTCTCCAACTATTGCTGATTTAATGAGAGAACAAAAAGTTTCAAACTCTGAAGGGAATTCGGTTCACCGAAGAAGAGATTTGGATTCCCTAGGTTAGTTTATTGCGATGGTTATTTAACTAATTTGCTTGTTATTAATTTAATGGATTATCACTCTCGACAACCATTAAGAATCTAAAATTAGACTACATTAATCAATATTCCGAAAAAATATCCAGCATGAAATTAATCTTATTTGGTATTAACTCAGAATTATCTTAATTATGCTTGGCTTTGAGTAATTAATAATAAAAAATATAAAAAGCCTTACACCTAGATAATCGGTAGTCAAACAACTAAAAATTTGATATTTAATTCGAGGAAGTTTCAATTTCTCTATGAACGGAGAGAAATTCTTGGTCTGTTAAAACAGGTGTAACTTCAACTTGAACGCCAAAATTTTCGGCCCAGATACTACTCCATTTCCAAATATTCTCATGATTTGAAGATTCAATTATTGCCCAACCATTAGCTCCCTCAGGATTTACTACTCGATTAATAACTTTAAACCCATCAAATTCATCACCCTCACATCCTCCTTCAACGAAGCTAGCGAAAGCTTCTGCCCCCTGAATATGACTTTCTTGATCTGGAAATTGCCAGTGAATAATGTAAGTCTGCATAACAAAAATGTTTTTTTTTATTATCATTTATCAAATTCTAAAATTAAACAAAAAATCTTTGAACACTAATCAAAAGCCAAATAAATAATAGACCTGTGGATAAAAACTAAAATTATCAATTTAAAACCAGACAAAAAAAAAGACTCTTGCGAGCCTAGGTGATGGGGACTCCTATAATGACAAATTAAATAGAAACTAACAACCCCATCAATAGGTTATTTAAATTGCTTACAAACACCATATGTGGTGCTAAAATTTTAGTAAGGCTGGGTGATGGGGATTATCCTGCTTTTACCAAGACGAAGCTATAGTTTTTTTTATTTATTTTAAAATGCAACTTAATAAATGAAATTTCTTTTAAGTTATAAGTATTTAAGACTTTTAGAAATATTTCAAAGCCCTAGCTATATCTATTAATGCAGTTAAGATTTCTTATGTTTCTTTAGGAGATCAAGTAAGTAACTTACAAAAAGCTAAAGGGTTTAAAGACTATCGAAGCGAAAAAGAGTAAAAAAGGTATTAATATCAGCAAAGTGGTCAAAAAAAATTTTTGATTCACTAGTTTTTATTAGCAAAATCTTTTAAAGGGTACTTTCCCTTGAATGTGACATTATTTAAAAATACTTGCTAGATAAACAATATATTTGAAGTTTAAATTTGAATAAAGAAATTTATTTAAATATTAAAGATCTAGATGCTTTAGAAAGTTTTTGAATTTATTAGTACTTTTTGCAGTATCGATAATTAGGGACTGAAATGTTCTGCGACTTCTTATACAAAATATTTAGAGTCAAAAAATTTGGATTACCCTCTAAAAATTTCAAAAACAAAGATGATCTATTATTGTTAAATTGATTTTATGATATTTCCTCCTTCTCAAGTCGTTTTTGGTCTATTGCTTTTATCTTTACTATAGTTCTCATTTGGGATATTAAATATAATAAATCCTTTTGGAGAAGATGAAGATTGAATTTAAGCTTCAACTCGGTAGCTGGTTGGTAGGTGGTGCATGAAATTTCTTTTTCTTTCTTTTGAGTCTTTTAAAAACAAATAAAGATCCTAATACTAATAATGGAATAGCTATAGAGTTAATCATTTTAAATACTTTTTATTTATAAAAACAAATTTGTTCTAAATTTCAATATCTAAATTAAATGCCCTAGAAAATATTCATATTAAATATTCCTAAATGTTCAATTTTAATTTTGGGAAACCTTGAATCTATAGCAAAATAAACAAACCATAAATAGATGTAATGAAAATAAGTCACCTTCTCTTGTTTCTCATTTGATACTGCAGAATAGCTTTTAGGTGTTGTACTTCTTTTTCTAAAGCCTCAATTCTTTTTTCTATTTTTTGATTATTGATCATATTTTTGTGAGATAAATTGATTAATTTTTTTTATTATTGAAAAAATAGACTTTTTACTCATGATGAATAATAGATGAGTATTAGGGCCTATTGATGAGCATAATTTATATAGATAAATTAGCGAAGTATAAATTTAACGCAAAGTTATGAGTGGAGATTATGAGACATTAGAAAGCAATCAACCAAAAATTTCATATTTTCAGAAAAGATCCAAAAACAATACTGAATGGTTGGATGAATTAATCAACGAAATTGAAGATATGAAAAATAATTTATCCAAAGCCGCTTAATGAAAGAAAAAGATATCAAGAAATTAGAGAATTTTGCAAAAGAAAATTACTACAATCACGAGCTAAAAGATATATATTTAAGGGAAGTCTTAGACCAAAATAACATATACAAATGAGATCTAATATCAGGTCAAATATTCGAATGGCAACAAACATTCTTTTGGTTATTGGTACTTTTACTATTGCTTTAAAGATCTCACCAATAGCTGAGTCATATCAGAAAAAGAATCTATGTATTAAATATTTAAAACATCAAATAGATCGAGATATGCTTATCAAAAGGCTAAAAATAGTTAAACAAGCAAATCCCTCCAGTGTTTGTGACTTTATACTTAAAAGTTAAAAATGAAGATTATTTTATTTACTCCATTAATTGGAGTCTTTTGTAATTAATTTCTCATAACTAATATAAAAAAATTCTTAGTTTTAACCTAAGAAATTTTAGGAAACTACTTAATTAATACTTTCTGCTCCTCCACTAACTAAGAAAATTATTGCTCCAAGAGCCATAGTAGCTACTCCCATATAAGGATATTTTTTAATCATTGATTTATTGATTGGCAGCCATGAAAAATATCTATCAGAATTATTTTGTGTAACATTTTTTCTTCTTGGTTGTAAGCTTAATTCTTTCCTTCTTTTAGCTTCGCCCATAATTTATAAATAGAGTTATATGACCATCTTAAAAATTAAGTTCTAATCCTGCGAGTATAATTTTATTTAAAATATAGCCCTTTTATCTAAAGATAAATTATTTAAAGATTATTTAGCCTTCTTCAAATATAGATTCTTTGTATTTGCCTGATCTGATGTAAATAACAAAATCAATATAGTTCCAACTAAAAATGAAAAAATCATAATTAAACCAAAAATCTCAACCATCTCACTAGGCAAATAATTTAGAAACATAATGAATTGATCTCTTATTCTTAACTTAGCAATTGTATTTTTTATGTAAAGTAAGTATTCATTCTTAAATTTTTGAAAGAACTAAGTAAATTTATAATTTTTATTTAATTCTATTGTTAGGACAAGTCTTATCTTAGTCCATAAGAATTTTCTTACTTAGCTATTCCTATTTTCTTAAGCAATTTCAGGTAAGGTAAAGCCCAATTACCAAAAGTAAAAGAGATTGTCGTATTTTTTGTAGTTGGAAATAATGTTTGAGAACGTATAGAGGCTAATTTTGAGAATTGCTTAATAGTCTCTGTCTCTAGATTGTTCATAAACACCTTTTTTTGAACTCCTCGATCTTTCTTCTGTGGCAAATAATTTTCTATAAACCATAAGATTTGATCTAACTTTGATTTATTGGGCATGTTATTAAATTGTTTATATTTCTTTTTTAACATCTTTATTTACCTCTTAATTCCTAAATTAAATTTGCCATCTAAATACTTGAACGCAATAGTATAAGTATTAAAATAATATTCTTTTAATAATCAAGAATAAGAAAAATAAACTCTTTAAAAAATACATTATTAAAAAAAAAGAGAGGGGTTAAAACCTCTCTTTTAAATCGGTTACAAATAAAAAATTGATTTTTGGAGTCTCTCAATCTCATTTCTTTTTGTGTTTGCCTGATTCTTTCTTCAAAGACAGATCTTCTGTATGGGGTAACTTCTCCATTTTTAGTTGCTAAAAGTCGAGCTTCATTAAGCCTATTGGCTCTATTGATTTTTTTTTCTTATTTGTAAGGGGTTATTCATGGTCGTTTTCAGTTAATAAGAATTCATTTCCCTATTCCCACTTCATGCTTCCAGAGATATAAAATTGGATGAACTTTAACAAAGAATAACACCCGAAAATAATAAATGAGAGAGTAATTTTTACTAACTTTCTTTTATAAATTTGTAGAGTAAAAGTCCGAATAACCTTAAAATATTAAATAATTTAGGATAAGAAAATTGTTTGCGACCCATCATTGTTATCCTTAATCAATATTTTTTTATCTGGAAAAATTTCTGATAATATTTTTTTTAAATTTGAGTTTTCTGAAGGAATTATATTATCCATATTTTTTGAACTTATTTTCCAATTTTCATCTACAAAAAGTTCTTCATCATCACTACTTTTATTTTCAAGTAAGGTCTTATTTAGAATCTTAAGTAACAATTCGGAATCTACATCTCTAAATTTTTGGAGGTTCTCTTCGTCATTTTCAATCATTAATTTATAAATCTAACATCTTCTAAATATTGCTTAAAAAACATGAAAGATACAAGGTATGAATTACCTAAAAATTTCTTTAAGGCAAAAAATCAGGATATTATTAAGGTCCTTTTATTTTTACAAATTTAATTTTCAAGATAGCTAATATTTAATATAAAAAAACATGTATTAATCATTTACAACTTTTATTAACTTGTTAACTTGCAAATAATAGCTTTAAGAAAATGACGAGAGTTATTAATAGAAAAATAAGATTTTTAAGATGGTTGAACTCAGGAATGATACTACCATTTGTTTTTATGGCTACATTCTCCTCTATTCTTCTTTATGGCTTTTTATATATCCTAATAAAATAGTTTTTCTAATTTAAGAGGCTAATTTATCCTCAGATTTTGACATTATCACTGCAGCTTTTTTTAATAAACTAACTACTTCTTTTCTCCCAACGGCATCATCAGCTTGACTCATTATTTCAATATATTTTTTATTGATTTTTTTCATAAATTTTTCTTTTCAACCCAAAATTACAACACCATAAGATCTTGTCAATCGTAAATAAGCCTCATATATTACTTTGTTTAAAATTTGTTTTTAAAATTATCTTTGCTCACTTTATTAACCTTAAAATTTTTGATATTCATTTTTCAAAAGAAACATACCTATCAAAATACATAGAGAAATGAGTATTTAAACTAGCAATTCTAATAATTAGGCAATATTAAAGGATTTAAAAACAAAAAACAAACCTCCTACTAGGATCAATATTGCAGCGCCATAAAAAAGAAAAGGAATTATTGGGTATTTATATAGTGTGCGCCTAACTTTTTGTTGTAAGACTTTTTTATCGAGTTGAGGCAAATTTATTTCTTCATTTTTTTTTCTAGAGGAAATACCTAAATTTTTTCTTCTCTTTGCTTCTCCCATAATTAATACTAAGGTATTCCCATACATTTTAAATAATTATTATCCGCTAAATCTAATATCAGATCCCATTCTTCACTAGATGTTTCCAAAGGATTTTTAAAATCTTTTTCAAATTTAAGAATACATCTTTTTTCTATATTTTCTGGAGAATTATAATTTCTTAGAAAAGTGACACTCAAATACGATAATGATGAAATAACTAAAATTATCTTAGCAATTCTAAAACTATTCATATTTAAGATAATATTTCCATAGAACTAGATATGTTTCTGTTTGGTTTTATAATTCCTTTAATTTATTATATACAATTATCTCATGACAAATTCTATTAATTTTAAGCACTTACCTATTCAAGATTTGTTTTTTTCAGGGATAATAATTTTCATTATGTCCACCATTATTGCCAATATTTATAACCCACTTTTGGGAATAATTTATGTATCTGGGAACATACTTACTCTTACTTTTTTGAGTTGGCTATATCAAGATACTTGGAATGACCCAAGTAAATAGATCTGATTAATAAAAAAGATAAAAATTACAAACCTACTTTTGTGGTCTTAATTTTGAAGAATATTTTAAATTTACAATAAATGTTGCGACAAGAGATAATATCAAAAAAAATAATAAGCTTTCTAATGTAGATTGGGGCATAAACATAATTAGTACTAAAAAATATATATTTCTAGAAAAACGAATCTTGAAGAAAAAATCAACCCTTTAATTATTATTTTTCAAATTAATAAATTTAATTAATCTAAAAAAATTTTTATATAAAAGTTTTTTAAATTTTAACGACTAACTAATTCCAATCCCAAAAAACGAATTTGCAATATATAAAAAACTGAAGATAATTAAGAAAAACAACCCGATCCAAGAAAGTGTTGTCAAAAATGATCCGTATCTATTTTGAACTGGGACTAAATTGCTATTAATCGTGTCCATTGCCATCCATGCGAATAATGGAGCCGTTAAAAAACTACCACTGGTCGCAGCAAATAAAAACTGTTTAAATGTTAATAAGTAAGATTTTGCTATGAGAAGGGCAATAATTGAAACAAAGATATGCACAATCATCCAATTTTGAAATCTATTTCTCTCTACTTTCGAATCCAAGTGTCCTAAATCAGTTCCTTTTAATAAACCTTGAATTGCAGAGATACTTCTTGGATATGCATCTAAACAAGTAATTGTAGTACTAAACATTGCGGCAAAAGATGCTGGAATTATTATCCATTTAGACCAATCACCAATAGACTTTGTATAAAGGATTATCAACTTCTTCGCAAAAGATCCCTGAATACCAGAAAGCATTCCATCCCCAACTTCATACATTGTTATTGCACCAAGAGTTAGAAAAAAAACAGCTGTAATAACTGTAATTATGTAACCAAGATTAAAATCAAATTCAGCCTCTTTAACATTTGGTACATATTCAGAATCTTTTGATCTCGAAAACATCCATAAAGAAGGCCATACACATAATTCTAGGGGGCAAGGCATCCATCCCATAAGAGGGATTAGGAAACCTAAATTCGAAAATTTCCAGGGGCTATCATTCGGTTTAATCCAACTTATATTAAGAGCTTGATTAATTGAACCTTTCAATAGAAGAGATCCGACTGCAAAAAAAGTTAATAAAGTTAAAAGAGCTACCAAAAATTTAGAAATTCTGTCTAAAGCTTTATATTTACCAAGAATTAAAATCCATCCGCTTATTACAAGGATAGCTATAGCTAGGTTTATATGATGGAAGGAAGAAAACAATGGAAAATTCTGCAAAAGGGCTCCAGACACACTACTTACAGCCGCAATTGTTATGGTCCCTGTAATTAAACTAACTATTAAAAATAAAGGAAGATAATAAGAATTCCTCTCTTTGAAACCTTCTAATAATGATTTTCCAGTAGATGCAGTAAATCTAGTCCCTACTAGTAAAAATGGATATTTTAATAGATTAATAAGAAGGATTAGACCAAATAATGCAAATCCATATAAGGCGCCAGCCTGAGTTGAGAAAACTAAATGAGAGCCCCCAATAGCAGCTCCTGCCAGCAAAATACCTGGACCTAAACTTTTTTGTATTCCTTTTGTTAAATTCATGTTTAAATTAAATGATTTAATTTACTTTTTGAGCCCTTCTTAATTTATTGTTTAATACTCATTTTTTTACAGCAATATCAAATAATGAGTGAAAAATAAAAAATATAATTAGTAATCCTATTCGAATTGTCATAAGATATCTCCTTTAAATATGCTTTTATCAGATATTCATTTTGTATTCAACCTCTTTTCTCCATAAAATCATCAAAAACCTATCTAATATATCTAATTCCTTTTTATCAATCTTTTTTGGGGTCTTATTATTTTGTTTTTTCATAAATTATTACTTAAGTATTTCAAATTTAAACTGAGCTATAAAAAACACAATAAGCAAAACTTCTTAAAATTCTTTGTAGTAAAGATTATTTTTAATTTGACATGTATTTTTCTGCCCTTCTTAAGGCTTTTATTGCTCCTCTATAATCAAGATTTTTTAATTTCTCCTCACTTTTACGTTCCAACATTTTTACAATTTCGTTTATCTTTATTTGATCAATTTTCAGCTTATGATCAAATATAAGGTCGAATTTTGAGGAATACAAATTAGATAATTCTTCATTATATTTTTCAATAAATTTTTCATCACAACATTTAGATTTCAATATTTGATTAGCCTTCATTTTGTCGTCTAAAGCTCCTTTGAAATTTCCTTTTTTAAATTTTGTTTCACTTGATCTAGTTAGCTTAATAAGATTTGCCAATATCGATAACCCAGAGTGTTCCATCTTTATAACTAACTTTCATTAACCATATCAGCATATAGAAAAAGCAACTTTTTTTAATGCTCAAATACTGAATAATTAACCAATAACAAGTCCTTTTTCAAGAAGCAAATCGAAAACTTCTACACTTTTTGTTTTACCAAATTTAGGAGACCTATGTAAATCTAATATTTCAGCAAGACACATAATCCAATAAGTATCTTGTTTTAAATTAAGGCCTTCACAAATATGAGAGGGAGCGGACTTAAAACAGCCAAATTCTGTTGATATATTAATATTCATAATTTGAGTTTCAAGTTCCAGACTGAGGATTTCTATTTCTTGATCAGAAAGTGCTTCCCCAAAAGAATATGATTCAATTAAAAGTTGATAATTCATAGAAAGTTAATATTTTTCATGAAATCCAGCGCGTAATTTTTGTACCTTCATAAATATGCCCTGAAGCTTCAACTATAGGTTTTGTTTCTGGATTCATAAAAATGTCATATAAAACATTTTCTGATCCTTGAAAAATCACAGTTGCCCTTTGAGGATCATCTAATGATTTACCAATATAAAATATTTTGACTCCCATTTCTTTAAACATCGTCTGCTGTTCCTTGGCATTCATATATGATTCATATTGTTCAAAAGTATTACTTAATTGAAAATCTAGAATAGTTGTTTCCATAGCTATAAGAATTAATGAGTTTTTTAGATTCTAAATCTCTATTAAAAATTATTGAAGAAAGATTGGTTTTTATTAAGCGACCTATTAACTAATTTTTATTTATGAGTTATAAATCAACTATAAAAAGAAAGATTTTAATTTTGGACTCAAAGATTTCTCCAAGAGAACAATGGACTAGTAAGTTAGGATTCATTCTCGCAGCTGTCGGCAGTGCAGTTGGTCTAGGTAACCTTTGGGGTTTTGCCTATAGAGCCTCTCAAGGTGGGGGGGCTGCTTTTGTTCTTTTGTATGTACTAATCGTTTTAATTGTATGCCTTCCTGTATTTGTCGCTGAATTGGCTCTAGGAAAGAATGCGATGGTAAGTTCATTACTTGCACCTGTTAAGTTAGGCGGAACTAATTGGTCCCCGCTAGGAGTACTTTTCTTTTTAGCTCCTATAGGAATCCTCTCTTATTACTCTGTGATAATGGGTTGGGCTGCTGATACTTTTTTTCATTCTTTATTATTTGGATTACCAAAGGATCTCAGTGAAGCAAAAGAATTTTTTGGTTCTGTAAGCTCCGGTAGCAGTGTTCTATTAGGACATTCGTTAAGTCTTGTTCTAACAGCTTTAATAGTTTCATCAGGAGTAAAAAAAGGAATAGAAAAAATAACTAAAAGCTTTATGCCCATCCTTTTCATAATCCTTTTTATGCTTACTATTTGGGCAAGTTCTCTTTCAGGAGCATGGGAAGGTTATCAAACATTTTTATTTAAGTTTGATTTTGATCAATTAAAAAACCCTACAACAATTCGCAATGCATTTAGCCAAGCCTTCTTCTCATTAAGCTTAGGTATTGGAATAATGGCAGCTTATGGTTCCTACTTAAGTAAAAAGAGTAATTTACCTAAACTAAGTTTTGGAGTTGCTTCTTTAGATACTCTAGTGGGATTAATGGCAGGACTTATTACTTTCCCAATATTTTTAACTTTTGGTTTAAGTGATTCAATATCAGATTCAACAATTGGTGCATTATTTATATCAATCCCTACTGGGCTAGGTTCAGCAGGAATCCTAGGAAGAATTGTAGCTATTGCATTTTTTGGATTAGTTTATATCGCCGCGATTACCTCTTCAGTTTCGTTATTAGAAGTACCTGTATCATCTTTGATGGACAAATTTAGATTTGATAGAAACAAATCAGTTTGGCTAGTATCTATTTTTGTTTTTATATTAGGAATTCCATCAGCCTTAGATACGAATACTCTTGGGACATTTGATTCCGTATGTAATATATTGCTTATCTTTGGTGGATTCTTGGTTACTTTCTTTATGGGTTGGGTTGTACCAAAAAAATTAGACTCAGAAATTGAGGTTTCAAAAGTTGGAGTTAAAACAGCGCGATATTTGAAATTCATGACTAAATGGATCTGCCCACCTCTCATTGCTTTTGGTTTTCTTGTTAGTTTATTTGACTTATTAAAAGGCTGGGTAAGTTAGAAAATCAATACAGGTTATAAAATATGGGGGGGGTGATATAAGTCGATAAACAAATTAAATTGTTGGCTTTTTTCAAATTATTTTAAGCCAAACTTTTAAAAATACTCATCAATAAATATGTATTTGCAGTGGCTCTTGTTTAAAAGATTAATATGTTAATAAAGTTCTCTTTTGTTTTATTTAAAAGTCTAAAAATTTTTTCAAGAAAATGTTTTACTACGGAACCTTTTTTTTGTAAACATTAAACTTTAACTTCTATTTGATTTCAAACGTTTCGGAAGAAACCATACCTAATAGAAAATATATAAGATATATCTAGGTGTTGAATTTAAAGAAATTACAACGCAATCAAGAATAGATAACAAATTTAATGTCAACCAAGTCTGATTCATTAAAAGAAAAGCTCACTGAAAATTTTTCTGAATTTTCTAAACTTTCTGACTATTCTTTTATGAACTCTCTTAAAGCAGATCCTCAATCTACAAAAGATGGAAATGATCATAGATCGCGTTCAGTATATTCAGGCCATTACGTTCCAGTTGTTCCAAAAGCTATTCCAGAACCAGAATATATTTCCCACAGCAACAAACTTTTTAAGGAACTGGGCTTAAGTTCTGATCTAACAAAAGACCAAAATTTTTCTCGTTTTTTCTCAGGTGATATTTCTGTTGCTGATTTTCCAATGAGTCCCGTTGGTTGGGCAACAGGTTATGCATTATCAATTTACGGGACTGAATACACTCATCAATGTCCCTTTGGAACTGGGAATGGTTATGGCGATGGCAGAGCAATTTCTGTTTTTGAAGGTTTATTCAATGGGAAAAGAATGGAAATGCAACTAAAAGGAGGAGGTCCAACTCCCTATTGTCGAGGAGCAGATGGTAGGGCTATTTTGAGATCTAGCGTTAGAGAATTTCTTGCACAGGAATTTATGGATGCCTTGGGAATCCCTACCTCAAGATCTTTTACACTTTATGTCTCTAAATCAGAAATAGTTAGGAGACCATGGTATTCCAAAGGTTCCAAGTATTTTGAACCTGACATCATGGTTGATAATCAAGCGGCAATAACGACAAGGGTAGCTCCATCTTTTTTACGCGTTGGCCAGATTGAACTTTTTGCGAGACGAGTTCGCAATAATGCTCATGATGAAGCCTTTAATGAACTAAAGATGATAGTTCAACATCTCATAGATAGAAACTATAAAGATGAAATTGAAAATGATATTTCAATTGAAAGTAAGGTAATAAAACTGGCTTGTTTATATAGATCGAGACTTATATCTCTTGTAAATAACTGGATGCGAGTTGGTTATTGCCAGGGTAATTTCAATAGTGATAATTGTGCTGCTGGTGGCTACACCTTGGACTATGGCCCCTTTGGATTCTGTGAATTATTTGATCCAAGATTTCAACCATGGACAGGTGGAGGTGAGCATTTCTCGTTCTTTAACCAACCTTCTGCTGCGGAAATCAACTTTAAAACATTTTGTTCTTCTCTTATTCCTTTACTCTCAGAGAGCAAACATGATTTTGAAAAGCTAGAACAAATCGAGAAGGACTTCTCAAAATTAATGAATCAGGAATTGATGAAAATGTGGGCAAACAAACTTGGTTTAGAACATTACAACGAAACTCTAATAAATGATTTTTTTAATCTCATGGTCATTTCAAAAGCAGACTATACAATTTTATTCCGTAAACTTTCTGAAATACCTGATAACTTAGATTACTTAAAAGACAGTTTCTATTTACCAATTAATGATGAGCTCAAAAACAGGTGGGAAGTCTGGCTTAAAAACTGGCAATCAGTCTTGAAGAAAGAGGGTAATATTAAAGCAAAATCGGCATCAATGAAATCCCTTAATCCAGTCTATACTTGGCGAGAATGGATGGTAGTTCACGCATATGAAGAGGCTGAAAAAGGAAATTATGACAAAATAAAGGAGTTGCAGTTAGTTTTTGGCAATCCATACAAAGAACACTCCACAGAGATAGATCAAAAATATAATCGACTAAGACCAAACAAATATTTTAAATATGGAGGAGTCTCTCACTACAGCTGTTCTTCGTAAAATTCAATTTAAAAAATATATTTAGGAAATAATATGTTTGATTTGAATAAGATATTTTTATTTCGCTAAATAATTAGTGGTTTGCGAAACAAAAGAACAGAAATAATTTATTTTTTATATAACTTTTCAAGTTGCTTAATATCCTCTCTTAAATCATTGCCTCTCTTATTTAATTTATTATTTTTAATTATTATTGGAATAATCCACCAAGCTTGAAGACCTAGAAATATAAATAATAAAATTAATAAATCAAAAGTACCAGGCTTCATTAGATAAATAAATCTTTGTTGTAGATTATATTATTCTAAAAGTTATTAAACATTCATGAGATGATCAAATACTTCTAGGCAGCCTCTAATTCAATATTAAGTTCAATACTTTTGGAAATGATTTCTTCTTTAAAATCAATAAGTTTGTAAATAATACTTCGCTTTTCCTGATCAGTTATATATATATCCTCTATAACCTCCTGCATTGCAAGTTTTACTTTTTGTAGTTTGATTTCTAAATCTTCCCTGTGATTCATAAGCTTAAAGAAATTATCTTTTTTATTAAAAAACAAACTGATTATTAGTAAATAAGTACTTTACCTTAAAAAGATTGACGAAAAAACAAAAAGAAAATGATTTATAGTACAAATGCATTAATAAGCAATGAGTTCTGAAAAGGAAATAATGAGGAACAACTATACTTTGACTATGGTACTGGCAAACCTAATGGATACTTACTAAACCCCGAAGACAGCAGATTGATCTTTTTCAAAGAATGCAAAAATCCTCAAATACTTATTTAAAAATTCATACTCATTATTTCTATACAAATTACCTAAAAGAACATACGGGATATCAAACATTTGAAAGGCTTAACGTAGATTCAGCATGGGAAAGTGGCACCAGCTTCACCAAAAAGGCTTGCCAGAGGTCTCTTATGAATACGGACAAGGATTCATCGCAAGAAAATGCAAAGATAATAAACTTTTTAACAAAATATGTACCAGTATTGCTACATAAATGTAATATATATCTTGAAAATAACTTAAATTTGGCCTAATACTTTACATTTATTAATAGTAGTGTTACATTAGTTAACAATTACATACCTTCAATGGCTAATTCAAACGTTACTACTGAATCAGGTGGCAGACAGAATATGTTTCCTACTGAGACACGTCCTTACATAGATGAATCTGTTTCATACGACAGTTACCCACAAAATGCAGAAAAAGTTAATGGTCGTTGGGCAATGATTGGACTCGTTGCATTAGTAGGTGCTTACGTTTCTACTGGACAGATTATTCCTGGAATCTTTTAATGAGTCCTCTTTCTGGTTTTTTAGCCGTAATTGTATTATTTACAACCATCCTCGTTGCTTATCTAACCAAGCAATTTCAAAACGAAAATTTAAACTATTCATCACTTAAACAAATGAAAAATCTAAACACAAAAACAAAAGTCAAAACAATCGAAAAAGAAAAAGTTGTTGCCGAAACCCTTAATGGCAGATTCGCAATGCTTGGATTAATTGCTGCTGTTGGAGCATATCTAACAACAGGTCAAATAATTCCTGGTTTTGTTTAAAACGTTCTAAAAATTCAATTGCAACTTTAATAATGGAAAATTCAAAACCAACTTATTGGCAAAATGCTGAGAGAACTAATGGAAGAATGGCTATGATGGGCTTATTTGCATTAGTTGTAAATTATGGCTTATTCGGCTGGATAATTCCTGGAATCTTTTAAAATGAATTTAGGCTTACTTTTTCTTAAGGTAAATACTTTAGGAGTAATAACTCTTTCTGAACTTGATTGGATAACTAATCATGAATCTGAATTTTCAAGACTAGATATGGCCTTAGTTATTAAAATCGGCCGTCTCATGGATTCTGGAGCGGTAGAAATTGATAATAGATTACCTGTTTAATTTTACAAAAAATTGATCGTCATGAGTGTTTGTCAATAGGGATACTGACAGGCACTTTTTTATGAGAAATAATATTTATAAAAGAAGAGATTTTTTCTTAGCTAAAAACAGTCTATAAATCACCTGTCTATTAAATTAAAATTTCAAGTAAGCTCACAGATTTCAAATTATTTATTTTTATAGTAAATATGAAAATTACTTTTGGCATTTATCTTTTTAAACCACCTCTTCTTATCCATAGAAACCATGTAACCCAAATAGGAGGGAGAAATCTTATTAAAAAATAAATTTTATCTATATACAATATGGCATTTTCACTTTTAAAAAAATTTTTAAAAAAAGTAGATATCGTTACCCAGATAAAAATTATTAGTATATTGGCACCCAACAAAGCAAACTTATTTTGTTTGAATATTTTTGGCATTAGAAATTTTTAATATCTTCAATTTTATCTAATATAAGAAGATTAATTATATATTTTCAAAAAAACTTTAAATTTAAAATCCATATCCAGATAAAAAAAATACTAAATTTTAATCCCTCTCCAAATAACATTCCAAAAGCCATAGGAGGCGAAAATATTAAAAAAAGAATAGAAAAAAAGCTAAATAAAGCAAATGATCCTCTGAGAAAAAAATTTTTTCTTTTTGTTCTTCTTAGATTTTTTAAGATATTCCACTCCCATTCGATAAACCTGTAGAACTTTTCTGATAATAAAAATAAATACTTCATTAATATTATGAATTTCTATAGGCTTTTCCTATTTATAAAATTAATTTCTAACGTTAGCAATAAACTTTATTCCCTTCTTCAGAAAGATAGTAAATTCTATTTTCTGAACTTATAAAGAAAGTTAGTCCCTTATATTGTGATCTTCTAAATTTTCCTAATCTAAGTTTATGTAAATCCCAATTATCTGTACTTATATCTGGATTGAATTGTTGCTCTTTTAAGAGAGATATAGAAGGTGAACTAATTTTTATTTTTATGACAGACTTTTTGTATCGTTTTGAATAAAAAAATGAGAAAAATAAAATTACAAAAAAAACAATCAGCAAAATAAGCATTAATAATATGTTTTTAATTATCACTTTTTATAATTTAAAAAACTTTATTTTTTGAATCAAGAACTTTTCACAATAAATTTTTTAGTAAGTAAAAAATCCTATTTATATATTCTTGTATTTTTCAATACTTATCAAGGGGTTCCTTAAATCAGATTATAAAATGAGTCGCAATTTTAAAATGACTCAAAATTCCATGAACACTCCTTATGCAAAAAGAGTAGCTGAAAAATTTAGAGAGGCTCAAAACTACTTAAAAACAAACGGTTTTAGTAGATCAACTAAACATCTATTGGAAGATATTGAAAATTCTGTTGAAAAATAATAATGCCCATACCTCCTCACTTACCACAATTAAAATACGGCTATGAAGATGGCTTTACTACCATTGTTTTTGGGTTAATAGTAAGTTGCTTAGGGTGTATCTTAATTTTATTAATTTCATTTTTTGAATTTAAATTCAAACAGCAAAATAGTAAACCTTAAAATACTATCTAAACATTAAATAAGAACTCCATTACATCTCCTTCGTTAACAATATATTCCTTTCCTTCACTTCTTAATAAACCTTTAGTTTTTGCATTTGCAATTGAACCTGAGTCTATTAAGTTTTGATATGAAATAGTTTGAGCTCTAATGAAACCTTTTTCAAAATCAGTATGAATGACTCCTGCTGCTTGTGGTGCAGTCATCCCCTCTTTTATTGTCCAGGCTTTTGTCTCCTTTTCTCCTGTAGTGAAATAAGTTTTTAATCCCAGTAATTTATATGTTGATCTAATTAAAGAACTTAATCCCCCTTCTTTTACTCCCAAACCAATAAGATAGTCTTTTTTATCTTCTGGTTCTAACTCTATTAATTCAGATTCGACTTGCGCTGATATTTTTATGCATTCTGTATTCTCACTACTTGCAAAACTCTGGACTTTTGATGAGAAATCATTACCTTCAGCTAAATCATTTTCGTTCAAATTTGTAGCGTAAATAATTGGTTTTGCGGTAAGGAATCCTAATTGCTTAATTATTAAATTTTCTTCTTCGCTGAGAGATATTGATCTAACTGAAAATCCTTTCTGTAACTCTTCTTCAATTTTTTCTAGTAAGTTATCTTCTTTTTCTGCCTCTTTACTAGTTCTAACCTGTTTTTTAATTCTTTCTCTTCTTTTTTGTAATTGGGATAAATCAGCTAAATTCAATTCTAAATTAATTATCTCAATGTCATCCAAGGGATCTACCTTTCCGGAAACATGAATTACATCACTATCTTCAAAGCATCTAACAACATGTACAATTGCATCCACCTCCCTGATATTTGATAAAAATTTATTACCCAAACCTTCACCTTTACTTGCTCCTTTTACAAGGCCTGCAATATCTACGAATTCAATTTTTGTTGGGATAATATTTTGGCTAGAACTTAAATTACCTAGCTCTTGCAACCTATGATCTGGAACTGAAACTATACCTTTATTGGGTTCAATAGTACAAAAGGGGAAATTCGCCGCCTGGGCTTTAGCATTTTCTACGAGTGCATTGAATAAAGTTGACTTTCCAACATTTGGCAATCCAATAATACCGGCTTTTAACATTTGAAAATTTTATGGGAAATTTATCAAGAATTCATCTTCTAGTAATATAGTATTTACTTAACCAATCTTGGATAAGTTACTTATAATCGTTTTGATTATTTATTTAGTTTCTAAATATTCTTTATTGATGATCTCCAAAAGAAATGCTTGATTTAATAAAAAAAATAATAAACATAAGAAGTGGAATCATATTGCTCTCTTTAACTATATTTTTCGTTTTCATAACAAATCCTCTAAGGAAAAATAAATCAAAAGATATTTCTGATTTTGTTGTTCAAGTTGAAAAGGGAATCCTTTCAGATTCGATTAATACTAGTGGTGAGGTAAAAGCAATTAGAACAAGCAATATTGGGCCTAGGAAGCAAGGTGTAATAAAAGAAATAAAAGTAGAGGAGGGAGATATTGTAAAAAAAGATCAGGTTTTAGCTTCTCTAGATGATGAAGACTTCATCTATAAAATTGAAGAACTTGAATTAAATCTAGAAAAACAAAAATCTGAATTTTTAAGAAGGGAATACTTATACCAAGAAGGTGCTGTGAGCAAAGAGGATTATGAAAGTTATAAAAATAGCTACAACATCAGTCTCGCCAAACTTAATGATGCAAAAGCTGAAAAAAGTTTCTATTTAATTAAAGCTCCCTATAGCGGAAAGATAACTGCAAAATATGCTGAGATAGGATCTTATGTCACCCCAAGTACAAATTTAAGTTCTGACCCTAAAACCAAAAACTTTATTTTTGAGCTTTCAGAGGGTCTCAAAATTGTCGCAAAAGTTCCTGAGAGTGATATTGGTAGAATAAAAATAGGACAAGAAGCATCTGTAAGAATTGAGGCTTATCCCTCAAAAGAATATAGTGCCATAGTTAAAAAAATAGCTACAAGAGCCGTAAAAGATAATAACGTAACCTCATTTGAAGTTACTTTAAATTTTAAAGATATTTCTGACGAAATTAAAATTGGAATGACTGCTGATCTTGAATTTAGAGTTGAAGGTAATGAAGAAAAAATTCTAGTGCCAACAGTTTCTATTGTCACTGAAAAAGGTGAAAAAGGCGTTTTGAAAGTCGATAAAAACAACTTTCCCAAATTTGAAAAAATAGAAATTGGTATAAGTAGTGGAAATAAAACATCAGTAATTGATGGATTAGAACCTGGAGAGCAAATTTTTATTGATATTCCACCTTGGGCTAAGAAAAGAAAATGAGTTTAAAATCTCAAAACTCTAACAAACCAATTTTACTTTTAGTCGATGGTCATTCACTTGCTTTTAGAAGCTTCTATGCATTTAGCAAAGGGATTGATGGAGGTTTAACCACCAAAGAAGGATTTCCAACAAGCGTCACCTATGGATTTCTTAAAAGCCTTCTAGATAATTGCAAAAATATTAGTCCTGAGGGTGTTTGTATTACTTTTGATACAGAAAAACCTACTTTTAGGCATGAATTAGATCCAAATTATAAGGCTAATAGAGATGTAGCACCAGATGTTTTTTTTCAGGATATTGAACAACTAGAAATCATTTTAGAAGAAAGCCTTAATTTACCAATTTTTAAATCTCCCGGTTATGAAGCAGATGATCTCCTAGGCACAATTGCAAATGATGCTTCTTCTAAAGGATGGTGCGTGAATATTCTTTCTGGGGATCGGGACTTATTTCAATTAGTAGATGATCAAAAAGATATTTATGTACTTTATATGGGTGGTGGTCCATATGCAAAAAGTGGTAATCCAACTCTTATGAATGAAAATGGAGTAAAAGAAAAATTAGGTGTTGCGCCAGAAAGAGTAGTTGATCTTAAAGCTCTAACTGGTGATAGTTCTGATAATATTCCTGGTATTAAAGGGGTAGGCCCAAAAACTGCAATTAATCTACTAAAAGAAAACGATACACTTGATGGGATTTATCAGGCTTTGGACAAGATTCAGCAGAACAATGATAAAGAATATCAAGGATTTATAAAAGGTTCGGTTATAGAAAAGCTCAGAAACGATAAACATAATGCTTTTCTTTCCAGGGATTTAGCAAAAATAGATACTGAGGTGCCTTTAATTTTAAGTAACGGTTATGAATTAAAAAATATAAATCAAGAACTACTTTTAGAGTCACTGCAAAAACTTGAATTATCAACACTACTTAGACAAATTGATATTTTCAATTCAACTTTCAGCAAAGGTGGTTTTGACAAAAATAATGTAGCTAAAGAGGAAGATAAAGATCCAAAGGTCTCTAGTAAAATTGAATTAGAAAATAGTGAAAATAAAATCCCTAAAATTAAGGTGAATATTGTAAATGATTTCGAATTACTTGATAAATTAATTCAAAGATTAAACAAGACCAATGAGATAGTTTCTTTAGATACAGAGACCAATAGTTTAAATCCAATCGATGCGGAACTTGTTGGGATAGGGTTATGTCTTGGAGAAGAAAATGATGATTTATTTTATATACCTCTTGGTCATCAAACAAAAAAAAAGACACCCAATCAAATATCAATTGAAGATGTTTTCTCAAAACTAAGAACTTGGATAGAAGATCCGAAAAAAGAAAAGGCTCTCCAAAATTCTAAATTTGATAGGCAAATATTTTTTAATCATGGACTTGATCTTAAAGGCGTAACCTTTGACACCTTGTTAGCAGACTACCTTCTTAATAACCAGGAGAAGCATGGGTTAAGTGAAATTAGTTTTAGATTATTTGGATTTAAGCCCCCTTCATTTAAAGAAACAGTTGGGAAAAATAAAGACTTTTCATTTGTTGATATTAATGAAGCAAGTATTTACTGCGGTTATGATGTATTTCTAACTTTTAAGATTGTCAAAATTTTTAAAGAAAGATTTTCAAAGGAAAAAGATGAATTAATCAAATTGTTCGAAGAAATCGAGCCGCCTTTAGAGCCGGTATTGTCTCAAATGGAAATGAATGGAATAACCATCGATATCCCTTATTTAGATAAACTCTCAAAAGAACTAAAAAGTACTTTAGGAGATATTGAAAGTAAAGTTTATGAATTAGCAGAAGAAAATTTTAATCTATCTTCACCAAAACAACTCGGTGTGATCTTATTTGAAAAATTAAATTTGGATAAAAAGAAATCACGCAAAACAAAAACAGGATGGAGTACAGATGCAGTAGTTCTTGAGAGATTAGTTGATGAGCATGAAATAATCCAACATATAATAAAACATAGAACTCTCAGCAAATTACTTAGTACTTATATTGATGCTCTTCCAAATCTTATTAACGAAAAGACAGGAAGGGTTCATACAAACTTTAATCAAGCTGCTACAGCAACTGGAAGACTAAGTAGTAGCAATCCTAATCTTCAAAATATTCCGGTTAGGACTGAATTTAGTAGGAGAATCAGAAAAGCATTCTTACCTGAAAAAAATTGGAAACTTTTATCAGCTGACTATTCTCAGATCGAATTAAGAATACTTGCTCACTTAGCGGATGAAAAAATATTAATTAATGCGTTTCATAAAAATGATGACATTCATTCTTTGACTGCAAGATTAATTTTCGAGAAAGAAGAAATATCTTCCGACGAGAGGAGAGTTGGGAAAACAATAAATTTTGGAGTTATCTATGGTATGGGTATAAAAAAGTTTGCCCGTTCAACAGGAGTAAGTACTCCAGAGGCAAAAGAATTCCTAATAAAATACAAAGAAAGATATTCAAAAATTTTCAAATTTCTTGAACTCCAAGAAAGACTTGCCTTGTCAAAAGGTTATGTTAAAACAATTTTTGGTCGAAAAAGAGAATTTAAGTTTGATAAAAATGGACTTGGAAGATTAATAGGGAAAGATCCTTACGAAATTGACCTGCAATCTGCAAGAAGGGCTGGCATGGAAGCACAGTCATTAAGAGCCGCAGCTAATGCACCAATCCAGGGTTCAAGTGCAGACATTATTAAAATTGCAATGGTTCAACTAAATAAGAAATTCATAGAAATGAATGTTCCCGCAAAAATGCTTTTACAAGTTCATGATGAATTATTGTTTGAAGTTCAACCAGATTCTTTGGAAATTACGAAGAAATTAGTAAAGAATACTATGGAAGATTGTGTAAAATTAAATGTCCCTCTTTTAGTTGATATTGGTATTGGAGACAATTGGATGGAGACAAAATAAACCTTATGAAATACTTAATTTAAGATGATCAAACTTTTTAATACTTTAAGCAGAAGAGTTGAGGTTTTTAAGCCTATTGATGATGTAGTAAAAATTTATTGTTGTGGAGTAACTGTTTATGATTTATGTCATCTTGGTCATGCCAGAAGTTATATAGCTTGGGATGTATTGAGAAGATTTTTAATTTACAGTGATTTCAAAGTAAAGTATGTACAAAATTTTACAGATATTGATGACAAGATCTTAAAAAGAGCGAAAGAAGAAAGCAGTTCAATGAAGGAAGTATCTGAAAAAAATATTATTGAATTTCATAAAGATATGGATTCTTTAGGAATAATGCGTCCAGATAGTATGCCAAGAGCAACGAATCATATATGCAATATCTGCTCCTTCATAACAATCCTTGAGGACAAAGGTTATGCATACTCTAGGGATGGAGATGTTTATTATTCTGTTTTTAAAAATAAAAATTATGGAAAGCTAAGTAATCAAAATATACAAGAACAAAATATCAATCAGCAAGGAAGAATGGCTAATGATGAAAATAGTAAAAAACTTAATCCGCAAGATTTTGCATTATGGAAAAAAGCCAAAGATGATGAACCATTTTTTGATTCACCATGGGGGAAAGGTAGGCCAGGATGGCATATTGAATGTTCGGCGATGGTTAAAGATGAATTAGGAGATACTATTGATATCCATTTAGGTGGTTCTGATTTGATTTTTCCACATCATGAGAATGAAATCGCCCAATCAGAAGCAGCCAATGGCAAAAAGCTAGCGAACTATTGGTTACACAATGGGATGGTCAATGTAAATGGACAAAAGATGAGTAAATCGCTTAAAAATTTTAAAACTATCAGAGAGCTAATTAAGTCAGGTATAAGCCCTATGACTTTGCGATATTTTGTTATGACTGTGAATTATAGAAAACCACTTGATTTTACTGAAGAAGCTTTAAGGAGTGCTTCAGAAGCTTGGAAAAACATTAATGTAGCCCTTTCTTTTTTGGACCTTACAAAAGATGCTTTAAAATCTATTGATAAGAATGAATCTATCGAAGACGAATATAAAGAGAAAATAAGCTTTGAATTATCTCAAAAAAAGCTTAAATTTTCTGAAGCTCTTGGAAATGACCTTAATACAGCAGGTGCTATTGCAATTATTTACGATTTAGCAAAACCATTAAAAAACTTTTTAAACCAATTTCAAAGGGTCGAAGGTTTTAAAATAGACCTAAATGAAAAATTCTTTCTACTTGAGAATTTTAAAACACTTGAAAAGTTGACTGAGGTACTTGGTCTTAAAAAAGAGGTTTTAGTAAAAGAAAGTAAAATAAAAGAAGAAGAAATATCAATGTTTATTAATGAAAGATTGAAAGCAAAAAAAGAAAAGAATTATACGAAGGCCGATGAAATTAGGAATTTGTTAAAAGAAAAAGGTATTGAACTTATTGATCAATCCAAGGACATAACAACATGGATAAGGGTCTAAATTTTAAGAAAAAAACCAATTTGAAATTTTTGTTTTTTAAATACACCTTTAAATGGGAAGATATTAGAAATATCAGAGAAAATTGAAATACATTACTGTGCTCGGTTCTACTGGTTCAATTGGGACTCAAACTCTCGAAATAGCTAGTGAGCAGCCTGATAAGTTTAAAGCCGTAGCTCTTTCGGCAGGAAGAAATATTAATTTATTAACAGAACAAGTTAAAACACACAAACCAGAAGTAGTTGCGATTGAGGATGAAAATCTTATAAAAGATTTAAAAGATAATATTAATAACTTAGATTTAAATAGTGCTCCATTGGTTTTGAGTGGAAAGGAAGGGATTAACGCTGTTGCAGCATGGGATAAGGCAGATACTGTGGTTACAGGGATAGTAGGATGTGCAGGCTTAATTCCAACAATGTCAGCAATTAATGCGGGGAAAAATATTGCACTTGCTAACAAAGAAACTTTAATTGCGGCAGGACCAATTGTTATTCCTGCATTAAAGAAAAATAATAGTAGGCTTTTACCTGCTGATTCAGAACACTCTGCTATCTTTCAATGTTTACAAGGATTACCCAATTATGAAAATGCAGATTTTTCAACAGGAGAGATACCTAAAGGTTTAAAAGCCATACACTTAACAGCTTCTGGTGGTGCTTTCAGAGATTGGGCCATTGAGGATTTAAAGCATGTCACAGTGGAAGATGCAACTTCACATCCTAATTGGGATATGGGAAAAAAAATAACTGTAGATTCTGCAACTCTTATGAATAAAGGATTAGAAGTTATAGAAGCTCATTATTTATTTGGGACCTCTTACGAAAATATCGAAATAGTTATCCACCCTCAAAGTATTATTCATTCAATGATTGAGATGGAAGATTCTTCAGTATTAGCTCAATTAGGTTGGCCAGATATGAAACTACCTATTTTATATGCGATGAGTTGGCCTGAAAGATTTAAAACAACTTGGAAAAGATTAAACCTAAGTGAAATTGGAAAATTAACTTTTAAAGAGCCAGACGAGTTTAAATATCCATGCATGGGACTTGCTTATGCCGCAGGAAAATCTTCTGGGACTATGCCTGCAGTCTTAAATGCTGCTAATGAAATGGCTGTTGAACAATTCCTCAAAGAAAAAATTTCTTTTCAAGAAATTCCAATATTTATAAGTAAAGCTTGTGAATCACATATGGAGAATTTGAATTTGAGTCCCGAATTGGAGGATATTCTTGAAGTAGACAATTGGGCCAGACTTTTTGTTAAGCAAGAAATTAAAAAAGGGAAAAAATACATAAGTATTGGATAAAAGTGAATATAAAAAAACATCTTCTACTATGCGCAACACCCACAAAACAGAAATGCTTTAAAGGCAATCAAGGTCAAAAAACATGGGAATGTCTGAAAAAGACTTTAAAAAAATTTGAGAATGACCCCTCTACAAAAAACGTACATATACTAAGATCAAAAGCTGACTGTTTAAGGGTATGTAAGAACGGCCCAATTCTTCTTATTTGGCCTGATGGTATTTGGTATGAGAAAGTTTCTCCAGAAAAAATTTCAGAAATTTTTACCTCACATATTATTAACGGTAAGCCAATAGAAAAATGGATTTTAAAAAAAACACCATTTTTAAATAGTCCTAGATACTCATAAACCAGTTCTTTACGACTTCGTCTGACCAGCAGCCATTAATAGAATGAAAACCATTATGACCTCCTTTTTCAGTTATTAAAATAGTAAATTTATCACTAGATTCTTTTCTTAAATCCAAAGTATCCTTATATGGAACCCAGGGATCATCCTTGGCATGAATAAAAAGCATTGGAGGTAATTTTTTTATTGAGTTTTGGATTCTAAATATTGGAGAAGCTTTTACATAATAATCTTCTAAAGAATTAAATCCCCAACTAGGAGCTGTAAATTTCTGATCAAATTCTCTTATACTTTTTAAATTTCTAATTTTTTTTCTTAATTTCTCGTTATCAAGGAGTTTGCCTTCATCATTAAATCCCTCCCATAACTGATTTTTTAAGCGGTGAAGTAACCATTTTTGGTAGATAGAATTTCTAGGTTTTTCAATACAGAGACTGCATGAAGATAAATCTAAAGGGGTACTCACGCAGGAAAGGCCATCTAAAAGTTTTTCTCCTTTGTTTTTATCGTAATCTAGGCAGGCATTTAAAAGAATTGTTCCGCCTAAAGATAATCCAACTCCGTAAATTGGAAGATTATTCATCTTATTGAGATCTTTAAACTCTAAATTAATGAATTTTTTAAAATAATTAATTGCTGAAATAACATCACTGGAGCATCTAGCACAATAATTTCCTTTAGCTAAATATCTCGCTGATCCAGATCCTCTTAGATTTAATTTAAGAACTCCAAAACCATTATTTGCTAATTTCCTAGAGATTCTTCTTAAACCAAATCGTTTAGTTGAGCCGCCTAAACCATGCGTAACGATTACAAAACCTCTAAGTGAGTTTAAGCTTTCAGGTAATTCTAAAAAACCTAAAAGATAATCACATTCAAATTTTTTAGAAAGAATTTTATTAATCGGAAAGAATATTTTTTTATTTTTTTTTGATTTACCAAAATCGATAACAAAAGTATCTCTCAAAGTTTGTAAGTCGCCACCTATCCAAGGTAAGACTTCTCGAAATGGCTTATTTTTTACGTAATCTGAAAAACTAAAAGATATACTATTATTTCTCCCCAACTCCAAGATCCTTTAATTCTCCAATCAAATCATTCAGTACCTTTTTTGCATCCCCAAATACCATTGAGGTATTTGGCAGATCAAATAAATCATTTTTTATTCCGGAGTAACCTGCACTCATACCACGTTTAATTACAAATACCGTTCTTGCTTCCTGCACATCAAGAACTGGCATGCCATATAAAGGAGAAGAGCTATCATTTTTAGCTTGAGGATTAACTACATCATTTGCTCCTAAAACTAAAACAACATCTGTTGCTGGAAAATCAGGATTTACAACGTCCATCTCTTTAAGTTGTTCGTAAGGAACATCTGCTTCTGCTAAAAGTACATTCATATGTCCAGGCATCCTCCCTGCTACAGGATGAATTGCGTAAATAACTTCAATACCATTTTGCTCTAGTTTTTTTGTTACTTCCCTTAAAGTATGTTGAGCTTGAGCTACCGCTAGACCATAACCAGGAACAATAATTACCTTGTTGGCTGCCTCTAAAGTCAAAGCACATTCTTCAACACTGCAAGAAGTTATATTTGTATATTCTCCTGAACCAGAAGAGGCTGTACTTTGAGCAGATAAAGATCCTCCAAAAAGAACTGAGACCAATGATCTATTCATACCCTTGCACATTACTTGAGTAAGTATTAGACCTGCCGCTCCAACCATTGCTCCTGCTATTATCAAAAGCTGACTATTTACAACGAAACCTGCCGCTGCTGCTGCAATCCCTGAATAGCTATTTAATAAAGAAATAACAACTGGCATATCAGCTCCACCAATTGGCAAAGTAACTCCAATACCTAACAAAGAAGAAACTATAACTAAAAGCCAAATAGAACTGGTATTGCCGTTTATCAAATCAAAAAAGGCTATCAAGGAAGAAACTGCAAAAACAATATTTACAAAATGTCTAAATTTGCTCTGCGTCCATCCTGGAGTTGACAACCAACCCTGTAACTTTGCCATTGCTACAATTGAACCCGTGAAAGTTATGGCACCAACAAATATAGAAACAGATATAGAAACTTGGTTAATAAGTGAACTACTAGATATAGGGAAAATGGCTACTCCCAAGGCCACCAAAAGTGATGACATTCCTCCACAACCATTGAACAATGCCACTGTTTCAGGCATAGAGGTCATAGGTACTTTTTTTGCAAGTATTGCTCCGAATAAACTTCCTATGATTGATCCGATTATTATCCAAATCCAAGACTGAATAGTAATTCCAGAAGTGCCTAAATAGTAAGAAAGTAATCCTACTACTGATAGCGACATTGCAAATGCAGCTAATCTATTGGCATCCCTTGCTGATTTTACTTTTGACAATCCTTTTATTCCCAAAGCCAGCAAAAGTACAGCTAAAAGGTCAATTACGAATTGAATGATTTCAGGTAGAGTCATGTTCAAAATTACTTCTTATTTGATGGTTTACGACTAAACATCGCGAGCATTCGATCAGTCACAAAGAAACCGCCTACAACGTTGAAAAGAGCAAATCCAAGAGAAACTGAACCAATGATTAAAAGTGGGACGTTACCTTCTGCTTTTACGATACAAGTTAATGCTGCCAGCATTGTTATTCCTGAAATTGCATTTGCTCCACTCATTAGAGGTGTGTGAAGCGTAGGAGGAACTTTTCCAATTAACTCGAGGCCTAATAAACTCCCAAGTAAAAGAACCCAAAGAAGATTTATAAAAGTCATAATTTTAAAACCTCAATTTTCAAAAACTTTATTTTGAAGAACAACTCCTTCATCGCTTAATAAACATCCAGAAATGAGTTCGTCCTCTTTATCTAATTTAATTACACCATCTTTTATAAATGGTGTAATCAAAGATGTTAAGTTCTTAGCATAAAGTGAACTTGCATCATAAGGAACTGAAGAGGGTAATTCGCCCGCTCCTATAAGTTTTACCCCATCTTTGATAATAGTTTCATTTGATTTTGTTCCTTCGCAATTTCCTCCCTGAGAAACTGCTAAATCAATAACTACTGCACCAGATCTCATTTTTTCAATCATGGGAGAGTCTATTAAAACAGGGGCCTTTTTTCCTAGAACTTGCGCAGTACATATAGCAACATCAGCTTCAGATAAATATTTAGTTAAAGTTGCCTTCTGTTTTGAGAGGAATTCGGGTGTTACAGCTTTTGCATAACCTCCTACCTCTCCTGGCTTTTCCTCAACTTCAGGAAGTTCTATAAATCTTGCTCCGAGGGACTCCACTTGTTCTTTAACAGCAGGTCTAATATCAGATACAAATACTATTGCTCCAAGTCTTTTTGCTGTCGCAACTGCTTGTAATCCTGCAACACCTCCACCAAGAACCACTACTTTGGCAGGTTGGACTGTCCCTGCTGCAGTCATAAGCATTGGGAAATATCTATCTAACTCACTTGCAGCCAAAAGAACTGCTTTATATCCAGCAATATTGGCCTGTGAAGAAAGAACATCAGAAGATTGAGCTCTACTAATCCTCGGAAGCAACTCTAGTGATAAAGCTGAAATCTTATTACTATTTATAATCCTTAGAAGTTCCTTATTACCATAGGGGTTAAGAAGACCGAGAAGAACAGCGCCTTTCTTTAACTTAGTTAAATTATCCTCTGATGGAGTTTGAACACAAAATATTAAGTCCGCTTCACCCCAAATTTTTTGATCTAAGTTGTTTATTATTGTTCCGCCCGATTCTTCATATGATAAGTTACTAAATCCTGATAATTGCCCTGCTGAACTTTCAATATAAACATCACATCCAAGGTTTTTTAATTTCTTTACCGCTTCTGGTGTAGCTGAAACTCTCCTTTCACCAGAGCTTGTTTCGGAAGGAATAAGTATCTTTGTCAATTTATTTATTTTTTTAACATACTAAATATAAATTGAAGAAAGTCAAAAGTCTTGGATTTTTGTTAAAAATATATTTTCTTTTCTATAAAAAATAGCTATCTAGAATATATAAGTACTAAATAATCCAATGAGTATAAAAGCAATCGAATGTCCTGATGGAGTTTGCCACAGTCATCATGGTGGTCATGCTGTTCCAAGGCAAGCTATGCAGAAAAATCTAGAAAAGCATGGTAAAGACTGGTGCGAGAAATTAGCAGAGAGAATTTATGAAATGTCAGTTGATACTTATTCACAGACAGTCATGCCCAGTCTCCACTCGGCAGGTTGGCAAAGAAGACATTTAGATTGGGAATTTAAGCTGGCAGAAAATGATTCTGAACCTGATGAAGCTCTTGTTGAAGGAATTATTAATGCCACAGAAAGCTTTCTAAGGAGTAGTGAGGTTCATCGATTATTTATTCAAGAATTAGTTCAGGGCACATTCGAGGAAGCAAATGATAAAAAAATAATTTCTAAAGCAATAAAATCTATCATTGAAGAAGAAATTGTTAGTTCACTAAGAGAAAAGAAAGAAACTCTTTTAAAGAAAATATCCGCAAAATTAATATCAGAAGAAAAAGTTAGCGAGGAACTCGCAATAAATTCAGCTAAAGAGGGTTTTGAGGAAGTTGAAAGGCTACTTGCAAATCACAGCGAGGCAGTCTAACTCTATTTCTTTATATTCTCTTTATAATTCACCCAAAAATTGGCTTAAATATAAATTAAAGATTAAATTATTGTTTGGAAGTACAAAGTTGTAACTTATTAGACAATACATAGTTTATCTGATGTGTTTATCTATATACAACTTAAATCTTTCAATGGACAATTTCATTAGAAAAAGAATCGACATAGCTACCTGTTGGGCAACCAATAGAATTTCTGCAATGGACACTTTAGAAAGGTATGAAGACAGTTATGCAATCGCAGAAGAATTTAGAGAGTGGATATTACATATTGGAGAAAAGAATGAAAATTTAAAAGATTCTGTTTTAAACTTCCCAAAGGAATTAAAAAAGTTATTAGACCAAAAAGTCAACGATTGAGTAATAAATCTATCGAGTAAAATCCGCCCTACATTATTTGGGTTAGTTTATTATCATTAATAGTGAAATTAGCAAATAAATGGAAAATAAAGAGAAGATTTCAAACGTAGAAAATGTTGTAATTATAGGTTCGGGACCTGCAGGTTACACCGCTGCAATATATGCCGCACGAGCCAATCTTCAACCATTACTTGTGACAGGATTTAATTCTGGTGGAATTCCTGGTGGGCAATTAATGACTACAACATTTGTTGAAAATTATCCAGGTTTCCCAGATGGAGTACTGGGTCCTGAATTGATGGATCTAATGAAGGCTCAAGCAGAAAGATGGGGCACTAATTTATACGAAAGTGATGTAGTCTCAATTAATACCGATTCACATCCCTTTGAATTAAAAACTTTAGAAGGAACTATAAAATCTAACTCAATTATTATTGCAACTGGAGCAAGTGCAAATAGATTAGGCGTAATTAATGAAGATAAATTCTGGAGTAAAGGAATAAGTGCTTGTGCAATATGTGATGGAGCCACCCCACAATTTAGAGATGAAGAATTAGCTGTTATTGGAGGGGGCGACTCTGCATGTGAAGAAGCAGCATATCTCACAAAGTATGGAAGCAAAGTGCATTTGATTGTTCGATCAGAAAAATTAAGGGCTAGCGCAGCAATGGTTGATAGAGTAAAAGCTAATCCAAAGATAGAAATTCATTGGAATACAAAAGTTGATAAAGCGGATGGCACTGAATGGCTTGAGAGAATAGAAACTATTCACACTCAAGAAGGTAAAGGGGAAATCAATATAAAAGGTCTTTTTTACGCGATAGGGCACACACCTAATACGAAATTCTTGGGCAACAAAATTGATTTAGATAATAAAGGCTATATTGCTTGCAAATCAGGAAGGCCAGAAACATCTATTGAAGGTATCTTCGCTGCAGGTGATGTTGTTGATTCTGAGTGGAGACAAGGAGTTACCGCAGCAGGAACTGGATGCATGGCAGCATTAGCTACTGAAAGATGGCTAGCCGAGAAAAACTTAGCAAAAACTATAGTCAGAGAAACACCAGAACCAGAAAAAAAACTTAATTCATCAGATTTTAATGAAGAAGAAGTTAATGAAGATACTTTCGATTCAAATTCTGAATGGCAAAAAGGCAGTTATGCATTAAGGAAACTTTATCACGAGAGTAAAAAACCTATCTTAGTAATTTTCAGTTCCCCTAGCTGCGGTCCATGTCATGTTTTGAAACCTCAGTTAAAAAGGGTAATTAAAGAACTTGATGGTGCAGTTCTTGGCGTTGAAATAGATATTGATAAAGATCAAGATATTGCAAAACAAGCTGGTATTAATGGCACACCAACAGTTCAACTTTTTAAAGAAAAATTATTAAAAAAACAATGGCAAGGAGTTAAACAAAGAAGTGAGTTTAAAGAAGCGATAAAAAATATTATCTAAAGTAACTTTTTATTTGTTATTTCTCTTGGGATTATTTTTATTCGTAGTAGGTCTAGCACCGCCTGCATTCCTCTCTCTATAAGTTATCCTCCCTCTAGAAAGGTCATAAGGACTTATCTCAACTAACACTTTGTCTCCAGCTAATAATTTAATTCTAAATTTAGTCAATTTACCTGCAGCTCTACATAAACATTGATGTCCTTCAGGTTGTTCTAAGGTAACCAAATAAAATCCATTCCCCTGCTCTTTTTCTATTACACCTGAAGTTTCAATCATTAATTAATCTTTTACTAAGTACATATTATCAGAAAAGGATTGGTCAAAATTGATTTAAAAAAAATTACATACGTAAAAATGTGCAATTCAATTCAAATTGAAAATTTAATTTCATTAATTATTTGAAGTTGTCCATAGTAAAAATTTGCTTTCGCAATCTTTTCAGAATCTTCTAATTGATCAAAAAAAACAAACCCAAGGCTTTCCCATAATGAAGATCCGCAAACATTATTTAATTCATTTTTTGCTTCTTTTGCAAAATTATCTAGTTTTCGTTCAAGGTTTTTAGACTTAGAAACAGACATAGGTCAATAATTAATATAGTACAAATATACTGCCTGATTCTAAAATTGCAATATTAAAACGGTAATCTCTTTTTTTCTTCAATATTAAGATCTGCTTCCATTTCCCTTAATCTTTTAAGTATTTGTTGATAGTACTCTTTTATATAACTCTCTAGTGAGGTCATATCCTCTTTTTTAAGTTCTAATATTTCGTAAGTTTTGCTCATGTCAGCATCTAATGATTCACCACTACTAGTTACTTCAGCAAAAGCCAATCGCTCAGCGACATTAAGAGAATCTTGGAAAAAGGAAACTACTTTTTGAGTGATACTAATAAGGAAGGGGGAAACTCTAAATATTTTCGCCTTTTTTTCACTAAATTTTTCACATAAAGATATAACTTCGTTTGAATCCCATGCTTTAGGACCAACCAATGGCAATGATGTTCTGTGAGTTTTTGGATTATTTACTGCTGCTACAACAACTTTCGCCATATCTTGAGTATTCATATAAGCAATTTTAGTTGGAGTCCCACTCATCCACACTGCTTGACTATCCAAGATTGGGATTGCGAATTGACCAATAACTCCTTGCATAAAAGCTGCACATTTGAAGATTGTATAGTCTAAATCAGATTTTTCAAGAAGTTTTTCAGTACAATATTTAATGTCCATTAAAGGAACATTTCTGAATTTCTCCGTTAAAAGGATTGAAAGGAATATCACTCTTTTTACTTTTAAAGATTCGCAAGCATTGAATAAGTTAAGTTTTCCATCCCAATCAATTTCATAAATACTTTTAGGATCATCTGGCCTACTAGTCGCTGCATCAATAACTACTTCAATATCTTGCAATGCATATTCGATATCAGAAGAGTTTAATAAATTACCTTTTGTTAGCTCACAACCCCATTCTTGTAGAAAGGAAGCTTTTCTTGGATTTCTTACAAAGCATCTTACTTCATGTCCCTCTTCTATAGCTTGCTTTGCTATTTGTCTACCAAGTGTCCCTGTTGCTCCTACTAAAAGAATCTTCATACTTAAGATTTACTTAACTTTAAGACAATAACTCAAATTGTGATGTATCCGTGAGAATCAATCTCCCTGAAACTTTAACAATAATGCGCCACCAACTAATCCTATTGGTATCAGTATCCAAAAAACTGCAGCAATACTAAAAATTTCTTTAGCCATAGTAAGATTTATTAATTACTATAATTTACATTCAATATACAGTTATTTGTTAAAAAAGTAGATAATGCAAATATCTTGAAAATTTTTAAATATATGAATATTAGTCTTAAACAAGAAAATGTTAACTTTACTAATTATTGGAATTGGAATGGTTTTAAAGTTTGTTGGGATGTTGCAGGCGAAGAAAATGAAATTCCAATTATCTTTCTCCATGGATTTGGCGCTAGTCGAAAACATTGGAGAAACAATTTAGAATATTTTGCAAAAAGGAATTTTGCCTCTTATTCTTTGGATTTAATAGGATTTGGTGATTCAGATCAACCTGGGATAAGAGAAATTGGAAGATTAGATAACGAGATATGGTCCAAACAAGTGAGAGACTTTATTACACAGGTCATAAGACCGAAGAACTCTGAAAAAGTCATTCTTATTGGCAACTCTCTTGGATCATTAGTTGCTTTAACATGTGCTGCTTCATTAGAGGACCAAATTGCAACAGTTATTGCATCACCTCTACCAGATCAAATCCAGAATAATCAAAAAAAAATAAAGGGAAACAGCTTATTTAAAAAATTTAGAGATAGATTCATAAAAATTTTTTTTATATTTTTCCCCTTAGAGATAATTTTATTTTTAATAACCAAATTAGGTTTAATAAGACTAGGACTAAATTCTGCTTATTTCAAAAAAGATCATATCGATCAAGAATTAATAGATTTGGTAACAAAACCTGTTTTAAGGAAAACTTCAGCTAGATCATTAAGAGCAATGTGTATTGGAATGTCTTCAAGAGATCAAAAATTTCAAAGCTCTTATCTTTTAAGAAAACTTAGCGTGTCAAAAAAAGTTCCTTTTTTATTGATTTGGGGTGACAAAGATAATTTCATACCCTTGTTTGTTGGGAAAAAGATTGCAAATTTCCATAGATGGGTAAAATTAAAAATAGTATCCAATTCAGGTCATTGTATCCATGATGAAGATCCTTCAGTATTCAATAGAATTTCTTATGAATGGATTAGAAATTTAAAAACCTTTTAAATATGAAACATACACTATCAGTTCTTGTAGAAGACGAATCTGGAGCTTTGAGTAGAATCTCAGGTCTCTTTGCTAGAAGAGGATTCAACATAGATAGCCTAGCTGTAGGTCCTGCAGAATCCAAAGGGATTTCACGGTTAACAATGGTTGTAGAAGGTGATGAAGAAACTCTTCAACAAATGACTAAGCAACTTAATAAGTTATTTAATGTTCTGGGAGTTGTAGATTTTACTAATCTCGCAGCTGTTGAAAGGGAATTGATGTTATTAAAAGTTTCATCGAAAGAAGATACTAGAGGTAATATCTTAGATATAGTTCAAATATTCCGTGCAAAAGTTGTTGATGTTTCAGATGTAGCATTAACACTCGAAGTGGTTGGAGATCCTGGAAAGTTAGTTGCTTTGGAGAAATTACTTGAACCGTACGGCATTCTTGAAATAGCAAGAACTGGCAAGGTAGCTCTTAAACGCTCTTCGGGAGTTAATACAGAAATGTTAAAAATTAACAAATATTCTCTAGAAATCTAATTAGAAATCTCAATTTCTATTATGTAGTCATTTTTTTTAATTTTTTCAAGCACATCTACTCCTCTAATAATTTTCCCAAAAATTGAATATCTTCCATCAAGTTCTGGGAATTGATTAGTTACAAAAAAAAATTCAGTTGACGAAGAGTTATTCTTACCGCTTTTAACCATAGCAATTGAACCACTCTCAAAATTATTAAGTAAATTTTTAATTTCACTAGGACTTTCTATTTGATAGTTATATCTTGGCGTCATTTCTTCTTTGAATTTAATCTCTAAGGGTATTGAAGGTGTCCTCTTGTTTAAAGTTTGATTTCTTTCTATATAAGATTTATTTTTAGGATTAACACCTCCATGTATAAAACTCAATTGGGGGTAATTAATGATCTTATAAAATTTTTGATTATCGTAAATATTATTATTTATATTTTCTAGGAAGTTTGATACTGTAACTGGGTTATCTTTACCAAACAACTCAACCTCAAAATCACCTTTTGAAGTCCTAAAATTAACAATTAAATTATTTTGAGTACAATTAAATTCAAGTTTTTTACAATAAAAATCTGAATCAATCTCACTTTTTAGATTACAGCCCGTAACAAAAAACAAAATCTGAATAGCAGATAATGCTTTTAATAAAAAATAATTTCTTATTTTAATCCCTCCAAATTAACATTCAAAAATTTAGCCAGCCTCGCCCCTTCTTCTTCAACCTGAAGAAGTGGTTTAAGCTCGCCTGCCCCGCTAAGAGGAAGTGGTTTTTTTCTACCTTTAAGTACTAAAGCAATTCTTCTTCTAGGATTGAATCCCTCACTTATATCTAATTTAACTGATTTGATTTCATCAAAATTTAATTTAACTTCAATATCTTTTAATAATCCTTTTCTCTTTATTTCTACAGATTTTGATGATTTATCAAAAGTGTTACTTCCAGAACCAAAGTTTATGTAAACCAAATACCATAAATAAAAGTTTAATAAATTGGCTATTACTCCATATGCTCCCATTATTATTCCTTGAGGTATAAATAATAAAGTCGATGGATTTCCTAGAGGCAATAAATCCCTTCCTGTGTAACTAGATATAGATGCTAAAAGAAAACCAATACCTCCAATTGTTAGCATTCCACCAATAATATAATTAGAAATTTTTCTTGATCCACCAATTTTTTGTTCAATTTTGTCGAAAGACGAGAGGTCTGAATTCATTTTTATCTCTTTTTAGGGCCTAATTCAGATAATTTAACAAACTGAGGGAGTATTCCTACCTAATTTTTAATAAAAAAGTCAGGAAAGCTTTACAAGGCATTTCAGATATACAAAAATTTCCCCACATTACTCTCAATCTTTGTTACAGTCACTCCGTATCCCGAAGCTAAAACGATTTCTCATGACGATCGCAGTTGGTAGCGCCCCACAAAGAGGATGGTTTGATGTCCTCGATGATTGGTTGAAGCGCGACCGCTTTGTATTTATTGGTTGGTCCGGACTACTTCTACTTCCTTGTGCATATCTTGCTATAGGAGGTTGGTTCGTCGGAACAACATTTGTTACCTCTTGGTACACACACGGAGTTGCAAGCTCATACCTTGAAGGTTGTAACTTTTTAACAGCAGCTGTAAGCACCCCTGGTGATGCCATGGGACACAGTCTTCTATTTTTATGGGGTCCTGAAGCCCAAGGTAGTTTCGTAAGATGGCTACAACTTGGAGGCCTTTGGAACTTCGTCGCATTACATGGAGTATTTGGCCTTATTGGTTTTATGCTTCGTCAGTTTGAAATTGCTGGCCTTGTTGGAATTAGACCTTACAATGCATTAGCTTTTTCAGCGGTAATTGCAGTTTTCACAAGTATTTTCCTTATTTATCCTTTAGGACAGCACAGTTGGTTCTTCGCACCTTCATTTGGTGTTGCTGCAATCTTCCGTTATATCCTGTTCATTCAAGGTTTTCACAATATTACTTTAAATCCATTCCATATGATGGGAGTAGCTGGAATTCTTGGTGGTGCGTTACTTTGCGCTATTCATGGAGCTACAGTCCAAAACACATTGTATGAAGATACAAGTATCTATACAGATGGTAAGGTTCAAAGTTCAACATTTAGAGCTTTTGACCCAACACAAGAAGAAGAAACCTATTCAATGATTACAGCGAATAGATTCTGGAGTCAAATCTTCGGTATTGCTTTCTCAAACAAGCGTTTCTTACACTTTTTGATGCTGTTTGTACCTGTTATGGGTATGTGGACATCTTCAATTGGTATTGTCGGCTTAGCACTTAACTTAAGAGCTTATGATTTCGTAAGCCAAGAAATCCGTGCAGCAGAAGACCCAGAATTTGAAACTTTCTATACAAAAAATATACTTTTGAACGAAGGTATGCGAGCATGGATGTCTTCTGTGGATCAACCACACGAAAATTTTGTATTCCCTGAGGAGGTTCTTCCACGTGGAAACGCCCTTTAATAACTTATTAAGAGCTCCAAACCAAAGTATTGAGGAGACTGGCTATGCCTGGTATGTAGGTAACGCTAGACTAATCAATTTATCTGGTCGTTTATTAGGAGCTCACATTGCTCACTCTGGACTCATAGTCTTTTGGGCTGGAGCAATGATGCTCTTTGAGGTTAATCATTTTACTTTTGATAAACCAATGTGGGAGCAAGGTCTAATCTGTATGCCTCACGTCGCAATGTTTGGCTATGGAATAGGTCCTGGTGGTGAGGTTACTGATATCATGCCTTTCTTCCAAGCAGGTGTGGTTCACTTAATTGCCTCAGCTGTGCTTGGTTTCGGTGGTATTTACCATTCACTAGCAGGCCCAGAAAAACTTGAAGAAGATTTCCCATTTTTCTCTACTGATTGGAGAGATAAGAATCAAATGACAAATATCCTTGGATATCATTTGATTGTTCTAGGTGTAGGTGCATTAGCATGGTCAGTTAACTGGTGTTTTATTGGCGGTGCATATGATACTTGGGCTCCTGGTGGTGGCGAAGTTAGACTTGTTAATCCAACTTTGGATCCAAGAGTGATTCTTGGATATCTATTTAGATCTCCATGGGGAGGTGCTGGTTCAATTATCGGTGTTAACTCCATTGAAGACATTGTTGGTGGACACGTCTATGTAGGTATAACTGCAATTATTGGAGGAATATTCCACATCTTTACCAAACCTTTTGGATGGGCAAGAAGAGCATTCATCTGGAATGGTGAAGGACTATTAAGTTATGCTCTTGGCGGAATTTGTGTGGCAAGTTTTATTGCTTCAACTTTCATTTGGTTCAATAATACTGCTTATCCATCAGAGTTTTATGGTCCAACAAATGCCGAAGCTTCACAAGCCCAAAGCTTTACTTTCCTTGTGAGAGATCAAAGAATTGGAGCTAATGTAGGTTCAACAATGGGACCAACGGGTCTTGGTAAGTATCTCATGAGATCTCCTACAGGTGAAATTATATTTGGTGGTGAAACAATGAGATTTTGGGATTTCAGAGGTCCATGGTTAGAGCCTTTAAGAGGACCTAACGGATTGAGCCTTGAGAAAATTCAAAATGATATTCAGCCTTGGCAAGTAAGAAGAGCTGCTGAATATATGACTCATGCTCCTAACGCTTCTATTAACTCAGTTGGGGGAATCATTACAGAGCCTAATGCTGTTAACTTTGTTAACTTAAGACAATGGTTAGCTGCAGCTCAATTCTTCCTAGGATGGTTTACATTCATCGGTCATCTTTGGCATGCAGGACGTGCTAGAGCGGCTGCTGCAGGTTTCGAAAAAGGAATCGACAGAAAGAGTGAACCAGCTCTAGAAATGCCTGATTTAGATTAATTTCTGATCTATTAAAAAAGCCCTATCTCTTGATAGGGTTTTTTTTTGCTAAATTTTCTTATTTATATAAATTTTTTCTGAGCCATGGCAAACTTAACCCCATTACATTACTAAAACATCCCTCTATTTTTTCTATATACTTACCGCCTATACCTTCTAAAGCAAATCCTCCGGCGCAATATAAAGGTTCATTTGTATCTATATAACTCTTAATTTCCCAATCTTCCAACTTAGAAAAATAAACTCTTGAACTTATTGTTTTTTTAATTATTTCATTGATTTTAAAAATTTTGGAAGTTGAATCAATATTTCCAATTATTAGAGTATGACCAGTATGTAAAAATCCAAATTCTCCAGACATTTTTTTCCATCTAATAAATGCCTCCTCTTTATTAGATGGTTTTCCATAAGCTTCTCCTTTAAATTCAAAAATTGAATCGCACCCAAGTATTTCCACTGGAGCATAATTAAATTCTTCGGGCAATGATATGTTTTGAATATTTTCAGATAAATTATTAGCCTTTTGAAAAGATAATTCCAAAGCTAAATTAAATATATTCTTTTCTTGAATAGTAGTTTCATCAAAGTCACTTGATTTTTGGATAAATTCAATTTGACAATTTTCTAGTAATTTCTTTCTAGATTGAGAAGCAGAGGCTAGAATTAACACAAATTTTTTTCCAAATTATAATTCAATTTACTAATTAATAAATTTCAAAATTAATATAAATTACTAATGGATTTAGAAGCAAAATTATATGAAATAAAGAAACCAATAATGGTCCTAGGCACTTCCAGTGGAGCAGGAAAATCTTTAACGGTTACTGCTATTTGCAGGATTCTTAAGAATTTAGGAGAAGAGCCAATCCCTTTTAAAGGACAAAATATGAGTAACAACGCTTGGGTTGATTGGGAAGGTGGAGAGATGGCATATTCACAAGCTCTTCAAGCTTTTGCTTGTGGTGTTAATCCATCTGCTGAGATGAATCCCATTTTATTAAAGCCACAGGGAAATTCAACAAGCGAGGTCATTCACCTTGGCAAAAGTATAGGAATAACAACCGCCAAAAATTACTACCAAGATTGGTTTATTCCTGGCTGGGAAGTAATTAAAAAAAGTCTTAATTCTATTTATAAAAAAAAACCAAATTGCCGTTTAATTATCGAAGGAGCTGGAAGTCCAGTAGAGATGAATTTGATTCATAGAGACCTCACAAATTTAAGAGTTGCTAAGTATTTAAATGCAAATTGCATTTTGGTTACTGATATTGAAAGGGGAGGAGTATTTGCACAAATAATCGGAACCCTTGAATTAATGAAACCTGAAGAAAAAAAACTTATTAAGGGAATAATTATAAATAGATTCAGAGGAGACTTGTCTTTGTTTGAAGAAGGGAAAAAGTGGATAGAGGAGAAAACCAAAATCCCTGTAATTGGGATTATTCCATGGTTAAGTGATTCATTCCCTCCAGAGGATTCTTTAGATTTATTAGAAAAAAAATCTCGTTTTACGAATCCTGATATCAAAGTAGGGATTATAAAATTGCCCTCCATAAGTAACTTCTCAGACTTTGATCCATTGGAAAATGAAGATTCAATAATAATTAAATGGATTGAAGAATCCCAAAATTTGTGGCAGTATGACTTTATTATTCTTCCTGGTAGTAAACAAACTATTAAAGATCAAATATTTCTTGATAAATGTGGTTTATCTCAAGACTTAAGGGAGTATGGAAATAATAAAGGCAATATTATTGGAATTTGTGGAGGATTACAAATGTTAGGCACAACACTTGAAGATCCTTATTTTAAAGAGGGCTCCAGCAATTATTCTGAACAAAAAATTAAAGGCATTGGATTATTGCCCTTAAAAACAACTTTTTTTAAAAAAAAATTAACACGACAAATCAAATCTGAATCTATTTGGCCATGCAAATCAAAAATTAATGGATTCGAAATTCATAATGGCCAAACAAAATTTGATAAAACTCAAACCTTATCAAAGATTAAACCTATTTTTAAAGACCTGAATCTAGGTTGGTATAAAAAAAATAACGCGGGTGGGACTATTGCAGGAACTTATATTCATGGAATCTTTGAAAATGATAGTTGGAGAGATCAATATATTAATTTAATAAGGAAGAGTAAAGATTTACCAATGTTAAATAAAAAATCAATATCTTATGAAAAGAAGAGAGAATCTATTATTAATAATCTTGCAAATGAATTCGATAAACATTTAAATCTCAAATCATTTTTAAGTTGAAAGAAGCAAAGATAAAAATTATATGGCCAAATAATCATGAAACATTTGTTTCAGAAGGAGATGATTGGTTCTCTTCAGCGGAAAAAGCAGGATTAGAAATCCCAACTGGCTGTCTTACAGGGAGTTGCGGAGCATGTGAAATAGATGTAAATGGCGAAACAGTAAGGGCTTGTATAAGTGATATCAAAAGTAAAGAAAAATGTATATTAAAGGTTGTTTTAACTACAGACCCATTTTGGGAAAATTAACTTTTAGAAAATCAACCGTATTATTCAAGCCTAGAAACTTCTATTTAATTTAAAATTAAACGAAAGACTTATCCTTTCTTTATCAGATAAATTAATCTCAACTGCGTGAGGGACCCAGGCAGGAAAAACTATTAGCATATTTTCTTTTGGTGAAATTGTATTAATGGGATAGTCATAGCCTTGCATTTGATAGCCCTCTTTAAAATGCCCCATATATTCTGTAGAAATAAAGTCAGCTTCGTTAAAGTTCCTATAGAAAAGAAATCTTCCTCCTTTCATCTCTTTTGGAACTTTAATGAAAAATACACCTGAATAAGTTAAACCTGAATGAGTATGAGGTGTATTTGAAGAACCTTTTCCACTTATATTTATCCAAAAATTTGTTAATTTCACCTCACCCTTTCTACTGATTTGATGAATTGCATTAACCGCATTAATTATTTGCTTTATTAATTAATAAGGACAATTTATTTTTATTTTATCGTTATAACTATTAACATATCCTTTATAGCCTGAATTTCCTTCAATATATTCTTCCCAATAAACTTCTTTCCAACAGGTTACTTGCTTATTTCGAGCATTTACGGGGAAATCATAGCTTTCAGTTTCTAGTGCTTCTAAAATTTCCTCCCAAGTCAGACTATAAACTGGTAATGATATTAAAATCATAATCATTAAAGGAATTGAGACTTTAATCTTATTCATTTTCAATAAAAGATTATAAACATAATATTCGATTATTCAATAGTTATATAAAAAATTTAAACTGAACAAACGTGATTAAAAGTTTTTTAAAAAAAACGAAGTCATATCAGTCATTTCTGGAAGTTTGACACAACTTGAACAAACCTGAAACGTAATATTCACGGAGAGGGTGGGATTCGAACCCACGAATAGTTGCCTATTAAACGATTTCGAGTCGTTCGCTTTCGACCACTCAGCCACCTCTCCACTTGCTTATAAGTATGCACAATATCAAAGAGGAAATTATGATCTATCTAATTTTCTTAATTTTTAATCCCATCCTGCATTTTTCATTAACTTTATTGCAACAGAGTTATATTTCCCAAGATCTTCTACCGTAACAGTATCAGGAATAAATCCTCCAAAATCCTTAACAATAGGGTTTTGATTAACCTCTTTCAATGGATGTTCAAAAGTTGGAGCAGCAAGTCCCTTACTTCCAGTTGGAGATGCTAAGTATTCAAGTAGTTCTATAGCTTCAGCTTTATTTTCTGCATATTTAGCTATCCCTCCAGCACTAATATTTACATGCGCTGGATTTGGTGTAATAACAGATACTCGTTTTGCATATAATGCATCTCTTCTTCCATTAACACCTGCCAACATCCTTGCGACATAATAATGATTAACAATTCCTACTCCACATTTTTTCTTCGCAACTGCTCTAATTATTGAAATATCCCCAGCAAAGAAAGGTTGGTCAACGTTAGAAATCATTCCACTTAACCAAGCCTTAGTTTCTGATTCTCCCTTATTAACTAATTGATTAGCAACTAATGATTGATTATATGGACTTTTTCTATTTCTCAAGCATACTTTTCCTTTTAAGGATGGATCAGCTAAATCTGTATAGTCCTTAATCTTGCTTACATCTACAACTTTTGGATTAACTACCATAACCCTAACTCTTCTAGTTAATGCATACCATTCCTTATTTGTATCTTTTAATCCAATTGGAACATCATTTTCTAAAGATTTTGATTGTATACTTTGAAGCAATCCAGCTTCAGAAGCATTTGTAATTCTGGCTGCATCTACTAGCAATATTAAATCTGCTTGAGAATTCTTC
>QCLZ01000009.1 GCA_003214175.1 Prochlorococcus sp. AG-418-I20
GTCCAAATTGCAAATCATAAACTTCATCTTCATATGTTGTTTCTACTTCAAGATCTGAAGTTGCTTTTGCGACACAAAGCAGTGCATATCCTTTTTCTTTTAATAATTGAGATACCCCCATGGCTTCAGGTTGTTGCAAAGTACCAGAAATTATTTTAACCGCACAACTTGTACAGCAACCATTTCTACATGAAAATGCAAGCTTAAAACCATTCCTTTCAAATTCCTTAAGAATATACTCGTCACTATTAACCTTCTCTTTGTAGACCTTTCCGGTTTCTTTATTTTTAATAGTGACTTCGAAAGTCTTGTTCAAATAACTTTCCTCAAAATGGGATGATAAAAGGTTAGGATAAGTTCCTTGGGAGAGGTGGCCGAGTGGTTGAAGGCGCAGCACTGGAAATGCTGTATAGAGGCAACTTTATCGAGGGTTCGAATCCCTCTCTCTCCGTTTTATATTAGTTGATTTTGGTTAAATACATCAACAATTTTGTTTATATAGAATGTATTAAAATATTTACTAATCAATTTGACAAGTTATAAATAATCTTATTTATTTAAATTAAGTTGAAAATATTTGATTTTTATTATTATATGTAAATATCTAAGATAAAAATTAATTAAATTTTTAGTAAATTTTGCTTTAATTTAGCCATCTAAAATCATGGGGCAGATAGTTGGAATTGATTTAGGTACTACTAACTCTGTTGTTGGAGTTATAGAATCTGGCCGTCCAATTGTTATTGCAAATTCTGAAGGATCTAGAACTACGCCTTCTATAGTCGGTTTTACAAAAGACAAAGAAATAGTAATAGGTGAACAAGCAAGAAGACAGCTTGTATTAAATCCTAAAAATACCTTTTATAATTTGAAGAGATTTATTGGTAGTGATTGGGATGAACTTGATGAGACAAGTATTTCAGTTCCTTATAGTGTCAAAGCAAATAATAATGGAAGTGTTAGGGTTCTTAGTGCAAATACAGAAAGAGAATATGCTCCTGAAGAGTTAATTAGCTCATTAATTAGAAAATTGATTAATGATGCCGAAACATATTTAGGAGATACTATTGATTCAGCTGTAATTACAGTACCTGCATATTTTAATGAATCTCAAAGGCAAGCTACTAAGGATTCTGCAATATTAGCTGGTATCAAAGTAGATAGAATCCTAAATGAACCAACTGCAGCTGCTCTTGCATATGGCTTTGAAAAAAGTTCCTCTAATAATGTATTAGTTTTTGATTTAGGGGGAGGAACATTTGATGTATCATTATTAAAAATTTCAAATGGTGTATTTGATGTTAAGGCTACCTGCGGAGATACCCAATTAGGTGGGAACAATTTTGACTCAAAAATAGTTGATTGGCTTGCTGAAAAGTTTCTTGCTAAATATGATATTGACTTAAGAAGGGATAGGCAGGCTTTGCAGAGATTAACTGAAGCTGCTGAAAAAGCTAAATGTGAATTATCAGGATTGTTTAAAACAAAAATATCATTACCTTTTATTACCACAAGTAAAGAGGGTCCATTACATATTGAAGAGACTTTAGATAGAAAAAAATTTGAATCATTATCTCAAGATCTATTAGACAGATTATTAGAGCCTGTGCAAATTGCCTTGGATGACTCTGGTTGGAATGCAGAAGATATAAATGAAGTGGTTCTTGTTGGAGGAAGTACAAGGATACCTATGGTTCAACAATTAGTTAAGACTCTTGTTCCTAATGACCCCTGTCAATCTGTTAATCCGGATGAAGTCGTTGCAATTGGTGCAGCAATACAATCAGGAATAATAAGTGGTGATTTACAAGATTTATTACTGAATGATGTTACACCTTTATCTTTGGGTTTAGAAACTATAGGAGGTCTAATGAAGGTACTTATTCCACGTAATACACCTATACCTGTAAGACAATCTGATGTTTTTAGTACATCTGAAGCAAATCAATCCTCGGTTGTTGTTCAAGTTAGGCAAGGTGAAAGACCATTGGCCTCTGAAAATAAATCACTTGGCAAATTCAGGTTATCAGGTATTCCTCCAGCTCCTAGAGGAATACCACAGGTTCAGGTAGCATTTGACATTGATGCAAATGGTCTTTTAGAAGTAAGTGCAACCGATAGAACCACCGGTAGAAAGCAAACCGTTTCAATTTCTGGAGGCTCTAATTTAAATGAACAGGAAATTAAGTCTATAATTGAAGAAGCTAAATCAAAAGCTAATGAAGATAGAAAGAAGAGATCTGTTATTGATAGAAAAAATAGCGCTTTAACTCTTATTGCACAAGCTGAACGAAGGCTCAGAGATGCTTCTTTAGAATTTGGACCATATGGAGCTGAACGACAACAAAGAGCTGTTGAATTAGCTATTCAAGATGTTGAAGAATATATAGATGACGAAGATCCTCAAGAATTAGAAATTTCTGTAAGCGCTCTTCAAGAAGCTTTATTTGGTTTAAACAGAAAATTTGCTTTTGAAAGGAAAACTGATAATAATCCACTACAAAGTATTAAAAATACATTTGGGTCACTAAAGGATGAACTTTTTTCTGATGATTATTGGGAAGATGACCCTTGGGATAATCAAATGAATAGAAATTATAGAAATTCGAGGTATGGTAATTCTAGAGATGATGATCCATGGGACAATGACTATTTCCTCTAAAAAAGACTATTTGTCGATTTTGGGTTTATCCAATGATTTCGACGATAAGGAATTAAAAAAGGCCTTCCGAAAAGAAGCGAGAAAATGGCATCCTGATTTAAATAAGAATGATATAAATGCAGAAGAGAGATTTAAACTAATTAATGAAGCGTATGAATACTTAAGTAATCTTAAAAACCGAAATGTAATTTCTGATTTATATTCTCATGATGAATACACAAATAATATTTTCAAAACAGGTTTTCCTGATTTTCAACATTTTCTTGATTCATTATTTGGATACAACTTCAACACAGAAGATACTGAAGAACTTAGTAACGATTCATTCAATGATGAATCTGCAAATTTAGATAAAGATGAAACTATAGATAATGATGAATTTAATAATTATGACTACCCTACAACCTCGCCAGAAGAGCCACCTCCAGTTAAACTCCACCACGATATTGAAACGATAATCGAATTAACTCCTTATGAGGCATTAAATGGTGCCACAATTTTGATAGAACTTGAAGATCTAACTGTAGTAGAAGTTGACACGCCACCATTTGCTGGAGATGGATGGAGATTAAGGCTTGAACATATTGCGAAGGGAGGAAAAGATCATTATCTACAGTTAAAAGTACAAACTGAAAGTGGTCTAAGAATTGATGGTTTACGTGTTCTTTATAAGTTAGAGTTATTTCCTCATGATGCTCTTCTAGGTTGCGCAGTAGAAGTACCAACCTTAGATGGAAATGTCACCCTACAAGTCCCTCCAAAATCATCTACTGGAAGAATGTTACGTTTAAAAGGTAGAGGTTTATCATTTGAGGATAATATAGGTGATCAATATGTTGAAATCTTGGTTGTTATTCCTGCTGATATTAATGATGAAGAAATTGCCTTATATACAAGATTACAAGAATTATCACTTTCTGATTCTTAATCAAATATCATATAGTAAGAGAGAAAAATAATTATGCACATATTTGTTCTTTTATATAATTCAGGAACGGATAAAGAAGGAATTCATTCAATCGAACTTAAAGGGAGAACTATAGTTCTTATGTTTGAAGAACGTGATGATGCTACAAGATACTGTGGTCTACTTGAAGCTCAAGACTTCCCTTTGCCAACAGTTGAAATGATCGAAATTAATGAAATAAAAGACTTCTGCAAAAAGTTAGATTATGAATGTAGACTAGTAGAGAAAAATTTTGTTCCTAAAACACCAGAAGATAGGTTACTAATCTCTCCTCCTCAGAAAAATATTGAAGTAAATGATTGGGCGGGGGAGGCAGATAATAATGAAAAAATTGATATGAATACTATTAAAGAAAACCTTGAAAAGTTGCTGTAAGGATTAATATATATATAAATTTATAAATAGATAAAAATGACAAAAGCATTATTTGAAACTGAAGTTGGGAATATTAATATTGAATTCTTCTCTGATGACGCGCCAAATACCGTTAAAAACTTTACAAAATTGATAAGTGATGGATTTTATGATGGTTTAGCATTTCATAGAGTTATTCCTGGATTTATGGCTCAGGGTGGTTGCCCAAATACCCGTGATGGAGCATCTGGTATGCCTGGAACAGGGGGTCCTGGATATAATATTAAATGTGAAATTAATTCCAATAAACATCTGAAAGGTTCACTTTCTATGGCTCATGCAGGAAAGGATACAGGTGGGAGTCAGTTTTTCATAGTTTATGAACCACAACCTCATCTCGATGGAGTACATACTGTTTTTGGTATGACAAATGATATGGATGTTGTTCTAAAACTTACTAATGGATCAAAAATTCTAAAAGCAACCTTGAAATAATAGTTTAACCTTCAAAAACAATACTAAATGTCTCTTTATCTAAATTAAATTTTCTAGTAGAGGAATATAATTTTTCATTATTAAGAGAGAATTTAGTATTAATAAGCTTGATGCTATTTTTTGGATGCAAAGCTAGTTCAATATTTTTAGAAACAATAATCCCAATTTTTGTACTATTTTTGAAATTAGATAAAAACTGAATAAATAATTCAATATTCTTTATTTCCTCGTCAGTAATGTTGGAATTTGTTCTATTTTGATCATGTAAAATTCGCCAAACTAATTTTGGTCTATTCCAAAAAGCTAATAATCTTGGTGTACTTTCAAGTTTAATATTTATGTTTTGCTCACTACAGAATTTAATAACATTATTTTTTATTGAAACTAGATCAATAGATTTATATTTTCCGTCAAGAAAAATAGATATAAATGGATCAATATTCATAGAATGTAAATTTTCTTCATCAATCATATGACCAAGTTTTGTTCTTTTAACACTTAAATATTCTGCATTATTATCATTTGGGCAAATCACTAATGGAACTCTTTCAATAACTTCTATTCCATAACCTCCTAAACCAGCAATTTTTCTAGGATTATTCGTTAGTAATTTTAATTTTTTAATACCAAGATCAGTTAATATTTGTGCCCCAACTCCATAATTTCTTAAATCAGCAGGAAATCCTAATTTTTCATTTGCTTCAACCGTGTCTAATCCACCATCCTGAAGACTATATGCTTTTAATTTATTTATAAGGCCAATACCTCTACCTTCTTGTCTCAAGTAAACGAGAACGCCTTCTTCTTCTTTTTCTATCCTTGATAATGCTGCCTCCAACTGGGGTCTACAATCACAACGTAATGATCCAAAAGCATCACCAGTTAAGCATTCTGAATGCATTCTTACTAATACAGGCTCACTTAACTTTGATGATTTCTGTTTTACTAATGCAACATGCTCCGAACCATCAAGTTCGTTAATATATCCAAATGCTTTAAAATTTCCAAAAATACTTGGAAGAACTGCATTGGATTTTCTAAAAACAAATCTCTCATTTTGAAATCGATAACTTATTAAATCTGCAATTGATATTAATTTCATCCCCCACTGCTTGGCATATTCCTTAAGTTGCGGAAGTCTTGACATTGATCCGTCAGGATTTTGTATTTCACAAATAACTCCAGCTGGATATAAACCTGACATTGCCGCAATATCTACTGCTGCTTCTGTATGACCTGCCCTTTTTAAAACTCCGCCTTGTTTAGCTCTTAATGGAAATATATGTCCTGGTCTTCTTAAATCCTCAGGTTTAGTATTTGGATTTATAGCAACTTGAATTGTCTTTGCTCTATCTTCAGCTGAGATACCAGTTGAAACATTATTTTCAGGGCCTGCATCAATAGAAATCGTAAAAGCTGTTTGATTTTCATCTGTATTTCTATCTACCATTAATGGTAAATCTAAAGAGTCAAGCTTCTCTCCTTGCATAGCTAGGCATATAAGACCTCGTCCCTCAGTAGCCATAAAATTAATTTGTTGAGGAGTTGCAAACTGAGCAGCACAAATTAAATCTCCCTCATTTTCTCTTCTTTCATCATCAACCACAATTATGCATTCACCATTCCTTATCGCAGCTAATGCATCACTGATAGGATCAAATTCAATTTTAAAAGATTCATTTATATCCAAAATTGTTCCATTATTTAATTTGGGACTTGTTTCTTTCATTATTCCTATCAATATAGAAAAATAGTGTGTTTGTTATCCTAAATTCAACACTTTATAATCCTATCTCAAAGTCTGCCAATTCAAAGAAATGAATGTTGCAATAGTAGGTGCTACTGGTTACGGAGGTATTCAAGCAGTAAATCTTCTAAAGAAAAATAAAAACTACAAAATCTCATTTTTAGGAGGAAATAAAACATCTGGAACAAAGTGGAATGATAATTTCCCTTTTATTTATCTAGATAATGATCCTTATATAGAAAAAATTTCAGTAGAGAATATCTCTAACAATGCAGATATAGCTTTGCTTTGTTTACCAAATGGCCTATCCTCCACTTTGACAAGAAAACTATTAGATAAAGGGGTTAGGGTTATCGATTTATCAGCAGATTATAGATATAAGTCATTAGAGGAATGGAAAAAAGTATATTCAAAAGAATCAGCTATTTATAAAAGGAATGATGATGATTTATGCAAAGAGGCAATTTACGGTCTTCCTGAAATAAATAAAGAAGCAATTTCAAAAGGAAGATTAATTGCATGTCCAGGATGCTATCCAACATCTGCTCTTATTCCATTAGCTCCTTATCTTTCACAAGGAATTATTGATAATGAAGGTATCGTAATTGATTCTAAAAGCGGAACCTCAGGAGGAGGGCGAGAACCAAATCAAAAACTACTCTTATCAGAATGTGGAGAAGGTCTATCAGCATATGGATTGATAAACCATAGACATACTTCAGAGATCGAGCAAGAAGCATCATTAATCTCAGGAAATAAGATTGAACTGCTTTTTACACCTCATTTGGTTCCAATTGCTAGGGGTATGCAAACGACTATATATGGGAGATTAAGAGATCCAGGATTGACTTCTGACGATTGCAGAATACTTATGGATAATTATTATAGAAATTTTAACAATATTAAAGTTTTACCTGTAGATACATATCCATCAACAAAATGGGTTAAAAATACAAACCAAATTTTTCTTTCTGTGAAAGTTGATATAAGAAATGGAAATATAATTATTCTTTCTGTGATTGATAATTTGTTAAAAGGACAGACTGGACAAGCAATTCAAAATCTAAATATTATAAGTGGATTCTCAATGGATGATGGTCTTGAATTAACTAATAATTTTCCATAATATTACTTCTTATCAAGAAACCAGCATAAGAGACTGAATGAGGTAAAATTTTGTGCTCAAGGATATGTATTCTTTTGGAAAGTGATTCAATATCATCATCATCTCTTATTGCCAATGCAGCTTGCATTATTAAAGAACCACTATCTACCTCTTCATCTACAAAATGTACTGAACAACCAGTTATTTTTGAACCATTAAGTAAAGAGTCCTTTATCGCAAAACCACCCTTGTATGCTGGAAGTAGGGATGGGTGAATATTAATAATTTTATTTTTAAATTTATTAATGAAGAAGGGTGAGACAATTTTCATCCAGCCAGCCATTACAATAAGTTCAACATTATTGTTAATTAAAGTATTTACAATTTCTAATTCAAATAGCTCATTTTGCGAAAAATCTTTAACTCTTATTATTTTGTGAGGTATTTTTGCACTTTCAGCTCTTTTTATACAACCTGCATCATCTTTGTCAGTTACAAGAACTTTTATATCTACATCTAAGTCTCCTTTTTCTGAGAGATTAATTAACTCCTGAAAATTTGTGCCTTTCCCAGAAGCAAGTACACCTATTTTTAATTTTGGTGAAAATCTCCTAAATTCTGATATATCAGGAGAAATTATGTAATTAAATGATTTATCCAAAGTTTTTTATTCAATGATAAATTCTTAAGTAATAAAAAACACCCCTATTCAGATTGTTTATATTCAAAAACATATTTATTTGAAGATATAAATTTAAACAAATTTAAATGATTCAAATCTATGTACTATTTGTATAGATATAATTAAATAATTAAAAGGAACACATATATAAAATGAATGGAGATTTAAACTCTTGGGAAAAATTTTGTAATTATCTTTGGTTTGATAAAAAAATTAAATATTTGGTTAGACATAAGCAAAATTAATTTCACAAGTAAAGAGATAAAAAATTTAGAAGAGAAATTTATAGATGTTTTTTCTTCAATAAAAGAGCTAGAAAATGGTGCAATCTCAAATGTAGATGAAAATAGACAAGTTGGACATTATTGGCTTAGAAATCCTTCAATTTCACCTTCTTCTAAAATCAGAGAGGAGATTAGTGCAGATATTAATGAAATTTCAGAATTTGGAAAACAAATTTTAAATGGGAATATTAAGAATAAGAATAATCAGAACTATACAGATGTCCTATGGATAGGAATTGGTGGAAGTGGTTTAGGCCCATTACTTATTACTGAGTCACTGCAGAAATGCTCAAAAGGACTAAATTTTTCTTATATAGATAATGTTGATCCTTTTTTAATTAGCGAAAAGTTAGAAGAGTTACGTGAACAATTATCCACAACATTATTTGTAATTGTAAGCAAATCAGGTGGTACACCTGAACCTAGAATTGCTATGGAAATTATTAAAAGTCATTGCGAAAATAATTCTCTTGAATGGAATTCTAATGCTATAGCTATAACTATGAAAGATAGTAAGTTATTTAAAAAAGCCACTTCCGAAAATTGGTTAAAAATATTTAATTTGCAAGATTGGGTTGGAGGAAGAACTAGTATTACAAGCTCTGTGGGATTACTTCCATTAGCCCTAATTAATGAAAATATATTTGAATTTATTAGAGGTGCAGAAGTAATGGATGAGGCCACACGTACTAGTGATTTTAAAAATAACCCCGCAGCATTATTATCATCTGCATGGTATTTAACAGGTGATGGCGTTGGAAAGAGAGATATGGTCGTTTTACCTTATAGAGATAGGTTACAGGTATTTAGTAAGTATCTTCAGCAATTAGTAATGGAATCATTAGGTAAGAAATTTAATAGGAATGGTGAAGTAGTTAATCAAGGAATTTCTGTTTTTGGTAATAAAGGATCAACAGATCAACATGCTTATGTTCAGCAACTGAGAGATGGTATTGATAATTTCTTTTGTATTTTTATTGAATTATTAGATTCTCCATCTACTAATATTTTTGAAGAGAAAGAGAATCCTAAAGAATATCTTTCTGGTTTTTTGCAAGGGACTAGATCAGCACTCTCAAGTGAAAATAGACAAAGTATCACTATCACATTAGAAAAATTAAATTGTTTTTCGCTAGGTGCCTTAATCGCTTTATTTGAGAGAGCTGTATCCTTCTACGCTGAATTGGTAAATATAAATGCATACGATCAACCTGGAGTTGAAGCTGGAAAGAAAGCAGCCGCAAATATTATTGAGTATCAACAAAAAGTAAGTAATTTATTAGAAGATGGAGGAGAATATTCTATACATGACATAACATCATTATTTGATAATTCAGTGAGTGAACCTATATTTTTCATATTGCGTGAAATGTGTTTCGGTAATGATAATTATTTAGTTAAGGGCGATTGGTCAAATCCAAATTCATTAGTCATTCAAAAAACAAATACTTAAACAACAATATTCATAATTTTTCCTTTAACAATAATTATTTTTCTGATTTCCTTATCTTGAGTCCATTTTAATATGTTAGGTCTTTTAAGAGTCAATTCTTTAATATGATCTTCATTTATATCATTTTTAATTTTTACTTTATCTCTTACTTTTCCATTCACTTGTATCACTAGCTCATATGAATCTTCCTTTAGTGCATCGGCATTAAAGGATGGCCAGTGTTCTAAATGCACAGAATTTTTATATCCAATTAGATGCCATATTTCTTCTGCAATATGAGGTGCAAATGGAGCTAACAAAATGCAAAATGTTTTTAAAGCTTCTTTTTTTAAATTATTGTTTACGTCATTAATGGAATTTGATAATGAATTATAAAACTTCATTAGTTCTGAAATCGCTGTATTAAATTGGTTATTTAATATGTCATTTGAAATTTCTTTTATAGCAATGTTCATCGACTTTATTAAAGATTTTTCTTTATCTGGATAGGTTTTTCTTTTACTATTTATATCTTTTGCACAATTTATATAAAGCTTCCAAATCCTGCTTAAAAATCTAAATTGTCCTTCAACATCTGCATCTCCCCATTCCAAATCTTTTTCTGGAGGTGCTTTAAATAATATAAACATTCTTGCTGTATCTGCTCCATATTTTTTAATTACTGATTCAGGGTCTATTCCATTATATTTTGACTTAGACATCTTCTCGAAAAGAACTTCGAGTTTAGAATTGTCAATTGGATCTGTAGGATTTGATAGATCATTAATATCGGAAGGAGAAACATATTTACCAGTTTTATTGTTTTTATAAGCTGCCGCTTGAACCATTCCTTGCGTTAATAGTTTTTTGAATGGTTCATCAATTTCAAATAGTTCGTTATCTCGCAAAGCTTTTGTAAAAAATCTTGCATATAACAAATGCAATATTGCATGCTCTACTCCCCCAACATATTGATCTACTGGCAACCACTTATTAATTTCAATCTTTTCAAATGGCTTAGTAGAACATTTTGAAGATGGATATCTTAAAAAATACCATGAAGAACACATGAAAGTGTCCATAGTATCAGTTTCTTTTCTTGCCGCTATTCCACATTTTGGACATAAAGTATTTATCCAATTATTATTATCACCTAAAGAATTAATTTTATTAGCAGAGATTTCTATATCTTTTGGTAAGGAAACAGGTAATTCAGATTGTTTTAAAGGAACAGAGCCACATTTTTTGCAATTAACTATGGGTATCGGACATCCCCAATATCTTTGTCTAGAGATTAACCAATCTCTTAGACGATATTGAATTTTATTTTCAGCCCATCCATTATTTACTCCCTCCTCTGAAATTTTTAATTTAGCAATAGTATTTTCTATACCATCGTATTGATTTGAATTAATAAGATATCCTTTTTCTACATAAGCTTCATCAAGCTCTTTAGTTTGTTCACTTTTATCCTTTAGTATTACCTGTTTAATATCAATATTATTTTTCTTAGCAAATTCAAAATCTCTTTGATCATGAGCAGGCACGCCCATAACAGCACCTGTACCGTATTCATCGAGAACATAACTTGCCACCCAAATCGGAATAGGCTCAGAATTAAATGGATTTATTGCTATTAAGTTAGTTTTAATTCCAATTTTTTCAAGTTCATTATTTTTATTATTTTTCAAATATTGTTTTAGATTTTCAATATCTTGTATGGTTTCTTGATCAGAAATATTATTAACTAATGAATGATTAACAGAAATTGCTAAATAAGTAACTCCAAATAACGTATCTGGCCTTGTTGTAAATACAGTTATTTTCTCTTCTGGATTGGTATTGATATTGAAATTAATATTTGTACCAATTGACTTTCCAATCCAATTATCTTGCATTATTTTTACTCTTTCTGGCCAGTTATGTAATTTTTCTAAATCCTTCAATAACTCATCTGCATAATTTGTAATTCTTAAAAACCATTGCTTTAATAATTTTTTTTCAACTATTGCACCAGATCTCCAAGATTTACCCTCTGAGTCAACTTGTTCATTCGCTAAGACTGTATTATCTATAGGATCCCAATTAACTTCTGATTCCTTTTGATATACAAGACCTGCCTTGTATAACTCTAAAAATAGATATTGTGTCCAGATATAATAATTTTCATCACAAGTTGCAAATTCCCTATCCCAATCAACTGATAGTCCCAAAAGCTTTAATTGTGACTTCATATGAGAAATATTTTTTTTAGTCCAGACACTTGGACTAATTCCTCTTTCAATCGCTGCATTCTCAGCAGGTAAACCAAAAGCGTCCCAACCCATTGGATGCAAAACAGATTTGCCCTTAAACCTTTGGAACCGAGCTATTAAGTCTGTAATAACATAATTCCTAACATGTCCCATATGAAGATTACCTGAAGGGTAGGGAAACATTGATAGGGCATAAAATTTATTGCTATTGTCAGTTAATTCATCTGTTTTGTATAAATTTTTTTCTGTCCATATTGACTGCCATTTTTTTTCTATACCAGATGGATTATATAAATTGCTATCAGCCTCATATTGTTTATCGGGAGAAATCACTTAATTATTATTTGTTAAATTATTATTTTAATATCCATTGTATAAAATAGAAATAGATTGTTAAAAGGAATAATTTATAATTAAAATTTAAAATATATTATCTACAAATGAAAAATATAACTTTTGAAAAATATCAAGGTAACGGAAATGATTTCGTAGTAATTGATTCAAGAGGTAATGATTTATATAAAAATTACAAGACAAATAAAATATTTGATATAAAAAAAATTTGCAACAGGCAATTTGGTATAGGAGCCGATGGTGTGATTTTTATTGAAGAACCTAATCAAGATAATTATGCAAAAATGATAATCTTTAATTCAGATGGTTCTGAAGCACAAATGTGTGGAAACGGAATTAGGTGTTTAGTTGAGTATCTCCATGTAAATGATTCAATGAATAATAAAAATATAGAATATAAAATTGAGACTAAAGCAGGTTTAAAAATTGCAAAATACATAAATGATGAAATTACAGTAAAAATGGGAGTGCCAATTTTAGATAGTCAAAATATTCCAACAACAATTGAAAAAAAAATCAATTCAATTCCTTCACATGAATTTATTGAGAAAAATTTTAATAATATAGGCTATGCCGTGGGAATGGGAAATCCTCATTTAATATTCTTTGTAAAAGACCTAGAGTCAATTATTCTCTCCAGACTTGGTCCTATATTTGAAAAAAATGAATTATTTCCAGAAAAAACTAATGTTCATTTTTGTCAAATCTTAAATAGAGATAATATTAAAGTAAAAGTATGGGAAAGAGGGGCAGGACAAACCTTAGCCTGTGGAACAGGTGCCTGTGCTATTCATGTAGCAGCTTATAAATTAGGCCTTTGTAATAAACAAACCATAGTAACTTTACCAGGCGGTAATCTTAAAATTGATTGGTCAAAAGACGATTGTGAAGTCATGATGACCGGTAATGCTAAAAAGGTTTTCTCAGGATCATTTTTAGTAAAATAATGGAAAATAATTTTATCTATTTAGATAATGCATCCACAACTCCATTATCTGAGAATGTTTTAAATATAATAAATTCAACTTATAGGAATTATTGGCATAATCCATCATCTACATATGAGCTTGGGATAAAATGTTCTACATATCTTGAAGAAATTAGATCTAAAATTGCTTATATATTTGAAGCAGAAACAGAGGATATAATTTTTACATCTGGTTCTTCGGAATCAACAAATATTGTATTTAATAATATCTATGAGAACTTTAATAATGGTAGAGTTGTTATTACGAATGTTGAACATCAAGCAACAAATATATGTGCTAATAAACTAAGAAAACAAAATTGGGATATTTACGAATGGATGGTAAAAAATGATGGAATATTAAATCTTTCTAATATCGATAAAATTTTAAGCAATGACACTAGACTTGTATCAATTATTTGGGGACAAAGTGAAATTGGGACAATACAACCTGTTCAATTTATAGGTTCCAAATGTGAAGAATTAAATATAATGTTTCATTTAGATGGAACTCAAATATTAAGTAATGGAATATTCAGTTGGAAAGATCTTAAATGTGATTTATTAAGTTTATCAGCTCATAAATTTGGAGGTCCAAAAGGTACCGGAATTCTTTTAACAAAAGAAAAATCTAGAAAATTTTTAAAAAATAAAGACATATCACTTACTCAGGAATTTTCAATAAGACAAGGTACACAAGCTTTGCCATTAATCGCTGGCATGTATGAATCATTAAAAAATATTAAAGGAAAAATAAAATTATATGATTACATAACTGAATTTCCTTCTAATAATATTAATAAACTTAAAAAATATTTTTTTCAAAAGATTAAGGATAATAATCACATAAAGATTACGGGCAGTATTAACCATAGACTTCCCAATCATATTTCGTTTCTACTATTAAATAAACTATTTGAACCTATAAGGGCCTATAAGATTGTTAATTTCATGTCAGAAAATAGAATCGCCATAAGTAGTGGAAGTGCATGTTCAAGCTCATCTGGAAAACCTAGCTCAACACTTAAAAATATTGGTTTAAAAGATGATGAACTATATTCAAATATTCGTGTTACTTTAGGTTCAATAAACAATAAGTCAGAAATAGATAAATTTTTAGAACTTATTGATATATGTATTGACAAATTTTAATGGAAACTAATTACAGACTACCTAAAGATTTATATGAATCCCTTAAAAATATGGAGGATGCAATTATTCCAAGTTTATTAGATTCAAATAAAAGATTTACTATAGAATTAAATTTTGAAGGATTAAAGTTTAATAGAATTGGAATAACTATCTACAAGATATTATCTGTAAATAATAATGTATTCATAACATTTGCTGATCAAGGAGCTGTGGCTTTGGCTCAAAGAGACTATCCAGATATCAAAGATAAAATCTTTACTTTTAAATCATTTAATGAATCAAATAATATAAATAATATTGATAGTGTAATGATATCGATACTACCTCAGCCATATGACTTCGATTCATTTGAACCTATGTCTGATAATTATCAAGGAACGCATTATTCATTAAATCCAAAATTTGAAGATGCCAATATTGGTATAGGAAGTGTTATTAGAGAGAGGCGTAAAAACTTTGTCAAAACTTGGAAAAATATTTATTTTCTTCAGCCTTTAAATAAAGCTGCTCTTATGCATATTTATCCAAATAACTGGTTGCTTTTCAAAGAAGAAAATAAAAAATATTTTTTTAAAAAAGAATTTGAAATTAAACCCGACAATGAAACTATTTTTGTAAATTTATAGATTGAAAGTGATAAAAAAAATTTATTCATTTTTCTTAATTGTACTTGTATTAGTAACATCTCCTTTTTTAATAAGATATTTACTAATAAATCATAAAATATCCATTTTAAATAGTATTTATTTTAATTTTCCTGGAATAATTAATAGGAAAAAATCATGTCCCAGCTACGATTCATTATTAAGAAAAAATCTCGATAATACATTTAGTGTATCTATTATTAATGAAAACGGTGCAATAATTAGTTCTTATAATGATGAAATACTAAGATTACCAGCCTCAAATCAAAAATTATTTTCATCGGCTTATGTATTGAGTAAATATAAATTAGATCACAATTTAAAAACTACCCTATTTAAAAATAAAAATAATTATTTCTTAGTTGGGCAAGGCGATCCTGATTTAAATTATTCAGATATAGTTAAATTACTTTCTAATGTCAAATCAAATAAAAATATTAATTTTAATATTGCAGAAATTAATTCGAATTTATATTGGCCAAATGGATGGACATATACAGATAAACTCTATAAATATGGTTCCCCACTTACAACTCTTGCCATAGAAAGTAATCAGAATCAATATGACAATATTTATAACTTAAAAAATTTTATTGCAAACTATCTAAATGATAAATTTATTAATTCAAACATTAATATTAATATCATAGATACAAAAAAAATATTCTATTTAAAAAATTCTAATAAGATATATCAAATAGAATCAAATCCTATTCTTTCATTATTAACACTAACCAATTCAGAAAGTCATAATTTCACTGCAGAATCTCTTTTTAAAAATGCATCAAAAACATGGAATGATAATGAATATAAAGATTTGAAAAATTGGTTAAAAAATAAAGGTCTCCCAGTTACTAATACTTTATTTGAAGATGCAAGTGGTTTGTCTAGAAATAATAAAATTACAACAAAGTTAGTTGTATTGTTTTTAAATAAAATGAAATACTCTTCAGATTTTAATGCTTATCAATCAACACTTTCAATTATTGGAGTAAGAGGAACATTAGCAAAACGATTTGTAAATAGTGAATTATCTGGAAAGTTTTATGGAAAAACTGGTACTCTTTCAAATGTCTTTGCATTATCTGGCTATTTATATAAAAATGAAAAGCCAATAATTATAAGTATTATCCAAAATTCTAATAATATTGATAAAGAAAAAGCTTTTCAATTATTAAGTGATGTTTATTACTTGAAATCTTGTAAATAAAAATATTATTTAAAATGTTCTTTTAAATCCTTTTCAACAGAGGGGGGTACCATGTGATTAATTTCACCTCCAAATTTTGCAACTTCTTTTACTAAAGAACTACTAAGAAAACTAAAATTTGTATTTGTCGATAAAAATATTGTTTCAATATCATTATTAAGAGATTTATTTGTATGAGCAATCTGCAGTTCATACTCAAAATCACTCATTGCTCTTAAGCCTCTTAGAATAAGATTAGCTTTTAGATCATTGGCACAATCAACAGTGAGTCCGGAATAAGAAATAACTTCAATATTAGGTAAATGAGAAAGAGATTTTTTTATTTGTAATATTCTTTTTTGAAGATTAAATGTTGGTGTTTTAGAAGTATTTTCTAAAACAGCAACTACTAGATTACCAAATATTTTTTCAGCCCTTTCTATTAAATCGATATGCCCGTTTGTTAAAGGATCAAATGTACCTGGATAAAGAATTTTCATGAATTTATTATGAACGAATAAGAAATTTAGTTAAAATAAGTTTATTAGATAAATCAATTATGACATTAAATCTAGAAGCAAAAAAAATCTTATTAAGAAAAATACCTCACGGATTATTCATTTGTGGCGTTAGAGACGAGGATAAAAATGAAGTAAATGGATTTACTGCTAGTTGGGTTACTCAAGGTTCATTCACCCCCCCATTAGTAGTAATGGCAGTTAGATCAGAAGGTTCAAGTCATGAAATAATAAAGTCAACCAATAAATTCTCATTAAATGTACTCAAAAGTGATCAAAAAGATTTAGCTGCTGTTTTCTTTAAACCCCAAAAAGCATTAGGAGGTAGATTTGAATCTGTTGAGTTTAATTTAGGTGAGCTTGGTTTGCCTATTTTAGTTGATAGTGTAGGTGGAGTTGAATGTAGTGTAGTTGGAAGTGTTATTCATGGAGACCATACCGTTTTTGTTGGAGAAGTTCAATCTGCATATTTGAATAATGATGTTGACTCACTAAATTTATCTTCAACTGGCTGGAATTATGGAGGTTAGTCATTATAAATGAGTAATTCCTCTATCGAAACAATAGATAACAAATATAATTTTAAAATCGAATATAAATTAATTAATAATAAGGAGTTACTAAAATCAAGATTATCCGAAATCCCAAAATCTTCTGGTTGTTATCTTTTTAAAGATATAGATAATAATTTACTTTATATTGGTAAATCTAAAAAACTACGGAGCAGAGTAAGTAGTTATTTCAATAATTTTTCAGATTTAACTCCAAGATTAAGTTTAATGGTTCGTCAAATAACTGAAATAGAAATTATTGTCACAGATAGCGAATATGAAGCACTAAATTTAGAGTCAAATTTAATAAAAACGCAAAAACCATATTTTAATATTCTTTTAAAGGATGATAAGAAATATCCATATCTTTGCATAACTTGGAGTGAAAAATATCCTCGAATATTTATTACAAGAAGAAGAAGAAATAGAAATAATTTAGATAGATATTATGGACCTTATGTTGATGTTGGATTATTAAGGAGAACATTATTTACGATAAAAAAAATATTTCCACTTAGACAAAGACCAAGGCCAGTCTATAAAGATAGAACTTGTTTGAATTATTCAATAGGTAGATGTCCAGGTGTTTGCCAAGAAGTAATATCATCTGACGATTACAAAAAAATAATGAAACAAGTATCTATGATATTTCAGGGGAGAAATGATGACTTAGAAATATTTTTGCAAAAAAAAATGTTGCAATTTTCAAATGATTTAGATTATGAGAATGCTGCAAAAATAAGGGACCAAATTTCAGGTTTAAAATTATTAACTGAATCACAAAAAATATCAATACCAGATTCTTCAATTAATAGAGATATCTTTGGAATAGTTTCAGAAAAAAATATAGCTAGTATACAAATTTTTCAGATGAGATCTGGTAAGCTCATTGGGAGGATTGGATATAGTCAAAAATTAAAGAATAAAGATGAGAATCTTATTCTGCAAAAGGTATTAGAAGAGCATTATATGAATGTTGAAAGCATAGAAATACCATCTGAAATTCATATCCAGTATAAACTTCCAAAGCAAACAACAATAGAGGATTGGTTAACGGGTTTAAGAAAAAATAAAGTAAAAATCATAATCCCAAAAAGAAATAAAAAACATGAAACTGTAGAGATGGTTTTAAAAAATGCGAAATTAGAATTAGATAGAATATTAAATGGGATACAAGATAATGAATCATCAATTGAAGATCTGGCTCAAATACTTGAATTAAGCGAACAACCTAAAAAAATTGAAGGTTATGATATAAGCCATATTCAAGGTACTGACCCTGTAGCATCACAAGTCGTTTTTATTGATGGTATTCCTTCTAAACAGCACTATAGGAAATATAAGATTAAAGATCCTAACGTTTTTATAGGTCATAGTGATGATTTTGCTTCGATATATGAAGTAATTCATAGAAGGTTTAGAAAATGGTCAATATTTAAAAAAAACGGAGGGGATTTTTCAATGTTAAATGATAAAACGAATAGCAAATTAGAAAATGAACTTCTATCAGATTGGCCCGATTTAGTAATGATTGACGGAGGCAAAGGCCAGTTAAATGCGGCTATTAAAGCATTAAAAGAATTAAATCTTGAGGAAGAAGTTACTATATGTTCATTAGCAAAAAAAAATGAAGAAATATTTATTCCCGGCATTACAAAGTCTCTTGATACCGATGAAAATCAAAAAGGAGTTCTTCTATTAAGAAGAATAAGAGATGAAGCACATAGATTTGCATTATCATTTCATAGAGACAAAAGATCTAAGAGAATGAATAGATCACAATTGTCCCAAATAAGTGGACTAGGACCATCAAGAATAAGAGAATTGCTTGAGCATTTTAAATCCATAGATGCGATTAGAATTGCTAGTAAAGAGGATTTATCAAAAGTCAAAGGACTTGGAAAAAATTCAGTAAATGATATATATGAATATTTTCACGAGTTATAAATATTAATTAATTTTTTAAAAATTGATTTCTTGATATTGTTAAATATAACTATATTAAAAATATATACCTAAAAAATTAATCAAGTAATTTGGCAGCTGAAGCATATCTCTGGTTTAAATCACTTCACATTATTGGTGTAATCGTTTGGTTCTCGGGACTTTTTTATTTAGTAAGACTTTTTATATATCATGAAGAATCTAAAAATATGGATAATGAATTAAAAATTGCTTTTAATAATCAATACACCTTGATGGAAAAAAGACTGGCGAACATAATCACAACTCCTGGGATGATATTAGCTTTAAGCATGGCGATATGTATGGTTATTATGCAACCAAGTTGGTTAAGTGAGAAGTGGTTACAAATAAAAATTTCTTTCGTTTTGGGTTTAGTAATTTATCATTCCTATTGTTACAAAATAATGAATGCATTACAAAATGGGGCCTCAACGATTTCAGCAAAAAAATTGAGATTATTAAATGAATTGCCTACTTTATTATTATTTATAATTGTACTTTTAGTTATTTTTAAAAATAATTTTCCAACTAGTGTTGCAACATGGAGCGTAGTAGGACTTGTTATTTTCATGTTGGCTTCAATACAATTATATGCAAAGATTAGAAAGAAAAATGAGAATTCAATAAGTAATGAATAGGGAAGCCTTAATAAAATTAACTTCCAATATTAATAAATATAGTTGTCCTAAATATATTAATTTTCACTGTCATACAAAATATAGTGATGGAAGTCTAGAACCGTATGAACTTTTAGAACAAGCTTTTAAAAATAACCTGAAATTTTTATCAATAACCGATCATCATACAATTAAAGCTCATGAATATATTAATAAAAATAATATACTCAAAAAATATCCCAATGATTCTTTTACATTAATTTCGGGAATAGAAATTAATTGTTTAATTCTAGGATGTTTAGTTCATGTAATTGGATTGGGAATAGATATAAAGAATAGATACCTTAAACCTTACATCCTTGGGGAATCCCCAATAGGTAATGATTTAAATATTAAATCAGTTATTAAGGCAATAAATTTAGCTGGCGGTTTATCATTTCTAGCTCATCCAGCGAGATACAGGATTCCCTTTTATAAATTAATTCCAGAGGCAAAAATACAAGGAATTGATGGAATAGAGGTATGGTACGATTATGAACTTAATGAAGAATGGAAACCTAGTTTATTTGTCTGTTCAGAAATAGATAAATTAGCAGATAAATATTCAATGTTAAAAACATGCGGAACTGATAGTCATGGACTATCATTATTTGGCCGATAATTCAGAATTCGTTCTTTTCAATTATTGAATCAGTATTAATAATTATGTGCTTTAAATTATCAATAACATCAGAAGAATAAGTATTCCACATTTTTCTATTGATAATTTCAAGAAATCTTTGTGCAATATCTCTTAGAGCCCATGGATTATTCTCTAGAAAGAAATTTTTAAGATCATGATCACATAACCATGATTTATAAACTTCCTCATAACACCAATCTGATACAACTTCAGTTGTGGCATCAAAAGCATATAAGTAATCTAGACTGGCTGAAAATTCAAACGCTCCTTTATAGCCATTATCCTTCATTCCATTTATCCATTTAGGGTTAAGAATTCTTGATATAACGACTTTGTTAATTTCATCTTGTAATTTTGAAATTTTAGATAATCCAAATTTAGATAAATCACCATGATACATTGCAGGTAATTTACCGCTTATTTTTTTAATTGCTGAAGATAAACCGCCCTGAAACTGATAATAATCATCAGAATCTAAAATATCATGTTCCTTATTATCTTGGTTATGGACAACTAATTGCACATTTTTAAGAGCATTTTCTAATGATTTCTTATCCTCTATTGGTTCAAGATTATCACTGTAAATCCACTTACTCCAATTAAGAAAGGATTCTCCAAAATCATCAATATTTTCCCAATTAGAATTTGATATTAGCTCTTGTAGACCAGCTCCATATGAACCTGGCGCTGACCCAAATATACGATTAATAGGATCTCCATCTTTCAATGCCCTCGCAAGAGGGTTAAATTTATCATTCTCATTAAGATTAGAAACAAGAGTTATTGCTTTATAAGTTAATTTAACTAACTGAGGAAACGCATCTCTAAACATTCCCGAAATCCTTAAAGTAACATCAACCCTTGGTCTTTCTAGAACAGATAAAGGTATGATTTCTAAATCTATGACTCTTCTTGAGGGTCCATCCCAAATAGGTTGTACTCCTAATAAATATAGTATTTGACAAATATCTTCTCCTCCATTTCTCATTGTTGATGTTGCCCATACAGATATTGCTATATTTTTTAAATCTTCTCCATTGTCTTGTTTGTATAAATCAAGTATTTGAGAAGCAGATTGACAACCAACACTCCATGCTGATTCAGTTGGCAGTCCTCTCGAATCAACTGAAAAGAAATTTTTACCAGTGGGTAAAGCTTCAGTTTTACCTCTCGTAGGGGCTCCAGATGGACCACTATTTACATAGTGTCCATTTAATGAATTAATAAATGATAATTTCTCATTAAATGAAGAATTAATAATTGGATATAGAATCTCATTTTTTAATAATAAAAAATAGTTATTATGTTTTTTATTATTGAAGAAAGTGTCTATTATTTTTTGATTTTTATATTTTTCTAGATTTTTTATATTGGTTTTCTTTTTGTAAAAAAATAAATAGATTAAATACCTTGCTTGTTGTTCCAAAAAGTCAATAGCCATTCTAAGGTTTAAAATGTTTTTGTTGGAAAAGGTAAATAATATTTTTTTGTCATTTTCACTTAACTTTTGATCATAATTATTTGTCCAAGGATTCACATCTAATTTTAAATGCTTTGCTATATACTGAACAACACCAATACGATTTGCTTTTGGTACTCGAGCAATACACAAGAATAAATTTATTTCATTAATGTTATTTTGCCTTTTGCCAAAAACATGCAAGCCGGTCCTAATTTGAGATTCTTTAATTTCACAAATATAGGAATCAATTTCTTCAATATGATTATTTTTATTACTTAATTTAATTTCACTAAAATCTTTTTTTATTAATTCAAAAATAGATTTTTCTATAATTTCAGTACGATTAGAATTTAATAATTTTGCTTCAAAATATTCGTCTAAATAATATTCCAAAATTGAATATTTTCCATATAATTCTGACCTATCCAAAGGAGGAGTTAAATGATCAATAATTGTGGCAGCAGTTCTTCTTTTTGCCTGAGAGCCCTCACCAGGATCATTTACAATAAAGGGATATATATTAGGTATAGCTGGGCAAATAATATTTGGAAAACATTTATTGCTAAGACCTATTGATTTGCCAGGTAACCATTCAACAGTCCCATGTTTACCAATATGGCATATAGCATTTGCATTAAAAACTTTTTCTATCCAAAAATATTGAGCTAAATATCTATGAGGAGGTGGAAGATCTGGCGAATGAATATCCTTATCAGTGTAAGCATCATATCCTCGTTGAGGTTGAATCAATAATGTTATTTTTCCAAATCTAAGACCATTTATTGAGAAGCCCTCATTATCAAGATCGACCGCGTCAGATGGTTTGCCCCAACGATTAATAATAGAATTTTTTGGTTCATTTTCTAAATAATTCCAATATTTTATATATTCACTAAGAGGTAAAAAATCTAATGGTTTATTATTTTGAGATTCAATATCATTAGTTCTAGTTTTTATGAGAATTGACATTAATTCAGAAGAATCTTGAGGATAATTACAAGATCCAAGGTCATAACCTTCTTCTTTTAACCAGTTAAGAATATTTATTATCGAAGATGGTGTATTAAGACCAACACCATTACCGATTCTTCCATTCTTTACTGGATAATTACTTATTACTAAACAAATATTTTTATCAAAATTATTAAGTTTTTGAAGTTTCACATAATTTGTGGCTAATTTAGAAATCCACTTAATACCTCTTTGATCAGCTTTGTAACTAGTTATTTCACTGTAGAGTGAATTTTTTTCAGAAATTATTTCTTTAAAGGCCGAAGGACAGGTAGTAATTCTTCCATCAAATTCGGGAATAATTATTTGCATTAATAAATCAGATGAGTTCATTCCAATGGATGAATTTAACCAATTTTTTCTTGATTTATTAGAAGAAAGAAGCTGTAAAATTGGAATTTTAAGAGAAGTAAAAATATTTGTAGAATTTTCAATTAAATCGTTATTTTTGATTTGAGATGAAGAAAATGAAGTTGTGGTAATTATTAGTTTAATATCTTCTTTTTTAAAAATGTCTATTAATTTCTTTTGAAGAATATGATCTTTTAGAGTTGAAATAAAAAATGTTTTAGGCGATAGTCCGCATCTTCTTAACTGCAAGTTAAGTTTTTCATTTACTTCAATTTCATTAGCCAAAAAAAGTGATTTATAGGATATTATTCCTATCTTTTCTCCTTTTTCAATTTTCCAATCATGTAAATAAGGATCTGCATAAAAAGTAATATTCAAATATTTATCAGGAATTAGTGTTTCGCCGGCCTTTATATAATTTAAACAATTAAGAAATTTTCTATAATTTTCCAGTCCCCCAGATCTTAGTAATCTAGAAATATTTAATACAATATTTTTATCTATACTACTTATTTCACATAGGGAATCTTCCTGATCAATGGTCCCTGATAGGATTACTAACTTCCTTTTTTTATTAACTGCTTGCCAATTTAAAAGTTGATCAATTCCATAGCTCCATGTACCTTTATCTCCGAATATTCTAAGTATGACAACTTTTGCATAATTAATTGTTTTTAATAAATAATTATCTATTTGAGCTGGGGAATTTAAATTAGAAATTTCTAAAGCTCTTATATTGTTGTTTAATGAAGAAAATTCTTTTTCTAACAACAAGTTTGATATGAGATTTAAATCAGCTTTTACACTTGTTATAAAAATAAAATCTGCTGCTGGCTGCTCAATTAAATCATCCTTATTCTTTTCATTTCCTGCTATATTTAATATCCTGTGCATTTTTATATATAAATAAGGTTTAGAATACGTAAGTAGGATAAAACAAGTTTACCTTAATTAATTAAATTGAATATGCATGAATTTCTTCCATACGCCTGGTTCGAAGGTAAATGTATTCCATTTAAAGAAGCAAAAATATCAATAGCTACTCATGCACTACATTATGGTACTGCAGCTTTTGGAGGAATGAGAGCGATACCCAACCCTTCTAATAACAAAGAATTTCTCTTGTTTAGGACTGATAAACATATAAAAAGATTATCTCAAAGTGCAAAATTACTCTTAACTGATATTTCTGAAGAATATATATTTAGAGCCTTAGAAGAAGTTATAAAAAGAAACAAGCCAAAAAACCCTATTTATATAAGACCATTTGTATATACAAGTGATTTAGGTATAGCTCCAAGGTTACACAATATTGAAACAGATTTCTTTATTTATTGTATTGAACTAGGAGATTATCTATCTCCAGATGGAGTTTCTTGTCGAATGAGTAGTTGGACTAGGCAAGAAGATAGATCACTCCCATTGCGTGGGAAAATAAGTGGAGCTTACATTACTAGTTCATTAGCTAAAACAGAGGCTAGTTTATCGGGGTTTGATGAAGCCTTGCTATTAAATTCAAATGGTAAAGTAAGCGAAGCTAGTGGTATGAATTTATTTATTGTAAGAAATGGAGACCTAATAACTCCTGGAGTTGATCAAGATATCCTTGAAGGGATTACGAGAGCTAGTGTAATTGAACTAGCAAAATATTTTGGAATAAATGTAATTGAAAGGCCAGTTGATAAAACAGAATTATTAATAGCAGATGAAGTTTTTCTAACTGGTACAGCAGCAAAAATTACTCCAGTTAAAAAAATTGAATCAACAGAATTAAATGTTAAAAGACCAATAATGAATAAATTAAAAAATAAGCTTATAGAAATAACAGAAGGTCGTTCTCAAGACTATGATAATTGGGTAACAAGAATTTCAGTATAAAATCGAATTTTATAATAAATGGAATCATTCAGAACCTATCTAAATAGAGAAGAAAAGCCATTAATTATTTTTGACGGAGGTACCGGAACATCATTTCAGAACTTAAATCTTACTGCAGATGACTTTGGAGGAATAGAATTAGAAGGATGTAATGAAAACCTTGTTTTATCATCACCAAAAGTAGTTGAAAAGGTTCATAATTCATTCTTAGAAGCAGGTTGTCATGTTATTGAAACTAATACTTTTGGAGCTTCATCCATAGTTCTCGATGAATATGATATTGCAGATAAGGCATATGTCATAAATAAAAATGCTGCATTAATAGCAAAAAACGCTGCAACCAAATATGCATCAGTTGATAAACCAAGATTTGTTGCTGGTTCAATTGGTCCAACCACTAAATTACCCACATTAGGACATATAGATTTTGATGAATTAAAGCAATCATATAAAGAACAAATATATGGTCTTATTGATGGAGGAGTTGATCTTCTTTTAATTGAAACTTGTCAAGATGTCTTGCAAATTAAATCTGCCTTATTAGCATCAAAAGAAGTACTTGCTAGTAGAAATATAGATATACCCATAATGGTATCTATAACAATGGAAACAACAGGTACTATGCTTGTTGGATCTGATATCGCATCTGCTTTAACAATATTAGAGCCATTTAATATAGATATCCTTGGACTTAATTGTGCAACGGGTCCAGAACAAATGAAGGAACATATTAAATATTTGTCTGAAAATTCACCCTTCGCTATAAGTTGTATTCCTAATGCAGGTCTACCTGAAAATATTGGTGGTGTAGCTCACTACAGATTACAGCCAACTGAATTAAAAATGCAGTTAATGAATTTTATATACGACTTTAATGTTCAATTAATTGGTGGATGTTGTGGGACTACACCTGACCATATTAAATATCTATCTTCAATAATTGATGAAGTAATTCATAACGAAAGGACTAACAAAAAAAGTAAGAACAATTCATGTGGTTACATTCCTTCTGCATCATCAATATATAATTCTGTGCCATACAAACAAGATAATTCAATTTTGATTGTAGGAGAAAGATTAAATGCAAGTGGATCTAAAAAGGTAAGGGAGTTGCTAAATAATGACGATTGGGATGGCTTAGTTTCAATTGCCAAGCAACAACAAAAAGAAAATGCACATGTTCTTGATGTAAATGTTGATTATGTGGGGAGAGACGGGGTGAAAGATATGAAAGAAATAACTTCAAGACTAGTTACCAACATAAATTTACCATTAATGATTGATTCTACAGATGCTGACAAAATGGAAAGTGGATTAAAGTCTGCTGGCGGTAAATGTATTATAAATTCAACTAATTTTGAAGACGGTGATGAAAGATTTGATCAAGTTCTAAATTTATCCTTGGGTTATGGTTCAGGACTTGTTATCGGAACTATTGATGAAGATGGAATGGCAAGAAATGCAGATAAAAAATATGATATTGCTAAACGAGCGATAAATAGAACCAGAGAATGTGGTTTGTCTGATTATGAGCTCTTTTTTGATCCATTAGCTCTGCCAATATCTACTGGGATAGAAGAAGATAGATTAAACGCTAAAGAAACAATTACTGCAATATCAAAAATTCGTAAAAATTATCCAGAGATACATATCATATTGGGGATATCAAACATTAGTTTTGGTCTTTCACCATTATCCAGAATAAATCTAAATTCAATATTTTTAGATGAATGCATTAAAGCAGGATTGGATTCTGCTATCATTGCACCAAATAAAATTTTGCCATTATCAAAAATTTCTGATGAAACTAAAAAGCTTTGCTTAGATTTGATATATGACAAAAGAGAATTTGAAGATGAAATTTGTATTTATGATCCATTAGTTGAATTAACAAAGGCTTTTCAAGATTTATCTATTCAAGATTTCAAAAAAGCATCTTCAGAAAATAAAAATCTTACTCTGGAAGAAAGTCTAAAAAATCATATTATTGATGGAGAAAAAATAGGTTTAGAGAATCAATTAAATAAAGCGTTAAAAAAATATAAACCTCTTGAAATAATTAATACCTTTTTACTAGATGGGATGAAAGTTGTAGGAGATTTATTTGGTTCAGGTCAAATGCAATTGCCATTCGTACTCCAATCCGCTGAAACAATGAAATTTGCTGTCTCAATATTAGAACCATATATGGAAACTGTAGAAGAAAACATTTCAAATGGAAAACTATTAATTGCAACAGTCAAAGGAGATGTTCATGATATTGGAAAAAATCTTGTTGACATAATACTTACAAATAACGGTTATGACGTAATAAATCTTGGAATAAAGCAAGATGTTTCCGCAATCATAGATGCACAAAAGAAGCATAATGCAGATTGCATCGCTATGAGCGGATTACTTGTAAAGTCAACTGCATTTATGAAAGATAATTTAGAGGCTTTTAACAAAGAAGATATTAGTGTACCAGTCATATTAGGAGGTGCAGCGTTAACGCCAAAATTTGTAAATGAGGACTGCAGCAAAATATATAAAGGGAAAATATTGTACGGAAAAGACGCGTTCACCGATCTTAAATTTATGAACGAATATATGGATAACAAAAAAAAGGGGAATTGGTCAAATACAGAAGGATTTATTAATAATGAGGCTATAAATAGTAATTTAGCCACATCAAAAACTAACTCTGGTGCAGTTAATAAATCAATATCCATAACTACTGAGACTTCAAAATTAAATTTAAAAGATAATTTTATAAGATCTAAATTTGTAAATGAAGAAGAACCGATTGAAGCTCCTTTTTTGGGAACGAAAGTCTTATACGACGTTGATATCGATTTAAATAAGTTAATTTTTTATTTAGATAAAAAAGCCCTATTTAGCGGACAATGGCAAATAAAAAAAGGAAAAAACCAAACCGTAGATGAATACAACAACTATCTGGATTCATTTGCTACACCATTGTTAGATAAATGGTTAGAGACAATTGTAGATAAAAAACTTATTTCTCCAAAAGCAGTTTACGGATATTTCAGATGTGGTAGAAAAGATAATAGTATTTTTTTATTTGATGATAAATCATTAAATAAAATTTCCCAATTCAATTTTCCAAGGCAAAAATCTGGGAATAATCTTTGCATAGCTGATTTCTATTGTGATTTAAAAAATGATAAACCAATAGATATATTTCCGATGCAGGCAGTAACAATGGGTGAAATTGCTAGTGAATATTCTCAAAAATTATTTAAAGAAGATAAATATAGCGATTATTTATTATTCCATGGACTTACAGTGCAATTAGCAGAAGCTCTTGCTGAGTATATCCATGCATTAATTCGTATTGAATGCGGTTTTAGGACTGAAGAACCAGACAAAAATAGAGAGATACTTGCTCAAAAATATAGAGGAGCTAGATATTCCTTTGGATATCCTGCATGTCCAAAAGTATCTGATTCAAACATACAATTATCATTGTTGGATGCAAAAAGAATTAACTTGACAATGGATGAATCTGAACAACTTCATCCAGAACAGAGTACTACAGCTATCATTTCACTACACTCAAAAGCTAAATATTTCAGCGCTTAACTAAACCTTTATTTGTTTTCGAGATATTCAATAATTTCTTCCTTAAGTTCTTCCATCATTTCATTATCACCAAGATCAAATCCCTCACCCGCTGCGTCTTGTGTTAATTCAAGATAGAATGAAGCACCATCACTAGATAAGAATTCTAATGCGGAAGTTTCTTCACTATCTTTAAAAGCATCATAAAGAGCTTTAAATGCTATGTTTTCTGTAAAGTCCCAATCCATAATGAAAAAAACCTTATTAGAATTATTACCTTCTTAACCCCCATACTCGTCAACCTTTTTTTAAGAAATGTTTGTGTTTTATTATTATTAAAAAAAATCTATGACCATAATTAATCAAGTTCAATTAAATGTTTTAGGAAAAGAAATTGAGGTTTGTAGTTGTGCACCTATGACAGGCTGGTTCAGAGATGGATTTTGCAATTATGACAAAAATGATGGAGGGAATCATTCTATATGTTGTGTAATGGATGATAATTTCCTGAAATATAGTAAATCACAAGGTAATGATTTAATAACTCCTATGCCAAATTATTCCTTTCCAGGATTAAAGGACGGTGATCATTGGTGTATTTGTCTTGATAGGTGGAAGCAAGCATTATTAGACGGTCTTGCGCCAAAAGTCATATTAGAATCAACAAATATTGTAGTATTAGATTCAGTACCTCTAGAAAAATTGAAAGAATATCAATTTAATAAAAAGTAATTACAAATTTATTATTTTTTTTAGAATGATTATGATAATTTTTTTTAAATGAGTTTAGAAAAATATTGGAAAAAAGCACTAGAGCAAACTCGATTATCAATTGAAGATGAATCATTATATCCTCTCAAAACTGATATCATTACAAACGATTTATATGAAAAAGACGACTTCATAATTAGGAAACTCGACACTTCAAAATTCAATAAAAAAAAAATTTATGGTCCTAAGCAGAATCCATTTTGTCCATGGGAAAAGATACTAGAAATTGATAAAATTGGTGATCATCATCAATTAATATTAAACAAGTACCCTGTACAAAAAGGACATATTTTACTAATTACAAATAAATGGAAGCCACAAAATGGATGGTTAGAAATTAATGATTGGAAAGCGATCCAACAAGTTAATAAAGATACTAGTGGATTATGGTTTTTCAATAGTTCTCCAATTGCGGGAGCAAGTCAACCCCACAGGCATTTTCAACTCCTGCGTAGATCTAGAGATGAAATATCATGCCCAAGAGAAAAGTGGTTTTTAGAGATGAACTCATATCAAGATATAAACAATAAGCTTAAAAAAAATATTATTGTATCCAAATTTAATTTTTTAGAAAATTCATCAAATATTTTTGAATTTTATTTAGAATTAAGCAAGAAACTAGGACTTGGGGACCCTATTAGTAATAACAAACCAAAACATCCTTACAATATTTTAATAACTAATAAATGGATCGCTATTATAAAGAGAAAAAGTGATCATATTCATGGTTTCAGTATTAACGGTTTAGGGTTCGCAGGATATATATTAGTAACTGAAAAATCGAATATTAATTATCTAAAGAAATTTGGTCCTGAAAAACTTCTAGAAAGTTTTATTTGATCACTAGTTAGATACTTCAACTTCTTTATCCCTGCTTATTTGGCTTTCTAAAACTTCTATAGAAGCTGTTACAGAGGCGATTTTACGTTCAAGTGAATCTTTAATATAATTGAGCATTTCTAATTTCTTATGTTGATAAAAACTCTTTTTTTCCTTAGATGATTTGAAATAGCAATTAAACATTTTTGTTTTTATTATAAAAAGATACTTAATTGACTCGTGACATGAAAATAAGTTGGTTTTAATTTAAAAACAATATTCTATGTGGACTTTCAATTTTTTTTGAATAAAATTAAATAAAAATCCTTACTAATCAAGATAAATATTATTGAATATTCCTGAAAATTCAAATACAAAAAGAATTTCAATTGATTTGCCTGAGGAACTAATTTCCAGGTTTGATCAATTACGAAAAGAGTGGGGATTTAGAGCAAGAGGTCCTGTAATTGAAAAGATACTTAAAGAAGTTCTTCAAGAAGATGATTTACTACCTAAGAACCAACAGCAAGAAATAGATTTCACCGAGAAAAAGAATAATAATAAAAATCTAAATATTGATGAAAATACTGCATTGGTATTAATAAAATCAGACATTAAAAAAGAAGTTAATGAGATATCTTTAAATAAAAGAGTTATAAATAACGAGCAATATAAAGAAAAAGCCAACTTAAACATAAGCCTTCCCAATTTTGTTGAAAAAAAAGTAAAGAATCTAAGAAGAAGTATTAATATTGAAAAATCAAAGGAGAATATAAATGATATTCAAGTTAATACAATTAAAGAAACTGAATTAATAAAATGTCGAATAGCGTTAATTAGTCATTGGAAAACCTTATATGGAACAGTCCCTAACGATAATGTAGTAGAAGCTGCGATGGATTGGTTTGGAAGGGATATATGGCCAAATCTCGAGGGTACAGAAAATTTACCCTTTACGTGGAGTGTAGCCAATAAATTCATGTCTGAATTGTGTCCATTTTGGGTAAAAAAAAGTCCATCCCTTGAAATTGTTTTATTAATGATTGGCGTATTAGAAGACCCTTTTGCTACTTCAGATTTAATAAATAGGATACCAACATTAATGAGGAGGTTTGTAAGTAGATTTAAGAGAAATAACAGATCAAATTCATTTGAAACATTGGACTCAACAATGACGGTACATGGAGCACTTAAATTATTGAATTTATCAACATCCGCAGGATCAGCTCATACATTACGAAAAATTAGGGAGGCATATAAATTAATAGCTCTAGAGACGCATCCAGATGCTGGAGGATCAACAGACCAAATGAGAAAATTAAATGAAGCGTATCAATTGCTAAAAAATCTATATAGAAATTAGTATCTTTATTCTCATAATAGACTTATTATAAGTCTAGTAAATAGTCTTATAATAGATAACTGCGACATAAATTTCTTGACTTAAATAAATTAAAAAAAATTATCCAAAATCAATGGATGCAATAATTTTGAATAAATAAAAATTTCTATAGAAATATATTAATATTGTTGTATAGCAATTCTTATATGAGACTTATAAATAGTCTAGTATATAGTCTTACAAAAGACTAAAGAGATCTATTCCTTCTTTTAATTCGAATAAGCCATGTATTGCTAAATGCTTAAAAATTAAAAATTTATGAATAAAGCAATTAATTATGTCCTTTAATTGTCCAAGTAAAAAGTAATGCTTAAAAAGTATTATTATAACTGAGTTTTATCTATATCCGTACTGCCTTAAAGACAGTACTACTTAGATTGTAGCTTTTCAATGGCAGTTTGTTTATCAATACTAGGGACATCACTTAATCCGTTAGCATCAAACCAAGGGGCGCTAGCCCAATCAAACCCTTCACCAAAAGTATTATCTGGTGCAGTAATATACCAATGACATGAGGCATCTGGTATGTCAACAGCGCACTTTGACCAATCATCTGACCATTGAGGTACTTGTACCCACAGTACTGAAGATAGTAGTAGAGAAAGCAAATTGATCATTGATTAATCATACAGCATTAATTAGTTTTATAGGATTATTCACTATCTTATATAAGAATTAAATTAAGACTAGTATTTAGTCTCATATAAGATTAACGATACAATTAATTCCTCAATTTGGTATTAAAACATTTTTCAACATTAGAAATAATATTTGAATGTATTGACGTAATGTCCGAGTCCAGTAATGTTTTATTTTTATCTCTATAAGATAATCTAAATGTATAACTTATATGATCATCTCCAAATTTAGTATCTTCAAAAATATCAAGTAAATTTACATCCTCTAAGAGATTTTTTCCTGTTTTTCTTATCTGTGATGTTATTTCACTAATTAAAAATTTCTTACTGAAAACAAAATTTATATCTCTTTCCATTTTCGGAACAATTGGGTATTGCTTATATATTGGGATCCATTTATTTTTTCTTGTACTAGCTCCCAAGAGGTTAGAGACATTAATGCTAAATAAATAAACTTTTTTTAGTGACTTCTTTTCTAATATTAGTTTGGGATGTATTTCACCAAAATAACCTGTATCTTTCCCTTCAATAACTAATTTCGCTGTTCTTCCCGGATGAAGAAAATCAATTGAATCAGTAGGTTTATCCTCAATTTTTATGTTCAAAGATGATAAAGCCTCCTTTAACTTTCCTCTGGCTTGGTAATAATTAAGATCGTTATCCTTACCCGAATTTATCCATTTTCCAAATTTTCTATTTCCATAAATCGCACCATTTAGAATTTCTTCTTGAATGAACTCAGTTTTATTTTGAAAAACATTTCCAATTTCAAATATATAACAACTTAATTGTCCAGCTTTTATATTACGGTTCACTATCTCCAAATGTTCTTTCCAGATATTATCTCTAAGACAGCTTGTTTCTAATAACAAAGGATTAGAAATCTTTATAAGTTTTTCATTATCTTCAGGAACAAGAGAGTAGCTTAGTACCTCGTTAAAACCATTCTCTATAAAACCATTTTTTACTTTTCTCAATGCCAACTGTTCTGATGACAATTTTCCAGGTTTAATTGGATTAGGAAGGTTTAAGTCGAATCTGTCATACCCTATTAATCTCGCTATTTCTTCAATTAAATCTATTTCTCTTATTAAATCATGCGATCTATTAGGAATTACTACTACATCCCAGCCATAATCTTGATTCTTTAAAGTACAACCTATGAGTGTTAATTTATCAACTATTTCATTATCAGTTAAATTTCTTTTTTCAAATTGATCGTTAATTATTAGTGGACCAAGAATTTTATGTATTCGATTTCTACGTAGTTTAATATATATATCCTCATTATTTATTAAATTGGAAGTATTGATGATTGGTGAATTAATAGAAAAATATTCTTCTAAAAGATTAATTGCCCTTGTTACTGCACTTATTGTATTTTTTGATGAAATCCCTTTTTCATACCTGCTGCTAGATTCTGTTCTTATACCAACCGCCTTTGAAGATTTTCTTATAGTAACTGGATTGAAAACAGCGCCTTCAAGGTAAATAGATGAGGTAGTATTAGTTACAGAAGTCTCTAAACCGCCTATCACCCCAGCAATGGCTACCGGTTTATCACAACAAGTAATGACTGTGATTTTGTCATTTAAGTCATATTCTTTACCATCTAAGCAAATAAGGCTTTCGTTATCCTTGCCTTTTCTTACAGAGAAATCTTCTGGAGAAACTTCCTTACCAATTAAGTTTGATAGTTTATCTTTATCAAACGCATGCAATGGTTGACCTTGTTCTAAAAGAATATAATTTGTCAAATCAACTAGAAGATTAATAGATTTTATACCAGATTTTTCTATACGGTCTTTAAGCCAATTTGGCGATAATTTCTCTCCATTTACTCCATCAATGCAGCATATTGTATAAATGCAATTAGATTCTATAGCCTTTGGACAAAGTTTAATTCCCTTAAGTAAATGAATATTGTATTTATGGTTTAATTCTGGAAAATATAAGGTGGATTCTAAAAGGGCGGAAATTTCACGGGCTATACCTATAACAGACATTCCGTCAGGTCTATTAGCTGTAATGGCTAAATCATATATAAAATCATTTAATTGAAGCAATTCAGACCCTGGAGTGCCCAATTCATGTTTTAAGGCTAAATCTTCATCAATGATCTCTATCCCATCGCTAGATTCCTCTAAACCCATTTCCTGCAGTGAACATATCATTCCTTCACTCATGACACCTCTAATTTCACTTCTTTTAATAGTTAAATCAACTGCATTTAATTTCGCGCCGACAGTAGCAACATAAACATAAATATTTGGTTTAATATTCTTTGCTCCACAGATGATTTGTAAATTCTTTGAAGTACCAATATCGACTTGGCAAATTGAGAGTTTATCAGACCCCTCATGTTTTAAAACAGATAAAACTTTACCTAAGACAACGCCATTTACATTCTCAGAACAATCTTCTAATGATTCAACCTCAAATCCACCAATAGACAATTTCTCAGATATAACTTCAGGAGTAGAAGTAATTTCTACTAAACTTTTCAACCAATTTTGAGAAACTTTCATATATATTTTTTAATCAGTGATGATAAAAGAAATGAGTATATCTTTAAAAAAGTTTGTTAAAGATGTACAATAGAAAATTATACAATAAAGTATTAATTAAAATGGCCAAAAAAGGGACAAGAGTTGTAGTGACCCTGGAATGTACTGAAGCTAGGACAAGCACAGATCCTAAGAGATCAAATGGTGTCTCAAGATATACTACCGAAAAGAATCGAAGAAATACAACTGAAAGATTAGAACTAAAAAAGTTTAATCCTCATTTAAACAGAATGACAATTCACAAAGAAATAAAGTAATCAAATCAAAGTTAATCATGCCTAATTCAATTTTTAAAAAACAATTATCACCTATCAAACCTGGAGATCCTATTGACTATAAAGATGTAGAGCTCCTAAAAAAATTCATAACAGAGAGGGGTAAAATCTTGCCAAGAAGGATGACTGGTTTAACCTCAAAGCAACAAAGAGATCTTACATTAGCTGTAAAAAGAGCCAGAATAGTAGCTCTATTACCCTTCGTAAATCCAGAAGGTTAACTTCATATTCGATATAGTTGGCAATATACTTGATATTTCAAATATTTGAAAGATTTAACTAATTTAAAAACATATATTATTGACTCTGATGATCCACATGAGGTTGATGATGCTATTTCTTTAGAAATAATAGAGGGAAACATAAAAAATTTATGGATACATATTAGTAATCCATGCAAACTATTTTTGCATAACTCTAATGTTGATTTAGATGCGAGAAGGAAAAATAGCAGTTTATATTTAATTGATCAATATGTCCCAATGTTACCTAAAGAAATTCTTGAAAAAGCAAATCTAGCTCAAAATAAAATTTCAGAAACTATTAGTGCAGCAATAGAATTTAACGACGATGGATCAATAAATAATTATGAAATAATTGAAGCAATAATAAAACCAAAATATCAATTAACATATGAAGATGCTAATGAAATATTAGAGTTAGAACCTAAAGAAGAAATTGAATTAGTTGAAATTAAAAATTTATTAGAAAAAAGTATTGAATTTAGAAAAAAACAAGGTGCAATTATTTTTGAAAGTCCTAGTAGTAAAATAAAAATATACAATAAAAAAATTTTAATAGATAAATTAGAGAAAAAAGTATCGCAAATTATTGTTTCAGAAGCGATGATATTGATGGGTTATGTAACAAGTTTATTCATAAATAAATATAATTTAGCTGCAGCATTCAGAATCCAAAAAATCAATTGTAATCCATCTGAAATACTTAATAGATACAAAGAAAGTGAAATAAAATATATAATTTTAAAACAATATATGGGGAAAAGTTATATTACAACTAAGCCGGGAAACCATGAATCATTAGGGCTTAAAATTTATGTACAATGTACTTCCCCACTACGAAGATATTTAGATTTAATTATACAAAGACAGGTTTATAATAAAATTAACAATTACGAACTTCTAAGTATAAATTCAGTATCAGATATTATTGATTATTCTAAGAGTAGAATAAAAGAGAATAATAATATCTATAAAAGTGATAAAATTAAGTATTTAATATTATTTTTTAATAATGAAAATAAACCTTTTTATAAAATAATATTTGTTAAGTGGATTAATCATAAAAGAAATATTGCATTAGTTTTCTTTCCGGATTATTCACTAGAAATACTTATTACTCTTTTTGTATCAATAGAAATATATAGTAATAAAATATATAAAGTTAAATATATTATAAATGATAATAATCTTTTAGAGTTTATTTATTAATAAAATAATTAAACTAATAACGAGTTAATAGTTTAAAAAATATCTGTTAATATTAATAAAAAAGCTTTATGACTTTTGTCATTACTACACCTTTGTACTATGTTAATGATAAACCCCATTTAGGTAGTGTATACACGACTATAATTTGTGACACAATTGCTAGGTATAAAAGGCTTTTAGATGAAGATGTTATTTTCATAACAGGCGTTGATGAACACGGTTTAAAAATACAAAGGACAGCTAATGAAAAAGGTATTGAGCCAAAATCGCATTGTGATGAAATCTCCGAAATCTTTAATAATAATTGGAAAAATTGGAATATTTCTTTTGATAAATTTATAAGGACAAGCTCTAAAAATCATGAGTTGGTTGTTAATGAATTTTATGAAAGAGTAAAAGCATCAGAAGATATCTATATGGGTGTACAAAAAGGGTGGTATTGTGTCGGTTGCGAAGAATTTAAAGATAATCCAGAAAACTCATCAACATATAAGTGTCCAATACATCAAAAGAATTTAGAATGGAAAAATGAAGAAAATCTTTTTTTTAGGCTTTCGAAATATCAAAAAGATATAGAGAAAATAATCAACAAAAAGTCTTTCATAGAACCAATAGAAAGAAGGAATGAAATTATAAATTTTGTTTCAAGAGGTTTAAAGGATTTTTCAATATCAAGAACAAATGTCTCATGGGGTATTCCTGTTCCAGATTACGATAATCATACTTTTTACGTGTGGTTTGATGCTTTGCTGGGATATGTAAGTGCGATTAGTTCTAATGAATCAGATCCTTCATTGAATAAATCTATTAATGGAGGATGGCCAGCTAACATTCATTTTATTGGGAAAGATATACTTAGGTTTCATGCTGTCTATTGGCCTGCAATGCTTATTTCTGCTGGGATGAAACTCCCAGAAAAAGTTTATGGACATGGTTTTCTTACAAGAGAAGGCCAAAAGATGGGTAAAAGTTTAGGAAATGTACTTGACCCCGAGTTACTGCTTTCAAAATATGGGAATGATGCCGTTAGGTGGTATCTAATAAAAGATATATCTCTAGGTAATGATGGAGATTTTCAAAATAGAAGATTTGTTGACATTATTAATAATGACTTAGCTAATACTATTGGTAATTTACTAAATAGAACATCTTCTATGTCTAGAAAATGGTTTGATAATAAGGTTCCAAATATTGAAAAGAGATCGAATAATAATCAAATAGAAAGTCTTACAAAAATTGCCATAGAAAAATACATTGATAAATTTAATACTTACAAATTAGATTTAGCGGCAAATGAAGTTCTAAGTCTCGCAACTAAAACAAATTTATATCTAAACGATAATCAACCATGGTTGTTAATTAAAGAGAAAGATAATTTGAATGTTGTTAAAGAAATTATTTATAACGTACTAGAAAGTACGCGAATAATAGGATTATTATTATTACCCTTAGTACCAGATTTATCATCTAAAATAGATGATCAACTTGGTTCTATATACAAAAAAGACGTCCCTTGGAAAGAACAACTTCGATGGGGATTATTGATTAGTAATACAAGTCTTCCTAAACCAACTCCAATAATAAATAAACTTGATTATGAATAATCTACATAAGTTAATAATTATTATTCCAGTTTTGATTACTGGATGTTCACCAAATGTAATTGAAGAAAATAAAGTAATTCAAAAAATAGACAGTTTAGATATGAATATATTCTCTAATGAAGGAGAAAAAATATATTCTGTAAAAAGTCCATATTCTAGTTATGACAAAAACAAACAAGAATTCCAATTAAGGAAAACAACTATAAATATTTTTAAAGGTGAAGAAACCAAATACATTATTGATTCAGATGAGTCATCCTTATCCGATAACAACAAACACCTAGAATTGAAAGGTAATGTAAAAATGATAACTATAAACCAAGAAGATGAAATTTTATATGCAGATAGTTTTTCTTGGAACATAGACGAGACTTACTATTTATTAAAGGGAAATATAAGATTTGAAAACAAAAATATAATATTAAATTCAGAAAAAGCAACCTTGGGTACGGATAATATAATCGAATTTTATAATCCAGTAAAATACATAATTAAAGATGGTAATAATGAAAAAAAATATGAAATTAACTCAGAAAATGCTTTCTACAATATAAATACAGAATCTGTTAGTTTTAGTACAAAGGAAAAAAGAGTTCGTTCAAAAATTTACTTTTAAATATTATTTTTTAAAAAAATATTATTAAGTTTTCTGGCCCAATTATTTATCCATTTTTCATCAGACTTAGTAAAGCATTTTGTACTCCAACCACCTATTAATACAAAAGCTTTATTGTTTATAGGTACAATCAAAATTGAAGGTATATCAGGAGAAAAATTATTAAATTCATCCCTTCCTGGATAAAATTTTGTGTTAGCTAAAGATATCAACTTCATTTCTTTTATTGATCTTTGACATGTCTCCCCGGGCTTAAACTGATTACTAGATGTAATACCTCTTATTAATACATTCACTCCATCATTGTGAATTAGAATTGCTGCAGCTGCTGTAGAAGTCAATATAGACTCAGATCCCCAAGCAAGTTCATCAACTACTTCATCAGGAATATTTTTGTCAAATGAGAAATTATTTTCTCCTTTAAGATCAGCTTTCTTCCCCGCTAAAGGTTCAAATTGTTTGAATAAGAAACCTATCAAAATAATAATCAAAGAAGCTATCGCAGCTAATATTTGCGCTCTTTCGAGCTCAGGAGTAATCACATCTATTGAAAAGAAATTTGCTATCTGAAAAATGAATAGTATTGCTCCGATTATTATTAAAGATTTCCCATTAAAACCCATGTATTAACAATTTTAATTGTATAAAGTTGACTTTCACTATTATATTGGGTTGTAATTTTAAAAATACTCAAACATATTGTTTTTAATATATAATTAATCAAAACAAATTAAAATGATTCAATCTTTAAAAAAATATCTTTTTTCTTTCATAGTCGCCGGTTTAATATTTATCTTTATTCCTCTTACTACAAACGCAGAAACTATTAATAACAACAATACATTTTCCTCTATATCGCAACAAAAAACAATAATTAATTATGAAAAGAGCCAACCTTCGTCAATTGACAATCCAGTTGTGGATCCCAACTTTAATGTCATGAGATCCGAAGATACTAGTAGATCAACTGCTACATATATCGTCATTGGATTGTTAATTGCTGCAACTATTATTCCTTTAGCAACTTGGTGGTACTTCTCTAAATAAAGAGAATTCATGAATAGCAAAAATTTAAGTATTTATGATAATTCATCTCACATAATATTTATAACTGGAGGTACAAAGAGTGGTAAGAGTGAATTTGCAGAACATCTAGCTAAGCAAATAAAGAATATAACTTATGTTGCACTATCTGAAAATAATAACGGTGATCAAGAGTGGGAAAAGAAAATTAAAAAACATAAAAAAAGAAGGCCAAAAGATTGGAAATTTATTGAAACAACAGATCTATTTTCTACATTAAACCAAGAAAAAAGTCCATTATTAATAGATTCGATAGGTGGATTTGTTATGGAAAGTATTGGGAAAGAAGATAATGAATGGTCAAAAAAGATGAGTTTACTAATAACTCTTCTTAAGAAAAGGAAAAACACAATAATTATTGTTGGAGAACAGGTAGGTTGGAGTTTGGTCTCCGAATATAAAATAGGTAACACCTATATTGAAAGAATCGGCGAGTTGCAAAAGAATATAACTAAAATATCTAAAGAAAATTGGCTTGCAATAAATGGTAGAGCAATCAGAATAGATGAAATAAGTTTAGAAATACCTTCATAAATTTGGAAGTCTCTCTTTTTGAACCCAGAATTCCCCAAAATACAGGAAATATCGCAAGATCATGTGCAGCATTTAATATACCCTTAAATTTGATAGAGCCCTTAGGATTTAAATTAGAAGATAAATATTTAAAAAGAGCAGGATTAGACTACTGGCCTCTCGTCAAAATTAATAAGTACAAAAACTTTGAGAGATTTTTAGAGTCAAAATATTCAAGAAGGATAATATCTTTCAGCAAAAAAAATGGAACATATTTGAAGGACTTTAAATTTCAGAAAGATGATGTTTTATTGTTTGGGAGAGAAGATACGGGATTGCCAGAAAGTATTATTGATAAAAGTGATGTTTTAATATCAATATTTATGCCTAATTTACAAACTAAGCAGTTTGACAAAAAAGGCGTAAGAAGTTTAAATCTTTCAGTAGCATGCGGCATAGCAATATATGAGGCTCATAAACAAATAAATTCTAAAAATAGTAATTAAGTACAAATAATGTCTTACAATATTCCCATGTCTCGGTAGCTCAGCTGGTTAGAGCGGCGGATTCATAGCCCGCAGGTCGCGTGTTCAAGTCACGCTCGAGACATTTTAATTTCTTTAGGATTGAAAAGCTTAGGTTAAATTTTTAATTGGCTAAAACTAATACAGATTATTATGTTTAATTCACTAAATGCAGTATTAGATCAAAATAAATCTAAAGCAAAATATCCAGAAGCGAAGGTAATAGTTCTTGATGATAGTTTTAATACATTTCAACATGTCGCAAATTGTCTCACGACAATAATTCCAGGTATGAGTGAAAATAATGCATGGGAATTAACCATCAAAGTTGACAAGAAAGGGGCTGCGGTAGTTTGGAGAGGTAATCTTGAACAAGCAGAGCTATATCATGAACAACTCGCCTGCAAAGGATTAACAATGGCTCCCATTGAGAAAACATAAATAATAAATATTGACAGAAGATCTTTTCTTACAAATTCGAAACTTTAAGGGTTAAAAGATTATCAAAGAACGAACAAAATAGATACTTTTTGAATATATTATTATTTACGCTATAAGAATTATTGGTGTTTTAGTAAAAGAACTAACTCTTATGTAAAGAAGAGAGGATCTTAAAGTTGATACAGCTAGAGATAACTAAAAAGTTATACGATCAAGGTTACTGAATTTTAAATATTCTATTAATTTTAGGATCATTCTTTATAAAGTGAATTAGAAATAGTTTCATAAACATTTATTATTGCTAAATTTCTATATCTCATTAAAAATCAATCTCGCATTTAATAGTAAAGTGTGACACTAATTATTCAAGAATATCGTTATTATGCTTCATGACTTTCTTAAAATGCTTAAATTCAATGAATTCATGCATCATTTTGATATTGTCAGATAGCCCTTTTTTATTAACTATATAGTCATCCGAATTCCCTGAGGATTTATTATTTTTAGATATTTCTTCTTGTTCAAAAGAAAATTTTAATAAATCTCCATCATCACTACTAATATCAAATGATTTTTTTAATATTCCTCGAGATCTTAATGCTTCTTCAACCAATAAACCTGTGACTTTTGACTGACTAAAATTATTAGCTGTGCACAATTTTTCTATAATTTCATGAACATCTTCACTTGGCAAATAACCAATCCTTTTCCTAGGAGAGGGCATAATTAGAAAAAATATAGTGTAACACTTGCACATTATAAGTGTTGCACTATATTTGATTTAAGTCAACTAATTTTTGCTATGTATTTTCTAATATTTCCTGCCGGATTTATTCTTTGGTATTTAGCTTATGAAGCAAAACCTATCATTAATGATGAAGTAAAACTTCATTGGGAAGAGAAAAATACAAATAAAAG
>QCLZ01000010.1 GCA_003214175.1 Prochlorococcus sp. AG-418-I20
AATGAAAGTATTACTGTCAAAATTAGAAGAATTAGTGTTACTTTTTGCGTAACTACTCATTTCTTCAATATTTATAACGTCGGAAGCCTGAGCGGCAAGTGGAGCGATTAAGCTCAACGATGCTCCTGCTACCAACATTTGTTGGAAGAGTTTCATTTTACCTCACACTAAAAAAACCCAATAAAAGGGTATCTTCACTGTATCGAAAGTAACAAAAAAATAAAGAATTATAAGTTTCACTTCCATGTAACTTTTTATACTTTCTGATTATTTTGAATAATAATTATCTCTATATATTTTTATTAAAGGATAGTCCAGGCATTCTCTTTCTTCTAACCATGAGGATGCCACTTCTCTTGCTAACTTTCTGATTTTTTCTATGTATTGGGCACGATCAGTTACAGATATTACACCTCTAGCATCAAGCAAATTAAAGGTGTGACTACACTTTAAAACATAATCAAGTGAAGGGTAAGTTAGCTTCTTTTCAATTAATAAATTTGCCTCTTCTTGATATATTTCAAATAATTTCCTGAGATTGTCAGGATTAGATTCAGTAAAATTATAGGAGCATTGACCTTTTTCAAATTGGAGCCAAATATCACTATATTTCAGATTATTGTTCCAGTTTAAATCCCAAATACTTTCCTTATCTTGCAAAAACATTGCAATTCTCTCTAAACCATATGTAATTTCTATTGGGATTGGTTGACAATCAACTCCCCCGCATTGTTGAAAATAAGTGAATTGAGTAACTTCCATTCCGTCTAGCCATACTTCCCAACCTACGCCCCAAGCGCCAAGAGTTGGTGACTCCCAATTATCTTCGACAAATCTTATGTCATGATTTTTAGGCTCTATTCCAAGAGATTCCAAAGATTTTAAATATTTTTCTTGAATCCCCTCTGGGGAAGGCTTAATTATTACTTGATATTGAAAATAATGTTGTGCACGATTTGGATTATCCCCAAACCTTCCGTCTGTAGGTCTCCTACATGGCTCAGCATATGCAACAGACCAAGGTTCCGGTCCAATGGCCCTCAAAAAAGTATGAGGATTCATTGTTCCAGCACCCTTTTCTGTATCGTAAGGCTGCATAATTAAACAACCTTCTTTGGACCAAAAATTATTTAGGTTTTGAATTATATCCTGAAAAAACATCAAATTTTAAAAAGTGAAGTAATTTTGATCAATACCAATAAATATAATAACAAAGGTTTAAACAAAAAATATTTTCAACTCTAAGTTCTCAAAAGCATTATCTGGTAAAAAACTATCATAAAGTTAAATCCACGTTATAACAAAAATTAAAAATTAATTTTGAAAGAAATCTAATGGCAATGGTCCAAAAGTATTAGATTCTTCAGCTTCTTCATCATATTGACAAGTTATTAAAATTCCTTCTCCCAGACCATTTTCAGACCTAACGAAAACATTACCAGTTTTTTGGTTACCTTTTAAAAAAACACTCCCATCTGAATGGAGCGAATCTAAATTATTAAATTTAATTGAGGAATATTTTTTAGAAATTGTTTGTAATGTTTCAATAGCCTTTGTGTCACAAGGTGCCATTATTCCTATTGTTATCCAATCGGCATTAAAAATATTAGTTTCTAATTCTTCTAATAAAATTTTTACTTCACTATTGCTTAACAGAGGAGCAGTTCTAAAACTATTTAAATCAACTAATTTATTTATTCCCATTTAATTAATACATAAAATAATTATTATTAACCAAAGGTTCTTCCATTCCAAGCCCACATTGAAGAAGGAACATCCTCGAATGAAATGTAAATCTTATCTATTGGAATTCCCATTTTCTCATATACAAAATTAGATATAGGCTTTGCCATTTCTGAAGGATTTAAAGAGCCTATTGACTTAATCTCTAAAAAGCAACAAGGGCTTGGATCATCAAAAAACATTTCGGGATTATAGTCCAATTTAGCCATAACAAATCTTTTTGATTTATTTGTTAAAGAAGAAACTAATATTGAAATTTCTTCAAGTAATTTTTTCTTATCCACTATTTTTGCTGAAGTAGAAATATTAATGTAAGGCATATTTATGCAGCTAAATTATCTTTTTTAAAATCATTTTTTAGATAAAAAGTTTTATTTTTTAAATTTTTTTGTGATGAAAGATATGCCATATCGTATGAACTTATTCCATTTTTATACGGATTGAAAAGAGCATTCTTAGACCTGTTTTTTTTGCTCCTTTTGAACTCAATCATCATTATTAAATCATTAATTAATAATTTAACTTTTTTTGAATAGATGTCTAGTTTTTTTGAGAATTTTTAATTTATTAAATGAAAATAAATTTCTAATACACAATTAGAATTTCTATTTACTAAATTTGTTATAAAGATTCTAAATTAGTTGTTTTGGAAGTTCTAAATAATTATCAAAGAAAAAAACTTGATGAGAGTAATGATGAAGAATTTTATTCTGATCCAAAATTTGTTTATCATCTAGATGCAAATTTCAGGCAAAATCTATCAGATCTATATGAAAGAGAAATTGATAATTATTCAACTGTTCTTGATCTAATGTCCAGCTGGGACAGTTATTTACCTAAGGGGAAAAAATATAAAAAAGTTATTGGACATGGTTTAAACAAACAAGAACTTGAAAAAAACAAAATTTTTGATTCTTATTGGATACAAAATTTTAATTTAAGTCAACAAATTCCGTTAGATAAAGAAAGCATTGATTATTGCTTGATGGTAGCCGCATGGCAATATTTACAATATCCAGAAAATTTAGCTAAAGAAATTGCAAGAATATTGAGTAAAAAGGGCAAGATTATTATTGCTTTTTCAAATAGAGCGTTTTGGCATAAAGCTCCTAAAATATGGACTTCATCTACTGAAGAAGAGAGAGTTAAATATGTAAGAAAAGTATTAATCTCAAACGGATTTAATGAGCCAAAAATTATTAGAAAGTTTACTAAACCAGAACTAAATATCTTTAATTTTTTAAATAAAGACCCTTTTTATTGTTTAATCGCTAGTAAAGAGTAAATTTTTAATAGGATTTTACAAAACAACAATTCTTTAAACAATTTATGAACTATTTTCATAGCCTTACTATTAAATTTTTACTAGTATTGGATAGTTAAATTAATAATATGGGTTCTAAAAGAGAAAAATATCCTGAGAAATGTCCCTGGGATCTTGGACCTAATCAGCATTTGGCCAAAGCAGAGCACTGGACTTTAAGATTAGGAGAAGCAAATGTATGTTTTAGCAAAAATAAATTAGACAATAATTATTTCCATGTAATTAGTAATGAAAATGAAGAACAAATTTTAGCTTTCAGAGCAAGACTGTTATATCAAAAACTACTTGATAAAGGATTTAGATTGGTCGAATAAAATAACTTATTTTAATAAGCACATATCCTGGAAAACAAACTTCTGTGTTTCTTCTTCTAGATTTTGGTTTAAATATTTTATCGTTCTCGAATGTAAAAACCAATAATTACTCACACCTATATTTTTAAACTCATCTTTATATTCCAATTTTTGTGAATTTGCCTTAAGTGTATCTGGATTAATTTGTTGGCTGGTGTATTTCTTACTGAGATAACCTTTACCTGTATCAAAGAATTCTTCAACAAAGATTTCAATTATAGTTCCATGTATTTTTCTGTAGACCATATTTATAAGATTATTCTTGACTCTATATTTATCCCCTTTATTCTTGCCTGATACAGCCATTTCGATCCCACTTTCAGAATTTTTAATTAAATTAAAATTATTTTCTGAATGAGCAGATTTAAATTCTCTCTTTACCCTGTGAATACATACTTCAAATAACTGCGAAGAAATACTTTTAATAATTTTCTCATCTTCTATATGTTGAATATGTGGCTTAAAATCTTTGCCCAATAAGAAGTTACCTTTGTAAATATTGTTATTAATCTCAAACGTACATTTACCTTGGTAACCTTTAAAATCGATGTTCCAGGTATACCTATTTTCATAAGCCTTTCGGAAAATCTCCTTACAATTAATTTCTTTTGAATTAACCATTAATTTTAAAAATTTAAAAATAATTCTACAAAAAAACCTCTCTTTTATAAAGAGAGGTTTTTATTAGGAATAACTAGTTTTGAGTGATTTTTGTATTTTCTATATTGTCAAATGCTTGACCAATTTTCTTAAAGTCAAATCCCATAGCTCTTAATGCATGCCAAAGATGACCTTGTAAGAAAAAGAAACCTAAGTAGAAATGAGTATTGGCAAGCCAAGCTCTTGAACTGTATACACCTGAGCCTAAATTAACTGTATCAGTAAAATAAGGGGCGAATTCAAATTGAAGCTTTAGTGGTTCTCCATATAAATCAACTGGATATATTGTTGTATTTGAAGCACACCAAAAAGCAGCTACAAAAGCCATATAAGAGACACCAACTACTGAGTATGACAAAATAGCCTCTGCACCAAGTAATCCTTTTCCTTTGAATTCTGTATATTCTCCAAATTGCTTTGTACAAATATGAAAAACTCCGCCAATTATTTCTAGGAAAGCTAGGAAAGCATGTCCTCCCATAACATCCTCTAGACTATCTATTTTTAAAAAGTCAAATTGATGATTCCAAATAGCAGCGATATCTAAATTGTAAACAACTTGTCTTGTAGAGCCTATTGCTGGGTCATAAATTCCATGAATTCGAGCCCATTCGACGAACATTATTGCTCCAAGCCCAAGAAAAATTAGATGATGACCAAGAATGAAAGTTAATTTTTCTGGATCATCCCATTCAAAATCAAATTTTTGTGGCTTACTATTCTCTGGATAGTCTCCAAGATCTCCTGCAAATTTGTTGGAGTGTAATAATCCCCCAGCACCTAATACAGCTGAGAAAATTAGATGTAATGTGCAAATTACAACAATTCCATATGGTTCTGTAATAACACCATTTTCAACGCCACCAATTCCAATACCCGCCAGGTGAGGTAAAACAATTGCTTTCTGTGCACCCATTGGAATGCTGGCATCGTAACGGGCCAGTTCGAATAATCCAAAAGCACCAGCCCAGAACATCATTAATCCTGCATGGGCAGCATGAGCCGCTATGAATTTACCCGAACGACCAACGACACCAGAATTGCCTGCGTACCAGTCATAGGTGACATCAGATTTTCCGTAAGTTTGTAACACTTGATTTAAGTAAACAGCAACTTGAGCATATTGCTAATAAGTATGTTTTTTACATGTTCTTTACAGATTTAATTACTTATGTAAAAAAAACATCTTATGAACTAACAAATGTTACAGCTTAGAAAAATAATATCTTTGAAGCCTAAGCCAATGAAGGGATTTCATTCTTTAACTGAGAAGCCCATGCTTCAAGTCGTGAATCAGTTAAATCTGATTCACTATCTTCATCAAGAGGTAATCCACAAAAGCTTTCTCCAATGACACTTTTAGATTCATCAAATGTATAAGAAGATTTATTCACATAACCGACCATTTCAGCGCCTGCTTTAGTGAAGTAATTGTGAAGTTCTTCCATGGCATCACAATAATTTTCAGTATAGGTAGAAGAATCTCCTAAACCAAAAATTGCAACTTTTTTTCCTGATAAACTTAGTTCACCAATATCCTCTAAGATTGAATCCCAAGCAGTTCCAGATCTTTCTTCATCTGCTCCGGTATTCCAAGTAGGTATCCCACAGATAATTCCATCTAGACTTTCAAATTCTGAAAGGTCATCTACATCAGATACATCTTTAGGTGCTTCGGCTGAAGAAATAAAGTTGTGAAGACGGTCAGCTACGTCTTCAGTTTTTCCAGTTGTAGTTGCGTAATAAATTCCTACGGTCATAACTTCAAAATGTTTACCTTAGAATAATAAAATCTAAAAACGTTAAATTAAATTCTTTAAAAACTTTTTCATGTAAAATTTTATACTAATTAGAGTAAGAAAGTTTTTTTGAAGAAATTTCAAAATATTTTAAAAATCGTGACTGACAAACTTCAAATTGATATAAATAATCTTTTAAAAGAATTTAACTTTGAGGAAATAAAACAATTTAAATTAGTTGTTTTATTTGGTTTATTAGGAGATTTTGATAGCTTTGAATATGCAATAAATTTAAAAAATTTTATCGATAATCAACAAAATAAAAATTTAGATATTTTTGCCGTCGCTATTGGCAATCAAAAAGGAAAAGAAAAATTCTGCAACTTTACTGGTTTTGATGAAGAAAATTTAATAGTTGTTCCTAATAACCAAATTCATAATCATCTTAAAATCTCAAAAGGTTTAGATGTAGGATTGGGAGGTTGGATCAATATGCTTTTGATGCTAACTGGAGTAAATTCTCTTAAAACAATCAAAGAGGTAATTAGAGGTTATACGGGTGATCGCAAAGCAAATCAAATCTATTCAGGATTTGACAAAATCGACGTTTTGAAATTTCTAAATTTTTCAGGTAATTCTTTCAAGCAGGTTTTTGGAGATGGTTATTTGAGACCATTTGAATTGGCAACTTTTAGATTAAACAACATGAATGAAATAATCCAAAATTGGGAGGATTATATTCTTAATGAAAAATATCTTCCCCAAAGGGGCGCGTCTTTTTTATTAAATGGTAAAAATCAACTGATTTATAGTTTTTTTTCACGTGATGTTCTTGGATATTCATCAAATATGAGAGATCCATTAGGATTTTTATCTCATTTAATTAAATAATAGCTTTTACTTTTTTATGAATGTAGACATCTTTGGTTATTTTGCAGCGCTTTTAACAACAGCTGCATTTCTACCTCAATTGATAAAGACTTTAAAAACAAAAAAAGCAGATGATGTTTCTTTGACAACATTAATAATGTTTATTATTGGAGTACTATCTTGGATTATTTACGGTTATAAAATTTCCTCTACACCAATATTAATTGCTAATTTTATTACTTTAATATTAAATCTATTGATACTAATCTCAAAAATATATTTTTCAAAAAATGTAAAGTGATAAATAATTTTCTTAATAGAAATAAATTATCAATAAATCAATTAATTCTCTATTATAAAAATAAAGTTTAGTTAATCTTGAAAACTTCAAAATGTTGGGTTTGGTTTAAAGGTAGTTTTAACAATAGTGGTTTTTGGAAGGAGGGATTTTCATGTACATTTGATGAGAAACCTGGAGTTTTAATAGAAAGTCCTGCTTACGTCACTTGTAGAGTTCCAACTTGGAGAGTTTTGACTAAAGAGCCAGAAGATTTATATAAATCACCTTTAATTCCTGATAACGCAATATGGAAAATAATTTAATCTATTTATTCATAAAAAAATTTTTTTTACTGATCTACGGCGAGTTAATATTGTTTTATTAAATATTTAATTAATACTATCTACTCTCTCTTTATAAATATTATCCCTCTCTTAATTTTTGGTTTTTTTCTTGGAAAAAAAAATCCTAAGATTTCTAAATATATTGCAAGACCTTTAATAAGTTTTGGCATTCCATTAAGTGTAATGGGTCTTTTATTAAAAGAGGGTATAGATATAAACCTTATCAAAAGCGCATCTTTAGCATTTTTCCTAATTGGATTTTTAATATTCCTAATAGGTATATGCCCAACATTTAAAAACAGTCTCCCAAATTACACATTACAGTTAGCAGGCTTAATAGGTAATACATCATTTCTTGGAATACCAATTGCAATAGCTATTCTTCCTTCAAATACTATAAACTTCACTATCGGATTCGATTTAGGCACAACACTATTCGCTTGGATATTTGGACCTTTTTTTCTTCAAGGGAAGCCCCAACAAAACAACATCCCAAATATTGAGGGCTTATTAAAAGTATTGATTAATAGTCCTGCATCAAGAGGGATTATTGGTGTAATGATGGCATATCTTTTCCACATAAATGAGATATTAGGAAATTACCTTTGGATACCCGCAAGAATAGTTATCGCTTTGGCAATAATAATTGTGGGAACAAGACTAGGGATAATAACAAATCAAAAGGATAAATTTTTTGATCTTAATGAAGAAATTAAATTCTCGATTTTATTGAAGTTATTTATTCTTCCTTTTATTGTTTTTTTAATAAGCAAATTCTTAAATTTTGACTTCTATCAATCATTAGCAGTAATACTTCAGGCCGGAACACCAACCGCAATATCAACAATATTAATGGCAGAGGCTTATAACGTGAAACAAAAAATCGCTTCACAAATTCTTTTTACTACTACTTTAATTTCAATAATTACAATCCCTCTCATAACAATCTTCATGAATGGATTTAATAAAAGGATTTAGAAAAAAAAGCATAATTAATGAATATTGTAAAGATTATGTCCCGATAATTAAATAATGTCTTAAGATTTAAGTTATGAAGTCAGCAGCCCCTGAAAATGAGTATATTCCTTTAGATCTCAGGATTTCTGTGAGGAGAGATACTTTAAGGCTCATCTCAGAAATGGCCGAAGATATGGGGATAAGCATTAATGAAGTTTTTAGCTTTTTAGCGGAAGATTCTGTTATCGATCTGGAATTACTCGAAGATTTGAATAAAGTTGAGATTCCCAATAAGTGCAGTCATGATGATCTCAAAAAAGCTTTTCTTAAAAAAAAGCTTTGTTAAAATTTTTCAACTTTTCTATTTTTCCAGTCAGATAAATAACCGCTATTAACTAAAACATTCGAGACTTCATCTAAATCACTTTTCTTAATCCGCCATAAATTATAAATTCCATACTTTCCTAATTTTTGATGATCAATATTTGCCCAATGAATTTGGCGCGAAGAGTAATTATCTATCACTAGCAATAAAGATTTGTATTCATAATCAGGTTGATCCTCATAATTTTCTCGTCTATCCATATATAATCTCTCTGACAAGTTTATTAATCCTTCTTTGCTATTAGATTCATAAAAAACTATTTGTCTCGAATAATAATGTAAAGAAGGTTTTCTTATCCCAATCATCGCTAAAGTTTCCCTACCCTCGCGTGAATCTGAAATTAATTTTGAGATATTCCTCAAAGGTAATTGTCTAGAGGTATCTGCTAATTTTCTGATAGGCGTCATCAAAAAAGATTGTCCAATTAAAAATAAAATTTGAAGATAAAGAAATATATTTTTGGATTTTAAAGAAAATAAAGTTATTGCGAGAAGTGTAAATAAAGAAAAAAACAACTTGGATTTAAAAATTATCCCAGAAGTTATTAATTCGGATCCAAGATTAGGCATTTCAGGATCATTAATTGAATTTAACCAAATATTTGAGAAAAAGAATGCTATTGAGACACCAAACAAAATTAAAATATTAAAAAACCATAAATATAAATAACTTTTATTTGAATTTTTTAAGTTTATAAAGCTATTACTAATTAAAATTGAAGCCGCAGGAATTGCTGGCAACCAATAGCTTGGAAGTTTCGTTGCAGAAATACTAAAAAATATTAAAACTGATGCCAACCAACATAGAGCATATGTATTGAGTGTTTCACTAACATTGCAAATATCTTTAGAACTTTTCAAGAAATCCTTAAAGGCTTTAAATATCCCGTGATATAAAAAAGGAGTGAAAGGCAATGAAGCGAATATCATTATGTATAGAAAAAACCAAAATGGTTCTGCATGATTATTTACAACTGAGGTATACCTTTGAAAATTATGATAACCAAAAAAATTGTCCCAAAAAGGCTTTCCCTCTTTTATTAGTTCTAAGAAATACCAGGGAACACTTATTAGGATTGTTATAAAAAAACCTTTCTTAGGACTTATCTTGTAGAGTAACGTTTTCCAATCCTTCTGACTAATTAGGAAAGATGTAATAGTTAAGGTTGCCAAAATAAATGCAACAGGTCCTTTAGTTAAAATTGCAAATCCTAAAAATACCCACGCAGAGATGCATTGATCATTATTTTCGCTTGCCATTCTTCTCCAAAACAAAAGCAGGCTAATCCCTAAGGTCCCAGTTAAAAGAGCATCACTAACAGCAGTTCTACTCCAGATAATTATGAATGGAGACAGAGCAAATGCTAATGATGCAACTATTGGGGTAAGCAATTGCTTATCACCTTTCTGTGGCCAGCAAAACAAAGTATCTCCAATCATCAACATTAAAAATAAGGAACCTAAAGCCGAAGGGAGTCTTGCTGAGAGTGTCCCGAGACTATCCCAAATCTCATTTTTCGGTAATGAGTAAAAAAAACCCATTAGCCAATATATTAGTGGTGGCTTGTCAAAACGAAACATTCCATTAACTTTTGGAGTTAACCAATCACCAGATTCACTCATTGCCCGTCCAGTAGCGGCAAATAGGGGAGGAGTTTCATCCACCAGTCCAGTACTTCCTAAACCTAAGAAAAACACTATAATCCCACAAACTGAGACTATCATTAGGGTTATAAGCCTTTTTTTTGATTTAAGAAGAATCATTTATTATTATTTATTTTATTAATATTCATTCATTACCTTATTAAGCCAGTTAACAACCTTATTAGCAAATATATCTGTGGAGGCATTTTTTTCTACCCATTCTCTACATTTCTTACGCTCTATTTTTTCAATAATCTCTACATAGGAAAGCATACTTTTTTTATCCTCAGGATCTGCAAGATACCCTGTTTGCCCATGCTGAATAATTTCACTAGGTCCACCCCTTTTATAAGCTATAACTGGGACCCCACAGGCTAAAGCTTCAACGACTACGTTTCCATATGCCTCATTCCATTTTGGAGTGTTTAGCAACACCCTACATTTACCAAGTTCTTTTTGAAGTTCATTGGTTGATAAAAAACCCATCCAATCTATAGTTCCATGAGGGAAGGATTGTTCTATATTTGAGGCATAGTTCTCATCTTCTATAACTCCCCAAACTTTTAGTTTTTCACCAAGTTCATTTGCAACATAAACAGCATCCTCTAAACCTTTTTCCGGAGCCACTCTCCCAACCCACCCCAAGGGTCCCTTCACTGAATCTTGAAAAGTATAGTTATCTAATTTAAAACCATTACCAATAATTATTGGTTTTTTTATAAATGGATAATCATTAGCTTGTATTTTTGAATGAAAAGCGAAATTATATGGATATTTAGTATGTACCTTTGAGATTAAGTTACTTATTACTGAACTTTCAGACCCCATACTAATAATGTGGGCAAAAGGTATCTCTACATTTAAAGTCATCCAAATAGGCAACCAATCATAAGACATGTTCAACAATACATCTGCTTCCTTAGCAATTTCTAATCCTTTTTCAAGCATTGCTGCTAAAAGTGAATTGTTTGGGATAGTTACAGGAGAATCGTAATTTTGATGCTGCCAACTAATTTGATCTTCACCCTCTACAAAATATAATTTTGCTTTTTCATTACTCTTATGTAATTTAGAATTTTTAGGAGCTATCACATCTACCTTGTGACCTGAAGAAAGCAAGCCTGAAACTAAGGAGTTTAAAGTTAATTCAACGCCTCCGCCTTTTCCGCTTCCAAGGAAACCTAATGGAGTACTAATCAAAACGATGCGCATTATCTAGATTTTTTATACCAAGAAACTAACTAAATACTATTATCAGTAAGTTTATTTTCCCATAGAGACTTTCTTTGGCTAACAAAAAATACCGAAACAAGCACAAAAACTACCCCTATCCATTGGACAATAGTGAGCCGTTCATCTAACCAAACACCTCCACTGAGAAGAGCGAATACAGGAGTTAAGAATGCAAGAGTACTAAATCCAGTTATTTCTTTATTATTAGCAAAGTAGAAAAACAAACCATAAGCAATCGCTCCTCCGAAAATACTTGCGAATGACATTAGTCCCCAATCAAATATTGACCAATCTGGAATTATTCGAAAATTTGATTGTAAGCAATGCTTAATAATTAGGGGCACACTTCCTAATATCATGTGCCACCCTGTAACTGCAACTGGATCACTTTTTGTACAGGTGAATCTAATCAAAATAGTTCCTAGTGCCATAGCTAAAGAAGCTGCAAGCATCCAAAGCTCTCCAAAGTTAAAAGTAACATCACTTATTGACTCGTCTGACATTAACCACAAATTCCCTAAAAATTCTTGCGGAACTCCTAGAAATACTATCCCTCCCAAGCCAAAAAGCAAGCCTAACCATCCTATTGGATTAATTAAATTTCCAAAAATTGCTCTTGCTAAAATAGCCACCAAGAGGGGCTGAGAATCAATCAATACAGATCCAAGACCTGCTCCAGTTTTTTCAATACCATAAGTAAGAAACAACTGAAAAAAAGTGGCGTCTACAATTGTAAAAACAAAAAACCACTTCAAATCGCACTTATAAATTTTCAAATCTCTTTTAAACAAATATGTTGTAATTAGAACAAGAATTCCAGCAGGAAGTAATCTTAACGAGGCCACAAACTCCGGGCCAGCACTTGATACTAAGGGAGTCATAGCTGCCATTGAAGTTCCCCAAAGAGCAAAAGGGAGTATCATTAAAAACCAATTTAGGATTGAATTCATTAGGTCTGCTGATAATCTTTTTAAAGTAGTTTTATGTATTTACCTTAAAAGAATGATTTGGCCTTTTAGACGGAAGTCAAAAAAAAGAATGGCTCGTATTTTAATTGATGAGCCTATTACAAGTTCAACAAGAGTCTCTGTCCTTAAAGCTCTTAAACAAATTGAGGATAGAGAATTTCCTGCCTTAATTGTGAGAATTGATTCTCCAGGAGGTACTGTTGGTGATAGCCAAGAAATATACTCTGCTATTAAAAGACTAAAAGATAAAGGTTGTAAAGTCATTGCTAGTTTTGGGAACATATCCGCCTCTGGAGGTGTTTATATTGGTGTCGCATCTGACAAAATAGTGGCTAACCCTGGCACAATTACAGGATCTATTGGTGTAATTATAAGAGGAAATAATTTATCTGAATTATTAGATAAAGTTGGCATAAAATTTGAGACTGTTAAAAGTGGTGTTTTTAAAGATATACTGTCACCAGATAAACCTTTAAGTGAGGAAGGTAGAAAACTGCTCCAAGGCCTCATAGATGAAAGCTACAAACAATTTACTGAAGCTGTCGCAGAAGGAAGAAATTTGCCTGTTGAAGAAGTAAAGAAATTTGCCGATGGAAGAATCTTCACTGGAACGCAAGCAAAAGAATTAGGTTTAATTGATGAAGTCGGGGATGAATTTGTTGCGAGGGAACTTGCTTCAAAAATGGTAAACATTGATCCTAAAATTGAGCCCTTAACATTTGGCAAGAAGAAAAAGAAAATACTTGGACTAATTCCTGGAAGTAAGATCATTGAAAAAGTTATTAATAGTATCTTTTTTGAGATCGAAACATCTAATAAAATACTTTGGTTATATAGGCCTTAAATGAATATGGATGAAAAAATGAACGATAATTATAAAATCTCATTTATTCGCGGAGCCACAACAGCAAAAGGTAATTCTGTTAAAGAAATAGAAGATGCAGTAGTGGAATTGATAGATGAATTAATTTCACGCAATAATCTAATTAAGACGAACCTATTATCCATTACATTCACCGCGACAAAAGATTTAGATGCATGTTTTCCTGCTTCAATTGCAAGGAAATTTAATGGACTTGATGCAGTAGCATTTTTAGACTGTCAGCAAATGCATGTATCAGATGATATCGATTTTTGTATAAGATTAATGGCACAAGTATTATTACCCCCAAATAATCCCATTCAGCATCCTTATTTGAGAGGAGCCTCGAAATTAAGGGCAGATAGATGTTAACCTAAGTACAACAAATTACACCTTAAATTTGGGAAGTCATTACTTACTCCCTTAAAAAGTTATTTAATCAATGTTTAAAAAATCGAAAAGACTTATTTTAAATTTTAAAATTTTAAGATTTTTTCTTATACCTACATTTTTAGTTTCACTCCCATTTTTTAATAACTTTCAAAATGCCAACGCAGGTTTAGAATTTCAATGGGACCAAGATTCTGGGTACAGAAGATTAAAGTGGTTCCAAAAAGAAAATAAGAGAAAATTTAGAAATACAATTTATCTTTTCTTGAGGCCATCTGATAGAAATACTGAACTCTTGAAAATAAATGTATCCATCCCTGAAAAATTTGTATCAAGTTTAAAAAAAGAAAAAATAAGTCTTTGTAAGGTAAGAATAGGTGGATTTGAAAATCGAACTAAATGTCTTGAAGATATTCCAGCTGATATTGAAATAAACACTGATGAATCTTCCCTAACATCACTAGATATTTACCCCTTCAGCCCACTTCCGACTAATAAAGAGAGTTATGCCATTGTCTTAAAAGTATTTAATCCAAACAAATCAGGCCTAATTCAATTTCACTCATTTGGGCAACCAAAAGGGGAATCATTATCAAGTTATTTAGGAAGCTGGACTATAGTGATCGATTAAATGATAAATTAATTATGGATAATTAAAAAAATGACTAAAAGAACTTTTGGCGGAACTTCAAGAAAAAGAAAACGTGTATCTGGTTTTAGAGTAAGGATGCGTTCTCATACTGGTAGAAGAGTTATTAAAAGCAGAAGACAAAAAGGTAGAGAAAGAATAGCTGTTTAACATTAATTTAAAATGGCCTTACCTAATGAAATGCGTCTCAAGGGTCATAGAACTTTTAATTATATTCACAAAAATTCCATAAAATATCATGGAGACTTAATGACTTTTAAAGTGGCAAGATCAAATCCTAAAATTCTTCTATCCCATAACCTTAAAAATACTCCGGACAATTTGAGGGTAGCAATTGCCATTAGTAAAAAAGTTTCAAAAAAAGCTGTAGAAAGAAATAAAATAAGAAGACTTTTTCAAAATTGGTTATTAATAAACATTCAAAAAATTAATAACCACAAACCTTATTGGTTACTTGTTAACCTTAAATTTGGAGATTTCTACAATGATAAAAATAAACTTTTGGAGGAATTTCAAAACTTAATGTTCAAATCCCATCTAATCAAATGATTAATATGAATGAAGAAACTTTTTTTGAGGGTGGTCCGGCAAAAAGTGATTTAATTATCAATTTAATTGCAGGGATAACGATTCTTGGTTTACCATTCACCTTCGCGGCAATAGTTAGAGCCTTGTGGCTTAGATTTAAAATTTCAAACAAAAGAATTACAATTGATGGCGGATGGTTTGGGAAGAACAAATCACAAATTTCATTAAGTAACATTGAAGAAATCAGATCTATTCCAAGGGGGTTTGGATCATATGGTGATATGGTTCTTATCCTTGCTGACGGATCAAAGGTAGAAATGAAATCATTACCTCAATTCAGAGAAAAGCAGAAATTTATTGAAGAAAATATCATTAAAAGATCACAAACAGCTAATCTTAACGAGGTAGAAGGATTTGCTACTAAATCCTAAATAAATTAATTACAAAAAACTATTTTTCCTGTAAAATAAAATGTCTAGTAAATTTTCACTCTTTTTAATATCGTGATAGGGTTCATTTCTGAAAAACTACTTATCCCGATTCTGGATTTTTTCTACGGATTAGTCCCCAGTTATGGTTTAGCAATTGTTGCATTAACAGTCGTTATTAGAATTGCACTTTTCCCTCTAAGCGCAGGTTCCATAAGAAGTGCAAGAAGGATGAAAATTGCTCAACCAGTAATGCAAAAAAGACAAGCAGAAATAAAATCTAAGTTTTCAGGTGATCCAAAGAGGCAGCAAGAAGAATTAGGAAAACTAATGAATGAGTTTGGTAGTCCCCTGGCTGGTTGCCTTCCTTTAATTGTACAAATGCCTGTGCTATTTGCATTATTTGCAACCTTAAGAGGTTCTCCATTTGCTGATGTCCCTTACAACATAAATCTTAAGGTGGTTCCGCAGGATCAACTTGCAGCTATAGACCCAAAACCCTACAAATCTCCAAGACACTCAATATTTATTACGGAAAAATCTCATTTCCCTGTTATAGCTTCCATTCCAAATGGGACCAAATTAGGTACTGAGGAATCAATAAAAATAAATTTGCAAACAACCAACGGCAACAGCTATTCAGATGTTTTATCTAAATACGACAATGGTTCAAAATTTCTCCCTACATGGAAGGTTTCAAAAGGATCCGAAAATATAAAAGTTTCCCAAGACGGTACAGTAACTGCAATCAAACCAGGTGATGCAACAGTTGAAGCTAAAATTCCTGGTCTAGCAGCCAAAAGCGGATTTCTTTTCATCAAAGCACTTGGTCAAGTCGGTTTCTATGTAGATGGCTCTATAAATTGGGATATTGCTGCTCTTGTTGGTGCTTTTGGATTGACATTACTACTCTCTCAAGTTTTATCTAGTCAAGGGATGCCTGCAAATCCACAGCAATCAACAGCTAATAAGATTACACCTGTAATGATTACTGGCATGTTTTTGTTTTTTCCGCTTCCAGCAGGGGTATTGCTATACATGGTTGTAGCTAATATATTTCAAGCATTTCAGACCTTTCTGCTAAACAAAGAAGCATTGCCTGAGAATTTACAGAAAATCTTGGATCAACAATTATTAGGAAAAAATGAAGCAATAACTACTGCTGCCACAGCAATCTCAGATAAAAGACTTCCTTTTGAACCAAATAGTAAAAAATAGTTGAAACCAAAATAATGAATTCTTGGTGTAAAAATTTCGAATTACTTATTAAATCAAGAACTTCATTAATATGGATAAGAACCAAAGAAGAAGAAAGATTAGAAAAAATAATTAACTTTTCATGCGGAAGCTTAAATATACAAAGATACGTGTGTTGGGATTGTATTAATGGAATTAAAGGCTTAATAAATGAAGAAGGGAAATTTTCAAACAATCCACTAGGAGTTCTTAATTGGTTAAAAGAACAAAGTTCTAAAGTTTCGACAGTACTACTTGTTAAAGATTTTCATAAATTTTATGATGACCCATCCATAAATAGAACTATTAAAGAACTCTCTTCGGCGTTAAAGGAAACTAATAATAGTTTAATATTTAGTTCACATCTATTCCCTTCATCTGAAGAGCTTGATGAATTAATGACAATTGTAAATTTACCTTTACCTGATCAAAAAGAATTGAAGAACTTAATAAAAACAATTGCTTTTAATACTAATTCAAATCTTAGTGAAGAAGAACTAAATGAACTTTCTATGGCTTCATGTGGATTAACAGAAATAAAAGTAAAGCAAGTTACCGCAAAGGCACTTGCTCAAAGAGGCAAAATAAGTAAAGAAGATATCAATGATATTTTTGAAGAGAAAAAACAAGTAATAGCCAGAAGTGAAATATTAGAATTTTTTGAAGCTAAATCAAGCCAAGATGATATTGGTGGTTTAAATGTTTTAAAAGTTTGGCTTAACCAAAGACACAGAGCATTTTCTAAAGAAGCAAGAGAGTATGGACTTCCTATTCCAAAAGGAGTTTTACTGGTAGGCGCTCAAGGGACAGGAAAATCATTAACTGCAAAATCAATTTCCAAAAGTTGGTCAATGCCCCTTCTTAGGTTAGATGTAGGAAGACTATTCTCTAGCCTTGTTGGTTCAAGCGAGGCAAGAACAAGAGAAACAATATCTAGAGCTGAGGCCATGTCACCTTGTATCCTGTGGATTGATGAAATTGATAAAGGCTTTGGTGGCGATGCTAGAAGTGATGGAGGAACAAGTCAAAGGGTATTAGCAAGTTTGCTAACCTGGATGGCTGAAAAAGAATCCGCAGTATTTGTAATTGCAACTGCTAATGCAATAGATAAGCTTCCTGCTGAATTATTACGAAAAGGGAGGTTTGATGAGATATTTTTTCTTGATTTACCAAATTCAGAAGAAAGGTTAAGAATTCTTGATTTGCACTTAAATAAAAAAAGACCAAGTTATGGTTTTCCTCTCTCTACCATTATTGACAGAACAGAGGGATTCTCAGGCGCTGAACTTGAACAGGCAGTAATTGAGGGAATGCATATTTCATTCTCTGAGAATAGAGAACTCATGGAGAAAGATTTAATAAAGGCAGTTTCTGAATTAGTCCCTTTATCTAGAACAGCTAAAGAGCAAATTGAATTATTAAAAGAATGGGCATCTTCAGGACGAGCTCGTTCTGCATCATAAGCAATTCTTAATTTTTAAAAATATTACATAAGTTAGGAATCATTAATTAAGTTAATTTTTCACCAAAAATCCATAATAATGAATTGAGATTAACTATCTTTATTAAGGTATTAAAAAAAAAAGAGTGTTAGATCAAAAATTAATAAGGGAAAATCCAGCATCTGTTGAAAAGAATTTATCCTTAAGAGGAAAAGTTTTTAAAATATCCCATGTACATGAATTAACTATTAAAAAAAGAGAAATTGATACAGAAATATCCATCCTCCAATCAGAGAGCAAAAAATTAAGTAAATTAATCGGTCAAGAAATTAGCCGATCTCAAAACAATGATTCTTTAGAACTTAAAAATTTAAAGAAAAAGGGAAACGATTACAGAATTAAAATATCAGAATTTGAAGAGAAACAAAGAACATTAAATAAACAAATAAATAATGAAATTTCTAATTTACCAAACTTCCCTAGCAAAGATGCACCTATAGGAAAAGATGAAAGTAATAATGTCCAAGTAAAAACTTGGGGAGATCCTATTTTAAAAGAGAATGTTAAATCTCATTGGGAAATAGGTGAAAGGCTAAACCTTTTTGAGTCGGTAAAATCTACAAAAATATCAAAAAGTCGATTTATTACTCTTATTGGTAATGGCGCCAGATTAGAAAGGGCATTGATTAATTTCATGCTCGATATACACTCAAAAAATGGTTATTTAGAGTTAATACCTCCAGCATTAGTAAACTCAGACAGTCTTTTAGGTTCTGGTCAGCTACCTAAATTCTCAAATGAGAGTTTTAAATGCTCTAATGATGATTTATGGCTTTCTCCAACAGCTGAAGTTCCACTAACTTCCTTTCACAGAAATGAGATAATTGATCCCAAGCTATTACCTATAAAATATGTTGCATATAGCCCTTGTTTTAGGAGAGAAGCTGGAAGTTATGGAAGGGATACAAAAGGTCTCATAAGACTTCATCAATTTAATAAGGTTGAACTATATTGGTTTAGCGATCCAAGTAAATCTTTAACCGCCCATGAACAGATTACTGCTGATGCCGAAAGCATTTTACAAAAACTTAACCTACCTTACAGATTGATTGACATTTGTACTGGAGACTTAGGGTTTTCTTCTAGTAGAACTTTTGATCTTGAAGTATGGCTCCCAAGTAGTAAATGTTATAGAGAAATTTCAAGTTGCAGTAATTGTTTAGATTTTCAAGCACGTAGATCATCAATAAGAACTAAGATTGATAAAAAAAATACGTATATACATACCTTAAATGGGAGTGGATTAGCTATTGGAAGAACGATGGCTGCGATTCTTGAAAATGGCTTACAAACTGATGGGAGCGTTAAAATACCAGATGCGTTAGTTCCATACTTTGGTTCGAATCTAATAAAATGCAATTAATATAAATACATGAATGTTTTAACTTCAATCACTGTTTTAGGATTTCTTATTTTTTTTCATGAAATGGGACATTTTCTTGCAGCAATTTTACAAGGTATATACGTAGATGGATTCTCAATTGGATTTGGACCTTCAATAATTCAAAAAAAATATAAAGATATCACTTATTCATTTAGAGCTTTCCCTTTAGGAGGATTTGTTTCATTCCCTGACGAAGAATTAAATAATATCGATCCTAAAGATCCAAATCTTTTGAAAAATAGACCAATAATTCAAAGGGTTATTGTAATCTCTGCTGGTGTATTTGCTAACTTAGTTCTTGCATATAGCATTTTAATTATTAATGTAACTACAATTGGAATTCCTTTTGATCCAGAACCAGGGATTTTAGTTTTAGCAACTCAGCCAGAAAAGGCTGCTTCTACAGCTGGCTTAGAATCAGGAGATAAGATCATAAAAATAGAGACTGAAACTTTAGGGATTGGTGATCAAGCGGTTGCCACTTTAGTAAAAGAGATTCAAAACTCTTCAGGGAAAGCCTTATCTTTAACAATTGAAAGAAATGGGGTTTCTAAAGATATTACTTTGATACCAAAAAAAGTAGATGGGAAAGGCACAATAGGTGCTCAATTACAGCCAAATATAAGAAAAGAAACTAAAAAGACAAAAAATCTTTATGAGCTTTTTAAATATACCAACAATGAGTTTTCATCCCTTTTAATAAAAACTATTCAAGGTTATAAAGGATTAATTACAAATTTCTCTTCAACCGCTCAACAATTAAGTGGGCCAGTAAAAATAGTTGAAATTGGAGCCCAGCTATCACAACAAGGTGGTCCCGGTATACTGTTATTTGCTGCTTTAATTTCAATTAATTTAGCAGTTCTAAATTCATTGCCTTTGCCCTTATTAGATGGAGGACAACTAGTTTTCACTTTAATTGAAGGTATCAGAGGGAAACCTGTTCCAGTAAAGGTCCAAATGGCTGTAACTCAATCGAGTTTCTTTCTTTTAGTTGGTTTAAGTGTACTTCTTATTATTAGAGATACAAGCCAACTTTTAGTGGTCCAAAGATTACTAAACCAATAGATAAATTTTTAGTTTTGCTGGTCAAGCTGTTAATATATCTATAGTTTCGAAAAAATTAGTTTCTATGGCGAAAAAGTCCATGATTGCAAGAGAGGTAAAGCGTAAAAAACTTGTAAAAAAATATGCTGAAAAAAGAAAATCGCTACTAGAGAAATTCAATGCAGCTAAAGACCCCATGGAAAGATTAGAAATACACAGAAAAATACAAGGTTTACCTAGGAATTCAGCTCCTAATAGAGTTAGAAATAGATGTTGGGCGACAGGGAAACCAAGAGGTGTTTATAGAGATTTTGGTTTATGCAGGAATCAACTAAGGCAACGAGCTCATAATGGGGAACTTCCCGGAGTAGTAAAATCTAGTTGGTAATAAAATAAAAAATTATTATCTTCAAATTACGCATAAAGTATTTTTTATTAAAACAATAGATTTTATTTTTTAAATAAATTTACAGCTTATTTAAATAATTTACTCAATATGTCCCTATAAAGTGTAAGAATAAACTATGTATAGATTTATAATTTAAAAAGTGGAAGGACAAAATAAGTCGATCACGTTTGACGGACGAGAGATACGACTAACGACAGGGCTATATGCTCCTCAAGCAAGTGGATCAGTAATGATTGAGTGTGGAGACACCTCTTTATTGGTAACAGCGACAAAAACTTCTAAAAAAGAAGTCTCTGACTTTTTACCTCTGATATGTGATTATGAGGAAAAACTTTATGCTGCAGGAAGAATTCCGGGCGGTTTCATGAGAAGAGAGGGTCGTCCTCCAGAAAGAGCTACATTAATCTCAAGATTGATTGACAGACCAATGAGGCCTCTTTTCCCAGCTTGGATGAGAGATGAAATTCAGATTGTTGCTTCATGCCTATCTCTTGATGAAAGGGTGCCAGCTGACGTTTTAGCTCTTACTGGTGCATCGATAGCAACTCTACTTGGAGAAATACCATTTTATGGGCCTATGGCTGCAGTAAGAGTTGGACTAATAGGGGATGATTTCATCTTAAATCCCAGTTATAGAGAAATAGAAAAAGGTGATCTAGACATAGTTGTAGCAGGTTCACCTGACGGGATTGTAATGATTGAAGCAGGAGCTAATCAATTATCTGAGCAAGACACTATTGAAGCGATAGATTTTGGATATGAGGCTGTTACTGAACTTATTAAATCTCAAGAAGATTTATTAAAAGATTTAGGAATCAAACAGATTAAGCCATCAACACCTGAAGAAGATAAAACATTGCCTTCTTACCTAGAGAAAAATTGTACAAAAGCTATTGAGCAAGTTTTAAAGAAATTTGATTATTCAAAAGAGGCCAGAGATCTTGAACTCGAAGAAATAAAAATAGCAACTCAAAGTAAGATTGAATCCTTGAAAGACGATAACGAGCTAAAAGTTCTACTTTCAGAAAATGATAAGTTATTAAGCTCCGACTTTAAAAAACTTACAAAGAAATTAATGAGATCTCAAATCATTGATGAAGGGAAAAGAGTTGATGGGAGAAATCTTGACGAAGTGAGAAAGATTTCAGCTTCTGCAGGAATCCTACCAAAAAGAGTTCATGGTTCCGCCTTATTTCAAAGAGGCTTAACTCAAGTATTATCTACTACTACTCTCGGCACTCCCAGCGATGCTCAGGAGATGGATGATCTTAATCCAAGTACAGAGAAAACATACTTGCATCACTATAACTTCCCTCCCTATTCAGTGGGAGAAACAAGACCGATGAGAACTCCTGGCAGAAGAGAAATTGGCCATGGAGCATTAGCTGAGAGAGCTATAATCCCTGTACTACCTGGGAAAGAAACGTTCCCTTATGTCTTAAGAGTTGTTAGCGAAGTTTTAAGCTCTAACGGATCAACCTCAATGGGTTCTGTATGTGGGAGCACGCTTTCATTATTAGATGCAGGAGTTCCTTTAAAAGCCCCAGTAAGTGGTACTGCTATGGGTTTAATCAAAGAAGGTAAAGAAGTAAGAATTCTTACAGATATCCAGGGAATTGAGGATTTCCTTGGAGACATGGACTTTAAAGTTGCCGGTACAGATAAGGGAATAACTGCTTTACAAATGGATATGAAAATTACAGGTTTGCCCGTCTCTATAATTTCTGATGCGATTAAAAAAGCTCGTCCTGCAAGATTACATATCTTAGAAAAGATGCAAGAGGCAATAGATAAACCTCAAGAATCTCTTTCTCCACATGCACCTCGACTATTAAGTTTTAGAATTGATCCTGAGCTTATCGGAACGGTTATTGGGCCAGGTGGAAGAACTATAAAAGGAATCACTGAAAGAACCAATACAAAAATAGATATTGAAGATGGTGGGATTGTTACAATAGCATCTCATGATGGGGCTGCCGCAGAAGAAGCTCAAAAAATCATAGAGGGATTAACTAGAAAAGTTCATGAAGGCGAAATCTTCTCTGGAGTAGTTACTAGAATAATCCCTATTGGAGCTTTTGTTGAAATCCTTCCAGGTAAAGAGGGGATGGTTCATATATCCCAACTTTCTGAAGCGAGAGTAGAAAGAGTTGAAGATGTAGTAAGACAAGGTGATGAAGTAACTGTAAGGGTTCGTGAAATTGACAGCAGAGGAAGAATCAATCTTACATTGAGAGGAGTTTCACAAAATGGAGGGATGTCTTATCCTGAGCCAACACCTACTCCTGTAGCCCCTTTAGGATAGAAACTTAAGGATATAAAGAATATCTTTGAATAATTTCTTTTATTTGTGAACAAATTCTTGTATGGTTTTGTTTGCTATTTGACGCAATTATTATTCCAGGATGTTCTAAAGAAGTTGTCCCATAAACTAAATCCTCATTATCAATATTAGTAATAGCTCCCCCAGCTGCTTTTAAAATAGCTTCCGGTGCAGCAAAATCCCAGTCTTTTGGAGCACTTTTGCTAGGCAAACTTAATGAAATATAAATATCACTTTCTCCTCTAATAATTGAAGCAACCTTACATCCTATACTTCCCATTACAATTATTTCTTTAAAATTAATTTTATCAATCAAATATTTTAATTTCTCATTTCTATGATTTTTACTAGTCACTATAACCATATCTTGAAGAATATTTGTTTTAGACATATTCTGTTTTCTTGTATTTCCATTTCTATTCTCACACCAAAGTTTCTGTTCATGAGAAATCCATAATTCATTTTTTTCAGGGATCAGAACCACTCCAATAAATGGTTTCCGTTTATAGTTTAATGCTAAATGCATTGCAAAATTTCCTGTCCCTTGAATAAAATCTTTTGTTCCATCTAAAGGATCAAGAATCCAAAGCCAATCAACATTTGGATTGCAATAATTTGTTTTAACTTTGAAATTTTCTTCGCTTAAGATTTCCCAATTAACATTCTCATATTTTTGGTTTATCCTTTTTATGATTAAATCATTGACTTCCAAATCAGCTAAAGTTACTGGGTCGTTAATATTTTTATTTTTAAGAATTTCGAATTTTTTTTCAGAATTTCTAATAATATCAGAATAATTTAACAAAATATCTGCAGCCTCCCAGCTGAAATTTATCAGATCATCGATAAGATTATAAACATCCACTCCATTAGGTAAATCGATCATTTAATGACAAATAATTTCTTATTATCTCATAGACAAGAAGAACCGGGAAAAGGGGTTTTATATCTAGTTGCAACTCCAATTGGGAATCTAGATGATATTTCCCCTAGAGCTATTAATATTCTTGCAAATGTTTCTTTAGTAGCTTGCGAAGATACTAGACAAACAAAAAAAATTATGAATAAATTTAGTATTTCTAATAATTTAATAAGTTTCAACAAAGAAAATTCTTTAAAAAAAATTCCAAAGTTAGTTTCTGAACTTAAAATAGGCAAATCTATAGCCATTGTAAGTGATGCAGGAATGCCTGGGATTTGCGATCCAGGGGAAAACCTTGTAAATAAAGTCAAATCAGAGGGCATTAACGTAGTTTGTATACCTGGAGCATGCGCCGCAATTACTGCACTTGTATCAAGTGGTATGCCTTCATCAAAATTTATTTTTGAAGGTTTTCTTCCAAAAAAAAATATTGATAGAGAGAAGATTCTTAATGAAATTAGTAAGAATGAAAAAACTACTATACTTTACGAATCCCCTCATCGTCTCAAGAAACTATTAGGCGAATTATTGAAGTTTTGTGGTGGGAAAAGAGAAATTCTAGTAGCTAGAGAATTAACTAAAAGATTTGAAGAACATGTTGGAAACGATATTAACAGTGCGATTATGTTTTTTAAAGATAAAGAAGTGAAGGGTGAAATAACTTTAGTTATTAAAGGGGAAATAAAAGTTCGACAACAAGAACTTAATAAAGCTGATCTAAAAAAAGATCTCGATGAATTAATCAAGGCAGGGTTAAGTTTATCAGCAGCCTCAAAATATTTAGCCAAGAAAAATGGCATAAAAAAAAGCATAATTTATAATTTAAAGTAAAGAATATATAAAAAGTAAATATATGTCCCTCACATTTAAAAAAATTCTTTTTGCAATAACTTTCAATTCTTGTTTATTCTTTTTATTAATAATTGGGATACAAAATAGTTCCAATAAAACTAAAGTTAATTTTCTAATAAATGAAACGATTAAATTACCAATCAGTTTCATAATTGGTACAAATTTTATTTGTGGATCTTTAATAGGTTCCATTCTTAATATAAATTTAAATAAGGATAATTAATATTTTAAAGAGCTATAAGTTTCTCAGCACTTACGATCCTCGATATACCTCTTGAAATCAAAATGGGTGAGACGATTCTAAAAACGTCTGTATTAGGCACTTTAATAACTTTTTGTTCCTTACTACAAACTCTTCTTGCAGATTTTAAGTCATTGAATATTTCTATAGTTTTTCTCTTTAAATCTTCGTTTGGAAGAAATTCCCAGTCAGGATAATCTTTTAATAATTTTATTTCTAATTCAATATTTTTATTTACAATCATGTAAACAATATTTGGGAATTCAATATCTTTTAACGGCACAGAAGAAATTTCCTTTCTTGGCATATTATCAATTTCATAATCTACAGGTGCTAATTCAACGAATTTGAATTCGTTTTCTATAGCATTAGAAGATACATCCTTTTGGTTTTCTTGAGATTTTATACTTTTATTTGATTTTTTTGAATTCTCTCTAATATTTCTAGAAGCAACGATTTCTTGATACTTTTCATTCCCTAGTTCATTCTTTAAATTCCTAGTTATTGTTGCATTCGTACATTTAAATTTTTTAGATAATTGATCAATACTATATTTACTTTCGATGAATAAATTTAAGATTTCTTTTTTATTATGAACTGAAAGACGCTTTGCCAATTATCTAATTTAATTAGTTTTTAGTATTCTAGAAAAAAATAATATCAATCTCAATTAAAAAGTTAAAAATTTGACTGATTGATAATAAATAGCTTTCAAAATAAACAATATAAAATAGGAACCTTTATTTGATAGTAGAAAGTAGAATCGATAAGGTTTTAAATAAGAAAGATTAATTTAATTAAGTATTTTATTTAAAATTTACTTGTTGAGTGTGCAGGGCTGTTTTAAAATGAATAGGTTATTTGGATTGTCTATCCAGAGAAATGTCAAAATAAAGAGGGTTTTCATCTCTGCGACCTTTTCAGCGATTTTCAAGCCAAAAACTCAGCTTCCTTAGCTCAGCTGGATAGAGCAACTGCCTTCTAAGCAGTGGGCCGCAGGTTCGAATCCTGCAGGAAGCGTTTTGGAAAAATTCAAGAGTCCAATCCATTGAATTATAAAGTTAATTTACTCAATTATTTAGATAACAAAGGTTTCTTATTTTTTAAGTTGGGAATTTTATTCTTACCTTCCGCTCTACCTGTTAGCGGGTTGTTTTTATTAATTGCCCTTTTGTTATCAATCTTAGAAAACAGAAAAATATTCCTCAAAGATAAATTCAACATTTTACTACTTATTTGTTCTGTTTTACTTGTAATTAATAGCTTATACAATTCATTCAACATAATTAATGGGGAATACTATCTTTTATACGACATCCCCTTAGATATTAAATTTAGTATCTCAAATATTTTTCTTGATTTATTTAATTGGATTCCTCTTTTTATAGCTTTTTGGGGGTTTCAATTTTACCTGAATAGTATTGAAAAAAGAAGAATTTTTGCAAAATATTTAATAATAGGTACTTTCCCAGTAATTTTTAGTTGTTTTGTTCAGTATTTTTTTGATTGGGATAATAAACTCTCTATCTTCAATGGGCTAATCATTTGGTTTCAAAAGCCTTTTGGAGATCATGCAATTTCAGGTTTATTTAGTAATCCAAACTATACAGGTTTTTGGTTAGCCGTAACTTGGCCACTTGCTCAATTTTTATTTATGGAAAAGAAAATCTTAAATTTCAAAAAGATTACGTCTTTATTTTTTTCTTCCTCAATATTATTTTTTACAGTTTTAACAAATTCCAGAAATGCATTAATTGGAATAATTTCGTCATTTTTAATATTATTTAGAAAAAAGTTATTTAACAGAATTTTTGTTTTATTAGCATTAGGCTCAATCATGATATTTTTGGCGAATTTCTTTTTATCTATAGACTTTATTAATAAAATAATCGATGACATACCACCAGATACTGCTATTTATAAACTCACAAGGTTAGATTTTGAGAATGCTGTTAATTTTCCTAGAATACAAGCCTATAGCATTTCTCTAAATAGTATTCAACAAAGAATTTTGACTGGTTGGGGTCCGGGTACATTTTCAACAATTTATTCTTTAGGAGGTGGTAAATACTATCTAACACATACCCATAACTTTCTTCTTGAACTGGCCTTTAATTATGGATTACCAGTAGCTCTTCTGATAACTTCATCAATAAGTTACTTCTTTTTTAACTTATTAAAAAAGAAGAATAGATATATTTTAAGAATTCCTATAAACAACGCTTGGTTAGCATCATGTATAGCATCAATTATTTTCCAATTTTCAGACATGCCTAACTATGAAGGTAAAATCAGCTTATTGTTTTGGACTCTATTGGCAGGATTGAAATGTATAAACGAGGAAAAATAGATCTTCTATAATTAAAAAAATGTTTTTTATTACTTAAAATCTTATAAAAACAAATTTAAAGTAAAAAAAATTTTATAATCTTAAAGAAATTATTAGAAATTTACTTTATTGAAAAATTTAGTTACTGGAGGAGCGGGTTTTATAGGTTCTCACTTAATTGATTCACTCATGAATGAGGGTGAACACGTTATTTGTATTGACGATTTAAGCACGGGCAATTCGAAAAATATCGAAAAATGGTTAAATAACCCCAAATTCACATTTATTTTGCATGATGTTACTAAACCAATAGAATTGCAAACAGATAGGATTTGGCATTTAGCATGTCCGGCTTCATCTATCCATTACCAAAAAAACCCAATAAAAACTTCAGAAACTAATTTCTTAGGCACTCTAAATATGCTTAAAATTGCAAGAACATTAGATATTGAGATTTTGTTTACAAGTACAAGTGAGATTTATGGTGATTCAAATTGTGATGTACAAGAAGAATCATTTAAAGGTTATATTAATCCAAACGGTTTAAGAAGTTGCTATGGAGAGGGGAAAAGAATGGCTGAATCACTATGTTTGGATTTTATGAGAACATATGGTACTAAAATTCGCATTGCAAGAATATTCAATACTTATGGACCAAGAATGAAAAAAGAAGATGGAAGAGTTATATCCAATCTACTTCAACAAGCTATATCAAAAAAGTCATTAACAATTTATGGAACAGGCAAACAAAAGAGATGTTTTTGTTACATAGATGACATAATCTTAGGAATGAAAAAGTTGATAAAAACAAATTATTCAGGTCCTGTAAATTTAGGTAATCCTCAGGAAAATTTCAGCATAATTGAAATTGTTGATTTAATAAGATCAAAATTCAATTATAAGATTAATGTTGTTTATCTACCACTTCCTGCTGATGATCCAATAAAAAGGAAACCATCTGTTAAACTCGCGGAAAGTATACTTCAGTGGAAGCCCTTAGTTGATCTTAATGAGGGTTTAGATAAAACAATTCATTATATTAAAGGAACACTTTAATGAAACTAGATAGAGAAATTAAAAAAATTTGTTGTATTGGGGCTGGATATGTCGGTGGACCATCAATGGCTGTAATTGCACATAAATGTCCTGAAATAATAGTTAATGTGGTTGATATAAATGAAGAACGAATAGCTAGTTGGAATGATCCTGATATCAAAGCACTACCTATTTATGAACCTGGGCTAGCAGAAATAATTGCAGAATGTAGAGGTAAAAATCTTTATTTTTCTACAGAAATAAAAAAGCAAATATCACAAGCAGATATGATATTTATTTCTGTAAATACCCCAACAAAAACGCGCGGGATAGGAGCTGGCAAAGCTAGTGATCTCAAATGGGTTGAAGCTTCAGCGAGGCAAATATCAGAATATGCAAGTGGCTTTACAATAGTTGTTGAAAAAAGCACTTTACCAGTAAGAACAGCTCAAACTATTAAACAAATTCTTCAATCGTCAAATAAACAATCAAAAAATAAAAAATTTTCTGTTTTATCAAATCCTGAGTTCTTAGCTGAAGGAACTGCTATAAATGACTTAAATTATCCAGATAGAGTGTTAATTGGAGGTGAAGATCAAGAATCAATTAAAAAGCTCATAGATATATATCTTCATTGGGTACCTAGAAAAAAAATAATAACTACAAATTTATGGAGTTCAGAGCTTTCAAAATTATTATCTAATGCATTTCTTGCTCAGAGGATAAGTTCAATTAACTCAGTAACTGCATTATGTGAAACTACCGGTGCTGACATAAAAGAAGTTGCTGAAGCAATCAAAAGTGATCATAGAATCGGGAAAGATTTTCTTGATCCTGGCCCTGGATTTGGAGGAAGCTGTTTCAAAAAAGATATTTTGAATCTTGTTTATATATGCGATCATTATGGATTAAAACAGGTTTCTTCTTATTGGGAAAAAGTCGTTGATATTAATAATTGGCAAAGTGAAAGAATACTAAATGTAATAATTGAAAAATTATTTGGAACTGTCTCAGACAAAACTATCTCCATCCTAGGTTTTGCATTTAAAGCAAATACAAATGATACAAGAGAGTCCCCCGCAATCAAAATATGCAGAGGATTACTAGAAGAAGGTTGTAAATTAAAAATTTACGATCCAAAAGTAAGTTCTCAACAAATAGAAAAAGAATTATGCATGCCACTTACCGAAAAAAAGTGGTCATTTGCAAATTCGATAATTGATTCCGTAAAAGGTTCAGATGCAATTGTTGTAATTACAGAGTGGCAAGAATTTAAAGACATGGATTGGGAATCATTATCAAAAAAAATGAGATCTCCTTCCTGGTTGTTTGACACAAGATCTATTTGTGATATTGAAGAGGCTAAAAATCACGGTTTCAATATTTGGCGAATTGGAGCAGATTTAAATCTTATGAATTAAATCAATAATGAAGCAATCAAAATATTTATTAATGAGAAAATATAAATTGTAATCACTGTATTTTTATCACTTAAACCTTTATCAACTAACCTGTAATGTAAATGACTTCTATCTGGGTAAAAAGGAGACTTTTGTTTTATAACTCTGGTGCAAATAACGCTTGTCATATCTAAAAGAGGTATTAATAATATTATTGCTGGGATTAGGACAGAGGTTGAAGAAGTTGCAAAAGATTGGTTTATAGTTCTCGTAGATCCAGTTATCGAGAATAATCCAATACAAAACCCTAAAAGATAAGATCCACTATCCCCCATGAATATTTTTGAAGGGTAAAAATTATATTTTAAAAATCCTAGGCAAATCCCACATAAAGAAACCAAAAAGGGAATTTCATTAAAATTTCCAAATTTTAAACATATTATTATCATTCCCAAAGAGGATATCAAAACTATTCCTGAAGCCAAGCCATCTAAACCATCCATCCAATTTATCGCATTTGTGATCCCTACAAGCCATAAAACAGTTACTAAATAACTAAACATTGTAGGTAATTCTAAATAGTAATTAGAGGTGGTTGATAATGAGAAATCAAATGTATAAATTCCAAAATTGTTAGCCCAAGCAAAAGAAGCCAATAAAATTTCAATAAAAAGCCTTTTTAAAGGAGAAATTCTTTTCAGATCATCCACTAAACCTAAAAAGAAAAAACTCATTATTATCAATAAAATATTCTTATTTTCTAAAATCAATGAAGATTCAGAAAAAAAATCAAATAAGCCTAGTGAGACGATGAAACCTAAAAATAAAGATATTCCTCCTAACCTGACCATCAAATTTTTATTTTGTTTTCTTATCTCTGGCCAATCAAATAAATTAAATCTTTTACCTATTTTATTAACTATTGGTATTGTTAATGTAGTAAACATTAAAGAACTAATTATTAAAATTGTATAAGCAGAAAATTCCAAAACTATAACTTTAAAAAACTAAAAAAAATTTTTTGATGATTTATTTATTTTCATTTTTATTAGATAAATACACCTTATTTATTAACCAATCTTATAATAACCGCTCAAGTTAATAATTATTTTGAATGTTGTTTGTAATAAGTAATTAGAGGTTTTAGTAATTTAAACACAAGCAACTGATTTTGATAACTTTTTCTTGATAACGACCATAATTCTATCCATTTACAACAAGTTAATATTTATATCATAATTGATTGATAAATCATAATTCTTTAAAAAAATAATCAAGTTATTGAATAGTATTCTTTATACCAATTAATAAATTTATCAACGCCTTCTTCAATAGATGTGCTTGGTGAATAATTTATCCATTCTTTTAAAGCGTTTGTGTTTGCAAAAGTTTGAACCACATCTCCTTTTTGAATTGGCAAAAATTCTTTTTTTGCATTTTGATTCAATTTATTTTCAATTAGTTCTATAAATCGCATAAGTTTTATTGGTTTACCATTACCTATATTGAAAACCCTAAATGGAGCAAGAGAGTTCTGATTATTTTCTTTATCAATAGTTGCTGGTTTATAACAACACCTAAATGTACCTTCAACCACATCATCAATAAAAGTAAAGTCGCGCAACATTTCTCCATTATTAAAAACTTTAATCGATTTTTGTTCCAAGATGTTTTTTACAAATATCATTGGGGCCATATCTGGTCTTCCAAAAGGACCATATACAGTAAAAAACCTTAAGCCAGTAGTTGGGATTTTGTAGAGATGACTATAAGAATGGGCAAGTACTTCATTAGACTTTTTTGTCGCCGCATAAAGGCTTACTGGGAAATCAACAATTTGTTTTTCATCGAAAGGAATATTTTTATTCCCCCCATATACAGAACTACTTGATGCAAAAATAAAATTTTCAACTTCAATCTTTCTTGCTAACTCTAATATATTTCCAAAAGCGACTAGATTGCTCTGAAAATAAATTTCTGGATTTTCTATTGAATATCTTACCCCTGCCTGCGCTGCCAAATGAACTATTGTGGAAATATTTTTATTGATTACTGATTTCTCAAGAAGTAATTTTTCTTCAATTGAGAATTCATGAAATTCAAATTTACCAGAATTATTTTTTGAACTTAAATCTCTTATGTGTTTAAGCCTAGAATATTTTAGGGACAAATCATAATAAGAATTTAAGTTATCAATTCCAATTACATTTTCACCATTCTTCAAAAGTTTTTCAGTTAATGCAGCTCCGATAAAACCAGCCGCTCCAGTGACCAAGATCCAATTTCTACCCATAAATTATTGCATTAATGAATAATATTTTATAACAGTATAAATATCAATTCTTATGTGAACCAAATTTAATTAACTTTCAAATATTTTTAAAAGTTTTTAAAGTAACAAATTTTAGATGTCAAAACAATTAAAAATTATTGCTATTAAACATTAAGAACCTGAATAAATTATTAAATAATTTTTAGGATCTCTAGCATATAATTAATTGGTCAAATTTCTCATTCTCTCAAACTTTTTATTCAGAAAACAATTTAAATTGTATTCAAAAAGATTTAATTGTTCTTCCCAGTAACTTGGATTAAAGGAAGCAATATGAGGTGTAAGGAATATGTTTTCGTTATTACAAAGTATTGAAGATTCATTAATTGGTTCATTTTGAGAGACATCTAGTATAGCTCTACTCAAGTGATTTTTTTCTAAAGCTTCTACTAAATCAAATTCATTAACAGTTGAACCTCTTCCAATATTTATAAAGGTAGAAGACGATGACATATTTTTCAAGAATTCTGAATTAATTATTTTATTAGTTGACTTATTTTGTGGTAAGAGAGAAATTACAAAATCATAGTCCTTAAGATAATCATGTGATTGTTTAAATTTAAAATTTTTTCTTATAAATTTTGGACAATTTTCACTCCTTGAGATTGCATCAACAACAACGCCTAGACTACTTAATTTTTTAGCTAGCTCTATACCGATTTCTCCTAAACCTATGATTAGAACTTTTTGTTGATCATAATTCTTTAGTTCACCAAAATATTTATTGTATATTTCTCGTGTGAGAGGTTTCTTATAATCTTTGAAAAAGATATCAAGTCTTTTTGAAAAAATTCCCATTAGAGAAATTACATAAGTAATCATTGACTGAGTTACAAGTCCTTTACTTGAAGTAATTATAAGTTTACTATTTTTATCTTCATACGAGTTTAATCTATCTGTACCTACAGAGCCAAAATGGACCCAATCTAATTTGGGCATGTAATCTAACATTTTTAATTCTATTCTGTTTCCCCAATAAATTGAAGCATCTTCAATATATTTTGGTTTATTTGGAACATTAACTGGGTAAAACTCTATTGGATATTTTCTAGATAAATCAGCCAATCCTTTCTCTGGAATTTTATACATATCTATATCAAGAGAAAGGTCATAAGCAACTATGATTTTTCTTGACAAATTCATATTAAATTTAAATTTTATATCCTGAGCCATATATAAATTCATACTTAGAATTATCAGATAAATTAATTTCAGATAACATTTTATCTATTTGCGAATTAGAAATATTTTTATAATTTATTATTTCATTATTAAATAAATGTTCGTTAATATCAAATTCAATAATGGGGATCTCAAACCAAGAAATCATATTTGAAGCTCTGGCTAGAGATAAATTCAGCAGACCTGCCAATGCAGATCCCCAAACATGAGAAGTGAATTTCAAAAAAGGATTATTAGAAAAATAATTTAAAATGTTTATAGCTTCTGAGAATCCACCACAATGGGTAACATCTAATTGAAAATATTTAATAATATTTTGATACAGGATATACTCGTTAATTGTAGTAAAAGATTCTCCTAAAGCAAAATTTACTTTGTTTTTAAAATTTTTTTGAAATTCATCATAAATAAAAAATTTATTTGGATCTAAAGGTTCTTCAAACCAAAGAATATCATAATTTTTGAGGGAATTGATATAAACATTCAGGTCATTAGGAGAAAACTTATTTTTAAGAGTACCTTGAATAAAATCAACCATTAAAAAAGGTTTGTTACCATTTTTAGATTTTTTATTAAGTTCTTTTCTAACAATCTCTACTCTTTCTATATCCTCTTCAAGAGATTTATAACCACATCTCATTTTAAAACCATCTAAATTGTTCAACCATATCTTTGATGCATCCAATCTACATTGTTCGCAATCATAGGCAACTGACCCCCCACTTGCATAATAAGAAAGATTATTTTTTGATGATTTAGATATTAATTGCTCAGCTAATCCCTCGACTAATGATATGTCATTCTTATGAAAATATAATTGAATTATGCAACTTTGTATTGCTCCTACAATAGATTTAAAAATACCAGAATTTGTAACGAAGGGAATAGGTATTAAATTAAAAATGTTTTTTCTATTGAAGGTAATTCCTATATAATTTTTTGATATAAAATCAATTAAATTAGGAATAACCTCTGGGATATATATTCCTGCATAAAGCTCAGCAGATCTAGTTAGTCCACTTTTCTCTCTTACCGTTACTATAACAATTGACTTGACACCTAATGGCTGACCAAAAGCATTGTTTTTAGAGCCATAATTTGAAGAAAATTTTCTAGCGGTAATATCATCTATTACTATATTCATCCAATCCCTTTCCAAGTATTACCAGCTTCAGTGTAATGGTGATTACAGGAAAAATCAGGATCATAAAACGTCTTAAAGCCTTTATTTATCATATGAATAGCCCAATAACGATCTTCTTTTGTTTGTAAATTATCATTAAAGGGGAATTTTAATAACGTATCTCTTTTGTAAGCACAAAGAGCATTATGAATAAAGTATCTTGATTCAGATTTTGAATACATATTGGTAATTGGTTCATCTCCAAAATGAGACCAAAGATAGCGCTTAGTAACCCTTTTACCATTATAAAAAGGCACCTGATTGCCAAAAACACAACAATGTTCTTGAAGCTTTTTGTTTATAAATTCAAAATTTATATTTACTAAAACACAATGGCTAGAAATAATTAAAATATTTTCCTTAGTAGATTTTGACACCCCGTAATTTAAAGCTTTTCCAGGAGTATATTCATCAATATTAAATATTTTTATTGCTGTATAGTTATCATTCTCTTGAAGATTAGGGTCATGGGCAAAGTATCTAGCTATTTGCAATGTAGAGTCTGTGGAATTGTTATCGATAATTATAATCTCAGGATTTTTTAACAAGTCTAAGCATGATTGTATGGTGTGACCAATCCATCTCTCCTCATTTTTAGACCTTATTATTACCGAAAGATTATCCATGAGATTAAGGTTTTTTTAATATTAACCTATAGTAAAAAATAATTTTATATTAACAAAAAAACATTTATTGATTATTAGAAATTAAATATAAAATCAAAAATTTTTCTTATAACTTTTATGTAATATAATTAACTAAATTATATTATATACATTGCTTATACATGCAATTATTCCAGCTAGATCTGGGAGTAAAGGTGTAAAAAATAAGAATTTAATGCCTGTAAAAGGGGTTCCTTTGTTCAAGAGATCCATAAATCATGCTTCTGCAATAGGTGAATTACACAAAACCAAAATATGGGTCTCTACAAATATCCAAGAAATTTTATCTTGTGCAAATCAACAAGAGAATTTAACAATCCTTAAGAGACCAGAGAATTTATGTGGAGACGAAGTACTAACTATTGATGTAATCAAAAACATTATTAATAATTGCAATTTTTCAAATGAAGATATAATTTTGTTATTACAACCCACATCACCATTTAGAAATATAAAAGAAATTTCTAATTCTATTAATCTAATAAAGGAAAACAAATGTGAATCTGTTGTATCTCTTGCAGAGGTAGAAGGTAACCATCCATTTAGAATGAAAAGACTGACATCTAGTGGTGAATGTATAAATTTTATAGATCAAGGATTCGAAGACATGAGACCAAGACAATCTCTTCCAAAAGTTTATATTCGTTCTGGAAACTTCTACTTAACGAAAGTGAAAAATATTTTAAAAAGTAATAGTTTAATAATGGAACCTTGCAAAGGAATAGTACATAAAGACAGTTTTCTTAGCATAAACATAGATAAATATATAGATCTTGAATTGGCGAACAAATTTGGGGAGGAATATTAAATGAATATTTCTAAGAGATTAAATTTTTTTAACTTTATTTTGGCCAATTAATATAATTATTGAATAAGATTCAAGTAGGATAATTGTGATTACAAAATCTTATTAGCATTTCTATAAAAAACTAAATCAGCATCCAATAAATTAAAATTGGATGTATTAATTAATAGGTTAGATTCTAAACATGCCAGGTTATGAAGTTATTGGAGAGGAGGAAATTCATCAAATAAATCAAATTTTTAGTAATGGAGGTATTTTGTTTCGACAGGGTTTTGAAAAACTTCGTAATAACTGCTTTAAAGTAAAAGAATTTGAAAAGAATTTTGCAATTGAAAAATCAGTAAAATATTCCCTAGCAGTAAGTTCAGGAACAGCAGCTTTAAGGGTAGCATTAGCAGCCATAGGTATTTCCGAAGGAGATGAAGTAATTACTCAAAGTTTTACTTTTGTAGCCACTGTAGAAGCAATAGTTGAAGCCAAGGCTAAGCCAAAAATCTGTAATATTAACAAAACATTAAACATGGATCCTGAAGAGCTAAAAAAATCTATTACTCCGAATACTAAAGCGGTAATAGTAGTACATATGCTTGGGGTCCCAGCAAATATTGAGGAAATTAAAGCAATTTGCAAAGATGCTAAGATTCACCTTATTGAAGATACTGCATGGGGTTGTGGAGGAAGCGTTCATAATAAGAAATTAGGAACGTTTGGATCAGTAGGAACCTACAGCTTTGATTTCGCTAAAACAATGACTACAGGTGAAGGGGGAATGTTGGTTTTTAATGAAAAGAAATACTACGATAGTGCCTCCGCATGGCATGATCATGGTCATGAGAATAATCCCCTTTTTCCAAGATGGGAAGATACTAGAAAAACTAGTGGGTTTAATTTCAGAATGACGGAGTTGCAGGGAGCAGTTGGCATTGCTCAATTAAAAAAACTTTCCAAGGTTATAGAGTCCCAAAGATTTAACAAGATGGCGATTAAAAAGCAACTCAAAGAAATCAAAGATATTGAATTCAGGGAGATACCAGAGGGTTCATATGAAACTGCCGATGCATTGATATTCTTCACTAAGGATAAAGCTACTGCAATTAGTTGTAGAGATAAATTACTTGAGAATGGCTTAACTACAAAAATTTTACCAGAAGCTTATACTTGGCATTTTGCAGGAACATGGGATCATATAAAAGAGATTTCTGATAATAATCCTAATTACAAGAATCTGTTAAAACCATCACATGAGTTATTATCCAAGGCAGTTTCAATACCAATAACAGTCAAAATGAGTTCGGATGAACCTATGAGAATAAAGAGTTCGATCCAGGAAGCCATAAAAAATATTTCATAACATGATTATTGCTTATAAAATTTAATAATATAATCTCCTGTTGTAATATTGAAGTTAATAGACAATTTCTATAATGATTTTCGAGAAATTTAAAAATAAGAAAGTACTAATAACTGGCCACACAGGATTTAAAGGAAGTTGGCTTTCAACCTGTTTATCGATAATGGGAGCAAGAGTTTTTGGAATATCTAATAATGTTCCAACAACTCCATCTCATTTTGAAAATATTAAAAAATTTTTAGAAAAAGATTTTAGAGGAGATATTAGAAACGCCTCCAGAATTAAAGAATTAGTAAAAGAAGTACAACCTGATTACGTTTTTCACTTAGCTGCTCAATCTCTTGTCAAAAAATCTTACTCAGACCCCATTCTGACTTGGGAAACAAATCTAATGGGAACAATAAACTTATTAGAAGGTCTATCAGAATTAAAAAAAAAATGCATAGCTATTCTAATAACTAGTGATAAATGTTATGAAAATCTTGAATGGGTTTGGGGATACAGAGAGACAGACAGATTAGGTGGGGCGGATCCTTATAGTGCGTCAAAAGCTGCTGCTGAAATTGCAATAAATTCATATGTAAAATCTTATTTTTCCAAATCAAATATTTCAATCGCATCTGCAAGAGCGGGAAATGTAATAGGAGGAGGAGATTGGTCGGAATATAGATTGATTCCTGATTGTGTTAAGGCATGGTCAAAAAAAGAAACAGTTGTATTGAGGAGGCCAAATTCTACAAGGCCTTGGCAACATGTTTTGGAACCTTTAGGTGGTTATTTAATGCTTGCTAACAAACTTTATGAAAATAGGGATCTTCATGGCGAATCCTTTAACTTTGGACCATCATTAAATAAAAACTTTACTGTCCTTGATGTGGTAAATGAAATAGCGATTAACTGGAATGATATAAAATTTATAACTCAAAGTAATTTAGAAGATGATTTTCATGAATGTAACTTACTTAAACTTAATTGCGACAAAGCGCTTCAATATTTGAATTGGAGTTCATGTTTGAACTTTGAACAAACAATAAATTATACATCTCATTGGTATATGAAATATTATGAAAACCCATGCAACATTGAAGAGACGACAAAAATACAAATATCAGAATACTTCAAAATATTTAATAATAAAAACCTTAAAGTCTGAAAAAGTGTTTAATTTAAATTCAATTACATTACGAGAAATCAAAACCTCCACTTTTGTTAAAGGTGATATTCACAAGATTTTAAATAAATATGATCATGAATTTAAAGGATTTGGAGAAATATACACTTCACTAGTCAAAAAAGATACCATAAAGGCATGGAAGTTTCATAAAAAAATTACTTTGAATTTGTCAGTAATATATGGTTCTATAAAGTTTGTTTTTTTTGATGGTAAGAAGCAATTTAGGACTGTAAATGTAATTTCTGAAAAAAATCAGTTACTTACTGTGCCCCCAAAAGTATGGTATGGATTTAAAAGTTTAAATAATAAAGATTCTTTGATTTTAAATCTTACAGATTTTGTATTTGATGAAAATGAAATTGAAAGAAAAAATGAAAATGAAATAGAATTCAATTGGTAAATTATTTTTTTAAAAAATTCCTTAGTTGATAAGAAACAAAAATGAAAGTTGTAATACTTGCTGGCGGTTTTGGAACGCGTTTAGCAGAATATACAGAATCAATTCCCAAACCAATGGTTAATATAGGGGATTTTCCTATTTTAGTTCACATAATGAATATCTATGCAAATTATGGACATAAAGATTTTTATCTAGCACTTGGTTATAAAGGATATGTTATAAAAGAATTCTTTAAAAATTTTTCAAATCAAAACAAAGATTTCACAGTGAATCTTAAGAGTGGAAAAATTAATTACTTTAATCAAACAAAAAATATAGAGTGGAATGTAACTCTTGTTGATACAGGGAAAGATTCTTTGACTGGGAAAAGAATAAAATTATTGCAACCCTATATAGGGGATGAAAGATTTTTTATTACTTATGGTGATGGGCTATCGAATATAGACTTAGATCAATTACTATTATTCCACAAAACTCATAAAAAAATATGTACAGTAACGGCTGTAAGACCTCCTGCCAGATTTGGAGAACTAAACATTAATAATAATTCAGAGGTAAGAAGCTTTAAAGAAAAACCACAATTAAATGAGGGCTGGATTAATGGAGGATTTATGGTAGTTGAACCTGATTTTTTCAATATTATTCCAGATGAAAATGTGATGCTGGAAAAAGAGCCAATGGAAAAGTTAACTAATAGAAAGGAAATTATGGCTTATAAACATGAAGGATTTTGGCAATGCATGGATACTTTAAGAGACAAAAAATTATTAGATAAACTTTATGAAAAAGGCGCTCCATGGATCCTAAATAATAGGAGTTAAAAATTGCATATTGTTTTAAGTGGCGTAACTAGTTTAATTGGAAATAACATAGCTAATTATTTTGCTAAGAAAGGGCATAATATTACAATTGTCGGAAGAGAACATAATATTAATTTTGCAAATTATAAAATTAAACTTAAAAAAATTAACTGGGAAAATCCAGAACATATTTTTTCAGATATAAAACAAATTGATGCTTTTATTCATTGTGCAGGAATTAATGCTAAAGAGAGTAAATTAAATAAAGAAAAAGCTTTTAAATTCAACTCCATAACTAGTGGTAAAATAGCAAGATTATGTAGGGAAAATAATGTAAAGACATTTATTTTTTTATCAACTATTCATGTCTATAGTTCGAATCCTATTGGATTAATAAATGAAGATTTCTTAACTAATAATCAACATCCATATGCTCAATCAAAACTAAAAGCTGAAGAACTAATTAAGAAAAACTTTAAAAACTCAGGTACAAAATTTCTAATTTTGAGACTATCAAATGTAATTGCTTCGCCTTTATTTAAAGAAACTAATTGTTGGGAACTTGTAGCTCAAAATATTTGTAAACAAATTTTCGAAAAAAAATATATAGCTTTAAGATCTAATCCAGGAACTTTAAGAGATTTTATTGGAATTAATGTGTTAAATAAATTTCTAGAATATTATTTTGCAAATTTATCTTTTATAAACTCAGATACTTATAATTTCGCTTCGGGCAAATCTATAACAATTCTTGAGCTGGCTAATAAAATTAAAAATAACTATTTAAAATTATTTAATGATAAGATAGAAATAAAATATGAAGAATTTGATGTTTATAAATTTAAAAAAGAAGAATTTTGCTTTTCAATAAAAAAAATAGAATCTCTTGGATATAAAATTGAGAATGAATTAAATAATGAAATCAATCAATTACTAAAATTCTCTAAATTGAATTTTGAAATCTAATAAACATCTCTCATTTTTAAACCAGGTTTGCCATGACTTTATTTTCAATTATTATCCCAACTTATAATCAAGGAAATTTATTATCAGATTGCTTAAATTCTCTAATATGTCAGACATATAAAAAATGGGAAGCGATAATTATTGATAATTTTTCTAATGATAATACACAGACCATAATAAAATCATTTTGTGATAAGAGAATAAATAGCTACCAAATAAATAATGATGGGATAATTGCAGTTTCAAGAAATTTTGGAATAGATAAATCAAAAGGTGAATATATTTGTTTTTTAGACTCTGATGATTATTGGTTTGATAATAAGTTAGAAGTTATAAGCAAGTTAATAAATAATGGATACAATTTTATTTCCAATGGTGAGGTATGGATTAAAGATGGGAAAAGAAAATGCCTAAAGAAATACAAAAACCATGATCATAATTTACATAAAAGATTACTTTTCCTTGGAAATAATCTTTCTACTTCTGGAATAACTGTTGAAAGAAAATTACTTTTAAGAAATAAAGGATTTTGCACAAATAAGAATTTTAGAGGTATTGAGGATTATGAACTATGGCTCAGATTAGCTAATGATGAATCAAGAAAGTATTTCTCTATAAGTGAACCTTTAGGTATTTTTAGAATTCATAATAGAGGAAATAGCCGAAACTTAAAAAGACAATTATCTTCTGAAATAAACGTTCTAAAGTATCATTTAAGAATTAATAAGAAAAATCTTTCTTTACTTAATTTGAGTTATCTTTTTATAAGAATAATGAAATTATTTATCAATTATATTTTAAAAGGGAATCTTAAAATATTTAAAGAAAGATTATTATCTTTTCTCAGACTAACTAGTTTAAAGTAAAAAAGTCTAATATAAAAATACGAATTAAGCTTATATGTTTATTACACCATCAAGACCATTATTTAATAATTTCTTATTTAAAAAAAGATTCTCGCAAAAGGAATTTGTTTCTCCATTTAATTTTACATCGAATGGCAGAACTGCTTTAGAAAATTTGCTCTTAAATTTAGGTATTAAATCAGGAGAAAAAATCCTAATACCAGGATTTATTTGTAATTCAGTTATAAAAAAAATAATCGGCCTAGGATTAAAGCCAATTTTTTATGATATAGATTTAAATTTAAATATTAAATGGTCAATAATTTCAGAACTTATAAATAAAAATAATGATCTAAAGGTAATATTAATAGTAAATTATTTTGGCTTTTTAGATGCAAATAAAACAAGTATACTTTCATTATGTAAGCAAAATAATTTATTAGTTATTGATGATTATTGTCACTCATTTCTAAGTTATTATTTAACTAGATTTTCAAAATCCCTTCATGGTGAAAATATTTTTTTTAATTTAAATAAACTTGTAAGATTAAAAGCAGGAGCATTTACTACT
>QCLZ01000011.1 GCA_003214175.1 Prochlorococcus sp. AG-418-I20
TCCGCTTCGAAGATTTTAGACCAAAATCGCTAAAAATGTGTAAATATCTTTATCTTTAAGTAAACTTATTTTTTGAAAAATAGAAGAATAGAACTTCCATGTCTTAATATTTTCTTTGTTATTTAGGATTCAACTTGGTAATAATCGAATGGCTTCTTAACGGGAAAAGGTCGAGAGAGGTAGTTTCCATAAAAGAGGCAAAGCATAGAAGACTGCAATTAGAGGCTTTTGGAGCTGTTATTTATTGGAGCGAAAGAATTTAGGTTTTTTAAAGTTTAAGAGTCAGCAAAAAATATAAGTATTGAAGATTAAATAATAAGTATTGAACATTAAATAAACTTATCTATTAAATAAAAAATCCTTATTAGTTTTTAGCAATTTATTGTTCTAGTTTCTTGATTTAAAAGATTTCAAACTCTTGAACCCAACGTTTTTTGCAAGAAATAACTTCTTTTTTTGTGTAGCTCATGGCAATTTTTTTTTCCTTATAAGCGACTTCGCCAATAAAAACAGGCCAAATCAATTGATCTCCATCATATTTATGAATTATCCCTTGGCTATCGAGAAATAATGGATCTCCTTTTTTAATCATTTTCCAATCTTGGTTTATTCTCTCAGGATGAATTAGGCCATCAATATCTCCTTTTTCATCTCTTGGATAATCTATACTCCCTTGATGAACGTGAACAACTAATTTCTTTGGTAGTTCTATAAGGTTGTTTTTTAATTTATCTATCTCTTCCCTAAGGGAACTAATTATTATCAAGAATCTATCAATGATTTTTGGATCATAAAAATTTTGTGCTACAGCCCCTATTTCAATAACTAGACCACATGGCCAAGCTTCTACAAGGAAACCTGTTTGAGCTTTATCTTTTTCGTGTAAATAAATAGGCAATCCAAATTTGTTCTGAAGTAATGCAGCTAAACAAAAATCTTTGAATCTCCTACCATACATGACAATACTTGTACCCATATTTGCAGTAGTAGTATGCAAATCGATAGCAATTTGGCAGGGTTTACATCCATGGATTCCAAATTGATCGACTAAAAAATTAGCTCTATTAATTTCATAAACACTATTCTTGTCTTGATCATGATTTTTAATCTCTTTAAAAGATCTATTTAAATCATCATCTATATATCTGCACCCTTTTTCATAGGCAACAGGATTGCCTATGATGTATTCATACTCAATACCATGATTTAATCTATTTTCCTCTCTATTAAATTGCTTAACAGCCCAAATAGGATTAATTTCATTCCCATGAGTGCCTGAAACAATAAGTATTCTTTGAACAGTCATTTTTTCTTTAAAAATAAATTTTATGCAAAATAAATACCTAATTAAGGCATCCAAAAAATTCTGGTTTTGGTTTTGGACCCAATTAATGAATGGCTTCGCACCATCAGATTTACAAGGTAATTATAAAAGGCCTAAAGGTATAACAATTGATAGTGAATACGATATTAATAATGAGAATGGACAAATTTATCTATTAGTAGGGCATTCTTGTCCTTGGTGTCAAAGAACTTTACTCATCCAAGAAATAAAACATTTATCTAAAAAAGTTAAAGTTATTTTTTTAAAAGCAGATGTTGACCATGGCGAATGGATTTTTAATAAAGAGATTAAGGGATGTATTAGACTTTCAGACCTCTACAAAAAAGCTAATAAAAAGATTATTTTTAGAGCGACATTACCTCTTTTAATTAGTTTTGTAAAAGATGAAGTAAATATTTTGTCTAATGAAAGCTCTCAGATAATAAGATTACTCAATTCAATAAAAATTGAATCAGAATATCAGATATTAACCATTAAAGACTGTAATCAAAATTTTTTAGATTTAATTAATAACAGCATTAATGATGGCGTATATAAATGTGGTTTCGCCAGAAACCAGTCCGCTTACGAAAAAGCAAGTCAAAATCTTTTTGCAGCTTTAAATGAAGTTGATAATTTATTAAAGAGAAACAAAGGGGACTGGATATTTGGACAAGAGTTAACCTACGCAGATATTTACCTTTTTCCAACGCTTATAAGATGGGAATTGATATATAGCAAACTTTTTAAATGTACGGAACAAGAACTTTCAAGTTTCGAAAAGATTATTGAATGGAGATTACAATTCTTCAAATTATCTAATGTAAATAGGACATGCTTCGACGATGAATGGAAAAAAGATTACTACAAAGCTTTATTCCCTTTAAACCCAAATCAACTAATCCCAGTTTTACCATCGCTAAAGGAAATAATGAGATTGAAGTCCTAAAAATAGACACAAATCAATTCCGAAAAAAAAAAAAAAATGATGTTGTAATGAACACTTATTTATTTCATAGATAATGCAATTTCATAAGAAATTTACTATGTTATGTATGTCTACTAAAGTACGAAAAGCTTAAAATGAAATCCATTGACGAACACATCCAAAAAGATCAATCGGAAATCGAATCTGCAAAAGCAGAGGGCAATCTTCCAAAGGTCAGACATCTAACTGAAGAGCTAAAAGACCTTGAAGAATATAAAGATCATCATCCAGAGGATAAACATGACCCTAATGCTTTAGAACTATTTTGCGATGCCAACCCGGATGAACCAGAATGTCTTGTTTATGATGATTAAGTTTTCTTTTTATAGATAATCCATTAAAAAAGGGCTCTAAAAGCCCTTTTTTTATTTGTTAGGTTCTATTAGTAATCTCTATTAAAGTCGGATGGACTTCCTGTCAGCGAACATACAATCGACTCCTCATTTTTCATTTCCTTAACTTCTACAATTGGTCTTCCCATTTTCTTCAAAACCTCAATATCTTGAATGGTTTGACATCTAGCTATTATTTTTCCTTGTTCATCAAAGCAACTATAGAAATTCATATTGTGTTTAAAGAAGTATCTTATTTATGACTAATTTTCATTATTAAATCAAGTATATTTTTTTACAAAAAAATTTTTAATTTAAGTTATATCCTTTTCCATACTTCAGAAAGCAGTAAAGATAAACCTTTTTTTAAAGATGAAGAAATAACTAAAACTTTCTTTTTAGATAAATCCTCTAACTTTTTTGTAATTATTTTCAAATAATTATCATCTACCAGCTCCATTTTATTCAATACTATTATCCTCTCTTTATCTAAAAGACCTTTCCCATATTTTTTTAATTCCTCCTCAATTATCTCAAAATCATGTAAAGGATTTTCTGCAACTGCATCAATTAAGTGAACAAGTATCTTCGTTCTTTGGATGTGCCTTAAAAAATCATGCCCTAAACCTACTCCATCAGCTGCCCCTGATATTAATCCAGGAATATCCGCAAAAAGACAACCATTCCCATCAATTTTTCTTACTACACCTAAGTTAGGTATTAAAGTTGTGAAAGGATAATTTGCAATTTTTGGACGGGCAGATGAAACAACTGAAATCAATGTACTTTTCCCAGCATTTGGAAGACCTATAATACCAACCTCTGCAAGAAGTTTTAGTTCTAATTGAACCTCCCATATCTCACCATCTTTTCCTTCAGTGAATGATTCTGGAGCTCTATTTTGATTACTTAAATAGTAGGCATTACCATGTCCACCTCTTCCCCCAATAGCAATAGTTAAACACTGTTTATCTTTAGTTAAGTCTCCTAAAATAATACCGGTTTTAATATCCCTTATTTCTGTGCCACAGGGGACTTTAAGGATTGTATCCTCACCTGAAGCACCTGATCTCTTATTCGGACCTCCTTTGCATCCATCTTCAGCAATTATTTCACGTTTGAATTTGAAATCTAATAAAGTTTGAAGATTATTATCAGCCATCAAAATAACTGAACCACCTCTACCACCATTCCCCCCGGAAGGTCCTCCAGCAGGAACAAATTTTTCTCTCCTAAATGAAACTATTCCATTACCACCTTTTCCAGCTTTAAGAATAATGTTTGCTTGATCAATAAATTGCACTTTATATACGTATTTAAGGTTTTCTGAATATCTTAAATTTTATTTTATCCACGCAATACTGCAACCAGGTCCGCCCTCGTTGTTGGCAGCATCTTCAATCTTATCAACATAATTCAGACCTGATAGCCATATTCTTAGTCCTTTTTTTAATTTACCAGTTCCAATTCCATGAACAATCCATAACGGTCCATGAAATTTTCTAATTTTCTCCTCAATAATTATTTCTGCTTCATGAACCCTTAGTCCTCTTACATCAATTGTATTTTTACTAGTTCTAATTTTTGAAAAAGAAAAGTCCTCTCTTGAAGAATTGATCTCAACTTTTGGATTTTTGAAATTAGGCTTTTCTCCGTTAATACCTTCAAAATCATTTACGGATAAAGTGCTTCTAAATAAACCACATTTAATTTCGTAAAAACCTCCCTTTTTATCGATATCTACAATTTGACCAGTACTATTTAGACTTTTAATTTTTACAAAATCTCCTATCTTAGGATTCCATGATATTGACTTTTCAACGTTTTTTTGGGTTAAATGTTCTGCCTCAATTTCCTTTAACCTTTTTCCAATAATTCTAGTATCCTCTCCTTTAACATCTTGATCTCTTAGTTTTTTAATCAAATCTATCACCTCTTTTTTTGCATCTACGATATGTTTTGATAATTTATACCTTTCAAGTTCCTGAATTTTTTCAGCATTTAATTTTTGATATTCATAATTTCTCTTCAATTCATCATGTAATATTTCAGTTCTAGCAATAAGTTCTGCAGCCGCTTCCGCATAATTTTGTTGTTTAATCTTCTCCTCCTCAAGTCCTTTAATAATGTTGTTGATATTATCAACTTCTTTTGGCTTTAGATAATTTGCAGCTTCATTGAGTATACTTTCATCAAGACCAATTCTCTTTGAGATTGACAAAGCATTACTTCTTCCAGGAATCCCCCAGTTGAGTATATATTTTGGCTTTAAAGAATCCTCATCAAATGCAACTGAAACGTTTTCGAATCTAGAGTCATTATATTTTAATGCCTTAATATCTCCATAATGTGTGGTTGCCAAAGTGATATCAGATTTATTTGCAAATTCTTTTAACAACGCCATTGCAAGAGCGCTACCTTCAAGCGGATCTGTACCAGATCCAATCTCATCTAACAAAACAATTGACAATCCTCTCCTATTTTTAAGTGATTCTAAGATCTGTTTTATCCGTGATATATGTCCACTGAAGGTAGATAAATTTTCTTCTAATGATTGCTTATCACCTATATCAACATATATATTTGGACAAAAAGGGATAATTGGATTTTTAGTTGAGGGGATCAATAATCCTCCTCTAGCCATTATTAACGACAGCCCCAAACCTTTTAAAGCGGCAGTTTTACCGCCGGTATTTGGTCCTGTAATAGATACAACCTTAATATTTCTATTTATATGAAAATCCACAGGGACTGGAGGTGGGGCTCCTTTTTTCTTGTTTTCCCAAATCAATAAAGGATGAGAAAAACCAATTAGGGAAATAATAGGATTTTTCTCAAACATAGGAGTTTTACCTCCAATCCATTTCGAATATCTTGAACGGGTTAAGGCATTTTCTAATCTTAATAAAATAGATGACATCGCAATGAGATTATCTGAATTATCCCCAACAACTTGAGACCATTTCTGAAGTAATTTAAATTCTTCTGCTGTAATTCTCGCTTCTAGAGAAGCAATCTTATTACCTTTAGTTACTACGCTATCAGGTTCGAAATATACCGTATTTCCTGAAGATGAAGAGTCATGAATTATCCCTTTAAAATTATCTATATAATTAACCTTAACCGCTACAACTGGCCTACCATATCGATCTGCAATAACAGTATCTTGCAAATAAGCTAAATTCTTTTGAATAAATTTATCGACTAATATTTTTCTTTCCAGTTTTTTAGACAATAATTCTTTTCTGAGAATCGATAATTTACTACTAGCATTATCTGCAATTCTTCCATTAGATTCGATACCATTTTTAAAAATCGTTTCGATATTATTATGATCAATTAAATTTTTTGTAAATGATGAAATACAAGGCCTTTGTTCAAAATCTAAAAAGATTTTTTTTAAGGTTCTTGCCGCTGCAATTGTTTTGGCAATTTCTAACAATTCAGAGGCTAGAATCACACCTCCCTTTGAGCAAATTTTAATATTTCTAGTAATGTCAAAAACCCCAGAAAAACTAATTGATTTATCAAGAGTATTTTCTAACTCAGTTATTTCAACCGTTTCATTCAAAAGTCTTTTAGAAGATTCGTATTCGATAGGAATTTCAAAACTTAAAATTGCTTTTTTACCCATTTCTGTAGATGAAAATGAAGCTAAATGAGTTTTTAACAAATCCCAGCCTAAAAGGCTTTTAGATTCATCTTCTAGATTGTTCTCTGAATATAATTTTTTAGAATAACTTTTCTCTTGCATACAAAAAAAAAGAATCAAACATTAGATTGAATCCCTTCAGGAGGAACATAAAGCATCTCAAGCCAGTTTCCTTCAGTATCCTTCATATAAAAGGAAGCTGTTCCATCTCTATGTTCATGTAAAGGGCCAACTGTTATACCAGAATTTTTTAAATCATTTTGAATATTTACCACTTCTTTTTTATCTTCAAAATGAAAAGCAAAGTGCGGCCCTGCAGCTTTATAGCTAGGGCCTAACAAGGCAAGTCCATCTTTCCCTTTACCAGCTTCCAAATAAGACCAATCTTTATCATCCCAAACCAAATTCATACCCAATTTTATATAAAAAGATTTAGCCCTTTCGAGATTCTCTACTCTAAGTGCGATGTGACCAATCCTGTTTACTCCTTGTGAATAGTTCAAAACAAAGTATTGAATTTACTGTTAGTTTAAGAATAAAACAAATTTTTGTTAAAAATGAGTTTTTAATTATCCTGCAACCATTGAGATGCATCACATGCATGATAAGTGAGTATTAATTTTGCTCCTGCTCTTTTAAAACTTAGCAAAGTTTCTAAAACAATATCTTTTTCATTAATCCAATTCTTCATAGCGGCAGACTTTACCATGGAATACTCCCCACTAACGTTATATGCAGCTATCGGTTTGTTTGAAAAAGTGCTTAGTCTATAAACAATATCTAAATATGAAATTCCTGGTTTTACCATCAAAATATCAGCTCCTTCATACTGATCCAAGGCAGATTCAATTAAAGCCTCTTTTGAATTAGCAGGGTCCATTTGATATGTAGACTTATTATCTGGAATTATTTTTTTACTATTTTCTCTAGGAGCCGAATCTAAAGCAGTTCTAAATGGACCATAATAAGCAGATGAATATTTTGCTGTATAACTAATAATACCTACATCACTAAATCCTTGACTATCAAGAGCAGTTCTAATTTCTCCAACTCTCCCATCCATCATGTCGCTAGGGCCAATAAAATCTGCTCCAGCTCTAGCTTGTGTTAAAGCTTGTTTTTTTAAAATTTCGATAGTTTCATCATTCAATATTTTTCCAGTTTCATCAACTAATCCATCATGTCCATCACACGAGTATGGATCCAAGGCAACATCTGTCATTATTGCCATTTCTGGAATCTCTTTTTTTAATATTTGAATAGCTTTAGGTATTAAACCATCTTCATTAAAACACTCTGCTCCATCTTCAGTCTTTAAGCTATCGTTGATTTTTGGGAAAAGAACCACACATCTTATTCCCAATTCCCATGCCCTAGCAACCTCCTTTATTAAGCCATTAATATCCCATCTATAAGTTCCGGGCATTGCTGTAATTTCCTCTTTAAAATCTTTTTTATGAATAAATAATGGATATATAAAATCTGATGGTTGGAGATGGTTTTCTCTCACCATCTCTCTAATTGCTTTTGTTCTTCTTAATCTGCGTGGCCGAATAATTTTATTCATTATATTATTGGAGATTTTAGGAATTACTTAGTTATATTAAAAGTTTATAACTATACATAATCCAATTATCATTTATTTATCAATAGTTTTTGTCATGTAATATTTTCAAAAATTGATCTTAATATTTTTCAAGTTTTCTACAAAAAGTGGACATTACAAGATAAGATTTTGAAATTGAATATTTTGTATTAGGAGTATCTGTTTGAAATTAATTCATGGCTTAAATTTCAAAAGTATAAAGGGTGATCTTTTAGGCGGTGTCACTGCAGCAGTAGTGGCTTTACCTTTAGCTATAGCTTTTGGAGAGACTGCATTAGGAGATGGAGGTGCAATTTATGGAATGTATGGAGCAATAATTGTAGGTTTTTTAGCTGCTTTATTTGGTGGAACTCCATCTCAAGTCAGTGGTCCGACAGGGCCAATGAGTATGGCTGTCCAAGGCCTGTGTGGAGCGTTCGTTATTTCTAATTCCCTTGGAGAACCTATTAAAAATGTTCCTATAGAGCAAATGATATTGCTTATATGCGGAGCTATTATCCTTGGGGGTTTATTCCAAATCTTATTTGGTTTACTAAAACTAGGAAAATACATAACACTTGTACCTTATTCAGTTGTCTCAGGTTTTATGTCAGGGATTGGATTTATAATAATAATTACAGAATTAGGAAACCTTCTAGGCATTGGGAAAGTTAAAGGTACATGGAACTCTTTACTTTTAGTTGCTAATCAATTAAGTTCGAAAATTAATGTTATTGATGGTTCTGGATTATTTGGAGGAGAAATAGTTGAGAAAATAACTCAAATTAATGGGGCTGCTATAGGTGTTTCATTAATGACAATTGCAATTGTATTTATTACTCCAAAAAAGATTACTAATATCATTCCTTCACCATTACTCGCTTTGCTAATAGTTGCACCAATTTCTGTATTTCTTTTTAATGATGATAAGCTTTTAAGTCTAGGTAAAGATGCTCTTCCAAGAATTGGAGATATCCCTACAGGTTTCCCTACCTTACTTCCATTTAAAGACGCTTTAACGGATCCTGCTATTGTAAGCAATCTACAGAACAACTTGAGTGCGATTGTACAAGGAGGAATCGTACTTGCAGCATTAGGAGCTATAGACTCACTTCTGACATCTTTAGTAGCAGATAATATAACTCAAACAAGACATGATTCTAATAGAGAGTTAATTGGACAAGGTATAGGAAATGCTATCGGAGGTTTCTTTGGGGGTCTACCTGGAGCCGGTGCAACTATGAGAACAGTTATAAATGTCAAATCTGGAGGTAAAACACCAATTTCAGGAATGACACATTCAATAATACTTTTATTTGTTCTTGTTGCTTTTGGTCCTTTTGCTGCGGTAATTCCGAAATCATTATTAGCAGCAATTCTACTGAAAGTTGGTTTGGATATTATTGACTGGAGGTTTTTATTTAGAGCTCATAAACTATCAATTAAAACTGCTGCTGTTATGTATGGAGTTCTCCTATTAACAGTATTTTATAGCTTGATATGGGCAGTATTAATTGGTGTATTTATAGCTAATATGCTCACAATAGATTCAATTACTGAAACTCAATTAGAGGGTATGGACGAAGATAACCCTTTCAGCAATAATTCTGCAAATACCACTGTATTACCAGCAGATGAAAAAGCATTATTGGATAGATGCGGAGGAGACGTAATGTTTTTCAGATTAAAAGGACCTTTAAGTTTTGGAGCTGCTAAAGGAATTACAGATAGAATGGCTTTAGTGCAAAATTATAAAATTCTTATTTTGGACATAACAGAAGTTCCTCGTTTAGGTGTAACGGCATCTCTCGCACTTGAAGATATGATGCTAGAAGCTAAAAACAATGCTAAAAAAGCTTTTGTTGCAGGGGCTAATGACAAAGTCAAAGAAAGACTCTCTAAATTCGGCATCGAAGGAGTAATAGTTGAAACAAGGAAAGAAGCCTTATTATCAGCACTTGACGAAATAAATAAATAAATAATTTATGGAAGTTAATCCAATACTAGAAAATGTATTAGCACCTCCAGTTCTTTTCTTTTTAATTGGAGCAATATCTGTTTTTTTTAAGTCTGATTTAGAAATACCTGCTCCTCTGCCTAAACTTTTTTCCTTATATCTTCTTTTAGCAATTGGATTTAGAGGTGGTATAGAAATACAGAATAGTGGTTTTTCTAATCAGGTTTTACCTACTTTAAGTGCAGCTATTTTAATGTCCTTGATAATTCCTCTGATCGGTTTTTTGATTTTGAGGTATAAATTTAATGTTTTTAACTCTGCTGCAATTGCTGCTGCTTACGGTTCTATAAGTGCAGTCACATTTATTTCCGCAGAAAGTTTTTTAGACAGTCAAGGTATTGATTATCAAGGATTTATGGTTGGAGCTTTAGCTTTAATGGAGTCTCCAGCAATTATTGTAGGCTTGTTACTAGTAAAATTTGCGGCTCCTAAAAACAGACCTAATTCAAGAGAAATGCATCTTAGAGCTATTTTTCATGAATCTCTTTTAAACGGATCAGTTTATTTATTGCTTTCTAGTTTAATAGTAGGATTTCTTATTGCTTCTATTGATCATTCTGGTCTTGAAAAAATGGAGCCCTTTACGAAAGATTTATTCTATGGCGCAGAATGCTTTTTTCTATTGGATATGGGTATAGTCGCAGCTCAAAGATTACCTAGTTTAAAGAAAGCAGGTTCATTTCTAATAGGTTTTGCAATTCTCATGCCATTATTTAACTCCATAATAGGTGTCTTTGTCGCAAGATTTTTATCTTTAGGACCTGGTAATGCACTATTATTTGTGGTTTTATGTGCAAGCGCCTCTTATTTAGCAGTTCCTTCAGCTATGCGGATGACAGTTCCTGAAGCTAAATCTAGTTACTATATCTCAACAACACTAGGTCTAACTTTCCCATTCAATATCGTACTTGGAATCCCAATATATATGACTCTAGTAAAAAAAATCTATGACCTTGCCCCCCTATAAAAAATGAAAAGATTAGACTTAATATTTAGTGAAAGAGAACTAGATGCAATTATTAAAACATTAGAAAAAGCTAATGTTCCTGGATATACAGTGATGAAACATGCCACAGGCAGGGGGCCTGAGAGAGTTGTTACTGAAGATATGGAATTTACAGGATTAGGATCCAATGTTCATGTAATAGTTTTTTGTGAACAAGAATTAATAGATGAGATGAGAGATAACATTAGAGATGATTTAAGCTATTACGGAGGAGTTGCTTATATTTCTGAAGCAACACCCCTCTAAATCAAAGAAGTAAATTTATTATCTAAGAATGAATCCAATCTACTCTTATATTTTTTCTGCTATTTAAATATCTATCAATTGACATTGCGGCTATGCACCCATCAGAAGCCGCGACTACAGCTTGCTTAAATGGTGTATTTCTTATATCTCCAATAGCCCATACACCATCAGAGTTTGTAGACATAAAGTCATCCACAATAACTCCTCCGTCTTCTTTTAAGGCAATTTGATCCCCTAAAAAATCTGTAATTGGCTTTGAACCACTCATATAGACAAAAACCCCATCTAAATTTAAGTTAATAGGATTTTCTTCTTGCTTATTTTTTACAACAACTCCATTCACGCCCATCTCATCACCTAATATTTCTAATAATCTTGTTCTACTCCAATGTTTTATATTTGAATTATCAATCAATTCCATAGCTTCTTCGTTATCTGATTTAGGGTCACTTGACGTAATCCAATGTACAGTAGAAGCAAATTTAGTAAGAACAGTTGCCTCTTCAATTGCCTCCTTATTCACTCCAACAACGGCAACTTCTCTATTTTTATAGAAAGCTCCATCACATGTAGCACAATAACTTACTCCTTTGCCAAGGAAATCCGCTTCTCCCTTGAATGATGCAGGCCTACCCATAGCTCCACTTGCGAGAACAAGTGCTTTAGCTTTGAAAGTCCCCTCTGGTGTATAGACCATTTTCCATTCTCCACTGGCATCTATTCCAAACACTTGTGCTCTTCTATAGTCTGTGCCGTATTGCACAGCCTGTTCTCTCATTAGAGTAAGTAATTTCTCTCCACTTATATCAACTGGGACACCTGGATAATTAGCTATTTGATGAGTTATTGCTAAAGCCCCAACAGATGGATTTTTATCTAAAATTACTGTCTTTAAATTTGAACGAGATGTATAAAGTGCGCAAGTACATCCTGCTGGACCTCCTCCGATAATAACTACATCTGATTCAATGATTTCCAATTTAATAAAACTCCTTTTAGTAGTTAATTAGATGAGTTTTTGGTTAGGTTAATAAATTTTAATACCTAACCTGTATATAGATATAAGTTAAAAGAAAAAAAAGAAAAAAGCATAATATAGAAACAAACTTACATAGGAAAAATAAAAAAAATTAATTTTTAAAATGATCAGTTACGTGAAATGTTCTGTATTGATCTATTATTAGAACATATTGAGAAAATTAATTGCCGTAGAAACATTATATTTTTCATGACCAACTCTGATTACCTCTTAAAAGCTACTCTTAAGAAAGTAACCGAAAAATTAAACGAAATTTTGGTTGAAAAAATTGAAGAAGCAACAAATATTGCTCAGGATGGTCCAGAAATCCTCAAAAAAGAATTTGATAGTTTGAAAGAATCCATAATCGAAGAAGCCTCAAGGATGGAGAAAGCCGAAAACATTCAAGAAAATAAACCCACAAATAGTTCTCAAAATTCCAATATAAAAAAAGCTTTAAATGAAATTGAAGGTATTAATAATCAAATTGATCTTTTTAATCAAACAATAAATAATCAAATCAAATGAGTCATAATATTCTTCACTACCGCTTAAAGAAATTCAAGAGGGGTTGTCTTATTTGGATAACCCTTATTTCACTTTTAGTCAATTTGTGGCTAGATAATACTAGATTCACAATTTTTCAAACTAGTTACAATAAAAAAAATAAAATCCAAATTAAACGAGCAAGGTGGTTAACTAATCAACTTATTAAACTTGGTTCTGCATTTATTAAAATTGGACAATTATTATCTGCAAGACCTGATCTAATTCCTAACACCTGGATACAAGAATTATCTAAGTTACAGGATCGAGTTCCTAATTTCGCATTTAAGCAAGTTGAAGAAACTATAAGAAAAGAATTAGGAACAAAGTTTGGAGAAATAGATCAAATAATGATAGATCCGATTGGATCTGCATCTTTAGCACAGGTTCATAGAGCGACTTTAAGAGATGGTAAAAAAGTAGTATTTAAAGTTCAAAGACCCAATTTAAAAGAATTATTTGTTATTGATTTAGGCATAATGCAGCAAATAGCAGGTTTGTTGCAGAAAAATAAGAATTGGAGTCGAGGTAGAAACTGGGTTGAAATTGCTAAAGAGTGCAGGAAAGTACTTATGAAGGAACTTGATTTTAATTGTGAGGCTCAATATGCAGCAAGATTTAGACAACAATTTCTTGATGATGAAAATATTGAAGTTCCTGAAGTTATTTGGGATATGAGTAGTGAAAAGGTACTTTGTTTAAGTTATTTAGAAGGAACAAAAATAAGCGATTTAGAAAAGTTAGCGTCCCAAAAAATTAATTTACGAAAAATTGCTGAAATTGGAGCCATCAGCTACTTAAAACAATTAGTGAATTTCGGTTTTTTTCATGCAGATCCTCATCCAGGGAATCTTGCCGTTTCAAGTAAGGGTAAATTAATTTTTTATGATTTTGGAATGATGGGTAACATCTCAAGTAATCTTCAAACAAGGTTAGGATCAATGGTAAAGGCTGCTGCTTTAAGGGACGCCTCATCACTGGTAAGTCAACTACAACAAGCTGGTCTAATTTCAAAAGACATAAATATTGGACCAGTAAGAAGATTAGTTAGATTAATGCTTAAAGAAGCCTTAACTCCGCCATTTAGTCCTAATATAATTGAAAAATTATCTGGAGATTTATACGAACTTGTTTATGAAACACCATTTCAACTACCAGTAGATTTAATATTTGTAATGAGAGCTTTATCAACTTTTGAAGGAGTTGGCAGAATGCTTGACCCAGAGTTTAATCTTGTATCAGTTACAAAACCCTATTTAATAGAACTTATGACATCTAATAATCAGACTCCAAACGATTTAATTAATCAATTAGGAAGACAAGTCGGTGAACTAGGATCCAAAGCTGTAGGAATTCCCAAAAGAATTGATGACAGTTTAGAAAGATTAGAACAGGGCGATTTACAACTACAAATAAGAATGGGAGAATCTGACCGACAATTTAAAAAAATGTTTACTGCTCAAAAAACATTAGGCCATTCAATTCTTATAGGAAGTTTATCAATTTCATCTGCTTTACTAGTGACCAATAAACAAAACAATTTTGCATTGCTGCCATTATTATTCGCACTACCCATAAGTATTGATTGGATAAAATGCCAATTAAGTATGAGTAAAGGCTCCCGTTTAGAAAAACTTAAACGCTAGGAAAGCTATATATTTTTGGGACCTAAACCTAAAACCCCGGCAAATCTTGCTTGATTTCCTAGTTCCTCTTCAATTTTTAAAAGCCTATTATATTTTGCAATCCTTTCACTTCTACTCAAAGAACCGGTCTTAATCTGACCAGATCTTGTAGCGACAGACAAGTCAGCTATTGTTGTATCTTCAGTCTCACCACTTCTATGACTTATAACACTAGTAAAACCAGAGGTTTTGGCTAACTCAATAGCTTCCAAAGTTTCAGTTAATGTCCCAATTTGATTTACCTTTATTAGGATTGAATTAGCAGCTCTTTCAATAATCCCTTTTCTTAACCTTTCAGTATTAGTAACGAACAAATCATCCCCTACAAGCTGAACTTTATTTCCTAGATCTCTATTTAATTCTGACCAACCCTCCCAATCATCTTCTGCTAATCCGTCCTCTATTGAAACTATTGGATAATTAGAAACTAATCTTGAAAGATATGAAATCATTTCAGAACTATTTAAATTTTTTCCTTCATATTTATATGTACCATCTTCATAAAATTCTGTGCTTGCAGCATCTAAAGCTAAAGAAACTTGCTTACCAGGAATAAATCCAGCTTTTTGGATGGCTTCTATCAGTAAGTCTCCTGCCTCTTCACTTGATGACAAATCAGGTGCGAATCCACCCTCATCCCCTACAGCAGTAGAGAAACCTTTTGTGTCCAGTAATGATTTTAACGAATGGAAAATTTCTGTACCCATTCTTAGTGATTCACTAAACGTCTGAGCTCCATGTGGGACAAGCATAAATTCCTGAAAATCAAGACTATTTGGTGCATGAGCACCACCATTTATTACGTTCATCAATGGAACAGGAAGAAGATTAGATAATGGATCTCCAAGATACCTATAAAGTGGTATATCCAAGACATTTGATGACGCTCTAGCTGTTGCAAGACTAACTGCAAGTATTGAATTAGCTCCAAGGTTGGACTTATTAGGAGTTCCATCGATTTCAATCATTAACTTATCAACCTCTGTTTGATCTAAAGCTGACAAACCACATAGAGCAGGAGATATTGTTTCATGAATTTTATTTACAGCATTTAAAACTCCTTTGCCCATATATTTTGAACCTCCATCTCTTAACTCATGAGCCTCGTGTGCACCAGTACTAGCACCGCTAGGTACAATTGCCCTACCACTAGCACCACATTCCAAAAATACTTCTGCTTCTACAGTCGGATTACCTCTTGAATCAAGAACTTGCCTTGCTTCAATAGTATCAATAAGAAAATCAATAGTTTCTTTCACAATTTAATTATTACTATTTAAATCCTATTAATAGGTGAACTATTTGGCTAATATCTGAAATATATATGTTAACCAAATATAATTATTTGAATACAGAACAATATAAGTACGAATTAAAACTTTTTATTCCAAAGTCTGCATAATCCTATTAATAACATTTATTTTAAATTTCATTTTACAATTTTAAAATTATTGGATGATAATTAATGCATATCCTATTTAGAATATGGATTAATAATCAACTATATTTTTATAGTTTATGAGAGAAACCCTTACATCCAGTCCTGAACTATTTAGCGATATAAGTTGGAATCTTCTTCTATCAGGGGAAGAAACAGCAAAAAAATGGGATCATAGTGAATTTAATATTGAACATATAATTCATACATTGTTTTCATCGAGCGAATTCTTTGCTTTTATTGAAAAATTATCAATAGACCAAGATACAGTTTTAGATATAACCGAAGATTTTTTAGAAGAGACACCAACAAATGATTCAGATATTTTCACTATCGGAGAAGATTTAGAGATTTTATTAGATAATGCCAATCAAATTAAAATTCAATGGGGATCGAGATTAATAGAAATTCCACATTTACTAATTGCTCTTGGAAGAGACTTAAGAATTGGTAATTATGTTTTTCAAGAAGGTAATCTTTCAATGGAGAAATTAGAAGAAGAATTAAAGTTTTTCCCAAATATTAATCAATACAATGATTCTGATGATTATAAAAACGTAATTGAGCTAAGAAATGAACCTAATTTCGAATCAAACAAAGAAGCTTTCATCAAAGAGGAAAAATCAAAAAAAGCTATTGTTCCATCAACTAAAAGTGACCTTCAAATCTCAACAAAAAAACGAGTTAGTCAAGATGAAAATGCTCTTTCAATTTATGGTAAAGATTTAACAGAATCAGCTATAAAAGGTTTACTGGATCCTGTTATCGGAAGAGAAAATGAAATCAATAATTTAATGCGGGTACTCTGCAGAAGAAACAAAAATAATCCCATACTTATCGGCAATCCTGGAGTAGGTAAAACCTCAATCGCTAAATTACTTGCACAATTAATAGTAGATAAAACAGTTCCTGATTCTCTAAGAGATTTTAAAATTATTTCACTCGACTTAGGTGCATTAGTTTCTGGGACAAAATTTAGAGGCCAATTAGAGGAACGGCTAAGCCTAATACTTCAAGAACTAAACGATCCAAGCCAAGGAATGATTTTATTTATTGATGAAATACACTCAATATTAAGTTCTGAAAGATCTACTGCCGATATTAGTAATATCTTAAAACCTTTACTAGCGGAAGGAGAACTTAGATGTATTGGTACAACCACTCCTGAGAAATTTCGCGAAACTATTGAAAAAGATCAAGCATTGAATAATTGCTTTCAAAAGATAATTGTTAATGAACCTTCAGTAGAATTGAGCGCAAAAATACTGAAAGGTATCAAAAAGAAATATGAGTTACATCATGGCATAATAATTTCTGAAGAAGCTGTAAATTATTCTGCAAAGTTGGCTGACAGATACATCAGCGATAAATGTCTCCCCGATAAAGCAATAGATTTAATTGATGAAGCGGCTGCACAATTGAAAATCGAGTCTAATAACAAGCCTCAAATAATTCTCCAACACGAGAAAAGAATTCATACTATTGAAGAAAAACTGAAGAATTTACAAAGTGAAAATATCGAAGAGCAAGAAAAACTATTGAATATGAAGAGACAAGCAGAGAGTAAATTGAATGCTCTCTTCGAAAATTGGAACGATTTGCGCGAAGAAATGGAGCATTTATCTAGTTTACTGAATGAAGAGGATAAGTTAGTAAAGCAAATTAAAGATAAATCAAATCCTAAAATTTCAAATAATTTGGAATTTTTAGAAAATCTTGAAGAAGAGCTAAGTGAAATAAAGAATGAAGTACAAAATATTGAAGAAAAGTTTAAGAAAATTAAGAAAAATAGAAATTTCTCATTTAAATATCAAGTTGAACCTGATGATATTGCTGACGTTATCTCAAAAATAACAGGAATTCCAATGTCAAAAGTAGTTTCAAATGATCGTAAGAAATTAATCAATCTAGAAACAGAATTAAGTGAAAAAGTAATTGGACAAGAAAAAGCTATAGAATCAGTTGCTGCCGCGATTAGAAGAGCTCGCGTTGGTATGAAAAGTCCTAAAAGACCTATTGGATCTTTTTTATTTATGGGTCCTACAGGTGTTGGTAAAACAGAATTAGCAAAATCTCTTGCATCAGCCCTCTTTGATGAAGAAGAGGCACTTTTAAGATTAGACATGAGTGAATATATGGAGAAAAATGCCGTAGCTAGACTTCTGGGAGCTCCTCCAGGTTATGTTGGCTATGAAGAGGGAGGACAACTAACTGAGGCTGTAAGACGCAAACCCTATTCAGTAATCCTTCTTGATGAGATAGAAAAAGCACATACAGAAGTTTTTAATATCCTTTTACAAGTCTTAGATGAAGGAAGATTAACTGACTCTCAAGGAAGAACCGTAGACTTCAAAAATACCGTAATCATAATGACAAGCAACCTAGCTGGTAAATCTATATTAGAGTATTCACAAAAGATTTCTAAGAATGGAGAAAAGTTAGAAAAAGATCTTCAAATTCTAGATGATTCTATTAGTAATACATTGTCTTCGATTTTTAGACCAGAATTTTTAAATAGAATTGATGAAGTAGTCAAGTTTGAACCATTATCTATTGAAGAACTTCAAAAAATTATTATTTTACAAACCGAAGATCTAAAAAACCTGCTTCTTGAACAGAAAATAAATGTCAATATAGATAAAAAAGTTATCAATAAAATTGCAAATGATTCTTACGAGCCTGAATATGGTGCTAGGCCACTTAGCAGAGAACTAAGAAGACAGATAGAAAATCCTTTAGCTGCGAAATTGTTAGAGGATAATTTTAAAAACAAAAAAAATATCACAATTAAACTTAACCCCGCTCAAAAGAATGAGATTATTTTCAAACCTAGCTGAGGAGTAAATCGATAAGCTAAGATAAATATTAAAGCTTAAAGTTAAAAGCTTAATTCCAAAAAATCTTGTGACAAGTCCTACAACCAATAAAGAACCTCTTAAAAAAGATTCCCCTCAAATTGAAGAGCCTAAAAAAAAGAATAATTTTCTAAGATCTACTTATGATGAGCTTAAGCTTGTCGTATGGCCAAACAAACAACAACTTTTTAGCGAATCAGTTGCGGTTATAATTATGGTATCCTTTTCTGCAGCAGCCATAGCATCTGTCAGCAGATTCTACGGATGGGCAGCCTCGCAAATTTTTGGTTGAATTATCCCTCAATATCTATTTTAAAAGATCTTAATTAAGCCTACAAAGAAAAAAATGAGTAATGAATTGAATACAAACCTTGCTTCTTCAAAATCAAATACCAGCATCGCAAGATGGTATGCGATACAAGTAGCATCAAGCTGTGAAAAAAAAGTAAAAGCGACTCTTGAACAGAGATCAGTAACTTTAGGAGTTAACAATCGAATTATTGAAATTGAGATTCCCCAAACTCCTGGAATTAAATTAAAAAAAGATGGAAGTAGACAAACTACTGAAGAAAAAGTTTTCCCAGGTTATGTCCTAGTAAGAATGATTTTGGATGAAGATACAATGATGGCTGTAAAAAGTACTCCAAACGTAATTAACTTTGTTGGTGCTGAAGACGGTAGAGGTAGCGGCAGATCACGAGGTCATATCAAGCCTCGACCATTATCCAGACAAGAAGTTAATAGAATCTTTAAGCGCGCATCAGAGAAAAAGGCTGTCATCAAGTTAGATATTGAAGAAAAAGATAGAATCATTGTAACCAGTGGTCCATTCAAGGATTTCCAGGGAGAAGTTATAGAAGTTTCTGGGGAAAGAAATAAATTAAAAGCATTACTTTCAATATTTGGGCGCGAGACTCCTGTAGAATTAGAATTCTCCCAAATCAATAAACAAAACTAATTTCTAATTGTTCTTGTTTATCGAGTAAAATAATGTTTTTCCACCCCAGCTTAAATTCTAAAATCTAATGGCAAAAAAAATTGTTGCAGTTATTAAGCTTGCTCTTCAAGCAGGCAAAGCAAATCCTGCTCCTCCTGTAGGGCCAGCTTTAGGTCAACATGGTGTCAATATTATGGCATTTTGCAAAGAATACAATGCAAGGACACAAGATAAAGCAGGTTTTGTAATCCCAGTTGAGATTTCTGTTTTTGAAGATAGAAGCTTTACTTTTATCACAAAAACACCACCTGCATCTGTATTAATAACAAAAGCAGCGGGTGTAGAGAAAGGATCAGGTGAATCTGCGAAAGGCTCTGTTGGGAATATAAGTAAAGCTCAATTAGAAGAAATAGCCAAAACTAAGCTTCCTGATCTAAACTGTTCTAGTGTTGAATCAGCAATGAAAGTAATTGAGGGTACAGCTCGTAACATGGGCGTATCTGTTACTGATTAAATTCAATTCAAAATTACACACTATTTAGGGGAGGTTAGTTAATAACCATTTGTACCCAAAATTACTATGAAAAAACTATCAAAAAGAATGGCGGCTCTATCGACAAAGATAGAAGATCGAATTTACGCTCCACTTGAAGCTCTTAGTATTATCAAGGAAAATGCCAACGCTAAATTTGATGAAACTATTGAAGCGCATATACGTTTAGGTATTGATCCAAAATATACTGATCAACAATTAAGAACCACAGTTGCTTTACCACATGGAACTGGCCAAAGCATCAAAATCGCAGTAATCACAAGCGGTGAGAATGTATCTAAAGCAAAGTCTGCTGGTGCAGATTTATTTGGAGAAGAAGATCTTGTGGAAAGCATCAATAAAGGAAATATGGAATTTGATCTACTTATTGCAACGCCAGATATGATGCCTAAGGTTGCAAAATTAGGAAGAGTTTTAGGACCTAGGGGTTTAATGCCTAATCCCAAAGCTGGAACAGTAACGAATGATATTGCCAGTGCAATAAAAGAATTTAAAGCTGGAAAGCTCGAATTTAGAGCAGATAAAGCGGGTATCGTTCATGTCCGCTTTGGAAAAGCAAGTTTTACAAAAGAGGCACTATTTGACAACTTAAAAACTTTACAAGAATCAATTGATAAAAACAAACCAAGTGGTGCTAAAGGAAAGTATTGGAAAAGTTTTTATGTAACTTCAACTATGGGACCTTCCGTTCAAGTTGACATAAATGCTGTACAAGATTACCAACCTGAAGGTTAACCCTTTGTAGTATAATTTAGAAGCAATAATACGGCCAAAGAAAGTAGGTTTATTTAGTTATACTAAATTTTTAATTCCTACCGAGGACTCGTCTTAATTATTTCTTTTTGGATCTAATAAAAGCGGCCTCTTTAAAAAGAACTTTGCCGCATTTCCTGCTCTCCCTAAATTACGATCCAAAAAACAACAATGGGCCGAACACTAGAGAATAAGCAACAAATCGTTTCTGAGATTAAATCTCTATTAAACGACTCGGAAATGGCTGTAGTTCTTGACTATAAAGGTTTAACTATCAAAGAGATGTCAGATTTGCGATCTAGATTGCAAACAACTAATGGCATTTGCAAAGTTACTAAAAATTCATTAATGCGTAAAGCTGTTGATGGAGATAGTAATTGGAATAATCTTGAATCTTTACTTACCGGAACAAATGCTTTTGTCTTAATCAAAGAAGATGTTGGTGGTGCTGTAAAAGCGATCCAATCTTTTCAAAAAGACACCCAAAAATCCGAAACCAAAGGAGCTTTATTTGAGGGTAGACTTCTTAGCGATTCTGAAATAAAAGAAATTGCAAGTCTTCCATCTAAAGAAGTATTGATGGCAAAAATTGCTGGCGCTCTCAATGGAGTTGCTACAAAAATTGCTATCTCTATCAATGAAGTACCTTCTGGACTTGCTAGATCACTCAAACAACATTCTGAAAAATCAGAAACTTAAATTCTAAACCTAATTATCTTTTAAGAAAATGTCCGCAAAAACTGAAGAAATTCTTGAATCATTAAAGTCTCTCTCACTTTTAGAAGCATCTGAGCTTGTAAAGCAAATTGAAGATGCTTTTGGTGTATCTGCTGCAGCTTCTGCAGGAGTAGTAATGGCAGCTCCAGGAGCAGCTGGCGCCGATGGAGATAGTGGCTCTGCTGATGAAAAAACTGAATTTGATGTAGTACTAGAAAGCTTTGATGCAGCTGCAAAAATCAAAGTCCTTAAGGTTGTTAGAAATGCAACTGGTTTAGGTCTTGGTGATGCGAAAGCACTTGTTGAAGCAGCACCAAAAACTGTAAAGGAAGGGGTTGCTAAAGCAGACGCTGAATCTTTAAAGAAAGAGATTGAAGAAGCTGGCGGTAAAGTTACACTTAAGTAAGAGTACATTTTTTCAAGCCGATAACATAAATATCGGCTTTAAAAATTATGAATAATAATAGTATTGCGATTGAAGCCGCAACAGATGGAGCCTGCAGTGGTAATCCAGGTCCAGGTGGTTGGGGAGGTTTAATAATTTTTGACGATAACAGCGAATTAGAAATAGGTGGTTCCGAGCAAAATACTACCAATAACAGAATGGAACTTACTGCAGCCATAAAAACTCTTGAGAAATTAAAAAACTATAAATTAAAAGAGAACTTTAAATTAAGAACTGATAGTAAATATGTCATAGAAGGGTATACAAAATGGATTATTAATTGGAAGAAAAATGGATGGAAAACAAGCGCAGGGAAATCAGTTCAAAATCTTGATTTATGGCAAAAAATTGATCAATTAAGAATTAATGGCCTAATAATGGAATATGTTAAAGGTCATAGCGGAGATAAACAAAATGATAGGGTTGATAAAATTGCAACTAATTACAGCAAAGGTGTATCTATATTAAGTAACTTAAAAGAAACAGAATCCGCAGTCGATTTTTTTGAAAAAAATGCACCTGAAGAAATTCAAGAATTATTTTCAAGAAATGAATTAATTCATAAATTTGCAGAAAAAAAGTACTTTTTAAGTTCACTAGAACTAAACAAATTATTAGGTGAAGAAAACCACTTAAAGATAAAAAACTATTTACTTTTTGAATGGCGTAATTGGAAATTGGTTCCTAAAAATAAAAAATATTGGATAATAGAAAAAAAAGAATCCTAATTTTTTATGAATGAACGAAAGGGGGTGTTTAAAAATCTTTATAAAAACATGATGACCCCCATACTAAAAAAAGACTCTGGAATGGATGCAGAATATTTAACTAATTTATCTCTTAGCCTTCTATCATTCAGCTCAAGAAAACATAATTGGCCTATAGTCTCTTCAATACTAAAAAATCTAAATAAAGAGTTTTCAATAGTTGATGAAAGATTAAGTCAGAACATCTGTGGAATTAATTTTTGTAATCCAGTTGGTTTAGCTGCGGGTTTTGACAAAAATGGAAATGCTGCAAATATATGGAAAGATTTTGGTTTTGGATTTGCTGAACTTGGTACAGTAACTAAATTTGCACAAAATGGTAATCCTAAACCAAGGTTATTTAGATTAGCTAAAGAAGAAGCAGCATTAAATAGGATGGGTTTCAATAACAATGGTGCTAAAAATCTAGTCAAAAACTTTCTTGAACAAGGTATAGATCTTAAAAAAGATAGAAAGAATATTTGTTTAGGAATAAATTTCGGCAAATCTAAAATTACTGGTTTATCTCAAGCAAAAGATGATTATTTAACTTCTTTAAAATTATTAATTCCATATTGTGATTACGCAGCAATAAACGTCAGTTCCCCAAATACTGAAGGATTAAGGAAGTTGCAAGATCCAATTCTTCTAAAAGAACTTCTTAAAGAAATTAAAAACCTACCTAATTGTCCACCATTATTTGTCAAAATTGCGCCAGATTTAAGCCTTAGGGATATTGAAGATATTTGTCAATTAATAATCGAAGAAAATATCGACGGAATAATTGCTACTAATACCAGTATTGACAGATTAGGTCTTGAAAATAGAAAGATCAGGCAAACTGGATTATTACTTTCTGAAGAGAGTGGAGGATTAAGTGGAAGACCTCTACAAAACAAAGCAAATCAAATAATAAAACATATTTACAACATTGATAAAAAGATTATTTTAATTGGTGTTGGTGGAATAGATAGTCCTGAGTCAGCTTGGGAAAGAATTTGTTCTGGAGCATCGCTAATTCAACTTTATACAGGATGGATATATAAGGGTCCACAACTAGTCCCTGATATACTTGAAGGAATTATAAAGCAACTAAATAACCATAAATTATCCAATATAAAGGAAGCCATTGGATCAGATTTAAAATGGGTTGAATAAAATTAGAAAATGAATAATGAATAAATCAGCACCTAATGATGACTTAAAAGAAGCCATTCGAATATCAAACTTAAAACATGGAGGCAATGTTTATGAAAATGCAAAAAAATTAAACCTATTACCGTCTGAAATCATTGACGCAAGTGCGTCATTAGTACCCTTTGATCCTCCCCCAATAATCATGGATTCATTAAATAAGGAAATAAAGAATCTTGGATTTAGATATTACCCTGAAAGAAACTTAAATGATTTGAAAGAAATAATAGGTACATTCCATCAGATAAATCCAGAAAATATATTACCTGGGAATGGAGCTTCTGAGCTAATAACCTGGGCAGGTTATGAAGCATCCAAATTTGGAATAAGTTGTATTCCTTCTCCAAGCTTTGTTGATTATGAAAGATCTTTAAATTGTTGGAATGGCAATTTCATAAATTACGAATTACCAAAAAACTGGAATAATATTTTTCCTCAATCATTTCCAATTGAACCTAAAGGTGATGTGATTTGGATAACAAATCCACATAACCCAACAGGCCAGTTGTGGGGGAAAAATTCATTAGAGGAAATTATAAAAAAATATAAATTAGTTATCTGTGATGAGGCTTTCTTATCGATAACACCTAATGGAGAGAAAGAATCTTTAATACCATTAATCAAAAAATATGATAACTTATTAATCTTGAGAAGTTTGACAAAGATCTTCAATATTCCTGGTCTGAGATTAGGTTATGTTATTGGCTCATCAAAAAAACTTAAGCGATGGGAAATCAATAGAGATCCTTGGCCATTAAATTCCTTTGCTATTCAAGCTGGAATTGACCTATTAAGTAATAAAAAATTTTTTGAACAATGGACAAGAAAAATTCACAGCTGGATAAATATTGAGAAAGAGAAAGTATGTGAACAATTATCAATAATAGAAAACCTGAAAGTTCATAACTCTTCAACTAACTTTTTTTTAATAGAAAGTAAAACATCTTTGTCGCCGAATATAAAATATTTAGAGAGAAAGGGGATATTACTTAGAGAATGTACTTCATTTAGATTTCTTGACGACAAGTGGGCAAGAATCAGTTTGCAGAGTAGGAAAAATAATAGTGTTTTATGTAAAGAAATTCAAAATTCTTTTAGAAAATAATTAATTAATTTTTTAATTTCAGTTTTAGATTTGATTTTATTATTATTTTCCATATTTTTCTTCATTATATCTAGTAACTCATATTGATTTTTTCCATTTATTAATTTTGTTTTAAAAATTCTTTCAAGGATTTCTTCAAAAATTTCTTTAGAAAGTTTATTTTGATTCATCAAAACTGAGCCTCCATTTTCGGCAAGAATTATTGCATTTTTCTCTTGATGATTATTTTTTGAAAAAGGATATGGAATCAAAATTGAAGGTTTTTCAGTCTCTATTAGCTCATTTATTGTTCCTGCACCAGATCTAGATATGACAAGGTGGCAGTTTTGAATTAAAGCTGCGATTTCATTAGTAAATTTTTTTTGAACATAATTTTTTGTGTTTTTTATCTGAGGTAATTTTTGATTACTTTCTCCAATAATATGCACTATACGAAACTTTTTTTTCATTAAAAATTCTAGAGATTCGTAAAGAATTTGGTTGATAGCTTTTGCTCCTTGACTACCTCCCATAACAATCAAAAGAGGGCCCTCCCCTTTTGGGACCCATTCTGGCAAGGGATTAGATTTATAAAATTGCTCCCTCAAAGGCGTACCAGTAAAAATAGTTTTACAATTTTTAAGATAATAATCTGTTTTCTTAAATCCTAAAAGAACATAGTTACATAAAAAGCCAAAGTATTTTGTAACCATTCCTGGTATTAAATTTGATTCATGAATAATGACAGGTATTCCGAGGAGTTTTGAAGCGACAATAGTAGGAGCTGAGATATAACCTCCAGTCGTAAAGACCAAGTTAATTTGTTTTTCTTTTAAAATCCCAATTATTTGGAAAGTTGACATTAGGATTCCTAAATATTGACAAAACAAAAAAATGTTTTTTCTTGGTGTCTTGATTTTCAAAGTAGTCAAATTATATTTATTAGGAATAAAATTTGCATCAAATCTTTGATGAACTCCCAACCAATGAATATTCCATTCATCTTCCAACTCTTTTGATACTGCCAAAGCTGGGAAAATATGCCCTCCTGTTCCGCTAGCTGCAACTAGTAAATTATTTCTTTTAGACATAAAAAATTAAATTAGTAGAATAAAAATAACAAATGATAAATATGCTTAATCCAAATTTATTCAAAAACATAGGAGTTCCTCTCTACTTACTTATTTATCTCATTTTTCCTTATTCAGCAATAACGCAAACGTTAAAAGCTGACTTTATAAGAAATCTAGAAAACTCATTAAATACAAGAGATTTAGAATTTATTAAGAAAAATTTTAAAAGTGATGAAAACCTAAATATACAAAAACAATTTTCAAAAATTACAAATGATTTTCCCGATAGCGAATGGATTATCAAAGAATTAAAATCAAATATCCCAAATAAAAATATTTTGAGAATAAGAGTATTAGGGAAAAAAATAGTTAACGGAGAAATATATTTACTTGAATCTAATTTTGATTATTTATTTTCAAATCTAAATGGAAAAATAGATGAGGGAATTATAAGGAATTTATTCACAACAATAAGAAATGATGAAAACAAGATAGATATTAGTTTTAAAATTCCTAATAAAGTTCTTACTGGTTCAAAATATGATATCGATATTATCCTAAATAAACCTCTTGAAGAAGTTATTATTTCAGGGGCTATTAAATCTCATCAAGTTAATTCATTTTTTGAACAAGAAATATTATTAGAGCCATTAGTGTCAGGAGGTATTTTTAAAACCACAAGGGCTCCTTCAAAACCAGGCATTCAAATTTGGTCAGGAATTATAGCTCACCCTAAAGGAATGATTTCTTTCACAAAGAGTGTAAATATAGTTGATGAGATGTAGATTAAGCGTCATTTAAAGAAGCTACACCAGGTAAAGTTTTTCCTTCTAAAAGTTCCAAGCTAGCTCCACCTCCTGTAGATATGTGAGACATTTTCTCGGCTAATCCAGCTTTCTCGACTGCCGCGACTGAATCTCCACCACCAATTATTGTACAAACTTCCGAAAAAGCACTTAAGTCTGCAAGAGTCGTTGCTATAGCATTTGTACCTTCTGCAAATTTATCAAATTCAAAAACTCCCATTGGACCATTCCAAATAATAGTCTTACATTCTGCAAGAGCATTTTGAAAAACTTTAATAGAATCTGGACCAATATCCAGCCCCATCCAATCACCACTAATTGAATCAATTTGAGATATTTTGCTTTCAGCGTCAGGAGAAAATTGATTAGCTAAAACAACATCAGTGGGTAACAATAATTCAACTCCTTTTGCTTTTGCTTTTGCTTCTAAATCTTTAGCAAGCTCAAGTTTATCTTCTTCTACAAGGCTTTTTCCTACATCTAGACCTCTGGCTTTATAAAAAGTAAAAATCATACCTCCACCAATCATTATTTTGTCACACTTATCTAGTAAAGAATCAAGCACTCCTATTTTGCTGCTAACCTTTGATCCTCCAACTATTGCTGCCAATGGGCGCTTTGGAGAATCTATTGCTCCTTGTAAGTATTTTAATTCCTTTTCTAAAAGGAATCCAGCTACTGAGGGACTCAAATAATTAGTGACACCCTGAGTTGAAGCATGAGCTCTGTGAGCAGCACCAAAAGCATCATTGACATACATATCTGCATGTGATGCTAAATTTTTAGCAAAATCCAAGTCATTCTTTTCCTCTTCTCCAAAAAAACGAACATTTTCAAGTAAAATTACTTCTCCATTATCTAAACTATTTGATTCTGCAACTGCTTCCTCACCTATACAACTATTAGTAAGAGAGACATTTTTTCCTAACAATTTAGTTAATCTTGCTGCTACTGGATTTAATCTCATTTTTTCATTTACCTGACCCTTTGGTCTTCCAAAATGGGCAGCTAAAATAACTTTTGCAGAATTATTAATGAGATATTCAATTGTTGGGATCGCTGCTCTAATGCGTGTATCGTCAGTTATCTGGCCACTCTCATTTAATGGAACATTAAAATCTACCCTTACAAGAACTTTTTTGCCTTCTAAATGTGTCTTATCAAGACTGGAAAGAGATAATTTTGACATTAAACAAACTATTTTTAATCTTAAGACCCTAACGTTTATTTAGACTTATTGGGTTAAAAAGTAGTAACTGTTACCTATGCCTTAATAAATTTTAAAAATTAAATATGATAAAAATTTTTTAGTTATTGAATTTATACTAAAATTTAAAAGTAAATACTTTTGAAACTAATAAAAATTAAAAGGAATACAAAATTTTATTCATTTTATTGAAGTGGACATACCCAAAATTCAATGGTATCCAGGCCATATCGCAAAAGCAGAAAAAAAATTATCTGAAGTCATCAATAAAGTAGATTTAGTTATAGAAGTAAGAGATGCACGAATTCCAATATCAACAGGTCACCCACATTTAAATAAATGGATCAACAATAAAAAACATATTCTTGTTATTAATAGATCAGACATGATCTCTCCTAACACAATAACTAGTTGGAATAAATGGTTTAATGAAAAAGATCAATATCCTCATTGGTGTGATGCTAAAAGAGGTATAGGTATTAAAGAAATTTGTAAATCTGCAAAAGAATCTAGATCATCAATTGATGCCAGAAGGATTTCGAGAGGTATGAGAATAAGGCCAATAAGAGCCCTCACACTTGGTTTTCCAAACGTAGGTAAATCAGCTTTAATTAATAGAATTGCAAAAAAAAGAGTTGTCGATAGTGCTAGGAAAGCTGGAGTAACACGTAATTTAAGATGGATAAAATTAGATAGTGGTATTGATCTACTAGATGCTCCTGGTGTTATACCTCCTAATTTAGAAAA
>QCLZ01000012.1 GCA_003214175.1 Prochlorococcus sp. AG-418-I20
ATAATTTTTTTTAAATACTTAAAGGAATAAGCCACAGAAGAAAAAAATAATAATTTATCATAAGTAAAAATACTTAAAATGAGCATAGGTAAAATTTTAAATTCTCTTGAAAAATCCTGGGAAAGAGATGATATTCTTTTAAATATAAAGAAAGGATCAGGGACAGATGAGATAGTTAATGAATTTCTTATAAAAAACCAAAGACAAATTAAAGAATTAAATTCTTTATTAAGGCCAGAAGATATTGAATTATTAAATCAAGTAGAAAAACTCTCAACTTGCGAATCTAAATTAATAAATGAGATTAAAAATTTAAATTACTTAAAAAATAATGAAAACTATAACATTCAGAATGAGAAAAATATTGTGCCCTCTAATAGAGTTGCTTTCAACAAAATCAGTTCATTCATGATTAATTGGAGTAACAAATTTGTAGTTATTGCTTTACTAACAATTTCAGCCATAGCTTTATCAAAACAAGCGTGGGCATAATTAGCTAAATTAACTTCATTGTAAGAGATGTAGTTTTGAGAACTAAACAAGAATATTTAATTAGATATAAAGATGGAAATCTTTATTGTGAACTTGCTGATATTTGGATTGATCCAAGCAAGCCAGTAAAAAAGGCATTAATAACTCATGCTCATTTTGATCACTTTACATTTGGCTGTGAAGAATATATTTCTACTAAGGAAACTGCGATACTTCTTAAAGAAAGGGTTGGAGATAATATCAAAATTAAGACTTTTGAATATGGAGAAGAATTTAAAATAAATGGCATTAATATTTCTTTTCATCCATCAGGTCACATCCTTGGATCTAGTCAAATAAGGTTTATTTTTGCTGAAGAAAAATGGCTAATTTCAGGTGACTTTAAGCTTCAAAAAGATCAGACTTGCAAACAATATGAAATGGTAAAAACTGATTATTTAATAAGCGAATGTACTTTTGGTTTGCCAATATTTAAGTGGGATGAATCACATAAAATAGCAAATGATATTTCAAAATGGATAACGAATTCACCAGAAAAAACCTCTTTACTTTTCTGCTATTCACTTGGAAAAGCTCAGAGATTGTTAAACGAAATTAGTCAAACAAATTTTAAAGGCAATATTTATTCCCATGACAGTATTCACAAAATGAACAATAGTTATAGGGAACTTGGAATTGATATTAAAGATACTATAAAAATTGAAAATAAAAAAAAGATAGATGAACTCAAAGGAAGTCTAATATTATTACCGCCATCTTTAAGTAAGGGTTCTTATTTAAAAAATTTCAAAAACATTCAAACAGCTTTCGCGAGTGGATGGATGTCAATAAGAGCTCTAAGAAAAAGATCAGGATATGATAAAGGATTCGCAATCTCTGATCATGCGGATTGGGATGGAATTCTGGAAGTAGTAAAAAAGTCTGAAGCAAAAAATGTATTTTTTCATCATGGAGATAGTGAAGCCTTAAGTAAATATTTAGTTGAAAAGGAATCAATAAATGTTATTTTATTCGGTAAATAAGTATGAGCTTAAAAAAGTTTTCAGAATTATTTGGAGATCTAGATTCAATTAATAGTACAAATAATAAAATTGAAGTTTTAAAGAATTATTTTTTATCTAATGATCCAATAGATAATTCATGGGCAATATATTTACTAACTGGAAAAAGTAATAAGAGATTTATTAGTGGAAGATATTTAAAAAATCTTTTTTCTCAAATATATGAATATCCTCAATGGTTAATTGATACATGTTATTTAAAAGTTGGTGATTCTGCTGAGGTAATAACGTTATTACTTAAAAATAAAACTAATTCTAAAAAAAAGAAATTATCAAATATAAGTCTCAATGAATTACTAAGCGTAACAATACCTGCATTATCAAAACTTAATGAGGAGGAGAAAAATTTAGAAATTAAAAATCTTTGGGAAACATTACCTGAAGATAACCATCTAATTTTTAATAAAATTCTTACAGGAACTTTTAGAGTAGGAGTCTCTATAGGATTAATCACAAAATCAATATCAAAACTAATTAAAATTGAGGAAGAGATTATTGCTCATAGGTTGATGGGTGATTTTAAACCTTCGATTGATTCATATGAATTTTTAATTAACAAGAATATCAATCTTCAAGAGTTAAATTCCAAACCATTTCCATTTCTTCTAGCAAATACTATTGAAGATAAAATCTTCAATAGTTCAATAAATGATTTTCAATTTGAATGGAAATACGACGGTATAAGAATGCAATTAATTAAAAGATCAGGCAATGTTTCGTTATGGACAAGAGGGCAAGAATTAGTAAATGATTCATTCCCAGAATTAGTAGAGAAAATGTCACATATAAAAGATGATTTTGTTCTTGATGGGGAATTATTAGTTTGGAATTTTAAAGAACAAATTGCCTTTGATTTTTCTTTACTTCAAAAAAGAATAAATAGAAAGTCTCCTACTAGATCAATTCAAATAAAATATCCAATTATTTTTATCGCTTATGATCTTTTAGAAATTAATGGGAGAGACATAAGAGAAATTAAATTAGAAAATAGAAGAATTGAGTTAGAAAAATATTTTTCAAAATGGCAAATTAAAACTGAGAATAATATCTCTGATATTTTCAAAATATGTGATTTAATCTTTCCCAAAGATTGGCCCGATGCCTTAACTTATAAAGAAAAATCTAGAGAAAATAATACAGAAGGATTAATAATTAAAAAAAAGACTTCTATATACTCCTCGGGTAGAAAGAAAGGTATTTGGTGGAAATATAAAGTTGATCCTATGCAACTGGATGCTGTTCTAATTTACGCTAAGGGCGGTAGCGGTAGAAGAGCTGGTCTGTATACAGATTACAGTTTTGCATTATGGAAAGACAAAGAATTAATTAAATTTGCAAGTGCATATTCTGGTTTAACGAATATTGAGATTAAAGAACTAGATAAATGGATAAGAAAAAATACAATAGAAAAATTTGGTCCTGTTCGTTCGTTAAAACCAGAAATGGTATTCGAAATATCTTTTGAGAAAATACAAATTTCTAAACGTCATAAGTCAGGTATAGCAGTACGATTTCCAAGAATAACAAAATGGAGAAAAGATAAAAAAATTAATGATGCAGACAGCCTAGAGAATGCTTATGAACTAATGAAAAAAATATCATGAAAAATATTACGAAAAATAATAAGCAAAATAATTTAATTTCTAAAATTAAACAGTTTTTCTCCACAAATGGATGGGAGCCACTCCCCTATCAGATCGAAACTTGGGAAGCATTTTTAAATGGAGATAGTGGAATAATACAAGTTCCTACTGGATGCGGCAAAACTTATGCTGCATTAATGGGACCTCTATCAAAGATAGAAGATCCCAAAAATAATAAAAGTGTGAATATATTATTAATAACCCCTTTAAAAGCACTAAGTAGAGATCTAAAAAGTTCCATACAATTAGCAGCTTTGCATTTTAATAAAGAAATCACTGTCGAAATTAGGAACGGAGATACAACCCCATATGAAAAGAAAAAGCAACTAGCTAAACCACCTAATATTCTTATTACCACTCCAGAGTCTTTATCTCTTTTACTTTCTAATAAGGAATCTAATAATCTTTTCAAGAAGTTGTCATCAATAATTATTGATGAATGGCATGAATTGATGGGTAGTAAAAGAGGGAACCAGTGCGAGTTATCTTTAAGTTGGCTAAGAGGTAATATAAAAAATTTACAAATTTGGGCAATGTCTGCAACTATTGGAAATATTAAAGAAGCGGCAAGAGCAATAGTTGGGATGAGCGCTATTAAACCCAAAATTATAAGTACAAATATTCAAAAAGAGATCGAAATAATAAGTGTTTTGCCAGACGAGGAAACTACCTTTCCATGGAGTGGGCATCTTGGGATTAGAAGTCATTCTTCACTATTAAAAATCCTAGATAAAAATAAAAGTACCTTATTATTCACAAATACGAGAAATCAATCTGAAAGATGGTATCAATGTCTTAAATTTTGTCTCCCAGAAATGGGAGACAAAATTGCACTTCATCACGGCTCCCTGGATAAAGAAGATAGAAAAAGAGTTGAAGAAGGGGTTAAAGACGGATTAATAAAATGGGTAGTCTGCACCAGCTCGTTAGATTTGGGAGTTGACTTCCAACCTGTAGATGAAATAGTTCAAATTGGTAGTGCAAAGAATTTAGCTAGACTTATACAAAGAGCGGGAAGAAGTGCTCATAGACCAGGTGGAAAATCAAAAATAATTTTTATGCCCACTAATTCTTTAGAGTTATTAGAGATTAGTGCAATGAGAAGAATAATAAAAAGTGGTATATCTGAGGAAATTAGACTGCCTGAATTATCTTATGATGTGCTTCTACAACATCTAGTAACTTTGGCATGTGGGAATGGCTTTAATCCGAAAATTGAGAAAGAAAGAATTAAAAATTGCTGGAGTTATAGAAACTTAAAAGATCAAGATTGGAATTGGTGTCTTGACTTTTTAGAATATGGAGGGAAATGTCTAAAAGCATACCCAAAATATAAAAAGATAGTTAAAAAAGAATCACAAAATAATAATAAAAACTTTAAATATTTTGTAAAAGACAAATCTTTAATAAGAATGCATAAGTTCAATATTGGGACAATTACAAGTGACAAATTTGTCAATGTCAAATATATGAAAGGTCAATCTTTAGGTAATTTAGAGGAGAATTTTGCTTCAAAATTAAATCCCGGGGATACATTTTACTTTGCTGGCAAAATGCTTCAATTTGTAAGAATAAGAGATATGATTTTATACGTTAAAAAATCAACAAAAAAAAGTTCTCTAATTCCTGCATGGGTTGGAGGTCAAATGGCAATTTCTGATCTACTTTGTGAGAGTTTGAGAAAAGAAATAGATATATGCAACAAACTAGAGAATAATGTTTACTTAAATCCTGAACTCAATTCATTACGCCCAATATTGAAGAAACAAAAAGTTCTTTCAAATATTCCAAAGAAAGATGAATTCCTTATAGAAATATATAAAACCAAGGATTTATCAAATCTTTTTGTTTTTACACTTGATGGCAAATTTGTAAATGAAGGAATTGCATTTTTATGGGCTTTGAGATTAGCAAAATTAAAACAATCTACATTTAGTATTACTGCTAATGATTTTGGATTCAGCTTAACTACTGCAGAAGATTATGATTTTTCCATAATAAAAAAAGAAGCTGATTACTTTTTGAATAACAAAAAATTAGAAGAAGATCTAGAAAATGCAATTAATTTTTCAGAATTAACAAAACGTAGATTTAAAAATATTGCCCAAATAAGTGGACTAGTAAATCAAAATAATCCAACCAAAACAAAAACTTCTTCCCAGCTTCAAATAAGTTCAAGTCTTTTCTATGATGTCTTCACTAAATATGAAGAAAACCATCTTTTGATAAAACAATCGCATCAAGAAGTTAAAGAATATCAATTAGAAAATAAAAGAATATCTAAATCATTAGAAAGATTAAAAAATTTAAAAATGCTTTTAAACAAGATAAAAACTCCGACTCCTTTTGCTTTCCCTTTATTAGTTGAAAGGCTTAAAAATACTTTAAGCAATGAACCAATAGAAAAAAGAGTAGAAAAACTTATAAAAAAATATAGTGATTAAATGAGAAAAAGTTCTTATAAATTTATTTGGGAAGATACATTATTAGAGATGCTTCCTTCAAGAGCATTATTTCTACCGGAAACAAAAGAGTTGTTAATATGCGATATTCATCTTGGTAAAGCTGAGTATTTTCAGCAAAATGGTATACCTCTTACTAATAATTCAGATAAAAACAATTTTGCAAGAATAAAAAAAATAGTAAAAAAATATATTCCTGAAAAGCTAATAATATTGGGAGATCTATTCCACAGTAAATATTCAATAGATAAAACTCTTCAAAAAAAAGTTGAAGGTCTTCCTGAACTACTAAAAACTAATGTTGAACTTGTTCTAGGGAATCATGATGCAGGTTGTGATATTAAAAATATAAAAATATTTGATATCAAAAAAACTAAACATATTACTTATAGTCATGAGCCTCTTGTTTCAGCAGATAAGAAAACATTGAATATTTGTGGACATTATCATCCAAAAATCAATTTAAAAAATAATGGAGATAAATTATCTTTCAGATGTTTTGCGATGGATACTAATAAAAATACTTTATATTTGCCTGCATTCGGTGATTTGACAGGAGGATATCCTTGTCAGAAATCATTTAAAAAATGGGCAATTATATCTGAAAAAGAAATTCTTGAAATATAGATTCTTGGAAATGTATTTTTAAAAACATCTCAATTTTTTTAATTTAAGTGTGCCAATTTTTACAAAATAATCACAATTAATACGTTCATCTATTAATGTTATAGGTATTCATACTCATTATATAGAAAGAATAGTGGGGAAAATCCCTTATCTCCCCCTTTCATAAACTAAGAGTATACGTTATAAAAAAAATAGACGTTTTTTTTGAAATGAAAAAATTAATAACATTAATCTTATATCCATTACTTTTTTCGCCAATTTTACATGCTAATGAAAACTTTTCTGTAGAGATAGAAGCACTTACTCTTGTCATGGAAAAATATAAAAAAGATTCAGAATCTAATATTGAATTAGATTTAGACAATATAAAGCCTAGCTATCTAGCTCTTAAACAAGACGAATGCAATGCAACTGTTAAAGTTACTGAAACAACAGGACTTGAAATTGTTAATACAGAATCATTCGATGTAAATGTATGCAAGAAGGAAATCTATAAGATTATCAACTAAAAAAGAGAAGGTATATATAAAAAACAAACCTAAATTAAAGAGGTCTTTTACTTAAAGAAGGTAAGACCTCGAGACCTAACAGAAAACTTTGGAACGGGTTCTGTATATTTAATTAATAACTATGGTATTTTCCTAAAGATGTAATTAAAGGTACAAAAACAAAAATCTTATTTATATAATTACTTCTTCTTTGATAATGTTTGTGATTCTTCTCTAGACATTAAAGCTTCTATCTGAGCAAGAACTTTTTGGAGTTCTTCGGTTTTAGTTAGAGAGGCTTCAGCTACTTCTCTTAATTTTTCCAATTGTTCTTTAGTTTTATCCATGATAAAAATTTAGAAATAAACCACCTTTAAAAATGGTTTGATAGAGATTTTCACTCCCACACAGATTCATATTCTCTCTTTTTTTCAGAAAGTCAAATAAATTTTCTCTCATTAGTGTTTTATCAGGACTTTCAATTAATTCTTTATTTATTATTAGTGGCATAAGATTGCCCTCCAAATAGAGTTTCTTCTAAATCACGAAGTAAATACCGGTAAACCTATAGTTGCAGTTGTTATTAAAGCTCCTGCAAAAATCAAAAAAGGTAGGAATGGGTATTTTTTCAAAGATAGATTTATTAGCTCGCAATAACTATATAGGTATTTATACTGTTTGTCTACCCCTAAGCATTCTTGAGGCAATATTTTATTCTTTTAAAGTTAAAAATTTAATATCAACCAAATTTACCTGATATGTATTCCTGAGTAGTTTTTTCTTTTGGAGAATTAAAAATTTTCTTTGTAGAATTAAATTCCGCAAGATAGCCGACTTTCCCTCCATCACCATCTTCATATTCAATTGCATTAAAGAATGCAGTCATATCACTAACTCTTAAAGCCTGCTGCATATTATGAGTAACGATTATTATAGTGAAATTCTTCTTAAGCTCATGCATGGTCTCTTCAATTTTTAAAGTAGAGATTGGGTCTAATGCTGAGCATGGCTCATCCATAAGAATTATTTCAGGCTCAATTGCAATGGTTCTAGCAATACATAATCTTTGTTGTTGTCCACCAGATAAAGAGTAACCACTATCATTTAACTTATCCTTACATTCATCCCACAATGCTGCTTTTCTTAGTGAACTCTCAACTAATTCATCCATATCTCCAGTAAACCCATTAATTCTGGCTCCAAAAGAAATATTTTCGTAGATAGATTTTGGGAAAGGGTTTGGTTGTTGAAAGACCATCCCAATTCTTCTTCTTACTTCAACTGGATCTACTCTTTTATCATAAATATTAGTTCCATCAAAAAGGACAGTCCCTTTTAATGAACAATTAGGAATTAAATCGTTCATTCTATTTAGAGATCTAAGAACAGTTGATTTACCACAACCTGAAGGTCCAATCAATGAGGTTATATTTCCTTTTTTAAAGTTACAAAAAACATTCCTTACAGCTTCAAAAGTTCCATAGCTAATAGAAACATTTTCGAGAGATAAAATGATATTCTTTGGTGTTTTTTTATTAGTTTTAATCATTTATATCCTTTTAGTTTTCTCAGTAAAAGCGGCTAATATTCTCGAGAATATATTTACTGATAGTATCGACAAAACAAGAATAAAGGAAGCTGCCCAGGCTAGTTTATTCTGTGCATTGTAGGGTTCCAAAGCAAAGTTATATATCAATACGGACAAAGAACCCATTTCATAAAATAAATCTCCAAAACCAGTTATGTAGTAATAGGAGAATAAAGCGGTAAAAATTAAAGGTGCTGTTTCGCCTGCAGCCCTTGCGATTCCGAGCACAACGCCAGTAGCTATAGATCTAAATGCAGAGGGCAGGGTTACTTTTAATATTGTTGTATACATGCTTGCTCCAACACCAAGAGAAGCATATCTTAATTCGTTAGGTACCAACTTTAAACCTTCATCAGTCGTCTTTATCACAGTGGGTAACATCAATATTGAAAGTGCCATACCTCCTGCTAAACCACTGTACATACTGCCAAATAGGATCTTTGTTGAAACAATTAAGGCATAAATAAAGACACCCGCAATTATTGAAGGGACTCCAGCTAAAACATTGACCCCAAATCTGATAAACCTTGAAAAAGCACCACCTTTAGAATATTCGGCCAGATAAATGCCACCGCCAACACCTACTGGTATTGCAATAATTGAAGCAATGGTAGTAATAATTAATGTCCCTATTAATGCTGGGTTAATTCCTCCTGCATCTAAATCATCACCAGGTGGATTTGGTTCTAAAGTAAATAATTCTGGTGTTATCTGAGATCCACCTTTAATAAGAATATAAGTCACCAGAAATATCAAAGGCAGTATTGCAATCAATACACAAATCACAGATAAAGAAGTAAAGAATTTATCCCCTATATTTCTTGATAATCTTTTTTGGTAATAAAGTGTATTCATAATTATCTAGTATTTGAGACTAAATTTCTTAACTAGCCATTGTGCAAAGATATTTACCACTAAAGATAGAATCATAAGTACAAAGGCTGCATAAAAGAGAGATGAAACCTGACTTCCATCAGCCTCACCAAATTGGTTCGCTAGCATGGAAGAAATGGTATATCCAGGTGACAATAGAGACCAACTAAATGCATTGGAATTACCGATAATCATTGTCACAGCCATGGTTTCACCCATTGCCCTGCCTAAAGCCAATAAAACACCTGCCATAATGCCTGATAATGCAGCTGGCAAAATCACTGAATATATTGTTTTCCATCTACTTGCCCCAATTCCATAGGCGGCATTTCTTAGCTTTTTGGGGACCTGATTAAGTGAATCTCTTGCAATTGAGGTCACTATTGGTAAGAGCATTACTACTAAAATTAATATTGCTAACAAGGAGTTCCTGCCAGTAGGTTCTGTACTGAACAAAGGTATCCATCCAAAGAAATTATGTAAAAAAACAAAAAAGGCTCTCAAAAAAGGTTCCATTACAAATATTGCCCAAAGTCCTAATACAACAGATGGAATAGCTGCTAATAATTCAACAAAGGAACCTATTATTTCTCTAAAAACTTTCGGTACAAAGTCCTCGGTAATAAATATTGCAGTTCCCACTCCCAAAGGGATAGTTATCAGCAATGAAAGAAATGAAGTTACTAATGTGCCATATATTGCAGCAAAAGCTCCGTATTCATCTTTTACTGGATTCCATTCAGAGGTTACTAGAAACTTCAATCCATACCTTGAAAAGGACTCAAATGACTGAAAAAAGACTACTAAAATAATTCCTAAAAGTATTATTGCTACGAAACTAGACAAGACTAGGGCGGTATTCTTGAAGATAATATCTATATTTTTTTCGATACCGAATCTTTTACGATTCTTGAAAAGAGCTAATTTCTCTTCCATTAAAAAAAGAATATCTCTTTAAATCTACTACTAAATGCTGTAAAAGACTTTAAGAGGTGTTAAAGGTATATGAAAGTTATGAAAAGTAAACACCCTTAAACTTTATAACTTCAGAAATTTTTTCTTTAACTTTACTTAACCATAGGTGAATATTATTTATTAAGTAGAAATCGAGGGAATGTTTAAATATAGGGAATTCCTTGCTCAAATCAAATATAAAGAAATAATATCTTCCCCTGTATATTTTATTCCTGTTTTGCTTCTATCCATAATGATTATTATTGAAGGTTTTCACATCTTTAATCACAAACAAAATTGCAAAACTAAAGCTGAGTGGATGGAACAATCAGGAATGACTTATGACAGGGAATCAGAAGTAAATTAATAAAATCTAAAAAATAATTTATTCGCAGCAACGTTTTCTATTTGAAGAATAATCTGTCAAAGAAGTTATCCATTCCTTGATCAAAAAGAGAGATTCTTTATTTAGGCTGTAGTAGACCCATCTACCTTCTTGCCTGTCTGAGATTAGACCAGCTTCCTTTAAAATTTTGATGTGATATGAAATTCTTGACTGAGACAACTTAGTTAATTTCATAATATCGCATACACAAACTTCTCCATCCATCATTAGATCAATTATTTCTAGCCTAAAAGGATCAGAAAATGAAACCATCAACTTAGATATATTTTCTTTTTTTACTTTGCTAATCTCTTTTAACACTTATAAGGAAATTAAATTCTCTTTAATATAGCTTATATAAAAAAGATTTCATCAATAAAAATATCTTGATACATCAAAATATTTTGATGTATAATTCATATAGAAAATTTCAAAGTTATGAAAATTGGAATTAATGGTTTTGGAAGAATTGGCAGATTAGTTTTCAGAGCATTATGGGACAGAGCTGATATAGAAATAACTCATATAAATGAGATAGCAGGAGATTCGAATGCTGCTGCGCATTTACTCGAATTCGATTCGGTCCATGGTAGATGGGGGAAAGATATAGAGGTCAAAGAAGAAGAAATAATAATTGGGGGAAAGAAATTAGCCTACACATCTTTGAAAAATTATCTTGATGTTCCTTGGGAAAAATCTTCTGTAGATATTATTTTGGAATGTACAGGAAAGAATAAAAAGCCAGACAAACTTAATCCATATTTTGATTCTCTTGGGATGAAAAGAGTAATAGTAGCTTGTCCAGTCAAAGGAATTGTAGCTGGAGAGGAATCACTTAATATTGTTTACGGTATAAATCAAAGTCTTTATGACCCTTCTAAACATAAATTAGTAACTGCAGCATCTTGCACTACAAATTGTTTAGCTCCGATAGTAAAGGTAATTAATGAAAATTTTTCTATTAAACACGGCGCTATTACAACTATTCACGATGTCACGAACACTCAAGTTCCTGTAGATTTTTATAAAAGTGATTTGAGGAGAGCAAGAGGATGTATGCAAAGTTTAATACCTACTACAACTGGATCTGCTAAAGCTATCGCTGATATCTTTCCAGAATTAAAAGGAAAATTAAATGGGCATGCAGTAAGAGTTCCTCTACTTAATGGTTCTTTAACAGATGCAGTTTTTGAATTAAATAAAGAAGTGGTAACTGAACAAGTAAATATGGCACTAAAGGAAGCTTCAGAAACTTATTTAAAAGGAATTCTAGGCTACGAAGAAAGACCTTTAGTTTCTGCAGATTATGTAAATGACTCTAGAAGTTCAATAGTTGATAGTTTATCAACTATGGTTGTTAATTCAAATTTATTAAAGATATACGCTTGGTATGACAATGAGTGGGGTTACAGCTGCAGACTTGCAGATCTTACTGAATATGTAATCAAAAAAGAGATTTAATTTATGTCTTTATGAAGTTATCTAATATTCAACAATATAGTGTTATAACAGCAAACTATTGGGCGTTCACGCTTACTGACGGCGCATTAAGATTATTGGTTGTTGGTCACTTTCATGAGCTAGGTTACACAACTCTACAAATTGCTTTACTTTTCCTTTTTTATGAGTTTTTTGGAATAATTACTAATCTTTATGGTGGCTGGATAGGAGCAAGATATGGATTAAGGCTTACTTTATGGATTGGGACTATCCTGCAAATCATCGCTCTTTTTATGCTTATTCCAGTTAAGGAAGATTGGCCAGTAATTTTTAGTGTCGCATACGTTATGGTTGCTCAAGCAGTCAGTGGGATAGCAAAAGATTTAAACAAAATGAGTGCTAAAAGTGCTGTTAAGACAATAGTTCCAGAGACAAATGATGGCAATGATACTGCCAAAAAACAACTTTTTAAATGGGTTGCTATTTTAACTGGATCTAAAAACGCTCTTAAGGGAGTTGGCTTTTTCTTGGGTGGACTTTTATATAAGTTATTTGGATTCAATAATGCTGTAGGAATTATGGGTTTTGGACTATGCTTAGCCTTTTTGTTGACATTAATTTTGCCTGGAGAAATTGGCAAAATGAAAAGCAAACCAGCTTTTAATGATCTTTTTTCAAAATCAAATGCAATAAATATTCTTTCAGCAGCAAGATTCTTTCTTTTTGGAGCAAGAGATGTTTGGTTTGTTGTAGCTCTTCCAGTATTCCTAGATATGGCATTTGGTTGGGACTACATGGAAATAGGATTATTTCTTGGGGCCTGGGTAATAGGTTATGGAATTATTCAGGCTTCAGCTCCAGCAATTAGAAAGATATGGGGCCAGAAAGAAAGTCCAGATCGTAAAGCTATCCAATTTTGGAGTGCCGTATTAATGGTAATACCATCTTTGATAGGAGTCGCATTATGGAGAGAAAGTTCTCCATCGATAGCAATAATTTTAGGACTTACTATTTTTGGATTTGTTTTTGCAATGAATTCCTCTACACATTCTTATATGATTTTGGCCTACTCTGATAATGAAAAAATCAGTTTAAATGTTGGCTTCTATTACATGGCAAATGCTGCTGGAAGACTAGTTGGAACATTACTATCTGGCTTACTTTTTATGATTGGGAGAAATCCGAGTATTGGTCTTCAATATTGTCTTTATTTTTCATCACTTCTAATATTATTATCTTGGATTTCGAGTCTTAAATTACCATCAATCAAACAAAGCTTATCATCACCAAAAAACTAATTTTTAGAAATTAAAATATTTAAATGGCAAAAATATCCTTAATTGAACTTGCAAAAATTTTCCTAAAAATTGGTATTTTCAGTTTCGGAGGACCATATGCTCATATTTCTTTATTCGAAGATGAACTTATAAATAATAAAAAATTAATTTCAACCCAATCTTTTGAAAAAGGTATTGGTTTATGTCAATTGCTTCCAGGACCAATATCCACTCAATTAGCAATATATATAGGTCTTAAAATTAATGGTTATCTTGGTGGATTGATATCCGGTATATGTTTCATTATCCCAGGATTCATTTCAGTATTAGTTCTTAGCTTTTTTTGGCAAATTTATTCTGGATCAAAATTTCTAAATGATTTAATTTATTTTAATCCTCCTATTATTGCAGGAATAATTTTTTCATTTTCATTAGTTCTTTTACAAAAAAGATTAAAGTTAGATCGAGTATTATTCTCTAGCTCAATCTTATTTCTACTTATATTTGCAAAATATAATAGTATTCAATTTCCTCTAATAATAATTCTTACTATTGCAGGTTTGATAAATATTTTCTTACAGAAATGGAAAACTATTTTTTATAGCTTGGTTCCTTTATCTATATTTTCAACAACCTCATTTTTAACTAGCTCAATCTTTTTGGATATTGCCAAGTTTTATAATTTTTTAAAGCTCTCTACAAACTCAAAGTTTTTAATAGATTATATTAATCTGTTTTTATTCTTTTTCAAATCGGGACTTTTTATCTTTGGAGGCGGATTAGTAATTATTCCTCTAATGAGTGATTATGTTGTCTCGCAAGGATGGTTAACAAATAATGAATTTATAGATGGGATAATGATTGGCCAAATAACACCTGGTCCTGTCTTATTAACTACAAGTTTTATTGGATACAAAGCTGGGTTTTCGGCCGGAGGAATAACTGAAGCTTTAAAGTATTCATTAATATCAACTTTTGCAATTTTTTTACCAAGTTTTTTATTAATTTTTGTTTTTGGAAAAGGCTTCATAACAAACAAAATTAAATCGATTAATCACTTTATCGAAGGAGTAATCAATACAATTCCAGGAGCAGTTATTTTCTCTGGCTTTAATTTAATTGAAGATAGTTTTTCATCAAAATACTTTTTAATTAGCTCTATTTTTATAGTTTTAATCTCCACAATATTATCTTTTTTAAAAGTAGTTCCAACTTACATACTTATTCTTTTTTCTTTAATATTAGGTTTATCAAAATATTTGTTTGCATAAAAAAAAGGAGGAAATAAATTCCTCCTTTTAAATATCGTCTTACGGTTTATTTACCAATTCTATTTACAGCAGCCCTTGATTTCTCAAGAATATCGCCTTTCAAAGGAACAAATCCTAGTGAAGGAGCTTTATCTTGATATTCATCACTTAACAATGTATTAAAGGCTTCTTTAATAGCTTTAGTGTTTTTACCATTACCTTCTTCATAAGCAAGTATCCATGTTAATGAAGCTATAGGATATGCTCCTTTTGCTGTTGGATTAGGATTTTTACCCGCAAGATTTTCATCTAAAGTAATGCCATTAAGAGCTTTTGCTCCTGCCTCAACTGTAGGCTTTACATATTCTCCAGAAAGATTCTGAAGTGCAGCGGCTTTAACATCACCTTTTATATAAGACTGGTTAACATAGCCTATTGCGCCTGGAGTATTCTGGATGACACCTGCCACACCTGAATTGCCTTTAGCACCAACACCTGAAGGCCACTTAACTGATTTACCAGTTCCTAAAGTCCATGTTGGTGAAAATGCTTCCATAGAGTTTGTGAAAGCCTTAGTAGTTCCTGAACCATCAGAACGATGAGTCCAAGTCATTTTTCCAGGAGCACATCCAACTTCCTTCCAATCTTTTATCATACCCATAGCTACCTGGACTGCTTGTTCTTGGGTAAGTTTCAAATCGCAATCGTAGTTATATCCAAAAGCAATAGTTCCACCAACCATGGGGATCTGAACTAAACCTCTAGTTACTTTTGCTATGTCCTTATCTTTCATAGGATCATCAGAAGCACCAAAGTTTACAGTCTCATCAATAAATGCTTTTCTACCAGAACCAGAACCAACAGCTTGATAATTTACCTTTGGACCTCCTTCATTTGCTAAATCTTTGAACCATCTGGTATAAATTTTGGCAGGAAAAGATGCTCCAGCTCCGCTTAACCTCACTGAAGAAGTTGGGGTTCCGCAAGAAGCAACAAGGGTCATGGTTGAAGCTAATAAAAAAGCTTTTTTAGCTAATTTCATTATGGTAAAGATCAAATGAAGTTTCC
>QCLZ01000013.1 GCA_003214175.1 Prochlorococcus sp. AG-418-I20
AATGGCTTGATAGCACAGCTATTGCGAAAGATGATGCTAAATGGGCATTAGAAGCTTTAATCAATTCTGAGGAAGAGTTATTTGAAATAGAACAAAAAATTAGAAATAAAGAGGACGCAATTAACGAAGTAAGAAATTTGAAGAAAAAAGTCAAAGAGAGCATTTCATCCAAAGAAATTAGCCTTGATGACATAGCATTAAACACCTCAAATTCAAACAAAGTTCAAATTTCAGTCCCATCAAACCTTACTTATTTACTCAAGGTTTGGGCGGCAGCAGAGGGTCGAGATTTATCGAGTGTTGCTTTTCAATGTTTAGAAACTGGAATAAGAGAAATGAAAAGCAAAGGTTCGATCCCTTCAGTAGCAGTAAATAGATATGACTCGGCTTGTCAAAAGAGGATTGCATTAGCAGAAGTTAATAATCTTTTAGAGAAATATGAAACGGTTCAAAATGAAATCAAATAATCATGAATAATAAAAAAATTACAAAAGAATATCATTCATTAATATCATCTAACTTAAATGTAAATACTTCTAAGGATAAATTTAAAGATGGAATAATTTATACACTTTATTCTGATAAATGCAATTGTCTTAAAGTAGGATTTTCTGAAAATGTCTGTGCTATAGATAATAAGTTATCAAGTGAGGCATTAATATTATTAGATATGAAAAAAGGAAATAAGAAAGAGTTATTTTTGTTAGTGAAGACTTTAAAAGAGCTTGGTATCGAATATTCAGGAAATCTTTATTTCAAATACTCAAGTTCTTTAATGAGGCACTTATCAACTTTAGGTTGGCCTGTTGGTAGATCACTTTATAAACAAAGAAAAATTAAAAAAGAACTCATATGTGCCTAAATTTAATTCAAGTCACACTCTAAAGTTTCTCTCGTTTCTCTATTAGTAAATGGATTAATTCCAGATGCATTGGCACAAAATTTCCTGACAACATCTTTTGGTAAGAAAACATTAGTGAAGTCTGCACCTTCTATCTTTACATTTTCAAACTGGGTACTATATGCAAAAGAATCCTCTAAATTAGTATTTGATAAATCGGTCCCCTCTAAAACGGCTGAATCTAAAGTTACTTCTTTTAAATTTGAGTTACTTAAATTAGTATCCTTCAATTTTGCTCCATATAGAGTCGCATTTTGAAGCTCGCAACCCGATAAATTTGCGTCTTGTAAATCAGTTAAATAAAAAGTTGCTCCTTTTAAATCAGATCCAGAGAAATCAGCGCCTACTAGAGATTGTTTACCATAATCCAATGCGGCAAAGCTCTTAGAAGGTAGGATTAAAACAATCATTAAAACAGTTGTGATTATAAATTTCATTTATTTTGAATAAAATATCACTAAATTCTAACTTCTAAAAACGAAATCTAAAAATTAATTATTTACTGAATGCTATATTTATTGAAATAACAAATCATGAACTAGGTTTTGGATATTAGTCCTTATGATGCAATTGTTGTTGGTTCTGGCGCTACTGGAGGAATAGCGGCACTTACATTGGCAGAACAGGGAATAAAAGTTTTAGTAATAGAAGCAGGACCAAAAATTAAAAGAGTTGATGCTAGCAATAATGAGCCAAAAAATACATTAAAAAGAATATCGGGAGTTTTAACAAAAACACATGCCAATCAATGCCAACATCCAGGTTATTGGAAAAATAATCCTGATCTATATTCAAATGAATTAAAACATCCTTATGACTTCCCCAAGGAAAAGCCCTTCCTTTGGACTCAAGGTAGACAATATGGGGGAAGGTCATTAACTTGGGGAGGCATCACATTAAGACTTTCTTCAGAAGATTTTCAACCAGCTAAAAAAGACGGCTTCGGACCAAACTGGCCTATTTCATACGATGAACTGTCCCCTCACTATGATTTCATTGAAAGTTTCTGTGGAATCTATGGACAAAATGATGATATCAAGGAAGTCCCAAACGGTAAATATATTGGTCAAATACCTCTTACAGAAGACGAAAAAGCTTTTGGCAGCAAAGTTAAATCAAAGTTAAACTATCCATTTATCCAATCAAGAGGCTTTGACCGTAACTCATCAGTAAAAGATAGAGAATGGCCCAATTCCTCTAGTGTAGGAAGCACTTTTAAAAAAGCTTTAGATACTGGAAATGTACAAATAATCACTAATCACTTAGTGGAGTCTTTTGAGATTAACAAGATCACAGAGCTTGCATCAAAAATAACGATCGTAAACTTAGAAAATGGATGCAAAAAAGAATTAAATTGTGATTTAATCCTCCTTTGTGCATCTACAATTTCAACACTAAGAATACTGCTGAACTCAGAATACAAATCAAATTCCTCAGGTTTTAAAGATAATTCCGGAAAATTAGGTAAATACCTTATGGACCATATATCTATCTGTAGATTTTTTTCAGTCCCAAAAACAAAAAACTCAGTAAAACCACTAGATAATATTCCCGAACTTTCTGGAGCAGGCAGCTTCTTTATTCCATTCGGTTCAAATTTACCGAAAATTGAAGACATAAATTTCCATAGAGGTTATGGAATCTGGGGAGCAATTGATAGATTAGGGATACCTAAATTTTTGCAAAGAGACACAAATACATCTATTGGTTTTCTTATCGCCCATGGTGAAGTCCTTCCTAGAGAGAAAAACTCAGTTTCTCTCTCAAGAAAAACAGATAGATGGGGTATCCCAATTCCATATATTGAATTCGAATGGAGCGAGAATGAGTTAAAAATGGCTAAACATATGGAAAACACAATACGAAAATCAATTAAAGCTGCAAATGGAGAAATAAAAAATATTAATGAACTAATGAATATCCCATTAGGGAGTTTAATTACAAAAAATTTGATCGCACTTTCAGAGGGTCCTCCTCCTCCTGGCTATTACATTCATGAGTTAGGGGGAGCACCAATGGGGACCAATGAAGAAAATAGCGTAGTTGATAAATTCAATAGATTATGGGGGTGCAAGAATGTACTGGTACTAGATGGAGCATGCTGGCCCACATCATCTTGGCAAAGTCCAACACTTACAATCATGGCCTTGAGTAGAAGGGCATGTTTAAATATTAAAAAGCCTTAGAGGGTGTAAATAATTGATTTAGATAAATTTCTGAGACAGAATTATCTGTACATCCATTTTGAATGAGAAAAGTAGCTAACGCTGAATTTATAAGCTTATATTGATCCCAAGTTGGGTTACTTAATACAAAATCTTTCATAGTATTATAAAGAGTTTCCGAAAGCTCTGTTTCTAATGAAACTTTATTTGAAGAACACTCTACGAGATTCTTATCAGTTAAATTTGATTGGCTAATTTGATCCATAAACTTATTTCTATAACAACTATGATTATGTTTTTTTTTCTAAATGTCAAAAAAAATTTATCAGATAACTTTTGAAATTATTATTTGAGACTCATGTTATAAATTAATTTTTAAAAAATGTACTTTTTAAATTAGGAAATTGATAAGTACAAAAAAAAAAGTCAACAATAATGTTGAAATTCTGTTTTTCATGAAAAATACTGGCATTCCTAATCCAATGTGGATTTGGACGTGGAAAACCTTTAAAAGGCTGTGGAAAATAAGGCTAAAAATAATGCCGCAAGAATACATAAGCAATACTTATATATTACGAGTCTAATGAGACTTACCCGAGAAAGAGACAGTTGATTCATTGATTTTCAACGTATTTTCTTAAGATTTACTCTTCATTAGGCAAGCGAAGCGTAACAGGTCCTAAGGGGTGATTTGAATTTGGATAAATACTATGGTGATGGTTATGGTGATTATGATTATGTTCATGTTGATGAGTCTCTACATGTTCATGCTCTAAGTAATCACCTCCGCCTGAGTTTGATTTTTCTTGATTATGAATTGGGATTTGATTTTGTATTTCACAAGCACCATTACATTCGGGATCACATAAATCACAGCTGATACCCAACCCCTCTACATGATCATGATGACTTTCTTGTAACATTCCAACTTCTTTTTCAAAGCCAAATAAATTTGATCTATATTTACAAGTTGAGCAATTCATAAAATTCTTACCTTTATTATTAAGAATCTCTTCAATCCTTTCTACAAAAGTGTCGACCACATAAGACTGAGATGAAAGATATTTTGCATGTATAAATGAAATATTTGGATTATTAATCGCAACTAAATCAGTTTGCCTTTTTATTCTTGTCACAAGGACGCCTGAGAAAAGGAAATAAGGGAAAATAATTATATTTTTATAACCAAGTCTCACAACATTTTTCAATCCAGGTTCAACAAGAGGGAAAGTTACTCCAGAAAAAACTGTTTCCCCCCACCCTAAACCAATGCCCTCTACGATCATTCTCGTAATTTTTGAAACATTGGAATTCGCATCTGGGTCAGAAGAGCCTCTACCAACAACAACTAATAATGATTCTTCAGGTTTGAGAGTATTATTTTTTTTAAATACATCTTTTACTCTTTCGCAAGCTGCACTAATCATTAAATTATTAATACCTAATTCTCTTCCATAAATTATTTCAATACCTGTTTTACTTGAATAATTCATAAGCAAACTTGGTATATCATTTTTTACATGACCAGCAGCGAAAAGCATTGCGGGTATAGCAATTATTTTTTTTATAGAAAGATCTTTTAACTTTTCTAGAGCATCAACAAGCGAAGGTTTAGCGAATTCTAAGAAACCATATTCAACTAAAAAGTTTGGATATCTTTTTTGGATGAACTTAGTTAATTCTTGGAATTCAGAAATGGCTAGTTTATTTCTACTCCCGTGTCCACAGATAAGTATCGCGACTTGATTATTTAACTTCGAATCTAAATTATCCAAAATCAAATTATTACTTATACCATAATAGTAAAGAACAACATCATGTAGTGAAAAATAATAATTTACTTGAAGTTCCAAATATTAATTCAAAGGACGCAAAGTTTAAGGAATTAATTTATAACGTTGATGCTTCATTATTTAATGAAGAGAATTACTCCAAGAAAGAGTACGAATACCTTTGCATATGTAGTGGAGGTACAACTTCTAGTTGTGCTAAGAAGGGTTTTACAACTCTTGATCTAAGAAAAAATTACAACAAAATTCATTTAGATAGAGAAAGCAATATAGCAACAATTGGAGGTGGAGTATTAATGGGGGATCTAATAAATCATTTACAAAAATATAATCGAAGTTTTCCTATCGGACTTTCTAAACTTCCTGGAGCAGGCTATATACTTACTGGTGGAGTGAGCCCACTTAGTAGAGCCTACGGATTAGCAATTGACAATATTAAATCAATAAAAGGTTTCTTGGGTAATGGGACATTTATTTCTTTAAGAGAAAATCAAATAAGTCCAGAAAAACAATTGATTTGGGAAGCAATTAAAGGCGCAGCACCCTTCTTCTCAATTATTACAGAAATAGAACTTAAGACAATCCAATCAAATCCAATTAAGGTTATTGAAGGATTTGTAAATCTCAATGAACTTTCAGAAATAATAAAAATATCAGAGGAATTTCCAGAAAATATTAGTCTTCAATGGATTTACGCCCAAAAAATTTACATATATATTCTGGCCGAACTCAAAAACAACTTAGAGGATAAAAGAACAGAAGAATACTTAATGCTTTTAGACAAATTTCCTGCTCTAGAAAAACAATTTTATGGGAACTATAACAAAATAAATTTCTTCCCAAAGGAATTAGATTTATATGAGCTGAATGGAAATAATCATTCTGAGGTATTAAGTCTTCTAGGAGAAGATTTAGAAAATGATATTCCATTTTTTATAAAATGTTTGAAAGAGATAATGGAAAGTAGACCTAATAATTCCTGTTATGTTGCTTCTCAACAAATGGGTTGTAAAACTAAAAAATTAAATTGTGGCTCAAGCTTTTTTGTTCATAGAAATAGTACTTGGAAACCATGGATCTATGCCTCATGGAAAAAAAATGATCTTCAAGAAAGAAAGATCGTGATGGACTGGATGTATAAATCATGGAGTGAGCTAAAAAGGTTTTATCCAAATATTCACTTGGCCCAATTGCATAATCATTTAAATTCTCATGAGGAAGAAATTAGATTAGCTTTCGGGAATAGAATTGATGAATTAAAAACTTTAAAGAATATTTTTGATCCAAAGAGTATTTTGCCACCTTTATAAGGTAATTTCATAACTGTAAAGAAAATTACAATGTCAAATTTCTCAAAATATTTATCTAAAAATTGGTTAGATGATCCTAAGTCAAATATTCTCTCTGGTTTAGTTGTTGCTTTTGCGATGATTCCAGAAGCAATTGCTTTCTCAGGTATCGCTGGTGTAGATCCTAAAGTTGGCCTTTTTGGTGCATTTTGCTTATCCATAACAATTGCGATTGTTGGAGGGAGAAGGGGAATGATTACCTCAGCGACAGGATCGACTGCCCTTCTAATGACTGGGGTTGTTGCAGCTGGAGATACTCCTGCCCAAGGCCTTTCATACTTAATAGCTACTGGACTATTAACAGGTTTTTTCCAAATACTTTGGGGATATTTAAGACTTGCATACCAAATGAGATTTGTCCCAAGTGGTGTATTAAGTGGATTTGTAAATGCCCTTGCTTTATTAATATTTCAGGCTCAATTTCTTCAATTAGGAATAGGTATTAATGAAGGAAAATTATTAAAGGATGAACTGGGTAAATATCCCACAAATGATCAAATACCTTTAGTTTGGGGGCTTGTAATTTTGGGATTGATTATTATTTACGGGTTTCCAAAAATAACAAAGATAGTTCCTTCACAACTAGTAGCCATTATTTTGCTGACCTTCATTAGTATATTCTTTAAATTAGAAATCCCCACCGTTAGTAATTTGGGTACATTGCCAGATGGATTTCCTAGTCCCTTTATACCATTTGGGGCTTTGGAGAATGGGAAAGTACCATTTAACCTATCAACATTAGGTATAATCCTACCGGCTTCTTTAGCTATATCTTTAGTTGGTTTAATGGAAACATTTCTAACCCAGGATATTCTTGATGACGCTACAGATACAAGTTCAGATAAAAATAAAGAGGCTAGAGGACAGGGTATAGCTAATATCGTATCCTCTTTTTTTGGAGGTATGGCAGGCTGTGCTCTAGTAGGACAATCTGTTATGAATAATGAAAATGGAGGAAAATCTAGATTATCAACTTTAACATCAGGTTTGTCATTGTTATTAATGATAATTCTTTTAAAACCTTGGATAGGTGCTATCCCGATGGCTGCTTTAGTATCAATAATGATAACAATTTCTATAAGCACTGCTGATCTAAATGGACTGAAGAATATAAGAAAAATTCCTAAAAGTGATACTGCGGTAATGATAATGACATTCGCAGTTACCATGCTTACAAAGCCACATAATCTTGCTTTAGGTGTTGTTGCAGGAGTAGCTTTAGCTGCAATACTTTTTAGCAGAAAAGTTGCAAAGGTAATAACCGTTTTAAGAACTAGAGAACAAGATAAAACAATTTACAAAATAAAAGGACAACTATTTTTTGTAAGTAAAATTTATTTTCTACAAGGATTTAACCTACACGAACATCCAAAAAATATTGTAATTGACATGTCTCTAGCTCATATTTGGGATCAAAGTGGAGTTGTTGCTCTTGAGCAAATTATTAGAAAATTCCAGAATGGTGGTTCTAAAGTTGAAATTGTGGGATTAAATAAAGAGAGTCTTAACTTATTTGAAAGACTAGGTGGTATGGAAAGCGGTCATTAAAAAAGTTAACTAAGACTAACTTGTTGATAACAAAACCAAAGCCATTGCTGAAAAAGCAAATTCCTATGAGATCTCCAAGCGGTTTTTGAACTATTTGGATCAAAATTTTTAGGAGGAGGAACATCTCCCTTTTCTTTGTCTCTTTCAATTTCGCTAATAATTCTATGAACCGTATATTCAGGATGACCTAAATGCATAAGTTGTTTTTGATCATAAGATTCAAATATTGTATATCCGACGTTCTCTCCATAAGCCAACAAATTCAATTTCCCTTCTTCTTGAGCCTTCTCCATTTCTAAATCTGGCAATCCCGCAAATCTACTTTGAGGACATATAAATTCATCATCTTGTGTCCCCATCAAAGGGTGTCCAGGAACAAGACTTTTTAAAGGAAATACCCCAAATAATTTCCTATCAAAAACTTGCTTATCAACCCCTGCCAAATAAGCCAGCGCAAAACCCGCCCAACATAATCCAAGAGTACTCGCACAAGAATTTCTGGCTTCATTTACAATTTTCACAAATTCATCCCAATACTTAACCTCCTCAAAGGCTAGATGCTCAATAGGTGCTCCAGTAATAATGATTCCATCTAACGGTTCTGGATTATTTGCTTCTTCCCAAGTTATGTATAGATTATTTAGATGATTAAGATCCCATGTTTTATAAGAGTGAGTTTCAAGCTTTATCCAAACTGGCTCAATTTGAAGAGGAGATAAACCAAGTGGATGTAGTAAGTTAAATTCATACTGCTTGCCAAGAGGCATGATATTTAAAATACCAATCCTAAGAGGACGTATATCCTGTCTTTTTGCCAATTCTGGTTCGATCCAAGATATATGATTTTTCTCGACATCACTAATCTTGTGATAGTTACTAGGAATTATTAAAGCCAATAAATCTCCTTTCCTATGTGATTTGTGAAAGTGCTTGTTCGAAATCTGCTTTTATATCATCAATATGTTCAATTCCTACAGAAACTCTTACCATCGTGGGAGTAACACCTGCAGATAATTGTTCTTCTTCAGATAATTGCTGATGAGTTGTTGAAGCCGGATGAATAACTAATGTTTTCGAGTCACCCACGTTAGCAAGGTGACTCGCTAATTTTAAGGAATCAATAAATTTTACTGCATTTTCATAACCCCCATTAAGAGAGAACATAAGCATGCAACCCATTCCCCTTCCAGTAGTATATTTTTTGGCACTTGAGTAATATGGATCAGATTCTAGGCCTGGGTAATTAACACTACTTACATTAGAATTAGAATCCAACCATTTTGCTAATTCAAGAGCATTAGAAGTTTGTCTTTCTATTCTTAAACTTAGAGTTTCCAGTCCCTGTAATAACAAAAACGAATTAAAAGGACTTTGAGCTGATCCCCAGTCTCTCAGGCATTCAAGTCTTGCTCTTAACGCAAAAGCTAAATTTCTATTATCAGGTACTCCCAAAGATTTGCAGATATCACTACCGAAACCAAAAGCATCCCAATGAACAAGGCCATGATAAGCAGCGCTTGGCTCACTCATTAGTGGGAATTTACCATTTCCCCAATCAAAGGTTCCAGCATCAACAATAACCCCTCCAATACTTGTTCCATGCCCTCCGATCCATTTCGTTGCACTTTCTACAACAACATCGGCTCCAAAATCAATTGGTCTTATTAAAGCACCACCAGCACCAAGGGTATTATCTACTATTAAAGGAATTCCATTTTCCTTCGCCAAAGCAGAAAGTCCATCAAAATCTGGAATATTGAACCGAGGATTTCCCATTGATTCGACATATATTGCTTTGGTTTTATCATCAATTTTATTTCTAAAACTTTCGATACTATCACCATCTGCGAATTTAACTTCTATTCCTAATCTAGGAAATTGTACTTTAAATTGATTATAGGTCCCACCATAGAGAAAAGATGTAGATACAAAATTATCCCCTGCTGTCATGCAGTTCACGATTGCCAAGAATTGAGCAGCTTGTCCTGAGGATGTTGCAAGTGCTGCCATTCCTCCCTCCAAAGCTGCCATTCTTTTTTCGAAGACATCTGTGGTGGGGTTCATAAGTCGAGTATAAATATTTCCAAATTCTTTTAATCCAAAAAGATTAGCTCCATGCTCTGCATTATCAAAGACATAGGAACTAGTTTGATAAATGGGAACTGCTCTAGAATTTGTAGTTGGATCAGGAACTTGGCCTGCATGTAACTGAAGTGTCTCGAACTTTTGGTTGCTCAAAATTTTTTAAATAATCCTATTATCTATTTAACTTAGAAAAGTCCAAAAAAAAAACAAAAAAAAGATAAATATTTATAAATCCTTTTTTAATGAGGGGTAATTATCTCGCATATATAAACTCAAATCCTCCTTTATCGCAAATCTGAGTTTCTCAATATTTGCAGATTCAATTATTGGAAAAGTTTTATTAGCTTCAGGATCTTTTTCAGTAATTGATTTCCAATTTTTACCAACATCTTTTTCAGAGTTATTTAGAACCTCATCAAAATTAAAAACTTTATTGTTTTTTTTAGCTTCAAATTCGTTAAAAGCTTTATTTATAAGCTCTTTTCTTTTTTCGAATAAATTCTTAGCTTTTAAAGTATCTGGAAGCCCCATAACTGGTTGTAATTCCTTAAGAAGTTTTATTTCCTCTTCAATTAAAAGTGTCCAAACAGCATATTTATTTTTTGGAAGATTAGAACTATTAAAAATATTAATTTCATCAAGGAAAAATTTTAACCATAAATAATATGATTTTTCTTCAATATTTTTTTTAATGGATATCTTTTTGTTTTGTATCTTTGGGAGTAACTTTTCTGTTTTCTTCAAAAACTGTCTGTCTTCTCTTTCTAAATTTATTAATCCCCATCTTTGACTGTATTCCCATAAATCTTCGTATCTTGATAAGTCTTCTTGATTCCAACCAAGAGCTTTCAGTTCATGAGAACGATGTGATAATTCCTTTTTCAAAAAAAACCTTACAAAACCATAATAATTCTAACCCCGCAATCAAAATTAGTAAATAAAAAACAACTTAGCTTTTCAGTAAATCATACAAATAATCAATTTTTAAAATAACTATTAATAATTTTCAAAACATTGATATAACTAGGATTTTTTTTAGAAATTTCATCACTATATTCAATATTTTTAAGATCGTTTTTCTCTTCGCTAAACAACAATTTCTTATAAAGGTTTTCAATATCATTAAAAAGATAATCTCCTTTTAATTTTTCATTTAGTTCTAAAGATAATTCAGATTTCACAGATTCTTGGCAAAAATTAGTGATTTCTTCTGAACTAATTAAAACCTTATAAATTTCTTTTTTTTCTTCTGAATTAGCATTAAAGCATAAATAAATCATATTAATCATTGAACAATTATTATTTTTGATTTTGAAGTTTTTATAAATATCTGGCCAAAATTTTAAGGATTTTAGACCTTCTAAACCTCCTTGACTGAGAGAGTATTTGTTACACCAACCTACAAATTCTGAGACATCTTTTGGACATCTTTTGAGTTGTAAAAGCATATCTGATAAAACTTGTCCTGCCTGAAAATTCCTTGTTGGTTTTCCTTCCGTTGGTAGAGTCATGCTCCCTAAGACATCAGCCTTAACAGCATTTAACTGAGAGAAAGTATAATCTCCTTTTTCACAAGATTTGTTATTAATTATTTCCTTTGCACTAATTATTTCTTCACCATAACCAAGTTCTTTTAATGAAAGATATTTGTTCTCTAATTTATTTTCTTTCCTAACTTGTAATGATACTAAAGCGGCCTGATCTAAACATTGAGTCAATAAAATCGTATTAATGCTAGGTAACATTCCTGGCTTATCGGAATGAAAGTTATTTATAAAACCTGCAAATATGGATGAGATGTTTTTTATTGATTTTATATATTGACATTCAATATTATGAACTCCAGGCGAAACTTGAATTTTCGGTGACAATTGATTCAAAATACGAGCTCCTATTAAAGCAGTTAGGGGATTTGGATGGCAAAAATTTGCGGTAAAACTATCATTAGGATTTCGTAAGGCCCCGTGTCGATGAAATCCTGTAAAAAAAGCTAAATTTGGATATTTATTACAGAGAATAATAGGGTTTTTACTCTCATTATCAATGCAAAAAGAACCCACTAGACATCCAAGAACCACATTTTCTCTTTTTAAAGTTTTTCTAAGTTCTAAAGCATGTTTAACATCATCTTGTATATGATTACTATTTGAAGCAAGAATAACAATTTCGCATCCCAAGAGAAGATCTTTTAGATCAAAAGACTTTCTTATTCCTTCTGATGAATAATGTCCCATTATCTTAATCTTTTCAACAGTCTCATTATCCATATCAGAAAGAACATCATTTGAGAAAGCACCTAACAAATCTCTATCTTCCCTAGGAGCTAAGAGAATATTTTTTGAATTTCCATGCATAGCACAGTTATATGCTAATGATGCAGGATATAAACCAACACTGTAAAATCCAACTTTGCTA
>QCLZ01000014.1 GCA_003214175.1 Prochlorococcus sp. AG-418-I20
TTTTGCAAAGCATCAATTTTTGACTCTTTGTTTTTAATTATTGTTATTAACCATTTAGAGGCAACTCCTCTGGATATTGATCTATTTTTTAGAAATCTACATATGTAGATATGTAGATTTTTTTCATTTTTGGAGTTGAATTTTTCTTCAAAGTCTAAAATTTCCTCTTCTGATGTTCTCTTTCTTAGTTCATCCACTAAGGCATGACTTGAGGAATCATTAAATAAGTTCCCAATATTTAAGCTTAATGTCATAAATAATTTATGTCCCTATTAAAGAGTTAGCCATAAATTAAATTTTTACAAACTAATTTATATTTATTATTTACAAATAATTTAATAATTAATCTTTTGGTTTAGCCAGAGGAAGCAAGCACTTATCTGAATCACAACCTGCTGGTCCTGCTTCAGATAGTTCTCCAATATCATATTTATTGAGAGCGTCAAAGAAATCGTTGTTAACTTTCCTCTCTATTACTTTGTTTTGCAATGATATGTATTCCTCTTTACTTATAGGTTCAAAAGGTAATCTTGGGAAAGTAGCATTGGCACTAAATCGAGCTAATAATGCTGCCGAAATATATCCTTCATTATTTTCTATTGCATTATGAATAGCCTTAGCTAAATCCTCAATTTCATTTTCCCTAAATTCTACGGTTGCAGAGGTATTATGCTCTGTGTAATATTTCTGCACTTGCATATAAAAATCAAATTGAGCTAATGCTGAAAAATTATTGATATCTATCTGGTCTGCACCTTCTATATTTGCCCAGCTAACCTCTGTAGGGATTTCAACTAACCATTCTGTGCATCTTGGATCAAATGGATTGTCGAGCAAACAGCCATTTTCATCTTTATCGGATTGAGATGGTACAACTGAATAACCATAATCCATACAAGCTAAAGCAATTGGATCATTTTTTCTGAATGTTATTCTTCTTATGAATCTTTGAGCTTTTGGAGGATGCCATCCTGGAGCTGCTCCAGTTAGTAGACTTTTAGTCCCAGCTGGCTGAACTGTTGTGCATCGATTTGGTCTTCTTAGATTATGTTTATCACAATATTCCCAGACAGTTTCTTTTACAATTTTTCTCCAAGAATCTAAGAATTCTGCTTCTTTCTCTTTGAAAGCCTTCCCTTCTTCGCTATTTGGCCTCCCTGCTTCCCACCACTTCAACCATGGGGTCCCAAAAGCATGGACACAGAAATCAAATAATCCAGTGAAACTTACCCCTACAATAGGGTCATATTCTCTACTCTTTCTGTAACGCTTAACTTCAAATTCATGATTGAGTAAGCATGCTACCGAAAGAGCTGCAGCTTTAAAAGCCTTTTTTTGCTCTTCATAATTTTCAGGATCTATCTGATTTAAATGGACTTCAGCCAAATTGCAGTGAAAATCATTTCCTAAGATCTCCCCGCAAGGGTTAAGTCCATATCTACTCATCCTATGATCTAATTCTTCTATAGAAAATGGACCATAACTATTATTCATCCAATTTCTTGCTTCATCCCTTCCTTGTTCTGAGTAGATTTCAATAAATTCCTTTCTCAATTCATCATCTTTGAGTATATCTGCATTTGACCTTGCGATAGCTTCTGGAGCAAACTGGATAGCCCCCTCACCTGAATGGAATTGTTTTGTGACAGCATCCAAAACAGTTTGGTAAGTGGGTTTTGTATGGTAAACCCTAGTATGATTGGCCATTCTGAGAGCATCTTTTTCAGGATCTATTCTCCAATTACCACTCTCATCTTGACTCCATAGATTTTCTTTCGCCGATGCCGCTTCCTTATCATCTGAAGCAAATTGTCTCATCCCGGCACTTCTTCTTATATTCCCGGCAACTATTGTTACTGCAGCTTCATCAATTAATAGACAACATTCTACTGTATTTAATTTTCTACCAATTGCCTTTCCTAGAAGTGATGCAACTCTAGTGTAGAGATCTTTTAATTTAATGGGATTTGCCATACCACCAAAACCTTTTAATGATTCTCCAGCTGGTCTAATATCTTCCAAATTGATATAAACATCAATTTCTCTTGGAAGACTTTCGTTACTGGATGCCTCAAGAAGATATTTATAGCTATCTACCCAGCCTCTTCGGCTATCTCCAACTTTGATGTGAAGATCTTTCCCTTTGATTTTAAGTGATGACTTTTCTTCTCTTTGATCTTTAGGAGTTATTCCAACTTCACTAACTGATTTAATATTTATTTTGTTTATTACCGTAGGTAGATTGTTTATAAAATGAGGTTCGATTATTGCACCTGTTCCACATCCCATCATTGCTAAGTCCATCATCAAAGCAAAAGCTTCCCAATCAATTAAGTTTGTTGAAGTACAGTTGTATGCTCCGGAGAAATTTTGGTTCTTATTAATCCAAGGAGTTCCGCCAATCCATAACCATCTCCCAGAAGGTTGGGCTTTTTGGTTGCTTTGCATCTCTCTCATTAAGATTAATTCTTCATCAGAAAGTTTTCCTAATTCTTTTAGGCCGGATAAGTTTCTTTCACCTACTTCGCTCCAGTTCTCCCTTTTGCCAGAGGAAGTTTTCCTACTATAAGATCTGAAGAAAACAGGATAAGCAGCTGGAGCTGTCTTTGGGAAATCATCTTTTTTAAGATTATTAGAGCTGCTCTCCGAGGAGGCTTTATTTGGGGCAACAGTCACGATAAAAAAATTGTATGAAAATAACCAGTACTGGAAGAATAACTCTACCTGTGGCGTCTGCAACCATTCTTACCACTATTTAACGGTTTGTGTAGAATTATGTTTAATATGAAATCTTTGTTTAAGAAAGGATATGGAAAGGATCCCTGAACCTGAATTGATGGAAAAAAAAGAGCAGGTTATTTCTTATGACGAAGCTGATTTTTCAGAAGGGGAAGTTAATTTCATTAATCAAATAAATCATTATCTATCGAAAAAAAATATTTCTTTAGGTGAAAAAGATTTAATAGTTGATTTAGGATGCGGCCCAGGAAATATATCTGAGAAGTTAGCAATAAAATGGCCTAATACTGAAGTAGTTGGAATCGATGGTTCTAAAGAGATGATTTTGAGAGCAGAACGTAACAAAAAGATTGCTGCTAAGCAAAAAGAATTAAAAAATTTACGCTACGTTTGTTCTGACATCAAAGACATAAAATCAAATAATTTTTTAATTAATAAGAAAATTAGTTTACTTGTAAGTAACAGTTTGATTCATCATATTACCCATCTTGAAGATTTCTTCAACACCATAAGAGGTTTGTCTAGTAAAATTACCGTAAATTTTCATAAGGACTTAAAAAGGCCATTAGATGAAAAGTCTGCCCTTGAACTCAAAGCGCAATGTTCAAATGAATATAATGAGATTTTGACTAATGATTATTATGCATCTTTAATAGCTTCTTATACTTTTAAAGAGTTAAAAAATTTCACTTTAGAGAATGATCTATCTTCTTTAGATGTGTTTGAAGATGGTGAAAAATATTTAATAGTCTATGGTAATGTTTAAGAACTAAGTGAAAGGTCCTTATATTATATAAATGAGCTTAAGTACTAAAATTATAAATAATAAAGACATACTGGATGCGGTAAATAAAAGAAGAAATTTTGCCATTATTTCACATCCAGATGCTGGGAAAACGACTCTTACCGAGAAGCTTCTTTTATATGGAGGTGCCATTCAGCAGGCAGGAGCAGTAAAGGCTAGGGGTAATCAGAGAAAAGCCACTTCAGACTGGATGGAGCTTGAGAAACAAAGAGGTATCTCCATTACATCAACTGTATTGCAATTTGAATATGAAAGATCAGTAATTAATCTATTAGATACACCAGGGCACCAAGACTTCTCTGAAGATACTTATAGAACTTTAGCTGCTGCTGATAATGCAGTTATGTTGGAAGATGCTGCTAAAGGACTAGAACCTCAAACTAGAAAATTGTTTGAAGTTTGCAAGATGCGAAAAATACCAATATTTACTTTTATAAATAAGATGGATAGACCAGGAAGAGAGCCATTTTCTTTACTTGATGAAATTGAATCAGAACTTGGATTAAATACTTTACCTATTAATTGGCCAATTGGAAGTGGCGAAGAATTTAGAGGAGTTATTGATAGATTCTCTAGAGAGGTGATTTTATTTGATAAAGCCGTGAGAGGGAAACAATCGAATGAGAAAAGATTAAGTCTTGAAGATAAAGAGCTATCAAAATATGTAGAGAGAGATTTACTCGAAAACGCACTTGAAGAATTAGAAGTTCTTGATGAGGCAGGATCGAAATTTGAAAAAGAAAAAGTTTTTAATGGCTCTTTAACCCCAGTTTTCTTCGGATCTGCCATGACTAATTTTGGTGTAAGGCCATTTTTAGATAGCTTTTTAAAAATGGCTCAAAAGCCAACTTCAAGAAATAGTAATCAAGGTGATATTGAACCTGCCAGCGATGAATTTAGTGGGTTTGTTTTTAAGCTTCAGGCAAATATGGATCCAAAGCATAGAGATAGGGTTGCTTTTGTAAGAGTTTGTAGTGGAAAATTTGAAAAGGATATGTCAGTTAAACATTCCAGAACTGGAAAAACAATTAGATTATCAAGACCACAAAAAATATTTGGGCAAGACAGAGAAGTAGTTGATGATGCCTATCCTGGAGATGTTATTGGCTTGAATAATCCAGGTATGTTTTCTATTGGAGATACTCTTTATACCGGAACTCATCTTGAGTATGAAGGTATACCATCCTTTAGTCCTGAAATATTCAGCTGGCTAAGAAATCCAAATCCATCAGCATTTAAAAACTTTAGAAAGGGTGTGAATGAACTTCGTGAAGAAGGTGCTGTTCAGATTCTTTATGACTTTGATGAGAGCAAAAGAGACCCTATACTCGCAGCTGTTGGTCAATTGCAGTTGGAAGTAGTGACTCACAGGTTAAAAAGTGAATATGGTGTAGATGCAAATCTTGAATCAATGCCATATCAATTGGCAAGATGGGTTTCTGATGGTTGGCCAGCTATTGAAAAATTAGGCAGAATATTCAATTGTAAAATAGTTAAAGATTGTTGGAATAGGCCAGTTATTCTCTTCAAAAATGAGTGGAATCTAAATCAATTGGTTGAAGACAATAATCAATTAAATTTAAATAAAGTTGCGCCCGTTGTTAGTGGAGTAGAACCAATTGTTTTATAAAGCCTTAATAGATTATAAAATTGGTTAATCTGTTAATATTAGGAAAAAATTTTGGATTCAAACAGTAATAAAAACAATAGTAAAAAGTCACCTTATGAAATTTTAGGTGTAAAAGAGGGTGCTGCTTTTGAGGATATTCAGAGGGCAAGGGATCTTAAAGTTAAAGAAGCTGGTGAAGATTTAATTTTAAAAGCAAAAATAGAATCCTCTTTCGATCAGTTACTGATGGGGAGTTTGAAAGCCAGGCAATCAGGAAATGTAAGCTATGAAGCTGTGAGTGCTTCAAAAAAAGAAAAGCAAATTAATCAATTTACCAATAATAATTTTCCACTGCTTTCTAAGATAAAAAATTTAAATAATAATTCTAAGAACTCAAGTCAGTACAGTCTGCCAAAAATAACGCCCCCCTCATTTGATAATCTTTCAATAAAAATATCTTTTGGGCTATTATTTTTAATTTTGTTATTTATCAGTCCAGACTCTAATAATAGACTTTTACTTTCTATCTCAACATTAATACTTACCTATACTCAAATTAAATCGGGGAAAAGATTTATTGGCTCACTAGGTTGGAGTGTTACCTTTCTTTCGATAGGATTAATATTTGGTGGATTACTTGAAAATAACTCCTTCATTCAGGAAATATCAAACAATTCTTTATCAATACAAAAAATTCAGAGTATTCCAGCCATGGTTATTTTATGGCTAGGCGTAATTTTCTTATGATTGATTTTCTATCATCGATTGAATTTCCTCATAATTTATAAAATATTTATTCTTACAAAATTCACAAACCAATTCTGCTTTGCCATCTTTCTTTAGGATGTCCTCCAATTCACTCTTATCAAGCATTTTCATCGCATTTAAACTTCTTTGTTTGGAACACTGGCATTTAAAACTAACTTCTTGGGAACGAGCTTTTTCAGATATTGATTTATCGTCAATATCGGGAAATATATTTCTTATTAACGAAAGAAGATTATCTTTTGACTGAAATAGGTCTTCGCTAAAAGAATTAATTTCTTTACATCTTTCTTCCAGTAGTGAGACAAGTAAAGGGTCAGTATCTTTTTTAGGTAAAACTTGAGCTAATAAGCCTCCACTACAAATGACACCTTTATTTTGGATTTTTTCTCCAATGAATACAGCTGAAGGAGTTTGTTCTGAATGATACAAATATGAAGCTAAGTCTTCCGCAATGTTTCCATTTACTAATTCAACTGTACTTGTAAACGGCTCTCCAATTCCGCTGTCTCTAATAACATTTAAATATCCAGTACCTAATGCTTTTGTGAAATCAAAAGAATATTTATTAGGATCTATTTTGACTAGATCTAGTTCTAAATCGGGATTCCCTACATAACCTCTGACTTTGCCGTCTCTACCTGCATCAACCAGTAATCCCTTTAAAGGTCCGTCAGACCTAACTCTTAAAGTTACTCTCCCATGCATTATCTTCATTGAACTTGCTAAAAGTAGTGAGGCACTAAATGCTCTTCCTAAGATACAGGTAGTTAAATAAGAAAGACCGTGTCTTTTTTTAGCTTCTAGAGAAGATTCTGTTGTTAAGACCGCAACTAATCTGATGCCTCCATTTGCTGCAGTAGCCCGAACTATCCGATCCTTCATGATTATCTCTAAGAGTTTTTTATTTTTCCTTTATCTAGAATTAATATTCTAGACGGAATCCCCTCAAATAAGGCAGGTTCATGAGTAACAATAATAATTGTATTTTTATTTTTAAGATCAAGAATTAAATTCTTTACTTCATTTCTCATGGTTTGATCTAATCCAGCAGTTGGTTCATCAAGTAAAAGAATTGATGGGTTTCTTAGTAGCTGAACAGCTACAGCTAATCTTCTTTGTTGTCCGCCACTGAGTTGTTCTGGTGGTTGGGTAAGGTTTAAATTTTTCAGATCGACCTTATTTAAAACTATATCTATATTTTTTTCTCTTAAAGATTTATGGCCTATTTTTAATTCTTTCCCAACAGTTGTACCAATAAAGTATCTTTCGGGGAATTGGAATACTACTCCACACAACCATCTTCTTTGCCTAGAAGATAAAATTTCATTCTTCCAAGAAATTCTTCCTTTTTGGGGATTTGTTAATCCACTTATTATTTCAAGTAAGGTTGTTTTCCCAGAACCACTATTGCCGCAAATTAGGATGATTTCATTTTCATGTACTTTTAAATTGAGATTGTCAATTATTCTTTTTTCACCAGTTTGAGGTTGATAAGATATTTCTTGTAAATCAAGCATTATGAATTAAGTTATAGGTATGAATTTTAATCTAGTAATAACTTACTTATAATAGCTATAGATCTAAAAAGCTATTAGTCAATATGAATATTGTTTTTAGAGAAGTTGATCCTTTTAACTGTTGGATTTGGATAAGGTTTTCAGAATCACCAACTCAAGAAGAAAAAAATTACTTAGATGGTGTTTTTGATAGTTGGTACGTTTTAGGAAGGTTAGGCGGATTTAATTCTGAAAATTTGCAAACTCATGAAGAGGGTTCGGATCTAAGTTGGATGACCTACGATAATGAGCAAAAAAATGGATCTCTTCCTGCCTTAATGCATAATTTAGGAATTATGGAATATCAAAAACTTTGGGCCAGATGTTGGGTTGATTTCGGAACCTCAGATTCCCTCTCAATAGATATATTAATTAATTCTTTGAATGAGATATCAAATAATTATGTAAAAATTGAAGAATTAATTATTGGTGGTGAAAATAATGATTGGGCTATTGAAGAACATGAAGATTTAGTTTTTAAAGATTAAGTATTTTAGATGGAAGACTTAACAAGATTAATTATTTCCCACGAAAGAATTGAAAATATTAAGAACAATAATTTGGAACTTACTAATGAAGAGACTCATTATATAAATAAAGTGATGAGGATAAAAAATGGTAAGGAAATATTTATAGTTAACGGAGAGGGTTCATTGTGGAAATCTATAAAAGTTAAAAATGATTGTTTAAAAATAAGTCAATTAAAAAAACCTTACTTTTTTCAAAAAAAAGAAATTTACTTATTGGGAATAGCTGTTGTTTTGCCAAAAAGTGGTTTTGATGACATCTTAAGAATGTGCACTGAGATAGGAATTGATTTTATACAACCATTATTTTCAGAAAGACAGGTAAACAAAAATTTAAATTTTTCGAGAAAATATTCAAGATGGAATTCAATTATCAATGAGGCAGTTGAGCAAAGTGAAAGATTATGGAAACCATCTATTTTAAATGGTATGGATATTATTCAATGGCTGAAAAGTAGAGATAATCAAGAAAGAATTTCAATCTCTATTACTAGAGAGAATACCTGTTATGAATTAAATCAATGGTTAATAAAACAGAATGAATTTGTAAATAAAAAAGGAGGGATTTTCTGGAATGTAATTGGTCCTGAAGGAGGTTGGTCCTCTAATGAAATTGATTTCTTCAATAAAAACAATAATACCTTTGTTAAACTCTCTGACACTATCTTAAGAACTTCTACAGCTAGTATTCACGCATCATCAATTCTAAATCAGTGGAGAATAGATTTGAAATTAAGAAATTAAATGAATATGGATTTAATTAGAAATCAATTCTTTATAGGTTTTTGCGTTAATTTTATTTTGATTTATATATTTTGCAAGATTCCTTTAATGACAAAAGGTGGTTGGATAAATGCAGGAATTTTAGGAACAATATTGTGGGGATGTTTGTCTTGGCAGGGATGGATGTCAGTTGTAATTTATTTATTGTTTGGATCTCTCGTTACCAAAATAGGTTTTAAATTTAAAAAAGAACAAGGAATAGCTGAAAAAAGAGGTGGAAGAAGAGGACCTGAAAATGTATGGGGCTCCGCAGCTACAGGATTATTTCTTGCCATTCTGACCAGATTTAATACTGCCAACGTAGTGATGTTTAAAATTGGATTTGCAGCAAGTTTTGCTGCAAAGTTGGCGGATACTTTTGGCAGCGAAATTGGAAAAAGGTTTGGAAAGGATACATATTTAATTACCTCACTTAAAAAGGTTGAGAGAGGAACTGAAGGAGGAATAAGTTTAGAAGGAACATTAGCTAGCGTCTTAGGGGCAATATTTATGGCTTTTATAATGCTTTGTTTATCACTTATTTCTACAAAATTACACTTCATAATTGTTGCAGTTTCGGGATTTTTGGCAACACTCTTTGAAAGTATTATCGGCGCTAGATTTCAAAATAAATATAAATTAAGTAATGAAATGGTTAATGCTATTCAGACCAGTATTGCTTCTGTTATTGCTATCTTTGCGCTTATTTTATATTCATAGTTTTTAAATTAAAAAATATTTGGAAAGACTTAGGACTCCTTCCATTTTGTAAGAATCTCCCAGCTCTTCAGTCTTTGGAAAATCCAGAAATGACCTTGAGCATTTAAATGAATCCCATCACTAGTAATCCAATTTTTACTCCTTTTATCAGAGTACATTTCTCTAAATGTTGGAAGAAATGGAACATCCTGATTTAAACATACTTCCTCCATTCTCCTTTCATAATAATTACAAAAATTATTTGAGTACCATAGACATCCTGCAAACGGCATTTTGCTTTCGTCAACTGGTGTTAGACCAATAACAAAGACATTTGTTTGAGATTTCATTTCATTAATTAGTCTCTCTAATCCATATTCAAATCCATCTATATCTAATTGATGTCTTCCGTTTTTCTGACCAATTGCTGCAGTATCGTTAAGGCCAACATTTAGCAGGATTGCTTTAGGTTTATTTCTTCTCGTTTCTCCTCTTGATGACCATTCTTTTTTCCATCTAGATGAAACTTTTTCTATTCCATCACCCCTTACGCCAAGTTGATAAATTACAGGCCCATTTTGGTTATTGCACCAATCTTTTCTAAGCCTCTCACACCATCCGCCACCTTCATTATCTCCCCATCCATAAACTGAGCTATCTCCAATTACAACTAGTTGTTTTGGTAAACTAATCACTATAACCGGAAAAAAAATTACTTGATTTAATAAATTATTCTTAAAAATCAAGCTAAACTATTTTTGATTTTACCATTTATTAATTCGCCAATTATTGCGATGGAGCTATAAGCCGTCAAAATTATTGTAACTTCTTGCCATGCGAAGGAACTTAGTGATTCTTGCAATTGCCACCCTAGGCCAACACTTCCAATAATCCCTACAATTGCAGTTTCTCTAATAATTATGTCAGATCTATAAGCGCAATATGCTAAGTAACTTTTTGCTTGTTGAGAAAATAAACCTAAGAGCCAACTAGTCTTTTTTGAGATTCCTAAAGATTTCATTGCAATATAATTTCTCTTATCTTGGCTATCTAGATTTTTTAAAAGTAATTTACTTGTAATGCCAGCGTTGTGAAGACCTAATGTTAAAGCTGCTATAGCTAAAGAAGGATTATTAAATGTTAATAGAATTAGAAGTATTACAGGTGTTGGTATTAAACGTAATAAAAATGCAAAGATTTTTATAAAACTTTTAGAAGTATTGTTATTAAAAAATCCTATTACTAATGGAGG
>QCLZ01000015.1 GCA_003214175.1 Prochlorococcus sp. AG-418-I20
AAAAGAGCGATGCAAAAAAAGCTAATGCTATTATTTTGGCGCACTATTATCAATCTCCAGAGATTCAGGAAATTGCTGATTTTATTGGCGATTCATTAGATCTTTCTAGAAAAGCAGCAAATAATGATGCAGATATAATAATTTTTTGCGGGGTACACTTTATGGCGGAAACTGCAAAAATACTTAGCCCAAATAAAACAGTCTTGCTCCCAGATATAGATGCAGGATGCTCATTAGCTGACGATTGTCCCTCAGATAAATTTCAAAAGTTCAGGGAAGAAAATCCAGACCACTATGTAGTAAGTTACATAAATTGCACTGCGGAAGTAAAGGCACAAAGTGATCTTATATGTACAAGCAGTAATGCAGTAGCATTAGTTAACAAAATACCAGAAGATAAAAAAATAATCTTTGCACCTGATCAGAATCTGGGTAGATGGGTACAGAAGAATTCAGGAAGAAATCTTAAATTATGGCCAGGGAGTTGCATTGTTCACGAATCATTTAGTGAAGAGGCTTTATTAAAATTAAAATACCAAAATCCAGGTGCAAAAGTTATTGCTCATCCTGAATGTAATCAAAATCTACTCCTTCTCTCTGACTTTATTGGATCAACAAGTAAATTACTTGATTACGTCAGTAAAGATCCATCTACAACTTACATGGTATTAACTGAACCTGGAATAATACATCAAATGAAGAAGAAAGAACCAAAAAAATTATTTATTGAAGTTCCAGATATTGAAGGTTGTAAATGCAATGAATGTCCTTATATGAAATTAAATACTTTAGAGAAAATTCTTGATTGTTTGAAAAACAATTCACCATCTATTGAAATAAGTCCAGAAATAATTAAAAAGGCTTATATCCCAATAAAAAGAATGTTGGATATGAGTAATTAATTAAATGAAAATACTTCAGTTTCCTTATCAATCTCAAAGAAAGCCTCCAGGTTTTTCGTCTTAGGGTCAAACTGACTTATTTGGTTTTGTCTTTTAATTATATTTATTAGCTCATTTTCACCTGCTCTGTACTGATTATCTTTTCTTGTCCCAATCTCTCTTTGAAGAATTGGGTTAATATTCATTTTTACTTCTACGTCCGGAATAATTCCAAATTTATTTATATCTGTACCATTGGGAGTTAAATACTTTGCAACTGTCACAGTTAACCCTGAACCATCCACCAAGGTCCTCATAGATTGTACAAGACCTTTTCCAAAGGTTTTTTTTCCAACTAATTGACCTCTTTTGTTATCTTTTATTGCTCCAGAAACTATTTCACTAGCACTCGCAGAACCTTCATTAACTAAAACCACTAGAGGTTTGTTTGTTAGAGCTTGACCGTTTGCTCTAGTTATATCTTTTACCCCCTCTTTATTTACAGTGCTTACTATTATGCCTTCATTAATAAATTGCCTAGAGATATCTATACTTGACTCTAGTAAACCGCCTGGATTACTTCTTAAGTCTAGAACATATCCTGAGACTTCTTTTTTTTCCAACTCTTTAATAGCATCTCTCGTCTCTTTTGCAGCATTCGCATTAAATTGTTTAATTCTTATGTAGCCAATTAAAAGACCTTCTTTTGTTTGATTTATCTTACTTGTAACAGTTTTTATTTCAATCTTTTCTCTTAATAGAATCTCAAAAAAAGAATCAGATCCTCTAAGGATTTCAAGCTTAACTTTAGTGCCGCTTTTTCCTCTTATTAATTTAACTGCATCATCTAAATCCATCCCTTTCGTAGGAATATCATCTATAGATAATATTTTATCTCTAGGTTGGATTCCGGCTTTATATGCAGGGGTATTCTCTATAGGAGATACAATTATTAAATCATCTGTTTTTTCATCTTTGACAATTTGAATACCAACTCCTGTTAATTCTCCAGAGGTATCGATTTTCATTTGATTAAATTCTTGAGGATCTAAAAATCTTGTATAAGAATCATCTAAATTCGAAAGCATAAGTCTTATTGCATCATATGCTTCATTACTATCCGAGTAATTTTTTGATAAAAATTCTTTTCTTAACTTAATCCAGCTAGACTTTTGAAAATTACCGCTTGAATCAAGAAAATCTCTATATACAATTTGCCAAACATGATCAATAACTTCTTTATAACTATTATTTAAAACTGTTGCTTCTGCAAAATTATTAAAAAAAATCCCAGAAAAGGTTGTTGCAAATAAAATTATAAATTTTCTTTTTAGCAATTTCTTATTTTCAAAAAATTCTATAATTCATTATAAAAAGATTTTATTTAAAATTTCAAAATCTTGACAAATCCTTAAGGATCAATCCACTTCCCATCATCCTTAATAAGTTGGATTAAAGCATTAACTCCCTCATCTTCTGGTACTCTTTTTATCTCTTCTTTCCTTCTATATAAGGCAATAGTTCCTTTACCTTTACCAACATAACCATAATCAGCATCTGCCATTTCTCCTGGTCCATTTACAATACATCCCATTATTGCTATGTCTAACCCCGTCAAATGTGAAGTAGCGTTCCTAACTTTGTCTACAACTTCTTCTAGATTGAAAAGTGTTCTCCCACAACTAGGACAACTGATGTATTCAACCATCGTTTTTCTTAATCCTAAAGATTGCAAAATTGAATAACATACTGGAATTTCCTTTTCTGGGGCTTCAGTTAAAGAAACTCTGATGGTATCTCCTAATCCCTCTGCAAGAAGCGTACCGATCCCAGCAGTGCTTTTAATCCTTCCATAATCACCATCACCAGCTTCTGTCACTCCTAAATGCAATGGATAATTATATCCTTCTGAGTCAAGTCTATCTGCGATCATTCTGTAAGCTGCCAACATGACAGGTGCTCTGGAAGCTTTCATAGAAATAATTATGTTATGGAAATCAAGCTCATCACAAATTTTGACGAACTCCATCGCAGATTCTGTCATTCCCAATGGAGTATCTCCATAAGTAAAAAGCATTCTCTCAGATAGAGACCCGTGATTAACTCCAATCCTTAGAGCTTTATTTTCAGCCTTTAAAAGTTCTACTAAAGGGGTAAATCTTTTAAGTATTGTTAGTTTAATAGTTGTAAATTCCTCATCTGTATATTCAGTTCTTGTAGGGTCTGATTTTTCAAAAACAAACAATCCAGGATTAATTCTTACTTTATCAACATGTTTGGCGACTTCCATTGCAATTTTCATACCATTATGATGAACATCAGCAACCAAAGGAGTATTGATATTATTTTCTAATAGTTTAGCTTTTATATCTCTTACTGCTTTTGCGTGTGCTAAGGAAGGTACAGTTAATCTTACTATTTCACAACCTACATCATGAAGTCTTTTGATAGCTAAGTAAGCATTTTCAACATCCATAGTATCTTCGTTTATCATGGATTGAACTCTTACTGGATAATCACTTCCAATAGCTACATCACCAACCATTACTGTTCTAGTTATCCTTCTCTCAATATGAGTTGAATATCTTTTAGAGAGACTATTAACCTCTTTTGATTGAGTTAAGGACATTAAAATTCTTGATATTCAAAAAGGATTCACTAAATTATACGGCATATAGTTTACTACTTACATTATCTAGGTCTTTCAAGGTTAGATGATAAGGTTTATTGATTTCTTTGGAAGGAAATCTCAATAAATAAGATGGATGAAAAATTACCATAAGTTGTCTCCCGTCTTTTTTAACCCATTGACCTCTTAAATTACTTATAGGATCTTTAACTTCTAAAATAGCCCTCATAGCAGTCGAACCGGTAAGTAATATAATTTTTGGATCAACTAGCTTTATTTGCTGTAATAACCATGGTTTATGAATATTAATTTCTGAAATAGTGGGTTTTCTATTATTTGGAGGACGACATTTAATTACATTGCAAAAATAAACATCCTCCTTATAGTCAATACCCGCTTTTATCAATAATTCCTTTAATAATTTACCGGATCTACCTACATATGGTTTTCCTTCTAAGTCTTCCTGTTCTCCAGGTGCCTCACCTATTATCAACAAATCTGCAAATAAACTCCCTCTCCCAATAACTAACCTTTTCACCGAAAATAGAACTTTAAATATATATTATCTTAAGAACTCAAAACATGAAAATAAAATAGATTAAGAAAATGAACTAAATTAAACCATTATGTGATAGTTTTATTTATTCTTAATTTATGCATTTGTCATTATTAAAAGTCGTATCTGAAAAGTTATAAGTCAATGAGCCAAGTTAATTTATCTGAACGGGCACTTTCAATTGAGCCTTCTCTTACATTGCAGATAAGTGCTAAAGCAAATCAATTATCTGCAGAAGGAGTAGATATTTGCAATTTGAGTGCAGGAGAACCTGACTTTAATGCCCCAAAAGAAGTTATTGAGGCTACAAGTAAAGCTATATTTGATGGATTTACAAAGTACGGTCCTGCAGCGGGCAATTTAGATCTCCGAAAAGCAATTGCAAATAAAATTCAAATTCAAAACAATTTAAATTATGAATTTGAAAATGTATTGGTAACAAATGGTGCTAAGCAAGCAATATATAATCTTTTCCAAGTTTTATTAAATACTGGAGACGAAGTTATTATTCCCTCTCCATACTGGTTAAGTTATCCCCAGATGGTTAGGTTGGCGGGTGGGGAGCCAATATTTACAAATTCTTCTGCAGAAGATGGATTTAAAATAGATATAAAAGATTTGAAGTCTAAAATCTCCTCAAAAACTAAATTTATAATTATCAATTCTCCTAATAACCCTACCGGAAGAGTTATGTCAAAGGAAGAATTATTGCAAATTGCAGATTTAGCCAGAGAAAACCCAAATATCAATATTCTTTCTGATGAGATTTACGAACTAATCCTTAAAAAAGAATTTAAACACTACAGTTTATCTACACTAGCAAATGACTTAAAAGATAGGATTTTCATAATAAATGGGTTTGCTAAAGGATGGGCCATGACTGGCTGGAGGATAGGTTATTTAGTAGGTCCCAAAGATGTAATCAAAGCATCCTCAGCACTACAAAGTCAAAGTACAAGTAATGTTTGTTCTTTTGTTCAAAAAGGTGCTTTAGAGGCTTTAAAAATTAATAATAAGTTTTTCTCAATGATAAATAGCCATTATGATCAAAGAAGAAGTCTTCTCTATGAGGGACTTAAGAATATAAATGGTATCTATATTGAAGAACCTAATGGAGCATTTTACGCATTTCCAAGATTACCTAACTCCTCAATTAATTCTGTTGATTTCTGCAATAAAGCTCTTCAAGATTACGGATTAGTTGTTGTACCTGGAAAAGTTTTTGGGACTGACGAATGTATAAGAATGTCTTGTGCGGCTTCAGAAATTAAAATAAAAGATGGAATAGAAAGACTTGAAAAAGCAGTTTCTAAATACTATTAATTTAAATCTAAATTATGCTTAATTTAAAAAGTTTATTTCTAAGTTCATCTATATTATTTTCTATTTTTTCATCACCTTTATTTTCAAATCCCAAAGTTTTAAAAGTTGGAGCAATACCCGATCAAAACCAAGATGTTTTGGACAAAAGATTTAATTTATTTTCAGAAGAATTATCCAAACAACTTGATGTAGAAGTTAAATACATTCCTGTTACTAATTATGTTGCAGCAGTAACTAGTTTTAGAACTAAAGATTTAGATTTGGTTTGGTTTGGTGGTTTAACAGGAGTTCAAGCAAGATTACAAACTCCTAATTCAATTGTCCTAGCTCAAAGAGATATCGATAAGGAATTTAAAAGCGTTTTTATAGTAAACAAAAATTTGAAACTTAACTCAATTTCAAACATTAAAGGACTTAAAAAACTCAAAAATTTAAGATTTACTTTTGGCTCTGAGAATTCTACCTCTGGAAGATTAATGCCAGAATATTTCTTGAATCAGGCAGGTTTAGAAATTAAAGACTTTAAAGGAAAAAAAGCAGGTTTTAGTGGTAGTCATGATGCCTCAATTGCTTTGGTTAATAGCGGAGCATTTGATGCTGGAGCTTTGAACAAACAAGTTTGGGAAAATAACCTTAAAAACAATCCCGAAAGAACAAGTAATTTATCATTATTTTGGATTACCCCAGAATATGTTGATTATCATTGGGTTGCTCAAGGTGATTTAGATAATAGATTCGGGGAAGGATTCACTGAAGAACTTCAATCAGTAATTCTAAATTTAGATATAAAGAAAAAATCACATAAAAAGATATTAGATATGTTCAATGCAAAAAAATTTATTAATGCAGATGCAAAAGACTATCAAAATATAGAGGATATTGGGAGGAAATTAAAAAAGATTAGATGAATAATAATATTATATTAGAATTAAAAAACATATCTTACACATACCAAAATAATCTCATACTTAATAAAGTAAATTTAAAAATAACTTCAGGAGAAAAAATTGCACTTTTAGGTAAAAGCGGCTCAGGAAAAACTACTCTTATATCAATGCTTAATGGCACTATCAAGCCAACTCAAGGTGAGGTTAAATTATTCAATAAAAGTTTCGAGGAATTAGATGGAAAGCAGAAACGTAAAATAACAACTATTTGGCAAGATTTAAGGTTAATTGAAGATCTTTCCGCAGAACAAAATGTTAATTGCGGACTACTATCGGAAAACAATTTTTATTTCGCTCTTAAAAATTTGCTAAATATAAGTTCTTTTAAGAAGGCGCATAAATATATGCAATTATGTAAACTTCATAACTCTATTTACGACAAAAATATCAGAAAACTATCTGGAGGGCAAAAACAAAGGGTGGCTATAGCTAGATCATTAATTCAAGGATCAAATATATTACTTGCAGATGAGCCTTTTAATAATTTAGATCCCAAATTGATAACAAAAATTAAAACCCTGCTGTTAGAAAATATAGACAACAATAATACAAAAAAATCCTCAAAGACAATACTAGTTGCATTACATAGATTAGATTTGCTGAAAGATTTCGATAAAGTTATTGGAATAAGGGATGGTAAAATTTTATTTAATATTAAAAGAACTAACTTAAAGAAGTGTCATATAGAAAAAATATATTAATTATTTGAATAAATTAAAATTAAACTATACCTCATTATCTTTTCTACCAATTTTGGTTTGCATACCTATAGGGTATCAATTAATAACCAATATTCATTTTGGAGGATTTAAATTATTCCAAGAATTCTTAATTTCTGCATTTAATCCCAAGATCGATAATGAAATTATTATTACTGTAATTAAACGATTAAATGAAACTATCTTAATTGGTTTTTTTAGTTGGTTGGTAAGTATTATTTTTGGAGCAATTTTTGGAATACTATCCTCAAATATTTTTTACAAAATCTTTAATATTCCAAATTTTTTCTTCAGCATAATAAGGTTTTTACTAACAATTATTAGATCTATTCATGAAGTGGTTTGGGGAATACTATTAATGCAAATATATGGCATAAATTTTTCAATAGGAATAATATCTATATGTATTCCTTATATTGCTGTAAATTCAAAAGTTTTTGCTGAACAATTAGAAATTATCGACTATAAAAGTTTTGAATCCATAAAGCAAATAAATGCGCCTAAATTTTCTTCTTTATTAACTTTAATTTG
>QCLZ01000016.1 GCA_003214175.1 Prochlorococcus sp. AG-418-I20
TCATATCAAAATTTACTTTTTTAATTAATATACCAACTGTAGAGAAAACAGACTTTCTCAGATTTCTCTTAAGAGATGGTCAATTAGGTCTATGACAAACTCGTGACAAACCGAAGACTTTCATTCTTTATATTTTTCCCTGGAATTAAATGAACTAATTGTAGAGAATTAGAATTCATTTCTAACATTGATCTCTTACCCATTTGGCAACATCATCATTGGGAGATAGTGCGTCTGTCTTTATCCAATCTGAACACGCACCTTTTAAATCACCAATCGCTTTCTTATAAATCCCACGATTGCCATATGCCTGATAATAATTTGGATTAATTTCTATCGCTTTTGTATAGTCAGATATCGCTCCATAATAATCTTTTAAATCACCTTTAGCATTGCCACGATTGTAATATGCCTTATAGTCATTTGGATTAATTTCTATCGCTTTTGTATAGTCAGATTTTGCTCCATAATAATCTTTCAATATCTTTTTAGAAACAGCACGATCTCTATATGCATCTGAAAATTGTGGATTAATTTCTATTGCTTTTGTGTAGTCAGAAATCGCTTCATAATAATCTTTTATAAGTTTTCTTGATAATCCACGATTGTAATATGCAGAAGCATTGTTAGGGTCGATTTCTATTGCTTTTGTGTAGTCAGAAATTGCTCCATAGTAATCATTCTTATAATAATTTTTATTTCCCTTTTCAATATAAAACGTAGCACTTTCAGCATTAACTTTTTCAGGAACAGAAAGCATCACACCAGCACTCGCTAAAACAACACCAGTTCCTATCACCAACGGTTGTCCGATTGGCAACAATGACACCAATGCACCAATGACAGCAGTTCGTTTCTTCATACCAAAAATACTTTTAATTAATATACCAACTGTAGAGAAAACAGACGTTATACGATTTCTCTTAAGAGACGGTCAATTAGGTTCGTGACAAACCCGTGACAAACTGACATCTGAAAACCCTTGGTATCAGGTATTTAGAATTTGAGATTGTGTGTGTGATAAACAGATAAATTGAAGTTATAACTGGGTTTTTAAAAGCAATTTATTCCCACTCAATAGTTCCTCCAAAAAGGTAAATAAAAAAAGCAGTTATACCAATGGGTGTGAGCATATAATAACATAAAATTTTCTACGTGAAACCTGATTAAATATCACTTACTGCAATATTTACAGCTTAAGCAACCCTAAATTCCCGTTTCATATTCATTTCAGGCAGGTCATTCATTGAATCTCTCCATTCCTGGGCCCATTCACTTTGACTATGTCTATAAATTCTAATTAGTTCATCTACAGAAGAATCATGATAATCAACCCTAAGGTCTAAAAGGGGAAAGCCTAGTTCTCCACTTACCTTTAGGGCGCTTGAGGTTGATCGAGGGCTTCGTCTATCTCCACCTATATTTTCTCCCGCATTAAGAGCATCAAGTAGTCTTTTCCCTAATTTAATATTTGGATCGCTTTGTTTAAAAACATCAGCCATCACCTCAAGAACTTCAATATTCTCTAGAAAATTGCCAGCTACAGAAAAGTTTTCTCCACTTATGTGTCCACATGTCTGAAAACATTCTTGACCTGTCCAGCATGCGCTTCTTCCATACTTGTCAATTAAATGAACCTGTCTTTTTTCCCTGCCAAAATCTTCCTTAATTAAATCTTCCAAAACAATTTTAGAATCTGAGCAGGATTGGAGTGACTCAAGACTTCTTAATCCTAAGTAAGGATTAGTTTGCCCTTGAGTTGCAACAGCGCCAACCTGTGATCTAACGAATGAAACTGTTGAGCCAACAGCTATATGGCAAGAAGAAACTGCAACACCAAATCTATTTTTTAAAGGATCAAAACCAATAATTGAAAATGTCATTTATATCATTAGAGGATTTTCTAAAAAATTCTTATCAATAGAAAATATTGTATTTAATAAAACCTCAATACCATTAGCACATTGATCAAGAGAAGTATATTCCTTATAGGAATGACTCAGACCATTTCTGCTTGGGACAAAGATCATCACCATAGGACAGATCCTCCCTATTTCTTGTGAGTCATGACTTGCTTTGCTTGGTAAGATTCCAGTTTTAAATCCCAACTTTTCAGATTCATGAAATGAAGAGCTCACTAATTTAGGGCATGACTTAGTGGGAATCACTTCAAATTGAGGTTCTATCTGTATCATGCATCCAGTAACTTCTTGAATTTCTGAACATAGATTCTCAATTCTTAAACTCATTTTCCCAATTACATCTTCATCCAAATCTCTCATATCTATCGTGAATACTGCCTCTCCTGGAATAACATTTGCCGCATTGGGATGTAATTTCAATTTACCAACTGTTGCGACTGCACTTTCAGAAGTAGTTTGAGCTATCTGTTCAATGCCAACAATAATTTTAGAGGCGGCCAAAAGTGCATCATTTCTATTTGACATCGGCGTAGTTCCAGCATGATTTGCCTGACCTGTAACCTTAACGGTTATTCTTTTTTGACCAACTATTCCATTAACAATTCCGATATCCAAACCACCATCTTCAAGGACCTTTCCCTGTTCAACATGTAATTCAAGAAAAGCGAATATATCTTTTTTACGTCTTACCGCACTTTTAATGTCAAGCCAATTTCCACCAATCCGAGAAAGATTATCAATTATTGAAAGGGAATTACTTGTAATAAAATCTTCTTCGTTTAAAGATAAATTTCCTGTAAAGCCCTTACAGCCAACCATTGTCGATTCTTCGTCAGCAAAAACAATGATTTCAAAGGGTCTATTTAATTTAATGTCATTTTCCTGAAGGAAAAAAGCAATTTCAATTCCTGCAATTACTCCTAAAGTACCGTCATACTTACCTCCCTTTGGAACAGTGTCGAGATGAGATCCAGTAACAATTGGAGGCAAATTATTATCATGCCCATCTAATCTTGCAATAATATTTCCGGCAGTATCTATTCTGATTTTTAAACCTAAGTCCTTAAGAGTTTTTATAAAAAAATTTCTTGCATATATATCTTCATCAGAAAAACCTCTTCTTGAAACAGAACCATTCTCAGAAGCTCCGATTGAAGAAAAAGAATTTAGCAAGTCTTGGATTCTCTCCCTATTTATTACCTGTGGCTCTAGGATATTTAACCCAGTGCTATAGCTCATACTTCTTTTACTTAAACCTATTTAAGGTCTCTTATTATTCAAATAAAACCTGTATTGGTTTACACCTTTTCAGAAATTAATTTAAGAAACGAATTCAAACTTTCCAGCCCAAATTATCAGCCATCTTTTGAGCCTTATCAGGGATATCCTCAATTATAAAAATCTTATATAAGATCTGAACGCTTAAAAGATGATTGATTATTGCATCCAATTGTACTTTTTCTGAGGCATCTAGCTCTGAACTAAAAAATTTATTCAGCAAATCATTTACTTCTGTTTCATCCAAGATTCCAAATTCTCTTATCCTTTCAGGACTTAAAAATTCATTCACAATTTCCTGCATAGAACTTAAATTATCTTTATCTGCATGAGAAGGGGGAGCCATGAAAGGGAATTTTTCACGTTTATATAATGATTCAGGCAGCAATCCTGACATGGCTTCTCTTAAAACATACTTCTCGACATTGTCTTTAATCCTTAATTCAGGAGGAACAGTAACGGCAGCTTCAGCTAGGTGATGATCTAAAAATGCAGGTCTAGCTTCCATTGAATTTGACATATCTACTCTATCTCCACCCCATGTAAGAATTTGACCCTCAAGCATAGTCTTCATCCAAACGTACTGAGCCTGATCAATTGCGTATCTATCTTCTAACTGTTCAAGATCAAGTTCTCTAAAAATTGCCGCCCCAGGATCATAATTTTCCGTTATCTCTTTATATTTACTTGAGACTAGACTTTTCGCGTAAGTTTCACATGCAAGCCAAGGTTGAAGGCAACTTGGCGTAAATCCTAAATATTCCTTGAAAGATCGATTACTTATCTCTTCATTAGCTAACATCGCACCCTTGAAAATATCATTCGAATTTTCCAGATTCTCTTTAAGATTCTCAGATTCTGAATTAGAAATGCCGACCCCATAGGTATACATATCTTTTCTAAAAGCGGGATAGCCACCAAATAATTCATCTGAACCCTCTCCTGTCATAACAACCTTATAATCGAGCTCATTCACTCTTTTACTCATAAGGTATTTGGCAATTGCAAGGGTGTTATAAATAGATCTTTCAGTGAACCATAGAACCTTTTCAAAATTCCCATACAGATCATCTCCATTAATTTTTAAAATCTCATGATCTGCATTTGTGGCGACAGCCATCTCTTTTGCTATCGAAGTTTCATCATATCTTTCATCACTGAAACCAATCGTGAATGCCTTTACTGATTTTTGACTTATGGCAGAAGCCAATCCCAAAATTGAGCAACTATCAATTCCACCGGACAAATAACAGCCGACAGGAACATCAGCGACCATTCTTAATTCAACTGCTCTCAATAATTCTTTTCTAATATTTTCAATATAATATTTTTCACTTTTATCTCTTTCATAAGTGTTTTTCTTAGGGAAATTTATATCCCAGAATTTTTCCTCTGTTATCTGAAATTTATTATTTACTCTTTTGACCTTAAGGATAAATCCGGGTTTAACTTGTTTAACACCGGCGAATGCTGTAGAGCCAGGAACCATTACCTGCATCAATTGATGAACCAATCCTTCACCCGTAAATTTTCTTTCAACTGATGGATGGGCGAATAATACTTTTAATTCAGAGCCAAATATTAAGGAATCATCGGTCTCAATCCAGTATTGAGGTTTAATCCCAAAACGATCTCTTACAAGATAAAGACAATCCTGTTCTGCATCAAACAATGAAAAGGCAAATTCTCCTCGCAGATAGGATAATGATTCATCAATGCCATATTTCTCATAAAGCCTAAGCAATATTTCCGAATCACTTTTTGAAGAAAAGCTTACGCCCTGTGCAACAAGATCAGCCCTGATTCTCTGAAAGTCATAAAATTCACCATTATGCGCCATCAGAATATGATTTTCGGCACCTCCGACGAAAGGCTGTCTGGCCCGATTTTCATTTAAATCTATTATTGATAGTCTCGCATGACAGAATCCTACGGAAGCATCATCTGATAATTTATATCCAAAACCGTCCGGTCCACGATGGCTTTGAATAGCCGCCATATTTACAAGAATCTGAGGCTCAACAGATTTATCTTTTGATTTATTAAAAACCCCGCCTATTCCACACATCTAGTTAAACGACATCCATCACTCTTGTTGTTCTATCCATCAGACAGGTAAGTAATGCCATTCTTACAAATACCGCTCCTCTTGACTGAGCAAAATACCAATTTTTTGAGGTCTGATCCAGTGATGTTGACAATTCAGGTCCACGAGCGAGTGGATGCAATATTATGGAATCTTTTTTAAATGGCAACTCACTGTGCAATTTAAATGAACTTCCATGAACCTCATAATTTTCTCCAACCCATGCAATTGCATTTATATAGGTAACGTCCAGGGAAGGCAATACTTTTTGCATATCCGTCTCCAGCTCAATCTTTAGATCAGATTCAATAAGTTGTTCCAGCTGGCCTTCATCAAATAGATCGTTCTGATCAATGGATTTGTCATCGTAAATGACAATAATTTTTTTTATGAAATATGGAAACTTGCAGAATAATTTCAGAAGAGATCTGACTGTTCTCATTCGTGATGGAACTCCGATGATACCAATGGTTATTTTTTCACTATCATCAATTGATTTGTTAACCAGATGCGGTCTCCATTTAAAAATCGTATAAAGATCAGACATAGCTTGAGTAGGATGTTCATCGATTCCGTTACCGGCATTGATTATTGGAATTCTCAATGATTTTGTCATTTCAAAGATCGCCTCATTGTCACTTTCTCTGAGGACAACGCAGTCACCGTAATTATTAAACATATGAGCAATATCCAGATGGGTCTCTCCCTTGGCAATTCCAGTGGAACTTTTATCGGTGATATTTATTGAATCCCCACCCAGCCTGTGCCATGCGCTGTCAAACGATAGCCTTGTTCTGGTGCTTGGTTCATAGAAGGCATTTATGAGTATCTTTCCTTTGAGGGGACTGTTATGGGAAATATATCTGTTTGGATTACTTTCAAATTTTGCCGCCAGCCTAAAAAGTTGTAGAAGACAATCTTTACCGAAGGGGTCTATGGAAATTACATGCCTGTCCAATAACTCATATAGAAATTCTGCTCTTTCCTTTATTTCAGATAATAAATTCTGAGGATGAGTGGAGCCATAAATATCAGGTCCTATTCTTGAAAAAGAATATGATTTTTCCTTATGTAAGGGTTTTACTGTATTTGATCCCAAAATATTAAAGTTCTAAAATTTGTACCGATAACTACATTTTTATAAACAAAAATCAATAAAGACAAGTAATTTCAAAGAAAAATCTCAAAAAAATTCTAATCATTAGCAGTTTCTGTATAGCTGTAATACAAGAAATTATTAATTTAGCTTGGAACATTATTCACCGTAGAGAAAATTATTTTTATAAGATTTCTCTACAGAGATAGACTTTTACCTTGACGTGAAACCTACGTGAAACCTACCCATCAAAAAGCGTTGCAAATAGGTTACTAATATTCCACGTGAAACCTACGTGAAACCGTTTTTTTTTAGTCTATAACTAGGTTGTTAAAGATTTTTTACTCCCACTCAATGGTTCCACCCAAAAATGATGCTTCAAACTGTTTGATATCATTGACTTCTTCAAAAGGGTACTTCTCGTGACAAACCCGTGACAAACTGATAACTTCCATTCTTTATATTTTTTCTTTGTAATTAGATGAACTAATTGTAGAGAACCCTACATATTTCTGCA
>QCLZ01000017.1 GCA_003214175.1 Prochlorococcus sp. AG-418-I20
ATGATGCAATAAATATAGTAACGATTAATGGCAAAATAGCTTGTTGGGTATTTTCAAGACTTAACCATTCTCTCCAACTACTAAAAAACCTTTCTCTTTGAAATTTTCGTTTTTCAATTTCTAATAATCTTGCTTTTTTTGCAAAAGATTTTTTTACCCAGTTTTCGAAAGGAACCTTTTTTATGATAGACATTTTTCTCTCAACTTCCAAAAGCTGTCCAGGGCTAAGATAAGGATGAAATGTACTAATTAATTCAAGAGTTTTTAAAAACATCTCAATAGTTCCATCTTTAATCAGCTTTTGCTCATGGCTTAAATCTTCCCAATCTATTTCTGGATAGAAACGATTCCTATTAGGAAGAATTTGATCTTCTGACATTTGACCAGGTTCGCGAAGCCATCTATTAGTATTTTCGTCAAATCTTCGCCAATACAAAAAAGGATTAATAAAAATTGTTTTACCAGATATTTTTACTACATCTTGTTGTAGATGATTAGTTATCTTTCTTCCAGAATTTTTTGATTTTATCAAAAGTCTTAATTAATAATCTAATTAAAGATAATCTTTAATTAGTTATTTTTCCAGAAATATAAAAATTTTTCTACAAGTACTTAAGTAATTGATAACTGCCAACGCTTTTTTAAGTAATTACAATATTCACATTTTAATGAAGGTTTAGGGAAAATATCAGATCGTAATAAATTTACCGTCTCTATTACCTTAGCTTCAACCCAAGATGTAGAACAATCTAATCTAATTAGATGTACATCAAAATTTAATTGATTATTAAAAAACTCTTCATTTTTCTTCCCATTAAAATATAAAAGATAAGCTTCTTTAGCAACTTTAAAACCGTTTTTTTTAAATAACCATTGATAAATTTCCAATTGTCTTTTATAAGCTTTTGCATATTCGTATTTATTAAATGTCTCAGACCAATCAAAATTATTTCTTGATGTTGCTTTTACGTCAACAATAATAAGCTCACCATTTTTTTTCTGCCAAACATCATCAACAGCCCCACCAAAATCATAATGATGTTCAATTGAGTTAAACCTTATCCCTTTAAAATTACTTCTCCAACATTCTAAATCCATGTGTTTGAAAGGCACAGCATCAATACCATGTTCAATAAATAAAGGATGAGGTTTCTGAATTCTTCTATAATAATCAAATTCATTTTTACATAAATTATCTACAGCTATATTTAAGGTAAAGGGCAATGAAGGAGGCTTTATTTGATACTTTTTATCAAGTACACAACATCTAGGACAACTAAGATATTTCTCTACAGTAGTTCGACTTAATTTAATAATTTTAGACATCAAATCTTACATCTTTAAAAAAGTTAACAATACATTTGTATAACGATAAAAAAAGTTCATAATTTGTTGAACTACTGAATAGATGTTGCAAATATAATTAAGATCTACATAATGTAAAGGTATCTATCCTTATTTTGATACACCTTAGCTGAAGCTTGTGTGATGGGTTTTAACAAATTTAGGAAAAATTATCATGGCATTTATTCAATATTTTAGCCAAGCCGAATCAGAATCTTTAGTTAATAGTTTTGCACATAAGCTAGAAAATTATGGAATGATCATTCCTAAAAGATTCGAACATTCAAAACAACTCTACGCAGAATTCCATAATTCAAATAATAAGCAATACTCAAAAGTTAATCTTCTAATTTCTTGGGTTAATCAAAATCAAAAGAAATGTTCCATCGAAATTTGGAGTGATGAACCATTTGCTAGAGATAAAACACTTTGTAGAAAAGTCCATAATGAAATCAGTCAATTGATAAAACCTTTCTATTCTTCCTCTCAAAATGAATTAAATTAAATTCAACATGATCTATAAATGATAAATCTTTTCAACTAAAATTAAAAAATTGAATATGATTAAAATAAAAAAATTTTTGAAAGAAGAAAGCTTAGTTTCTGAAAAAGATAATTTTCATCTACAGAAAATTATTTTTAAAACGTTTAAGAGATGGTTTTAAAAAAAAATAATATCAATACTTCTAGAAATCTTTTTTTTAATAACAAATATTTGGAAATAAAAGGGGGAGAAATACTTGCAGGAAAGGTAAAAATAAGTGGCGCAAAAAACTCAGCTTTAGTTTTAATGGCGGCTTCAATTCTTTCTAGAGGTCAAATTAATCTTTTTAATGTACCTCGAATTTCAGATGTTTTGATTATGTCCAAAATATTAACTGCTATGGGTATGAACATAAGATCGAATGCAAATCACTTGACAATAAGCTCTGAACAAACCAGCCTCCCATCCCAGGAATCACTTTTTGATTTATTTAATGCTCTTAGAGGTAGTTTTTTTTGTATAGGGCCACTCCTTGCAAGATTTGGAAAGGCCAAGATTCCTTTACCTGGAGGGTGCTTAATAGGTTCTAGGCCAATAGATGAGCACATAAATTCACTAAAAAAATTAGGAGTTATCTTTCAATTCAAAAATAATTCTTTAAGTGCTGAAGTAATTACTCCAGATAAGAGATTGATTGGATCATCAATTACTTTTGATTGTAAAAGTGTAGGTGCAACTGAGACGTTGATAATGGCAGCATCATTAGCGAAAGGGACTACTATATTAAACAACTCAGCACAGGAACCAGAAATTATAGATTTAGCAAACATGTTAAATCTAATGGGTGCCCGAGTGAAAGGTGCAGGATCTGAGCGTATCACAATCGAGGGGGTTGAATCTCTTAAAGGATGCGATTACACAGTAATGTCTGACCGAATTGAAGCAGGTACTTTTTTAATTGCTGCAGCAATAACAAGATCAAGTATTAGTCTTTGCAATTGCGAGCCAAATCACTTAAGAACAGTACTTAAAAAACTCGAACTTTGTGGTTGTAAGTTCGAATATACTAAAAATAGTTTACGAATTATCCCAAACCAAATTTTAAATTCAGTTAATGTCACTACTAGTCCATTCCCTGGTTTTCCAACTGATCTACAAGCTCCTTTTATGACTTTAATGGCAACGGTAAATGGAACTTCAAAAATCGAAGAAACAGTATTCGAAAACAGGATGCATCATGTTAAAGAGCTAAAACGTATGGGAGCTAATATTACTGTTAAAGATAATATTGCAACGATTGTCGGAGTTAAAAAGTTGCGAGGAAGAGTTGTTATCGGATCTGATTTAAGAGCTACTGCTGCATTAGCTCTTGCAGGACTTTCAGCAAATGGTAAAACAATAGTTAAAGGATTAGAACACCTAGAAAGAGGATATGAAGACTTCTCTGAAAAATTACGAACAATTGGAACGAGAATATTAAAAAAATAAAATTATGTTTGAAATAAGTAGTTTTTTAAAGAAAAGTGATATCAAAAATTATTGGAATAAATACAAATTAGTACTGATTTGTTCTTTCATCATCGGTTTAATAATAGGTTCTATCCCTTTTTTTTACAAATTGAATAAAAATTTAAGAGTTCAAAAATTAATTGAGGAACAAAGCAAACTAAAAATTCAATATAAAGAAAAAATATGTAAAAATGATAATAGTGAGTATAAAAAGTTTTTAAGTCTTGGATTTCCAAAGACAGCTATTCAAAAATTTAAAAATTGTATGAAAGAAAAATGAAACAATATAAAAAATTAACTTATATATTTTTGATATTTTTTTTGATTGGAGGATGCAAGAATTCAGAAAAAAAAATTATTGAAAAAGAAAATAGTCTTGAAATTGTTGTTTCATGTGAAGAGGAAAGCAATCTCGAACAATATATCAATGATGGATGGAAAATTAAAAAAGAATACTCAGAAGAAAAAGTTTGTTCATGGAAAACAATCGCTGCCACGAAAGATTGTGATTTAGAAAAAGATAAAGGCTGTAAAATAGTACAGCCAGACAAAATGGGCGAAGAAAGAATTTATTTATTGGAAAAATAAGAAATCATAAATTAACTAGTACTAATTATTTTATTATCAAATCTTTATGACTGAAAATTAATCAAATTGTGACTTAATTTCTAACTGACGTAGTTCCCATATCAATTGTATCTACAATCCTTTTTAGTTTCCTAAAATCATCAAGAACCTCTCCACAACCATTTACTACGCATAAAAGTGGATCTTCTGCTATGTGTGTGAAAATCCCTGTTTCTTGAGTAATTAAATCGTTAATTCCTCTTATTAGAGCGCCACCCCCTGCGAGCATGATTCCTCTTTCGACAATATCTGCAGCTAGTTCTGGAGGAGTTCTCTCTAAAGTTCTTTTAATTGCATCAACAATTTTATTTAGTGGATCTGCCATTGCTTCTCTAATCTCTCCAGAAGTTAAAGTAATAGATCTTGGCAGCCCAGAAGATAAGTGCAATCCTCTAACTTCAAAAGATGTATTGTCAAAATTATTATCAGGGAAAGCAGAGCCTATTTTAATTTTTATCTTTTCTGAAGTTCTCTCACCAACTGCCATACTATGCTCTTTTTTAAGGTATGTAGATATCGAATCATTTATCTCATCACCTGCTATTCGCAAAGATTCGCTTACAACTGTTCCCCCAAGACTTAATACTGCTACTTCAGTAGTACCTCCACCAATATCAACAATCATTGTTCCAACTGGCTCAGTTACAGGAAGAGAAGCTCCAATTGCAGCAGCGACAGGTTCATCAATTAAATAAACTTCTCTCGCTCCAGCCAATCCAGCTTCTCTAACTGCTCTTCGCTCAACGCTTGTAATACCACTTGGAATGCCAATTACTATTCTAGGAGCTAATAAACCTTTACCTTCATTACATTTCTGAATAAAGGTTTGTATCATTTTTTCAGCAGCATCAAAATCTGCTATTACTCCATCCCTTAAAGGTCTAACAGCCTTGATATTACCTGGTGTTCTTCCTAGCATCAATTTTGCTTCTTCGCCAACTGCCACAGGAATACCTTCCTCTAAATCCATAGCAACTACAGAAGGTTCTTCAAGAATCACCCCCTTGCCTGAAACATGAATGAGTGTATTGGCAGTTCCTAAGTCAATACCTATATCTCTAGAAAGTTGAAAATTATTCCGAAACAATTTAAAAAAATTCACTTACTGCAAAAAACTCATCCAATAGTAACATATACTTAGTTGTTTTATATGCTTAATTTTTAAATAACCAGCTTAAAGGATGAAATTCATTAGTAGTCTTCGATAATTCATAAAAAATAACTTTTCATAGATTATTAGAATATCAAAAAATATAACTTTAAGAAATTTCAAAGATAGTTATTTTATCAATGAATTTTGACAAATTTCTATAGCAATTAAGATTAAAAATAAAAAAATATCTAGCAACAAATCCACTTCTATGAATCAATAAACTTACACCTAGAAAAAAATAAAAATTGAATCCTAAAATACAGATTTTCCTCGAAATTTTAGAAATTCATAATTAGATTTTAAACTAACTGTAGATAAATTTACATATATCTACACCAATCAGCACCATCAGTTTGAAACCAGTGTTCTGTTTCTTTGTTACCAAGTGAAATTGCTTATGTATACATAGACAATCGCTCCATAATAATAACCATTTTCTCCCCTATCAAAAACACGATCAAAGTAATAAGAATTATCTCCCGCACTTAATTTTTCAGAAACAGAAAGAAGAAATCCTGTCGTTGATAAAACAACTCCAGTTTTAATAATTAAAGGTTGACCTAATAGAATTAAAGAAAATATTGCACCAACAAAAGCAGTTCGTTTTTTCATATAAAAATTTACTTTTAATTAATGTACCAACAGTAAAGGAAATCAACTTTATACTTTTCGTTGTAATTATATAAACTATTTGTAGAGAATAATATTCACATCTAACATTGATCTCTTACCCATTCTGCAGTGCTTTCATTTCCTAGAGAAGATGCTTTTCTCCAATCATCACATGCACCATTAATATCTCCTAAATTTTCCTTTGCAACTCCTCGATTTAAATAGGGATTTGAATAATTTGGATCAATTTCGATTGCTTTCGTTGCATCAAAAATTGCTCCATAATTATCATTTATTTTTCTTTTTGTCCAAGCGAGATTGTTATATGCAGTTTTATTATTTTTATCAATAGTTAGTGCTTTATTGAAGTCATTAATTGCATCCTCATAATCCTTGATCATGTGCTTTGAATATCCACGATTATTATATGACTGTGGATCTTTTGGATTAATTTCTATCGCTTTTGTGTAGTCAGATATCGCTCCGTAATAA
>QCLZ01000018.1 GCA_003214175.1 Prochlorococcus sp. AG-418-I20
TGCCAATTCATCAATCGATTAATGAAAAAAATATAAACTTTATGATAAAAATAATTAAAAATTACTTTAGCTGATAATAAATTGAATAATTAATTTATGAAAATAAAATCAAAAGTTAAAAATGGCTTAGTTTTTGAAAGTGAGAATCTTCTAACAGAAGATCTTTTTTTAAAAATCAGAAATGAATCCAGTATTAAAGCATCTAATGTTTTTCAAACATTAGATTGGATATACTGTTCTTACAAAACTAAACCCAATCAAAAATATTTTTTAATAAAAGGGTATTTTAACGGTAAATTATCTTATTTACTTCCTCTAGAAAGATTATTTTCAATAACAGAAATTTTTTATACATACATAAATCCCTTGATGTCAGATTACACTATGCCATATATCTCTAATGAAATAAAACCTAAAACTTTCCAGGAATACAATAATTTAATAGAAGAATCCCTTAAAACATTTTCAGAGCCAAAATTTATATTTCTTAGAAATCAAAAAGATATTTATGGTTTCTTACCAAAGCCAGTTTATTCTTATAACTATACAAACACGTATTATATAAATACTTACAAAAATGATTTAAATATTAAATTTAAAAAGAAACTTAAGTATTACAAAAATAGAATATCAAGAGATTTTCCAGATTATGTAATTGAAAATTTTAGCCACAACATAGAGGGAATAAATGTAGAAGAAAAAGATATAGAAGAAATCATAAAGCTTAAAAATAAACAATACAAAAGAACAAAATCCAATAAAGAAATTAAATCATTTTTATGGAAAAAAATTTCATTATTAAAAAATTCAAATATTTCAATTTTTGTATCATTATTAAAAATAAATGCGAAGATTGCCTCAGGAGTAATTTGCTTATTGCACAAAAACATACTCTATTATATGATCCCAGTTTACAATTCAAAATATAAAAAATATTCCTTAGGTATATTGCACTTAAATTATCTTATCAACTATTCTAGAGTGAATAAAATCTATGGAATTGATCTTACTATTGGAGATGAAAATTATAAATCAAAATTTAATTCAGAAAAAACAAAATTATTTTCAAGTTTTTATTCAAACAGAAAATTTTTAAAGCCAATTAAATTATTCATGTTATTTTCATATAAATTAATTAACTACAAATTTTTTAAATTTATATTTAAAAGTATTAAAAGTTCAATAAATTGAAATGGTAAAATCTCTAATATTTCATTCATTTAATAATAATAACCATTTAAGATCTGATCCTTTCTATGATTTTAATATTAAAGAATATAAGTTACTCCTAGAAGAAATAAGCAAATCAATTGATTCTGAAAAATATACAATTACTTTCGATGATGGGTATAGATCGATTATACCTGCAATTGAAATTGCTAAAAAACTTGGCTTTAAAACAAAGGCTTACATAATTACAAAAAAAATTAACTTTGATGGTTTTCTTAATGAGAAGGAAATCTTAAGACTATTTAAAAATGGGACAATAATAGGTTCGCATTCTCATAATCATAAAAATCTTTCTTTGCTTTCTGATAATGAGCTAGAAATTGAATTAAAAAAGTCAAAAATTATATTGTCGAAAATATTAAACTCTAAAGTTGAGGAGTTTTCTATTCCTTATGGAGAATATAACAGAACGGTTATAAAGAAAGCTAAAAAATATTACTCAAAAATTTATATTTCAGGACCGTTGATTTTTAAAAAAAAAGATATTGTTGGAAGATTGTCTATACATAGATCGAACTTTACAAAAGTGAATTTTATTTTATCTCAACTAACTAATAAATTTAATATTTTGTTTATATTGAAAATAATATCTGTAAGACTTATAAAAAGATTTATACCTTTAAAAGGCTATCGAAAATTGAAAAACCTTATTTTAGATTCAAAATCTATTAATTATTTTAATTAAGAAAATTTGTTAAATGACCAAAACCAATTCTAATTTAAAATCTAAATTATCTAGGAATAAACTTAAAACAAAAAAAATAGCTGTTATTATGTCTATTTATATAGAAACAACTTATTTTGAGCTTGCTAGGGCATTTAATTCTTTAGAGAAACAACTTGAAATAGATTTTGATTTGCTACTCCACATAGACGGGGAAATAAAAAGAAAAGTTAATAGATTTATTAAAAGTTATACACCGAATGGAGCAATTAAAAAATTAATAGTTTCAAATTCAAAAAAGTGTGCAGGATTAGCAACTTCTATGAACAAACTAATATTAAATAATTTCAATAACTATGAATATTTTGCGAGGCACGATTCAGACGACTTTAGTTCTCAAGAAAGATTAAAAAGTCAAATAGAATTTTTAAAAGAGAATAAATGTGTTGATATTGTGGGCACAGCATTTGCTTCATTTAATAAAAATCAAGAGAATCCTGATAATTATTCTTATTTACCTATTTATCATCAAAATATTCTAAAGTCTTTTGCATATTCATCTCCTATTGCTCATGCAACTGTTGTATTTAGAAAATCGTTTTTCGAAAAGGCAGGTATTTATCAACCTAACCATAAAACATTAGCTGAAGATTCAAGACTTTGGTTGTCCGGTTTTTGTACAAATTGTATATTCGCTAATATCCCAAAAGTGCTATATTACGTGAGCTTTAATTCTCAAAGTTATAGTAGGAGATCAAACCTAAAACAAAATCTTATTATTTATAAAATAAGATTAAGGCATATTATTTTTCAAAGACTAGGACTTTTCCCAATCGCAAAGGCTAGCATTGAATTTCTTCTTAGATTAGTATTATTTATTTTAATTACTCTTAAATTAGATTTCTTAGCTAAATATCTGATAGTTTTTTACCAAAAAAAAAGGTTTACAAAAAAATTATTTTAAATCAAATCTTCATAATAAATATAAGAGATAAAATGATATAATTTTCTAAAAGATAAATATAGTGAAAAAGAAAGAAACTGATTATTTTGATATAAAAGAATTCATATCAATAATAATACGCAATAAAAAATTAATCTTTTCAATAACCTTCTTCAGTTTTGTTACTGGATGCTTTATAAGCTTTATCCCAAAAAAAATATGGAGAGGTGAAACAAGATTGATGAAAAATGTTGATGCAACAAGAATTTTAGAATCAAATAAACAAACCCAATTTTGTGTATTAGATCTTGATGATGCCACAAGTTTGGATTTCATTAAGAATGAATCTATATTAAAAAATACAATAAAATACGTAGAAAGAGAAAAGAAAAGAATTAATGGTAATGATCATAATTTCAAAGCAAGTCAATTGTTAGACAAAATTAGCGTTGAATATATTAGAGGAACCAAAATTATAAATGTTAGATATGAAGATCATCATGAAGAGCTAATATTGCCTGTTCTAGGATTAATTCCTAAAGATTATGAAAATTTTCTTGATAAAAATTATAAAGATTGCATTGAAAAACAAACCCAAAATTTAAAAAAAAGAATTGAGATCGAAAAAAATTATTTAAATAATGCAATATATAATTTAAATAATTTTACTGAAGCAAATAAAAATAGAATTAAAGAAGTAAACATAAACAAAATAAAACAAGCCAAACCTCATACAATTGGCACTAACTTATTTACTCTGGAACCTGAATTTTCTTATATTGATGAAAATTTATCTCCAAATTTACAACTCAATTACGAAACCTTATTAATGGAATTTTTATCTAGGAGAAATGATCTTGAAATTTCAAAGAAACAATTTATTGATCTTCAAGTAAAATCAGTTAGTATAAAAGATCCTCTATTAATTATCAATAAGCCTGTAAAAGAAGAAAATCCAATTTATCCTGAGAAGAAGAAGATTGCTTTTTTAGCTTTATTAATTGGAGCAATAGTTAGCTTATTTATAGTTTTATTTAAAGAAGAGGATTAAATTTTCGATTGATATAAACTTTATTTATCGAATTATTTTATTAAACCTTAATTAATATTTTTAACGGTTTTCAATCTATACACTTTTCTATTTCTTTCAACTTCTTAACACTTAAAAAAGCTACTGCCAGATGGAATGCTAATATATGCCTCCCGCCCATTTCTAGGACTTGAGTATAGTGAAATAAAGAAAGGAGCCAAGAAATTGTACAGAGTAAATTTACTGACGCAATATAAACCCAAGGATTATCATCAAATTTTTTAATAACAGACTTTTTAATTAAGTAATAATTAGATATAAATAATTTTGAAAGGATAATTATCAAAAATATTATTGGGATTAATCCCATATTCAAGAGCAAAACCCCAAATCCAAAATCCGTACTTTCAAGCATTATTGAGGAATTAAAATCTCCTACACCGAATAATTTGCTATAAATATCTAAATCGCTAAATGCTAAAACAGGAGGCATCCAAGCTTTAACATATACAACCAAATCACTCAATCTACTAACCCTAAAGAAAAATAAAGGTAATAATAATATTGAAAATAAAATCATGACAGGAATGGAATATATAGAAAATTTATTATTTAATGTACTATTAGGTAAAATGAACAAGAAAATTAAAATTATTATTAACAAAATCAAATTTAGCGTTTGCGTTGCTACGAAAGGGTAAAAGATTAAGCAAGTAAGAAATAAAATATTTCTATTTTTAATTAATTTAATATTTGAGTTCTTATAAAAGGGTGCAAATATAATCATGCCATTCACAATTATTTGACTTGCGACCTGACTGCCCAATAAAAGACTATTAAGACCAGTCATATTTTTAAATCCAACAAATTTAAAAAAGTTTGCAGGATTATAAAATTTATATAATTTAAAAAAACTTTCTGCAGATTCTGCAGAAATATGCTCAAAAAGTAAATAATCATAACCTGCGATTCTTAAAAAAGCTTCAAGAAAAAGAGCAAAAATT
>QCLZ01000019.1 GCA_003214175.1 Prochlorococcus sp. AG-418-I20
AATAAAAGAAGAAAGATGTTATGTTGCTGGACAAAAACCTAGGAAAAAACTAATACATGAACAACCTTTAGGCACTGTTAAAACTGCTTGCGACTATAAATATATTCAATCAATATGGCCTGAATTTAATTGGTATATAGAAGGTGGAGATTACTATGTAGGCGTGCAAACAAAAAGAGGTTGTCCTCATAATTGTTGTTTCTGTGTTTATACAGTTGTAGAGGGTAAGAAGGTTCGTGTTAATCCTGTTGACGAAGTGATCAAAGAAATGAAGCAATTATATGAACTTGGCGTTAGGGGATTTTGGTTCACAGATGCGCAATTTATTCCAGCAAAAAAACATATAGCAGATGCAAAAATACTCTTACAAGCCATCAAAGATCAAGGATGGGATGATATTAATTGGGCAGCGTATATTAGAGCAGATAATATTGATGCCGAGCTAGCAAAGCTAATGGTGGATACAGGTATGAGTTATTTTGAAATAGGTATCACCTCAGGATCTCAAGAACTTGTTAGAAAAATGAAATTAGCATATGACCTTAAAACTGTATTGAATAATTGCAGAATGCTAGTCGAATCTGGTTTCAAGAATCATGTCTCAGTGAATTATTCATTTAATGTTTTTGATGAAACGCCGAGCACAATAAGACAAACAATTGCATACCATAGAGAACTTGAAAACATTTTTGGTAAAGGCTTGGTGGACCCAGCTATATTCTTTATAGGTTTACAACCTCATACTCTTCTTGAGAAGTATGCCTTAGATCATAAAATTTTGAAGCCAAATTATAATCCAATGAGCATGATGCCATGGACAGCAAGAAAACTGTTGTGGAATCCAGGCTCTCTAGGGAAAAAGCTAGGACAAGTTTGCTTAGAAGCTTTTGATAATAAAGAAGATGAATTTGGTAAGACAGTTATTAATATTCTTGAGAGAGAGTATGGAAAATCACCACTTAAAGAATCTTTAAAAGTACGTCCTCTATCTGAAAGGAAATTAGCTCATTCAAAATAAGCTCAACGGTTATCAATCTTCTTTCTCAATTGAACTAGAAATTCCTTTAGACTTAAGTGACTCTGAATAGAATTCTGCAGGCTCTAAATCACAAACAATTACCAAACCAACACCAGTATTATGTGCCTCTAGCATTATTGCGATAGCATCTTGCTCGGTTAATTGAGGAACGACCTCTCTTAATGAAATAGTGACATACTCCATAGAATTAACTGGATCATTATGAAGTAAAACCTTATATTTAGGAGATTTATTTTTTAACTCAGCAGGGTTCTTCTCAATTACTGCCAAATTATTGCTCACACTTTGTTCTAACTTTATAGAAAGCATTAAATTCTGAAAATCTTAAATGTACCTACAATTATATATTAATTATTCTTTCCATTGCATCAATGACATTTGATCGTGAGTTAAATGCTGACAAACGAAAATAACCCTCTCCTGATAATCCAAATCCACTTCCAGGTGTGCCAACTACACTAACTTTTTGAAGAAGGAAATCAAAAAAGTCCCAAGATGTCATTTGATCAGGAACTTTGATCCAGATATAAGGAGCATTGTCACCACCATAAACTTTGTAACCTGAAGTCTGAAGTTTATCCTTCATAATTTTTGCATTTTCCATATAGAAATCAATTAAACCTCTTACTTCTCTCTTCCCTTCAACAGAATATACAGCTTCTGCTCCTCTCTGAACGCAGTAACTAACTCCATTAAATTTTGTAGATTGTCGCCTATTCCAAAGAGGCCATAAGTCTATTTCTTCATTAGTTGAGCTTAAACCTTTAAGATTTTTAGGTATTACCGTAAAAGCACATCTAACTCCTGTGAAACCTGCATTCTTTGAAAAAGATCTAAATTCAATAGCACAATCCTTTGCTCCCTCAATTTCATATATTGAATGAGGAATATCCTTATTTTGTATAAAGGCTTCATAAGCTGCATCAAAAAGTATTAAGGATTTGTTTTGAAGAGCATAGTCAACCCACTTTTTCAATTCTTCTTTAGTGATCGTTGCACCAGTAGGATTATTTGGGAAACAAAGGTATAAAATATCAACTTTATTTTTTGGTAATTCTGGCAAAAAGTTATTTTTCTCATTAATGGCTAGATAAGTCAATCCTTTATAAGTTCCATTTTCTAGAGCATCTCCAGTTCTTCCTGTCATAACATTACTATCGACATAAACAGGGTAAACAGGATCAGTTACAGCAATTGAATTATCTTTGCCAAGAATATCTAGGATATTGCTACTGTCGCATTTAGATCCATCTGAAACAAAAATTTCTTCAGGAAAAATATTACAGCCTCTTGAAATATAATCATGCTCAGATATTTTTTCTCTAAGCCAAGAATAACCTTGTTCTGGGCCATAACCCCTAAAACCCTCGGCTGTTCCCATTTCATCTAAAGCTTTACACATTGCATCTCTACAAGCTTTAGGTAGTGGCTCTGTAACGTCTCCAATACCAAGCTTAATTATATGAGGACCCTTGTTTGATTGAGAATAGAGTTTAACTCTTTTAGCAATTTCAGGAAATAAATAGCCAGCTTTGAGTTTTAAATAATTTTCGTTTACTTGAACCACTTAAGAAAAAAATTGAACCATTATTAGGATAATGTATCAACGTGCTTTAGTGGTGATTAGGTGTTAATATTATCTTAGTTATGATTAGAAATAAATTAATCATAGCTATGAATTAAATTTCAAATATTTTGAAAGTCGTCTAAAGCTTTATAAATAGCATAAACAAATTGCTATTAACTGTAATTTTAAAAATTAAATAATACTTGCTACTAACAATTGCTTTCTTAAAAGATAAAAATTTAATTCTTTAATGTAAATGATTTTTACAATTCAAACTATACAGAATCAACCTTTATGTCTCAGCAAATTATCATCGCTGAGCAGGCTCGAATTGCAGCACTACTCACAGATGATCGAGTTGATGAATTAATCGTCGCACAAGGTCAATATCAAATTGGCGATATTTTTTTAGGAACAGTTGAAAATGTTCTCCCTGGGATTGATGCCGCTTTCATAAATATTGGCGAAAGTGATAAAAATGGATTTATCCATGTATCAGATCTTGGACCATTAAGACTTAAAAAAGGTACCTTTGGAATAACTGAACTACTAGAACCAAAACAAAAAGTTCTAGTGCAAGTTATCAAAGAACCCACAGGATCTAAAGGTCCTAGACTAACAGGAAGTCTTTCAATACCAGGAAAGTACTTAATATTGCAGCCTCATGGGCAAGGAGTAAATATTTCCAGGAAAATAAATACAGAGACAGAAAGAAGCCGTTTAAGAGCCCTTGGAGTTTTAATCAAACCACCTAGCACAGGTTTACTATTTAGAACAGAAGCCGAAAAGATTAAAGAGGAACTACTTATTGAAGATTTAGAAAATTTAATTCAACAGTGGGAAAATATTTTAAAAGTTTCTGAGAATTCTAATCCGCCAAATTTAATAAAAAGAGATGATGATTTTTCCCTTAAAATTTTGAGAGATCATATTAAATCATCAACTAAAAGCATAATAATTGATAATAAATTTTCAGTTGAAAGAGCAAAAGATTTTTTTATAAATTCAGAATCTAATGTGGATATTGAATTTCACGAAAATGATCTAAGGCAACATATTTTAGAAAAGTACGAAATTAAAAAAGCAATTCAAAAAGCTCTTCAACCTAGAGTAGATCTCCCATCAGGAGGTTATATAATCATTGAACCAACTGAAGCTCTAACAGTAATTGATGTAAACTCTGGATCATTTACAAGATCCGCCAACTCAAGACAAACTGTTTTATGGACCAATTGCGAGGCAGCAGTCGAAATCTCAAGGCAAATGAAATTAAGAAATATTGGTGGAGTTATCGTAGTAGATTTTATTGATATGGAATCTAGAAGAGATCAATTTCAACTACTTGAGCATTTCACTTCAGCAATAAAAGATGATTCTGCTAGACCACAGATAGCGCAGCTCACGGAATTAGGTTTAGTTGAGTTAACTAGGAAAAGACAAGGTCAAAACATATATGAATTATTCGGCAAGAAATGTTCTACCTGCGATGGTACAGGCCATATATATAATCAATTGAATTATGAAATTTCTAATCTACAAATTAAGGATTATGAAGAAAAATCTAGTAAATCAAAGAGTATAAAAACTCAAGATATAGATACTTTTCAATCAAATGATAAGAATGAAAAAACAATTGAGCAGGAATTCCCTGATCCAAAAAATTTTG
>QCLZ01000020.1 GCA_003214175.1 Prochlorococcus sp. AG-418-I20
CAACTTTTTTTTGGAGAGAAAAAAAACAATATTCTGTAAAATATTATTTTCCTGATTTCTTTAATAATCAAGGAAGAAAAATTTTCGTAAATATGATCTCTCGATATCAATTTATAATTAATGGTATTTTAAGTTTTTATAAATATCCAAATATTATTAATCAATTTGAATTTTTGACTTTCAAGGATTTATTTGATGCATTAAAAAATCTTATTTTTGTATATTATTCTGATATTTCCCAAAAAAAATCTTTTAGTTATGGCGATATAGTTTCAATAGCAAAAACTTATAAATATTTAAATAAGAGATTTTTTTCTTTATTAAACTATAGTGTTTTTCCAAAAATATTAAGTCAAATCAAACCTTATGAATTATACATTTGGCATGAAAATCAATTTCATCAACGATCCCTACTTTTATCTTTAGCAAATAATTCAAATAGTTTAAAGTTTAATAGTTTAAAAATATATACAAATGTAGGGGTAACTTTTTTCTCAAGAAATTATTGGCCACACTTAGTACCGTCTAGATTAGAACTTAAATATGGTTTATGGGGTAGGAATTATTTTTTGATGCAAAATCCAGATTCTAAAGATGAGATGAAATATGTTCTTGATAAATATAATATAGATTATAAAATTTCAGTTACTAGAAAATCCCTAAATAGATCATTTTCTGAAATTAAAAAAATAGATAATAATCTACTAAAGAAAACAAGAGTATTAACTTTTTTTGCACATTCAAATTCTAATGAAATGTATATAATGTTATCAAGATTTTTTGACAAATATTGTAGAAAAGATTTTTTATCAACTAGGACTAAATTTTTCATAAGGCTTCATCCTTTAGTATCACAACTTGATGCCTTGAAACAATTAAAAAAATTAAAACAAAATACATCACAAAGTTACCTTAATTTTGAACTAATTAACGTGCATAACGAAAGCATAGAAGATTCAATGAATCAATCTCAATTAAATATTTTTTCTCAATCATCATTTGTTAACGTTGCTTTAGAAATAGGTGCTAAAGTAGTTGTGGTGAGAACGTCTTATTTTTTTGATCCACCCATACAAAAGAAATTTTTAAATTACAAAAATTTAACTATCATTTAATTAAATTTATTTCATAGGGGTTTCCGGATGAATTCACACGGATTTATAAAAAATATCGTAGATAAAAATAAAATTAAAATAGCTAGAGAGGATTGTCTTAATTACTTATCTGAAAATAAAGAAATAACTAACTACAGTGCTGATATTTCAGATTATAGTAAAAATATTAATTCTCTTATTACAAAAAATATTTTTCTAAAAGTTTGTGATCTTTTGAATATAAATAATCCTGATCTTTGTTCTGTAGAGTTACATATACAGAGGGCCAATTGTGAAGGAATCCCTCCTCATCAAGATAATTTTTATCATTGCATAGATTACGATAAAGGACTTAAAATATTAATTCCTTTGCAAGATATCTCTTCAGTTAATGGGGGATTGTTATTTATAGATGATAAATTTGATCAAACTTTATTAAAACATGTACCCTCTAATATTAGAAATTTCTCCTCTTATATTGACAATGATACATTTAATAAAATCAATAAGAAGGTTGTTTCATATGATATGAAAATAGGTGACTTTTCATATCATTTTTTGAATTCTATACATTATTCAATCGGAAATAAAACATCTTTTGACGTTATGTTTTTAGTCTATAGATATCAATCACCTGAGGCTAAAATTGACAAAAATATGGAAAATCTTTATAAAGAATGTTATTCTAAGCATTTAGATAATATCAACTAAGGTTAAAATCTATATTTGCAATTTCACCATCTTTAATAGTAATAATCTGGTCGCAGTTTTTTAAAGTGTTTTTTCTATGAGAAATCATAATTATTGTGATATTAGAAGGTAATTTTTTTATTGATTTAACTATAAATGACTCAGTTTTAGCATCAAGAGAACTTGTTGGTTCATCAAGAATTAATATTTCTTTTTGTTGATAAAGAGCTCGAGCAATTCCAATTCTTTGTTTTTGTCCACCACTAATTTTAGAACCCCTTTCACCAAGAACTGTATTATATTTTTTTGGTAAAGATTCTATATATTCTCTAATATTTGCTTTTTCTGCAGAGTAAATTAATCTTTTAAAGTCTATATTTTCTTTAGGTATTCCAAAAGCTATATTCTCTGCAAATGATGCATCTGATATATAAATATTCTGTGGTACATGTGCAATATTTTTTTGCCAAGCATAAATAATAGACTTATCTTTTTTGTTAATGACCTTACCATCTATTAATATTTTTCCTGAGGTTGGTATTAATAAGCCCATTATTAAATCAATTGATGTACTTTTTCCTCCTCCTGTTTTCCCAACGATTCCTATCATTTCACCCTTATTAATTTTGAAATTTATTTTATTTAGAATCAGTCTACTTTTTAAGTCATACTTAAAAGAAACATTTTTAAAAGTAATGTTATTCGAAAATAATAGAGGTTTTGAATTATCTTTTAAATTAATATCTTCAATAGGCTCTTTAATAAGATTTAAAAGTTCATATACAGATTGATGAGTGCTTTGGAGAGATGTCCAGGATTTAAAAATCATTTGTAGAGCTGGAAGCAGTTTTTGACCAGATAAAGCTAAAACTCCCAAAAAAGGAATTATATTTGTTGCAGTCTCGGTATTTTTAAGCATTATGTATGCTACAAAAGCAATAAGAGTCATTGCAATCGCTTCCATAGCATACCTTGGGAATCCACCTATAAAAGAGCTTGTTGCGCCAATTTTTCTTAAAGGTAAATCTATCTCTCTGAATATATCACTATAGTATTTGGCTTTATTATTGATAATAATATCTCTAATTCCTCCAAGACTTTCTTGAATAATGTTTACTTGTTTTTCGCTGTAGAAAGCAATTTTACTTCCATTTTTCAGTAATCTATTTTTAAAAATTGAACCTATATAGATATATGTAGTAGCAAGAACTAATATGCAAAAAGTGGCTAAATTTGGATTTATAGTAAAAATAGTTAAAAATAGAAATAAAGAAATTAATACAGAAGATATAATTTGAAGAATATACTCGACAGTATCAATAGTTAACTTAATGTGATTTGTTAAGGCTACAATAATTGAATCGGTATTTCTATTTTTATGAGCTAAGTAAGGATGATTTAGAACACGATAGAATGCAATATAATTAAGATCATTCCCTATTAGCTGGGATACTTTAACATTCAACCAAAGGTTTAAAAGCCTTAAGCTATTAGCAATAATGCTCCCCAATGAAAAAAATATTGTAATTGGAAGCATAATATTTGATTCTTTAGAAAAACCTAAAAAAATTAAAACTTTTGAGAATATTTGATTTTCCCAGATACTTGAAGGATCAATCAATATCGCTAAGAAAGGGAAAAGTAAACCTAATGAAATCATCTCAGAAATGCCGGACAATATCATAAGAAGTAAAATAATCTTCAACTGAAATTTTCGTTTTTTATTTAATTCATTCCATAACCTTAGATATGTTGAAATTATCTCTTTTTTTAAAAAATTCTTTTTTATTTTTCTGATGT
>QCLZ01000021.1 GCA_003214175.1 Prochlorococcus sp. AG-418-I20
TCGAATTTATGTAAAAGAATATTTTTCTTGACCAAGAATAAACAAAGATTCCATGTTATGCACTAAAAATAAAGTAAATAGTCAAGAAAGTTAAATTAATCCAGATTCTTTAAGAATATTAATTTTATTAGCCAATTCAATATCCGCTGATGATATAGATCTATCTATGGTTTTATGAGAAGAAACAGTGTAACCACTATCATCAACAAATTCATCTTCTGCATTTTTTATATGCATATTTTCATTTTTAGTAGCTTTGCGCATATCCGATTTGTATAAATTTGATTTACTAACATTGCTATATCCAAAATTAGCAATTCCTCTAGCATCTAGTGCTTCCTCAACTAATATTCCAACAACTTTAGATCTACTTATAGACTCGCTTTTTGATATTTCATCAATAATTTCAAGTACTCTCTTTCTAGGGAGATATCCAATCCTCTTAATTTTATTATCCATGAATTTTTACATATGTCATTATTGTAACACTTATGTCAATAATGATCATATTTTTGATTTTATTACACTTAAAAGTAATGAAAGAAAGTATAATTTTTTTACATATAAAATATTATGAAAGATAGACTCTATGACAATGCTGATAGCTTTGCGATGTCATTTGACGAAGAGTGGGAAAATATTGATTGCGAGGATTTACGATTAAAGATAGATAAAGTATTAGAAATTTTGTCTGACCATCCTTTTTTACTTTCTAATCCTGTAAATGCAAGAAAAATGGCTGAATTTAGAATTTTTTCATTGAAAAGATTTAAATAATTATCTTAATGCAATAAATCATTAATCTTTTTTTTTAATTATTTGGTATTTACATATTAGGTGAATTAAAAAACCCTTTACTGTACAGGAAAATTGTTAGACCTATTATTGGCCCGATTCCAAACACAAAAAGTACTAATTTTGCAGAGTTTTTTGTTTGTTTTAAATCTTGTTTATTTATATTTGAATTGGCTTTAATTTTTTTTGTTTTTTTATTTTTCATAAAAAATATATTACTACATCGTAACTTGAAAAAATATTTAAAGGTTATTAAATCTCAATTTTTTAAATTTAGTTTGAATTATCGAAAATCATAAAAACTCAATATTGTATAATGTAATGAATAAAAAGGAAATATGAGTGCAACTAAGAGAGAGGAAGTAAGTTCTCACTTAAGATACATAAGGTTAGAACTTAGGGAAATGCATCAAATGCTCATAAAAGAAGATTTATTGCCAGATCCAAATGAGGCTCAGGAAGTTCACGCACAACTAGATGCTTTACTTGAATTACTATCGGATAAAAAAGAAAAGAAAATAAAAAATCAATTCTGATATTTTAGTTTATTAGAAAAATTATTAATAATTGGAGGCAGACTCAATTTTTTTACGGTTATCGTGCATTTGTTCAAGTTTATTATAAATTTCTTTGATTTGGATTTGTATAAGATCAGTTGAATTTATATTGCTTAGGGCATCCATCGCAGATAGAAGACTTTCTTTGGCTTCTATCAAATGTCTACATTCTTTACTGCCCGCTTCGTAAGACATAATTATTTAAAATTATAATTATCACAAATATATAAAAAATTATTCCGTATTGCTTGATACTCTTATCAAATAAATACTTATTATTGTAATTTACAATACAGATAAGGATATTCTTTTTATTATGATATTTAAAAACTATTAATGCAAAAAAAATCCAAAGATTTTGAATACTGTATAAAATTAACTCTAGATAATGCAAAAAAAAGAATTAATCTTTTAGAAAAATCAGATAAGAATTCGGTTTTAGAGGAATATAGGGAATGGTTCAATGATGGTTTAAATAATCATACAGTTTTATTCCTTAGGGAAGATCCAATTATCTGAATGATTTCGGAAATATTTTTTAATTCTTAGCATTGGATGTTACCTTAATTAAAAAATAAAGGCTTAAAATAAATACAATTATTAGAACTATAGTTAGGAAAGAAAAATTATACAAAGACAGATTTACTAAATTGAAATAACTATAGCAGGATTTGGTTTATTTTCTTTGGAATCAGCTTTCTTTAAAAAGTGATGAAATAAATTTCTTTAAATCTTCTTTATCTAATGATATTTCCTTGGCTTTATATTTTTTTAACTTGCTGAATATTAATTCAATCAAATTTTCTGTTTTTGGGTTCATAATTTAAATTTATTTCTCTAATAAATAAATTTTCTCTTCACCTATTTTATCTGGCTTTGTAATCTTGCAACCTTTATCTTTTTCCATATCACAATCTTTGGTGGCAGGAACAGATTTCCAAGTACAAATTTTTTCTTGAGAATCTTCCTTTATGATAATCCATCCATTCTCTAAGAATTCTGAAATGCCATCTTCATCACAGGAAAACTTTATTTCCATTCGTTTCTTTTTTGAATTAATACTTTCATTAATATTTTCTTCAGAATTATTTATTGGATATTCTTTATTTATTGATGTCTTACAGGAACTTAAGAAAATCGTAATTAAAAGAATTTGTGAGAATTGTTTTATCCTTTTCATTTTTAAATTTTTTGATAATCCCAATTTTTTTATATATTTTTTATTTTGATTCTATTAATTTTAAGAGATTTTCCATTTTAGTCATTAAGTCTTTTACTTCATCTGGTTTCGGTAATATTAATTCTTCTGTTACATCTAAATGCATTTTTTTTAAATTCTGCCTTAAATCTTTTAAATGCATTTTTACGTTTTCTTTCTTTTGTTTTATATCAGTCATAGGATCAAAACTAAATTTTAATTAAACTTAAGTAGCTCTTATATTCTAAGGCTTATTAATTGAGAATAATAAAAAATTAATTTTTTAAATTCTCTATTTCATAGATTTCTTCACCACCATAACAGAAATTTGTAGATAGCATTTTTAGTGTCCTCTTATTAATCCCGTTAATTTCTTTGTTTTTAGTAATGTAATTTTTAGCGTTAGCTTCACAATGCAATTTATTTTTTGCATGTTTAATCACTGGATAAAAATATGCCAATACAGTAATTACAAATAAAAATGCCATTAATGATTTTTTTTCATTTTTAATTAATTCTTTCGCATTCTTCTTGGTTTTTAATATTTTTATAAGTAATTTATCTGGCAATCCTATTTGGACGAATAATAAT
>QCLZ01000022.1 GCA_003214175.1 Prochlorococcus sp. AG-418-I20
ATGAAGCAGCTTTAAAACATACCTCAGGCGATAAAAGAAGAATGTCTCATAAATTATTGGAAGATTATAGAAATCAAATGCTTGGTAAAATTGCTTTAGAAGTCCCACCATGGAATTAGATAATAAAAATTCTTTCGGCATTGGAGAGGGAGAACTTATAGAAATTATTTATGAGCTACCCCTTCCTATGAGACTAGATAGATGGTTAGTAAGTAAAAGGCCAGAACAAAGTAGAGCAAGAATTCAACATTTTATCAATTCCGGATTAGTACTTGTAAACTATAAGACTGCGAAAGCAAAGACCCCATTAAAAAATGGCGACAATGTTCAAATCTGGATGCCTCCTCCAGAACCTCTTGTATATTTGAGACCTGAAAAAATGGATTTAGAAATCCTTTTTGAAGACGAGCACATCATAGTAATCAATAAACAATCAGGACTAATTGTTCATCCAGCCCCGGGACACAAATCAGGAACTCTAGTCAATGGATTACTTTTCCACTGTAATGATCTTCCTGGAATTAATGGGAAACTAAGACCTGGTATTGTTCACAGATTAGATAAAGATACCTCCGGATGTATGGTGGTAGCAAAAAGCCAAGAAGCATTGGTAAATCTCCAGAAACAAATCAAAGAGAAAGTAGCTTCACGCGAATATATTGCAGTAATACATGGAGCACCTAATTCTGAAGAAGGCAAAATAGTGGGGCACATTGGTAGAGATAAATTCAATAGATTGAAATATAAAGTAGTTGAAGAAGCTTCAGGAAGATATGCCTGCACTTATTGGAAATTAAAAGAAAGATTAGGTAATTACTCATTAATGAATTTCAAATTAGATACTGGTCGAACGCATCAAATAAGAGTTCATTGCGCTCATATTAATCATCCTATTGTGGGTGATCCTTTATATGGAAGATGCAAAAAACTGCCATGTAAATTAGAGGGCCAAGCATTACACGCTTTTAAGCTTGGCCTTATACATCCAATCAATGGCAAAGAAATGATATTTAAAGCAGAATTACCATTAGATTTTCAAAAATTACTAAAAATTCTTAAAGCTAAATAAGATTTAAAGAAGAATTCATAAGAGATTTTGTATAGGTATTTTTAGTTTTAGTGAATATTGTAGAGCTTTCTCCTTCATCAACTATCTTTCCGTGATTCATTACTAGCAATCTATTACAAAATCTTCTAGCAATACCTAAATCATGTGTGATAAAGATAATGGTTAAATCCATTTTTGCTTGCAAGACTCTAAGTAATTCAAGAATTTCTGTCTTTACTGAAGCATCTAACATATTAACGCTCTCATCACAAATCAAAATTTTTGGTTTCATCAATAGCGCTCTGGCTAATGAAATTCTTTGCAATTGGCCACCAGATAATTGGCTAGGATAAGAATTTAAAAATTCACTCTTAAAAGGAAGACTTAAATTTCTAAACATGAATTTTATTTCTTTTTCAATTTTTCTTTTATCTGAAATTTTTTGAATAAAAAATATATCTTCCAAAATATTTTTAATTGTCATTTTCGGATTCAAACTTGAAAAAGGATCTTGAAAAATAATTTGCATATTATTGTGCTTTTTAAAAGATTTATTTTTTTTCGATAAATGATTTTTATCATAAATTTTTATTTCACCGCCTCTTACTTTCAGAAGTCCAATTAAAGCCCTACATAATGTACTTTTACCGCTGCCCGAAGAACCAACTATTCCAAGAGTCTCATTCTTATATAATTTAAAACTAACTTCATTTAAAGCCTTATTCCATTTATTTATAAAAATTGAAGAATTTAATTTATACCAATGTCTTAAGTTGTTTACCTCTAGAACGACCTCATCTCGAACATTATTTTTAGTATTCATTTCTAATACTATTTTTGAGGCATTTACTAACTTTTTCCCAATATATGATTTTGGAGATTGAAAAATATCTATAATATTTCCTTTTTCAACAATCGATCCTTTTTCAATTATTGCAACTTTTTTACACCACTTTGCTGCAAGATTAATATCGTGACTAATTAAAATTAAAGTAGTATCGAATTCATTACATAACTGAATTATTTCTTTCATAATTTCAAAACTTGTTCTGGTATCTAAGCTTGTTGTAGGTTCATCAGCTATTAATAATTTAGGTTTTAAAGCAAGAGCCATTGCTATAGAAACTCTCTGTCTCATTCCACCGCTAAATTGATGCGGGAAAGAATCAAGTCTGCTTTCTTCAATTCCTACTTTTTGAAAAACTTCTTTTACTAACTTTTTAATAAGTAAAGATGGTTTAGTTTGATCATGAGTTTTAAATAATTCATATAAGTGATCCCCAACTCTCATGAGTGGATTAAGTTTTTTTATAGAATCTTGATAGATAAATCCAAAATTTCTTCTTCTAAATAATTGTGCTTCTTTATTATTTATTTTCCTAGGATCTAAACTAGAAATCGATAAATACCCTTTAGAAGTGGCCTTATCAGGCAATATATTTACTAATGTTTTTGCAAAAGTAGTCTTTCCACATCCAGAGGGTCCTATTATGGCCAGATGATCTCCTTTATCTATTTCAAGATTAAAATTTTTGATTATAGGTTGCTGTGTTAAACCATATTTAACAGTAAGATTTTTAACTACAAGTATTTTTTCTTTATTTATTTCCATGATTTTGTAGCAAATTTTTCTAGACCTAAATAAAATACATCTAAAGCAATATAAAATGTCTGAGGCAGCTGCAAATTCAAAAGAAAAAAACGAAATTGAAGTTTCCAAAACTATTCTGCCTGAAAATAAAAAATATGAAAGTGAATCTTTAAATTATCAAATAAAAATACCCGATTGGCTTCTTAACGATATAAATAATTTTGAAAAATCAAATAAAGAAAATGATGATAATAAAAACCTCATAGTAAAGGCTTTTAAACTGGCTTATAAGGCTCATGATGGACAATTCCGCGCGAGTGGCGAGCCATACATTATCCACCCAATTGCCGTAGCAAATCTCCTCAAAGAAATAGGTGCTAGTACATCTGTTATTGCTGCAGGACTTTTACATGATGTTGTTGAAGATACTGGTGTTGAATTATCCGAAATAGAAACAAATTTTGGATTAGAAGTAAAAATACTTGTTGAGGGTGTAA
>QCLZ01000023.1 GCA_003214175.1 Prochlorococcus sp. AG-418-I20
AAGTAATTTAAAGGCACAAAAACAATTAATTTCTTCTAAAAATATCTTAATTATTCAAGATATTGATGGGGTTTGTATCCCTTTAGTTAAAGATCCAATGACTAGAAAGTTAGAATCAAAATATATCTATGCAGTAAAAGAGTTTGCCGAGGAATTCTTTGTATTAACTTGCGGGGAACATGAAGGTCCAAGAGGGGTTAACAGAATAATAGAAAGAAGTTTAAAGAGCACTACTGAGCCTAAAAACAAAGAACTATATTTAAGAGGTTTAGCAGCCTGTGGAGTAGAGTATCAAGACAACAAAGGTAAAATAAGTTTTGAAGGAGTCTCAGAAAAAGAACTAACTTTTTTATCTAAAGTACCTAGTTTAATAAGACCAAAATTTAATTTTATAGTTAAGAATATTTTTCCTGAACTTAGCCAAGAAGATATCAATTTTCACGCATTAAAATCAATATGTGAAACACGCTTCTCACCAACGATTAATTTCAATAGTCTATTTGATTTAGTTCACAAAGATTCTGATAAAAGAAAGCTTATTCAAATTAGTTTTGAAAAAATGATGAATGAAATCATCTTAAAAGCTGAATCAGAAGGCCTCAAAAACTCATTTTTCCTTCATATTTCACCAAATTTAGGTAATAAAAATGGTAGAGAAACAATTAAACTTTCTTCTCAAGATGATATTGGATCAACAGACATACAATTACTTATTAAGGGAGCAGTTAAAGATTCTGGAGTTTTATTTCTTTTAAATAAATTTATTGCAGATAAAACTGGTAAAGCTCCTTTTGGAAGAAATTTTAATTTTAGAAACTCTCCAAATTCTGTTACGGAAAAAATTGATTTATGCAAAAGAACTATTCAAAAAGAAGATATGCCTATGATTGTAGGAGTTGGTGACACAGTTACATCAAAAAAAAATAATGATGAAAAAAGTTATTCAAGAGGAGGGAGTGACAGGTCTTTCCTTGAATTAATACAAATATTAGGTGATGAATTTGGGATTAAGAATAAAATAATTTTTGTAGATAGTAGTTCTGGTGAAGTTGAAAGACCCTCTACAAAAGAAACTGGTTTAATAGGGATAAGTGATGTTTATGACAACTTAAAATTTGACATAGTTTTTAAAAATGGTCCCAAAGAATACATAAGTTGGTTTATTGAACTTGCTTATGAGAGATCAAACTTTAAAAAAAATAGTTGACTTTTTTATTTTCGAATGACAATTTATAAATAATAGATTCATGAAAGAAAAATTCCCTTCAATATATAAAGAACCTATAGAAACATTGCAAATTAACATAGGTTATAAATGCAATCAGGCTTGTAAGCATTGTCATGTCAATTCGAGTCCCCAAAGGACTGAAAAGATGTCCAATGAAATAATATCTCTTATTCCAAAGATAATTGAAAAATACAAAATCAAGACTTTAGATATTACAGGTGGTGCGCCAGAAATTCACCCAGAATTTAAAAACCTAATAACCAGCTTGAGCACAAAACAAGTTGATATTATTGATAGGTGCAATTTGACAATTTTTTTTGAAAAAGGTTATGAAGATCTTCCTCAATTTCTTGCAAAAAATAAAGTGATTATTACTGCTTCGCTACCGTGTTATGAAAAAAATAATGTTGATTTTCAAAGGGGTTTTGGCGTTTTTGAAAAAAGTATTAATGCCATAAAAATCCTTAATGATTTAGGCTATGGAAAGAAAGAAAATGTATTACAATTAAATCTTGTTTACAATCCTGTAAGCCCAATTCTTCCTCCTTCTCAGGAAATATTGGAGAAGGATTATAAAAAAATTCTATTCGAAAAATACAATATCGTTTTTAATAATTTATACACAATAACTAATATGCCAATAAATAGATATGAAGAATCACTTAGAAGAGAAGGGCAACTAAATACTTATTATAAATTACTAAAAGAAAATTTTAATGAAAAAAATTTAGAAAATCTTATGTGTAAAAAGACAATTAGCGTAAATTGGCTAGGAGAAATTTATGATTGTGACTTTAACCAACAGATAAATTTCCGAGAGAATAAAGGACCAAAGACACTTTTTGATCTATTGGATGAATCATTTACTTTTGACTATGGGGTAGCTGTAAAAGAACATTGTTTTGCTTGCACTGCAGGTGCAGGATCAAGTTGTGGAGGAACTTTAAGTTAAAACATGCTAAATGCAATTAGGACATATAGCTCTCACATTTAAAGAGGATTCAATTAGTTTAAAACCATTAACTTTTGCAGCAACTTTACCTGCTTTTAAAACTTCGTCATTTTCGAATTCTTCTGTTCTTCCACACCTAATACAAATCAAATGATGATGATCAGGAGTGTCATTACTAAGTAATTCATATCTATGTCCGCCCTCACTGAGTTCTAATTCATGAAGCAAACCCATTTGTACTAAAAGTCTCAAAGTCCTGTAAATAGTTGCGAGTGAAACTTTAGAACTTGATTTAACTAACTTTTCATGAACTTCTTCAGCACTAAGATGCTTCCCAGAACCAATGTTTTCAAATAAATTAAGAACCTTTAGCCTTTGAGGGGTTAACCTCTTCCCATCTTTATGTAAACCATCACCAAGAGGAGATGAAATGACATTGTATTGAGAGGATAATGACAAAAATTAACTCATGGATATTCTCAATAATAACTCTAGATGAGAGTAAGACAACTTTTTTATTTAAAATG
>QCLZ01000024.1 GCA_003214175.1 Prochlorococcus sp. AG-418-I20
TTGATGCAGAGCCGAGGGAAGTATACATTATTGCTTGTTTACTTTTACCCATAATTGCAATAGGTTTATACCCAAGATTAGTAACTGAAAGTTATCTTGCCTCTATCAATAATTTAGTAGACAGAGATTTAATTGCAGTTAAAAGTGTTGTTAAAACAGATATTTTTTCAGGGACCAAAAAAAATGAGATCTTAAAGTCTCCAACAATCTAGTTTTTAAAATTAATGCAATATTATTTGGCATTAAATAAATTAAAAGATATTGTATGAGTAGATATTAGTTACTTTAAAATAACCCATTCCAATTCTAATGATAGGCAACAATTAGGGCCAAGATTGTTGATTAAGTTTCTTCAAGATGCTGCTGGTAAAGGTGATCTTGATCCATGGGATATAGACGTAATAAGCGTTATTGATAGTTTTTTAGAGCAATACACACACACTGTCCAGCAAACTTCTAATAGTCAAATTTCATATCATCAGGATTTATCCGAGACAAGCGAGGCATTTTTTGCGGCTTCCGTTTTAGTAAATTTAAAGGCGCAAGTTTTGGAATCTGATGTGTTTAAGGAAAATTCATCAGAATTTGAAGATGATTTTGATGTAGATGATCAAGATTGGATTGATCAAGAATTTGATATCCCAAAATATCCAGAAAAATATCTTAGAAGAAGATCTATAGCTCAACCTATTCTTAAACGTACAACAACATTGGGAGAATTTGTCAGTCAACTAGAATCTATTGCTGAAGTTATAGAAACCCAAGATCTTCTACTCATGAAGAGAAAAAGAAATAAAAAATATTCTGATAGGGCTTTGATTTCCCAAGTTAAATCTCTAGCTCATCGCGAGAAACTGCCTGAAACTACAAAAGAATTAGGGAAATTTATTGCTGGCTGGGAAAAAGCATTACAGTGGACTGATTTTGAATATTTAGTTAAGAAATGGCAAGCAGTTGTAAAAAAAGATTTAGATAAAGATCGCCTTGGCGTCTTTTGGGCTTTGTTATTTTTAACATCCGAAAACAAAATTGAAATTAAACAAATTAATTCTTTATATGGCCCAATTCAAATTAAAAGAATAATTCCTGATGGAGGCTTAGCTCAATTGCCTATAGACAATCTTGAGGTAACAAATACTTCTACTTCAGCTGCTTAGCAGCTTAATAGTAATAACGTATAATCTTTAAAAAGAGGTTTTGAATTCATGAAGGCAATGATACTTGCGGCAGGAAAAGGTACACGTGTTCAACCCATAACTCATATTATTCCAAAACCGATGATACCCATTTTGCAAAAACCTGTAATGGAGTTTCTCTTAGAACTTTTAAAAGAGCATGGATTTAAAGAAATAATGGTTAATGTTTCTCACCTTGCTGAAGAAATTGAAAATTACTTTAGGGATGGTCAAAGATTCGGTGTGGAAATAGCATATAGTTTTGAAGGTAGGATTGAAGATGGAGAATTAATAGGAGATGCTTTAGGTTCAGCCGGAGGATTAAAAAAGATTCAAGATTTTCAGAAATTCTTTGATGAAACTTTTGTTGTATTATGTGGCGACGCCTTAGTTGACTTGGATTTGACTGAGGCAGTTAAAAAACATAAGGAAAAGGGAGCAATTGCAAGTTTAATAACTAAAAAAGTAACTAGAGATCAAGTTTCAAGTTATGGCGTAGTAGTCTCAGATGAAAATGGACGAATAAAGGCTTTTCAAGAGAAGCCATCTGTCGATAAAGCTCTAGGTGACTCCATTAACACAGGTATTTATCTTTTTGAACCTGAAATTTTTAATCACATACCATCTGGTAAAAAATTTGATATTGGTGCTGATCTCTTCCCTAAACTTGTTGATATGGATTTACCATTTTTCGCGCTTCCAATGGATTTTGAATGGGTAGATATTGGTAAAGTTCCTGATTATTGGAGTGCTATTCGTAACGTTTTACAAGGTAAAGTAAGGCAAGTAGATATACCAGGCAAAGAAATAAAACCTGGCATTTTTACAGGATTAAATGTTGCTGCTAATTGGGATAAAGTTGATATTACTGGGCCAGTGTATATAGGTGGGATGACAAGAATAGAGGATGGGGCAACAATTATTGGACCTGCAATGATTGGCCCAAGTTGTTGCATTTGTGAAGGTGCAACTATTGATAATTCAATTATTTTTGATTATTCCAAAATTGGTAAAGGTGTTCAACTAGTCGATAAATTAGTATTTGGCCGATATTGTGTGGGCAAAAATGGAGATCACTTCGATTTAAAAGATGCATCTTTGGATTGGTTGATAACAGATTCTCGTAGATCTGATATGACTGAGCCATCTCCACAGCAGAAGGCAATGGCAGAATTGTTAGGTACAGATTTGATTAATATTCCAGATTAAGACCAGCTTTTTTAAGAATCTCAGGGATTAAATGTTCTGCCTTTACTGCCATAAGATGTATACCACTGGCGATATTAATATAATCTTGAGCTTGTTCAGCTGCGATTTCTATTCCCTCTTGCAAAGGGTCCTTAGCAACTTTAAGACGATTTAAAATACTA